>CAVWSA010000016.1:0-113066 GCA_963757545.1 uncultured Actinomycetes bacterium | reverse complement strand
TTGGGCGGCTTGAGGATGGCTTGCGGCAGGCTGGCGACTGGTACCTGTGGGGCCCCTATGTCAGCGAGCGGCAGTGGGGCACGGTCCGTGAGGACTACAGCCCGGACGGCGAGGCGTGGACGTTCCTGCCGCATGACTGGGCCCGGTCACACGCCTACCGCTGGGGCGAGGACGGCCTGGCTGGGTTCTGCGACATCGAGCAGCGGCTGTGCCTGGGCCTGGCGCTGTGGAACGGCCGCGACCCGATCCTCAAGGAGCGGATCTTCGGGCTGACCGGGGCCGAGGCGAACCACGGCGAGGACGCCAAGGAGTACTGGTGGTACCTGGACTCGCTGCCCAGCCACGCCTGGAACCGGTGGCGCTACCACTACCCGCAGCAGGCGTTCCCGTACGAGGACCTGCGCGCCGAGAACGGCCGCCGGGGCAAGCACGACCCGGAGTACGAACTGCTGGACACCGGCGTGTTCGACGCCGGCGTACTGGATCACCGAGGTGCACTACGCCAAGGCGGACCCCACCGACCTGCTGATGGTGATCAGCGTGACCAACGCGGGCCCGGACACCGACACGCTGCACGTGCTGCCGACCGCCTGGTTCCGCAACACCTGGTCCTGGGACACCGGCGCGGCCAAGCCCGAGCTGGCGGCCACCGGCACCGCCTCGGTCCAGGTGGAGCACCCGTACCTGGGCACCCTGGAACTGCTGGCCGACAAGGCACCGGACGGCACCGAGCCGCGACTGCTGTTCTGCGAGAACGAGACGAACGTGGCCCGGCTGTACGGCGCCGAGCCGGAGACGCCCTATCCCAAGGACGGGATCAACGACCACGTGATCCACGGCGCGGCCACCGTCAACCCGGAGCGGCGCGGCACCAAGTGCGCCGCCTGGTACCAGCTGGAGGTCGCGCCGGGTGGCACGGTCGAGCTGCGGCTGCGGCTGCGCCCGCGCAAGACCCGGACCGCGCGCGGCGTTCGGCCAGACGTTCGGCCGGACGCATGGCCGCCCGGCGCAAGGAAGCCGACGAGTTCTACGCCGGGCTGACCCCGCGCACCGCGAGCGAGGACGAGGCGCAGGTCATGCGGCAGGCGTTCGGCGGGCTGCTGTGGAGTAAGCAGCTCTACTACTACGACGTGGCCCGCTGGCTGGACGGCGACCCGGCCCAGCCACCCCCGCCGGCCAGCCGCCAGACCGGCCGCAACTCACGATGGCGGAACTTCAACAGCTTCGACATCATGTCCATGCCGGACAAGTGGGAGTACCCCTGGTTCGCGGCCTGGGACCTGGCCTTCCACTGCGTGGCGCTGGCCCACGTGGACCCGGCGTTCGCCAAGTACCAGCTGGTCCTGCTGTGCCGGGAGTGGTTCCAGCACCCGAACGGGGCGCTGCCCGCCTATGAGTGGGACTTCAGCGACGTGAACCCGCCGGTGCAGGCCTGGGCCGCGCTGGAGGTGTTCGCCATCGACGGCGCGCCGGGACCTGGACTTCCTGAGCCGGGTGTTCGACAAGCTGCTGGTCAACTTCACCTGGTGGGTGAACATGGAGGACGCCGACGGCAACAACCTCTTCGAGGGCGGTTTCCTCGGGCTGGACAACATCGGCCCGATCGACCGGTCCCACCTGCCCGTCGGCGGCACGCTGGAGCAGTCGGACGCGACCGGCTGGATGGCGTTCTACGCCATCGCCATGGCCTCCATCGCGATCGTGCTCAACTGGAGCGGCCAGCGGCCGGGCAACGATCTGATCCTCAAGTTCCTGGACCACTTCGCCGCCATCAGCGACGCGATCGACAGCCAGGGGCTGTGGGACGACGCAGGACGGGATGTACTACGACCGGCTGCTCACCCCGGACGGCAGCGCGGTCCCGGTCAAGGTCCGGTCCATGGTCGGGATCATCCCGATGCTGGCGGCCGCCGTGGCCGACGAGCAGATGCTCGATCGCGCGCTCATGATCAGCAAGCAGTTCGCCGGCTACGCGCAGCGGCGTGGCCTGCACGACCGCGAAAAGCTCCAGGAGACCGGCCTGATGCGAGGGGAGCCGGGCAGCCAGCGGCTGCTGCTGAGCGTGGTCGGCATCGACCGCCTGGAGAAGCTGTTCACCAAGATGTTCGACGAGAGCGAGTTCCTCTCCCCGTACGGGCTGCGCGCGCTGTCCGCCTACCACCGGGACCATCCGTACGAGCTCGATGTGGAAGGCTTCAACGCCACCATCGACTACGAGCCAGCCGAATCGACCACGGACATGTTCGGCGGGAACTCCAACTGGCGCGGGCCGCTGTGGTTCCCGCTCAACTACCTGATCTGCGCGTCGCTGGAGCGCTACGCCAGGTTCTTCGGCGACGACCTCACGTTCGAGTACCCGACCGGGTCAGGGCAGCAGAAGCCGCTGGCCGACATCGTCAACGACCTGCAGTCCCGGCTCATCTCGATCTTCCTGACCGGCGCGGACGGCCGCCGACCCGTGCTTTGGCTGGGTGGACCGGCTGCAGCACGACCCGGCCTGGAAGGACAACCTGATGTTCAACGAGTACTTCCACGGCGACAATGCGGCCGGGCTCGGCGCGTCGCACCAGACCGGCTGGACCGGGGTGGTCGCCGACCTGATCCGGCGGCGGCACGGGGACATCCGCCCGGTCGGCGACATCGTCCGCGAGCTGCGCGAGCAGGACAAGCGATGACCGCCGTGGCCAGCGGGCCGGCGCTGGACGAACTGCCGGGCAGCGCGTTCCCGCTCGGTGCCACCCCGGGCCAGGGCGGCACCAACTTCGCCGTGGCCACCGGCGTCGCCGACGCCGTGACGTTGTGCCTGTTCGACGACGCGGGCCGGGAAACCCAGATCCCGCTGCGCGATTACGACGCCGGCGTCTGGCACGGGTTCGTCCCCGGCGTGGGCCCGGGGCAGGCCTACGGGTACCGGGTGGCCGGCCCGTATGACCCGGCCCGCGGGCTGTTCTGCAACCCGGCCAAGCTGCTGCTCGACCCGTACGCCAAGGCGATCAGCGGCGAGGTGGCGTTCGGCCCGGAAGTGCTCGGCTACACGGTCGGATGACCCGGGCTCGCCCAGCACGCTGGACTCGGCCGGGCACATGCCGCGCAGCCTGGTCGTGGACCCGGCGTTCCAGTGGGCGGACACCGCCCCGGTGCGGCGCCGGTACTCCGACACGGTCATCTACGAGATGCACGTCAAGGGGTTCACCATGCGCCACCCGGGCGTGCCGGAGGAACTGCGCGGCACGTACGCCGGCCTGGCCCACGAGTCGGTCACTCGGCTACCTGACCGACCTGGGCGTGACCGCCGATCGAGCTGCTGCCGGTGCACCAGAGCGTGCCCGAGTCATTCCTGCCCGCGCGTGGGCTGACCAACTACTGGGGCTACAACACGATCGGCTACTTCGCGCCGCACAACGGGTATTCCGCGGCGGTGCGCGGCGGCCGGCCGGGCGGCCAGGTCGCCGAGTTCAAGGCCATGGTGAACGCGCTGCACGCGGCCGGCCTCGAGGTGCTGCTCGACGTGGTGTTCAACCACACCTGCGAAGCCGGCGCCTGAGGGTCCCACGCTCTGCTTCCGCGGCCTGGACAACCCGGCCTACTACCGGCTCGACCCGGCCGACCCGGGCCAGTACATCGACACCACCGGCTGCGGGAACTCGCTCAACGCCGGGGATCCGCGGACGCTGCAGCTGATCATGGACTCGCTGCGCTACTGGATCATCGAGATGCACGTGGACGGCTACCGGTTCGATCTGGCCCCGACGCTCGCCCGCCAGGAGGGCGGCTTCGACCAGGTATCGGCGTTCTTCGATATGGTCTCGCAGGATCCGGTGGTGTCCCAGGCGAAACTGGTCGCCGAGCCGTGGGACGTGGGCCAGATGGACAGTTACGACATCGGCCGCTTCCCGGCGCTGTGGCGGGAGTGGAACGGGAAGTACCGGGACAGCATGCGCGACTTCTGGCGCAGCCACCCGGTCGGGATCGGTGAGTTCGCCACCCGGTTCTGCGGCTCGTCCGACCTGTACGGCGGGGCGGAGCGGCGGCGGCCCACCGCCTCGGTCAACCTGATCACCGTGCACGACGGGTTCACACTGCGCGACCTGGTCTCCTACGACGACAAGCACAACGAGGCGAACGGCGAATCGAACCGGGACGGCACCGATGACAACCGGTCCTGGAACTGCGGCGCGGAAGGCCCCAGCACCGACCCGGCCATCCTGGCCCTGCGCGAGCGGCAGTCCCGGGCCATGCTCACCACCCTGCTGCTGTCGTTCGGCGTGCCGATGCTGCTGGCCGGGGACGAGGCGGGCCGGACCCAGCAGGGCAACAACAACGCCTACTGCCAGGACAACGAGATCACCTGGGTCGACTGGTCCAGCCAGGACAAGGAACTGCTGGACTTCACCCGGCGGCTGATCGCGTTCCGCCAGGAACACCCGGTCTTCCGCCGCCGCCGCTACCTGGCCGGGGTGGAGGCGGCCGAGCTCGGCTGGTTCACCGTGGCGGGCACCCCGATGACCGGCGCCGACTGGGCCGACCCGGGCGCCCTGTCGCTGGGCATCTACCTGGACGGCTCGGATGACCCGGACCGGGCCGAGGGCGGCACGCTGCTGTTCGACGACGACTTCCTGGTCCTGGTCAACGCGTGGTGGGAACCGCTGGACTTCGTCATCCCGGCCGGGACCAGGGACGGGCAGACCTGGCGGACCGCGCTGGACAGCTATGACCTGACGTCGGGGGGTGCGGACGGGGCGGCGCCGCTGGGCCCAGGGGACCAGGTGGCCGTCGGGCCGCGTTCGGTGCGCGTGCTCCGCGGCCTGCGCCGGGCCGGTGGCTAAGCTCCCGGTGTGCGGCTGTACTTGTCCTCGTTCCGGATGGGTGACCATCCCGAGCACCTGACGGCCCTGGCCGGCGACGCGGGCCGCCGCGCGGTGGTCATCGCGAACGCTCTGGACGATGCGCCGGCCCAGGTGCGCCGGGCCGGGCTGGAGCGGGAACTGGCGGCGCTGGCCGGGCTCGGCTTTACCGCCGCCGAGCTGGACCTGCGGGACTACGTCGGCTCCGGCGGGCAGCAGCGGCTGGGCCAGGACCTGGCCGGGATCGCGGTGGCCTGGCTCCGCGGCGGCAACGTGTTCATGCTGCGCCATGCGCTGGCCCGCAGTGCCGGGGACGTGGTGTTCCGTGAGCTGCTGGCCGCCGACGCGCTGGTCTATGCCGGCTACAGCGCGGGCGGCTGCGTGCTGGCGCCCAGCCTGCGCGGGCTGGAACTCGTCGACGATGCCGGCGCGGTCCACCGGGTCTACGGCACCGACCCGATCTGGGCTGGCCTGGGCCTGCTGGATAGGGCGTTCGTCCCGCACTACCGGTCACCGGGGCATCCGGAGACGTCCGCGATGGACCTGGTGGTCGCCCGGTACCAGGCCGAGAGCGCGCCGTACCGCACGCTGCGCGACGGGCAGGCCCTGGTCGTCAACGGCCCGCGCACCGAGCTCGTCTAGCCGTCAGCCCGCGGCTCGGATACCGTTGCCCCGGTGTGATCAGAGGGGGGATGAGGTCATGGACAAGGATCTGGCACAGCAGGTCGTCGACGTCGCCCGGCGGGTGGTGGCCAGCGGGGCGATATCCGCCAACGGGCACGGCAACGTGAGCCTCCGGGTGCCCGGCGCGGAGGAGATGTACTTCACCGCCGGACCGTCGCTGCGCGACCATCCGGCCGCCGCGGTGGTGCGGGTCGGGCTGGACGGGACGCTGCTGGAAGGTGAGCTGCCGCCCATCCAGGGGGCCGTGGTGGCCATGCACACCGCGATGTACGCCGACCATCAGGAGGTCGGCTGCGTGGTGCACACCCATTCGCCGTACGCCACCGCGTACGCGGTGGCCCGGCGTCACATCGGCTGCTGGGTGGAGGCACTGGCCATGTTCGGCCTCCAGGCCGGTGTGCCGGTGGCCGGGTACGGGCCGCGCGGCTCAGCCGAGGCCATCGCCGGCATCCGCGCCGCGGTCACCCCGGGAGTCCCGGCCGTGCTGCTGGCCAACCACGGCGTGCTGGTCTTCCACCGCACCCCGGAGCTGGCCATCCTGATCGGCGGCGTGGTCGAGGAGGCCGCGCAGGCGGGCATCAACGCCGCCGCGCTCGGTGGTCCGGTCGAGATCCCGCCCGGGCTGCGCGCGGCCGCATTGCAGCGGGCGATGACGTTCGAGAGCCAGGGCACGGTGCACGCGTAGCCGTTGATTGCGGCGGGTAGCCGTTGGTTGCGGACCGTGGGTGGAAATCGGTGCGGGGACGGGAGGCAGGCGGTGCTCGACGATCTGGAATACGACGACCTCGAATCCCCGGCGATCGGGCTGGTGCCCGGCGTGGTCCCGTGGGCAGACGTGCGGGACCACATAAAGATCGCGCACGGCCCACTGCTGGTGCGGCTGGCGGACGGCGCTGACTACACCGGGGTCTACTGGACCGGCACGGCGGCGGTCCAGGTACCGGTGCTAGGCCCCGACCTCGACCAGGCGATAGACGAATTCCGCGCCTTCCTGATCGAGCGCGGGCACATATAGCGCTCAGTCCCGGCGGTCACGGGACGATGCTGGTCAGGGTGACCCAGGTGGTGTGGTGCGCGGTGACGATCACGGTCACCGGACGGGACCAGGTCTGATGCGTGGTCCCGTCGGCCTCGGCCAGCAGCAGCCGCGGCGAGCGGTCCAACACCTGGTACCGCCCGGCCGGGAGCTGAACCGAGAACGTGCCCGCTCGGCTGGTGCGGACCGTGATCACCCGGTGCCGGCCGGCGGTGAAACGGACCGTTCCCGGGATCGGGTGCGTGCCGGGCTGCTGGCCGTCCGGGCCGAGCGGCCCGCCTTCGCGCAGCAGCCGGCCGGTGATGGTTCCGCGCACGGGACCATGCCCGCCGTTCCCATCGTGGCCGCCGTCCGCATCATGGCCGCCGCCCGCCGCACAGGCGGTGAGCAGCAACAGGGCGGCGAGGCAACCGACGGCCCGGGCTAGTCGCACGCGTCCTCCCGGTGGTTCGGCTGCCAGGTTGGACGGAACGACCGCGATCATGGTTCCGCCGGTGTACAGCCCGGGCCAGGGTGGCCCATCATGCATGTCGTGACAAACACGGACCAGGCGGGCGCGGCCGATACCCCGGTACTGTGGCCGGCGGCGGCCCGGCGGGCCTGGCCGCCGCGGCGGAACTGGCCCTGCACGGAGTGGCCTGCGTGGTGATCGAGCCCAGGCCGGTGGTCTCGCATCGCCGGCCACGGGCCAAGACGACCAGCGTGCGGACCATGGAGCACCTGCGCCGCTGGGGCATCGCGGACACGCTGCGGGCCGCGGCGCCGCTGCCGGTCGCCTGGTCGCAGCGGGTCACCTTCTGCGAATCCCTGTCTGGGGCCCGGATCACCGACTTCGACGGGGCGTTCGGCCTGACCACCGAGCGGGACGAGCGGTTCGCCGAGGCGGGCCAGCAGGTTCCGCAGCCGGTCGTGGAGGAGGTGCTGCGTGGCCACGTCGCCGGCCAGCCCGGTGTGGATCTGCGCCTCGGCCACACGGTGCTCGAACTGGACCAGCGCAGCGACCGGGTCGTGGTCACCGTGCGGGACAGGGCCGGAGCGCGCTACACGGTCAGCGCCCGCTACGTGCTCGGCTGCGACGGCGCGGCCGGGGTGGTCCGGGATCAGATCGGCGCCCGGTACACCGGCCACTCCGATCCCCGGCCCAACTTCAACGTGGTGTTCCACGCGCCCGCGCTGGACACCCACCTCGGCCCGGCCGTGCAGTACTGGGTGCTGGACGCGCCTGCCCCGGGCCTGGTCGGCCGGCTGGACCGGTCCGGGACGTGGTGGGCGATCCTGCCCGGGGTCGAGCCGGACTACGGCACGGCGCACGCCGCCGACCTGATCACCGGCCTGGTCGGCGCCCCCGTCGAGCACCAGGTACTGGCCACGGATCCGTGGCTGGCCCGGATGCTGGTCGCCGACCGGTTCGCCGGCCACCGGGTGTTCCTGGTCGGCGAGAGCGCGCACGTCAACCCGCCGTGGGGCGGGCATGGCTTCAACACGTCGGTGGGCGACGCGGTCAACGTGGCCTGGAAGATCGCCGCCGTGGAACACGGCTGGGCGGCGGCCGCGCTGCTGGCCAGCTACGAGCCAGAACGTCGCCGTGTGATCGAGCAGACCGTGGCCAGCGCGGCGGCCAACATGCGCAGCCTGGCCCACGACCTGCCGCCGGACGCGCAGGCTATCCAGCGCGCCAAGCGGTCTGAGTTCCACAGCCTGGGCCTGGTGCTGGGTTACTCCTATGCCGGGTCGCCGGTCATCCAGCCTGCGGGCGGCGGCCCGGCCGGTGGCCCAGACGGCCTGGCCGGTGGCCCAGACGGCCTGGCCGCCGGTGCCGCCGCGGCCCCGGACGTGACGGACTACACGCCGGACGCCACCCCAGGGGCGCGGCTGCCGCACCACTGGCTGCCCGATGGGACGTCCCTGTACGACCGGCTCGGGGCCGGGTTAACCCTCATCGGCCCGGCCCGCGACGGTGCGCCCGGCGTGGCCGCGCTGGTCGGCCAGGCGCGGCAGCGGGGCATCCCGCTGACCGTGCTCCAGGCGCCGCCGTCCTACCCGTGGGGCCAGGAATACCTGCTGGTCCGCCCGGACCAGCACATCGCCTGGCGTGCTCAGGACGCGGCTGAGATCGACCTGGGCGTGGTCACCGGCGCCGCGGAATGACGGTGCCGCCCGCTAGCGTGCTGCTCGTGGCAGCTGACCTGTTCGACTCGCGGCCGGCCCGGACCCAAAAGGCCGACGTGCCGGTAATGCTGGAGCAGACCCGCGACGAACTGCCCGCCATCCAGCGGTTGTGGCCCCGGTTCGAGGACCTGGTCGGGCTGCGCGGCCGCAAGATGTACGCCATGGTCGATACCCAGGCCGGCACGTATGCCGCGTGCACCCCGGTCAAGGACGGTGATGACCCGGGCCGGCTCGGCCTGCAGACCGGCACGCTGCCGGGCGGCTGGTACCTGCGGGCCCTGATCGCTGGCGAGCCGCCCGGCCTGTACGCCCAGATCGGCCCGGCCATGCAGGCCCTGACCCGGTTGGCCATTCCTGCCGACCCTGGCCGCCCACTCGTCGAGTACTACCGGCGGCACGACCAGATCGAACTGTGGGTTCCGGTCCCGTGACGTGGCGCGCGGACCGATCCGCCAACCGGCCGCTGGCTCTGATCATGGAGCACCCGGGATTGCCCGGGGTGTGCTGACCGCTCCATAACCGGACCTGCCCGAACGGGGAAGTTCACAGCGCTGCGGCGCCTTGGTCACGGGTTGTGGGGCGGCTCGCTTCCGGTCACATACGAGCCCCAGCCCTTGTCCGTCTGGATCAGCCCTTCGCCGCGCAGCTGTCCCAGCGCCTTACGGATGGGCCCGAGCGACACCCCATACTCCTGGGCCAGATGCTTCTCTGACGGCAGCCGGCCAGTCCACTCGCCCTCCCCGATCCGGCGGCGCAGGTCCGAAGCTACCTGCTTCCACAACGGCGGTCCGCGGTCAATGCTGATCATGACCGCACCGTAGCTGACCAGTGAAAACACTAGTTCACCTGGGCTATTAATACATATAACTACATCTCATCAATGTTGAGAGGTGGTGATAGGCGTGGTTATGCTCTGCCCATGACGAACTCCGCAGAGCCCACTGACCCAGCCTTTGGCGAGCACCTCCGGGCCGTCCGCCGCAAGCACCCCGGCGCGCACATCGAGCACGACGGCATCACCGGCCACTGGGGCGCGATCGAGCACTCGCCCGGCGGCGGGGAGATCTTCACCCACGCCCCGACCCTGGCCGAGCTGGACATCAAGCTCGGGGCCGAGAGCAGCGAGTCGGGCTGATGGGCATCGAGGTGGTGCCCTGTCCGGGACACCGCGGCTGCGTGGACATCATCGACTCGCGCGGGCCGGAAGGTGATCCGCTGCACCTGACCGCCGCGGAGTGGCAGGAGTGGCTCGATGCGATCAAGGCCGGGAAGCTCGACGAGGTGGCCCGGGCGGCCGATCCCTGATCCACCTGCGGCGGGACAGCGGCTGGTACGGCATCCTGGCGCAGTGAACCTGACGCTGTGGGTGCTGCTCTGGGCGCGGCCCGGGGCCGAGGATGGCCTGATCGCGTACGAGGACAAGGTGCTGGATCTCGTTCCCCGGCACGGGGGCCAGGTCGTGCAGCGGGCCCGGGGCAGCGGCACGGACGGCCAGCCGCTGGAGATCCAGCTCCTGGAGTTCCCCACCGCGGCGGCGCTCGACGCCTACATGACGGATGACCGCCGCACCTCGCTGGCCGCCGAACGGGACCGGGTCATCGCCCGGACCGACGTCATCCGGGTCCAGTTGGTCTCTGGCCCCGCCTGACGCTCACTCGCCGGTCTCGCCGTCCAGCGACTCGCGGATCAGGTCGGCGTGCCCGTTGTGCCGGGCGTACTCCTCGACCATGTGGGTCAGGATCCAGCGCAGCGAGACGCGTCCCTGCCCGCCCCACGCCGGATGGGCCTGGCTGAGCGCCTTGTCTTCGCCCAGGCCGAGCTGCGCCTCGACGACGGCCCGGGACCGGCCGACCCGCTCGGACCACAGCGCCCGCAACTCCTCGCCGGAGTCACTGGCCGCGGTGCGCCACTCCCAATCCGGGTCCGCGTCCCAGTCCACGCTGGCCCACGGCTCGGGAGACGGCTTCTCCGCCGCCACCTCGGTGAACCAGTAGTCCTCGACGCAGGCCATGTGCTTGAGCATGCCGCCCAGGGTCATCGAGGTCGGCGGCAGCGCCACGCGCAGCTGCTCGTCGCTCAGCCCGCGGCACTTCCAGGCCAGCGTCCCGCGCTGGTAATCCAGGAAGCCAGTCAGCGTGGCCGCCTCGCCCGCCTCGAGCGGTGGCTCTGGCCGGCCGTACTGGTCCGTCTGCATCTCGTCCATGACCGCAACGCTAACCGCCTCCGCCGTCAGTCCGCCGCCGGTGTCCGGCCGGCGGCCGCGCCAGCTCGGCTGGCCCTGGCAGGAGATCGCGGAGCGGCTGGGCGTGACCAAGCAGACCGTGCACCGCAAGCACGGCAAGCGGGCCGGCCACCGGTAGCTAGCGTGGCTCGCCCGATTCGGTCAGATAGTCGCGCCAGCCCCGGGCGGCCCGGCTGAACAAGCCGGCCGCGATGACCTGTCGATTTCTGGCGAGCTTGCTCGTCGAGTGGGTAGGACCGGCAATGATGCGCGTGCGCCGCTGGTGCACCGAGTAAGCGCAGCTCAACTGACTTTGGAGGGGGAATTCATGCCTCATCGCACTGCTTATGCCCAGGGCACGCCGAACTGGGTGGACCTGCAGACCACCGACACCCAGGCGGCCAAGACGTTCTATGGCGGCCTGTTCGGCTGGGCGTACGACGACCAGCCCATGCCGCAGGGCGGGGTCTACTCCATGGCCACACTGCGCGGTGAGGAAGTGGCCGCGATCGCGGCGCAGTCGCCGGAAATGGTCACCGCTGGCGTGCCGCCGATGTGGAACACCTACCTTGCCGTGGACTCGGTAGACCAGGCCGCGGCCCAGGTCGAGGCGGCTGGCGGCCAGCTCGCCATGGCGCCGTTCGACGTCATGGACGCCGGGCGGATGGCCTTCGTCATCGACCCGTCCGGTGCCGCGGTGGCGCTGTGGCAGGCCAACAAGCACATCGGCGCCACGCTGGTCAACGAGCCTGGCACGTTGATCTGGAACGAGCTGATCACTAATGACCCTAAGGCGGCCGAGTTCTACACCCGGCTGCTCGGCGTGACCACGTCGACCATGGACATGGGCAACGGCGAGTACACCCTGTTCCACGTGAGTGGCGACATGGTAGGCGGCACCACCCCGCCGCCGATGCCGGGTGTGCCCAACCACTGGCACGTGTATTTCGCGGTTGACGACGCCGACGCCACCGCGGCGAAGATCACCGAGCTGGGCGGCTCGGTCCTGGTCGAGCCGTTCGACAGCCCGGTGGGCCGGATCGCCGTCGCCCGTGACCCGCAGGGCGCCATGTTCAGCGTCATCCAGCCCGCCCCCGCCGAATCTGCCTAACGCCAGTACGGCGCAATCGGGACCGCTGTACCCAGCCTGGGTACCTGGCTGCCACTTTGCATGCGCGCCGTGCGGGCTAGTGCCCGTTTTGCCCGGGAATGGGCGTACGGCGCGCATGCAAAGTGCGTGCGTACCCATGATCGGCAGCTGGCTGGCTGTCATTCTCAGCGGCGTTGCGTGACAGCGACACCAAGGCCATGATCGCGCTTTCTGGCCGCTGGGGATCACCCGGCCCGAAAGCTGTGACCCGCGAGGAATCAGCTGACCCAGACCGGGCATGAGACAGCAAAGCGGACCGGCAGGTCGGGGGCCGGCCGAGGCCTGCGTGGAAGGTATGCCTGACCTGCTCTGGCCGCGGTTCCCCCGGGCACCTTGGTTCCCGCAGTGAACGGACCTGCCCCGCGCTACGTGCTGAGAGTAGGTCGTGATCTCTTGCCAGCGGGAGTTGTGATGCGTAATCGATGGTGGGCGCCGGCTGGTCTGGCCAGCCTTGCCCTAATCGCCGCCGCGTGCGGCAGTTCAGCGCCGTCCACTTCGTCCGGCGCCAGTTCCTCATCCTCCACAGGTTCGACGTCCACGTCCAGTTCGGCGCTGAAGACGGCCAAGATTGGCGGGGCCACCGTGCTCACCAACGCCAAGGGCTTCACGCTGTACTCGTTCGCCCCGGATACGTTGACCAAGTCCAACTGCAACGGGTCCTGCACCCACTATTGGCCACCGGTCAAGGGCCCGGCCACGGCCGGTCCGGGCGTGACCGGCAAGCTGACCGTGATCACCCGGTCCGACGGGTCCAAGCAGGCCGCCTACAACGGTCACCCGCTGTACACGTACGTCGGCGACACCGCGCCCGGGCAGGACAAGGGCAACGGCCTCAACCTGTCCGGCGGGCTGTGGCACGTGATCACGCGTGTCCGGCTCGGCCGCGCCAGCCTCCAGCTCATCCGGTGGCGGCGGCGGGTACTGATCCGGTATGGCCCACACGCTATCCCGGCAACGCACCCAGCCCTGGCCGCTCATCCTCCGGGTGGCGGGGGCGGGCCTGCTGGCCGCCACCGGGGCCATTCACCTCGATCTGTACCTGACCGGCTACCGGACGATTCCGACCATCGGCTGGCTGTTCCTGCTCCAGGTGATCGCGGCCTTCGTGCTGGCCGTTGCGGTGCTGGCATCCGGCAGCCGGCTGGCCGCGGCGGCCGGCGCCGGGTTCGCCCTGGCCACACTGGCTGGCTACCTGCTGTCGATCTGGGTCGGGCTGTTCGGGTTCACCGAGGTCCGCACCACGGCCGGAATCGTCGCCGGGATCATCGAGGTGGCCGCGTTCGCGGTGCTGGCGTTCCTAACCGTGGCCCCGGCCGCGGGCCGCCTGCCAGTGCCTCGCCACTGGACCAGGTGGTGGCCGCCATCCCGGTGCCCGGCGCGCTGATCGCCGGGGTGTCCGTCGTCGCACTGGTGCTGCTCGGCGTGGCGGCGGGCACGGCGGGCAGTTCCAGCACGGTGGCCTCCAGCGGCGGCCTGAAGGTGGAGCAGATCGGCGGCGTGAGCGTGCTGGCCAACGCCAAGGGCTTCACGCTGTACTGGTTCGCGCCGGACACCGCCACCAAGTCGGTGTGCAACGGGTCCTGCGCCGTCTACTGGCCGCCGGTCAGGGGCCCGGTGACGGCCGGGCCGGGCATACCGGGCAAGCTCGGCACGATCAAGCGGGCCGACGGCTCGACCCAGGCGACCTACGACGGCCACCCGCTGTACACCTACGTCGGCGACAGCGCGCCCGGCCAGGCCCGGGGCAACAATCTCAACCTGAACGGCGGCCTCTGGCACGAGGTCACCACGTCCGGCTGAGCGCTCAGCAGCCATCTCGCCCACCGGGGCAGCCTGGCCCAGTCCGTGCGCAGCCGGGCGATCACCAGGCCAGGTTAGCGCCGCCCGGGGCGCCGCCCGCAGGTCAGCGACGGCCCCGCCAGCCGGCCCGCCCCGTCCCGGGCGGACTGGCGCGCACTGTGTCAGGCTGGTGCCGGGCCATGCTGGTGCTCGGCCGGGAAACTGGAGGAAACACTCATGTCTGACAGCGTGGTGGCGGAACTGGACGAGGCCGAATGCCTGCGGCTGGTGGCGGGCCAGGAGGTCGGCCGGATCGCTTACAACGGGCGGTTCGGCCCGATGGTGCTCCCGGTCAACTACCGGCTGTTCGAGGGCAGCATCGTGTTCCGCACCGCGGAGGGCAGCGCCATGGACGAGGACCTGACCACCGGGATCGCGGACGCGGAATACCTGATCGCGTTTGAGATCGACGAGCTCTATCCGGCCCGCCGGGAAGGCTGGACCGTGCTCATCCACGGATCGGCGCACCATGTCACCGACGAGGACGAGCGAACGTCAGTGGCCCGGACCGGGGTGACCCCCTGGGCCGGCGGTGCCCGGGACCTGTACATGCGGATCCGGCCCACGCACATCGCTGGCCGCCGGATCAGCCTGCCCAGCTCCAGCCGCTCTGCAGGTCGCGCTGGGAGAAGCGCCAGCCGCCGAGCAGCATGGCCGCGCAACTGAGCGCCAGGTACGTGCCGGCCACCCGCCAGTCCGGGCCAACCGCCGGGGCGAGCGCCGGATGATGCAGCAACGAGGTGTCCATCACCCAGTGGTTGACCTTGAGCGCCGAGCCGAGCATGTCCAGCAGGAACGCCCAGGCCAGCAGCCCCCAGGAGACCGCCGAGGTCAGCCGGGGGCGAACCCGAAGGTGAGCACGCCGAAGCCGAGCAGCAGGGCGGCCGGCACAGAACTGTTGATGCCGGCCAGCATCAGCTCATGCCAGCTCAGCCCGGAGTGCTGGCTGGCCGCCGCGGCCCAGAAGCCCAGCCCGCCGAGCAGGCCGGCAGTTACCAGGACGGCGAGGATCAGGATGACCCGGCCGGCCAGCCAGCCGGGCCGGCTGACCCTGCGCACCAGCAAGTTGTCCAGGTATCCGTCGGCCTCCTCCTCGCGCACCCGGCCCAGCGCGCTGGCCACGTACGCCATGATCAGCGTCATCAGGATGAGGAACACGATGCCCGCGAAGACCCGCGTGCCGGCCAACTGCAACTGGCGCAGCATCACGTGGGTGAGGCTGCCGGTGAATTTGCGCAGCGCACCGGATGAGGCGAACGCCTGGCCGGTGGACTTGGCCAGCGAGCCGTAGAGCAAGCTGGCCAGCACGGTCGCGCCCAGCCAGCATGCGGTGACGGCCCGTGACATCCGCCAGGCGAACGGAAGCGGCGAGCCGAGCAGCGCGGTCCGGGGGGCGGCCGCGTCTTTGTCGGCCAGCACGCTCGCGCCGAGATCCCGGTCAGCCAGCCCGATCGTCGCAGCCACGCACAGCGTGACCAACCCCGCGATCGGCAGCAGCCAGAGCGGCTGCGCGCCGGTCAGCGGGTGCAATTGCTCGACCCAGCCCAGCGGGCTGAGGTAGACCAGCCAGTGTGCGCTGGACGTGGCGTCGCCCAGGGCGCGCAGCATGAAGGCCGCGCCGAAGACCGCGCCCGCCGCCCCCGCCGCCCGGGAACGGGTGGGCATGACCTCGCTGGCCACCGCCCCAACCGCGGCGAACATGGCCGCGCCAGCCACAATCGCCAGTGCGAAGAACATGCCCTGACCGGGGCTGATCGCGACGTTGTGCCGGGTGCCGACCAGCACGGTGAGTAGCGCGGTCAGCAGGTACATGGCCAGCACCCCGGCGCCCAGCCCGGCTAGCGTGCCGGCGGCGGCGCGACGCGGCGTGGTCTGCCCGCTGAGGAACAACTCCCACCGCCCGGCCCCTTCCTCGCCGCGCAGGGCCCGGGTGGCGGCGAGCAGTCCCCAGATCGACGCGACCAGTATCGTGACCCCGATCGCGCGCCAGTCGGTGAAACCGCCCCGGGTGGTGATCCCGTGCGTGTCGCCGAGCAGCGCCTTCAGCCCGGCGTTGCTGGCCATCGAGGCCAGCAGCCCGTTCCGCTTGGCGGCGGTCGGCGCGATTGTGTCAAAGGAGACCGCGTTGTCGTACACATACAGGCCGAACACCAGGCCCCACAGGGCACCGGCCCGTATCGCGCGGCGGCCGGTGAACCGGGCCACAGCCAGCTGCGGCCACCGGTAGCGCTGCCAGCTGAGCGGCGGGGCGCTGGCCGGAGCGGCGCCGGCTGGCGGGCGGGCTGGCCACGAGCGGGCTAGCCATGGCGGGCCCCGTTGCCGGCCACCGGCTTATCGCCGTAGATCGACAGGAACAGCTCCTCGAGGGAGGGTTCCCGGCTCAGCAACGTTTCTGGATGCCCGGCGGCCAGCACGGACAGCAGATCATCGATGGGCCCGTGCACCTGGCAGGTCAGATGATGCCCGGCGATCTGGACGCCGGTCACGCTGGCTATGTCGCGTACCGCGGCGGGTGGCGCGCCGCGGAACGACGCCTCCACCGTCACCGCCGACAGGTGACGCAGCTGGGTGAGCGTGCCCACCTCGACCAGCCGGCCGGCGCGCAGGATCGCTATCCGGTCGCACAGCGCCTCCGCCTCCGAGAGCACGTGCGAGGACAGCAGCACCGTCTGCCCGTTGGCCTTCGCCTCCAGCGCGCTTTCCCGGAACGCCTGCTCCATCAGCGGGTCGAGGCCCGCCGTGGGCTCATCCAGGATGAGCAGGTCAGCCCGGCTGGCCAGGGCCGCGATCAGGTTGATCTTCTGCCGGTTTCCCTTGGAGTAGGCCCGCACCTTCCTGTCCGGGTCGAAGTCGAATCGCCTGATCAGCTGGTCGCGGTAGGCGATGTCGGTGCGGCCGTGCACGCTGGCCAGCAGGTGCAGCGTTTCCGCGCCGGTGAGCGAGGGCCACAGGGCCGCCTCACCGGGCACATAGCCGACCTTTGCGTGCACGGCCACCTTGTCGTCCTGCACGTCCAGGCCGAAGATCTCCGCCCGGCCGCCGGTCGGTTTGATCAGCCCAAGCAGCAGCCGGATCGTGGTGGTCTTGCCCGCGCCATTGGGGCCGAGATAGCCGACAATCTCGCCCCGGTGCAGCTCCAGGTTGAGGTCATCGAGGCCGACGACGTGGCCAAAGTGCTTGGTCAAGTGCTCGGTGCGCAGCACCGCCGGTGCCGTCTTCGTGCTGGTGTCCATGTCCGCGGGCCTGCTTTCCGGTCCGGGCCGCCCGCTACGGCGGCCCAGCTCCCTGCCTCCAGCTCCGGACGCTAGCCCGTGGTCACCTGCCACAGGCAGACCGCAAGGTCCCGGCTGGGCGGGCAGGAGGTCCCGGAGTCAGGGCGGCCCCTGGGCTGCCTCGGTGTCCGGTGTCCCGGAGGTGCTGTCCGCCTGCCCCCGCGCGCTCAGGGTGGGCACCGGCAGCAGCGGCAGCCGGATGGTGAACGTGCTGCCCTGGCTCTCCTGGCTGTGCACAGTGATCGTCCCGTGGTGCGCCTCCGCGATGGCCTTGGTGATGGTCAGCCCCAGGCCGGTGCCCGGGATCACCTGCCGGGTGGCCGACGCGGACCGGAAGAACCGCTCGAAGATCAGCTCCAGGTCGGCGGCCGGGATGCCGATGCCGGTGTCGGCCACCGTGAGCACCGCATGATCTCCGTCGGTGCCCAGCTTCACGTCGATCCGGCCGCCCTCCGCGGTGAACTTCACCGCGTTGGAGATGAGGTTGCCGAGCAGCTGGGCGATCCGGGTCGGGTCGGCGGCGAACAGGGGCACTTCGCCGCCGGACAGGACCAGGCTGATGTTCTTGCGCTGGGCCTCCGGCCGCATCTCCGCCACGGCCTCGGCGGCGATGGCGGCCAGGTCGGTGCCGCGCAGCTCCATAGCCAGCTGCCCGGACTGGATCCGGGACAGGAACAGCAGGTCGCCGACCAGGCGCAGCAGCCGCTGCGCGTTGCGCTCGATCACCTCGGCGAAATGGTCCACGTTCAGCCCTTTGGACCGCTCGTCCCGGAGCAGCGCGATGTAGCCGATGATTGAGGTCAGCGGGGTGCGCAGCTCGTGCGAGACCAGGCTGATGAACTCATCCTTCAGCCGGTCCAGCTCGCGCAGCTGCTCGTTCTGCGCGCTCAGCTCCTCAGCCTGCCGGGCCAGCGCGTGCTCGGCCCTGATCTGCGCGGTCACGTCGCGGGATATGCCGAATGTGCCGATGATCTGGCCGTGGGTGTCAAGCAGCGGCATCTTGGTAGTGGACACCCAGGCGTCCTCCCGGCCGCTGTAGGTCTCCCGTTCCACCAGCCCGGCGATCGGCTCACCGGTGCGGATGATCCGCTGCTCGTCGGCGAACGCGGCGGCCGCGTGCTGGCTGCTGAACACGTCGAAGTCGGTCTTTCCCATCAGGTCGTCCGCACTGCGGCCCGGCGCGTAGGCGGCGATCCAGCCCTCGCTGACGAACAGGAACCGGCTCATCAGGTCCTTGAAGTAGACCCGCTCCTCGGTCGCGGACAGCAGATTGCGCATGCAGATGAGCTTGAGCTCGCGCAATTCCTCCGGTTCGGGCCGGTCCGGCGGTTGCAGGCGCATCGTGGCCACCGCACCCCCCGAAGCAGCCGCGGACGAATTAGCGTGGGCGCGGGGGGCCCTTCTTGCGGTATCTCCCCAGTTCAGGTCCGCTAAACCGGCCCGAAACCAGGCTAGGCGGCGGATTCGCGCCGACCAGGCAGGCGCGCGGGGACACCGGGAGGGGGCTCCGCCCGGTGTCCCCGCGGCCGCTCTGCCGGCCGGTCAGGCAGCCGTGCCGCTGCCCAGCCGGGCCGGGCCGCGGCCCAGCCCGGCGGCGTCGGCCCGCCGGGCCGACAGCAGCCGGTCCGCGACCACCGCCAGCGCCGCGGCCAGCACCGCGGCGCCTGCCGCGATGAGCGCGATCTGCCAGCCCGGCATGCCGCCGACGACGACGGTGTGCACGGTGGCGGCATGGTGCGTGACCGAGCCGGTGACCGGCGCGGTCTGCCCCGCCGGGGCTGGCGGGGCGATGGTCGCGAAGGCCGCCGGGGCGGCCAGCGCACTGGCTGCAGCGGCGGCCAGCATGGCGGCCAGGCAGGCAGCGAAACGGCGAATGCGGATCATGGTGGTTCTCCATCGAGTCAGGTTGGGCCGGCCGGGCCGGCGCCGGGAAACGAGCGGTGCGCGGCTAACTGCCTTCCTGCACCATGTAGATCGAGTCGGCGACCAGGCCATGCGCCTTCTGGTGCACGTCCGCGGCGGCCTCCGCGGAGGGGGCCTCAACCAGGCAGAACACCTTGCCCTCCGCCTCGTTGACCCAGTACCTCAGATATCGGACGTCGTATTCGCCCTGGGTCTGCACGTCGGCCAGGTGGGCCTGGGCGACGTCGTCGCACGAGACACCCCCGGCGATGTTGTGTACGTCCATGTAGAGCGGCATGTCGCCTCCCGGTCGTGGTTATCGAGTCACCGTGACCGTATGGCGGCCAACTCTCCCGCCGAATCGGGAGCGGCTACCCAGTTTCCGGTTTCGGCTACCTACTTTTCGCCGGCGCTGCGACCCAATCTGAGCCAGTTGCCCGGTTCGGGCGTTATGCCTGGTAGATCTGGGGGGGTGTGATCATGGACACTGTTACGGTGGGGCTGCTGGAACGGGAAGCGCAACTGGCGTCGCTCACCGGCTACGCGGGGGAAGCGCGGCACGGGGACGGCCGGCTGGTGCTCGTCGCGGGCGAGGCGGGGGTCGGCAAGTCGGCGCTGGTCGAGCAGGTGCAGCGGGACCTGCCCGCGGCGCACTGGTTCTGGGGGGCGTGCGACGGGCTGTTCACGCCCCGGCCGCTCGGGCCGCTGTTCGACATCGCCAGCAAGCTCGGCGGCGAATTGCTGGAGCTGTGCCGGGCGGATGCGCCCCGGGACGACCTGTTCCGCGCGCTGCTCCGCCAGATCAGCGAGCCAGCCGAGCTGCACGTGCTGGTCATGGAGGATGTGCACTGGGCCGACGAGGCCACCGTTGACCTGCTCCGTTTCCTGGGCCGGCGGCTGCGCGACGCCCCGGTGCTGCTCATCGCCACCTACCGGGACGACGGGCTGAGCCGCGGACGATCCGCTCCGCGTCGCGCTGGGCGACCTGGCCACGCAACGCTCCACCAGGCGCATCGGGCTCGCGCCGCTCACCGAGCGCGCGGTCGGCCTGCTGGCCGCGGATTCCGGGCTGGAAGCCGCCGCGCTGTACCGGCTGACCGGCGGCAACCCGTTCTACGTGACCGAGGTCGTGCAGTCCGGGATGGGCGAGGTGCCGCCGTCGGCCCGGGACGCGGTGCTGGCCCGGGCCGCCGGGCTGAGCGGCGCGGCACGCGCCGTGCTGGATGCCGCCGCGCTCACCGGTGCCCGGGCCGAACTGGACGGGCTGGAGCAGGTCACCGGCTGCCCGCCGACCGCCATTGACGAGCTGATCGTGTCCGGGCTGGTCACCGCGGACGGCGTGGAGCTGAAGTTCCGCCATGAGATCGCCCGGCTCGCGGTGGCCGAAGCCGTCGCCGCGCACCGGCGCGGGCCAACCCACGGCCGTATCCTCGCCGCCCTGGAGGTGGCCGGCTGCACCGACGACACCCGGCTGGCCTTCCACGCCGAGGCGGCCGGCGACGGGGCCGCCGTGTTCCGGTACGCGCCGGCCGCCGCCCGCCGTGCCGCTGAGCTGGGCGCCCACCGCGAAGCCGCCACCCAGTACGAGCGCGCCCTCCGGTTCGCGGCGGACCAGGACCCCGGCACCCTGGCCGCGCTGTACGACGAGTTTCGGCTACGAGGCAGGCCTGCTGGACCGGTGGCAGGACGCGGCCGACGCCCGGGAGCGCGCGCTCGCGCTCTGGCGGCAGGCCGGCGACCGGCTGCGTGCGGGCGACACGCTGCGCTGGCTGGCTTGCAGCCTGTGCTACCTGTGCCGGGGGAGTGAGGGGGCCGAGGCCGGCCAGGCGGCCATCGCCCTGCTCGAACCGCTCGGCCCGACCTCTGAGCTGGCGTCCGCCTACTCCAGCCTGGCCTCGCAGCGGATGGTGACCAACGCCAACGACGATGCGATCAAGCTGGCCCGGCGGGCGCAGGAGATCGCCTGGCCGCTGGGCCTGACCCGGGTGCTGGCCGACGCGCTGAACACCGAAGCGTGCGCGAGCCACACGGCTGGTGGTGAATGGGCCGGGACCATCCGCGCGGCACTGGACATCGCGCTCGCCGGGCGGCATGAGGAGCAGGCCGGGCGGGCCTACACCAACGCGTACTCGCTGCACAACTCGGAACGCCGGTTCGCCGAGGGCGAGCCGTATTTCACCGACGGCGTCGCCTACTGCGACGAGCACGACATCACGACCTACGGCATCTTCCTGCGCAGTGAGCGGACCAGCGTGCTGGAACGGACCGGGCGCTGGGACGAGGCGGTGGCGCTGAGCGCGGAACTGCTGGAACGCGGCGGCCCGTCGCCCATCATCCGGCTCTGCCCACTGAACCGGCTGGGCACGATCCGGGCCCGCCGCGGCGAGCCCGGTGCCTGGACATGCCTGGACGAAGCCATCCAGTACGCGGACGCCGCGGGGGAGCCGCAGGGGATCGTCCCGGTCCGGCTGAACCGCGCCGAAGCGTGCTGGCTCGAAGGCAACACCGGCCAGGCCGTCCGCGAGGCCGAACTGGCCGACGACGCGGCGGCCGACAGCGACAGCTGGGAGCGTGGCGCGGTCGCGGTATGGCTGCGCCGTACCGGCTCGGCCCGCCCGCCCCGTGGCCAGCTGGCCGCCCCCTGTCAGCACGAGATCGACGGCTGCCACGCGGCGGCGGCCCGGCTGTGGACCGAGCTGGGCTGCCCCTACGAGGCGGCCATGGCGCTGCTCGGCGCGGCTGATGAGGACTCGCTGCGCAGCGCACTGCAGACCTTCACCGACCTCGGCGCCACCGCGACCGCCCGGCTCACCCGGCAGAAGATGCGCGACCTGGGCGTCCGGTCCATCCCGGCCGGCCCGCGCGCCGCCACCCGGGAGCATCCGCTCGGGCTGACCCGCCGCGAGCATGAAGTCCTCGGCCTGATCTGCGCCGGCCACACCAACGCGGAGATCGCCGAGCAGCTGTTCATCTCGGCCAAGACCGTGGACCACCATGTGTCCGCCGTGCTGGCCAAGCTCGGCGCGCCGACCCGCAACGCGGCCGCCTCCCGGGCCGCCCGGCTGGGCCTGGTGGCGGCGGCCGACTTAGGCTGCTGCCATGCCCACGAGCTGGCCTGCGTGCTCGTATGAGGACTGGCAGGCAACCTGCGACACCTTGCACGCGCATACCCAGGTGCTCGGCAAGCTGGCCGTCCGGCTGGCCCCGCCCGAGCCCCAGCTCCAGCACACCGCGCTCCGGCTGACCGCGCGGGGCTGGGAAACCGCCCCGCTGCCTGCCCCGGACGGCTCCGGCGCCCTGGTCGCCGCGCTCGACCTGCACCGGCACGAGGCGGTAGTGGAGCACTCCGACGGCCGGGCCGGCCGCGTCCCGCTCACCCCCAATCGCCCGGTCGGCGACGTCACCCAGGAACTCCTGGCCGCCGCCCGCCGCCTCGGCGGCCCGGTGGAGATCAACCCCAAACCCCAGGAAGTCCCCTGGACCCTCCCGCTCGACCAGGACACCGAGCACGCCACCTACGACCCGGCCCAGGTCGGCGCGTACTTCACCGCCGCCACCCAGGCGGCCCTGGTGCTGGCCGCCTACCGCGCGCCCTACCGCGGCCGGTCCACGCCGGTCAACGCCTGGTGGGGTTCCTTCGACCTGGCCGTCAGCCTGTTCTCCGGCGTCCCCGCCGACCCGCCGTCCGACCGGCTTCATCATGCGCAACGCGATGGACTCCCAGGAAGTCGCCCTCGGCTGGTGGCCGGGCGATGGCCGCTACCCGCACGCCGCGTTCTACGCCTACGCCCATCCCGCGCCGGACGGCTTCGGCTCGCTGACCCTGTCCCCGCCCGGGGCCCGCTGGGACCCCTCGCTGGGCGAGTACATCCTGGACTGGGACGAGGTGCGCGCCGCCGCCGACCCGTTCGCGATGGCGCTCGACTTCGCCCGCTCCGCGTTCCGCCAGGCCTGCCTCGCCTGCTCCTGGGACCCCGCCCTCGCGGCTACCGCCGAAGGAAAGCCACCGCCCGTTCGCTGAGGGCCCGGCGGCCGGGCGGCCGGGCGGCGGGTTCATCAGCGCGGTGATTTTGTGGTCGCCGGTGACCGCTTTCTCACCGCGCTCTTCTCACCGCGCTCTTCTCACCGCGCTCTCCACCGCGCTGGGGCCGTGCCGGGCCCGAGCCCCGCTCAGGTCAGCGTGATCTGGGGTTCCAGGATGCGGCCGGGGCCCGGATGGCGGGGCGGGCCGGTGAGGGTGCAGCGCAGGGTGGCGCGGATGTCGGCGCTGGACGCGCCGACCCGGAGCTCGATCGCGCCCGGGTCGACCTGGCGGCGGCCGGAACGGGCGGTGTACGAGGTCAGGTCGGCGTGCAGGGTGATCTGCGCGGTGCGCGCCTGGCCCGGCGCGAGGTCAACCCGGGTGGCGGCGATCAGCTGCTGGCTGGGGCGGGCCACCTCCGCCACCGGGTCGTGCAGGTAGACCTGGATGACCTCGGTGGTGCGGATCGAGCTGTCATTGCGCAAGGTGACGGCCAGCTGGCAGCAGCCGTCGGTGGGCCACTGGGCGGTGGCGGCCAGGGCGACGTCGACCCAGCTGGCCGGGGCGTAGCTGAGGCCGTGACCGAACGGGAAGACGGCCGTGGGGTCGATCGAGCTGACGTCGCTGCGCTGGCCCAATTGGGACGCCAGGTAGGTGCTGGGCTGGGTTGCGCCGGCCGACGGGAAGCTGATCGGCAGGTGCCCGGACGGGTTGACCCGGCCGCTGAGGATGTCGGCCAGCGCGGTGCCGCCTTCCTCGCCGGGGAAGAACCCGCACAACGCGGCGGCCAGCCGGTCCACCTGATCGCTCAGCTCGTAGGGGCGGCCGACCAGCAGGACGAGCACAACCGGGGTGCCGGTGTCCAGCAGGGCGTCCAGGAGTTCGGCCTGGCGGCCGGGCAGCCGCAGGTCGGCCGTGTCACAGCCTTCGCCGGACGTGCCCGCGCCGAACAGGCCGGCCTGGTCACCCAGCACCGCGACGCAGACGTCGGCGTCGGCCGCGGTGCGCGCCGGCGGCCGCCAGGTCAGCGTCGGTGCCGCCGAGAACCGGGCAGCCTGGGGCGTAGCTGATGGTGTAGCCGGCCGGGTCGGCGCGCAGCGCGCCCAGCACGGTGCGGATCTCGATGCCCAGCGCGATGTCCGGGTAGTGCACGCCGACGTGCCGCGGGAACGAGTAGCAGCCGAGCATGGCCCCCGGGTCATCGGCCCGCGGGCCGACCACCGCGATGCGCTGGCCGGGGGCGAGCGGGAGGACGCCCTCGTTGCGCAGCAGCACGATGGACCGGCGGGCCAGTTCGCCCGCCAGCGCCCGGGACTGGGCGTCGTCCAGGTCGATGCCGGTGCAGCTGGCGTCGGGCTCGGCCGGCCAGTCCGGGTCGAGCAGACCCAGCTCGCACTTCTGGCTGAGCACGCGCTGCACGGCCCGGTCCAGCAGCGCTATGTCGATGAGGCCGGACTCGATGCCAGTGACCAGCGGTTCGCCGTAGCAGTCGACCATCGGCAGTTCCACGTCGATGCCCGCCCGCAGGGCCAGGTGAGCGGCGCTGGTCCGGGTACCGGCCACGCCGTGCAGGGTGTGCAGGAACGCCGACCGAGAAGTAGTCGGAGACGACCGTGCCGGCGAAGCCGTAGCCATCCCGGAGCAGGTCGGTGAGCAGGGTGGCGTCGGCCGCCACCGGGACGCCGTCCAGGTCGGTGTAGGAGTTCATCACCGACCGGGCGCCGGCCCGCAGCGCCATCTCGAACGGGGGCAGCAGCACGTCGGCCAGTTCGCGCGGGCCGATCGAGACCGGGGCCATGTTCCGCGCGCCGCGGGAGGCCGAGTAGCCGGCGAAGTGCTTCAGCGTGGCCACGATGCCCGCCGACTCCAGGCCGCGGACGTAGCCGCTGCCGATCGTGCCGACCAGGTAGGGGTCCTCGCCGATGGTCTCCTCGGTCCGCCCCCAGCGCAGGTCGCGCACCACGTCGAGGACCGGCGCCAGGCCCTGGTGCACGCCGAGCCGGCGCATGGTGCGGCCGATGTGCGCGCTCATCTGCTCGACCAGCCCGGGGTCGAAGCTCGCCCCCCAGCACAGCGGCGACGGGAAGACGGTGGCCTGCCAGGCGGCCAGCCCGGTCAGGCACTCCTCGTGCACCAGGGCCGGGATGCCCAGCGCCCGGCCGCGATGATCTGGCGCTGGCTGCTGGCCAGCGCGCGGGCCCCGTCGGCCGGGCTGACCGGCGCGGTGCCGTACGGCCGGGTGAGCTGCCCGACCCCGTCGCTGATCAGCGTCTCCCAGGGGCCGGTCCGGGCGGCCACGTCGTCCTGATGCGGCGCTACCGCCGCCGCTGGCCGCATCGACGTTCACCCACAGGCCGGACAGCTGGGCGACCTTCTCCCGGACAGTCATCCGGGCCAGCAGATCGCGCACCCGGTCCGCGGCCGCGGCGGCTGGGTCGCGCCAGGTTTCGGTGGAGAGGCTGCGCTCAATGGTCACGTGCGATCCGTCCGTCGTCCTGATGGGTCAGCGGGTCAGGCCAGGGCGGCGCGACCCCGGCGGGCAGCGGGACCGCGCCCAGCCCGCACCGCGGGACCGCGCCCAGCCCGCACCGCGGGACCGCGCCCACCCGCACCGCGCGAGGAGCGGTCGCGGATAGTGACGAACGGGGTTGACTCCACGCCGGGAGGATAGCGCTATAAAACGTTATCGACAACGATTGACATTACCCGGGACGGAGGGTCAGACTCTGCGGCGAGCCGGGCGGAGCAGGCCGGCGCGGCGCCCGGGTGGCAACACCAGGGCGGCATCGTCAGGAGATGAGCCATGCGCAGCAGCGTTCAGTGCCGCGCCGGGACCGTTCCTGGCTGGCCTGCGCAGCGCCACCCGGGTTCCTGGCTGTCGGCATCGTTCCAGGTGACAGCCATCCAGCCAGCCACCTGCCGACAGGTCTGGCTCGCCGTCCCGGGCCGGGCGGCGGCGAGCGGACGCGACGGCTGCGCAGCGAGAGGAGGGCAGTCCAGCACCTGTCGCCAGGCGGGGCGTCCCGGAAGCCGGGTGCTCCGCGAGATCCGGAAGGGAAAGTTACCGTGCTTGATCGCATCAGGCGCCCGGCCGGTGCCGCGTTAGCCGCTGCAACCGCATTACTGACAGTCACCGCACTGGGCCTGCTGGCCCCGGCGGTCCCGGCCCTGGCCGCGGACACCGCGACCATCAACGGCGCGACCACCTACCAGACCATCACCGGCTTCGGCGCCTCCGAAGCCTTCGGCGAGGCCAGCACCGTGATGAACGCCTCGTCCTCGGTCCAGCAGCAGGCGCTCGGCCTGCTGTACAGCCCGACCAGCGGGGCCGGGCTGACCATCCTGCGCAACTGGATCAGCGCCGACTCGGGCAGCACCATCGAGCCGAACTCGCCGGGCAGCCCGACGGCCGCCCCCAGCTACCTGCCGATGTCCTCCACCGGCCAGGACGCGGGCCAGTTGTGGTTCGCCCAGCAGATCAAGGCGCTGTACGGGGTCAGCAACGTGTTCGCCGACGCCTGGACCGCGCCCGCGTTCATGAAGACCAACGACGCGACTGACAACGGCGGCGCGCTGTGCGGCACACCCGGGCGCCACCTGCTCCAGCGGTGACTGGCGCCAGGCCTACGCCAACTACCTGGTGCAGTACGCCAAGGACTACGCGGCGGCCGGGGTGCCGCTGTCCTACATCGGCCCGGAGAACGAGGCCAACCTGTCCACCAGCTACGACAGCATGCAGCTGAGCCCGGCCCAGACGGCGAACTTCCTGGACGTGCTCGGGCCCACGCTGGCGTTCGTCCGGGCTGTCCACCAAGATGGAGTGCTGCGCCACCGAGGGCTGGGACTATGCCCAGCAGTACGCCGCGGCCATCGAGGCCGACTCGACGGCCAGCGCGGACACCGCGGTGTTCACCAGCCACGGCTACACCGCGGCCCCGACCTCCCCGCTGTCCGGCTGGTCCAAGCCAGCCTGGGAGACCGAGTGGTCCACGTTCGAGAGCTGGGACCCGGCCTGGGACGATGGCACCGACGCGTCCGGGCTGACCTGGGCCCAGCACATCTACCAGGGCCTGACCGGGGCCAACCTGAGCGCGTTCCTGTACTGGTGGGGGTCCACCACCCCGTCGGAGAACGGGGACAACGAGGGCCTGATCCAGATCAACGGCTCCACGGTCACCCCGTCCGGCCGGCTGTGGGCGTTCGCCAACTACAGCCGCTACGTGCACCCCGGTGCCGTGCGGATCGCCGCGACCAGCTCCAACAGCGCGGTTGACCTGGCCGCGTTCAAGAACACCGATGGCACGGTGGCCGTCGTCGCGCTGAACACCGGGACCAGTGCCGACCCGATCACCTACTCGGTGTCCGGCACCGGCACGCCCAACGGGGCCACCGTCACCCCGTACCTGACCAACGCCAGCAGCGACGTGGCCGCGCAGGCCACCACGTCGGTCAGCGGCGGCTCGTTCAGCGCCTCGATCCCGGCCCGCTCCCTGGTCACCTACGTGCTGGGCAGCCACCGGCTCAGGCGGAGGCGGCGGCAACACCGTCACCGTGACCAGCCCGGGCAACCAGACCGGCACCGCCGGCACCGCGGCCAGCGTGCAGATCCACGCGTCGGACTCGGCGTCCGGCCAGACGCTGAGCTACGCCGCGGCCGGGCTGCCCGCCGGGCTGTCCATCAACTCCTCGACCGGGCTGATCTCCGGCACGCCGACCACGGCGGGCACGTCCACCGTCACCGTCACCGCACGGGACGGCACCGGGGCATCCGGCTCGGCCACGTTCAGCTGGACGATCTCGCCCAGCGGCGGGGGAGGTGGTGGCGCCGCCTGCCAGGTGGTGTACACCACGCAGAGCCAGTGGACCGGCGGCTTCGTGGCCCAGGTCAGCATCACCAACACCGGCTCGTCCGCGATCAACGGCTGGACGCTGGGCTTCACGTTCCCCGGCGACCAGAAGATCACCACCGCCTGGAACGGCACCGCCACCCAGAGCGGGGCGAACGTGTCGATCACGAATGCCAGTTACAACGGCGCCCTGGCCGCCGGGCAGTCCACCTCGGTGGGCTTCCAGGGCACCTGGGCCAGCAGTGACGCGGCCCCGACCGCGTTCACCCTGAACGGCGCCACCTGCACCACCTGAAACCCATTCGCCCGGCCTACCTGACCGAAACATCCATGCACACCGGTGTGCACCAATGTTGCATGCGCGCAGCATTTCCGGACAGATCGAAAGGAATCAGTCCCGTGCGCAGAATGACTCAGGCGCCGCACCACTGCGCCGCTGGCTGCACCGCCTTTGACCGCGTCGGCTGACCGCGGCCGCTGGACGCTAGCGTCGGTGGCCGTGCTGGCCGCCAGCATGCTGACCGTTGCCGCTGTCTCCCCGCGCTGTCCGCCCAGGAAGCGAGACGGGCACACCGCCGTCATCAACGGTGCGGTCCGGCACCAGGTCATCACCGGGTCTCGGCGCCTCCGAGGCGTTCGGCCAGGCGGCAGCACCGTGATGAACGCCCCCGCCGCGGTCCAGCAGCAGGCCCTCGGCCTGCTGTACACCCGGCCAGCGGGGCCGGGCTCGACCATCCTGCGGAACGAGATCAGTGCCCGATCAGGGCAGTCACCATCGCGCCGGCGCCCGGCCAGCCCCACCGCCGCCCCGTCCTATCTGCCGCTCTCGGCCATCAACTCCGCATCAGGGCCAGCGTCTGGCTTCCGGCCCAGCGGATCCGGGCCGACTACGGGGTCCGCGACGTGTTCGCCGACGCGTGGAGCCTCGCCCGCGTTCATGACAGACCAATGACTCGGTGGACACACGGCGGGCACGCTCTGCGGTCGGCGTGCCTGGGGCCAGTTGCGCCAGCGTGCGACTGGCGGCACCGGCCTACGCGAAGCTGACCTCACCGCAGTACGCCAACGGACTACACGGCGCGCCGGGATCCGGCTCAGAGCTACGTCGGGCCGGAGACCGAGGCCAACATCGGGCCGGGCTACGACAGCATGCTGCTGAGCCCCACGCAGAACCGCCAACTTCATGCCGCTACCTGGGCCTCTTCACGCGCTGGCCCCCGCGTGCCCCGGACCCCCGCGCTGATCATGGCCACCGCGCGCCTGGCCACCGCGCGCCTGGCCACCGGCGGCCTGGCACCGCGCGCCTGGGCGCCGGGATGCCGCCGACATCCACCGAGGGCTGGGACTACGCGCAGCAGTACGCCGCGGCCATTCGAAGCCGACCCGGCCGCCCGTGCGGCCACGCCGCTGTTCACCAGCCACGGCTACACCGCACCGCCCGCATCGCCGCTGGCCGGCTGGCACCGGAGCCGGTCTGGGAGACCCGTCAGTGGTCCACGTTCGAGAGCTGGGACCCGGCCTGGGACCGACGGCACCGCCGCGTCCGGGCTGACCTGGGCGCAGCACATCTACACCCGGGCTGTCACCGCGGCCAACCTGAATCCTCGCGTTCCTGTACTGGTCGGGGCAGCACCACTCACCCGGCCGAGAACGGGGACAACGCAGGGCCTGCATCGAGCATCGACGGGTCCACCGTCATCCCATCCGGGCGGCTGTGGGCCTTCGCGGGCTACAGCCGGTTCGCCACCGCCCCGGGGCGGTGCGGATCGGGGCCAGCACCAGCGATGGCAGCCTCGCACCTGATCCCGCGTTCCGCCATCACCGGGACCGTTCGGTGGCCTATCGTCGCGCTGAACATCGGCGGCCAGCCCGGACCCGGTCACGTTCACGCCACTGGCCGGGACCGGGATCCAGCGAGACGGCTCGGTGGCGGCCCCTTACCTGACCGATGCCACCAGCGATACCGCGCCGCAGCCTGGCATCACGATCCACCGAGGAGCGTTCAGCCATGACGCATGCCCGCCGCGCCCGTGGTGGCCCCGGGCCGGGCACGGGTGAAAGGTTTGTGCACTTCGGCAGGCACCACGGCCGGCGGGCTGGGCCTCCACCCGCCGGCCGTGGCCTACCGGGCCCGTGGCCTACCGGGCCCGTGGCCTACCGGGCCCGTGGCCTTACCGGGCCCGTGGCCTCTACCGGGCCCGCGCCGACTGCCGCACGACCAGGTCGGTCTGCAACGTGATGTGCGTGGCCTCGACGTGATCCCCGCGCATCAGCCGGAGCAGCAGCTGGATGGACCGCTCGCCCATCTGCCGGATCGGCTGGTTGACCGTGGTCAGCGGGGGCGCGCACAGTGCGGACTCCGGGATGTTGTCAAAACCAACCACAGACAGATCGGAAGGCACCCGCAGGCCCAGTCCGACGGCGGCCTGGATGGCCGCGATGGCCGATACGTCGTTCGCCGCGAAGATGGCTGTCGGCGGGTCGGCGCTGGTCAGCAGCGTCCGGGTGCATTCCGCCGAGGCCTGCGCGTCGTACCCGCCGACCATGACCAGGTCCTCGCTGACCGGCACCATGGCCGCGGCCATGGCCTGCCGGTAGCCCTGCTCGCGCAGCCGGGAGGATTCCAGGTCGGGCCGCCCGCTGAGCATCGCGATCCGGCGGTGGCCCAGCCCGAGCAGGTGCGCGGTGGCCAGCTGGCCACCGCGCAGGTTGTCCGAGTCGATGGTGGGCAGCCCGGACTGGCCGGTGTGCGGGTCGATGGCGACGATGGGCGCGCCGTAGTTCACGTCCACCACGGTGGGCGTGACCAGCACCGCCCCGTCGATCAGCGTGCCGCTGAGCCGGGACAGGTAGCGCCGCTCCCAGCCCACATGATCATCAGCCAGGCCGCCCGCCGAGTAGACGACCATCTCGAACCCGGAGCCGCGGATCGCGTCGGCCGCGCCTTTGAGCAGCTCGGCGCTGAACGGCTCCAGGTCGGCGACCAGGATGCCGATCACGTTGGTGCGGTGATTGCGCAGGCTCTGCGCGACCAGGCTGGCCTGGTACCCCAGGGCGTTGATGACCGCGTTGACCCGGGCCGTGGTGTCGGCGGCCACGCCGTACCGGCCGTTGATGACTTTCGAGACCGTCGCGACCGAAACGCCAGCTTGCGCGGCGACGTCCCGGATGGTCACGCGAGGGGTTGAGTCCACGCCGCGAGGATAGCGTATAAAACGTTATCGACAACGATTGACATGACCGATGTGACGCGCAAAACTCTGCGGCAAGCCCAGGTTGGCCAGGCTCGGCACACTTCAGCCAACGTCGTCAGGAGATGACCAACATGCGCAGCCTCCGGAAGCCTGCCGTTGCCGCCGTGGTCGCGGCAGCGGCGCTCGCCCTCGCGGCCTGCGGCAGCAGTGGCGGGACCGCCAGCAGCTCATCAAACAATGGGCAGGTCACCCTCACCTGGTGGACCAACGCCACGACCGGGCAGCTCAAGACCGTCTGGCAGCAGGCGGCGGCTGCTTTCCACAAGGCGCACCCCAAGGTGACCATCCAGATCGTGCCCATCCAGAACGAGGCGTTCACCACCAAGGTCCCGGCCGCGCTGGCCTCGAGCAACCCGCCCGCCATCTACCAGCAGTGGGGCGGCGGCCAGGAAGCCAGCCAGGTCCCGTCGGGCAAACTGACCAACCTCAGCCCGTACGTGTCCGGCTGGATCGGCCAGATCGGCGCCGCGGCGCAGGGCTGGCAGGTCAGCGGCAAGCAGTACGGCGTCCCCTACGACCTGCACACGGTCGGCTTCTGGTACCGCAAGGACCTGTTCGCCAAGGCCGGCATCAGCAAGCCGCCGGCCACCATCCCTGAACTGGAAGCGGACGTCACCAAGCTGAAGGCGGCGCACATCGTGCCGATCGCGGTGGGCAGCAAGGACAAGTGGCCGGACGCGTTCTGGTGGGAGTATTTCGCCATCCGGGAGTGCCCCACGGCCACCCTCAAGTCGTCGATGAGAGCCGTCAACCTGTCCAACTCCTGCTTCACCAAGGCGAGCAAGGACCTGACCGCGTTCATGAACACGCACCCGTTCCAGGCCGGTTTCCTGGGCACCGCGTCCCAGGTCGGCGCGGGCAGTTCGGCGGGCATGGTGGCCAACGGCAAGGCGGCGATGGAACTGCAGGGTGACTGGGACCCCGGCGTGATGGCCCCGCTCACCTCGAACAAGAGCCTCAACTCCCAGCTCGGCTGGTTCCCGTTCCCGTCGGTGCCGGGTGCCGCCGGGTCGGCCACCACCGTGCTCGGCGGCGGCGACGGCTTCTCCTGCACCACCGTGGCCCCCGCGGCGACCTGCGCCGAATTCCTCAAGTACATCGACTCCACCCCGGTGCAGACCAAGGTGGTCGGGGCCGACGTGGGCCTGCCGGCCAACCCGGCCGCGTCGTCCGCGCTGGCGTCCCGCGCAGAAGCAGGTGCTCAGCTACAGCCACGCGGCCCCGTACATCCAGACCTACTTCGACATCGCCTTCCCGACCAACGTCGGGCAGGCCCTCGACGCGGCCATCGCGAACTTCTTCGCGGGCCAGGGCAGCGGGCAGTCCATCATCACGGCGGTGAGCCAGGCCAAGTCCCAGCAGTAAGCGGTGCGCCAGTAACGGGCGCCCGCCCGGGCCGGGCAGCCGGCCCGGGCGGGCGCCGCACCGCGCCCGGAACGTGAGGAGGATCTGATGGCGGTCGCCGGCGACACCGACGTCGACATCCAGTCTGGGCCGCTGCCACCGGGCCCCGCGGCCAGGGCCCGCGGCCGGCTCGCGGGCCGGGGCTGCGCCGCAAAGCCGAGCTGGCCCTGCTGCTCGGCCCGGCCCTGCTGCTGTTCGCCGGGTTCGCGCTGCTGCCGATCGTGCTGGCCGCCTACGACGGCATGTACAAGTGGACCGGCTTCGGGCCGCTGGGCAGCTTCGCCGGGCTGTATAACTACCGGCTGGTGCTGGACGACCCGGTGTTCCGGCAGGCGTTCGGCCACAACCTGATCATCGTGGCCGCGTCGATCCTCGTCCAGCTGCCGCTCGGCCTGGGCATGGCCCTGCTGCTGAACCGGCGGATCTGGGGCCGGGCGGCGCTGCGCACCCTGGTGTTCGCCCCGTTCGTGCTGCCCTACGCCACCACCGCGGTGATGTGGCTGCTGCTGCTCCAGCCGGGCGGGTTCGTGGACCAGGTGCTGAAGCTGGCCGGCCTGAGCGGCCTGACCCAGCTCTGGCTGGCCAACCTGCATCTGGTGATCTACACCATGATCGTGGTGCTGACCTGGCAGTTCTTCGGCTTCGCCATGCTGCTGATGCTGGCTGGGCTGCAGGGCATCCCGGCCGAACTGCTCGAGGCGGCCGCCCTGGACGGTGCGTCGGCCTGGCGCGCCACCTGGCGGATCACCATCCCGCTGCTCGGCCCGACGATCAGGATCTGGCTGTTCCTGTCCATCGTCGGCTCGCTGCAGGTGTTCGACCAGGTGTGGATCATGACCGGCGGCGGGCCGGCCAACAGTTCCAGCACCATGGCCACCTATCTGGTCCAGCGTGGCTTCCAGAGCAGCGAATTCGGCTACGGCAGCGCGGTAGCGGTGATCATGTTCGGCATCTGCTTCATCTTCGCGCTGCTCTACCAGCGCTTCGTGTTGCGCCGGGATACGGCCGGCGCGCTGACCCGGGCCGTGGGGTGACGCCGATGTCCGCGATCGCTGTCCGGGCCCCCGCGGGCCGCCGCCGGCTGTCCCCGGTCACCATGGTCACCTACCTGGCCGGCCTGCTGCTGGTCGGGGTGACCGTGGTCCCGCTGCTGTTCGTCTTCCTGGACGGGGCCAAGAGCAACGCGCAGATCAACTCGTCGGCCACCGGGCTGCCGCACCCGTGGGACTGGCACAACTACGGCCGCCTGCTCAGCTCGGCCGCGTTCTGGCAGCCGCTGGCCAACAGCGCGGAGGTCGCCGTGCTGGTCACCGTGCTGGTCCTGGTGCTCGGCTCGATGGCCGCGTTCGCGCTGTCCCGGTACACGTTCCGCGGCCGGGAGGGCCTGTTCCTGGTGTTCGCGATCGGGCTGCTCTGGCCGCTCAACGCAGCCGCGCTGCCGCTGTACCTGCTGCTGGACAAGATCGGCCTGGTGGACAGCATCCTCGGCCTGGTGCTCTGCGAGGCGGCCTTCGCGCTGCCCCTCACCGTGGTCATCCTGCGCCCGTTCATGCGGGAGATCCCCGGCGAACTGGAGGACGCGGCCGTGGTGGACGGGGCCAGCCGGCTGCAGTTCTTCCTCCGCGTGCTGCTCCCGCTGTCCCGGCCCGCGCTGGCCACCGTGGCCGTGCTGGCCTTCATCAACAGCTGGAACCAGTACCTGCTCCCGCTGCTGCTGTTCACCAGCACGGATCACTACACGCTGCCGCTGGCGGTGGCCAACTTCCAGACCCAGTTCGCCCAGGACACGGCCAGCATCCTGGCCTTCACCGCGCTGTCCATGCTGCCCGCGCTGGCCTGTTTCATCTTCGCCCAGCGGCATCTCGTCGGCGGCTTCACCGGCGCGGTCAAGGGCTGACCGCGGAACAAGCCGAAAGTCCCGCCCGGGCAGGCCGATGGTCCGCTGAACCCGGCCACCCGCTGCGCGCACACTGATATGCAGTGGGGAGGCGTGACCATGAGGCCGAGCCGGACCGCGGCACCGCGGCTGCCGCGCGCGCTGTGGCTGCACGCGCGCTGGCCGGACCGCAATCCGCTGCGCCGCACCTCGGACCGGGTCGAGGCGGCCATGGTCGCGGCCGCGCTGATCCTGTTCCTGGCCGGCGCGCCGTTGCTCGCCGTGTTCGCCTGGCACTGGGCCGACTCGGCCGCGCTCCGCGTGCAGCAGCGCCAGCGGTCCTCCTGGCATGAGGTCAGCGCGGTGGTGCTGGCCAGCCCCCGGCCGATAGTGGACATCGGGTACGGCGGGGTGACCGGGTCCGAGGTGCTGGCCCGGTGGACCGCGCCGGACGGGACGGCGCGGACCGGGGACGTGACCGCCCCGGCCAGCGCCCAGGTAGGCAGCACGGTGCGCATCTGGGTGAACCAGTCCGGCGGGGCGACCGGCCCGCCGCTGCGCGCCGAGCAGGCTACCGGCCAGGCGGTACTGGCCGGCGTGCTGGCCCTGTTCGCCCTGGCCGCGGTACTGGTCTGCGCCGTCGCACTGGCCGTGCACGTGCTGGACCGGCGCCGTCTGGAGTCCTGGGCGGCCGACTGGCGGGCCACCGGGCCGAGCTGGAACAGCCACCGCTGAGCCGGGAATCTGCCCGGTTCAGGCGGGCACCGGAATGCCGGTCATCGCGTCGCTGACCACGACCACTGGGCACGGTGCGTGCCGCAGGCAGGCCCGGGCCACCGGCCCGATGCCGTCCGGTGCGCGGCGGGTCGCGCTGCCCAGCACCAGCAGGTCGGCCCCGGCGGCGTGATCGAGCAGCACCCGGGCCGCGAGTCCCTCCGCGACCTGGACCGTCACCGGGACCAGCGGGGCTGGGCCGAGCGCCCCGGCCACGTCGGCCTGCAGCCGGTCGGCCGCGCGGCGGTGGTCCTCCGCGCCGGCCGGCAGGCAGGTGTGTGAGGCGTACGGTGCCACCCGTTTCGCCGCGTCTTCCCAGGCGCGCACGACCTGCAAGGCGGATTCCCGCAAGCCCGCTTCACGAACTGCCCAGCGCAGTGCGGCGAGTGAGGCCAACGATCCGTCCACTCCCACCACGATGCGCGGCAGCGCCAGGTCCTGATTCAGCGCGGCACCCCCTTAGCAGGTCCGTCGGGAGGGCCGGCTCGGCACAATTACCGCGGCGTCCTGCTGCCGGAGGTACAAATACCCAAAGCCGGCTTCTCTCACCCACGCGTCCCATCATGGACCGCGGCTTCGCCCCCGACATCACCCGTGCCGGGGCTTTCTGCCACCAGTCCGTGCCGGAGCGTGCGGGCTCAGCGCCGGAGCAGGGACATCCGGTCTACCGGCGGGGCGGGCAGCGGCCGCCCGTGATACCCGTGCACCTGGCCGAACCGGGTGCTCTGCGTCCAGTCCCGGGCCGCCGTGACGATCTCCTCGGGGGTCCGGGCGACAAAGTTCCACCACATCAGCAGCGGCTCACCGAGCGGCTCCCCGCCGAGCAGCAGCAGCGTGCTGCCCGCCGCCGCGGCCAGGCTCACCTCGTCCCGCCCGGTGCCCAGGTACAGCAGGCTGCCCGGGGACAGCTCGGTGCCGCCCGCCCGGGCCGCACCGGTCACCACGAAGATCATGTGCTCGTGGGCCGGCTCCAGGCCGAGCCGCCCGCTGGCCGGCTGGGCCGCCCGCAGCTCCGCGCCGGTGACCGGGGAGAACACGGTGGCCGGTGAGCGCACCCCGGCCAGCGTCCCGGCGAACACGGTGACCTCGAACCCGGCCAGCCGGAAGGACGGCAGCCCGGCGTGATGCTCGAACGCCGGGGCCACCGCCCGGTCCGCCCCGGGCAGCGCCAGCCACAGCTGCACGCCGTGCAGCGCCGGGTCATGGTCCTCCGGCGACTCCTCGGAGTGCGCGATGCCACGGCCGGCCGTCATCAGGTTCAGCTGCCCGGGCCGGATCATCTGCTCGCTGCCCAGGCTGTCCCGGTGCAGCACGTTCCCGGCCAGCAGCCAGGTCACCGTCTGCAGCCCGATGTGCGGGTGCGGCGGCACCTGCATCCCGGCCACGCCGTCCACCGACGCCGGCCCGTAGTGGTCCACGAAGCACCAGGCGCCCACGCTGCGCCGCCGCCGCAGCGGCATCAGCCGCCGTACCTCCAGGTCACCAACCCGGGCCAGCCGGGCCACGGTCAGTTCCGGCTCACCCGCCCCCGGCGGGGCGTCCGGCGCCGTCACATCCGCGTCGACTGTGCTCATGCCCCCATTTTTGCTTAACGCCGGTACCCGCTCACTGCCGTCCCGCCCGCGCCGGGGGGCCGGGCGGAGCAACGCCAGCGCCTGCTCACTGCCGTCCGGACCCCGCGCGGCAGGCCGCGGTGGGCGGCCCGTGGCTGGATGCCGTGCCGCTGCCGGGCACGGAGATTACGCTGACCCTGCGGCTGCGGCTGCGGCTGCGGCTGCGGCTGCGGCTGCGGCTGCGGACCCGGGTCCGCCCGCCGTCGGTGCGTACCCACTGGCGGCCAGCCTGACCGCGCCCAGCCGCACCGGTGTCGGCCTTGAGCAGGAAGGACAAGCAGTACTCCATGCGACTCGCGCGAAGCGGACCACCTGGCGGCGAGATCCCGGTCGTGGCCGGAGAAAACGGCCGGTGGCATGACCTCCGGCCGGTCACGGCGGACATCGACCCCGCGTTTCTCGGCGGCGACGGAGTGAGCTGGGCCCGGGCGGCCCTGGACGGCGGCGAGCTGCCGCTGGCCGAGGAGCCGGGCCGGTTCGGCCCGCCGCTCGCGCCGACCGGGAAGATCGTCTGCGTCGGGCTGAACTACTCCGACCACGCGGCCGAGACCGGTGCGGACGCGCCGGCCGAGCCCATCCTGTTCATGAAGGCGGCCGACACGGTGGTCGGCCCGGCGGACGACGTGCTCATCCCGCGCGGCTCGGTGAAGACCGACTACGAGGTCGAGCTGGCCGTGGTGATCGGCCGCGAGGCGGCTTACCTGGACGGGCCGGAGCAGGCGGCCGGCGTCATCGCCGGCTACGCGATCAGCAACGACGTGTCCGAGCGGACCTTCCAGATCGAGCGCGGCGGGCAGTGGGACAAGGGCAAGAACTGCGCGACGTTCAACCCGCTGGGCCCATGGCTGGTCACCGCCGACATGGTGCCCGACCCGCAGCAGCTCGGGCTGCGGCTGTCGGTGAACGGGGAGCTGCGCCAGGACAGCAGCACCAGCAAGATGATCTTCGACGTGCGGTACCTGGTCTGGTACATCTCGGGTTTCATGACGCTGTACCCCGGTGATGTGATCAACACGGGCACCCCGGCCGGGGTGGCTCTGGGCGATCCGGATCGCCGCCCCTACCTGAAGGCTGGTGACGTGGTCGAGCTGGAAATCGATGGCCTGGGCCGGCAGCGGCAGACCCTGCGGGACGCCTGAGATGGGCGAGCTGACTGGGTTGCGCGCGCTGATCACCGGTGCGGCCTCGGGCATCGGGGCGGCCATCGCCGCGGCGTTCGCTGCGGCGGGTGCGGCCGTAGTGGTGCTCGACGTGGCCGCGTCGCCGCCCGCTGACCTGCCGTCCGGGGCTGGCTACGTTCGCGCGGACATCACCGACGACGCGGCGGTGCGTGCTGCGGTGGCCGCGGCGGCCGAACAGCTCGGCGGGCTGGATGTGCTGGTCAACAACGCGGGCATCGGCGCGGCTGGCGGCGTCGCGGACAGCACCGACGAAGACTGGCTGCGGGTGCTCAACGTGAACGTGATCGGCACCGCCCGGGTGTCCCGCGCGGCCTGGCCCTACCTGCGCGAGTCCGCGCACGCCGCGGTGGTGAACACGTCCTCGGTCGCGGCCACCACCGGCCTGCCGCAGCGCGCCGTGTACTCGGCCAGCAAGGGCGCGGTGTCCGCGCTGACCCGGGCCATGGCGGCCGACGGCCTGGCCGAGGGCATCCGGGTGAACGCGGTCCTCCCGGGTACGGCCGACACCCCCTGGGTGGCCCGGCTGCTCGACGCGGCCGACGACCCGGCCGCGGAGCGGGCCGCGCTGGCCGCCCGGCAGCCGCACGGCCGGCTGGTCACCGCGGACGAGGTGGCCCAGGTCGTGCTGTACCTGGCGTCACCCCGGGCCGGGCTCGACCACCGGCGCCGGGTTCGCGGTGGACGGCGGCCTGTCCCACCTGCGCCCGCGGCCCCGGTCATGACCAGCCCGGTTCTCCCCGAGCGCCAGGTGGGCCGGACGCCGGTCATGGTGTCCTCGGTGGGTTTCGGCGGGGCCTCGGCCGGCAACCTGTACCGGGCGACCAGCGCCGCCGAGGCGGCCGCGGCGGTGCGGGCGGCCTGGGCCGGCGGCATCCGGTACTTCGACACCGCGCCGCACTACGGGCTCGGGCTGTCCGAATCCCGGCTCGGCGCCGCGCTGCGGTCCCGGCCACGGCCGGAGTTCATCCTGTCCACCAAGGTCGGCCGGCTGCTGGAAGAGAACCCGGCGCCAACCGGGTCGGACCTGGCGGCGGGCAGGTTCGCGGTGCCGGACCGGCTGCGCCGCCGGCTCGACTACTCCGCGGCCGGGGTGCGGCGCAGCCTGGAGGACAGCCTGACCCGGCTGGGCCTGGACCGGGTGGACATCGTCTACGTGCACGACCCCGACGATTACCTGGACGAGGCGATCAGCGGCGCCATCCCGGAACTGGTCCGGATGCGCGAGGAAGGCATCATCGGCGCGGCCGGGGTCGGCATGAACCAGTGGCAGGCGCCGCTGCGCATGGTCCGGGAGACCGATCTCGACGTGGTCATGCTGGCCGGCCGGTGGACGCTGCTGGACCGGTCCGGGGCGCCGCTGCTGGCCGAGTGCGCGGCCCGGGGCGTGTCCGTGGTCGCCGCCGCGCCGTTCAACTCCGGCCTGCTGGCCCAGCCCTGGCCACCGGACGACGCCCACTTCAACTACGGCCCGGCCGGCCCGGCTCTGCTGGGCCGGGCCCGTGACCTGGCCCGCATCTGCACCCAGCACGGTGTGGACCTGCCCACGATGGCTGTCCAGTTCCCGCTCCGCCACCCCGCCGTGGTCTCGGTCGTCAGCGGCATGCGCACCGCGGATCAGGCGCACACCACCCTCGCCCGTCTCAGCACGCCGGTGCCGGACGACCTCTGGCCAGAGTTCGACACCCTCCCCAGCCTCGTCACATAGAACTCAGCAGTCACATAGGCCCCAGCCCAGTTGTTGATGTTGAAGTTGCCGACACTCCAGTGTCGGCAACTTCAACATCAACAACTGGTGGGGCGGGTGGGACTGGTGCGGTGTCGTGCCCGGGGCCGCTGGGGCCGGGATTGGGCGGCGGTCCAGCCGGCGCCTACCGGGAGGACTGCGCCGGTGCCGAACGAGGCGTCGCCGCCGCGGATCGCCGCGCCGCCCGGTCAATGCCTCGGCAGCTATTTATCTGATGAATGATTACTTTCATCAGATGAATCTTGCCGGGGTGAGGAAGGTCGGCGTATGCTTCGCACCGAGATGGCCGCTGACCTGGTCGCTAACGCGGCCGCCGACCGCAGCTACCGCAGTGACGGCGTGCCCGCCCGGAGCTACCGCAGCGACGGTGTGCACGGCCGGCTGGTGCACGACCTGGGCCGCCGCATCGTGTCCGGCGAGTTCGCCCCCGGCGACCTGCTGCCCACCGAGGCCGCGCTGGTCAGTGAGCTGGGCTCGGGGCGGTCGGCGGTCCGCGAGGCGGTCAAGGTGCTGACCGCCAAGGGCCTGGTCCGGACCAGGACCAAGACCGGCACGGTGGTGCTGCCCGAGGCCACCTGGAACCTGCTCGACCCGGACGTGCTGGCCTGGCGCTACCAGACCGCCCCGACCGGCCAGCAGCTGGACGACCTGGCCGGGCTGCGCGTCGCGCTGGAGCCGGAGGCCGCCCGGCTGGCCGCGCGCAACCGCAGCAAGGCGGCCACCGCGCCGATCACGGCCGCCTACCAGCGGATGGCCGAGACGGTCGGCGACCCGGACACGTTCATCGGGTATGACCTGGCTTTCCACCGGGCCATCGTGGCCGCGGGCGGCAACCTGCTGATGGCCCAGCTGTCCGACCTGCTGCACACCGCGCTGGCCGCCGCCCGGCAGGTGCACACCCGCAACGTCCGGCGCAACAGGCGCTCGCTGCTCGCGCACCGGGAAGTCCTCGACGCGATCACCCGCCACGATGCCGAAACCGCGGCCGCGCTGATGCGCAAGCTGGTCACCAGCGCCCAGCACGACATCCGCCGCGACCGGCACCAGCCGGCCCGCTGACCGAGGAGGGGGACGCCCATGCCTGTGCTGGACGGATACCGCGTGCTGGACCTGTCGATCGCGATGGCCGGCCCGCTGGCCAGCATGCGCCTCGGCGACCTGGGCGCCGACGTGATCAAGGTCGAGCCGCTGGGCGGTGAGTGGCAGCGGCACACCTCGGCCGGCGGCGCGCAGGGCCACGAGGTCAACGCGTCGTTCCTGTCGCTCAACCGCAACAAGCGCAGCCTGGCCATCGACCTGAAGTCGGCGCGCGGCCAGCAGGTGCTGCACCGGCTGGTCGCCCAGGCGGACGTCGTGCTGCAGAACTACCGGCCCTGGCGTGGCCGAGCGCCTCGGCGCGGACTACGCCACGATCAGCGAGATCAAGCCGGACATCGTCTACGTCTCGGTGTCCGGCTACGGCGAGACCGGCCCCTACGCCCAGCGGCCGGGCCAGGACATCCTGCTGCAGGCCATGGGCGGCGCGCTGTTCAGCTCCGGCCAGGCCAGCCAGCCGCCGCAGGCCGCGCCGTACTTCCTGGTCAACGCGGTCACCGCCTACTCGGCGTTCGAGGGCGTGCTGGCCGCGCTGCTGCACCGGGAGCGGACCGGGCAGGGCCAGCTGGTCCAGGTCAACATGCTCGACGCGCTGATCGCCATGCAGATGCAGGAGCTCACCATCCGCACCGTCGGCGGCGTGCCGCAGTCGCGCGGTCAGCAGATTCACGCGCACTGCTACATCCGGGCGCCGTACGGCATCTTCGCCACCGCCGACGGCTACCTGGCGCTGGCCTTCCCCGAGCTGGGCGGGCTGGCCGACGCGCTGGACGCCCCCGAGCTGGCGCACTGGGACGCGGAACGAGACGGCTTCGCGCAGCGCGACAGCATCTCGGCCATCGTCACCGAGCGGCTCAAGACCCAGCCCACCAGCCACTGGCTCACCGTGCTCGGCGAGCGCGGCATCTGGGCCGGGCCGGTGTACTCCTACGACGATCTGCTGGCTGACCCTCAGGTCCAGCACAACGGCTCGTTCGTCAGCTACCAGCACCCGACCGAGGGCCCGGTCACCACGCCGGGCTTCGCGTTCTCGATGAGCGCCAGCCCGGCCGCGGTCACCCGGCCCGCGCCCACCGCCGGCCAGCACACCGTCGAGGTGCTGGCCGAGGCGGGCCTGCCCGGCGACGAGATCGGCCAGTTGCTGGCCGATGGCGTGATCGGCGCCCGATGACGCTGCGCGGCCTGACCTGGGATCACCCGCGCGCCTACCAGCCGTTGCAGGCGTTCGCCGCGCACCGCCCGGACCTGGCGGTCAGCTGGGACCGGCAGTCGCTGGCCGACTTCGAGGCGAAGCCGATCGCCGGCCTGGCCCAGAGCTACGACCTGATGATCATCGACCATCCCGGGCTGGGCGCGGCCATCGCCGCCCAGGCGATCCAGCCGCTGGACCGGCTCGTCCCGGCCGGCCTGCTCGCCGGGTGGCAGGCCAGCGCGGTCGGGCCGACCTGGGCCAGCTACACCGTTGCCGGCCAGCAGTGGGCGGTGCCGATCGACGCGGCCACCCAGGTGTCGGTGTTCCGGCCGGACCGGCTGGACGCCGCACCCCGCGACTGGGCCGAGGTGCCCGGCCTGGCCCGGCGGCACCGGACCGCGCTGTGCCTGGGCGGGCCGCACAGTTTCCTCACCCTGCTGGCCATGTGCGCCTCGGCCCGGCCCGGCGCGCCCGCCGACCCGCTGCTCCGTCCCGGCGACGCGGCCGCCGCCCTCGACATCCTGCGCGCCGTCTGGGCCGGCAGCAGATCAGGAGATCTCCCAGGCCGGCCCGATCGCGGTGCACGAGGCCCTCGCCGCCGGGACCGTGGCCTACTGCCCGCTGGCCTACGGTTACGCCAGCTACACCAGGCCCGCCGCTGGCCGCCACGCCCTGGCCTGGGCCGACGCCCCCACGTTCGGCTCGCCGCGGCCGGGCAGCGTGCTCGGCGGCACCGGCCTGGCCGTGTCCGCGCCGCGCCGCCCGGAGCCGGCCGAGGTGCTCCGCTTCCTGACCGCGTTCCTGGCCCCGGACGTGCAGGCCGGGCTGGTCCCGGCGCACGGCGGCCAGCCGGCCCTGGCCGCGGCCTGGGACAGCGCCGCGGTCGACCAGGCCTGGGGCGGGTACTACAGCAGCACCCGGCGCTCCCTGGACGCGGCCTGGGTCCGGCCGCGCGCCGACGGCTGGATCGCCCTGCAGGACCAGGCCTCGGCTCTGGTCCGCGCGGCGATCACCGGCGAGGCCAGCGCCCACCAGCAACCACTTGATTAACGCTAGTTACCGGGAACTCACCCGGCCGGAGCGCGCGGAGGCAGGCAGGACATGACAGGCACGGTGCGCATCGACGTCCGCGACGACGGGGTGGCGCTGCTCACCCTGGACCGGCCGGGCAAGCTGAACGCGGTGACCGACGAGATGAGCCGGGAACTGGCCGGCCTGGTGGCCCGGCTGGACGCGGACGAGGCCATCCGGGTCGCGCGTGCTGACCGGGCCGGCGACCGGTCGTTCTGCGTGGGCAGCGACATCGCCCAGGTCGGCGAGTACGCCGGTCCCTGGCAGTTCCGCAACCGGCGCGATTACTGCACGACACTGCGCGAATTGCGCAAACCGGTTATCGCCGCAGTCAATGGCTATGCCTACGGCGGTGGCCTGGAACTGGCGTTGTGCTGCGATATCCGGCTGGCCAGCCGCACTTCCTCGTTCGCGGCCGCGGAGATCAAGCTGGGCTGGATCGGCGGCGGCGGGGTGAGCGCGCTGCTGTCGGCCAGCCTGCCCGCCAGCGACGCGGCGCTGCTGCTGCTCACCGGCGATCCGGTGGATGCGGCCGAGGCGTACCGGATGGGCCTGGTCAGCCGGCTGCACGAGCCGGACGATCTGCTGCCCGCCGCGCTCGCGCTGGCCGCCACCATCGCGCAGCGGCCGCCGATCGCCGCCCAGTCGGCCAAGGCCAACCTGCTCGCCGCCCGGAACATGGGCCTGGCCCAGGCCATCCAGTACGAACGCGAAATGCAGGCCATCTGCCTGGCCACCCGGGACGCCGCCGAAGGCCGCCAGGCGTTCGCGCAGAAGCGGCCCGGCCGGTTCACCGGGAGGTGAAGGACGTGCGACTGCACGGCATGGACTATGACCGGACCGGGCTGGCCCGGATGGCGGGGACCTGCCCGCGGCGGGCGGGGTGCGCTCGGTGGTGCTCGACGACGGGGCCGAACGCGGCATCCGGGTGCTCGAGTTCCGCACCGGCGGCGGGCTGAGTTTCGACGTCCTGGTCAACCGGGCGATGGACATCGGCGCGGCCGAGTACCGCGGCGTGGGCTTCGGCTGGCGGTCGGCCACCGGGTTCCGCCACCCCGGCCTGCACGAGTACCGGGACGAGGACGGGCTGTCCTGGCTGCGCAGCTTCTGCGGGCTGACCGTCACGGCCGGGCTGGACCACACCCTGTTCACCGCGGACGTGGACAGTTCGAACTACCGCTACCCGTACCGGCCGTCGGTGTGGAACGGCCTGCACGGCCGGGTGGCCAACATCCCGGCCCGGCTGCACGGCTACGGCGAGCGATGGGACGGTGACCGGTGCGTGCTGTGGGCCGAGGGGGAGATCCGCCAGGCGGCCATCTTCGCCGAGCACCTGCGGCTGACCCGGCGCATCGAGGCCGACCTGGGCGGCCGGGAGATCCGGCTGACCGACACGGTGCGCAACGCCGGCTTCGACGTCACCCCGCACATGTACCTGTACCACATCAACGTGGGCTGGCCGCTGCTCGAAGCGGGCGCCAGGTTCGAGGCGCCGATCGAGCGGACCCTGTGGGCCAGCGACAGCGTGGCCGAGCAGGGCGCCTCGCACCTGCTCCTCGGCCCGCCGCAGCCCGGCTTCGTGGAGCAGGTGTATGAGCACAAGCTCACCGCCGGCCCGGACGGGCTGGTCCGCGCGGCCCTGGTCAACGACCGGCTCGGCCTGGCCTTCGAGCTGGAGTACGACCAGCGCCAGTTCCCGGCGTTCTTCCAGTGGCTGCACCTGCGCGAGGGCGCGTACGCGGTGGGGCTGGAGCCGAGCAGCCACGCCGTGACCGGCGAGCCCGCCGCCCGCGCGGACGGCACCATGACCTGGCTGGCCGCGGGCGAGTCACGCAGCTACTCGTCGGTGCTGCGGATTCGTGAGCTGGCCGGCTAGCCGCTGGGGTTACGGCTTGCGGGCGACGCCGCACCAGCCGGTGGCCACCGTGGGGCGGCCGCCGGCCGCCGGCGGCCGCCAGTCGGGCAGCGCCACCACGCCGGGGCCGAGCAGGTCCAGGCCGTCGAAGAAGCGGGCCACATCGGCCTGCGTGCGGGCCGTCATCGGCGGGCCGTCCCGGCCCAGCCGCTCGGCCATGTCGGCCATGGACTGGCCCCGGATGTCGCTGGCCGGGTGCGAGATGACCAGGTAGCTGCCGGACGGCACGGCGCCCATCAGCCGGCCCACCAGCTGGTACGGCTGGTCGCTGTCCGGGATCATGTGCAGCAGCATCAGCAGCATGACCGCGACTGGCTGGCTGAAGTCCAGCCGCTGCCGCGCCTTGGCCAGCAGCGCGCCGGCGTCGCGGAGGTCAGCGTCCAGGCAGCAGGTCGTCCCGGCCGCGCCGCTGGTCAGCAGCGCCCGCGCGTGCGCCGCCACCATCGGGTCGTTGTCCACGTAGACGACCTGGCTGTCCGGGGCGATCCACTGGGCCACCTCATGCGTGTTGTCGGCGCTGGGCAGCCCGGCGCCGATGTCCAGGAACTGCCGTATCCCGGCCTCGCCCGCCAGCAGCCGCACCGCCCGGGCCAGGAAGGCCCGGTTGGCGCGTACCTCGGTCAGTATTCCCGGGTTGGCGGCGATCGCGTCGTGTGCCGCTTTCCGGTCGGCGGCGAAGTTGTCCTTACCGCCCAGCCAGTAGTCGTACACCCGGGCCGGGTTGGCCGCGCTGGTGTCGACGCGTGGCGGCCGATCCGCCGTGGCTTCGACGGCCGTGAACCACTGTTCCCCCACCCGGCTTGCCTCCGGTGCCATTGCCCACCCCCGCCTCCCCCTGGGGGGCAGGTTATCAATCCGGGCCAAACCGTGCCCGGCCGTTCAGCTCAGCCGACCAGGGTCTTGACCGCGGCGGTCAGCTCGGTCAGCGCGGACTTCGCGTCCGAGAAGAACATGCTGGTCTTCGGGTCCACGTACAGCTCGTTGTCGATGCCCGGCGTAGCCGTGCCCCATCGACCGCTTGATCACGATGATGCTCTTGGCCGTGGTCCACGTCCAGGATCGGCATGCCGGAGACCGGGTTCCCGGGCCGCCGCGCCGCCGGGTTGGTGACGTCGTTGGCCCCGATGACCAGGGCCACGTCGGTCCGCGGGAACTCCGGGTTGATCTCGTCCATCTCCTTGAGCTGCGGGTAGGGCACGTTGGCCTCGGCCAGCAGCACGTTCATGTGCCCGGGCATCCGGCCCGCCACCGGGTGGATCGCGTAGCTGACCTCGACCCCGCGCTCCTCCAGCAGCGCGGCCAGCTCGGCCACCTGGTGCTGGGCCTGCGCCGCGGCCAGCCCGTAGCCGGGCACGATGATGACCTTCTGCGCGTAGGCGAGCTGGATGGCGGCGTCGTCGGCCTGGATGGACCGCACGTCCCCGCCGGGTCCCTCGATCGCCGGGCCGCTGTCGCCGGTGCCGAACCCGCCGACGATGATGTTGCGGCATCGACCGGTTCATCGCGTCGGCCATCAGCTTGGTCAGGATGCCGCCGGACGCGCCGACCAGCGCCCCGGCGATGATCAGCGCCCAGTTGCCGATGACGAACCCGGCCATCGCGACCGCGGTGCCGGTGAACGCGTTCAGCAGCGAGATGACGACCGGCATGTCGGCGCCGCCGATCGGCAGCACCATCGTCACCCCGAACGCCAGCGCGGCCAGGATGATGATGATCAGCACGACGACGCTCGGCGTGGCGATCATGTAGATCCCGCCGCCGACCGCGATGACCGCGGCCGCGATGTTGGCGGCGCGCGAGCCGGGGAACGTGATGGGCGCCCCGTCGATCAGGCCCTGCAGCTTCCCGGCGGCGATGATCGAGCCGGAGAAGGTCACCGCGCCGATCAGCACGTCCAGGATGGTGAAGATGGTGGTCGACTCGGCGATGCCCCCCGCGGCGAGCCGGACGTAGTCGTCGATCCCGACCAGGGCGGCCGCGCCGCCGCCGACCGCGTTGAAGATGCTGACCAGCTGGGGCATGGCGGTCATCTCGACCGTGCGGGCCGCGTACAGGCCAGCCGCCGCGCCGAGCAGCGTGCCGGCGATCATCACGATCCAGCCGGTGGTGGTGACGGTACCCGCGTGGGCGACCAGGGCCAGCGTGGTCGCCATGGCGAGGATCATGCCGGCGGTGGACACCTGGTTGCCGCGCCGCGCGCGTGGCGGGGGAGTTCATCAGGTGCAGGCCGAGCACGAAGCAGGTCGCGGCCGCCACGTAGAGCAGCTGGGTGATCCAGTCGAAGGCGCTCATGCCTGGCCACCCTTGACCGTTGCTGGCGGGGACCTTCGCCGTTGCCGGTCACCGCGGCCGCGCGTGTCTCGCGGCCGGCACCGGGGTGCGCGACCGGCGTGAACATCTTGAGCATCCGGCCGGTGACCACGTAGCCGCCGACCACGTTCATCGCCGCGAAGGCGCAGGCGATGAAGGCCAGGATGTACCCGAGCGCGTCGTGCGCGGTCACCGCGATGAGCATGGCGCCGGCCAGCACGATGCCGTGGATCGAGTTGGCCGCCGACATCAGCGGCGTGTGCAGGGTGGCGGGCACCTTGCTGATCACCTCGAAGCCCACCAGGAGGGCGAGCACGAAGATCGTATGTCGGTGAGCAGTACCGTGGTCACGGGTCAGCACCTCCGGATGTGTCAGCGCTGGGATCACGGGACCTCCAGCACCGGGATGCAGGGCTGGCTTCGGCGAGCAGGGCGGCGGTCGCGGGCTGGATCACCGCACCGTCATGGGTGATGACGACCCCGGCCTGGATCTCGTCGGCGGGGTCAATAGCCAGCGCGCCGTCCGCCACCATGTGCAGCAGCAGGGCGCTGATGTTGCGGGCCAGGAAGGCGGACGAGGCGCCGGGCACGCTGGCGGCCAGGTTCCCGGCCCCGATGATGGTGACCCCGTTCCCGGTGACGATCGTCTGGTCCGGCACCGAGCCGGCCACGTTGCCGCCGAGCGGGCCGGAGCCCATGTCCACCACGACCGAGCCTGCGCTCATCTCCTTCAGCGCGTCCTCGGTGACCAGCAGCGGCGGCTTGCGCCCCGGCACCTGGGCCGTGGTGATGACCACGTCGTGCCGGGCGATGTGGCCGGCCAGCTCGGCCTGCTGGGCCTGCCGTTCCTCGTCGGTCAGCGCCCGCGCGTAGCCGCCCTCACCGGCCGCGTCGCCCACCGAGGTCAGCTCGATGAACGTGCCGCCGAGCGATTCCACCTCGGTCTTGGTCTGCGGCCGGACGTCGTAGGCGGACACCACGGCGCCGAGCCGCCGGGCGGTGCCGATCGCCTGCAGCCCGGCCACGCCGGTGCCCAGGATGAGCACCCTGGCCGGCCGCGCGGTGCCCGCGGCGGTGGTCAGCATGGGGAAGAACCGGCCGAACGCGGCCGCCCCGACCAGCGCCGCCTTGTACCCGGCCACGTTGGCCTGCGAGCTCAGCGCGTCCATGCCCTGCGCCCGGGACAGCGTCCTGGGCAGCCCGTCCAGGCTGATCGCGGTCACCCCGCGGGCGCCAGCGTGGCGGCCAGTCCCGGGTCGGCCAGCGGGTTGAGCATGCCCATGATCGCCTGGCCGGACCGCAGCCCGCCCAGGATCTGCTCGTCGGGCTGGCCGACGGTCAGGATCAGGTCCGCGCTCGGCGAGCAGTTCCTCGCCGGCTGACCACGGTCGCACCGGCCTCCGCGTAGACGCTGTCCGCGAACCAGGCGCCGTTCCCCGCGCCCGGACTCCACGAGTATCTCGAGCCCGGCGCCGCGCAACCGCGCGATCATCTCAGGGACGAGCGCCACCCGGCGCTCTCCGGGCGCAGTTTCCTTGACGACAGCTACCTTCATGGACGCGACCTCACGATGTAGTGGCGTGGTCGGAAAGTAGCCTCGTCCGCATGCGACTCGGCGGTCAGAGGCCACCGTCCCGCCGCACGGGGGACCTTCGGGCATGATCGCACAAGATCACCCTTGCCTCCAGTATCGCCCGACAGACCTCACCCCCAGTCTCCCCCTCCCGGGGGAGGGCGGTGGCCGGCCCAGGTCCAGCGCGATGTGGCCGGTGAGGTGGCAGTGGGGCCGCGGCGCGCAAGGGTCATGCCGGCGCGGGCGGGTCAGCTGGCCCGGCGGAGTGCGGCGGTGATGCGGTCGCCCGCGGTGACCACGGCGTTGGCGTGCAGCCGGCCCGGCGAACGGGTCAGCCGCTCGATGGGGCCCGGATACCGAGACCGCCGCGATGACCTTGCCGCCCTGGCCCCGGACCGGGGCGGACACCGAGGCCACCCCGGCCTCGCGCTCGGCCACGCTGGCCGCCCAGCCCCGCCTGCGCACCTGGGCCAGCGAGGCGGCGCTGAACCTGGCGCCGCGCAGCCCGCGGTGCAGCCGCTCCGGCTCCTCCCAGGCCAGCAGCATCTGCGCGGCCGACCCGGCGGTCATCGGCAGCGCCGAGCCGACCGGCACGGTGTCCCGCAGCCCGGTGGCCCGCTCCGCGGCGGCCACGCAGATCCGGCTGTCCGCCTGGCGCCGGTAGAGCTGCGCGCTCTCCCCGGTGAGATCGCGCAGCGCGACCAGGACCGGCTGGGCCACCGCGAGCATCCGGTCCTCGCCCGCCGCGGTGGCCAGCTCGGCGATCCGCGGGCCCAGGATGAACCGGCCCTGGCCGTCCCGGGCCAGCAGCCGGTGCCGTTCCAGGGCGACCGCGATCCGGTGCGCGGTGGGCCGGGCCAGGCCGGTCGCGCTGTACAGCTGGGCCAGCGAGGCCGGACCCGACTCCAGGGCGTTGAGCACGGCCGCTGTCTTGTCCAGCACGCCGACTCCGCTAGAGTTGTCCATGGTCCGATATTGCCGTCTCGGAATGCGAGACGCAAGTCGGGGACCGGGCCCTCGGGATGACCCCGGGGTGAGACTGGGCAGCACTCTGAGCTGCGCCGCAGGACCACCCGGAGGACGAGGGGCCCCGGCTGGACGGATCGCGACGAGGCGCCCGCGGAAAGGGGCTCACGGATGGGACGTACGCTCGCGCAGAAGATCTGGGACTCGCATGTCGTGCACCGCGCCGACGGTGAGCCCGACCTGCTGTACATCGATCTCCACCTGATCCACGAGGTCACCAGCCCGCAGGCGTTCGACGGGCTGCGGCTGGCCGGGCGCGGCGTGCGCCGGCCCGACCTGACCGTGGCCACCGAGGACCACAACGTGCCCGACGCTCGGCGTGATCCGGCCCGGGGCTGCCGCTGATCGGCCCGGGCAGCCCGGTGACCGACCCGGTTTCCCGGGTCCAGGTCGAGACGCTGCGCAAGAACTGCGCCGAGTTCGGCATCGGCCTGTACCCGATGGGTGACGCCGGGCAGGGCATCGTGCACGTGATCAGCCCGCAGCAGGGGCTGACCCAGCCCGGCATGACGATCGTCTGCGGTGACTCGCACACCAGCACGCACGGCGCGCTCGGCGCGCTGGCGTTCGGCATCGGCACCAGCGAGGTCGAGCACGTGCTGGCCACCCAGACGCTGCCGCAGCAGCAGCCGGCCCAGATGGCGGTGAACGTGACCGGCGACGCTGCCCTACGGGGTGACGGCCAAGGACCTGATCCTGGCCGTGATCGCGAAGATCGGCACCGGCGGCGGGGTGGGCCACATCATCGAGTACCGCGGCGACGCGGTGCGCGGCCTGCCCATGGCCGGCCGGCTGACCGTCTGCAACATGTCCATCGAGGCCGGTGCCCGGGCCGGGCTCATCGCCCCGGACGACACCACGTTCAGCTACCTGGAAGGCCGCGCCGCACGCGCCGCGCGGCGCGCGACTGGGAGACGGCGCTCGGACTACTGGCGCTCGCTGCCGACCGACCCCGACGCCACGTTCGACAAGGAGGTCACGCTGGACGCGGCCGCGCTGACCCCGTTCGTCACCTGGGGCACCAACCCGGGCCAGGCCGCCCCGCTCACCTCGTCCGTGCCCGACCCGGACGCGATGGACGACGCCGGGGACCGGGCCTCGGCGCAGCGCGCGCTGAGCTACATGGGCCTGGCGCCCGGGCACGCCGCTGACCGACATCGAGGTGAACACGGTGTTCGTCGGCTCCTGCACCAACGGCCGGCTGGAGGACCTGCGGGCCGCGGCTGACGTGCTCCGCGGCAAGAAGGTCGCCGAGGGGGTCCGGATGCTGGTCGTGCCCGGCTCGATGGCGTCAAGGCGGCCGCCGAGCAGGAGGGCCTGGACGAGGTCTTCACCGCGGCCGGTGCGCAGTGGCGCTCCGCGGGCTGCTCCATGTGCCTGGGCATGAACCCGGACACGATGGCGCCCGGGCGAGCGCAGCGCGTCCACCTCGAACCGCAACTTCGAAGGCCGCCAGGGCAAGGGCTCGCGCACCCACCTGGTGTCCCCGCAGGTGGCCGCGGCCACCGCGGTCACCGGCCGCCTCACCGCCCCCGCCGACCTCTAACCGGGAGGGAACAACCGACCATGGAGCCTTTCACCACGCACACCGGCCGCGCGATCCCGCTGCGCCGGAGCAATGTGGACACCGACCAGATCATCCCGGCCGAGTACCTCAAGCGGGTCAGCCGCATCGGGTTCGCCGACGGCCTGTTCGCGGCCTGGCGGGCCGATCCCGAATTCATCCTCAACCAGCCCGTCGCGGACGGCGCGACGATCCTCGTGGCCGGCCCGGATTTCGGGATCGGGTCATCGCGCGAGCACGCGGTCTGGGCGCTCGAGTGATTACGGTTTCCGGGCCGTCATCTCCGCGCGTTTCGGCGATATCTTCCGCAATAACGCGACAAAAGGCGGTCTGCTCCCGGTTCGCGGGTTTCCGCGGAATTCGCGGAGTCATTGCAGGACGCTCTCGAGGCGACCCCGGACACCGAGGTCACCGTGGACCTGGTCGCCCGTGAAGTGCGCGCGGCTGCTCCCGGCGGGCCGGTGGAACTCTGCTGCCGGCCATTCGATATCGACGACTACACCCGCTGGCGGCTGATGGAAGGGCTCGACGACATCTCGCTCACCCTGCGTTATGCAGATGAGATCTCCAGTTTCGAGCAGCACCGGCCGACTGGCTGCCGACGGCCGACCGGTGGCCTGAAAGCCCCCGCAGGACAGGAAATTCGGGCGTCTCGAGGCCGACACGCCGGGATTTTACGCTGAGGTGATTGTGCCCAGCGCGCTGGATCGCCTAATTTCAGGCAGGTCAGAGGTCGCGGTTACGGCTCCCTGTCCGCGCGACCTCCCGTGGGGGAACCGCAGGAGTGATTCATGAACAAGCGTGACCTGATCGATGCGATCTCCGGCCGGCTGGGGGACAAGAAGACCGCGACCGAGGCCGTTAACGCGGTGCTCGATACGATTCAGCTACACCGTCGCAAAGGGCGACAAAGTCTCGATCACCGGGTTCGGCGTATTCGAAAAGGCTGTCCGGCCCGGCCCGCACCGCCCGCAACCCGGCCACCGGCGCCACCATCAAGGTGGCCGAAGTCGTCGGTGCCCAAGTTCCGGCCCGGCGCCGACTTCAAGGCGGTCGTGAACGGCGAGAAGAAGGTCGCGGCCGCGAAGAAGCGGTAATCCTTGCCGTATCGATGATCATGGGATTGGCGTCGTCCTGGCCGCACCAATCCCATGATCACGGGGAATCTTCCGGCGGCAGCGGGAATGTCGCTAGCGTGAGGGCGGTGACGTGCGGGGGGTCGCCGCTGGTCCGGAGCCGTACCCGCTGGCCGCGGCGCAGCAGGCGCAGCCCCGAGCCGGCCAGCGCGTCCGGGCCGAAGCTCAGCACGGTCCCGGTATCGGTGAACACGCTGCCCGACCGGGTGCCGCCGTCGTAGCTGCGCACGGTGGCCTGCATGCCGGCCCGCTCAGCGCAGCCCCGGCCGCTTGCCCAGCGCCGTGGTGACCAGCCGGTCAATAAGTTCGCGGAGGGAAAGCCCGGCCGCGGCCCACATCTTCGGAAAGTATGAGGCCGCGGTCATCCCGGGCATCGTGTTGATCTCGTTGAGCAGGATCGTCGCCGTCCGGCGTGTAGAAGAAGTCCACCCGGGCCAGTCCCTCGCCGGATACCGCCTCGAACGCGGCCGCGGCCAGGCGCCGCACCTCCTCCAGGTGCTCGGCGGGAATCGGGGCCGGGATCGACCATCTGGTTCGACGTCGTCCAGGTACTTCGCCTCGAAGTCGAAGAACTCCTCGCCGCCGTCCACCATGAGCTGCCCGGGCATGCTGGTGTCCGGGGGCGCGCCGTCCAGGCCCTTCCAGCACGGCGCACTCGATCTCCCGGCCGGGGATGGCCCTCTCGACCAGCATCTTGCGGTCGTAGCGCCGTGCGGTCTCGATCGCCTCGTGCAGCCCGGCCAGGTCGTCCGCCTCGTGACGTGCCGATGCTCGACCCGCCGCGGGCCGGCTTGACGAACACCGGCCAGCCCAGCTCGCGCGATCGCGTCCAGCACCCGCTTGCGTTCCGTCGCCGCGGTGCCCCGGCGGCCGCGGCCGCCGCGGCGGTCCGCTGGCCTCGGCCTCGCCAGTCCCGGTCGCGGACCACGACGAACGGGCCGACCGGCAGCCCTTTCGCCTTGAAGATCAGCTTCATGTACTCCTTGTCCATGCTGACCGCGCTGGCCAGCACGCCCGCGCCGACGTAGCGGACGCCCGCCATCTCCAGCAGGCCCTGCATGGTGCCGTCCTCACCGAACGGGCCGTGCAGCATCGGCAGCACCACGTCCACCGTCGCCCAGCTACCCCGGGGATGGCGCCCGGCTCCGCGGTGGTCAGCGCGCCCGCCTCCGGGCGGCCGCCGCGGTCCATGGCAGCACCTGCCCGCCGGGCTCGGCCACCGCCTCGACCGACGGCAGCTGGCCGCCGGTGATGGCCAGCCGCTCCGGGCTCGTCCGCGGTCAGCACCCACCGGCCGTCGGGCAGGATGCCGATCGGGATGACGTCGTACCGGTCCCGGTCCATGCGGGCCAGCACGGTCCCGCCGCTCGCGCACGAGATCGCGTGCTCCGGGCCCCGGCCGCCGAACACGACCGCCACGCGGATCTTGCGTTCTGGGTTCACGCCCGCTCCTCTCTGGTCTTGCCGAGGTCACTCTTCCCGCCCGGTCCCTGCCGAGCGGCATGCTGAGCGTGTCCAGCGCCTGGTGCACGTCGGCGATCAGGTCCTCGCCGTCCTCCAGGCCGACCGAGAACCGACCGCGCCCGGATCGATGCCGGCCGCGGCCAGCGCCGCGTCGTCGAACTGCCGGTGTGTCGTGGACGCCACATGACTGACCATGGTATGCGTGCCGCCCAGCGACGTGGCCACCTGGGCCACCCGCAGCCGGTCGGCCAGTGCGTACCCGGCCGCCCGGCCGCCACCGGGGTCACGGTGACGATCGCGCCGAACCGGGTGCCCTCCGGGCCCGCGTCGCACAGCCGCCGGGCCACCCCGTGCCCTGGATGCCCGGGCAGCCCGGGATAGTCCACCCGGCGCACGGCCGGGTGCCGGCCACGGCGGTGGCGAAAGCAGCGCGGTGGCGCACTGCCGGCGGACCCGCAGCGGCAGCGTCTCCAGGCCACGGCGGAGCAGGAAGGCCTCGTCCGGCGCCAGCGAGCCACCGGTGTCGATGCGCACCGCGCGGATCCGGCCGATCAGGCTCGGGTGCCCCGGTCACCACCCCGCCGGTCGTGTCCGAGTGCCCGCCCAGGTACTTGGTCGCCGAATGCAGCACCAGGTCCGCGCCGTAGCTCCAGCGGCCGGCAGACGCGCGGCGGGCGCCAGCGTGGAGTCCACCACGAGCAGCGCGCCCGCCGGTGCGCCATGTCGGCCAGCGCGGGCAGGTCGGCCACGGCGGTGGTCGGGTTGGCCAGCGTCTCCGCGTACACGATCCGGGTCTGCGGGCGGATCGCCGCCCGCACCTGACCGAGGTCGGTCATGTCGATGAAGTCGGCCCGCACCCCGAACCGGGCCGCCACGTTGCGCAGGAACCCGTAGGTCCCGCCGTACACCGCGGCCGGGGCCAGCACGTGCGCGCCCGCCTCGGCGAAGGTCCAGAACACCGCGCTGATCGCGGCCATCCCGGACGCGAACGGCCTGGGCCACGACCGGCCCGGCCACGCGCCGGCCCCTCCAGCGCGGCCACCGCGGCCGCGAACGCATCCGCGGTGGGGTTGTCGATCCGGCTGTAGCTGTAGCCCGCCGCGCTGCCGTTCAGCAGCGCCGCGTACTCGGCGCTGGAGCAGAAGGCGAACGCCGCGGTCCGGTACACCGGCACGCCCAGCGGCTGCTGCGCGGACCGGCGCGGGCGGCAGATGCACCGCGCGGGTGTTCTCCCCGGGCGGCCCACTGGGAGGGGCCTGATTCTCGCGCGGCGGACTGGGCTGTGGCTGGGTCAGACGCCATAACGCTCTGGTTTGGCCGAGCGGGAGGTGAGCAGCATCGCGGCCTGGTCCACGTCGATCCGGCTGCGCATCACCCCTACCACCACCTCGGTGATGGGCATCTCCACGCCGTGGCGCCCGGGCCAGTTCCAGCACCGGCTCGGCCGACTTGGCCCCCTCGGCGACCTGGGTGGTCACCGCGGCCACGTCGGCCACCGGCATGCCCCGGCCGATCATCTCGCCGAACGTCCGGTTCCGGGACAGCGGCGAGCTGCACGTGGCCACCAGGTCACCCAGCCCGGCCAGCCCGCGAACGTGTGCTGGTCCGCGCCGAGCGCCGCGCCGAGCCGGGTGATCTCGGCCAGCCCGCGGGTGATCAGCGTGGCCCGGGTGTTGTCCCCGCAGCCCATGCCGACGGCGATGCCGACGCCTAGCGCGATCACGTTCTTGACCGCGCCGCCCAGCTCGCACCCGATCACGTCCGGGTTGGTGTACGGCCGGAAGTAGGCGCGTGTGGCATTCCTGCTGCAGCCGTTTGGCCAGCGTGTCGTCGGCGCTGGCGACGACCGTCGCGGCGACCTGGCGTTCGGCTATCTCGCGGGCCAGGTTGGGCCCGGAGACCACCGCGATCCGTTCCGGGCCCGCCCTCGGTGACCCCAGCGATCACCTGGCTCATCCGGTCATGGGTGCCGAGCTCGATGCCCTTCATCAGGCTGATGAACGCGGCGTCGGCGGGCAGCAGATCGAGCCAGGCCTGCAGATGATGGCGCAGCGTCTGGGCGGGCACGGCCAGCACCACGTCCCGGCGCCATGCAGCGCGCGGGCCGCGTCCGCGCTCGCGGTCAGCGCGGGCGGCAGCGTGATGCCGGGCAGGTAGTCAGGATTCTCGTGCCGCGTCGTTGATCGTCGCCACCAGCTCGGGGCGGCGGCCCCAGAGCATGGCCGTCGTGCCCGCGTCGCAGAGCACCTGGGCGAACGTGGTGCCCCACATGCCGGCCCCCATGACCGCCGCTCTCACGTCGGCGTCGCCTCGCGTGGCTCACCGTCCGCGGCCGGCTGGCCGCGGGTCCTGCCCTTCGGGCGCCGCCTGTCTCCCGGGCGGCCTGGCGCGCGGCGCGGCGGGCCACGGCCGGGTGGTACGGGGCGGCCGGCGGCTGCCCGCCGCGCAGCTCGGCCAGCAGCCGGCGACGTCGGCCATGATGGCGTTCGTCGCCCCGCGCAGCACGTCCCTGGTCAGCGGCTTTCCCTCGAACTCGCTCAGGTCCACCGGCGGCCCGGCCAGCATCCGCACCGCTTGCCGCGGCCACAGCATGCGGCTTGGTCTGCCGTAGGGCAGGATGTCCTGCGCGCCCCAGCTGGCCACCGGCACCACCGGCACCCGGCTGGCCAGGGCCAGCCGGGCCACCCCGGTCTTGGCCATCATCGGCCACTGCTCCGGGTCCCGGCTGGCGGTGCCCTCCGGGTAGATGACCACGCACTCGCCGTCGGCCAGCGCCTGCTCGGCGACCTTGAGCACGTTCGCCGCGTCGGCCTCGCCGCGGCGCACCGGCAGCTGGCCACAGACCCGCGGAGCGGGCGCCGATGCCCTTCACGCCGAACGCCGAGGACTTGATCATGAACGCCGGGTAGCGGCCCGGCCTCGTGCACGAACAGCGCCATGGCCGCCCAGTCCGCGTAGGACAGGTGGTTCGCCGCCACGATCATGCCGCCCTCCGCGGGAAGTGCTGGTAGCCCTGCCAGTCGCGCTTCATCATCGACTTGATCAGCGGTGGGAAGACCACCTTGGTCCCGGTCCGCCAGGCCGGCCGAGTAACGCCGCCCCTGCCGCCCGCTCATCGCTGCCCCCGCTCATCGGTCCTGCCCGCTCTCCGGGTCGCCCGCGCTCATCAGGCTTCTCATCGCGTGCCAGTCTCCCGTTCCGCCCGTCGCCGTGTCGAGGCATGGCCATGACCCTGCGCAACACCTGTCGAGGCACATGGCCGCGGGCACAGTATGGTCGCCGGTGTGACCGACAGCCCGCTCAGCTGGTCGCTGGTGATCCCCGTCAAGGTACTTGCCCGCGCCAAATCCCGGCTGGCCGGCCTGGCCGGGCCCGCCCGGTCGGCGCTGGCGCTGGCCATGGCGGCGGACACGGTCAGCGCCGCGGCCGCCTGCCCGGCGGTGGCCGCCGTGCTCGTGGTGACCGACGACGCGGCCGCCGCCAGCACGCTGGGTGAGCTGGGCGCCGGTGATCGTGCCGGACGAGCCGGCCGCCGGGCTCAACCCGGCCCTGGCCCACGGCGCATCCGTGGCCGCCGCGCGCTGGCCCAGGTCCGGCACGGCCGGGCTGGCGGCCGACCTGCCCGCGCTGCGGCCCGCGGAGCTGGCCCGCGGCCTGCGCGCCGCGGCCAGCTGGCCGGAGGCGTTCGTCGCGGATGCGGCGGGCACCGGGACCACGCTGTACGCCGCGCGGCCCGGGACGCCGTTCCGGCCCCGGTTCGGGCCGGGTTCGGCGGCCGGTACCGGGCCGGCGGCGCGGTGGAGATCCTGCTGGCCGACGTGCCCAGCCTGCGCTCGGACGTGGACACCGCCGCCGACCTGGAGAAGGCGACCACCCTGGGCCTCGGCCCGCGTACCGCCGTGCTCGCCGCCCGCCTCGGCTGAGCTCCAGGCACCGGTGCGCCAGCGCGTCACAGCGGTTTCTCCGGCGCCCGACCCGGATGCCCAGCAGGACGAGGTCCAGCGAGAATCAGCACCACCCCGATGATCAGCAGCCAGAACAGGCCCTTGACCACCGCCCCCACGATACCCGAGGGCGATGGCCACGATGATGAACAGCAGGAACAGCGCCATGGCCGCCTCTCCGGTCTCGGTCAGCGCCGGGCGAGTCGCCGCTCGCCGCCCGCGCCGGGCTGGTAGGCCAGTTTGTAGTGCTCGAAGATGGCCGCCTCCTCGCTCGGCCGGCAGTTCCCCGTCGGTGCCGATCGACGGCGCGCCTCGACCAGGTTCTTCGAGTGGGTGACCTTCAGGTAGCCCGGGGCCCACGGTGGCCCCGTCGAGGGGCACGAACACCAGCCGGTGCCGGGTCGGCAGGCCCACGGTAACGGTGGCGAACGCGGGCTGGTCCGTGCCGGTATCCACGTACACCGATTCCAGCGTGCCGACCTTGCGGCCAGCGTCGTCCACCACGTCGTGGCCGCGCCACTCCCGGATGTCCGCTGCCTCGAACATGGCCCCTCCGCTCATCGCTCTGGGCATGCTCTACCCAGCAGCGAGGTGTTAACCCGGGGGCGCGCCCCCGGATCCCCTGATCGCCGCTTCGCGCAGGGCGACCGGTCGGCGTGGAACACGCCTGCGGCGCGCCTCGCCTTCCGGCGCGGGCGCAGCTAGATGTGCACGATGGGGCAGGTCAGTGTCCGGGTGATGCCGGTGACCCCCTGGATCTGGGCGACGACGAGGCTGCCCAGGTCATCGACGTTGGTCGCCTCCGCCCGCACGATTACGTCGTATGGCCCGGTGACGTCCTCGGCCAGGGTCACCCCCTCGATGGCCCCGATGCGGCGGGCGACCTCGGCGGCCTTTCCCACTTCCGTCTGAACGAGGATGTACGCCTGAACCATGCGTCCCTCCCGGGGGCCTCATCGCCTGCGGCCGGAATGGCCACGCTACCCTAAAGCAAAGACGGCAGTCGGGAGGGCCCCATTACCGTCGCAGACCTGGGGGAATTCGGCCTCATCGCGGCGCTGGCGGCCCGCCTGCCAGGAGGCCCTGGCCCTGCTCGTGGGCATTGGCGATGACGCGGCGGTGCTCCGCGCCCCGGACGGCCGGGTGGTGGCCAGCACGGACCTGCTGGTCGAAGGCTGGCATTTCCGCCGCGACTGGTCGTCGGCGCACCGAAATAGGCGGTAAGGCGGCCGCGCAGAATCTCGCCGATATCGCGGCTATGGGCGCGGTGCCCACCGCGCTGCTCATCGGCCTGGCCACGCCGGGCGACCTGCCCGTGGCCTGGGCCGAGGAGACTAGCCGCCGGGCTGGCCGACCGAATGCGCCCGAGTCGGCGCGAGCGTGGCCGGCGGCGACATTTCCGCCGGGCCGGTGCTGATGCTGGCCGTCACCGCCCTGGGCGACCTGGCGGGCCAGTCGCCGGTCACCCGCTCCGGCGCCCGGCCCGGGGACGTGCTGGCCGTGGCGGGCACCGCTCGGGCATTCCGCGGCCGGACTGGCCCTGCTGCAGGCCGGCCTGGACCGAGCCCGCCAGCCTGCTGGCCGCGCACCGCTGGCCGCATCCCGACTACGCCGCCGGGCCCGAGGCGGCCCGGCTGGGCGCCACCTCGATGATCGATGTGAGCGACGGGCTGGTCCAGGATGTGGGGCACCTGGCCGAGCAGAGCGGGGTGCGCATTGACCTGGAATCATCGCTTTTGCCGCACGTGCGGCGCTCCGTGCCGCGGCCAGCATCCCTCGGTGCGCAGGACTCGCTTGACTGGATTCTCACCGGCGGGGAGGATCATGCTCTGGCCGCAACTTTCCCGCAGGAAGCAGCCCTATCGGGGCGCTGGACGGTCGTGGGGCGGGTCAGTGACGGCCGAGGGGTCTGGGTGGATTCGCGGCGATTCGAGAGGGTGTCCGGATGGGCTCATTTTCGTGGTTCGAACACCCCTCACTGAACGTGTTCAGTAAATTACAAGCTTTGCCACTATAGTTAGCCCGCCCCGTCCTTAGGTATAAACCCCCCAAATGCGATCACCGGGCAAGAGAGCAGCACCCCGTCACCGGGCGCCATCGGGCGCTGCCGAGGACGGGGCAGACCGTCTTGGCGGATGGCGTGCGCTGGCCAGTGCCTGGCGTCCGCGCCGGGGCGGCCGCGGCGCGCGGCGGACCCGGTCCGCCGGGTCCGACGGGCAGCGGCTCGGCCCGGCCATCCGCCGCCTGATGGTCACCCCGACGTTCGCGGCTGGCCTGGGCGTGCTGGTCGCGGCCGGCCTGGCCGCCAACATGCCCCGGACGGTGCTGCACTTCAGCTCCCCGGTCCCCGGCGATCAGTGCACGGCCGGGGTGTGCGCGACCGAGGAGCCGAACACCGGCACGCTCGCCTCGGCCCGCCCCGGCGTGCACATCTCGCCCACCTCGCCCGCCACGTCCGGGTCGGCCACCACCGGCCAGCACCAGGCGGGCCGGCGCGGCGGCGGCCCGGCCCGGCCGTCCGGCCCGGGCGGCCAGGTGACGGTCACCTACCAGGTGACCCATGCAGTGGCCGGGCGGCTTCATCGACGAGATCAGCATCACCGGGATGAATTCCCGGCGCAGCAGCCTGGAGCCTGGCTCTCGGCTACCCCGGCGCCCGGGTGACCAACGTGGCAGGCGCGCAGTGGCAGGCCACCAGCCCGGATGCCGGTGTCGCCGAGGGCTACCCCGAGCCGGATTCCGGCGGGCCCGGCGGCCCGGGCGGCGCCGGCGGCCAGCACAGCCAGTGGGGCTCCTCGTACGCGCAGTTCACCGTCGTCCTGGACGGGTCCCCGATGGCCCCGGTGGGCTGCGACTTCGACGGCAACCCGTGCACGTTCAGCACACCCACCCCGCCCTGACGGCGGCAACACGAATCACCCCGCGCCAGGCGGCGCGGGTGAGACCTGCTGGGTCAGCGAGTGACTTTGCCAGCCTTGATGCAGGACGTGCAGACCCGGATCCGCCGGCTGTTGCCGCCCACGGTGGTGCGCCGGATCTGGATGTTGGGGTTAAAGCGCCGTGGAGTCCGGCGGTGGGAGAAGGAGACGTTGTTGCCGAATCCCGGCCCCTTGCCGCAGATCTCGCAGACAGCAGCCACGGGATGCTCCCTCGCATGAAGACGGTTGTGCTGGCCGATGCGCCCTGACCGGGGGCGGGCACTACTCAGCCACGCCCAGGGCAGCCAGGACACAATATCCGACCCGCGCCCGCCAACGCGAATCGTCGCGCGCCAAAGGCGCGCGCCGCCGACTGGACTGAGGAGCGCGGCGCGAGGAACGAGCGCCAAGCGACGACGGGAAGGGAGGCGGGTCGAGCGCGCCGGAGGCGCAAAAAGACAAGGGCAGCGCGCCGCCGACTGGACTGAGGAGCGCGGCGCGAGGCGAATCGAGCGCCAAGCGACGAGGGAAGGAGGCGGGTCCGCGCCCCCCGGAGGCGCAAAAAAGACACGTGCTTGCGCCTATCCTGTGAGGCCATGGCAAGGCTTGACGACCGGATCGACCGGGTGTTCGATCCCCGCACGGCCAAGATCCTGGCCAGCGCGCTGGACGTGCACACGGTCGGGGAGCTGCTCCGGCACTACCCGCGCCGCTACGAGCAGCGCGGTGAGCTGACCGACCTGGCCAATCTGCGCGACGGTGAGCACGTCACCGTGCTCGCGCAGATCAAGGCGGTCACCACCCGGGCGATGCGCAACCGGCGCGGCAAGCTGACCGAGGTCACCGTCACCGACGGCCGCGGCACGCTGACCCTGGCCTTCTTCCGCCAGCCGTGGCGGGAGAGGGAACTCAAGCCGGGCCTGCACGGCCTGTTCGCCGGCCAGGTGTCCAGCTACGGCCGCAAGCGCCAGCTGATCCACCCCGACTGCGAGCTGCTCGGCGAGACCGACCCCGGGACCGAGCTGGCCGCCGAGCACGCCGCCGAGATCATCCCGGTCTACCCGGCGACCAGCCAGCTGTCCTCCTGGAAGATCGCCAAGGCGATCCGCACCGTGCTGGACACGCTGGACATCGCGGACGACCCGCTGCCCGCCGAGGTCCGGGAGCGCTACGGCCTGCAGCGGCAAGCGGCCGCGTTGCTCGGCATCCACCGGCCGCTGGAGTTCGCCGACATCGACCGGGCCAGGCTGCGGCTGAAATGGGACGAGGCGTTCGTGCTGCAGGCCGTGCTGGCCCAGCGGCGGCGGGCCGAGGACGCACTGCCCGCCACCCCGCGCATCCCGCGCCGCGGCGGGCTGCTCGACGCGTTCGACGCCCAGCTCCCGTTCCAGCTGACCGGCGGGCAGCGCGCCGCGGGTGCGGAGATCATGACCGCGCTGTGCCGGGAACACCCGATGCACCGGCTGCTGCAGGGCGAGGTGGGCTCGGGCAAGACGCTGGTCGCGGTGCGCGCCATGCTCCAGGTGGTGGACGACGGCGGCCAGGCGGTGCTGCTCGCGCCGACCGAGGTGCTGGCCCAGCAGCACTACCGGTCGCTGACCCAGCTGCTCGGCCCGCTCGGCCGGGCCGGTGAGCTGGACGGTGCGTGCTTGACGATCGCAGGCCACCCGGGTGGCGCTGCTCACCGGCTCGCAGGGCGCCAAGGCCCGCCGGGCCGCACTGGACGACGTGGCCTCCGGCGCGGCCGGCATCGTGATCGGCACGCACACCCTGCTCTACCACCGGGTCCGGCTGGACGACCAGTTGGTGTTCAAGGACCTGGGCCTGGTGGTGATCGACGAGCAGCACCGGTTCGGCGTGCAGCAGCGCGACGCGCTGCGCGAGAAGGCGCCGGCAGCCGCCCGCACGTGCTGGTCATGACGGCCACCCCGATCCCGCGGACGGTGGCCATGACCGTGTACGGCGACCTGGACGTGTGCACGCTGAGCGAGCTGCCGGCCGGCCGCACGCCGATCACCAGCCACGTGGTGCCCGCCGCGGAGAAGCCACGCTTCCTCGAGCGCACCTGGGAGCGGCTCCGCGAGGAAGTGGACGGCGGCGGCCAGGCCTACGTCGTGTGCCCCCGCATCGGCCTGGAAGCGGCGCCCGACCTGGTTAGCCCAACGCTCCTGCCTGGCCAGTCCGACCCGGCCGACCCGGACGACGAGGCAGCCGAGTACGAACCCGACGACGCCGCGGGCACGGCCGCCGCGCGCCGTGCTGGAGACGGCCGAGGAACTCGCCGACGGGCCGCTGGCCGGCCTGGCGCTGCGGGTGCTGCACGGCCGGCTGCCCGCCGACGAGAAGGACGACACCATGCGCGGCTTCGCGCACGGGCAGGTGGACGTGCTGGTGGCCACCACCGTGGTGGAGGTCGGCGTGGACGTGCCCAACGCCACCATCATGGTCATCCTGGACGCCGACCGGTTCGGCGTGTCCCAGCTGCACCAGCTCCGCGGCCGGGTCGGCCGCGGAGCCAAGCCAGGGCTGTGCCTGCTGGTCACCGACAGTCCCGCGGCCAGCCCGGCCCGGGCCCGGCTGGACGCGGTGGCCAGCACGCTGGACGGCTTCCAGCTATCCCGGCTCGACCTGGAGCAGCGCCGCGAGGGCAACGTGCTGGGGGCCGCCCAGGCGGGCCGCAAGTCCAGCCTGAAGATGCTCACCCTGCTGGCCGACGAGGAGCTGATCGGCCAGGCCCGGCCAGGAGGCCACTGCGCTGGTCGACGCCGACCCGGCGCTGGCCAGCCATCCGGCGCTGGCCACCGCGATCAGCGCGCTGCTCGACGAGGAACAAGCCGAGTTCCTGGAGAAAGCATGACTGTGTTTGCTTTGCGCTCTGCTTCTTTGCGCCTCCGGGGGGCTTGGACCCGCCTCCTTCCCTCGTCGCTTGTCGCTCGTTCCTCGCTCCGCCCCGCCCACCTCCCCATTCCCCCTTCACTGTCCAGTCGGCGGCGCCCCCCTTCGGCGCGGGTCAGTCCAGTCGGCGGCGCGCCCCCTTTGGCGCGGGGCGCCTTCGGCGCCAAACCCTTTGGGTCCTCATGACCCGGGTCATCGGGGGGACGGCGGGGGGGCGGCGGCTCAGCGTGCCGGCGGGCCGGCACACCCGGCCCACCAGCGACCGGGCCCGGGAGGGCCTGTTCGGCACCGTGCTGGCGTTGTGTGGAAGCTTGGTCGGGCTGCGGGTGCTCGACCTGTACGCGGGCTCCGGGGCGGTGGGGCTGGAGGCGCTGTCCCGTGGCGCGGGGCACGTGCTGTTCGTGGAGGCCGACTCGCGGGCGGCCCGGGTGATCCGCGGCAACATCGAGGCGGTCGGCCTGCCCGGCGGTGAGCTGGTCACCGACCGGGTGGACCGGGTGCTGGCCCGCGGCCCCGGCGGCAGGCCGGTACGACCTGGTGGTCGCCGATCCGCCGTACGCCGTGCCGGGTGCCGAGGTGACCGGGATGCTGGCCGGGCTGGCCGGCGGCGGCTGGCTGGCCCCCGGCGCGGTGGTCGCGGTGGAGCGGGACACCCGGTCCGGGGCGGTGAACTGGCCCCCCGGGTACACGCCGGACCGGTCCCGCCGCTATGGCGATACCACGTTCTGGTACGGTCTCGCCGCAGGTGCCCAACCGGCTGGACGGCCCGTGACTGGGCAGCGCAGATGCCCTCAGGAAGGACGTGACCGCGTGCGTCGTGTCGCCTGCCCAGGCTCCTTCGACCCGGTGACCAACGGGCATCTCGACATCATCGGGCGGGCCGCCTGCTGCACGACGAGGTGATCGTCGTGGTCGGGGCCAACCTGGCCAAGGAGGGCCTGTTCACCGTCGAGGAGCGGGTGGAGATGCTCCGCGAGGTGACGGCCGACATGAAGAACGTCGAGGTCGGCACGTTCCGCGGGCTGCTGGTGGAGTTCTGCCAGGCGAACGACATCTCCGCCATCGTGAAGGGCCTGCGCGCGGTCAGCGACTTCGAGTACGAGATGGAGATGGCGCAGATGAACTACCGTCTCGCCGAGGTCGAGACGCTGTTCATCGCGGCCAACCCGGTGTACAGCTTCCTGCGCTCCAGCCTGGTCAAGGAGATCTGCCGGTACGGCGGCGACGTCACGTCCCTGGTCCCCGGGCCGGTGCTGGGGCGGCTCAAGGCCCGGCTGGCGGCCAGCTGAGCCAGCCCGCCGCGGCCGGCCGGATCCGGCCGCCAGGCCTCGGCCGCCCTCGTCAAGTTGGGGAAATCGGTTGCAGGCCGGGTAGGCTGACCATCTCAACCTTGCCGAGCACCGTCCTTGCCATGCCACAGTCACGAAAAAACTCCCCAGCGCGCCTCGATCCCCGCAAGCCGCTGGTCTTCAGCATCCTTGACCTCGGCCGCAGCCCGGGGTCGGAGCACACGCAGACCCGCACCGTCCCGGCCCCCGCTACGTGCAGGCCGGGCTGGCTGGCGTGCCCGAAGGCGCTGACGTGCAGCTATCCGTCCGGATGGAGGCGGTGTCAGAAGGCGTGCTGGTCACCGCCACCGCGCACGCGCCGGTGACCGGTGAGTGCGCGCGCTGCCTGGAGCCGGTGCACCAGCAGGTTGACGTTAAGGTGCAGGAGCTTTTCGGATATTCGGCGGAGGACGGGCCGGACGCCGCGGACGGGTACGCTCTGCAAGGGGACCTGCTAGACTTCGAGCCGGCCCTGCATGACGCGCTGGTGCTGGCGTTGCCGCTGGCCCCGCTGTGCCGGGAGGACTGCCCGGGGCTGTGCGTGGAATGCGGTGCGCTGCTCGCCCAGGCGGGCCCGGACATGGACACGCGCCCGGCCATCGACCCACGGTGGGCCGGCCTGCAGCAGCTGAACGGGCCTGGCCGGGACGAGCCGGACCCAGCGGGCGAATGACTTGAGCGCGAGACGATGAAGGAGAGTTAGGTGGCAGTTCCGAAGCGGCGGATGTCGCGCAGCAACACCAGGTCACGGCGGGCGCAGTGGAAGACCTCCGCCCCCGCTCTGGTGCGCTGCCCGCAGTGCCGGGACCCCAAGCTGCCGCACACGGCATGCCCGACGTGCGGGACGTACAACCGCCGTCAGGTGATCACCCCACCTGATGCGCTGAAGGGGCCACAGCGTGCGAGGCGGGTCAAGCAGCGGTGCAGCGGACGTGCCGGACGGCGCGGAGCTGCTCCGTGCCATCGATGCCGGGCTGAGCCCGGAGCTGCTCGAACGCGCCCTCACGCACCGGTCCTACGCGTATGAGAACGGTGGGCTGCCGACCAACGAGCGGCTGGAGTTCCTCGGCGACGCGGTGCTCGGGCTGATCGTTACCGACACCCTGTTCCGGTCGTATCCGGACCTGCCCGAAGGCCAGCTGGCCAAGCTGCGCGCGGCCGTGGTCAACATGCGCGCGCTGGCCGACGTGGCCCGGGACCTGAAGCTGGGCGACTACGTCCGGCTCGGCCGGGGCGAGGAAGGCACCGGCGGCCGGGACAAGTCGTCCATCCTGGCCGACACCCTGGAGGCCGTGATCGGCGCCGTCTACTTCGAGTGCGGCCTGGTCACGGCGGACTTGCTGGTGCACCGGCTGTTCGACCCGGTGATCAGCCGGTCCGCCGGGCTGGGCGCCGGGCTGGACTGGAAGACCTCGCTGCAGGAGCTGACCGCGTCCGGGTTCCTCGGCGTGCCCGAGTACCACGTCGAGGAGAGCGGCCCAGACCACCAGAAGTTCTTCCGCGCCACGGTGAAGGTGGGCGGCCGCAGCGTACGGGACCGGGGCCGGGCGGTCCAAGAAGGAAGCCGAGCAGCAGGCGGCCGAAGCGGCCTGGAAGGCGATCAGCAACGGCCACGATTCCGCCGCGGGCAGCAACGGGGCGGCCCCGGCCGGGTCCGCGGGCGGCAGCGCCACGCCGGGGGACGATGCCAGCGCCGCGCCCGGGGACGATCCGGCCGGGGACTGACCGGTGCCGGAGCTCCCTGAGGTCGAGACCGTCCGGGCCGGCCTGGCGGCTCACGTGGTGGGCCGCACCATCGAGAAGGTTCAGGTACTGCACCCGCGGGCGATCCGGCGTCATCTCGCCGGGGCGACGGATTTCGAGGCCGTGCTGCGCGGCCGGACCATCACCGGGGCCCGGCGCCGGGGCAAGTATCTCTGGCTGCCGCTTGGCCGACGACGCGCTGCTGGCGCACCTGGGGATGAGCGGCCAGCTGCTGGTCGGCGCCCCGGACCGCCCGGTGTCCAGCCACGTCCGGGTCCGCTTCACGTTCACCGATGCCGGTCCCGACCTGCGGTTCAGCGACCAGCGCACGTTCGGGCACCTGGTCTGGTCGGAGGGCGGCGCCGAGCTGCCGTCGCTCATCGCGCACATCGCGCCGGACCCGCTGGAAGCCGCCTTCGACGACGCGGCGTTCCTGGCCCGGCTGCGGCTGCGCCGGACCGGGGTGAAGCGCGCCCTGCTCGATCAGTCCCTGATCAGCGGGGTCGGCAACATCTACGCCGACGAGGCGCTGTGGCGGGCCCGGCTGCACTGGGCCCGGTCCACCGACACGCTGACCCGGGCCGAGGCGGCCCGGGCGCTCGGCGAGGTGCGCGCCGTGCTGCTGGATGCGCTCAAGTCGGGCGGAACGTCGTTCGACAGCCTGTATGTGAACGTCAACGGGGAAAGCGGGTATTTCTCCCGGTCACTGTGTGTATATGGCCGGGAGGGTGAGCCGTGCCCGCGATGCGGCACGCCGATCCGGCGCGATCCGTTCATGAACAGATCCGCTTACAGCTGCCCGCACTGCCAGCCCCGGCCGCGGTCCCGGCGGCGCCATCGTGACCTGCATGATCGCTCAACTTGACCGAATTCCCGCGGGGTGGGACCCTATGAGTGTCACCTGCGCGCACTCATGCGAGTCTTCGCGTGTGCGCCCACCCTGGTCACTCAGTGTGGAGGACCCACTACAATGGCGAAGGCTCTACTCGGCCACGTCGGCGGGCCTGATCCCCGCATGGTCTCAGAGATGCGCCGCCTTCAGCAGCGAGTACGTGACCTGGAAGCCGAACTGGTCCGGCTTCAGGACGCGAACGACGCACTGACTGCGGAAGTCGGTCATGAACTTGCTCGTTGCAGATCGGGAGCGCGAGCCGGCGTTGATCTGACGCGCCGATCTGTCACCACGAAACGGGGACGCCGCAGCCGGCGTCCCTATTCGTGTGTCTGGCCCGCTGTCACTTACGGCTCGTACGTCAGTTACGTCGCTTTAGCCGCGTACGTTACCCGGTTGATCCCGGCCCGCCCGCCGGCCTGCTGGGAGTCACTGATGACCGGCCGGGAAACCCGCGAATGCCCGGGCTGGCCGCCCCCGCGCGATAAGGTGCGGACAGGCTGGCGCGGTGCCGCCGCGCCGTCGCCGGCCTCGGCCGGCCGCCTGGCCCGGCCGCCGCAGACCGGCCCAGAGCGGATCGTGCCCATCCCGGGGAGGGGAGCCTGCAGGTGTACCTGAAGACTCTCACCCTGCGCGGCTTCAAGTCCTTCGCGTCCGCCACCACGCTGCGTTTCGAACCCGGTATCACCTGCATCGTCGGCCCCAACGGGTCGGGCAAGTCCAACGTGGTGGACGCGTTCTCCTGGGTGATGGGCGAGCAGGGCGTGAAGACCCTGCGCGGCGGCAAGATGGAGGACGTGGTCTTCGCCGGGACCGCCTCCCGGCCCCCGCTCGGCCGGGCCGAGGTCACGCTGACCATCGACAACAGCGACGGTGCGCTGCCCATCGAGTACACCGAGGTCACCATCAGCCGGCTGCTGTTCCGGTCCGGGCAGAGCGAGTACTCCATCAACGGCGATCACTGCCGGCTGCTGGACGTGCAGGAACTGCTGTCCGACTCCGGCCTGGGCCGGGAAATGCACGTGATCGTCGGCCAGGGCCAGCTGGACCAGGTGCTGCACGCCGGGCCGGAGGCCCGCCGGGCGCTGATCGAGGAGGCGGCGGGCGTGCTCAAGCACCGCCGCCGCAAGGAAAAGGCGCTGCGCAAGCTGGAGGCCATGCAGGTCAACCTGACCAGGCTGGTGGACCTGACCGCGGAACTGCGCCGCCGGCTCAAGCCGCTCGGCCGTCAGGCCGCGATCGCCCGCAAGGCCGCGGTCATCCAGGCCGACCTGCGTGACGCCCGGCTCCGGCTGCTGGCCGACGACTATGTGACCGGGGCCGCCGCGCTGGAGCGGGACGAGACTGACGAGGCCGCCGCGCTGGCCCGCCGGGCCGAGCTGGAGCGCACCCTGACCCAGGCCCGGCAGCGTGAAGCCGAGCTGGACGGCGACGAGCAGCAGCACGCGCCCCGGCTGGCCGCCGCGCAGGAGGCCTGGTTCGCCCTGTCCGCCCTTTCCGAACGCCTGCGCGGGGTGGCCAGCGTGGCCCAGGAGCGGCACGCCCATCTGGTCGCTCAGCCGGACGCTGCGCGCCCGGGCCGCGATCCGGACGAGCTGGAGCTGGAAGCCGAAGCCCTGCGGGAGCAGGAGGCGGTCCTCGGCGAGCGGCTGGAGACCGCGCGCGAGCAGCTGTCCAGGGTGACCACGGACCGGGGCGCCGCGGAGGCGGCGCTGGCTGAGGAGGAACGCCGGCTGGCCCTGGCCGCCCGGGCCGAGGCGAAGCGGGCCGAGCAGCTGGCCCGGCTGCGCGCCCAGGTCGAGGCGGCCCGCGCCGTGGCGGCCGCCGCCGACGAGGAGGCCGGGCGGCTGGCCGACGCGTTCGAGTCGGCCCGGGACCGGGCCGACGAGGCCGAGCGCGAATACGAGGAACTCCAGGACGCGTGCGCCGGCCGGGACGACGACCGGACCGGGCTGGCCTGGGAGCACGAGCAGGCCAGCGCCGGCCGGCTCGAGCGCCGCCGCGGCCCGGGTCAGCGAGCTGCGCGCCGCCGAGCGGGAGGCCAGCGCCGAGCGGGCCGGGCTCACGCCCGGGTGCAGGCGCTGCGCGAAGGGGTGCACGCGTTGCGCACCGGCAAGGACGCTTCCGCGGCCGTGCTGGCCGAGCCGGGCCGGTACGGCGGCGTGCTCGGCGCGGTCGCCGCCCTGGTCACCGTGGCCGACGGGGCGCAGGAAGCAATCGCCGCCGCGCTGGGCAGCGCGGCCGACGCGGTGGCGGTGTCCGGCCTGGACGCCGCGGTGGCCATCCTGGAGACGCTGAAGGATGACGACGCGGGCAGCGCCAGCCTGGTCATCGCGCAGTCTGCCCGGGGGACGCCCCCCCGGCGCAGCCGGGCCAGGCCGCGCTGCCACCCGGGCTCGACCTCCCGGCCGGCGCGCAGCCCGCGCTCGACCTGGTGCGCGGCCCGGCGGAACTGTCCGCCGCGCTGGCCAGCCTGCTGGCCGGCGTCGTGGTGGCCGCGGACCTCGGCCAGGCCCAGGACCTGGTCCGCGCGTACCCGGAGGTGCGGGTGGTCACCCGGCAGGGTGACGTGCTCGGCGCGTACTGGGCGTCCGGCGGGTCGGCCAGCGCGCCCAGCGAGTTCACCCTGCGCGGGGTGGCCGACGAGGCCGCGGCCGGGCTCGGCGACGTGGACCGCCGCTGCGAGCAGGCCGCGAGCCGATCTGGCTGGCGCGGTGGCCGATGAGGACCAGGCGCGCCAGGTGGTGGCCACGGCCCAGGCCGCGATCCAGCAGGCCGACGCGGCCGCCGCGGAGATCTCCGGCCGGCTGGGCCGGCTGGCCGGTGCGGCCCGCGCCGCCCGTGAGGAGGCGCAGCGGCTGGAGGCGGCCATCGCCAAGGCGCAGCAGGCCCAGGAAGCGGGCACCGCCTCGGTCAGTGAGCTGGCGGCCAGCCTGGCGGCGGCCGAGGGTTTTGCGGTCGAAGGCATGGCGGCCGGGGGCACGGCGGACTCCGGCGCCGCGGCCGGGGGCATGGCGGACTCCGGCGCCGCGGCCCGGGCGGACGGGATGGCGCGGCCCGGGGCGGACGCCGCGGACTCCGCCGGAGCCGCGGACGAGCCGGACCGGGACACGCTGGCCGCCGCGGTCAGCGCCGGGCGCAACGCCGAGATGGACGCCCGGCTCGAGGTCCGGACGGCCGAGGAACGGCTGCGGGCCATGGCGGGCCGGGCCGATGCCCTGGTCGCCACGGCCGCCGCGGAACGCCAGGCCGCGCAGCAGGCCGCCGCCCGCCGGGTCCGCCGGGAACGCCAGGCCGTGGTGGCCAGGGCGGTGTCCGAGGGTGCCGCCCGGGCGCTGGCCCGGCTTACCGAGTCACTGGCCGCCGCGGCCGAGCAGCGGCAGGCGGCCGAGCAGGCCAGCAAGGGCCGCGCCGTGGCGCTCAAGGAGGTCCGGGCCCAGGTCCGTGACCTGGCCGCCGAATTCGACCGCGTGGTGGACGCCGCGCACGGCACCGAGATGGCCCGGGCCGAGCACCGGATGCGGCTGGAGCAGCTGGCCGCCCGGGCGGCCGATGAGTTCGGCGTGGCCGGCCGACGCGCTCGTCGCCGAGTACGGCCCGGACGTGCCGGTCCCGCTGGCCGCGCCGGAGCCGCCCGCCAGCCGCCCCGCGAACGGCGCTGAGAGCGCCGCAGAGCCCGGGGCCAGTGCTCCGGACCCGGCCGCGCCGCCCGCCGCGCAGGATGCCGCTGAGGGCCGCGGCAGCGGAACCGCGCCGAGCAATGGCAGCGCCCCCAGCAACGGCAGCGCCCCCAGCAACGGCAGCGAGCCGCAGGGCGAGCAGCAGCCGGTGCTGGCCGGCGCCGAGCAGCTGACCATCCCCTACGTCCGGGCCGAGCAGGAGCGCCGGGCGGCCACCGCGCAGCGCCAGCTCGACCAGCTGGGCAAGGTGAACCCGCTGGCGCTGGAGGAGTTCGCGGCGCTGGAAGAGCGGCACGCGTTCCTCAGCACCCAGCTGGAAGACCTCAAGAAGACCCGCCGCGACCTGCTGACCGTGGTCAAGGAAGTGGACGACCGGGTGCAGGAGGTGTTCGCGTCGGCCTTCGAGGACACCGCCCGCGAGTTCGAGGGGATCTTCGGCCGGCTGTTCCCCGGCGGCGAGGGGCGGCTGATCCTCACCGAGCCCGGACGACATCCTGGCCACCGGGATCGACTTCGAGGCCCGGCCGCCGGGCAAGAAGGTCAAGCGGATGTCGCTGCTGTCCGGCGGCGAGCGGTCGCTGACCGCGATCGCGTTCCTGCTGGCCATCTTCAAGGCCCGGCCGTCCCCGTTCTACGTGCTGGACGAGGTCGAGGCCGCCCTGGACGACACCAACATGCAGCGCCTGCTGCACATCTTCGAGGAGCTGCGGTCGGTCTCCCAGCTGCTGATCATCACGCACCAGAAGCGCACCATGGAGATCGCTGACGCGCTGTACGGCATCAGCATGCGCGGCGATGGCGTGTCCGCCGTGGTCAGCCAGCGGCTGCGCGAGCGCGAATCCGCCTGAACGGGCATGAGCCACCGCAGATGGGGGATTAGCCCGGCTGGAGTGTCTGCCAGACTGGGGCCGTTATGGAACTTGCGATCATTCTTGGCTTGATCTTCATCCTGCTCGTCGCCGGCGCCGGGACCACCTTGCTGGTGCGCCCGGGCCGGCGCCGGGTAGCCGCACCGCCAGAGCCGCCCGCCGTGCCGCCGGCCGCGCCACCGGGCGGGCAGCGGACCGTCGCGCCACCTGGTCAGGACGTGCCCACCGGGACCCCTGGGGTCGAAGAGGTGCTGCCGCCCGCCGCCCAGCCGGCCCCGGTGGAACCGGCCCCCGCACCGCTCCGCGGCCGCCTGGTCCGGCTGCGCGGGCGGCTGGCCGCCTCCCGCGGCGGCTTCGGGGCGGTGCTGCTCAACCTGCTCTCCCGGGACGTCCTGGACGACGAGGCCTGGGACGAGATCGAGGACACGCTGATCACCGCGGACATGGGTGTCGGCCCGGCCCGGCAGATCACTGAGGAGCTCAAGACCCAGGTCAAGGTGACCGGCACGCGCAGCCCGGACGAGGTGCGCGGCATGCTGCGCGCCGAGCTGATCATCCAGCTCGGCGCGGACACCGACCGCAGCCTGCACACCAGCCCGCATGGCGACCGGCCCGCGGTGGTGCTCGTGGTCGGGGTCAACGGCACTGGCAAGACCACCGTGTGCGGCAAGCTCGGCCGGGCGCTGATCGGCGAGGGCGAGACGGTGCTGCTCGGCGCGGCGGACACGTTCCGGGCCGCGGCCGCCGACCAGCTGCAGACCTGGGGCGGCCGGATCGGCGCCCCGACGGTCCGCTCCGACAAGGAAGGCGCCGACCCGGCCAGCGTGGCGTTCGAGGCGGTCAGCACTGGCATCGACCAGCGGGTGGGCTGCGTCATCGTGGACACTGCCGGGCGGCTGCACACCAAGACCGGCCTGATGGACGAGCTGGGCAAGATCAAGCGGGTGGTCGAGAAGAAGGCCACCGTGGACGAGGTCCTGCTCGTGCTGGACGCCACCACCGGGCAGAACGGGCTGCGCCAGGCCCGGGTGTTCGCCGAGGTGGTGGACGTGACCGGGATCGTGCTGACCAAGCTGGACGGCACGGCCAAGGGCGGCATCGTGTTCCAGGTGCAGCGCGAGCTCGGCGTGCCGGTCAAGCTGGTCGGCCTGGGCGAGGGCCTGGACGACCTGGCCCCGTTCGAGCCGGACGCGTTCGTGGACGCCATCCTGAGTGATTAGCCGCACCATCCCGCGGCGGCGGTCAATCGGAGGCCGGCCGGACCTCCATTCGATTACGAAAGAAATTAGTAACTAAGAAGATTGGCAAATCAGCGGCGCCGCATACCGTCATTTCGCGGAACAGTCCTGATCGCAACGGTAACGGTGACTTCGTAGCTAATCCCTGCCCGAGTGGACTGGACCTCATATACGCTGGCTTGGCACACGGACGTGCATTCCTGCGCGGTCTACCTGGGGGAGGGTGAGGTGGACGCACGGCGCCTCAAGGAGAGCTTCGCGTGCGTGGCGGCGTACGGCGACGCGGTCCCGCTGTTCTTCTATTCCGATCTCTTCTTACGCCACCCCGAAGTGCGGGATCTTTTCCCCGTATCGATGGCCGCGCAGCGCGATCGCCTGGTTTCCGCGCTCGCCCGGATCGTGTCCGATGTCAACAACGTCGCCTATCTGAGCGTGTTCCTGCGGGCCCTGGGCCGCGATCACCGTAAGTTCGGCACCGTGGCCGAGCATTATGCGGCGGTCGGTACCAGTCTGCTGGCCACGCTGGCGCATTTCAGCGGGGATGACTGGACCCCGGAAGTGGCTGCGGACTGGAAGGCCGCGTACGACCTCGTTGCCCAGGTCATGATCGAGGCCGCGAGGGAGGACGAGGGCCGGCCCGCGTGCTGGGAGGCGACTGTCATCTCCCATGAGGTGCGGGCGTACGACGTGGCTGTATTCCGGGTCAGCACCGACCAGCCAGTGCCGTACCAACCGGGGCAGTCAGTGAGCGTGGAGTACGCGGAGCGGCCGCGGATCTGGCGGCTGTACTCGGTCGCGAACGCGCCACGTGGCGATGGCACCCTGGACTTCCACGTGCGCCTGATTGACGGCGGGGCGTTGAGCATGGCGCTCACCAGGAAACTGGCCGTGGGCTCGCGTCTCAGGCTGGGGCCGCCAGTGGGCACGCTGACCTTCGACGCGGACTCCCGCCGCGATGTCTTGCTCGTCGCGGGCAGCACCGGCCTTGCCCCGCTCAAGGCGATCATGGAGCAGGTCAGCGAGCTGCCCAGCCCGCCCCAGGTGGACCTGTTCTTCGGTGCCCAGACCGCGGACGGCCTCTACGACCTGCCCGACCTGGAGAAGATGAGTGCCAGGTCGCCCTGGCTCACGGTGGTGCCCGCCGTGTCTGATGAACCCAGGCTACCCGGGCGAGCGCGGCCGGATTTCCGACGTCGTGGCTCGCAGCAATGCATGGCAAGGGCGTGACGTCTATGTTTCCGGCCCCACGTGCATGGTGGACGCGGCGGTCGCCAGTCTCACCTCACTAGGCGTGCCCCCGGATGAGATCCACGTCGAGGATTTTGGTTGGAGCGAGCCATGACCGTTACTTTCCGCCGCCACGGACAGTTGACTCCGGAGGAGGTCAGGTCGGCTACGTTCGCCCTGTCAAGATTCGGGCGGCGAGGCTACGACGAGGAGGATGTCCGGACCTTCTGCGACCAGATCAGCAGCGAGCTTGCCGTATTGCTGAGCGAGAAGAACTCACTGCGCGAAGAGGCCGAACGGCTGCGCAGGCGGATGAATGGCGCCGACGGGACGGGCGGGCTGCCGGTGTACCGCCCGGAGGATGGGCATGTCCAGGCGGTGCAGATCCTGTCCAAGGCGCAGCAGACCGCGGACCGCTACGTTGCGGATGCCCAGCAGTACAGCCGTGCCCTGGCCGAGGATGCACGGCGGCACCGCGACCAGGTGCTGGCCGAGGCGCAGGCGAGTGCGAAGCGGGTCCTCGAGGAAGCGCACCACCGGGCGAGCCGGGCTGCCGCCGACGCGCTGGACGGTCCGGATCCGCTGACTAAGGGGGAACGCCAGGAACTCCGGGCGGAACTGGCTTACCTGCGGACTTACAGCGATGTATACCGGACGCACCTGCGGGCTTACCTCGACGCCCTGCTGCGCAATGTGGACGAATGGGAGAAGGCCGAGAAGTCCTCGGTTGACGCGATCCGCGCTGACCTTCCCAGCAGGCCGTCCGCGAGTGACCTATAAGCGGCTGGGCGAGCCGCTGGCGCTGACCGGTGTTCCCCGCCGCGCCCAGGACGCGAGCCGAGCCAGCCGGGACGGCCGGGAAGAAGGCGTCGGCGTGGATGTGCTGCAGTGACATGCCCGCCATGAAGAGCGCCCGCCGCATCCGTCGTCACGCTTCCGGCCCCGCCGCACAGGTAGGCGCGGGCGCTGCCGGGCTCGCCGAGCGCCCGAAGCTCCCCGGCCACGGCCTCGGCGATGTCTTCGCCGCAGGACCTGACGCAGGTACGCCAGCCCACCTGGGGCCGAGACCCTGCTGCCGCCGGCCGGCCCTGATCCTCGTCCCGCGCACCTAGGTCTGGCTGTGGTCCGAGGTAGAGCCCTTGCCGGTGGGCCGCACCATGGATGATCACGATGGGCCCGCGGTGCCCCTGGCCAAGCGCGTCGCGGGCCACCGCCGCCAGCGGCGCGATGCCCGTGCCCGTGCCAGCCAGCAGCATGGGCACGTCCCGGTCCGTGCCGAGGTAGCAGCACTCGCCTGCCGGAGCGCCCAGACTGACCGGGGTGCCCGGCTCAGCACTGGCCAGCCAGGTGCTCAAGACCCCGGACGGGTATACCCGGACATGGAATGCGATCCCATCGCGGTCAGCCTCGGCGGGGAGGTTCGCGATCGAGTAGCTCCTGGCGACCCCGTCTCGGCCCAGTGCAACGTGCTGACCAGGCCGGAAGGCCAACGGGCGGCTGGGCCGTACCCTGGCCAGCAGCACCTGCGGGCCGATCATCCGGCCCGGTAGCAGGGTGGCTGGGGTGGCGGAGTCGTCCCTGTCATAGGCGATCGTCAGATCCGAGGCGGGACGGGCCAGGCAGGCCAGGGCGTACCCGCGTTCCCGCCAGGCATCCTTGAGTCCCTGGCGGCTCGCGGCACCTGGATCCCCGTGCAGCACCCGCACCAGGCAGGCGTAGCAGGCGCCCGCCCGGCATGCGGACGGCAGCCCGACGCCGTGCCGCGCCATCCCGTCCAGAACGGATTCACCAGGTCGCAGCTCATAATCCTGACCCGCCAGGGTGACGCGCACCCGAGTCAGCGGTTGAGCACGTCGTCACGGGCACTCATAGCCACCCGCGCGACGCTGTCGATATCGGCATCGGCCACCCCGAGTTCTTTCAGGGTCGCTGCCAAATGCTCGATCACGCGGTCCACATGTTCGTCGCCCAGGCCGTTCAGGTCAGCGTGTGCCGCGCGCAGATCGCGGCCGCCGTAGGCGCTGGGGCCGCCCAGCACCATGGTCAGGAAGGCAGCTTGCCTGGCGATCTGCCGGTCCATGTCGACATCATCGAAATAAGGCTCGAGGAGAGGGTCGGAAAGAACCTTTCGATAGAAAATCTCGGTGGTAGCGCGAACCGCCGCTCCCCCTCCTAAACGATCATAAAGGGAAATGCCTTCAGCCATGTTCAGGTGTATATCGCTTCGTCCGGGAGTGCGCAAGGTCTGCCCTGGAATGCCGTCGCGGTCTGGCCAGTAAGATGGTATTTGCCCGAAAAATGAAAATAGCCCGCCCCATGCGCCGCTGGATCCGGGGTTACTGATGCGCTAACCCTGGGACACCGGCTCGGCGGTGGCCAGTCATCGCGATCCCGGAGGGCCATCCCGGCCAGACCGCTGTCCCGGGCGAGACCCGCGCGGGACACCACAACGGCGGCCACCGCGGCCCGGGTCCGGCGGGGAAGAAACATGCCCGTAACATGTGCCTCCCGTCTTTCACGCCGCCGAAACACTCCGGGTGGGCGGGCGAAACGCCCTGGGCGGAGGGTCGGCACAGGACAGGGTGCCCCGAGAAGGTGGTCGCATGAAGCTCATCACTGCCGTGATCAAACCGTTCAAGCTGGACGAGGTGAAGGCGGCGCTGCAGGCCTTCGGTGTCCACGGAATGACCGTGAGCGAGGCCAGCGGCTATGGCCGGCAGCGCGGTCACACCGAGGTCTACCGGGGTGCGGAATACCAGGTCGACCTGGTGCCCAAGGTCCGGCTGGAGGTGCTGTGCGACGACGAGGACGCGGACGACCTGATCGGGGTGATCGTCAAGGCGGCGCAGACCGGCCGGATCGGTGACGGGAAGGTGTGGGCGCTCCCGGTGGACACCGTGGTGCGGGTGCGCACCGGTGAGCGCGGCTCGGGCGCGCTCTAGCCCACGGGACGCGATAGAGGTCTGATCGGGGTGCGCGAGACGGGCCCGGGAAGGCAGGCGTGATGTCGGCACCGGTAGCCCGTCCGCACTCCGACGGGCCGCCGCTGACCTCCTTCGCCAGCGACCGGGCCCGGCGCAGCGCGGAGACGGACCGCTGGCTGGCATCCCTGCTCGGTGCCGAGCCCGGTGTCGCGCTGGTCGCGGTGGGCGGGTACGGCCGCCGGGAACTGCTGCCCGGCAGCGATCTGGACGTCCTGCTGCTGCATGCCGGCCGGGACGGCATCGCGGCCATGGCCGACCGGATCTGGTACCCGATCTGGGACTCGGGCACCCGGCTGGATCACGCGGTGCGGACCACCGGCGAGGCCCGCAAGGTGGCCAGGAAAGACCTCAAAGTCGCGCTGGGCCTGCTCTACGCCCGGCATGTGGCCGGTGACCCCGAGCTGACCAGCGCGTTGCGGGTCGGCGCCCTGGAGGACTGGCGGGCCTCGGCCGGCACCCGGCTGGCCGAACTCCAGGCGCTGCACGTGGAGCGGACCGAGCGCAGCGGTGAGCTCGCCTTCCTGCTCGAACCGGACCTCAAGGAAGCCCGCGGCGGGCTGCGTGACGTGCACGCGATCCAGGCCATCGCGGCGGCCTGGGTGGCGCCCGGCCCGGGGCCGCGGGTCCGCGCCGCCTACGAGTCGATCATGGACGCGCGGCACGCGCTGCACGACATCACCGGGCGGCCCACCGACCGGCTGGTCCTGCAGGAGCAGGACGAGGTGGCCCGGGTCCTCGGGCTGCTGGACGCGGACGCGCTGATGCGCCACCTGGCCGGGGCCGGCCGGGCCGTGGCCTACTCGGTGGACCAGGCGTTCCGCCAGGCGCAGCGCAGCCGGGGCGGCCGGCGGCGCGGCAAGGCACAACGCCGGCCGCTGGCCGACGGCCTGGTCGAGCAGGACGGCGAGGTGGTGCTGGCCCGGGCCGCGGACCCGGCCGCCGACCCGGCGCTGCCGCTGCGCGCCGCGGCCGCGGCCGCGCAGGCCGGGCTGGCGCTGGCCCCCCGCACGCTGACCCGGCTGGCGGACTGCCCGCCGCTGCCCGTGCCCTGGCCGCCGGAGGCCAGAGACGCCCTGGTCGCGCTGCTCGGCGCGGGCCCGGCCACCGTCCCGGTGTGGGAGGCGCTGGACCAGGAAGGCCTGGTCGCCAGCCTGCTGCCGGACTGGGACCGGGTGCGGAACCGGCCGCAGCGCAACCCGCTGCACACCTACACGGTGGACCGGCACCTGGTGGAGACGGCTGTCCGGTCCGCGGTGCTCACCCGCAACGTGGCCCGGCCCGACCTGCTGCTGCTCGCCGCGCTGCTGCACGACATCGGCAAAGGCTGGCCCGGGGACCACCGGGTCACCGGGGAAGTGGTGGCCCGGGACGTGGCCCGCCGGGTCGGGCTCGGCCCGTCCGATGCCGAACTGGTGGCCGGCGCGGTCCGGCACCACCTGCTGCTGCCGCAGACCGCGACCCGGCGCGACCTGGACGACCCGGTCACCGTGTCCCAGGTGGCCACCGTGGTCGGCGGCCGGCCGCTGCTCGGCCTGCTGCACGCGCTGGCCATCGCGGACGGCCTGGCCACCGGCCCGGCCGCGTGGAACGACTGGAAAGAGGGCCTGGTCGGGGATCTGGTCCGGCGGGTCGAGTCGCGGCTGGCCGGCGAGCCGCCGCCGGAGCCGCTGCCGCTCCGGCCAGATCAGGCCGCGCTGGCCGACGAGGGCGTGCCCGCGGCCCGGGTCGACCGGCTCCGAGGTGACCATCGTGGCCCCGGACCGGCCCGGGCTGCTCTGGCAGGCGGCTGGCGTGCTGGCCTCACACCGGCTGGCGGTGCGGTCGGCCAACGCGACGCTCGCACGGCACGATGGCGGTGGCCGCGTTCACCGTGGCGCCGGAGTTCGGCGACCCGCCCGACGCCGAACTGGTCAGCAGCGACCTGCGCCGGGCCCTGGCCGGGCGGCTGGACGTGGCCGAGCGGCTGGAGCGGCGGATGCGTGCCTACCGCGAGGCGCCGGTCCCGGTCCCGGTGGCGCCGCCCAAGGTCACCTTGCTGGACGAGCGCCTCGCGGACCGCGACCGTGGTCGAGGTGCGCGCGCACGACGCGCCCGGCCTGCTGTGGCGGATCGGCCGGGCGCTCGGCGACTGCGGCCTGGACGTGCGGGCCGCCCGGGTGGAGACCCTGGGCGCGGAAGCGGTGGACGTGTTCTACGTGGTGGACACCTCCGGCGGGCCGGTCGGCGGATCCCGCATCCGCGGCAAGATCGCCGCCCAGGTGCTGGCCGCGCTGACCTGGTTCCAGGTTCACGCTGAAGTTCGCCCCGGTGCTGGCCAGCCCGGACGGGGCCGCCTCCACGACACTGCCCGGCCCGGTCATCTCCACCGGGCTGGTCGTCCACCAGGACACCAGGGTGCTGTGTGCCCGCTATAGGTGGTCAGCGAGCTCCCGGTGAAGGCAGCCAGCTTGACGGCCGACGCGGGCTGGTTGTACGCGGGCGTGCTCCACGGCGTGTCGCCGAATTCGGCCCCCATCCGGGCCTGGGTGAACGACACGTTGGTGCCCACGTCGTAGGTGAACCCAAATGAGCTGCCCGCCGTGTCGTCCCGGACCACGAAGTGCACCGTGCCCAGCGACTTGCTGTCCGAGACCTGCAGCGTCACCGTGTCCCCGGCCGGATAGCTGACCGAGCCGTTGGTCCAGTTGGCTGGCGTGCCCGTGCATTCCTGCGCCCGGATCCGGCTGTGCTGCAGGTCAGCGTCTTGGTGGCGGGTTGAACACGGCCGCTGCCGGGCTGAACGGGCTGGTCGAGGTGCTATCCGAGACACCGAGCACCATGAGCTGATTGGCCGCCCAGAGCTCTAATCCGGCAGGCGAAAAAGTGCGCTGGGCAAAGGGCGAGTGCGTTTGCGGATCGGCAGCCCGGCCGCACGAGCCGTTCCGGAAGAATGACAAAGCCGGGCGATGATAACTCTTGTCACTTGCGTAACGCCCTGCCCAGAGGATCGGGCGATGCGGGCGGGCAGCCGGGGCCGACAGCGAGGGCCGGAGGCCGGGGCCCGGAGCACGGCGGCTGGCCTCGCCAAGGCCGGCCAGCCGGACCCGGGCAGCCGCTGTCCGGTGGCACTGACCCGGTGCTCCTGACCGGATAGCCTGGGATGCGTGTTCGAGACTCTCTCCGACCGGCTGACCCAGGTCTTCTCCTCGCTGCGCGGGCGCGGGCGGCTGTCCGCGGCGGACATCGACGCGACGGCCCGCGAGATCCGCATCGCGCTGCTCGAGGCGGACGTGGCGCTCCCTGTGGTGCGCGAGTTCATCGCCCGGATCAAGGAGCGCGCGTCGTCGGAAGAGGTGTCCAGCGGCGCTGAACCCGGCGCAGCAGGTCATCAAGATCGTTCATGAGGAACTGATCGAGATCCTCGGCGGCGAGGCCCGCCGGATCCGGTTCGCCAAGGTGCCGCCGACCGTGATCCTGCTGGCGGGCCTGCAAGGCTCCGGTAAGACCACGCTGGCCGGCAAGCTGGCGCTGTGGCTGAAGGACCAGGGCAACACGCCGCTGCTGGTCGCGGCGGACCTGCAGCGCCCGAACGCGGTCCAGCAGTTGCAGGTGGTGGGTGAGCGGGCCGGGGTGCCGGTGTTCGCCCCCGAGCCGGGCAACGGCGTGGGCGACCCGGTCGCGGTGGCCCGCGACTCGGTGGACGAGGCGCGCCGCCGGCAGCACAACGTGGTCGTGATCGACACCGCGGGCCGGCTGGGCATCGACGAGGAGCTGATGCGCCAGGCCGCGGACGATCAGGGACGCGACCGACCCGGACGAGATCCTGTTCGTGGTGGACGCGATGATCGGCCAGGACGCGGTGGCCACCGCCCAGGCCTTCCTCGACGGCGTCGGCTACGACGGGGTGGTGCTCACCAAGCTGGACGGTGACGCCCGCGGTGGTGCCGCGCTGTCCATCGCCCAGCTGACCGGCCGGCCGGTGATGTTCGCGTCGTCCGGCGAGAAGCTCGAGGACTTCGACGTCTTCCATCCCGACCGGATGGCGTCGCGCATCCTCGACATGGGCGACATGCTCACCCTGATCGAGCAGGCGGAACGGGCGTTCGACGAGGACCAGGCGGCCAAGATGGCCGGCAAGCTGGCCTCCGGCGACGGCTTCACCCTGGAAGACTTCGTCGAGCAGCTGGCCATGGTGCGCAAGCTCGGCCCGATCGGCAACCTGCTCGGCATGCTGCCCGGCGCGGCGCAGAACCGTGAGCTGCTCAGCCAGATCGACGACAAGGACCTGGACCGCGCGGCGGCCATCGTCAACTCGATGACCCCGGCCGAGCGGCGCAACCCGAAGATCCTCAACGGGTCCCGCCGGGCCCGCATCGCCAACGGCTCCGGGGTCACCGTCGGCGAGGTCAACAATCTCGTCGTCCGGTTCCTCGAGGGCCAGAAGATGATGCGGCAGATGATGGGCGGCGGCGGGATGCCCGGCATGCCCGCCATCCCCGGCATGCGCCGCGCGGTGTCCAAGAGCGCCAAGAAGAAGACGAAGAAGAAGCCCAAGGGCGGGCGGCCCGGCGGCAACCCGGCGGCGGGGAAGACCGGCCGCCACGCCGGCCGCCGGTCCCGCGCGCCGGCAACGGCGCGGGCCCGGGCGCCGCCCGGGCTGGGCCAGGGCGCGCGGCGCGCTGGGTGGCTGCCCGGCTCGCACGAGGAACTGGCCGCGAGCCTGGAGGCGCTGAACTCCAACCCGGCCCGCTGCGCCGCGCGCATGCAAGATCTGCCAGCAAGCTGCCGCCGCCGGACGGCGCTGACCGGGGGCACGTCCGGCCCGGCCAGCCTGCCCGGCCGGCTTCGGCCTGCTCGGCCGCCGCCGCAACGCAAGAAGGACGACAAGTAACCTCATTCACCGGCCGCGAGCTCCCCCTCGTCGCGCACCACGGATCAGACGTGCCCTAACGGTGCCTCTTAGCGCCGTGGTCACGACGGGACCGCGCGTGAGGAGCGGGGACGCTCGGGCGGGCTGCGGCGGGGCGGGATTCGCTGCGATTACGCCCTGCCCCTCGTCTTCTGGCACAATGTCGCGATCACCTCCGGGTCTGGCGACGCCCTCTCACGCTCGCCAGCCCGGGACCGAGCAGGCCGACGCGGTGGTCCCCACCCGGCGCGAGCGTTGCCTGCATCCGAGCGTTCTGGGAGAGACCACACCCGTGGCTGTCAAGATCAAGCTGAAGCGCATGGGCAAGATCCATGCGCCGTTTTACCGGATCATCGTGGCTGACGCCCGCACCAAGCGGGACGGCCGCGCGATCGAGGAGATCGGCAAGTACCACCCGATGAACGAGCCCGTCGTTCATCGAGGTCGACTCTGAGCGGGCCCAGCACTGGCTGTCCGTCGGCGCGCAGCCGACCGACCCGGTCCGCAAGATCCTGGAGATCACCGGCGACTGGCAGAAGTTCAAGGGCCTGCCGGGTGCCGAGGGAACGCTGAAGACCGCGGCACCCAAGGCGGACAAGAAGGACGCTTACGCGGCCGCGGTGGCCGAGGCCCTCGGCATCGGCGACGGCGCCAAGGGCAAGGGCCGCAAGCCCGGCGCCAAGGCCGACGACGACCAGGCCGACGCGGACGCGGGCGCCAAGGCCGAGCAAGCCAGCCCGTCACGGTCCGGCGGCAAGCAGGCCACGGCGGCCAAGGCGGACACAGCCAAGGCGGACACGGCCAAGGCCGACACGGCCAAGGCCGACACGCGCCAAGGCCGACACGGCCAAGGCCGACACCGCCAAGGCCGACACCGCCAAGGCCGACACCGCCAAGGCCGACACCGCCAAGGCCGACTCCGCCAAGGCCGACACCGCCAAGGCCGACTCCGCCAAGGCCGACTCGGCCAAGGCGGATACTGCCAAGGCTGACTCGGCCAAGGCGGACACGGCCAAGGCGGACACGGCCGAGGCGGACACCGCCAAGGCGGACACGGCCAAGGCGGACACGGACAAGGCCAACGCGGACAAGCCGGACCAGGGCCGCGGCCGACGAGGCACCCGCGGACGAGGCACCCGGCGGCCAAGGCACCCGCGGACGAGGCACCCGCCGGTAAGGCGGCCGAGCCCGCCGAGGCCGAGGCCGAGGCCGAGCCGGCCGACGCCGCCGAGGCGAGCCGGTCGGCCGCGGAGCAGGGCAACGGGGCCTGAGATGCTGGAAGAGGCGCTTGAGCACCTGGTGAAAGGCATCGTGGAGCACCCGGATGATGTCCGGGTGGACAGCCATGGCCTGCGCCGGGGCCGGGTCCTCGAGGTGCGGGTCCACCCCGAGGACCTCGGCAAGGTCATCGGCCGGGGCGGCCGGACCGCCAAGGCGCTGCGAACCGTGATCGGCTCGCTGGCCGGCGGCAAGTACGTCCGGGTCGACCTGCTGGACGTGGACGAAGTCCGCTAGCCCGCCATGCAACTGGTCGTCGGCCGGATCACCCGGCCGCACGGGGTCCGCGGCGAGGTGTCGGTGGAAGTGCGCACCGATGAGCCGGACCGCCGGTTCGCCGTGGGCGGCGTGCTGGCCACCGACCCGGCCGAGGCCGGCCCGCTCACCGTGTCGAATCGGCGCGCTGGCATTCCGGGCGGCTGCTGGTCCGGTTCGCCGGGGTCACCGACCGGAACCAGGCCGAGGAGCTGCGCGGGATCTGGCTCACGCTCGACTCGGCCGAGGCCGGGCCGACCGGCGACCCCGACGAGTTCCACGACCACGAGCTGATCGGGCTGGCCGTGGTCACGACCTCGGGCGAGCCGGTGGGCCGGGTTACGGACGTCCGCCACTTCGGGCAGGACCTGCTGGTCATCGAGCCCGGGCCCGTCACGTCATCTCCGGGAGCCCAGGATGGGGCAGCCCAGGCCGTCCGCGGTCCGGGCGGCCCCGCCCTGGCGCCCGGCGGGCCGCGCGGGGCACGGCGGATCACGGCTGCTCGTCCCGTTCGTGGCCGCGATCGTGCCCGACGTGGACCTGGCCGCCGGCCGGCTGGTCATCGACCCTCCGCCCGGGCTGCTCGACCGGCTGGCCAGGCCTACGCGGCAGACGCCGGTCCGGCGACACCCGCGCGCCAGACACCAGCCCGGCGGGCACGTCCGCACACCGGTCCGGCAGTAACCAGTCCAGCGCGAACCCGGCCGCAGGAGCTGAGGCGAGCCGGGTGCGCATCGACATCATCACGATCTTCCCGGACTACTTCACCCCGCTCAGCGTCTCGCTGCTGGGCAAGGCGGCCGCGCGCGGGGACCATCCAGCTCCAGGTGCATGACCTGCGGACCTGGGCGCACGGCGTGCACCGCACCGTGGACGACGCCCCGTTCGGCGGCGGCCCGGGGATGGTGATGTCGCCGGAGCCCTGGGGTGAGGCGCTGGACGAAGTGACCGGCTCTGCCCCGGCCCGCCGCGGCTGGTGGTTCCCACCCCCGCGGGGGTCCCGTTCACGCAGGCGATGGCGGCCGGATCGGTCCGTTGCGGATGACTGGTCTTTGCTTGTGGCCGGTACGAGGGGATCGACGCGCGGGTTGTCGACGAGGCGCGGGAGCGGATGCCGGTGGACGAGGTATCGATCGGCGACTACGTGCTGACCGGCGGCGAACCCGCGGTGCTGGTCATGATGGACGCGGTCGGCCGGCTGCTGCCCGGCGTGCTCGGCAACGCCGGATTCCGCCGCCGACGACTCATTCGGCGGCCGGTGGCGGGCCCGATGGCCGGCCTGCTCGAAGGCCCTGCGTACACCCGGCCCCGGATCTGGCGCGGCCGCGAGGTCCCGCCGGTCCTGCTGTCCGGGGATCACGCGGCCATCGCCCGCTGGCGGCGGGATCGAGGCGCTGCGCCGGACCGCCGCGCTGCGCCCGGATCTGGCCGCCCGCCTGGCGGCGGGCCAGGCCGGAGCACCCCTTGACTGCGCGGGACCGGCAGGTGCTCATTGACGCTGGCTTTCCGATCAGTGCGGAAGATATGGCACACTGAAGTCCGCCACCCACACCAGGCCGACCCTGCGGGTGCGCGTCCTGGTGCCCGCAGCGCCCGGAAGAATGACAGACACCGACGAGACGATGCCACGCGTTCGCTGGCCTGTGCGCGCGTGAGGACAACTGAGGAACCGCAGCCATGCACACCGCGATCGCCGAGCTGGAGCAGGCCCAGATCCGCTCTGACATCCCCGACTTCCGCCCCGGGGACACGTTGAAAGTCCATGTGCGGGTCACGGAAGGCACCCGGTCGCGGATCCAGGTCTTCCAGGGCGTGGTGATCCGGCGCCAGGGTGGCGGGGCCCGGGAGACCTTCACCGTCCGCAAGATCAGTTATGGCGTCGGGGTGGAGCGCACGTTCCCGGTGCACAGCCCCTCGATGGAGAAGATCGAGCTGGTCACCCGGGGCCGGGTCCGCCGGGCCAAGCTCTACTACCTCCGCTCGCTGCGCGGCAAGGCGCGCGCGCATCCGGGAGCGCGCGCGAGCCCGCTGCGCTGACTCCGGTGGCCGTCACCGATGAGGGCGGGCTAGCCGGGATCTCGGTTGCCCGTGGGCGCGCCGCCGCCTGCGGAGCGCACCCCTGGTCGCGCCCGGCGTTAGGCTCGGACACAATGAACGATGACCGGGGTATGGGTGATCCGCGATGACGGCGCTCCAGGCGCTGGCCGCCTGGCCACGACGGCGACGGGCAGTGGGCGCAGACCAGGAGATGCCGGGGGCACCGGGACGATGACCGGCTCCGCCGCGCCGCGACGCCACGGCTCAGTCCGGCGACGCGGCGGCCAGGCCAGCGGCCCGCGGGCGGCGCCGGCCGCGGACTGCTGCGCGGCTCTGCGGGTGCTGGCAGCCTGCGGGTGCCGGCGGCTCTGCGAGCCCGGACGGCGGGGCCGGGCGGCGCCGCCGGGACCCGGCCACGGCGAGCCGCCGGCCCGGCGGCGGAGGCGGATCTCCTGGTGGGTCGAGCTCATCGCGCTGTTCGCGCTTCGCGCTGTCGATCATGCTGGTCATCAAGACCTACGTGATCCAGGCGTTCTACATCCCGTCCTCGTCGATGGAGAACACGCTCGACATCGGGGACAAGGTCCTGGTCAACAAGCTCATCTACCACTTCCGCTCGATCGAGCGCGGCGACATCATCGTGTTCAACGGCGAAGGTTCCTGGGATCCGCCGAGCCCGCCCGCAGTCCAGTGACCCGGTCGTCCGCTGGCCAGCGAGTTCGGCCACGCCGTGGTCGGGCTGTTCGGCATCTCGCCCGGGTGTGCACGACTACATCAAGCGGGTGATCGGGCTGCCCGGGGACCATGTCGCCTGCTGCAACGACCGCGGGCAGGTCACCGTCAACGGGGTCCCGCTGAGCGAGAAGTCCTACCTGTACCCGGGCAACCCGCCGTCGATGACCAAGTTCAACATCACCGTGCCCGCGGGCGGCTGTGGGTGATGGGTGACCACCGCAACGTCTCCTACGACTCGCGCGGCCACATCGGCGACCCGGGCGGCGGCACGATCCCGGAGGGCCAGGTGGTCGGCCGGGCGTTCCTGATCCTGTGGCCGCCCAGCCGGTTCCGGGTGCTGCCCATCCCGGCTACGTTCACCAAGCTGAACGCCAGTCAGCGCCGCGCTCGGCGCAGCGACCAGCCCGGCCGCCCCGGCCGCGGTCGCCGGGCGCCGCCGCGATGCCGCTGACCTGCTGCTGGAGCGCAGGGTCCGCCGCCGGGTCCAGCCGCCGGCCGCTGGCGGCGCACCGCGCGGCGGTCGCCGGCCGTGGAGCGCCGGTGAGCGCCATGGCGGTGCCAGGTGGCGGCATCCCGGCTATACCCCCCGGCGTGCGGCAGGACTGACCGGGTACGAGCGCGTCCTGGTCCGGGCCGGGCCTGTCCCCGGTGGCCGGGCATCGACGAGGCGGGCCGCGGCGCCTGCGCCGGCCCGCTGGTGGTGGCCGCGGTGATGCTGAACCCGGCCAAGCTGTCCGGGCTCAGCGGCATCGCCGACTCCAAGCAGCTCACCCCGGCCGCCCGGGAGGAGGCCTACGAGGAGGTGATGCGCACCGCGCTGGGCTGGCACCGGGTCATCATCCCGGCCGCCGAGATCGACGCCTGCGGGCTGCATGTGTGCAACATCGCCGGGATGCGGCGGGCGCTGGCCGGGCTGCCCCGCCAGCCGGGCTACGTGCTCACCGACGGCTTCGCGGTCCGCGGCCTGGGGGTGCCCGCGCTCGCCATGTGGAAGGGCGACGAGGTGGCGGCCTGCGTGGCCGCCGCCTCGATCGTGGCCAAGGTCACCAGGGACCGCATCATGACCGGGCTGGCCGAGCACTACCCGGCGTACGGGTTCGCCCAGCACAAGGGGTACTCCACCCGCAGCCACATGCGGGCGCTGGCCGAGCACGGCCCATGCCCGGAGCACCGGGCGTCGTTCGCTAACGTCATGGGGCTGGTCCGCGAGCGCGGCGCCGAGCCGACCGGAGCGGCTGGGCGGATGAGCATGCCCGGAGCGGGGCGAGTGACCTGGCCGGGGTGGTTGCCTGAGCAGATGAGGTCCGGGGAATTGCTCGGCGGAGAATTGACCTATCGTTGATGCCAACCGGGCCGGACCTCCCGACGCAGGTCATCGGAGGGGGAGCAGATGAGCGCAGAGGATCTCGAGAAGTACGAGACCGAGATGGAGCTGCAGCTCTACCGCGAGTACCGGGATGTCGTGGGGCTGTTCACCCACGTGGTCGAGACCGAGCGCCGGTTCTACCTCACCAACGAGGTGGAGCTGAACGTGCACAGCTCCGAGAACGGTGAGGTGTACTTCGAGGTCATCATGCAGGACGCCTGGGTCTGGGACATGTACCGCCCGGCCCGGTTTGTGAAGAATGTGCGGGTGGTCACGTTCAAGGACGTGAACGTCGAGGAGCTGGCCCGCGCCGAGCTCGAGGTTCCCGACGACTCCAAGTATCCGCCCGGGCCCGGTCAAGTAGCGGACAGGGACCGGCTCGGCGCCCGCGTGAGGCACGCTGACGCGGGGAAGCCCCCGGGATTGAAGCACGCGCCAGCGACAAATCCGCCTCGTCATCCACAGTAACCCGCGTTCCGCGCCGCGTCGTCCACAGCGCGGCCGATTGACTCCGGCGCCGCGCCGCCCGTCTCCGGCACCGTTCGGCACCGGAGGTGATGCCGGGTGAAGGACAAGGATGAGCTGGGCCGGCGGGCGAGCAGTTAGCCGCGGAGTACCTGCAGCAGGCCGGGATGCGGATACTCGACCGCAACTGGCGGTGCGCCGACGGGCGAGCTGGACATCGTGGCGGCCGAGCGCCGGGTCCTGGTCGCCTGTGAGGTCAAGACGCGGTCGGGCTCAGGCTTCGGCAGCCCGCTCGAGGCCGTCAGCCGGAGCAAGCACGCCCGGCTCCGGCGGCTGGCCATCAGCTGGATGGCGCCCACGGGGTGCTGTTCGACGAGGTGCGCATCGATGTGATCGGGCTGCGTCCGGGACCGGGTCCGGGCACTTCACCATCGAGCACGTGCGGGGAGTGGGCTGACGTGCCGGTCGCCCGCACCCACTCGATCGCCCTGGTCGGCGTGGAGGGCCACCCGGTGGAGATCGAGGCCGACATCCAGAACGGGCTCCCGGGACTCCTCCTGGTCGGGCCTGCCCGACACGGCGCTGCGTGAGGCGAGGGACCGGATCCGGGCCGCGATCGTCAACAGCCGGGAGCAATGGCCGCAGCGCCGGATCACCGTCGGCCTGTCACCGGCCAGCCTGCCCAAGCGGGGCAGCGGATTCGACGTTGGCATCGCCGTTGCCATCCTGAGCGCAGCGGACGCTCAGTCCCGGCGGCGGCGCTCGACGGGGTCGCGTTTCTCGGCGAACTGGGACTTGACGGCCAGATTCGCCCGGTCAGGGGAGTGCTGCCCGCTATGGCCGCCGCGGCGGCCAGCGGATTCCGCCGGGTCGCGGTGCCGCACGCCAATGCGGCCGAGGCGGCGCTGGTACCCGGCCTCCGGGTGTTGAGCGCCACGACCTTACGGGGGCTCCTCGGCTGGCTTCGCGGTGAACCCGTGGCAGAAGAGGCGGATCCGGTTCAGATTCACTGAGGGTGGCACGGAGCCGAGCACCACCCCGTTGAACCGCGGGCGGCCGACCTGGCCGCAGCACTGGATCTGGCTGATGTGCTGGGCCAGCCCACAGCGCGCCGGGCCGCCGAGATCTGCGCTGCCGGCGGGCATCATCTCTGCCTGCTCGGGCCACCGGGCGCGGGCAAGACCATGCTGGCCGAACGGATTCCGACCGTGCTGCCGCGCCTTGACAGGACGGCGGCCCTGGAGGTCACTTCGATCCACTCGGTGGCAGGTGTGCTCCCTGACGGAGGCCCGCTGCTGACCGAGCCGCCCTTCTGCGCGCCGCACCACACCGCGACTAAGGCGGCAATCGTTGGCGGTGGCAGCGGCGTGATCCACCCCGGGGCTGCCTCGCTGGCGCATCGGGGCTGTCTGTTCCTCGACGAGGCACCGGAGTTCGGCCGCGATGTGCTCGATGCCTTGCGGCAGCCTCTCGAGTCGGGGGAGGTCGTGGTGGCCCGCTTGGGTACCATCGCGCGCTTCCCGGCCCGGTTCACGTTGGTACTAGCGGCTAATCCGTGCCCGTGCGCGAAAGGCCCCGGTGCGCGGGCCGCCTGTGAATGCTCTCCTGCGGTACGTCGCAGATACCTGGCCAGGCTGTCTGGGCCACTGCTGGATCGGGTTGACGTGAAGGTCGGAGTTCCTGCCGGTGAGCCGGAGCGAGCTGCTCAGCGATCGGAAATTTGCCGAACCCAGCGCTAAGGTCGCCGACCGGGTTGCTGCGGCACGGCAGCGCGCGGCGGATCGGCTGCGGGACACCCCGTGGCGGCTCAACGCGGAGATCCCGGGCAGCGAACTGCGCCGCCGCTTCCGGCCGGCCCCGGGCGCGCTCGCGCCCCTGGAGCGGGCCATGGACCTGGGGCAGATCAGCGCGCGCGGGGTGCACCGGGTACTCCGGGTGGCCTGGACACTGGCCGACCTGGCCGCGGTGCCCCGCCCGACCGCCGACCAGACCAGCTACGCGCTCGGCCTGTGGCTGGGGGTGCCCGGATGACGCCCGGAGCCGGGGTCGGCTGCGGCCGGACGGTGCGGCCAGAGGGCCGAGCGAGCGCGCGAGCGGGAGCGCGGGGACCGGCTGGCCCGGGCCGCGCTGAGCTGGCTGGCCGAGCCCGGCGACGCGCAGCTGGGACCGCCTGCTGCGGACCTACTCCGCCCGGCGCGATCGTGACCGCGCTGACCGCCGGGACCTGGCCGCCTCAGGGTGACCGGCCAGCCCGGCCATCCCGGGCCTGGACCGCGCGCTGGCATCGCTGGACGGCCCGGCTGGGGGACATGCCCACCCAGCTCACCCTGGACGCCTGGGAGCGGGCCGGGATCCGGCTGCTGTGCCCCGGGCGACCCGGGCTGGCCCAGCCAGCTGGACGTGCTCGGCGACGGCCTGCCCGTGGGCGCTGTGGGTGCGCGGCCAGTGCCGACCTCCGGTTCGCCTGCCTGCGCTCGGTGTCCATCGTCGGCACCCGGGCGGCCACCGGCTACGGCAGCCACGTCTGCGCCGAACTGGCCGCCGCGCTGGCCGAACGCGGCTGGGCGGTGGTGTCCGGCGGCGCGTTCGGCATCGACGGCTGGGCGCACCGCGGCGCGCTCGCCGCCGAGGGAGTCACCGTCGCGGTGCTGCGCCTCCGGGCTGGATGACCCGTACCCGCGGGGCCACCGCGAGCTGTTCGAGGCCATCGCCGCGCACGGCGCGCTGGTCAGCGAGCAGCCGCCGGGCCGCACGCCGACCAGGCCCGGGTTCCTGGTCCGCAACCGGCTGATCGCCGCGCTCAGCCGGGGAACCGTCCTGGTCGAGGCGGCGCTGCGCAGCGGGGCGCTGAACACCGCCCGGCACGCCCGGGACCTGCGCCGCCCGCTGATGGCCGTGCCCGGCCCGGTCACCTCCACCTGCGTCGGCCGGCTGCCACCTGGCCATCCGGGAGTGGGGTGCGGAGTGCGTGACCGGTGCAGCGGACGTGCTCGGGCAGCTCTCGTTCGGCGCCGGCGAGGTGGCCGGCTGGCCGGGCGGCCCGGTGCTGCCGCGCGATGAGCTGGATCCGGTGAGCCGCAGCGTGCTGGAGGCGGTCCCGGCCCGCACCGGCTGGGGTCCGGCCCGGATCGCGGTGTCGGCCGGGGTGGACTTCGATACCGTGATGCGGTGCCTGGGGCAGCTCGCGGCGGGTGGTTACGTGGAGCGCTCGGCGCGCGGCTGGCGGGTCCGGCCGCTCTGGCTAATTCCAGGAAATCCTGCCCGATTTCGGGCAGGATTTTTGCCTTCTGCGGGCGAATCGCTCATGCTGGGGCAGTGGCAGGCGCGCAGCAACCGTTCGATGACCTGATCGCCCATGTAACCCGGAGCAGCGCGCTGGGCGTCGGAGAAGCAGAGCGGTTGATCGCTGAGGTGGTCGGGTATTTCTCCGAGCCAGCGGAGGCTTTCGTCCGCAGGCGTCATGGTGAGCTGAAGGCACGCGGCCTCACCAACGACCGGGCATTCCAGCAGATCGCCGCTGAGCTGCAGCAACGGCTGGTGGCACCGCCCCAGTACTCGCAGCGCAAGTTGCGCCGCATCATCTACGGCTGACAGGGGGGAAGAGTATGTGCGGAATCGTCGCTCATATCGGGGGTCGTGACTGCGTCCCGGTCCTGCTCGAGGGGCTGCACCGGCTCGAGTACCGGGGCTACGACTCGGCCGGGCTGGCGGTCGCTGAGCCGGTCCGGCGAGATCCGGGTGCACAAGGCCAAGGGCCGGGTGGCCGACCTGGCCGCGCGGGCTGCCCGCGCGGTTCAAGGGCAGCCCGGGCATCGGGCACACCCGCTGGGCCACCCACGGCGAGCCGAGCGACGTCAACGCGCACCCCCACGTCTGCGGGCCGATCGCGGTCGTGCACAACGGCATCATCGAGAACGCCGACGAGCTGCGGGCCAAGCTGAGCGCCGACGGGGCCGTGTTCGACCTCGGAGACCGACACCGAGGTGCTGGCCCACCTGATCGCGGCCAGCGGCGCCGGATGACCTGGAGGAGGCGGTCCGCCAGGCGCTCCCTCGGTGGTCGGCACCTACGGGCATCGCGGTCCTCGACGCCAGGCAGCCCGACCGGATCGTGGCGGCCCGCAACGGGAGCCCGGTCGTCCTCGGCCTCGGCGACAAGGAGATGTTCGTCGCCTCCGACGTCGCCGCCCTGGTCCGCTACACCCGCCAGGTCGTCCACCTCGACGACGGCGAGGTGGCCACGGTGCGCGCGGACGGCTTCCGCACCGTCCACCCTGGACGCGCCGGACCACCACCAAGCAGCCGTCCATCATCGACACCGACGTCGGCTCCTACGACGCCGAGGGCTACGACGCACTTCATGCGCAAGGAGATCCACGAGCAGCCCGCGGCGGTCGAGCGGGCCCTGCGCGGGCCGGATCGACGCGCCGCTTCGACACCGCCCACCTCGGCGGGCTGAACATGGACGCCCGGCAGCTCCGCGAGATCCGCCGGGTGCAGGTCCTCGGCTGCGGCTCCGCCTACTACGCCGGGCAGGTCGGCGCGCAGCTCATCGAGGACCTGGCCCGGATCCCGGCCGACGCCGAGCCGGCCTCGGAGTTCCGCTACCGCAACCCGGTGATCGAGCGCGGACACGCTCTACGTCGGCGGTCAGCCAGTCCGGGCGAGACCTACGACACGCTGGCCGCGGTCCAGGAGCTGAAGCGCAAGGGCGGCCACGTGCTCGGCGTGGTCAACTCGGTCGGCAGCGCCATCGCCCGGGAGTGCGACGGCGGCATGTACCTGCACGCCGGCCCGGAGGTCTCGGTCACCTCGACCAAGACCTTCACCGCCACCGCGGTGGCGTTCGCCCTGCTCGCGCTGCACCTGGGCCGGATCCGCGACCTCTCGCCCGGCTGACGGCAGGCGGATCATCGCCGGGCTGCGCGCGATCCCGGACCAGATCGAGGAGATCCTGGCCGACGAAGATCACATCGCCGGCATCGCCGCCCACCTGGTCGAGCTGCCAGGGCCTGTTCTTCATCGGCCGGGTGCGCGGCTACCCGGTGGCCCGGGAGGGCGCGCAGAAGCTCAAGGAGGTCTCCTACCTGCACGCCGAGGCCTACCCGGCCAGCGAGCTCAAGCACGGCCCGCTCGCCCTGGTCAACCCGGAGCTGCCGACGGTCGCGATCGTGCCCGGACGACGAGCTGCTGGACAAGAACCTGTCCACGCTGGGCGAGATCCGTGCCCGGCGCGGCCCGGTCGTGGCCGTCGGGCACACCGACCTGGACGCCAAGCTGGCCGACCACGTGATCCGGGTGCCGAAGAACGAGCCGGAGCTGGACCCGATCCTGCTCTCCGTGCCGCTGCAGATCCTCGCCTACCACGCGGCCGTCGCGCTCGGCAACGACGTCGACAAGCCGCGCAACCTGGCCAAGAGTGTCACGGTGGAGTAACCGGCGGCCGGTGCCACACTGGGTGGATGGCCGAGCCAGCAGAGCAGTCCGCGGGCCAGCTGGCCGGGCCGCTGCCCGCGCCGCTGAGCCGGGCGCTGGACGCGTTCGGCCGGCACCTCGCGGCCGAGCGCAACACGTCGCCGCACACCGTCCGGGCCTACCTGGGGGATGTCCGCGCCCTGCTGGAGCACGCCACCCGGGCCGGGGTGACCAGCCCGGACGGGCTGAGCATCACCGTGCTCCGGGGCTGGCTGGCCGAGCAGCACCGGGCGGGCCTGGCCCGCAGCACGCTGGCTCGCCGCGCCGCCGCGGCCCGCACCTTCACCGCGTTCGCGCACGCCAGGGGCCTGCTGGACACCGACCCGGGCCCGCTGCTCGGCACCCCGCGGATCCGGCGCAGGCTGCCCGAGGTGGCCCGCCCGGACCAGCTGGCCGCGGTGCTGGACGCCACGGCCGGCCAGCCGGCGGCGGCTGCTGCTGAGCTGGACCCGCGGCAGCGCGCGATACTGCTCCGTGATATCGCGATCATGGAACTGCTGTACGCCGCGGGGATCCGGGTCAGCGAGCTGTGCGGGCTGGACGTCGGCGACCTGGACCACGGCCGCCGGACGATCCGGGTGCTCGGCAAGGGCGGCAAGGAACGCACCGTTCCGGTCGGCCTGCCCGCCGAGCGCGCGGTGCAGGGCTGGACCCAGGCCGGCCGCCCGGTGCTGGCCACCCCGGCCAGCGACCACGCGCTGTTCCTCGGCGCGCGCGGGCGGCGGCTCGACCCGCGGACCGCGCGCCGGGTGGTGCACGCCAGGCTGGCCGCGGTGCCGGCCGTGCCGGACAGCGGACCGCACGGCCTGCGCCATGCGGCCGCCACCCACCTGCTGGAAGGCGGCGCGGACCTGCGCAGCGTGCAGGAGATCCTCGGGCACGCCTCGCTGGCCAGCACACAGATCTACACCCACGTGTCGGTGGCCCGGCTGCACTCCGCGTTCAACCAGGCCCATCCCCGCGCCTGAGCATGGCCCCGATGGACCGCCACAATGGGCGCTTCTGTCCCAGGAGTAACGCCCGGGTAGCGGCTGCGGGCTTGCTGGGCCGCGATGGCGGGCTCATGATGCCCGCGGCGCCGGGCTGGCGAGGCCCGGCGGCGGCGCGCACGCGGCTGACGGCCAGCGGGTAGGGGCGTTAGGCAGCTCCGGTGGTGTTGCTGGAGCGGGTAGACTTCGCACAGGCCGCAGAAGCCGCCGCCCATGCGGAGGTGACTCCACGGCCAAATTCGCGCGTCCGCTTGCCGCCAGGGTTGCTGAGCAGATCCCGGCGGGACGCTTCCCACCGGTCCGCGGCTGCCGCCGCGGCGGGTGCGCCCGGACGCCAGGCAGCAACCGAGAGCGTCGGCGCGATCAGGCGCGGCGCGTGACAGGAAGGGGACCGCGGGCATGGCTCCGGTCGTCACCATGCGGCAGCTCCTCGAGAGCGGCGTGCACTTCGGGCACCAGACCCGGCGCTGGAACCCCAAGATGAAGCGATTCATCCTGGCTGAGCGCAACGGCATCTACATCATCGACCTCCAGCAGTCACTCGACTTCATCGACACCGCCTACGAGTTCATCAAGGAGACCGTCGCGCACGGCGGGTCCATCCTCTACGTCGGGACCAAGAAGCAGGCCCAGGAAGCCGTGGCCGAGCAGGCCCGCCGGGTGGGCATGCCGTTCGTCAACCAGCGCTGGCTGGGTGGCATGCTGACCAACTTCTCCACCGTGTTCAAGCGGCTGCAGCGGCTCAAGGAGCTCGAGGAGATCGACTTCGACGACGTCGCCGGTTCCGGGATGACCAAGAAGGAACTCCTCCATCTGCGCCGGGAGCGGGACAAGCTGGAGCGGTCGCTGGGCGGGATCCGGGACATGTCCCGGGTGCCGAGCGCGATCTGGGTGGTGGACACCAAGAAGGAGCACATCGCGGTCAGCGAGGCCCGCAAGCTGGGTATCCCGGTGATCGCCATCCTGGACACCAACTGCGACCCGGACGAGGTCACCTACCCGATCCCCGGAAATGATGACGCGATCCGCAGTGTTTCACTGCTGACCCGGGTGGTCGCCGACGCGGTGGCCGACGGCCTGATCGCCCGGGCCGGGGCGGCGGACGGCGAGGCCAAGCCCGCGCCCGCCGGGTCCGGCGAGATCGGCGCCGAGGAGCCGCTGGCCGAGTGGGAGCTGCAGGTCCTGGAGGGCAAGACGGCCAGCGACGAGGCTGCGGCCCAGGCTAGCGCGAACGGCCGTGTCGGCCAACGGGACCAGCCACGCGGCCGAGGCCGAGCAGCCGGCGGCCGAGCAGCCGACCGAGCCGGTGGCCGAGCAGACCGCAGCCGAGCCGGGCGTGGCCGAGCTGGTGGCCGAGCAGTCGGCAGCCGGCGAGCCGGCGGCCGAGCAGCCGGCAGCCGCGGAGCCGGTGGCCGAGCAGCCGGTGGCCGAGGCGGACGCCGTAGCGGCCGACAGCAGCCCAGCCGAGCCGGATGGCGCCTGATCCAGGCCGGTGCCCGGCCAGCGGTCAGGAGCGCGGTGGCGTCGGCCAGCGGCTCCGCCCACTACGAAGACAGACAGCGAGATGAGGACATGGCGAACTTCACCGCCGCGGACGTGAAGCGGCTGCGTGAGCAGACGGCGGCAGGAATGCTTGACTGCAAGAAGGCCCTGGAGGAGGCCGACGGCGACTTCGACGCCGCGGTCGAGATCCTCCGGCTCAAGGGGGCCAAGGACGTGAGCAAGCGGGCCTCGCGGACCGCCGGCAACGGCCTGGTGACCGCGGAACTGGCCGGCACCGAGGCCGGGGTGCTCGTGGAGCTCAACTGCGAGACCGACTTCGTGGCCAAGACCGAGCTGTTCCAGGACGTGGCCGCGCAGATCGCCAAGGCCGCCCTGGAGCACCGGACCCCGGACCGGCTGACCCTGCTCGGCCTCGAGGCCCGCCCCGGCGCCACCGTCCAGCAGCTCATCGAGGAGGCCAGCGCCTCGCTCAAGGAGAAGCTGGAGCTCGGCCGGTACACCCTGTTCGAGGGCGGCTACGTGGCGACCTACCTGCACAAGTCCGACCCGGCCCTGCCGCCGACCGTGGGCGTGCTGGTCCAGCTGGACAAGCCGTCGCGCCGAAGCGGCCAAGGACGTGGCGCACCAGGTGGCCGCGATGCGGCCGCAGTACCTGACCCGGGACGAGGTGCCCGCCAACGTGGTCGAGCACGAGCGCGGCATCATGGAGCAGATCACCCGGGACGAGGGCAAGCCGGAGCAGGCCGTGCCCAAGATCGTCGAGGGCCGGCTGAACAGTTTCTTCAAGGACATCGTGCTCACCGAGCAGCCGTTCGTGCGCGAGCCGAAGAAGACGATCAAGCAGCTGCTCAGCGAGCAGGGCGTCACCGTGCGGGCCTTCGCCCGGTTCCAGGTGGGCCAGGCCGGATGACGGCCGCGGAGGACAACGTCCGGCCAGCGGCGGCGTGACCCGGACCGAAGGTCCGGACGCTGCCACCGGCCCGGACGTCCCGTCCGCCGCGGACGGCTACTGGGCGGCTCCGGGAACCGGGCTGCGGCCCCGGCGTCCCGGAGCCAGACCTGGACTCCCCGGAGCCCCGGCGGGGCGGGCACACCGCCGGTGGAAGCGCGTCGTGGTGAAGCTGTCCGGTGAGGCGTTCTCCGGCGACGAGCCGCTGGGCATCTCCCCTGACGTGGTGTTCCACCTGGCCAAGGAGATGGCCGCGGTGGTCGCGGACGGCGTCGAGCTGGCCGCCGTGGTCGGCGGCGGCAACATGTTCCGCGGCCGCCAGATGGCCGAGCGCGGCATCGACCGGGCCCGGGCCGACTACATGGGCATGCTGGGCACGGTCATCAACTGCCTGGCCCTGCAGGACGTGCTGGAGAAGCTGGGCATCGAGACCCGGGTGCAGACGGCGATCACCATGGGCCAGGTGGCCGAGCCGTACATCCCGCGCCGGGCCATCCGGCACCTGGAAAAGGGGCGCGTGGTGATCTTCGGCGCGGGCCTCGGCGCGCCGTTCTTCTCCACCGACACGTGTGCCGCGCAGCGCGCGCTGGAAATCGGCGCGGAAGCGGTGCTGAAAGGAACCCAGGTGGACGGGGTGTATGACGCCGACCCGCGGCGCAGCCCCGATGCGACCAGGTTCACCGAGATCGACTACGGCGAGGTACTGCGCCGTGAGCTGAAGTTCATGGACGCGACCGCGGTAAGCCTGTGCATGGACAACGGCCTGCCCATCGTCGTCTTCGACCTGATGGAAGAGGGCAACGTCGCGCGGGCGGTGCGCGGTGAGAAGATCGGCACACTGATATGCCGGTCAGGAGACTACTGACGGCCGGCACACCGGCGGCAAGCGCGAACCCGAAGGCACCAGGACCCACAGGAGCCGCCGTGATAGACGACACTCTCCTCGAAGCGGAGGAGAAGATGGAGAAGGCCGTCGCGGTCGCCAAGGAAGAGTTCGGCGCCATCCGCACCGGCCGCGCCCACCCGAGCATGTTCGCCAAGATCACGGCCGAGTACTACGGCACCCCGACCCCGGTCAACCAGCTGGCCTCGTTCCACATCCCGGAACCCCGGATGGTGATCGTCCAGCCGTTCGACAAGTCCTCGCTGAGCAACATCGAGAAGGCCATCCGGAACAGCGACCTCGGGGTGAACCCGTCCAACGACGGCGCCATCATCCGGGTGGTCTTCCCCGAGCTGTCCGAGGAACGGCGCAAGGACTACATCAAGGTGGCCCGGCACAAGGCCGAGGACAGCCGGGTCTCCATCCGCAACATCCGGCGGCACGCCAAGGACACCCTGGACAAGATGGTCAAGGCGGGGGACGCCGGCGAGGACGAGGTGCACCGCGCGCAGGCGGACCTCGAGGAGCTCACGCACACCTACGTGGGGCAGGTGGACGAACTGCTGCGGCACAAGGAAGCCGAGCTTCTTGAGGTCTGAGCTTGGCCACTGACGAGCTCCACGACCCCGGCCACGCCGCGAACCGGGCCGCACCGGGCCGGACCGCGCGAGCGCAGCCCCGCCGAGCCACGACCTTGCCAGCCCAACGCCAGTCCTGGCCCATCGGCCCCGGAGGCGCGCCGCCGCCGAAACGGATCCCGGGCCGGGCGGAATCTGCCCGCGGCGATCGGCGTCGGCCTCGGCCTGGGCGCGCTGGCCATCGTGTCCCTGTTCACGGTCAAGTGGACGTTCCTGATTTACATGGCCGCGGTGGTCGGGCTGGCGCTGTGGGAGCTGGGCCGGGCCCTCGGTGACCGGGAGATCCGGCTGCCGTCGACCGCCGGTGGCGGTCGGCGGCGCGCTGATGCTGGCGCTGGCCTACACGAACGGCAGCCGGCCGCTGGTGGCCGCGCTGGCCGTGACGGTGATCGGGGTGCTGGCCTGGCGGATGCCCGGCGGCAGTGCGGGCTACCTGCGGGATATCACGGCCGGCCTGTTCGCCCTGGTCTACCTGCCGCTGATGGCCTCGTTCGTCGGGCTGATGCTGGCCGCGCCGGACGGTCCCCGGCGGGTCCTCGCCTTCCTCATCCTCCCGGTGTGCAGTGACGTCGGCGGCTACTGCGGTCGGCGTGCTGGCCGGGCGGCACCCGATGGCCCCGGTGATCAGCCCGAGCAAGACCTGGGAAGGGCTCGCCGGCTCGGTGGCCGCCTGCGTCGCTGGCGGGCGTCCTGGTGCTCACCCTGCTGCTGCACGGCACCTGGTGGCAGGGCATCGTGCTGGGCGCCGCCGCGGTCGCCGCGGCGACCCTCGGCGACCTGGCCGAGTCGATGATCAAACGGGACCTGCAGATCAAGGACATGGGCACGGCTGCTGCCCGGGCACGGCGGCATCCTGGACCGGCTCGACTCGCTGCTGATCACCGCGCCGGTGGTCTGGCTGCTGCTGATGATCTTCCTCGAACTAACGTTTGCCCCGCCATTCCGCCTGGGGACTTTGCGTGCGACTCGTACGTACTCGCGGGGGAGATGCGGAGCAAATTGGGATGTGATCTTCAGACGCCGGTTCGGTCTCGTCTTCCTGTCTACGTGATCATCGGTCTCGTGGTCGCCTGGGAGAAGCACTACATAACCGTCGGCCTGCTTAAGGGCGCTGCTGTCCGCGCTGCTGGCGATCTTCCTCTGGTGGCTCCCGCTGCTGGGAGTCAACCTGCATATTCACTGAAACCCGATTAGCGCGGTGCATTGTGCCTTACGGGCGGGGCACAATGCAGCCGCGCTATGGAAAACGCTATTGGGTTACCACCCAGCTGCGGCGCTGCGCGGCGAGCTGGGTGACCAGGCTGGCCGAGCCGCGTTCCTTGGCGAACAGCCGCTCCCGCTCGCTGATCGGCATGCACCCACAGCCAGCGCACCGGGTCGCCGCCGAACGAGAAGCCGGACATGTCCGGCACTTCCGGCCCGATGCAGCTGGGCCGGGTCATCGAGCAGCAGCACCGCGGTGTTCCCGCCGCCGAGCGGGAACGTGACCGGCTCGTGGTACCAGCGGATCGTGTGCCCCGGCCCGAACCAGGTGACGCCCCGCCACGGATAGTGGGCCAGCCACAGGAAGATGCGCGCCGCGTCCGGGCTCGGCAACGTGGTGGCCAGGGCCAGCTCGATCCGCGCCGACGGACGTCGGGTCCTCGGCGTACTGCTCGACCACCGGCATCCGCTGGCAGCTCATGCCGATCGTGGACAGCACGGTGAACGGGCGGTCCCGGGTCGGCGGGCGCTCGGACACCCCGGCCAGCGGCTCTTGCCCGCACTGACATCCCAGTACCGCGAGCCAGGGCCGAGCCGGCCGAGCAGATGGCCGAGCAGCCGCCTTCTGGAACCCGGCCCAGGCGCCCTCGCTCGCCCGCCACCGCCAGAAGGCCGTGGCCCGGTCGGCCCGCGGGCCGAGCCCCTCCATCGCGTCATCCAGCGCCCACGCGAACGGGGTCTGGCCGATGCACTCCCGGCTGTACCCGGGCATGCCCGCGGGACATGTCCGGACCAGCCGGGGATGACCGCCAGCAGCCGGCCGCCCTCGACCACGGCCACCCCGTCGCCCTCCTCGAACCACAGCGCGCGCAGCACGCGCGGGTCCAGCTGCGGGCAGGCCCGCCGGGATGCTTGGTGTGCCCGGCCGGCATCACCGGGGCCTGGCCGGCCGCGACCTGCGCCGGATCGGCCGCCGGCCGGCGCGGGCTGGTGGTTGGCGATCCACACCGCCGCGATCACGGCTGACTGGTCGTAGACGTAGGCGGCGGTGGTCGAGCCGTCGTACTCCACCACCAGCCGGCGGCTGCCGTACGGGCTCTCGCTGCTGAGCAGGATCTCTGGCCGGCCCGGCCGGGCGGCGAGACTGGCGTCTCTCCCGCCCCTGCGCAACGTCGGCATGTCCGAAATCTACTGATTCGCCGCAGGTCATCGCGGCCGCACCCGGGATATTGTTAAGCGTTTTGAATCGGCCTTCCCACGGAGCGCAGGTGCCTGGCAGACGCAACCCCCACCCGCCCGCCCCGGCACCTGGCCGATCTGGATCCCGGCCGAGCGCCGTGCCAGGCCGCCGCTGAGCTGGGCGGGCCGCCGTTCCGCGCCGACCAGCTGGCCCGGCACTACTTCGCCCGGCTGACCGATGACCCGGCGGAGATGACCGACCTGCCCGCCGCGGCCCGCGACAAGCTGGCGGGCGCCTGCTGCCGCGGCTGCTCACCGCGCAGCGGGAGCTGACCTGCGACGGGGGCATGACCCGTAAGACGCTGTGGCGGGCTTTCGACGGCGCGCTCATCGAGTCGGTGCTGATGCGCTACCCGGAGCGGGTCACGATGTGCGTGTCCTCCCAGGCGGGCTGCGGGATGGCCTGCCCGTTCTGCGCGACCGGCCAGGCCGGGCTGACCAGGAACCTGTCCGCGGCCGAGATCGTCGCCCAGGTGGTCGCAGGGGCCCGGGCGCTGGCCCGCGGCGAGATGCCGGGCGGCCCGGGACGCGTCTCCAACATCGTGTTCATGGGCATGGGCGAGCCGCTGGCCAACTACGCCAGCGTGCTGCGGGCCGTCCGCCGGATCACCGACCCGGTCCCGGACGGCCTGGGCATCTCCCAGCGGTCGGTCACCGTCTCCACCGTCGGCCTGGTCCCGGCCATCCGCCGTCTCGCCGCGGAAGGCCTCACGTGCGGCTGGCGGTCTCGCTGCACGCTCCCGACGACGAGCTGCGCGACGAGCTGGTGCCGGTCAACCGCCGCTGGAAGGTGGCCGAGGTCCTCGGGGCCGCGTGGGACTACGCGGCTGCCACCGGCCGGCGGGTTTCCGTCGAATACGCGCTGATCAAAGACGTCAACGACCAGGCCTGGCGAGCCGACGCGCTGGCCGGGCTGCTGGCGGGCCGTCTGGCGCACGTCAACCTGATCCCGCTCAATCCCGACGCCTGGCTCCCGCTGGACGGCGTCCGAGCCGCGGCTCCATGCTGAGTTCGAGGCCCGGCTGGCGGCCCGCGGGATCCCGGTCACCATGCGCGACACCCGGGGCAGCCAGATCGACGGGGCCTGCGGCCAGCTCGCCGCGCCATCCCTGGCACCTGGGGCCCGGGCGCCCCGACTCTCCAGATCAGCACCCGGGTACCGTAGTCGTCCATGCCGGCCAAGGAGGCTCTCGCCAGGGGTTACCGCAAGCTGGCGTGGCGGATGGTGCACCGCGCCTGGCAGACGGCCCAGCAGGCGGGCGCGATCACCGCAGCCACCCCGGCGGGCCGCCGGTTCGCCGCATTCGGCCCCGGCTCGGTCATCGCGTTCCCCACCGGGGCGCTCTTCGGCGAGGAGTGGATCGAGGTCGGCGACGGCACGCTGATCGGCGCCGAGGTCATCCTGAGCGCGGGCATGGTCCCCGGCCACCAGCTCGGCGACTCGCCGGTGCTGCGGTCGGAAACCACTGCGTGATCGGCCGGGGCAGCCATCTCGTGGCGCACCATTCGATCGTGATCGGCGACGACGTGTTCACCGGCCCCTACGTGTACATCACCGACCAGAACCACGGCTACGCCGACCCTGACGTGCCGATCGGCCGCCAGTGGCCGAGCAACACCGCGGTCTCCATCGGCAGGGGGAGCTGGCTGGGAGCTGGCGTGATCGTGCTGCCCGGCGCGCGGATCGGCCGTAATGTGGTGGTGGCCGCGGGCTCGGTGGTCCGCGGCCTGGTGCCTGACCGGTGCGTGATCGCCGGTGTCCCCGCGAAGGTGGTGCGGGAGTACGTGGCCGGTGATGGCTGGTCCCGGCCGGCGCCGCCGCCTGGAGGCGCAAAGCAAGCAGCAAGCACCGCTGCTGGGTGACCGATCCTGATCGCCCTGAATTAGGGTCACGACTCAGTCACGATGAGGGCGGTCGCATCCCCTGGCCGCGCACTATTCGATAGGGCTGGTCATCCCGCACCTCGCAGGAAAGCGACCGGACGGTCCCAGCCTGGACAGCCGAGGGGGCATGTGAAGGGGCGCAACGACCTTGTCGTCAGCGCGGCGTACCTGCCTGAGCCTGCGGCTGTCGCAGCGGCGCGCAAGTTCGTCCGCGACACGCTGTGTTCCTGGCTGGTGCCGGGCAGCCGCGGCCGCGGATGCCGCGGCCGACGGCGGACTGGTGGACGATGCCGTCCTGCTGACCAGCGAACTGGTCACCAACGCCGTGGTGCACGCCGGGACCCAGGTACAGGTCACCTGCAAGCTCGCGGCGCAGCGCCGTCGAGGTCGTGGTCCGGGACAGCCACCCGGCCCGGATGGTGCCCGGCCCCGCGCCCGACGACAGCGTTCCCGCCGAGCGCACGGGCGGGCGGGGCCTGCTGCTGCCCTCCGCCCTGGCCGTCGGCCTGGGGGGTCAGCTACGGGACCGACGCCAAGGCGGTCTGGTTCCGGATGGGCGCTGCCGCCGGCGCAGCGAGGACCGGCCCGGAGCGCGACGCCGGGTGCCGGCCGGGCCGCGACGTCGGCGGCGGTTCCAGTCGCCGCGCACTTCCGCCGCCGAGCCGGTCAGTGCCCGGCCCGCGGCCGCCGTGACCGGGAACGGCGCCCCCGGCGAGTCCGGCTATGACGCGCTGCTGGGGCACTGCGTGGCCTCGGCCCGGGTGATCACGGCTGCCGACAGTGCCTACGCCCTGGTCGCCGACGAGGACGGGGATTTCCGGGTGCGCGCCGCCAGCGGTCTCGGCCCGGCCGCATGGCTGCGCACCGCGCCGTCCGTCTCGACCGTGCCGTTCATGGTGGACGGCCGGGTGCCCGGGGTGCTGGCCGTCGCGGCCGCCCGCCCCGGCCGGTTCGCGGACGCGACGTGCAGCGACTCCAGCAGCTCGCGGACCAGATGGGCCCCGGCCCTGGAGCGCGCCCGCCTGGAGGAGCTGGAACGGGCCCGGCGGGCCCGGACCAGCGTGCTGGCCGAGGCGGGCGCGCTGCTGGCCGGCCCGCTGGACCAGGAGCGCGTCCTCGCCGTGGCCGGGCAGGTGGCCGTGCCCCGCCTAGCGGCCTGGTGCGCGGTACTGCTCGCCGCGCCCGGCGGTGACCTGAGGCTCACCGTGGCGCGCCACACCGACGAGTCACAGGCTGGCCCGCTCAGCTGGCTGCTGAACCTGGGCTGCGACCTCGCGGCCACCCGCCAGCCGTCACCGCCGGGCTCCCGGCAGCCGCCCGCGCGGCCGTCGTGGCCACTGGCGGCGCTCGTCCCGGCGGATGCCCCGGCCGGCGTGGCCGACCTCGCGGCGCGCGGCGCCTGGTGCTTCCCGCTGGCCACCCAGGGCGGCCCGCTGGGGCTGCTCGTCCTGGGCGGCCCCCACGGCGGGCGGCCCTCCCGGGACGTGCAGGGGCTGGCGGAAGACCTGGCGAGCCGGATCGCGCTGGCCCTGGAGAACACCCGGCTCGCCGCCGCGCAGCAGCAGGCCAGCGAGGCGCTGCAGGCCACCCTGGTGCCGCCGAACTGCCCCGGATCCCGGGAGTCGAGCTGGCCTTCGCGCACGACCTGCCCGGCGCCGGCCTTCCCGCGGCCGACGTGGGTGGCGGCGACTTCTGTGACGTGTTCCCGGCAGCCGGAGGGCGCTGGCGATTCGCCATCGGCGAGGTGTGCGGGACCGGGCCCGCCACGTTGGCGGTGACCTCGCTGGCCCGCAACGCGCTGCGGATCCTGGGCGCGGCCGGGCTCGGCATCCCCCGCCGTGCTGGACCGGCTGAATCAGCTGATCCTGGACGAGCGCGTGCCGGGCACGTTCCTGACCCTGGTCCACGGGGAGATCGAGCACGGAGCGATCGAGCACGGGGAGATCGTGGCGGGTGCGCCGTGCCCGGCTCTCGCTGGCCTGCGCCGGGCAGCCGCTGCCGCTGACGTTGCGGGGCGAGGGGCGGCCCGAGAGTGCCGCTGCCCCCCAGCCGGTGCTGGGCGTGATCGAGGGGCAGGGCTTCACCGCGCAGCAGTCACGCTCGGCCCCGGAGACCTGCTGCTCTGCGTCACCGACGGGGTAACCAGGCGGCGTGACGGCGACCGGCTGCTCGATGACGACGATGGCCTGGCGCGGCTGCTGGCCGCGTGCGCCGGGCTGACTGCCGATGTGGTCGCGGACAAGGTCCACGAGGAGGTGCGGACCTTCGGTGGTGACCCGGCGGTGGACGGGATGGCCGTGCTCGCCATCCGCGCCGTCAGCTGACCACCCTGACCCTGCCGGGCCCCAGGCCTACCCGGCCGGGCTCCAGGCTTATTCGGCGCGAAGCCGCGGGCTGAACACCTCACCGCGCAGGGCCCGGCCGATCAGGTCGACAGCCCGCGCAGTATCCACGAGCCTGCGGCCCTCGCTGCGGTAGGCGGCCAGGACCGCGTCCACCCCGTGCGCGGGCAGGGCCCCGCCCAGTTCCGTCCGGGCGCTGCGGTACCCCTCCCGGGCGCCCTGCACGCAGGCCGCCACGTGATGGCGGGCCATGGTGGCCAGCGCGACCGGGTGGCGCCGCAGCACCCCATACAGCCGGTAGTCGGGCGGGACCACATCGAGCAGCCAGGCCACGGCGGTGTCCTCGAAGTCGGCACTGCCTGGCGGGTGCACCCCGGTCGGCCAGCCCGGCGGAACGTACGCTGGCATGCCACGACAATAGCAAATAATCGAACACGAGTTCCCAATCGCGCCCGGACCAGTCCGGCGGCCCGGCTGGGCGGCAGGTATCCTGGCTGGGCCCACCGCGACGAGGAGCCCTGACCTGCGATGGATGCGGCCGGAGAGATGACCGTGGCCTCGATACACATCTACCCGGTCAAGGCCGGGCGGGCGGTTGACCTGGCCGAGGCGGAAGTCGAGCCGTGCGGCCTGGCCGGCGACCGGCGCTGGCTGGTGGTCGAGCCGGACGGCCGGTTCATCACCCAGCGCACCGAGCCGACGCTGGCCCTGGTCAGCGCCCGCTACCGCACCGCCGGAAGCCTGTACCTGTCGGCGGGCGGGCAGCCACCGCTGACCCTGCCCGCCCCGGCCGAGGTGCGGGGCGCGGAAATGCTCTGGGTCAGCGTGTGGCGGTCAAAAGTCCGCGCGGCGGCCGTGGGGGACCAGGCCGACGCGTGGTTCTCCCGCTTCCTGGGCCGGCCGGTGCGCCTGGTGCACCTGGACGACCCGGCCCGCCGCCAGGTGGATCCGGAGTTCGGCGCGCCCGGGGACCGGGTGAGTTTCGCGGACGGCTACCCACTGCTGCTCACCGCGCTGGGCTCGCTGCACGCACTGGGCCAGTGGCTGATCGAGGACGGTCATCCGGCGGTGCCGATGACCCGGTTCCGGCCGAGCGTGGTGGTAGCGGGCACGGCACCGTGGGCGGAGGACGGCTGGCGCCGGATCCGGATCGGCGCGGCCACGTTCCGGGTGGCCAAGCCCTGCGGGCGGTGCGTGGTGACCACGATCGATCAGCAGACCGCGCGGCGGGGACGGCAGCCGCTGGCCATGCTCGGCCGCCGCCGCCGGTTCGGCCAGCAGCTGGTCTTCGGCCAGAACCTGATCCCGGATGTCACCGGCACCATCCGGGTCGGCGACCGGGTGCAGATTCTCGACCCGGCGGAGTGACTGGCCTGCCCCGGGGAGGGGACTGCGGGGCAGGCCAGCATCGGGGGTGAGGTCAGCACGGGGCGGTCGTGGTGCCGTGCCCGGCCGCCCGGGCCGGGCCGGCCGCTGGCCGGCCAGCGGACCGCGTGCGGCGGGCGCGCCGGACGGCGGCGGCCCGGTGGTCCTGCGCTGCCTGGTCGAGCATGTCCTTGACATGCTGGGCGGCGACTGCTGCGCCTATCGCTGAGTACACGGTGTCCTCCTCGGCCGACGGCCGTGGTCACGGCCGTACATCTTCGAGGTTGCCGCTAAGGGGGTGGCCGCCACATTGGGCGAACGCCTTATCTCTGCGCCCGGCGCCCGGGCTAAGGCGCGGGGCTGGCTAAGCCCGGGGGCCGGGGAGGCTGGCTGGCTGCTTGCGCAGGATCAGCGGCGGCCTGACCCGGCGGTGCCGCCGGCCCGGTTCCACCGCGTCGGAGGGCGGCCCGAACCCCAGGGTGACCGCCCCGCCGCCGGCCGGTGACCGGCCCACGGTGAGTGTGCCGCCAGCTGCTTCGGCGATGCGCCGGGCGATGTCCAGGCCCAGGCCGGTGGAGCCCGCGCTCGATCTGCCACGCCGTGCTGGGTCCGCATCCGCGAAGCCGGCGCCGCGTCGGCGACCACCAGCCAGGCGCCCCCGCCGGCCCGGCGGCTGACCCGGACCGAGAACGCCACCCCCTCCGCGGTGTGCGCGAAGACGTTCTCCAGCAGGATGTCCGCGCAGGTGGCCAGGTCGTCCCGGGATACCCGCACCTCGACCGGGCCGGCCGCGATCTCCACGGTCAGCTGGCGGTCCTGGTCGTCGGCCAGCGGCCGCCAGAACGCGGCCCGGTCAGCGAGCACGTCGCTGGCATCGCAGGCGACCCGGGTGGCCGCCCCGGACGGCCGGCGGGCCGCCAGGATGATCTCGTTGACGGTGCGCTGCAGCCCATCGACGTCGCTGACCAGCTGAGCCCGCTCCCCGGCGTCGCCCAGCGATTCGGCGTCGATCCGCAGCGCGGTCAGCGGGGTGCGCAGCCGGTGCGACAAATCTGCCGCGGTCTCCCGCTCGTGGGCCAGCAGGTCCCCGATCCGCGCGGCCAGCCGGTTCAGCCCGGTGCTCACCTGGCGCATCTCCGGCGGGCCCGCCACCGTCGCCCGCGCCCCGAGATTCCCGGTGCCGAGCAGGTCGGACGCGTGGGCCAGCGCGCGCAGCGTGCGGACCAGGGACCGGGCCAGCTGATCGGCCACCGCCACGCTCAGCAGCAGCAGGCCCAGCCCCACCGCGCCGAGGACCAGCCAGGCCCGGGTCACCCCGGCCCGTAGCTGCGGGCCGGGCACGAACGCGCGGATCACCGCCGTGCCGTGCGGCAGGCCCTGCACGGCGACCAGCACCTCCACGCCGCCCTGAGCCGGGGTCGCGAAGCTGCGTCCGTTGGCTGGCCAGCCGCACCCCCGCGGACCGGGCCGCGGGCTGGCCGAGCACCGCACCGCCGGGCAGGAAAACGGTCACCGGCTGGGCCCGGTCGGCGCCGTTCACCTGCGCGACCGCCAGCCTGAGGCTGGGCTCGCTGAGCGTGGCGACCAGCGGGGCCATCCACTGCGCCCGGACCGTGGCCGAGCTCACCGCGCGGTCCGCCGCCAGGGTGCGCAGCACCAGGGCCAGTGGTACCAGGAAGGAGATCAGCACCATCGAGCTGACCGCGACGACCAGCAGGGTTATCCGCAGTCTCATGACCGGGCCGGGCGGCGGCGCAGCGTCATGACGGGGCGGTCAGCTTGATGCCGACGCCGCGGACCGTGTGCAGGTACCGGGGCTGCTGGGCAGTCTCCCCCAGCTTGCGGCGCAGCCAGGAGACGTGCACGTCCACCGTCTTGTCGGCACCGCCGTAGGGCAGTCGCCAGACGTGCGTCAGCAGATCCCGCTTGGTCACCACCTGCCCGGCATGCAGGACCAGGTAGTGCAGCAGGTCGAACTCCCGCCGGCTGAGGTCGAGTGGTGCCCCGCCCAGGGTGGCCTCGTGCGCCTCGGCGTCCAGCCGGAGCGCACCGACCACGATGGGCGCCCCGCCCGTCGGCTCGTCCGCTTCGGTGCGCCGCAGCACGGCCCGGATCCGGGCCTCGAGCTGGCCGCCGCCGAACGGCTTGACCAGGTAGTCGTCGGCCCCGGCGTCCAGGACCCGGATGATGTCGGCCTCGTCGTCGCGGGCCGTGATCACCACCACCGGGACCCGGCTGATCGCGCGGAGCATCCGCAGCGTCTCGTACCCGCCGAGGTCAGGCAGGCCCAGGTCGAGCAGGACCAGATCCGGTGGTGCCTGATGGATCCGGTGCAGCGCGGACATCGCGCTGGCCGTGCTCGTCACCGCGTGCCCGCGCTCGGTGAGTGACCGGATCAGCGCGCCGCGGATCGAGGCATCGTCCTCCACCAGGAGCAACTGCGCCATGATCAGGACGTTAGCCGGAAGCGCACCGTTACGCAGCAAGTCGCCGTATTGCGGAGCCGCCCGCCTACTACTCTCTTGTCGCTGCCTTTACCTGGTCTTAAGGTGTGATCCGCGATCATGAAAAGCGTGCCTGCCCGCGTCCTGCTGGCGGCTGGGGCGTGGCTGCTCGGAGTGCTCGGGGCGACCGGCGGCAGCCTCGCCGCCGTGTCGCTCATCGGTCAGAGCTTCGCCGCGCCGCCGACCCAGCAGCTGACTGTCTCTGCGGTCAATCACGCGCTGGCCAGCGCCGACCATGACGCCAGCCCGGCGGCCACCGGCACCCGGGGCGCCGCGCCGCGCAGCCCGGCCCGGCGGCACCGGCCGGCCCGGCCCGCCAGCGCTCCGGCCAGTCCCGCGGCGGGCGGCGGGACCGTGCTCAGCTCGCCGGGCGGCAGCGTGCTGGCGGACTGCGGCGGCTCGGGCGCGTACCTGATCTCATGGAGCCCGCAGCAGGGCTACCAGGCCGATGACGTCGTGCGCGGCCCCGCCGCGGTCGCCCGGGTGGACTTCCTGAACGGGCCGTCCGGCGTGCGGGTGGCGGTGACCTGTGCCGGATCGGTGCCGACGGAAGCGGTGCACGGCCTGTGGGGTGGCGACGACGGCGGCACCGGGGGCGGCGACAGCTGACCGGCGCCGCCGCCGGGGGTCAGCGCGGCCGCTGGTGACTCGTCTCGATCAGCAGGGCCAGGTCGGGCAGACCGCCGCGGCCCGCCTGGCGTGCGGCGCCAGCGGGCCGGGGACCGGCCCGCTGGAAACGATCGGATAACCCCACTGGTCCAGCGTGATGAGCTCGGGAAGCAGTTCCGCGCACATGCCGTGGCCGGTGCAGGCGATCGGGTTGACCCGCAGCCTGATGCTCATTTCCAGGCCTGCTCTCGTTCGTCATCGCCCGGGACCGGCAGCAGTGGCTCGCGGCGCACGCCGGGACAGGGACCGTTCGCGTCGTGCCACTGGGCATCGGCGGCGAACGTGCGCAGCGCGCTGCGGACCAGCTGGGTGGCGCCGTCCGGGTGGCGGCAGGCGCCGCGTCCCTCGATGACCGGGAGCAGCCGGCTGAGCTGGCCGAGTGCCTGCCTCCGGCCACCGTGATAAGCCAGGTCGGCCACCGTGTCCGCGAGCGCGGGCAGGCCGAACACGCACGGCCCGCACTGGCCGGCCGTTTCCTCGGCGAGGAAACGGATCACCCGGGCGGTCTCGGCCAGGCCGCACGCGCTGCCGGGCAGGGCGATCAGGATGCCCGCCCCCATCGCCCCGCCCGCGGCCCGCAGGGCCGGCTGGCACAGCGGGATCGGCCAGGCGTAGCCAGCAGGCAGCCAGCCGCCGAAATAGCCGCCGACCAGTAGCGCCCGGGGCCGCTCGGCCGGGCCGCCGGCCTGCATCAGTACCTGCCCGATGGGGGTGCCGAGCTCGACCTCGTACACCCCGGGCCTGGCCACCGCCCCGGCCACGGTGACCAGGGCCGAACCAGCCGCCGACGGCAGCCCGACGCCGCGGAACCAGGCATCCCCGTAGCGGGCGATCAGCGCCAGGTGGGCCAGCGTCTCGACGTTGTTCTCCAGCGTGGGGCGCCCGTGCAGGCCACGCTCGTCCGGCCGGGGCGGGGTGAAGGCGGGCTTGGCCAGGCCGCCGCCCAGAAACGAGACGAGCGCGGTCTGCTCGCTGGACACGTAGTGACCAGGGATCCCGACGACCTCGATCGGCACCGGGTCGGTGCCCGCGCGGTACCGGTCCGCGGCCGCGTCCCGCAGGCCGGCCAGCAGGCCGGTCTCCGCACGGTGCACACATAGGTAGGCCTCCCGGGCACCGACCGCCTCGGCGGCCAGGCTGATCCCGTCCAGCACCAGGTGGGGCAGCCGGGTCAGCAGCAGCCGGTCCTTGCCGCTGGCCGGGCTCGCCCTCGGCCCCGTTCGCCAGCACCACCGCCGGCCCACGGCGGCTGGCCACCGACCGCATCTTGCGGCCGGTGGGGAAGCCCGCGCCGCCCCGCCCGGTCAGGCCGGAGCGCTCCACGACCTCGATCAGGCGGCCGCCCCGGCCACCCAGCGGGACCGGGCCGTAGCACCGCTCGTGATCGAGCAGGCTGGCCGGCCGGTCGTAGCGCAGGCCAGCAGCCGGGGCAGGCGCCGCTGGGGCGGCAGGTAGAGCGAGCCCAAGGGCTCCGCCGGGGCCCGGTGGGGAGCGATCGCGCCCCGCCGGGGAGTTGGGGCGCGGCGGGGAGCAGCCGGGCCCCGGCGGTGGGCTGGGACACCGGAGGGAACGGCCGGGCCCCAGCGGGGGAAGGCTGGAGCGCCGGCCGGGGCGGCCGGTCTCCAGCGGGGTAAGGGCCGGTCCGGGTGGGCGGGGACGCGGCCCCGGGCAGCGCGTGCCGGGGCCCGGCCAGCCGGGCGCTCACCAGCCGAACCCGCTCAGGCTGAGCGCGGCCGGGACGCCCACCGCGGCCGCCATGACCACACTGAGCCGCAGCAGCCTGCGCTGCTGGCCAGCGCCGCAGCAGCCGCCAGGCGATGGCCGCAGCGACCAGTGCGATGCAGCCGGCCGGTCAGCGCCGCGGCCCAGGAGTGGTGCTCGTCGGTGCCCGCGCCAACGCCGTGCGCGACCGCGACCGGCCAGCACGCGTAGCCGGACCAGTGCACCACCCGCCAGGCCCGGTAGCCGAGCCGGAGCCGGGCCAGGCTGGTCAGCACCAGAACGGCCAGCAAGTCCAGCGCGATCGCGCCCAGGCCCAGCCAGAACCGCTTGTAGGGCGACGCGAAGGGGAGGAACGCCGCGCTCAGCGGGATGGAGGTGTAGGAGTCCAGCACGGTGGTGCCGACATGCAGCGCCAGGAAGGCCAGCGCCAGCAGCGAGAGATTACGGTGCAGCCCCACGGTGAGGAAGCGCGGCCAGCGGCCGGTGCTGAACCGCCCCGCGGTCAGCACCCCGAACAGCACGCTGGCCGACATCAGCAGCAGGGCTACCCGGCCGGCCGCCCGGGTGGCGTCCACAGGCCCGGGCAGGCGAAGTCGAGAGTCACGCCCGGCCCCCGGGGATGGCCGGCCGGCCAGCCGGCCACGGTCAGCACGATGCCGTCGTGCCCGGCCAGCCGGGCCGGCAGGCCGAGCTGGCTGAGCCAGCTCACCGCCCGGTCACCGCGGATGATGGCGGCGGTGCTGGCCGCGTTGGCGTGCAGGCAGGACTGGCCGCGGCTACCGT
>CAVWSA010000015.1:0-19449 GCA_963757545.1 uncultured Actinomycetes bacterium | reverse complement strand
TGGTGCCGCTAAGGCGGGATGCTGCTGACTGGAGACCGCTTTGAGTGTGACCGGGACCGCTTCCCGGGGCCCGGCGGTCAGAAGAGCAGGCTGGACAGGCTGGCGCGGGCCCTGGTGACCGTTGGGTCGCCGGGCGGGAACACGTCGAACAGCCGGACCAGGTGCACCCGGGCGCGCTCCCGGTCCTCTCCCGAGGTGCGCCGGATCGCACCGAGCAGCCGGTCGAAGCCCTCCTCGGTGCGCCCGGTGGCCACGTCGAGATCGGCCACCCGGGCCTGCGCGTCGACGTCCCCGGGATGCTCGGCCGCGTCCCGCCGGACCTGTCCCTCGTCGTAGGAGCTCACCCGGCGGATCAGGTCCACCTGGGCCAGGCCCACGGTGGCCACCGGGTGGCCTGGGGCGGCCGCCAGCACCCGCTCGAACGCGGCGGCCGCGGCGTCCAGGTCGCCGCGCTCCATGGCCTGCTGGGCCTCGTCGAAGGCCGGGTCGGCCGGCATGCCGGGCCCGCGCCCGCCGGGCATACCGGGCCCGCCGCCCGGCCCGCCGCCCGGCTGGCCGCCCGGCTGGCCGCCCGGCTGGCCGTTTCCGGGCTGATCGCCGGCCGCCGCCCCGGCCGCGCCGGGCAGCCCGAGCTGACCGGCCACCTGCATGACCTGGCCGAGCCACTGGCGTACCTGGGCCTCTGGCATGGCGCCGAGGAAGCCGTCCACCACCTGGCCGCCGGCCACCGCCATCACCATCGGGATGCTCTGCACCTGCAGCGCGGCCCGCAACTGCGGGTTCGCGTCGATGTCCACCTTGGCCAGCATCCAGTCGCCGTCGGCCTCACCGGCCAGCTTCTCCAGCACCGGGCTGAGCTGTTTGCAGGGCTCGCACCATTCGGCCCAGAGGTCCAGGATGACCGGCACCGACCGGGACCGTTCAACGACGTTGACGTTGAACGTCTCCTCGGTCACGTCCATGACATTGCCGGCCGGCGAGCTACCCTGCCCGCTGGCGCGTGCCGCGGCCTGCTGACTGCGCTGCGCGGCGGCCTGCCGCGCGCCCAGGTCAACAGCGCCGTAGAGCGAAAAGTCCCGGGGCTGCTGCATACCTCTATCCTGCCGCATCCCCGCCATGCCTTGACCGCCACCCACTGACGTTGGTAAACCGGCCCGCGGCCGGCCGCCAGCCCAGCCTGAGCGCCGGCCGGGTGAGCGCGCCGCGGGGCCATACTTTGGGCGTGGCCGACAACCTCGTGGGACCGGCGATCAACGCGCTGCTGGTGCCGCCGCAGGCAGCGCGGTTCGCCGCGCTGGTCGGCGTGGACCTGGACCGGCTGGTGCTGAACGTGGCCGGCTGGAACAAGCTGGTCCTGCTCGACTCCGACCGGGTCTTCCTGTTCCCGCGTTCCGCTGCCGGGGTCGAGTGGTTCGACCGGGAGACGGCCGCCTACCGGGCGCTGGCTCAGACCGGGCTGGCCGTGCTGCCGCGCCTGCTGGGACGCTGGCACGACCCGGAGATCTACCCGTTCCCGTTCGCGGCCGTAACCCGCCTGCCCGGCGAGGTACCGGCCGAACCCGAGGCGCTGCTGGAGCAGGTGGGCCAGGCCATCGCCTGCTGGCACGAGCTCGAACCGCCGCGGCTGTTCGGGTCGCGGCCGCCGCAGCACCACGACGCCGCTCATCATCGCTGGCTGCGCCGGGCCCTTGACCCGGCCACCAGCGCGGCGGCCGCCGCTGAGGCCGCCGCCCGCCTGGGCCGGCCCGAGCGCGCCACGGCGTGGGCAGGCCTGCTGGCCAGCGCCGCCCGGCTGGCGCCGGTCCTGGTCCATGGCGACATCCACGAAGACCAGCTGCTGGCCGAGGACGGCCGGCTGACCGGCATCATCGACTGGGAGACGGCCCGGGTGGACCATCCGTACTGGGACTTCGACCTGGGCGAGTGGGGCACCGGACTGTGGCGGCGGCGGCGCCGCGACTTCACCGCGCTGTGGGCCCGGGGCTGGCACGCCTATGCCACGGCGCGCGGGCTGGACACCGATTCCCGCCCGGTGGAGACGGCCTTCCGCCTCCGGCAGGCGCTCCGCTTGCTGGCCGATCCCGGCGATCCGGCTGTCCTGGGCACCGTCGAGGAGCACCTCGCGTACCTCTAGCGCCGCCGCAGCCCGGGCCGCGGCTGGATTCCGGGCCGCCGCTCAGAACGCGGGCACTTCGGAGTAGCTGCCCCACTCGGCCCGCAGTACGTCGCAGATCTCGCCCAGCGTGGCCTCGGCCCGGGCCGCGTCCAGCATCGGCGGGATCATGTTCGCCCCGGTCCGGGCCGCGTCCAGCATCCGGGCCAGCGCCGCATCCACCGCCGCCTGATCCCGGCCCGCCCGGCGGCGGCCCAGCTCGGCCGCCTGCTCCCGCTCCACCTGGTGGCTGACCCGGAGGATCTCCACCGGGGAGCCGACCGTGCCGGTGTGCACGTTGACCCCAACGACCTTCTTGTCGCCCTTCTCCACCTTCTGCTGATAGGCGAACGCGGCTTCGGCGATCTCGGCGGAGAACCAGCCGGTCTCGATGCCGTGCAGGATCCCGCCAGTCATCGTCTGGTCCGGGCTCATGGCCAGGATCTGGGCGAACACTTCCTCGGCCGCGGCCTCCAGCCGGTCGGTCAGCGCCTCCAGATACCACGAGCCGCCCAGCGGGTCGGCCACGCTGGCCACCCCGGTCTCTTCCATGATCACCTGCTGGGTGCGCACCGCGATCTCGGCCGCCCGCTCGCTGGGCAGCGCGAGCACCTCGTCCAGCGCGTTGGTATGCAGCGAGTTGGTCCCGCCGAGCACCGCGGCCAGCGCCTCGATGGCCGTGCGCACCACGTTGTTGTCCGGCTGCTGCGCGGTGAGCGACACGCCGGCCGTCTGGGTGTGGAAGCGCAGCCACTGGGCCCGCGCCGAGGTCGCGCCGTAGCGGTCGCGCAGCCACCGGGCCCAGATCCGCCGGGCCGCGCGGAACTTGGCGATCTCCTCGAAGAAGTCGATGTGCGCGTCGAAGAAGAAGGACAGGCCCGGCACGAACGTCTCGATGTCCAGCCCGCGGGACAGCCCGAGTTCCACATAACCGAACCCGTCGGCCAGGGTGAACGCGAGTTCCTGGGCGGCGGTGGAGCCGGCCTCCCTGATGTGGTAGCCGGACACCGAGAGCGGCTTATAGGCCGGGATCTCGGCGGCGCAGTATTCCATCAGGTCGCCGATCAGCCGCAGGTGCGGCTGCGGCGGGAACAGCCACTCCTTCTGCGCGATGTACTCCTTGAAGATGTCGGTCTGCAGCGTCCCGTCCAGCACGGCCAGATCCGCCCCCTGCCGCTCGGCCGCCGCCAGGTACATGCAGAACACCGGGACGGCCGGGCCGCTGATCGTCATCGAGGTGGTGACGTCGGCCAGCGGGATGCCGTCGAACAGCAGGTCCATGTCCGCCGCCGAGTCGATGGCCACGCCGCAGTGGCCGACCTCGCCGAGCGACCGCGGGTCGTCCGAGTCGTGGCCCATCAGCGTGGGCATGTCGAAGGCCACGGACAGCCCGGTGCCCCCCGTGCCGAGCAGCATCCGGTACCGCTGGTTGGTCTGCCGCGCGTTGCCGAACCCGGAGAACTGCCGGATGGTCCAGGCCCGGCCGCGGTACCCGGCCGGGTACAGGCCCCGGGTGAACGGGTATTCACCAGGCCAGCCAATCCGCTCGAAGCCGGGGACCACCGACCCGGGCGGCGGCCCGTACACCGGGTCCACCTCGAGCCCGGACAGCGTGCTGAAGTCCGCCGCACGGACCCGGGACTCCTGGAACCGCCGCTGCCAGCGCTCCCGCCCGGCCGCCAGGTCGTCCCGTCCCGGCTGCCCCGCTGCCTGCGTCTCCATGCCGGTTCTCCCCGCCGTCTCAGCCCAAGCCAGATACTAGGACGTCCAACTATCTCTCCCCACTGTACCGTGCCCGCCGCCAGCGGCCCGGCCAGCGGGTCCAGGCAGCGGGTCCCAGCAGCGGGCCCCGGCCCTAAGACGCCTCCGGTAGCGCACGCATCACGCATAGGTAACAGGTCGATATCAGCACAACCTGACCCGGCTCCGCGCCGTCTCAGAAGCGCGAGGGCATTGCGGGGGCACGCCCTGGCGACCGGTCCGCATCACCCGACCGCCGGAGCGTCATTCAAGACCGGCTAGCGAGTGCAGGCCCGGAGGGTCTGCCCGAGCGGCCGGTGCGGATAACCGCGACCGCAGCAGGTGGAGGTGGCTTTTGAATGACGCGACCTGTGAACGAAAGGCAGGGTGTGGTAGATCTGTGCAATCCCTAGCCGTGGACGGGCCCGCGGCCACCGCCGCGAGTGAGACCCTGACTCTGGCCAGGCCGTGGAGCATGCCGGCCGGAACCGTCAGCCGAGGGGGTTCCGTGGACAGGCTGCGCACCAGTGACCGTGCCGCGGCCGAGGAGTTGTTCAACAGCTGCTATCCGCGGCTGGCGGGCTGGGTCCGGCGGCTGGTCGATGATGACGACACCGCGCACGAGATCGCCGCCGAGGCGTTCACCCGGCTGCTCGGCCGGTGGTCCCGGCTGGACAACCCGCAGAGCTACCTGTACATGATCGCCACCAACCTGGTCCGGGACCACTGGCGGAAGACCGGCCGGGAGCGGCGGGCGCTGCAGAGCGTGAGCGCCACGGCGGTGGCCGACCCGGCCTACCACCCGGCCCAGGACGTGCACGTGCGGGAACTGCTGCAAGCGCTGCCCGACCGGCTGCGCAGCCCGTTCCTGCTGCACTACTATGCGGGGTTCCCGGTCCGCGACGTGGCCGCGCTGCTCGGCCGGCCGGAGGGCACCATCAAGGCCGACCTGTTCCACGCCCGGGCGCGCCTGCGCGCCGCGCTGGGGGAATCAGATGGCTGATCCGCGCGACGAGCTGGACACCTGGACGCGCGCCCAGATCCAGCCGCTGCCGCCCCCGCCGGGCACCTTCGAGCTGATCAGGAAGCGCGCCCGGCGGCGCAAGGTGACCCGCGCGGCTGCCGCCGCGGCCGGGGCGGCGGCGGTCATCGCGGTCATCGCCACCGTGCCCCGGCTGGTCATCACCCAGCTGAACCTCGGCCCCGGGCCCACCCCGCGCGGCGCACAGGTCGGCCAGACCTCCGCAGCGGGCCCGCACCATCACCGGCCGCCGACGCCGATCACCGCGCAGCCGACCCCGGACAGCGCGCCGCCCAGCACCGCTCCCCCGGCCGCGCCGCCGAACTTCGCCGCCACCTCGGCGACCTTCGTCGGCACGGCCACCGGCTACGTGCTCGGCCAGGCCGGCACACCCGGGCACTGCGGGCCGCCGTCGCCGTACATCTGCACCTCGCTGGCGGGCACCGACGACGGTGGCAAGACCTGGCACGGCGTCAGTGCGCCGGTGACCGGCGCCGCGAAGGGGCCGGCCGGGTAAGCCAGATCCGGTTCTACAACACCAGCGACGGATGGGCGTTCGGCCCGCAACTGTGGGCCACCCATAACGGCGGGCGCAGCTGGAAGCGGATCGGTACCGGCGGGCTGCGGGTGACCGCGCTGGAAACGGCGGGTCAGCGGGTCTTCGCGGTCTGGGCGCAGTGCTCGGGCACCGGCGCGAGCTGGGCCGCGGGCTGCACCGGGCAGACGCTTCAGGAGGCCGCCCCGGGCAGCAACCGGTGGGCGCCGGTGCCGGGCGCGGCGACCGGCCTCAGCGGCAGCGGAACGGCCAGCGCGGCGGCGCTGGTGCTCACCGGTAGCCGCGGCTACCTGCTCCCGCCGACCGGTGTGCTGGTGTCCGGGCCGGTCAGCGGCGCGGGCGGCTGGCAGCCGGTGACCGGCAGCGCCGCGCCCTGCCTGCCCGGGGCCGCTCAGCCCGACGGCCAGCCGGCCGGTGCGCTGCTCGCCGCGACCACCACCAGCGGGCTGGTCCTGGTCTGCCCGGACGACGCGGCCGGCCGCGTCGTCTACACCTCCGGCGACGCCGGGCGGACCTGGCAGAAGGCAGGCACCGCGCCTGCCGCGGGCACCGTCACCTCGGTGGCGGGCACCAGCACCGGGACGATCGTGCTGGCCACCACCGCGGGTATCGAGCTGTCCAAGGACGGCGGGGCGACCTGGACCGCGGCCCAGGGCACGCTGCCCGCGGGCGGGTTCAGCTACGTGGGGATGACCACCCCGGACCAGGGCGTCGCCGTGCCGGCCGATGCCTCGGTGCACGCCGTGTGGTTCAGTTACGACGGTGGCGCGACCTGGCAGGAATCGCCGATCAATTAATTTACTTAACGCCAGTACCCCGCGACTCGCCCCAGCCCGGCGCGCCTCCCCGCCGTCCGGCAGTCGTGATCATTGCGGCGTTGGCCTCTATTCCAACACCGCTGACTTAAGCGGCGCAGATTGCGGCGCCGGGCCTGCCTGGTGAAACTGTGATGCTGGTGTGACCAGTGAGACCCGGCGGGGCGGCACCTGTTGTTGATGTTGAAGTAGCAGACACAGGAATGTCGGCTACTTCAACATCAACAACCCGGGTGATCATCTACGCGTGCTTAAGCCAGCGGCGTTGGCCTCTATGCACACTCAAGGCATGATCACGAACTGGACGGTGCGCTAGCTGGTGGCGGCTGGGGCCGGAACGAAGTCGCCGGCTGCTACCCGGAGCCGGCGGAGCAGGTCGAACAGCTGGTCCCGCTGGGCTTCGTCGAAACCGGCCAGGCCGAACTCGGCCTGCATCAGGTCGGCGGTGGCCTGGCTGACCACCTGCCGGCCCCGGTTGGTGATCGCGGCCAGCTTGCCCCGGCCGTCCTGCGGGTTGGGGCGGCGGACGACCAGGCCCTGGCCCTCCAGCCGGTCGATGATGTTGGTCGCGCTGGTCGGGTGCACCATCAGCCGCTCGCCGATCACCCGCATCGGCAGCGTCCCCCGGCTGCTGAACGTCAGCAGCACCAGGGCCTCATACCGGGCGAAGGTCAGCTCGTGCGGCCGGAGCACCGCGTCCAGCTGGGCCAGCAGGATCTGCTGCACGCGCATGATCGACGTGACGGCGGCCATCGCCCCGGACGGGCCGAAGCGCTCCGCCCAGGTCTGGGCGGCCCGGGCGATCGGATCGAACGGCAGTTCCAGCGGCTTCGGCACAGGGTCACGGTACCCGGGAAGCCGGCCCGGCGGCAGCCGGCCCGGGGGGCTGGTCGTGCCCATCGGCTGGCTAATTATGCCTAGTTACCTAGCGTGACAATAGAGTATCTGAGAGTTATATTTCCTGCTGAGACGCTTCCCGGTAGTGACGGGGGTGCACGTGCGGTCTAGTTATGGCACCACCGGAATGGCCCCGGTCCTAGCCGCCGGGGTCGGCGTCCGGCACGGCTGGACCTGGGTGCTCCGGGCGGCCAGCTTCCGCCTCGACCCCCCAGCGGCGGGCCGCCCCGCGGTGGGCATCGCGGTGAAGCGGGACACCGCCCGGTCGGCCGTCATCGACCTGCTCGGCGGGCTGGCCCGGCCGGCCTACGGCGAGCTCCGGGTGCTCGGCCAGGACCTGACCACCCCGCAGGGCCGTGCGGCGGTGCGCCGCTACGTGGGCATCGCCCGGGCCTCGGCCCGGCCGCGGCCGGTGCGCCGGGTGCGCGGCCTGGTCGGGCACGCCGCCCGGCGGGCCAACCTGCCCGGCCGGGACGGGGACGTGCTGGCCGCCGCGATCCTGGACCGGCTGGCGCTGACCCCATGGGCCGACGTGCCGGTCCGGGCCGCGCCGACGGTGATCGCCCGGCGGGCCAAGCTGGCCGCGGCCGCGGTGCACGAGCCGGAACTGCTGCTGCTCGACGGCCTGCTCGACGGGCTCGGCCCGAAGGATGCGGCCAGCGTCGCGGACAGCATCCGCGACCTGGGCCGGGACACCGCCATCATCGCCATCGGCGGCGACGCAGCGGCGCTCGCGCTGGCCTGCGACGAGGTACTGACCCTGTCGGACGGCATCATCGTGCGGGATTTAACCCGGCGTGCCGTTACCGGCCGGGCCGTAATTCAGCGGGGACGCAGAAGTTACTCCCATAAGCTGCTCTGAGTGAACTGGAACCTGCTGACGTGCGCGGTCCGGCCGCATGTCAGCTACGCGCCCACCGAGCCCGCGGTCCGCGCCCAGTTGCGCGCCGAGACCCCGGCCGGTGCCGCCTGGCGGTGCCTGCGCTGCGGCACGTTCGTGCCGGGGCCGCCCACGGCCAGTGGGCCCGCCGCGGCCGCGCCGCGGGTACGCCGCGACGATGAGCTGCGCAGCGCGCTGATCCTGCGGGCCTTCGCGGTGGAACGGTTCCTGCGCGCGATCCTCTTCGGCTTCATCGCCTACGGCATCTGGCGGTTCAAGTACTCGCGGTCGTCCGTCGAGCACGCGTTCGACCGGGAGTACCCCGAAGTCAGGTCGTTCCTGCACGAACTCGGCTACAACATCGACCGGTCCGGCCTGGTCGGCCTGATCCGGCACACGTTCACCCTGGACCAGCAAACGCTGACCTGGCTCGCCATCGGCGCGGCGGCCTACACCGTGGTGGAGATCCTGGAAGCGATCGCGCTGTGGGGGCTGCACCGCTGGGGCGAGTACTTCGCGTTCGTGGCCACCTCAGCGGGCATCCCTTACGAGCTCTACGAGCTGGCCGCCAAGGTCACCGCGCTGCGGCTGACCGCGTTCGGAATCAACGTGGCACTGGTCATCTACCTGGTGCTGTCCAAGCGGCTGCTCGGGGTGCGCGGCGGCAAGGCCGCTTACCAGGCGCGGCTGCGCAGCGAATCGATCATGCAGGCGGCGATCGACGCGGCGGGCAGCGGCGCGGGCCGCCCTGGGGCGGGTGGCACCGGCGCGGCCGCCGCTGGCGCGGGCGCCGCTGGCGCGGGCGCGGGCGAGCCGTCCCCGGCGGCCGCCGGGCAGCCTGACGCCCCGGCCGCAACCCCAGCCCCGGCCGTGTCCGAGGCGGGGCAGGCTAGCTCGCCGCAGCGATGAGCTCGTCGGCCGCGCTGTACGGGTCCAGTTCACCGGCCGCCACCCGGCGGGCCAGCTCGTCGGCGGCCGAATCCCCGGGCAGCACGCCCATCCGCTTACGCAGCTCGGCCAGCGCCAGCGTGGTGATCTCGCCGTGGGCCCGGGCCAGCCGCCTGCGCTCCCCTTCGCCCGAGGTGTCCAGCCAGGCCTGGTGCGCGTCGAGCGTGGCGGCCAGCTCGGCGATGCCCGTGCCGTCCGCCGCGACGGTGCGCACGATCGGCGGCTTCCAGTCATCCGGGCCGCGCTGCGCCATGGCGATCATGCCGCGGAGGTCCCGCACCGTCTCCTGGGCGCCTGGCTTGTCGCTCTTGTTGACCGCGAACACGTCGCCGATCTCCAGTATCCCGGCCTTGGCCGCCTGGATGGCGTCACCCAGCCCGGGCGCGACGATGACCAGCGTGGAGTCGGCCAGCGCGGCGATCTCCACTTCGGCCTGGCCCACCCCGACCGTCTCCACCAGGATGAGCTCGAAGCCGGCCGCGTCCAGCACGTGCAGCGCCTGCGGCGCGGCCCCGGCCAGGCCGCCCAGGTGCCCGCGGTTGGCCATCGACCTGATGTACACGCCCTGGTCGGTGGCATGCTGCTGCATCCGGACCCGGTCGCCGAGCAGCGCCCCGCCGGTGAACGGTGAGGTCGGGTTGACGGCCAGCACGGCGACCCGCAGGCCACGCTCCCGGTAAGCCGCGATCAGCGCCCCGGTGAGCGTGGACTTACCCACGCCGGGGGCGCCGGTCAGGCCGAGCACCCGGGCCCGGCCGGTCCGCGGGGCCAGTTCGCGCAGCACCGCGCGGAGTTCCGGGGCGCCGTTCTCCACCAGCGAGATGAGCCGCCCGAGAGCCCGCACGTCACCGTCGCAGGCCCGCTTGACCAGCCCCGGACCGGGCTCCTGGCCGCCCGGGCCCGGGTCAGCCCCGGTCACTGGGCGCGGGCACGCGCAGCAGCAGCGCGCTGCCCTGCCCGCCGCCGCCGCACAGCGCCGCCGCGCCCAGGCCACCGCCGCGGCGGCTCAGCTCGTAGGCCAGATGCAGGGTGATCCGGGCGCCGGACGCGCCGATCGGGTGGCCCAGCGCGATGGCCCCGCCGTTCACGTTGACCTGCTCCGGGCCGATACCGAGGTCCCGGATGGACTGGATGGCGACCGCCGCGAACGCCTCGTTGATCTCCACCAGGTCCAGGTCCGCGATGCTCAGCCCGTCCTTGTCCAGGGCACGGAGGATGGCGGCCGATGGCTGCGACTGGAGTGAGGTGTCCGGCCCGGCCACCGTGCCGTGCGCGCCCACCGTGGCCAGCACGGGCGCGCCATGCGCGGCGGCCGCGTCAGCCGACATCACCACGACCGCGCAGGCCCCGTCGGAGATCTGTGAGGCGGACGCGGCGGTGATCGTGCCGTCCGCGGTGAAGGCCGGCCGGAGCCCGCTCAGCCCCTCGGCCGTGGTCTCCGGCCGGATGCCCTCGTCCGCGTCGAAGATGACCGGCTCGCCGCGCCGCTGCGGCACCGGCACACCGACGATCTCGCTGGCCAGCAGGCCATCCTTGGCCGCGGCGGCGGCCCGCTGATGCGACCGGGCGGCGAACTCGTCCTGCTCCGCCCGGCCGATGCCCAGCCGGGTGTTGTGCCGGTCGGTCAGCTCACCCATCGCGGACTGGTCGAACGCGTCGGTCAGCCCGTCCCGGGCCATGCTGTCGAGCACCTCGATGGAGCCGTACTTGTGCCCGGCACGCGCCCCGGGCAGCAGGTGCGGGGCCCCGGTCATGGACTCCATGCCGCCCGCCACCACGATGTCGAACTCGCCCGCCCGGATCAGCTGCGCGGCCAGCGCGATGGACTCCAGCCCGGACAGGCACACCTTGTTGATGGTCAGGGCCGGCACCGACATCGGCAGACCGGCGGCCACCGCGGCCTGCCGCGCCGGGTTCTGCCCGGCGCCGGCCTGCAGCACCTGGCCCATGATCACGTAGTCGGCCTGGCCGGCGGAGATGCCGGATCGCTCCAGCGCCGCCTTGATCACGATGCCGCCCAGCTGGGCGGCCGGAAAGTCCTTGAGCGAGCCGAGCAGGCGTCCGATCGCGGTCCTGGCTCCCCCGGTGATCACTGCTTCCCGCATGCCTGCCCTCCGCGACGCCCTGGCTGGATGTCTGCCACGATAACTCAGGGAAATACCTGGCCCAGGATGGAGGCATCCGTGCTGCTCCGAATCGACCATGTCGGGATCGCCTGCCGCAACCTCGAGGCGGCCGTGGCCCGGTACCAGGAGGCCTTCGGGCTGACCGTGGTCAGCCGGGAGGTGATCCCCGAGCAGGGCGTCCGGGAGGCCATGCTGCGCGTCGGCCAGCCCGCGGGCGGGGCGTCCTGGGTTCAGCTGCTGGAACCGCTCGGCCCGGACACCCCGGTCGGCAAGTTCCTGGCCCGGCGGGGCGAGGGCCTGCATCACGTCGGCTACGCGGTGGCCGATATCGGCGCGGCCCTGGCCGAGCTGGCGCCGAAACCGTTCCGGCTTATCGACCAGCGGCCACGGCACGGCTCGATGGGCGCTTCGATAGCCTTCCTGCATCCGGCGGACCTGGGCGGGGTGCTGACCGAACTGGTCGAGCCGGCGGTGGGCTGAGCCAGGCCACCTCGGGGGCCAGTCGTCCCCGAATATCCCGGTATGTACGCTATTAACGGTGCCGTCCGTTCACCCGGTCCCGTCCGGCCCAGCCCGGCGCCCGCCAATACCGCCAAAAAGCCCGGATCCGTGCCAAGAGGAAACGAGAAGCCGCCGCTAATGCCTGCGTGTTAGGAGTACGCTGCGAGCACTGGGCAAGCGGCACACTCTCCGCGCCTGCCGGGTTTCGGGACGGTCTGCGACGGTGCCCCGGCCTGCGGAGCGGATCGCGATGCCCTGTTCGCCCCCGCATGTCACCCTCGTCTACCCAGGATCAAGCCACATGCAGCCTGAAATTGACGCTCAGCTCAGCAACTTCTTCGAGGAAACCACCCCCCGCGAGTTCGCCCGGGTGATGCGGGGCTACGACCCGCATCAGGTTGACGAATACTTCAAGCAGCTTGACGGTGAAGTCCGCCAGCACCGCGAGCAGGTTCAGGCACTGCAGCAGGAGCTGTCCGACGCGCACCGGCAGATCCGGGAGCAGGAGCGGCCGACCTACGCCGGCCTTGGCTCCCGTATCGAGCAGCTGCTCCGGCTGGCTGAGGAGCAGGCCACCGAGATCGCACAGGAAGCCCGGTCCGCGGCGAACGAGCTCAACGCGGCGGCCAAGGTGGACGCGGCGGAAGTGCGCGCGTCGGCCGAGAACGAGGCTGCGGAGCTGCGGGCCAACGCCAAGCGGGAGACCGACGAGCAGCGGGGATCGGCGGAGCGCGAGGCAGACGCGATCAAGACGGGTGCCCGGCGCGAGGCGGACGAGCTGACGTCCACCACCGAGCGCGAGGTAGCCAAGCTGCGGGCCACCGCCGATCACGAGGTGGCCGAGAAGCGGGCCGCGATCGAGCGGGACATCGCCAAGCTGCGCACCACCACCGAGCGCGAGGTGGCCCAGCTCAAGGCGTCCGCCAAGCGGGAGCGGGACGAGATCCTCACTACCTCCAAGCGGCAGGCCGACGAGATGCGCAGCCAGGCCCAGCGCATCCTGGAGGAGAGCGAGGCGCAGCGCGCCCAGGCCGAAGCCGAGTTCGAGATCCAGCTGGCGTCCCGCCGCGAGGAGGCCGAGCGGCAGGAGGCCGAGCGGCTGGCCGCGGCCCAGTCGGCCACCCAGAAGCTGGTCAGCGAGGCGGAGCAGCGCGCGGCCACGGCCGAGCAGCGGGCGGCCAAGGCCAGCGCGCAGGCCGAGCAGACCCGGCGCGAGGCGGACCAGCACTCCCGGCAGCTGGTCACCAACGCGAAGAAGAACGCGGACCAGATCGTCGCCCAGGCCAAGGCCCAGGCAGAGCAGTTGCTGGCCGACACCAAGTCGGAGATCGAGCGGCACCGGGCCAGCGCGCAGCGCGAGGTTGACGAGCTGAGCAAGCAGAAGGAGAGCATCTCCAGCCACCTGGCGCAGATCAGCCAGCTGCTCGGCACCCAGATGGGTGGCCTGGCCGACGCGCTCAAGCCAGGTGGCGCGGGAGCGGGCCGGCCGGCCGTCGGCGGGAGCGCCCCGCAGAAGGCGGTGGGATCGCGAGCGCAGCAGCGCACCGACCCAGGCCGCCCCGGCCGCGCCGCGCAGCAGCGCGCCCACCCAGGCGGCCCCGGCCGCCCAGCCCCGGCAGGCCCAGCCTGCCCCGGGCCAGACCCAGCAGGCCCCGGCCAAGCAGCCGGTCTCGGCCAAGGCCAAGGCCAACGACGACGAGTGGTGGACCGAGTAGGAGCAGCCCCAGGCAGAACGAGGGCCCGGCGCTGACGCGCCGGCCCCCGTCGGCTTTCTGCCCCCGGGTCAGGCCATGGCGGTCTGGCCGCCGTCGACGACGATCGCCTGCCCAGTCAGGTACGAGGACGCGTCGCTGGCGAGGAACACCGCCGGCACCGGCCATCTCCTCGGCCCTGGCCCAGCGCTTCATCGGCACGGTCGCTATCGTGGCCGGCCCGGCGTCCGATCCTCCCACAGGTTGCGGTTCAGCGCGGTGGCCGTCCAGCCCGGGCACAGCGCGTTGACCCGCACGCCGTAGGCCGCCCACTCGACCGCCAGCGACTTGGTCAGCGAGATCAGCCCGGCCTTGGCCGCCCCATAGGGCGTGATCAGCGGCGACGCGGCCACGCCGGCCACGGAGGCCACGTTGATCACCGAGCCCGTCCCGCGGTCGAGCAGGTGACCGGCGAACGCGTGGCAGACATACATGGCGGAACTCAGGTTCAGCCTGATCAGCTTGTCCCAGCCGGACAGCCGCAGGTCGCGGAACTGACCATGAAATTCGACCCGCCCGCGTTGTTCACCACGATGTCGACGCAGCCGAGCTGGTCGATCGCCGCCGCCACCGCGCCGGCCACGTCGGCCTGGTCGGTCACGTCGGCCGGTATGACGATGGCCTTGCGGCCCACGCGGTGATGTCGTCGGACGTATCCGCCAGGCCGTCCGCTGTCCTCGCCACGATCGCGACGTCGGCGCCCGCCTGGCCAGCGCCACCGCGATGGCACGGCCGATCCCGCGCGAGGCACCGGTCACGAAGGCGGTCTTGCCGGTGAGATCGAACAGGCTCACGTTGGGTCCTTCCATTCGGCGGGCAGCGGCCGGCGGCAGGATTCAGCAGCCGCACTATCGCATTCAGCACGATGCGGACGTAAGTCTCTCCCACCCACAGGTGTTTCGCGCGGTCAACGCCGGTCACCCCGGCCTGGGGGGCCCGGGCGAATCGCTCGATGGCCTCGTCCGGGCGCAGATAATCGTCTAGCTCGGGCACCAGGCGAGCAGCTGGCGCCCGCCGCCGCCCAGGCGTCGAGGTCGGCGTCCCCGGCCCGGCGCAGCGCCGGTGACAGCAGGATCGCCCCTTCGACGGCGGCACGTCGCCCCACATCAGCGCCAGTTCGGTGCCGAACGACCAGCCGAGCAGCCACATCCTGGGCAGCCCGGCCGCGACACAGAGCCGATCGCCGCGGCCACATCGTGCTGCTCGGCCCGGCCGCCGTCGAACACGCCGCGGCTGGTGCCGTGCTCGGACGAGGTTCCCCGGGTGTTGAAACGCAGCACGGCCAGGTCAGCCAGCGCAGGCAGCCGGTCGGCCGCCTTGCGCAGCAGGTGGCTGTCCATCATGCCGCCGGGGTGGGCAGCGGGTGCAGGCAGATCAGCGTCGCCACCGGGTCCCGGCCGGCCGGCAGCGCGATCTCACCGACCAGGTCGAGACCGTCCGCGGTGTGCAGCTTGACGGTGTGCCCCGGCGGGCCGGCAGCACGGTGGCCGCCCTGATCTCGCTCATCGTGGTCCTCTGTCCGCTACCTAGCTAGAAGTTCCCGTCATTCAGAGATCTGCGGTCGCATGCGTTTCGGTCCTAGCACCGACCGCTCGCCCGGGCCTGACGGCCCAGGCTCGCTAGCCGGTTCTGAATGACGCTCACTTCCTACCTGCCGACCCGGCGCCCGGGGCGGCGCTGCACCCGCCGGTCCCAGCACGGCCGGTGCCAATGCCGCCGCTCGCTCGGGCCGGGAGTCAGGCTGGGCCAGGCGACCAGATGTGCGGTGCCAGCCGGGATCTCCTGATCACATCCCGGGCAACGATAGCTCTTCACCGACGCTGCTCCCGGCACCAGGCGAATCACCCAGTCTCCGTCCGGCCACGACTCCGTCCGCTCCGGGCCGACGGTAGCCGGGTCGTCGCCGCCATCGCGCCGCGCCGCACCGGGCGCAGTGCCCCGGCGGCCCCGGCGCGGCGTCTCGTCCGGCAGCCGCCGTGCCCGGCGCGGGCTCACCGGCGCCGCCCGGCCCGGGACACGCTAGCCCGGGCTGATCTGGTCCGCACCGCGGCCGCTGCCGATCAGGTAATCCCGCAGGTCGCCGAGAATTGGAACCTGTCCTTTCACCAGCATTTCGGACGCCCGGCCGATAGTCATCCACTCGGCCCGGTCCATTTCCGGGAACTCCTGGGCCTTTCCTGAGCCCCGCGGCCATTCCAGGGTAAAGGTGTTACTGCGAAATCCAGACAGGTCGAAGTCGCTCTCGACGGCAAACGTAACGATGATCTTCCCGCTGGACTGCCGCCGCTCGCCAAGCTGGGCCACCGCCCCGTCCGGCGGCGGCGAGCCCATCTCTTCGGCAAATTCCCGGCGCGCGGTGGCCAGCGGATCCTCCCCCGCCTCGCACTCGCCCTTGGGAATGGACCAGCCCCCCGCGTCGCGCCGCGCCCAGAACGGGCCGCCCATGTGGGCCACCAGGACTTCCAGCCCGGCGTCAGTGCTCAGCCGGTAGACGAGCAGGGCGGCACTGCGCTTAGCCACGCCGTGATCTTACCCAGCCCGGGACACCCAGCCTGAGACACCAGCCTGGGACAGCCAGCCGCGCTGGACCGCCCGGGCCCGGATAAGTCACTACAGTTGGCTTCCGTGCGTCTCGTCATCGCCCGGTGCAGCGTCGATTACGCGGGCCGGCTCTCGGCCCGGCTGGCGTCCGCGACCCGGCTCATCATGATCAAAGCGGATGGTTCGGTGCTGGTGCACTCGGACGGCGGCAGCTACAAGCCGCTGAACTGGATGTCGCCGCCGTGCCGCTGGCTGAGGAAGAGGGCCGGTGGGTGGTGACCGGTAAATCCGGCGAGACGCTGACCATCACGATCGAGGAGATCCTCAGCGACACCGCGTTCGACCTGGGTGTGGACCCCGGCCTGGTGAAGGACGGCGTGGAAGCCCATCTGCAGGAGTTGCTCGCGGCTCAGGTGAGCCTGCTCGGCGCGGACTGGCGGCTGGTCCGCCGGGAGTACCCGACGGCGATCGGCCCGGTGGACCTGATGTGCCGGGATGCCGCCGGGGGCTCGGTGGCGATCGAGATCAAGCGGCGCGGCGAGATCGACGGCGTGGAACAGCTCACCCGCTATCTCGACCTGCTGAACCGGGACCCGCTGCTCGCCCCGGTCCAGGGCGTGTTCGCCGCTCAGGAGATCAAGCCGCAGGCCCGGGTGCTGGCCGAGGACCGGGGCATCCGCTGCCTCATCCTCGACTACGAGTCGATGCGTGGCACCGACGACGGGGCACTGCGGCTGCTTGAGCCGGTCACCGCTCAGGCGCTGGGCGGCCGGGTTCAGCCAGATCAGCAGCCGCCGGTCGGCCAGCACGCCGCGCAGCCCGGTGGCCCGGCGCTCCGCCGCCCACTGCTGCTTGGCTTCCCGGTCTTCCAGCTGGGCGAGCAGGAACCGGCGTCTCCTTGATCCGGCGGCGCAGCCCGAACACCGACAGCGCGGGGATGGCGCCGAGCGCCAGCATGATGCGCCAGGCATAGCCGGTGCTGATGCCCGCCTTGAGCAGGCCGATGGCGACCAGCGGGCCGACCATGAGGCCCGGCTGCCTGCATGCTGAATCAAGGGCGGCCCGGCCGCGCCAGCGGTCCGCACCAGCCACGGATAGCCCGGAAGTAGGTTCGCGATGTGCCGCAACTCCGGGCAAAAGGTTTCCGGGCTGGTTACGATAGCCCGGTTATGGGTATCGATCAGGACCCCGCACCTGGCCTTCCCGGCGACGAGCCGGGCCTGCCTGCGCGCGATCCAGGGCTGCCCCGGCGCGATCCCGGGCTGCCCAAGCGCGGCTCCGGGTTGCCCGTACGCGGTTCCGAGCCGCCTGCGGGCGAATCGGCATTGCCGGCTCGTGCTGCCGGGCTGCCATCCCGCGAAACGCCATTGCCGGGCCGCGGTTCCCGGCCGCCCGGCAGCGAACCGCCGCTGCCCAGCCGCGGTGCCGGGCTGCCGTCCCGGGAAACGCCGCTGCCCAGCCGCGGCGGCGGGCTCCGTCCCGGGAAACGCCGCTGCCCAGCCGCGGCACCGGGCTGCCCACCCGGGAAACGGCGCTGCCCAGCCGCGGCTCCCCGCTGCCGTCCCGGGAAACGCCGCTGCCCAGCCGCGGCGCCGGGCTGCCCGCCCGGGAAACGCCGCTGCCCAGCCGCGGCGCCGGGCTGCCTGCCCGTGGTTCCGCGCTGCCGACGCGGACCACGCGCACCCGCCCGCCGGCCGGCGCCGCAGCCCGGACCGGCTGTCCGTGCCGCCCGACGCGCCCGCGCTGGTATCGCCGTGCCCGGTGCGGTGACCGAAAGCAGCATCGAGATCGCGGCGGCGTCATCGACGTGGCCGCCGAGTCCTGCCCGGGGGTAACGGTCCGGGCTGGGTTCACCGAGGGCAGCGAGGAAAGCCTCAGCTCGGTGCTGGCCGACTGCCAGATCCCGGACGGCCTGCCCGCCGCGGTCGTGGTGCCGCTGCTCATCTGCCCGCAGCCGGAAGTCAACGCGGCCATCGCCGCCACCATCGCGGCCGCGCCGGTGCCCGCGCTGCAGGCCGAGCCGCTCGGCGTGCACCCGCTGCTGGCCGGGGCGTTGCACGCCCGGCTGGCCGAGGCGGGACTGGCCCGCGGTACCGTTCGGCCGGATCAGCATCGTCACCACCACCACGGCCGAGGGACTCCTGGTGGCCGCGCACGGCGAGGACGCGGTGGCCGCCGCGGGCACGGTGGCCGTGCTGCTGGCCGCACGCCTGGCCGTCCCGGTGGCGGCCGCCTCGTCCGGCGACGCGGGCAGCATCCGCAATGCTGCGGGGCGGCTGATGGACGCGGGCGTGGCTGGGCTGGCCTTGGCGCCGTGCGTCATCGGCCCGGAAATCGGCCATCTCGACCTGTCCGCGGTCGCGGACGCGATTGGGATGAAGACGGCCCAGCCGCTCGGCGCGCAGACGGCCATCGGGCAGCTGGCCGCGGTGCGCTACGGTGCCGCGTTGCAGGACCCGCAGCTCGCGGGCGCGTCAGGCTCAGCCGAAGGCAGCCAGCACCGAGCCGGCGTCCGGGTAGCGGTGCCCGGCTGGCTCCGCGTCCTGGCCGCGACGGGCCTGCCGCAGCACATCCCGGGCCGCGCTGACCGCCTCGCCGTGATGTTTCGGTCGCCTCGCCGCCATCGAGCACGGCGATCAGCAGCGCGGTGCCCGGCGGCTCGACCGCGAACAGGATGCTGGTCTCGACCGCGCTGCCCGCCTCCGTCCCGGGCGCCTCGGGCCGCAGCTCCAGCAGGGCAGGTAGCCCGGCTTCGTTAGCTGGCTGGCCTGCCCGGCGCAGCTCACCTTCGATCTCGGCGGTGACCGCCCGGAGCTTGGCCTGACTGCTGGCGGCGGCCGGGCCGGGCTGCCCAGCGTCCCGTTCCGGGTCCGGCTCGCCAGGCCAGGTCGGCATCCAGGGCCGCGGTGGCGCGGGCCACCATGCACTCGCCTTCCGCGGCCGTGTACCGCGCCTTGAGTGTTTCCTTCCTGGCCCGCAGCTCCTCGGTGCGCACCTGCCGCTGGTAACTCTGCCGGTTCCAGGCCCTGCTCGGCCGGAGCGTTCACCTGGGGCAGCCGCTTCGCGCAGCGTGGCCAGCTGGCGGTCCACGTCGGCGATGGCCTGCTGCACCGCATCGGCCCGGCTGGCGTCACCGGCCGCGCTGGCTTCCTGGTGCTGCTCGGCCAGCCGGAGCCGCAGCGAGCTCAGGTCGCCGATCTGGGTGCTGAACTGCCGGGCCAGCGTGGCCGCGTCGGCCGCCCGGCGGCGCAGCGCGGTCAGCTGTTCCAGCTCGTCCTGATAGGCCTGGTCGAGCCGGGCCCGTCGATCTAGGCCACCATCGGCTGGCCCGGGGTCAGCCGGGTCGGCCGGGCGGACCAGCGGCGACCCCAGGCTGGCCCCGCCGGCCGCCAGGGCAGCCAGCGCCTCGGCCACCAGCCGGGCCCGTGGCGGGTCGGCGGTGCGCAGGTTCTCCAGCCAGTCCTGGATCTCGCCGGACATCCGCAGCCGGTAGCCCATGATCAGTCCTCCCCGCGCGCTGT
>CAVWSA010000014.1:0-17426 GCA_963757545.1 uncultured Actinomycetes bacterium | reverse complement strand
ACGCTGGCCCTGCAGCTTCGCGTCTTCCGAGTGGAGACTCCGCAGTAAGGGGCGTGCTCTTCCCGCATCAGGTCCCGTGAGAGTAGATTTCGGGATATGAGAATGGAGGAGCGCCGATGAAGCTGGTGACGTTCGACGAGGGGCGTGTCGGCCGGGTCGACGGCGACGTGGTGGTCGAGCTGGACTGCGGGTCGATGCGGGAGTACTTCGAACGCGGCGGCGCGGTCGGCGAGACCGGCGAGCGGCCCGCCCTCGCGGACGTCCGGCTGCGGGCGCCGATCGTGCCGAAGAAGTTCTTCCACACCGCGGGAAACTTCACCGAGCATCACGAGGAACTGCAGAAGGTCAACTGGTCGCACCCGGTGCACAAAGGCATCGTGTTCTTCCAGAACGTGGACGCGATCATCGGCCCGGACGACCCGGTGATCTACCCCGAGCACCTGACCAGGGAACTCGACTACGAGCTCGAGCTGGCCATCATCATCGGCAGGTCGGGCAAGTTCTTCGGCCCGGATGAGGCGGCCGAGCTACATCGCGGGCTACACGGTGTTCAACGACATCACCGCGCGGGACATCCAGCGCCGCGAGATGAAGTCGGGGGTGTTCTCGTTCAGCAAGGCCATCGACACGTTCTGCCCGATCGGACCGTGGATCGTCACCGCCGATGAGATCCCGGACCCACACCACCTGGCCATGGAACTGCGGGTGAACGGGGATATCCGGCAGAAGGGGAACACCAGCCGGATGGTGCTGTCCATGCCGCAACTGGTCGCGTACCACTCCCCGCAGGGCTACAGCGCAGGCGACATCATCACCACCGGGACGATCTCCGGGGTGGCCGCGGTGCAGCCGGACCCGTTCGAGTTCTACCTGCGCCCGGGCGACGTGGTGGAGGCCGAGATCGAGCACGTCGGCCTGCTGCGCAACCGGGTGGTCGGCTGGACCGAGGGCCGCGGCACGCCGGTGCCCGAAGCCGGCAGCCTGTACAGCTGAGCCGGTCAGCGGCGCTGGGCCTCGCCCGGCGCCGTCGTCGCAGGCTGCTGCGTGGCGCGGCCGGCGCAGTGGCCAGCGACGGCGCGGCGTCGAGCTGGGCGGCGCCGGGCGGCTGCGGGAACCAGCGCACCGGCAGCACCCGGTCGCGGACCAGGGCGGCCCAGCGCCCCGGTCCCTTCGCCCCGTTGGCCACCTCGGACGCCACCCCGTCCGGGTTCTTGATCGCGGTGAGCGCGAGCGCCACCCCGGCCACGATCGTCTGGTACTGCCCGATGCTGATGTGCTCGTTCAGCAGGTTGACGAAGAACCCGTTGGCCGACATCATCACGCCCGCGAAGACCGCGCCGGCGATCCGGCCGATGCCAGCCACGTACGCGATGGCCAGCAGGTTGATCGAGGTGAACGTGGCGAACGTCGGTGCTGAGACGGTGCCCTGCAGGTAGCCGAGCAGCCCGCCGCCCAGCCCGGCGATGAACGCGGACAGCGCGAACGCGAACAGCTTGGCCGGCGCGACCCGGATGCCGGCCGCCGCGGCCGCCCGCTCGTTGGACCGCACCGCGATCAGCATCCGCCCGGTGGCCGAACTCCGCATCCGGGCCACCGACAGCGCCACCAGCGTGACGATGATCAGTATCAGCACGCCGAAGATGACCCGGGGGTAGGAGTTCCCCGCCGAGATGCCCAGGTTCAGGCCGAACAACGTGGGCGACGGCACGTTCCGGCCGCCCAGCCCGCCGCTGAACCAGGTCGGGTTGAACACCAGCGCGTCCATCGCGGCCGCCGCGGCCAGCGTGATCACGGCCAGGTTGACGCCGCGGACCCGGAGCGCGGGCAGCCCGATCAGGATGCCCACCGGCACCGCGGCGGCCGCCGCGATCAGCAACGAGAACGGGAACGGCACCCCCCAGTCCTGGCTGAGATGGCTGAGCATGAACGCGCCGATCCCGGCGAACGACATCTGGGCCAGCGACACCTGGCCGACATAGCCGGTGAGCACGACCAGCGACAGGCACAGGCAGACCGAGATGACCGAGGCCATCAGGGCCACCCGGTCCGAGCCGTGCAGGAAATACATGGCTACCGTGCCGGCCACGAACGTGAGCACCGCGGTGGCGATCGGCCGGGCGGGGCGGCCGATGGACGGGTTGCGCCAGTCGCCGAGCACGCCGCGGGACCGGAGCCGCTGCGCGCTCAGTGTCATCACGATCAGGATGAGCACGAACGGGACGCCGTCGCCGAGGCCCTGCTGGGGCAGCCAGGTGAACACGGTCTGCAGCTTGACGATCTCCGACTGGATCACGCCGAGCAGCAGGCCGGCCGCCGCGGTGACGCCGAACGAGGAGAACCGGCCGATCAGCGCCGCGCCCAGGGCGGGCACCACGAACAGCGTGTAGGACGTCGGGTCCACCTCGGAGATCGGCGCGATGAGCACGCCGGACAGGGTGGCCAGCACGGTGGCGATGACCCAGTTCTGCATCGCGATCCGGTTGGCGTCCAGGCCGATCAGCGCCGCCCCGACGTCGTTCTCCGCACCGGCCCGGGTGGCCAGCCCGAACCGGGTGTACCGGAACGCGGCGGCCAGGCCGGCCGCCAGCACGATCACGATGCCGGCCAGGTACAGCTGGCTCTCCGGGACGATGACCCCAGCCAGGGTGAAGCTGCCCGCGGGCAGCACCTGGGGCGCGGACGTCCCGGTGGTGCCGAAGTTCAGCACCGCGATGGCTTCCAGGGACAGCATGACGCCGACCGAGGCGCACACCTTGGTCAGCGGCGCGGCCCGCAGCAGCGGGCGGTAGACCAGCAGGTACAGCACCAGGCCGAGGACGGCTCCGTAGACCAGCGTGATGACCAGCGCGACCGCCGACGGCAGCCCGCGGTTTGACAGCGTTATCTGGTGCGGCAGCACGATCCAGGGCAGCTCGAGGACGCCGTTGGTGCGCAGCCCGATGAACACGTAGGCGCCGTACATCGCGACCGCGCCCTGCGCGAAGTTGACCACGCCCGCACTGCGGTACTTGAGTACCAGGCCGAGGCCGAGGATCGCGTAGACCGACCCCCCGCCGAGCCCGAGCAGGAAGAACAGCAGGTACGTGGACAACTCTCGTGCACCTCACACCGTGGTAGGACCTAGTGAACCGGGCCGGGGCCCCGCTGCGGAGGGCCCCGGCCCGCGCGGGGTTATCCCTTGTAGTACGAGCCCGCGGTCACCCAGCTGGGGTCAGCCACGATGATCTTCGTGCCCTGCACCTGGCGGATCTGCTGGAAGGCGTTGCACACCGCGGTGGCGCCGGCCAGCTGCTTGCCGTCACAGGTGTACGGGTGCGCCATGAAGTTGGGGTGGTCGCTCCCGCTGCGGAACGCGGCCAGGATCTTCGGCGTGGTCAGCTCGGCCTTGCTGAACTTGGCCAGCGCCGCCTGCACGTTCATGACCGTAGCGAAGCCCATCGCGGTCAGCGAGTCGACCGGGATGCTCTTCGGCGCGTACTTCTTGAGCACGGCCAGGTACAGGTTGGACTGCGTGGTCCCGGCGTCCGGGGCCTGCACCGGCGAGGAGTAGTACATCCCGCTGGCGCCGCCGTTGGCCGCCGCGATGGCCGCGGGCGAGGTGCACGGGTCCACGCCGAGCACCTTGGCCGTACTGCCCAGCTGCTTCAGCGAGCTGAGCACCTGCGGGCAGGAGTTCGGGTCGTCGATGTAGACGATGTCCGGGTGGCTGCTGATCGCGGCGGCCACCGCCGAGGTCACGTCGGTGGCGGTCGGCGGCACCGGGATCTTGGTGACCTTGGTGTAGCCGACGTTCTTCATCACCGGCGCGAGCACGTTGTCGGCCACCGAGGTGCCCTGGGTGTCCGAGGTGTAGATGATGGCCGCGGTCTTGGCACCCAGCGTCTTGGCCGCGTACACCGAGGCGGCCGCGTTGTCGGCTACCGACACGTCATCGAAGATGACCGCGTTGTTGTAGTTCGACTCGACCGGGGTGAACGGGATGCCGCCCAGGTAGGCCAGGTTGGCGCGCTGCCACACCGGGATCGCGCCGGCCGAGCCGGTGTCACCGCCGCCCAGGATGGCCACCGGGTGATCGTTGAGCAGCTGGTTGGCGCACCGCTCGGAGGTGGCGGGCTGGCCGTCGGTGGCGCACACCTCGATCTTGATTGGGTGGCCGCCGATCCCGCCCAGGTACTCGTTCGCGTAGCTGGCCGCGGCCTGCTCGGCGTCGGAGATCTCGGGGAAGGTCACCGGCCCGGACAGCAGGTTGAGCAGGCCGAACACAACCGGCGAGCCGGTGGCCGGGTGCGGCGTGCCGAGGCTGGCCGCGGCGGCCGAGCTGGCCGGGCTGCTGCTGGCCGACGACGAGGCCGACGCGCCGCTGGAGCTGCTACCGCCGCTGCTTCCGCAGGCGGCGGCGAGCAAGCCGCACGCGGCCAGCGCGGCGAGCCCGGCCACCGGGCGCGCCCTGCCCAGGTTGATCGCCATGTTGTCTCCTTGTCAGGTGTCTGCAGTTGTCTCGCTCGGGGGATCTACTCGGTGGCCAGAGGTACTGGCCGGGGATGCGTTTGTTGTGCTAGCGGGGTCTTCTCGGGGGCAGGTGCGGCTGGTCAGCCGCCGGCTGGCTCGGCGGACGGGCCCGGCTTGCTGTCGCCGACCAGCTCCGCGGCCCGGTCCAGGTCGCCCAGGTAACACGCTTTGAGCAGGTCACGGCGGCTGCGCAGGCGCTCCGCCGGGCTTTCCAGGATGAGCCGGCCGTGGGCCATCACGTAGCCGCGATCGGCGATCTCCAGGGCCAGCGCGACGTGCTGCTCGACCAGGAGCACCGCGGTGCGCAGCTCGTCGGCCACCCGGCGGAGCACCGGGAGCAGCCGCTCGACCACCACCGGGGCCAGGCCGAGGCTCATCTCGTCGATCAGCAGGGCGCGCGGGCGGCGCACGATGGCCCGGCCGACGGCCAGCATCTGCTGCTCGCCGCCGGACAGCAGCCCGGCCTTGCGGTCCAGGCACTTGCGCAGCTCGGGGAGCAGGTCCAGGACCTCGTCGTGGCTGGCGTCCCGGCCCGCGGACAGCCGCAGATTCTCCCGGGCGGTCAGGCTGGCGAACAGCGCCCGGCCCTCGGGGACCAGGGACAGCCCGCCGCGGGCCAGCCGGTGTGCTGACTTGCCCGCGATGTCCTTGCCGTCCATCCGGATCGCGCCGGCCAGTGGGCGCTGCAGCCCGGCGATGGTGGCCAGCGTGGTGGTCTTACCCGCGCCGTTGGCCCCGAGCAGCGCGACGACCTCGGCCTCCTGGATGTGCAGGGTGAGGTCACGGACCACCGGGTTGCCGTTGTACCCGGCGTCGAGTGCCTCCACCTCGACGACCCGGGCCCGGTCAGAGCCGTTCACGGTCGCCACCATGACTGCCCAGGTACGCCTCGACGACCGGCCGGCTGTCCCGGATCTCGGCCGGCGTACCGGAGGCGATGACCCGGCCGAAATCGATGACCACGATGCGATCGCACAGGCCCGAGCACCAGGCCCATGTCATGATCGACGAGCAGCACGCTGACCCCGCGGCCGGGCAGCGCGGCGACCCGCTCGCCGAACGCGATGCTCTCGTCGTTGTCCAGCCCGGCGGCGGGCTCGTCCATCAGCACCAGGCGGGGGCGCATGGCCAGCGCCCGGGCCACGCCGACCAGCTTCCGGCGGCCGTGCGACAGCTGAGCTGGGCAGCCGGCCGGTGACGTCGTCCAGGCCGCAGGCATCCAGCGCCCAGGCGACGTTCTCGTTGCGGCGCGGCCGCGGCGGGGCGACCAGGTCGCGCAGCACCGACCACGGCGACGGCTGCTCGGCCGCGACCAGCAGGTTCTCTTCGACGGTAAGGTCGTCGAACAACTCCACCGACTGGAAGGTGCGGATCAGGCCGCGGCGCGCGATGCGGTAGGGCCGGGCGCCGGTGATGGACGCCCCGTCGAAGATCACCTGGCCGCCGCCGCGGGGTGGTAGCCCGTCAGCGCGTCGATCAGCGACGACTTTCCCGGCCCCATTGGGACCGATCAGCCCGACGATCTCACCTTCGTGCACGGTCAGGCTGACCTTGTCCACGGCGGTCACCCCACCGTAGGTGACGCGCAGGTCCTGGACCACGAGCAGGTTGCCCATCCGTGCGCTCCGGCTGATTACTCTCGCTGTATGAAAACGACTTTACTGCCGCTCTTGACGGTAACCCTGTTGTAACCGCCGTGTCCAGCCACGAAATAGAACCGATACGTCCCTGGCCGCAGCGAGCCCGGCCGGGGGGCACGCAAAAGGCGCTGAACCCACCAGGGTGGGTTCAGCGCCTTGGGACGGTAGCGCTCAGCGGGTGGCGGCCGCCAGGGCTCAGCTGCCGGCTGGCGCGGGCACCACCACCACCGGGCATGCCGCGTGGTGGGTGACCTGGCTGCTCACCACCCAGCCGCAGCTGGCCGAAGCCGCCGCTGCCCCGGGACCCGACGACCAGCAGGTCGGCCCCCTCAGCCGCCTTGATCAGTTCCTCAGCCGGGACTCCGTTGACGGCACGGACCGTCACGGCGGGCCGCTCGCCGCCGATCCGGCTGGCCACCTTGTCCACGCTCTCCTGGGCCGACGCGCGCGCCTTCGTCACGTCCTCCTCGTCTGCCGGGTAGGTGATCGGGGTGAGGGTCCAGGCGCTCACCGCGACCGGGTGCACGGCGATAACGGTAAGCGGAGCGTGCCGCAGCGCCGCCTCTTTCATGGCCCATTCGAGTGATCGCTCGGAGTGAGCCGACCCATCAATCCCCACGACGATTCCAGGCATCGCTGCCTCCTGACGCAGCCCCAGGCCGGGCCTATCGCCGCAGCCCTGACATGTAAAACCGTAGACTCCCGAGCCTGTTGTGACCAGAGCTCACTGCGCCGACCGCTGGGTCAGGGCGGCTGCGGGTCCGGCCGCCGTCAGCTGAGGGCGCCGACCAGGCGGCGGAAAATGTCCGGTGCCAGGTGCCGGACGTGCTGCGGGCTGACCGCGACGACCGGGCAGGGCGCCGCGCGCAGGCAGGCCCGGGCCACCGGGCCGAGATCGGCGGATGGGCGGCCAGGGCCCTCCTCAGCCACCTGGCTGCCGCCCAGCACCAGCAACTCGGCACCCGCCGCGCAGTGCAGCAGGACCTGGACGGGCAGGCCTTCGGCCACCTCGAGCAGTGGGGCGGCGGTGTCGAGCCCCTGCTCGACGGTGCCCAGTCCCTGCTGGAGCACGGTCCGCAGCAGCGCCGTGGCGGCGTCTCGCTCGTCATCGCGGTGCTCGCGCAGGCCGGGCGCGTACGGCGCCCGGCCCCGGGCGGCCGCGCTCCCAGGCGTGCACCGCGTGCAGCACCGCCCCGCGCAGCTCGGCTTCCCGGGCGGCCCAGGTCACCGCGGCCGCCGAGGCGGCCGACCCAGCTACGCCGACCACAATCCGCGGTGCCGCGGCCGCAGCAGTACGCCCCATCGTGCCATCCCTCCCGGCCTTCACCGACCTGCTCGCTCTCTGTCACAGCCTGACTCAGTCGCGGCCAGCGCGCTAGGCGCAAAGGCCCGCTAAACGGCGAAAAGGTCCTTAACCGCCGTGGGCCGACTGGGCGCTGGGCGGGACCAACGGCCCGGCCCGGGTGGGACCTCGGACCGCTGCGCCCGGCCGCGCCGCGGCCCCAGCATGAGAGAGGAAGCGCAGCCCGTGGCAATTCAGCCCAGTGCGGCACCGGAGGTGAACCGTGACAACCAGGCAGCAGGCCGACATCGGCGGGATGACCGCGCTGGGCAGGCCGACGCTGCGCAGCCTGTCGCCGGAGGAGTGCTATGAGCTGATAGCGGCGGCCGGATCGGGCGCGTGGTGTTCAGCACCGCGGACGGACCGGTGGCGTTCCCGGTCAACTACGCCATGGCGGGACAGGTGGTGGTGCTGCGCACCGGTGCGGATACCGAACTGGCCGCCCGGCTGGACTGCCCGGTGGGCTTCGAGGTGGACCAGCTCGACGAGGCGCTGACCCAGGGCTGGAGCGTGCTGGTGACCGGCCGCGCGGCCCGGGTGAAGAGCGAACAGCAGGTGCGCCGGCTGGAGGCGCGAACCGGCCTGCAGCCGTGGGCGGCCCGCGCCCGCGACGTCTACGTGCAGATCACCCCGTACCGGATCACTGGCCGGCGGATCTCCGGCTGACCCGGGCCCGGTTCCGCGGGGCGCGGCCCCGGCCACGCTCCGGATCGCGGCGTTGCGGCTCCCGGCCCGGCGGCTGCGCGGGCCGCGGCCGGGCCGGCAGGTCCGGGATAGGCCGGAACTGCGGCTCCCCGTGCGTCACGCTGACCGGCTGGCCGTGATGCTCGATCTCGAGTGGCGGGCCGGGGTCGTCCAGCACGTAGCTGGCCTCGGCCGGCAGCACGCTGACCCGGAGTCGGCGGCCGCGCAGGCAGACAGTGAAGCAGAGCCGGGTCAGCACGGGCGGTAGCCGTGGCGCGAAGCTGGGCAGGCGGCCCATCCGGCAGCGCATCCCGCCGTAGCCGGCTACCAGCCCCATCCACGCCCCGGCCAGCGCGGCGAGATGCAGCCCGTCCCTGGTGTTGTGCTCCAGGTCGGCCAGGTCCATCAGGGCGGTTTCGGCCAGGTAGTCGTGGGCCAGGTCGAGGTGGCCGGTCTCGGCGGCGATGACGGCCTGGGCGGATGCGGACAATGACGAGTCCCGGACGGTGAGCGCCTCGTAGTAGACGAAGTTGCGCACCTTCTGCTCGTCGGTGAACGCGTCCGGGCAGAGCTGCATGGCCAGTACCAGGTCGGCCTGCTTGACCACCTGCTTGCGGTACAGGTCGAAGTAGGGATAGTGGCTGAGCAGCGGGTAGGCCCGCCGGGTACCGGCGAAATCCCAGACCTGATGCTGGGTGAAGCCCTCGGCCTGCGGGTGCACGCCCAGTTTGTCGTCGTAGGGCACCAGCATGCCGTCGGCCGCGGCGCGCCAGGCGGCGATCTCGTCGGCCGAGACGTGCAGGTGCCGGGCCCGGGCCGGGTACCGCTCGGCCATGTCCGCGGCCGCGCGCAGATTCTGCTGCGCCATCACGTTGCTGAACACGTTGTTGTCCGCGATCGCGCTGTACTCGTCCGGCCCGGTGACCCCGTCGATGCGGAACGCGCCGGAGTTGTCCAGGTGGCCCAGCGAGTGCCACAGCCGCGCCGTCTCCACCACCAGGTCGTGCCCGGTGGTGCAGGCGAACTGGTCGTCGCCGGTGGCGTCGACGTAGCGGATCACGGCCGCGGCGATGTCCGCGTTCACGTGGAACGCGGCCGTGCCCGCCGGCCAGTAGCTGGAGCATTCCTCGCCGGCGATGGTGCGCCACGGGAACGCGGCGCCGCGCAGGCCGAGCTGGCGGGCCCGCTCGGTCGCCCGGGGCAGCGTGCTGTGCCGCCAGCGCAGCTCGTGCGCGGCGGCGTCCGGGGTGGTGTAGGTGAGCACCGGGAGCACGTAGGTCTCGGCGTCCCAGAACGTGTGCCCGTCGTACCCGTTGCCGGACAGCCCCTTGGCCGGGATCGGCCGGCCCTCGGCCGCGCCCCGGCCTGCAGCACGTGGAACATGCCGAACCGGACCGCCTGCTGGATCTCATCGTCGCCGTCCAGTTCCACGTCGGCCCGGCCCCAGAAGTCGTCCAGGTAACCGCGCTGCTCGGCGTACAGCGCGTCCCAGCCGGAGTTCGCCGCGACCAGCAGCGCGCCCTCGACCTGGTCGCGCAGCGCGGGCCGGGAGCGGACCGCGGACCAGCCGTAGCCGACGAACTTGATCAGGTTGAGCTGCTGGCCCTGGTTGAGCCGGCCGCCCACGGTGAGCCGGGCCAGGTCCGGCCGGGTCTCGCAGTGCTGGTACAGGTGCGCGTCGCAGATCACCCGGTGCTCCATCGTCGCGACCATGGTCAGGTCGCTGTTCCGGGTCCGGTGCATCAGCCCGGCCCGGTCACTGCTGGAGCCGTGTTCCAGTGCCTCCAGCGGCGCTTCGAGCACGGCCGCGACCCGGGGATCGCCGCTGACCATCGGCAGCTGCTCGTTGGCCACCAGCTCGGACTGGAGCACCACCCGGACCGGGCCGTCCAGCGACTCGACGTGGTAGTTGACAGCCGCGATCGACCGCTGGGTGAACGACACCAGCCGGACCGCGGTGACCCGCACCGGCCGGCCGGCCGGGACACCCACTCGACGGGCGGGTCAGCGTGCCGGCCTGGAAGTCCAGCACCCGCTCGTGCCGCAGCAGTTGGCCGTACCGCACGTCGAACGGCTCGTCGTTGACCAGCAGCCGGATCAGCTTGCCGTTGGTGACGTTGATCAGCGTCTGGCCGGACTCCGGGTAGCCGAAGCCCGCCTCCGCGTAGGGCAGCGGGCGCTGCTCGTAGAACCCGTTCAGGTACGCCCCGGGCAGGCCGTGCGGCTCCCCCTCGTCCAGGTTCCCGCGCCAGCCGATATGCCCGTTGGCCAGGGCGAACAACCACTCGGTCGGGCCAGCATGCCGTCGTGCAGCTCGGTCTCGCGCAGGCACCACGGGTCGACCGGGAAGGATGGGTGCTGGATCATCGGTCCGCCACAGGCCGGCCAGGTCACCGACCACCACATCGGCGCCGGACGCGCGCAGCGCGCGGCCTGGCCGACCCGGTCGACGCCGACCACGTAACCGAACTGCCCGGCCCGCCCCGCGGCCACCCCAGCCAGCGCGTCCTCGTAGACCACGGCGGCGGCGCGGACGCCGACCGCCCGGGCCGCGGCCAGGTAGGTGTCCGGCGCGGGCTTGCCCGCCAGGTGCTGCTGGGGCGGCTCTTCCACGCCGTCCACGATCGCGTCGAACATGCCGGCAAGGCCAGCGAGGCGAGCACGCTGACGCAGTTGGCGCTGGAGGTGACCACGGCCCGGCGCAGCCCGGCCGCGATGACCGCGTGCAGGTAGCGCACCGAGCCGGGGTACGGCTTGACGCCATCCTCGGCGATCCGGCGCAGCACTATCTCGTTCTTCAGGTCGCCCAGCCCCGCTTTGGTCAGCTTCCCCGGCTTGTTCACCGCGCTGCCCTCGGGGAGCTTGATCCCCCGGGACTCCAGGAACGAGCGCGTGCCGTCGGCCCGCGGCTTCCCGTCCACGTAGTTGTCATAGTCGGCCACCGCATCGAACGGGGCAGCTGCTGTCCGGTCCGCTCCCCCCACTGACGGAGGAAGCCGTCGAACATCTCCTTCCAGGCGGCCGCGTGCACCACGGCCGTCTGGGTGAGTACGCCATCGAGGTCAAACAGGCAAGCCCGGCTGTGCTCAGGGATGCCAAGGTCGCTTTACTGCTCGCGGGCACGCCCTCAGCTTAGAGTCCAGGCCGGCGGCTGGGGAGAGCAGGCTGATCCGGGCGCCGGGGAGCCGGTGGCACGTAGCGTGGCTGGCGTGACTGCCGCTGAGCATCCTGACGACGCTGGCCCGCCGCTCCCCGCCATCCCGGCCTCGGCCGGGGCGCTGATCTTCGACCAGGCCGGGCGGCTGCTCATCGTCAACCCGGTCTACAAGTCAGGCTGGACCATCCCGGGCGGGGTGATGGAGGCGGACGGCGAGACCCCGTGGGCCGCCTGCCGCCGCGAGGTCCGTGAGGAATGCGGCCTGGACGTGCAGCAGGGCCTGCTGGCCTGCGTGGACTTCCGGCCGCCGCGGCCCGGCAAGCCGGGCGGCCTGCGCTTCCTGTTCGATGCGGCGTGCTGCCCGGCCGCAGCCTGGCCGGCATCGTGCTGCAGCCGGAGGAGATCTCCGAGTACCGGCTGCCGCCGGTACCCGCCGCCCTGGACCTGCTGCGCAAGCCGATCCGGCGGCGGTTCCGGGCGGCCCGGCGCGCCACCGGACCCGCTACCTGGAGACGGCCTGCCGGTACCCGGCATCGGGCTATGAGCGACGGTTGGGCGAGCTCGGTTTCGCCGCTAATGTCCCGGTCTACAAGCTGTGACGAGCCCCGGGGTCGGCACCGTGGTCAGTTCACCCGCAGGCCGGGCAGGCCAGTCGTGGCCACCGGCCTGGCATTGGCGTTAGGCAAGATCTGGCCGGTTCCGGCCCACGCCGCGAGCGCGGGCGGCTGGCAGCGCGTGTACCGGAATTCCGCCACGACGAGAACAGCCTGTACGGCATGGCCGCGCTGAGCGCCAGCGATCAATGGCGGTCGGGGTGTGGGGGAAGAGCGCGCTGGTCATGCACGGAACGGCAGCCGGTGGGGCCGGCTACCGTGCCCGGGCAGGCCGGGGCCGAGCTGTTCCAGGTGTCCGGGACGTCGCTGGGCAACGTGTGGGCGTTCGGAACCGGGATGACGGCAGCGCCCTGGGGAAGGACTGCGCTACGGCACCAACTGGCAGAGCGTGCCGCCGCCGCCGCGGTACCGAACGAGGCCGCCGGACATCAGCCGTACCACGTGTGGATCGGCGGTCAGGGAGGAGTGCACCGGGTCCTCCTGCACGACCGACATGTACCACTGGAACGGCTCCAGGTGGAGCACGGCGTACCCGGGTCCGGCCTGGTCAACGGTTTGTCGGGGTCGGCGCCGGGCAACGTCTGGCGGTGACAACCGGCACGACCTCGGTGCCCGGGCCGTACCGCCTGGCCGCCTACCGGTGGACGGGCAGCGCGTGGAGCGCCGTGCCGATGCCGCACCCGCGGGCCGCCGGAGCGCCGGACATCACCGTGGTTCCCGCAGCAACGTGTGGCTGTATGCCTGGCAGGCCACAAAGTCGGCGCGCGGCTTCCTGCTGCACTGGACCGGGTCGAAGTGGCAGGACATCGACCGCGCCGGCCGCCTGGGCACCTCGGACGGGCTGGTCGCCGACGGCCGTGGCGGCGTGTGGGCGGGCGCGCTCGCGCACTGGACCGGCCGCCGCTGGGTAAACACCGAACCGGCTATCCTTCATCGGCGCCGGTGCGTTCGCGCTGCGCGGGCTGGCCCGGGTGCCGGACGCAGCACGCTGTGGGCGGGCGGCGACGTGTCCCGGACGCCGGCTAGCCCGGTCTGGGACAGCGTGATCGCGCGGTATCCGTAAGCCGCGGCCGGTCAGGCGCCGGGGACGATAGACCACCGGGCCGTCCGCGTGACTGAGCACCGAGTGGGTGATCCAGCCGACCCCCGGCCATGCCCGTGCCGGGCGCGTGCTGGCCGAGCACGACCAGGTCGGCCGGGCTGTCGCGCCGGCCAGCACCCGGCCCGGATGCGCGTGCATGATCTCGGCGCTGACCATCACGTCCGGGTACTTCTCCGCCACTTGGCCAGCAGCGCGTCCAGGGCGCGCTGCTCCTCGTCCGGTGGCTCATCGTGCCCGCCGAACGCGACCGGGACCGGCGTGCGTGACGACCAGCCGGGCCTGGCCAGCGCGGCCTCCTCAAGGCGAAACCGAGGGCGGCCGCGGACTCAGCCGGGTCGCGCACGCGACCACGATCTCGCGGTGCGCGGCCATGGTCTCCTCGCGCACCACGACCACCGGGCAGCTGGCGTTGGTAGCCGCGTACCGGCTCACCGAGCCGAGGATGAGCGCGCTGAACCCGCCGGCGCCGCGCGAGCCGAGCACCAGCATCAGGGCGTCCTGGCCGCACTCCACCAGGGCGGTGGCGGCGCGGCGTGCTCGATCAGCTTGGTTTCGACGGCTACTCCGGGGGCTGCGGCGGCGCCGGCTGGCCGCGGCGGACAGCGCCTCGGTCGCCGCCGCCTCGATGTGGCCCGCCACCGTGCCGCGAGTGGCCGGGTTCGGGCTCATCCGGGGCGGCATCGCCGCGATGGCCACGATGCGCAGCGCCGTCCCGCGCAACTTCGCCTTGCGGGCCGCCCACTGCACAGCCCGCACTCATTCCGGCGAGCCATCCGCCCCGGCGACCACTGGCTTCGTTGCCATGCCCGTCCTCCTCAAGCCCGGCCAGTCCTGGTGAGCGATACCCACCCTGGCATGTGATGCCGCGCGGGACCAGAGAGAAACCACCCTGATCTTGGCGGGACCAGGGTCCCAGCGGCCCGGGCCTTATGGCCCTGGGCGCCTGGCTGGACGGGCGAGCAGCCTGGATGTTGTGACACCCGCCGCGCGGGTGCAGAGCGGTGGCAGGCCTGCCGGGGCGGGCCGGGATAGGGCGGTCTCGTGGGGCCGCACGACCTTCCGTCGTCAAGACGGGACCTGGTCCCGGCGCCTCGCTGGGCCTTCGCGCGGTGGGTGCCGCATCTGCGCGTTCAGCCGAGCAGGGCGCGGCGGTGCTGCCAGGCCAGCCGGAGCAGCGCGGCCCCGGCGGTCTGCATGGGCTCGGCGCCCCCGGTAAAGCGCGCCACAGTTTCCGCGCGCAGCGGGATGGCCGCCGACCCGTTCTCGGTCACCACCCGGCCCTCCGCGTTCGACGTGACCAGGTCACGGAACAGCTGATCGAACACGGCGCTGTCGAACACGGCCACGGTGAGCAGGTCGGTGGCCAGGGTGAGCGGATCCACGCCGAGGCCGACGCAGTGCACCCGCAGCGTGCCCGCGTCCCGGGCGGCGGCCAGCTCGGGGGCGAACGGCCACTGGCCGTAGTCAGCACTCCATCGCGGGTGGGGTAGTCCTCCGGGCCGCCGAGCAGTTCCTCGCTGAACTCCCGGGTCATGCAGCGCCACAGGCTGAAGTGCAGCCTGCTGGGCGGCGGGCCGGTGGGTCACCGGCTGGAGATCCTGCCTGCATGACCTGGTAGGCGCCGCCGCGTGGTTCACCGGGGCCGGGTTGCGCCAGTGCAGCAGGGACGAGGCCGCGCCGTCCGGGGCCCGCGCAGCGTCAGGCTGGCGACGGCGGTCAGTGCGCTGCGCTGGCTGAGCTGGCACGGGTCGCCGAGCGCGGCGCGCAGCGGCAGGTCAGCCACGCTGACCGGGCCGCGGCGATCCGCCTGGTCCTGGGCGGCGACCAGCTCGTGGGCCACGGCGTGACCCAGGTTCATCGCGTCGAAGTACCGGGCCGCGCCCATGGTGAGCCCCGCCGGATCGACCAGCGCGGCGTCCAGCAGCCGGTAGCAGACCCGGTTCTCGAACAGGGCCGGGAGTGCAGCACCGCGACCGCCGCCGCGTAGCTGGGGAACGGGCCGCCCGGCGCCTGCTGCGGGAGCAGGTGCGCCGCCGCGGCCGCGGTGGCGTCGGTGCGCGGGGCCTGCGGCTGGCCTGCCCAGTTCAGGGCTATCCGGGCCAGCTTGACCGGCGCGGCGTGCGCCACTCCGGGCTGGCTCAGCAGATCGGTGCCGGCCGCCAGGGTCGCGCCGGGATACAGCCGGGCCGCCTGGGCGGCCAGGGCCAGCCGGTCGCGGTTGACCATGCGCGGACTGGCGCCAGCGTTCCGCGGTCTCGGTCATCGAGGAGATGTCCACTCACCCATTCCTCCGCTAGGGGCAGCGTCCCCGGGCTGGCCGCGGCCGGGCTTGCCCGGCTGCAGCCCGCCGAGCCGGAGACCGAGGACATCGACCCCGACGCCGAGCCGGTCCGCTGACAGCGCGGTGGAGGTCACCACCTGCGCGGCCGGAGCCGACAGCCCGCGCAGCTGGCTGATCCGGGATCTGCTAGCGGTCTGGCCGCGGCCGGACAAAGCCAGCCAGCATCTTCCCGACTTCAATCGTGCCCGTGCCGGTCTTGACGATGGATCCTGTGCGGCGAAAGCCCATCACCCTCGTCGTCCGCCTCCACGACGCCAAGACCCCACGAGCCGCCGCTGTCGAGCACGGGACCGAACATGACGATCTGGCCTGACTCACCAGCGGCCGCCAATGATTGGCATGGCGGCCCATGATCTCACGTCCTCGTCGCTCATATCCAGCGCGAACGTTGGACGTGGCGCCTTGAGCCTGAATACGTAGGTGCTCATGAGGCCAAGGATGCAGCGTCAGCGCGCGCCCCGCGTCCCCATGCCGGAGGATTAGGTATCGGCGCGTCGTCGGGATGCGGTCAATGTCCACCAGAATCGCATCGTCTTCGATCTTGGATGCGTGCACCGGGATGGGGCCACAGGCAAACACGCCGACGGCCTCGCCGGTGGTCAGGTCATAGCGTGATGCGTGGGCGGCGCAGACCAGGCGTGTCATCGTCCTGGAGGATTTCCTCGTGCAGCGGCTGCTGCTGATGGGTGCAAGTGTTGTGGATCGCCCGGACATCACCATCATCGAGACGGATCAGGCAGACCGGCTCGCGTAGCTCGTTGACGAGCAAGGTGTCACCAACCTCCAGGTTGTCGAGGTTCGCGACGACTACGAACGTCATGGCTGTCTCCTTCCACTGGCCGGCCGCCCGGGTGCCGGCTGGCCGCCGCGCACCTCGATCCAGCCATTACGGATTCGGGTCGGCAGCACGGGTTGCGGCTGGCTGGCCGGACCGCGGCTGACACAGCCGTCGGCGAGCGCGAAACGTGATCCGTGCAGGGGGGCAGGTCACGGTCAGGTCGGTAACTGGGCCGCGGCTGAGCAGGCCACCAGCGTGGCTGCAGATGTTGTCGATGGAGTAGAGGCGGCCCCGGTGCCGGTACAGCATGATTTGACGTCCCTCGGCCTCGACGGCGGTCGGCGAAATCGTCCGGCAGGTCCGCTTCCTGCAGCGCGCGGCTCACCGCCGCGGCCCGATGGTCCACGCCACCTGGTTGACCATCACACCTTGGTGAATACGAGGTGACCGCCAGGTAACGGCGGAGGCCGTGACCGTGAGGCTGGCCACGCCCACAGCGCGTGCCGTGCCACGGTGGCCAGCCATCCGGGTGCCCAGGGAGGCGCCTTGCAGCCCCAGGCCCAGCGTATCGAGCAGGCCGTGGAACAGCCCGACCCGGCGGTCCTGATCGTCGCTGACGGCCCAGTCGCTCAGGCCGGTCAGCGCGGTAGCGCGCGCCGCGAGGATGCCTGCCGCGCTAGCATGCCGCGGCGTCGATTCCGCGCCGCGGAGCTGGTCGCGGCCAGCAGCGTCCAGCACCACGACGCCTGACCACAGCCCGATGGGCATCGGCTGAGTGCCGGATGCAGCGGGTGGCCGACCCATCGGCCGCCATGCAGCAGCTCAAGGACCAGATTGTCTTGATGCTGTTCGCGGACTGGCCCCAGCACCCCGGTCAGCCAGTCGCTCAGCGCCCGGAGCCAGCCGAGCCGGTCGATGCCAGCCGCGAGATCGCTATCCAGGTGACCAGCCGGGTAGTAGCGGACGCGGCAATGACAGCCGGCTCGGCCTGCGGCTCACAGCGGCGGATCGTCGCCCTGGCCGCTGCCTGTTCGCATCACGCTCCCCACAGCGTCAGCTGGTGGCTCGATCCTGAAGATAATCTTCAGCTCTTCGCCCACTCTGCTTGTCTCACCTTGCGACCATATCCCCGGCCACGGTATGCTCTCGCCGGCCGTAGCCGCCACCGCCGGGGGTTTCCAGCACGAAGACATCGCCCCGGGCCACGTCCACGGTGCTCGCGGCCGCTACCCCGGTCACCCGGCGGCCGTCCGGGTGCT
>CAVWSA010000013.1:0-43919 GCA_963757545.1 uncultured Actinomycetes bacterium | reverse complement strand
CTCGTAGTCGGCGAAGCCCGGGTTCTTCTCCTTGTGCGGGACCCAGATCGCTCCCGCTCGTCGCCATCGGCCACCCGCGCGGTGAACTGCCCGGTCCTGGTCCCGATCTCCGCGCTGACCCGGGGGTTGGCCACCAGGTTGTGATACCAGTCCGGGTGGGTCGGCGCGCCGCCCTTGGACGCGAACACCGCATAGCTGCCGTCGCCGAGGTCACGGTACATGACCGGGTTGACGCGTTCCTGGCCGGTGCGGGCGCCCGTGGTATGCAGCAGGAGCAGCGTCCCGCCCTCGAACGGGCCGCCGACCTTGCCGCCGTTCGCGCGGAACTCCTCGATGATCTTGCTGTTCCAGTCGTCCGGCACCGGTTACTCCTATCTCAGCCGTTAGCTGGCTATTCGGTCAGCCCGGAGCTTATGGCAGCACGGCTGCCCACGACGAAGCAAAGCATCTCCATAACTTACCGTTTTCATTATGTTACTCTCGGTCACATGCTGGATACCGGTCCCGACTTGCCCGCTTACCGCGAGGCCGTGGCCGACCTGCTGCTGGAGATGGCCGGCTACACCGGTCCGGGGGACCGGAGCAAAGCGGAGCGGGTGCTCACTGAGCGGATCGGCGGCGCGGAGCTGACCGCAGTGCTGGCGGCCACCCCGGAGGGCAGCGACGCGGCGGCCCAGCGGCTGCTTCGCGAGGTCCGGCATTACCAGCCAAGCGTCCGCAGTTCTGCCCGGGACCTGGCCGCCCATATCCGGATTCACCTGTTCGCCCTGATCGACATCATGTGGTGGGGCCGGACCCGGGCCTATGTCACCGATACCGAGCTGCTCGGCTCGGCTGAGCTGGTCGATCTGGAGCCATTGCGGCGTGACGGACGGCTGCTGTTCCAGTACCGCCGCCAGGCCCGCGGCCTGCCCGCCCGGGCGGCCCGCGCGGCAGCCCGGCGGCTGCGGCCGGACCGGGCGCCGCGCACCGCCGGGCTGCGCTTCGCCCGCGCCCGCCCGGAGACCGTGCTGCTGCTGAACCAGCTGGCCGCGGGCCTGGCCGCCGAGGCCGGGCCGCGGGCACCGGCGTTGTGGGTGACCAGCCTGGCCCGCAGCATCGAGCAGCAGCGCCGGCTCCGCACCCTGGGCTACACCGCGTCGCTGCCCAGTGCACACTGCGTGGGCTACGCCATGGATATCGAGATGGCCTGGTTCGCCCAGTTCGGCGCGCGGCCCGCGCTGGAGGCACTGCTGCTCGGCCGGCAGCAGGCAGGCCAGGTCAACGTGATCGACGAGGGGCAGGCCTGGCACGTCTGCGTCAGCCCAGACGCCGCGGCCGGGCTGCGGGCCAGCGCGGCCCAGGGCGGCTGACCGCGATGTGCGGCATCGCGCTCGTCCTCGGCCCACGGCCAGACCGGGCCACCTTCCGCCGGATGATCACGTCGCTGGCGCCGCGTGGTGAGGTGGAGGAGGTGCTGCTCACCGACCGGCTGCTGGCCGGCACCCAGCGGCTGCGCATCGTGGACGCCGAGCACGCGATCCAGCCGTGGCGGTCGGCCGACGGCCGCTGGGTGCTCTGCTACAACGGCGAGGTCTTCAACTACCGGGCCCTGCAGGCCGAACTGACCAGCCGCGGGCACCGGCTGCGCAGCGACAGCGACACCGAGGTGGTGCTGGAGGCGTTCCTGGAATGGGGCGCCGGCGCGGTCCGGCGGCTGCGCGGCGAGTTCGCGTTCGCCCTGGCCGACACCGCGGCCGACCGGGTCTACCTGGCCCGCGACCCGCTCGGTGTGAAGCCGCTGTACTGGTCCCGGCACGGCGGCTGCCTGTACGTCGCGTCGGAGGTCAAGGCGCTGACCGGGGTGGGCGCGCCGGTCAGCGAGGTGCCGCCCGGGCATCACGGCTGGGCCGAGGGCGCCAGGTCCGGCAGTCGGCCGCGGCCGGTTCCCCGGGCGTGGTGGCCCGCCCGGACCTGCGGCCTACCTGGACCTGCTCCGGCTGGGTGAGGGCCAGCCGGTGATCGAGGACCCGGACGAGGCGGCCAAGCTGATCCGGGCCGCGCTGGAGGACAGCATCCGGGTCCGGGTGGACACCGGGCTCACCGTCGGGGTCATCCTGTCCGGCGGGCTGGACAGCACGCTGACCCTGCTGCACGTGCGCGAGATGCACCCGGACTGCGTCGCGTTCACCATCGGGGCGCCGGGCAGCCTGGACCTGGCTTACGCGCGCCGGCTGACCGCCGAGCTCGGCGTGCCGCACGAGGTCATCGAGGTGCGCCCGGCAGACATCCGGCTGGGCGACATCCGGGAGGCTGTCCGGCTGGGCGAGCTGACCGAGTACGGCGACATCATCAACGAGGTGGTGTCGGTACCGCTGTTCCGCCGCATCCACCAGTGCGGGGTGAAGGTGGTGCTGTCCGGCGACGGCTCGGATGAGCTGTTCGGCGGCTACCCGATGTACTTCCAGGTCGGCGAGCAGCAGGCCCGCCGGCTGTTCCTGCACAAGATCCGCAACTTGTGCCGGACCGAGCTGCAGCGGCTGGACCGGGCCAGCATGGGGCACGGCACCGAGCTGCGCGTGCCGTTCCTCGACCTGGCCCTGGTCGAGCTGGCCATGCGGCTGCCGCGTGAGTTCAAGCAGCGGCACGGCCAGGACAAGTGGATCCTCCGGCACGCGTTCGCCGACTTCCTGCCGGACTACATCCGGCAGCGGCCGAAGGACATGATGTCTTACTCGTCCGGGCTGCACGAGCGGGCCCGGCTGTTCAAGCCGCTGTTCCCGCGGCTGCACCGGTCGTTCGGCTACCAGCTGCTGGAGCCGGTGCGCCGGGACTTCGACACGGTGCTCGAGCGGTGCGGCCACGACCTGGACCGGGCCATCGCCGACGCCGCCGCCCGGCAGGACTACCGGCTCGCCGAACGGGCCCGCGACCTGGCCGGCGCCGCCCGCTGGAACACCGTCCTCGCCATCCGCAACCGCAAGCTCAAGCCCACCGGGCGGCAGTAAGCGTGGCGGGCTGACCACCGAGGGCAACGGCGAGGCGGGCCAGCATCCGGAAGCCGTGCCGCCTGCCCCGCGACGGCCTGCGTACACTGAGCCCATGAGCGTGCAGCGCGAAGAGTTGCTCCGCCTGGTCGAAGAACTGCCGGAGGAAGAGGTCCCAGCAGTCCTCGATGACGTGCGCCGCCATCTCCGTGCCGTCAAAGAACGCACATGGCCGCCGGCATGGTTTGCCGCCGGTACGGGCCGGACCTCTGACGTGGCCGCCCGATCCGAAGAACTGCTCGAAGACGGCTTCGGCCGCCAGGCGTGATCATCTGCGACACCGGCCCACTGGTGGCCGCTGCACTGTCGAACGACGCCGACCACGCCGCATGCGTACGGTTGTTCAACGACATGCATGCGGCAAGCAGGGATTTGCTGGTCCCGGTCACGGTCACCGCTGAGGTCGGCTACCTCCTCGCCCGCGAAGCCGGAGCACGCGTCGAGTCGCTCTTCCTTCGCTCGCTCGCTGAGGGCGATTTCGCAGCCGTGGACCTGACGGCCGTGGACTACGCCCGGATGGCCGAACTGGTCGGCACGTACGGCGATCTCCCCCTGGGCACAACGGACGCCTCGGTGATCGCGATTGCGGAGCGCCTCAAGCTGACCGACATCGCCACACTCGACCGGCGGCACTTCACCGTCGTCCGGCCCAGCCACGTGAACTCACTGACGTTGCTGCCATAGCCGTCACCGACTGGGCATGGACTGCTCGCGGACCACCGCGACGCCTTCTGGCGGCAACTCCACGGAGCCGGCTACCTGGCTGCCGGACAGCAACTCTGTGCCGTCAGCCGGGGCAACCAACGGCTCGGTGGTGTGGTTGAGCAGGAACAGCCAGGACCGGTCCCCGGTGCCGCGGCGCCGCACCGCCTCCACCCCGGCCGGTTGCCCGGGCACCTCCGCGGCCAGGCCCGCCGCGGCCACCGCCGCGCCGATGATCTGGTCGTGTGCGGGGTTGTCCAGCTCGGTGGACAGGTACCAGGCGCTGCCCTGCCCCACCTCGTGCCGGGTCACCGCGGGCCGGCCGCCAGCGGCCCGGCCGCGTAGCTGGCCAGCACCCCGGCGCCGGTGACCGTCATCAGCTCGCTCCACGTGGCGCCCCGCGCGCCCGAAGACAGCGGCACCGTCTCGCCGTCCGGCAGCGGGAAGAACTCCTCGACCCGCATGCCGAGCAGGTCGCGCAGCGCCCCCGGATATCCGCCCAGCCGGACCTGGCCGTGCCCGGTCGACCAGCCCGCTGCCGAACGAGACGACCAGCACGCCGCCGCCCGCCACCAACCGGCGCAGCGACTCGGCGCCCTCGTCGGTGACCAGGTACAGCGCCGGGGCCAGCAGCAGCCGGTACCCGGACAGGTCGGCCTCCGGCTGGGCCAGGTCGCAGACGATGCCGGCCCGGCACAGCGCGGCGTGATCTCGCCGCACCGCCTCCAGGTAGCGCAGGTCCGCGCCGCGCAGTCCTTGGCTGTCCAGCGCCCACCAGGAATCGGTGTCCAGCAGCACGGCGGCCCGCGCGGTGACCGTGCTGCCCGCCACCTCGCCGAGCCGCTGCACGGCCGCGCCGAGCGCGGCGGCCTCGCGGAACGCCACCGTGTCCGGCCCGGCGTGCGGCACCATCGCGGAGTGCCACATCTCCGCCCCGGCCCGGGAGGCCCGCCACTGGAAGAACAGCACGCTGTCCGAGCCGCGCGCGACATAGCCCAGGCTGTCCCGGAGCATCCGGCCCGGCGGCCGGCTGAGCACCCGGCCGTTCGCGTAGACCAGCCGGGTGGCCTGCTCCATCAGCAGCCACGGCCGGCCACGGCCCAGGACCGGGCCCGGTCCGCGGCGAACGCGATGTCGGCATGCCCCTCCGGCCCGGTGGCCGACAGGTAGTGGTCCACCGCGACCACGTCCACCTCCCGGCACCACGCCCACGGGTCGATGACCTGGTAGTCCGGCAGGATGAGGTTCGTGGTGACCGGGACCCCCGGGCGGCCCGGCGGATCTCGTCGCGCTGCTCGCAGTACGCGGCGAGCAGCTCATCGGACCAGAACCGGCGGAAGTCGAGCAGCTGCCCCGGGTTGCCCCGCCACTGGGTGGCCCGCGGCAGCTGCACCTGCTGCCACGCCGAGTAGCACTGGCCCAGAAGGCGGTCCCCCAGGCCTCGTTCAGCTGCGGCCAGGCCGTCCGCTGCCGCGCCGTACCGTTTCCCTAGCCAGCTTCTGAACGCCCGTGCCGCGTGCTCACACCAGCACAGCGTGCCGTATTCGTTGTGCACGTGCCACAGGGCCACCGCCGGATGCTGGCCGTACCGGGTGGCCAGGGCGGCGGCGACCCGCCGGGCGGCGGCCCGGTAGGCAGGCGCAGCCGCGCAGTAGGTGTCCCGGCTGCCATGGGTCAGCCGCACACCGTCCCGGGTCACCGGCATCGCGGCCGGGTAGGCCAGGGTGAACCAGGGCGGCGGGGACGCGGTCGGGGTGGCCAGGATGACCCGGACCCGGTTGCGTGCAGCCGGTCCAGCGTGGCGTCCAGCCAGCCGAAGTCGTACCGGCCTTCCTCCGGCTCCAGCCGGGCCCAGCAGAACACGCCGACCGTGACGGTGTTCACCCGCGCCGCGCGCATCAGCGCGTCGTCTTCCGCCCAGACCGGCTCGTCCCACTGCTCCGGGTTGTAGTCCCCGCCGAACCAGAGGCTGGTGCTGCTCACTCTGCCCTCCAGATGTTCCCGCCGCCCGGCCAGGACCATGCCACCGGCCACTCGGAGGGGCCTGACGGCCCGCCCTCGCTAGGCCGGAGCCGGACGTCGCTCACGGGTGCACCCGGAACGTGGCCAGCCGCACCGGGCCGTCCAGCACCAGGTACAGGTCGGTCCGGCCAAGGTTGTCGCGGCCGAGATCAGCCAGGTCACGCAGGCCGACACTGACGTCGGTGTAGCCGTACCGGCTGCCGGTCGAGGGGACGCTGAGCCGGCCGAGCAGGTCGCACTCCGCCCCGGCATGGAGGGCAACGGTGGCCGGGGCCGGCTCATCGCGCGCCACCCGCACGGTCAGCGTCTGCGGCCCGGTCCCGAGATCGGTTTCGCGGAACTGGATCCAGCCGGGGACCGGCCCGGCCGGGGTCACCGCGTCACCCCGTTCCCTGGTCTCGTCCACCAGCGTGATGCCGTCGTAGTCGTCGAAGTCCGCGGCGCGGACCCAGGCGCCACGGACCGGACGCGGCGGCGGCGCCGGGCCGCGCACCCGCAGCCAGCCCGACTGCCGGATAGCCGCACTGGACGAACCCACCTTGACCAGGTAGTCCCCCGGGTCCACGGTCATCCGGTGAGCCGCCACATCCCAGTAGGCCAGCGCGGACCCCGGCAGCTGGATCTCGGCGGTGCGGGTTTCGCCGGGCGCCAGCCACAGCCGGGTGAACCCGGCCAGCGCGCCGCGCGGCCGGGGGCGGCGTGGCGCGACCGGGCCGGTGTAGCACTGCACCACCTCGGTCCCGGCCCGGGTGCCCGTGTTGGTCACCTCGACCGAGACGGTCAGCACGGCGCCCGGGTCCACCTCCGGTGGATCCAGCCGGAGCCCGGAGTAGCCGAACGTGGTGTAGCTCAGCCCGTGCCCGAACGGGTACAGCGGGCAGCCGTCGAAGTACAGGTACGTGCGCCGGGTCTTGATGATGTCGTAGTCGAGCAGCCCGGCCAGGTCCTCGTCGGCGGCGTACCAGGTCTGCGCCAGCCGCCCGGCCGGCTCATGCGTGCCGAGCAGCACGTCGGCCAGCGCCCGGCCGGTCTCCTGCCCACCGTGGCTGGTCCACACGATGGCCGGGCACGTGGTCCGCGGCCCAGCCGAGCGCATACGGGTAGCTGCTCATCACCACCAGGACCAGCCGCGGGCAGGCCGCGTGCACGGCGCGGATCAGCCGGTCCTGGGCCGGCGGCAGGGCCAGCGTGACCCGGTCCTGGTTCTCCCGGCCGTTGATCAGCGGGTCGTTGCCCAGCACCAGCACGCAGCGGCCCGCCGCGGCCGCCGCCCGGGCCGCCTCGGCCACCCCGTCCCGCAGCACGTCCCAGCGGAACGGCTGGGCGCTGGCCGCGTCCGGTGCGCAGGCCCGCACGTCCCCCGATCCGCGGTCCGCCGCCAGGTACCGCCCGGTGGCGATGGACCGCAGGACGACAGGATCACCCAGCCCGACATATGTAGGGTTAGCTGTTTCGCCGGGGGCGGCGGGCTCCAGCGCGAACGTTTCATGCACCAGCCAGCCGTTGGGCCGATCCTGATCGGCCCGCAGCGAGCCGTCGTCCGCGCGCGGTCAGGTACCGGCCGGTGGCCGCCGAGCGGAGCGTGATCACGTCGCTGGCCGGGGCCAGGCCGTCCGCGGCGGGCCGCCCCGGGCCCCAGTGCTGCACGTCGAACTCGCCCAGGTCCGGGGCGCCGGGGGTGACCGCGGCGAGCCGCACCCGGTCCGCGCCGTCGGCCGCCGTGACGGCGCCGCCGGGCAGCGCCTCGCGCAGGCCATCGGCCACCGTGACCTGGTACGGCATGGTGCCGCTGTACCAGTCGGTGCGCAGCATGTCGGCGAACGGGCCCGACCACGGCCAGCCGCGGCCCGGCCGGGTCCAGCGGCAGCAGCCCGGCGTCGTTCTTGAGCAGCACGACCGAGGCGCGGGCGGCCCGGCGGGCCAGGTCCCGGTGCCCGGCCGGGTCGATGCTGGCCGGGCCGTCCCGGTAGGGGTCCAGGTCCGGGTGGAACTCGCCGAGCCGGAGCCGGAGCAGCAGCAACCGGCGGGCCGCCCGGTCCACGTCGGCCACGGCTGATCAGGCCCTGGTCCAGCGCCGCGGTGAGCCGGGCCACGGTCACGCCGGGGTCGGCGCCCTGGTCGGTGAAGCTGTCCACCCCGGCGCGCAGCGCGGCGGCGTGGCTCTCCGGGTGGCTGGCGAAGTAGTGCTCGGTGTCCACCAGGTTGGACGGCGCGTACGCGTCGCTGCATACCACCAGCTCATCCCCGCCCACCCAGCTCCGCAGCGGGCCGCCGAGCAGCGGCGAGACATGGTTCGGCCGGCCGTTCACCAGGCTGTAGGCGGGCATCACGCCGACCGCGACACCGGCCTGCACCGGCCCGCGGAACGGCGGCAGTTCGTACTCGTGCAGCAGCCGGGGCCGGACCATGGCCGAGGTGGTGTCCCGGGCGGTCTCGTTGTTGTGCGCCAGGAAGTGCTTGAGCAGCGGCGCGGTCTGCCAGAACACCGGGTGGCCGCCGCGCAGCCCGGCGCAGTAGGCGATGGCCAGCCGCGCGGTCAGCAGCGGGTCCTCCGAATAGCCTTCCTCGTTCCGCCCCCAGCGCGGGTCGCGGAGCAGGTTGACCACGGGCGCCCAGACGTTCAGGCTGACCGCCGGGTCCCGCCGGTGCAGCGCCCGCACCTCCGCGCCGACCGCCGCGCCGACCGCGCCGAGCAGCTCCGGGTCCCAGCTCGCACCCAGCCCGACGGCCTGCGGGAAGACCGTGGCCGGGCCCAGCCAGGCGGCGCCGTGCAGCGCCTCCGTCCCGGTCCGGAACGGCGCGATGCCGAGCCGGGGGACGCCGGGCGACCACTGGTGCAGCATGCGCGATCTTCTCCTCGGTGGTCAGCTGGCCGAGGATCTCGTCCGCCCGGCGGCTGAGCTCTGCCTGGTCCACCGGCCCTCCACTACCTCCCCCTCCCGACTGCCAGCCACTGCTCCGCAAGGTCATGATCGAAGCGCTTCGACGCTGTCACTTGCCCCAGCCGATGTCAAGGTTGGGCGGCTCGTCACGGATTCGCCACACCTTCTGACGAATTGCCGGTTACCTCTTGCTCGCAGTAAATGGCCTGACGTAACCTCGGCGCAACATCGAAGCGCTTCGACAATCCTTCGACCGCTCAGCGGACGCAACGCCGGACGAAAGGTTGTGCCAGTTATGAGAGCCAAGCCATGAGAGCCGCCCACGTTCCGGCGGGCGGCGGCGCCAGCATGAACCGCCGGGCCTTCTTCGGCACCGCCGCCGCCGCGGCGGGTGCCATCGCGGCCGCGCCATTACTGGCGGGCTGCGGGGAGTCCGGGGGCAGCGGCACCGGCACTACCAGCGCGAGCCAGATCGCCAAGATCATGCCGAGCTATGTGCCGAGCAACCTGATCAAGCCGGAGTACGCGAGCGTGGACGGCTCGTCGCCCGGCTTCATCAGCTACCCGACCACGCTGGTGCACACGGTGCACGAGATCCCCGGCCACGGTGGCAGCTATACCGGCATCACCCCGCTGTGGGCCTCGATCCCCTCGCCCAGCGGCAACACCTACTACGAAGCGGTCAACAAGGCGCTGGGCGCGACGCTGACCATGCAGCCGTCCAACGGGAACACCTACAACAACATCCTGCCGCCGCTGTTCTCCGGCAGCAAACTGCCGGACTGGATCCAGATCCCGACGTTCTGGACCGCGCCGCTGAACTTCGGCCAGGCGGTCGGGGCCAAGCTGGCCGACCTGACCCCGTACCTGGCCGGCGACAAGGTCAAGCAGTACCCGAACCTGGCCGCGCTGTTCCCCGGCGCCTGGCAGGCGGGCATCTGGAACAACAAGATCTACGGCATCCCGGTGTTCCCGACCGAGTTCACCGTGGCCGGCTACCTGTATTACCGGGCCGACATCCTGGCCAAGCTCGGCATCGGCACGCCGCACATCAAGACCATCGACGACCTGTTCAACCTGGGCAAGGAGATCAACGACCCGAAGAGCAAGCGGTGGGCGTTCGACGACATCTGGACCGCCCTGCTGCAGCCGTTCGACATCCCGCCCAACCCACCGAACTGGGCCACCAACGACCAGGGCGACCTGCTCGCCGCCTGGGAGACGCCGAACATCATCGAGGCGATGAACTGGGAGGCCAAGGTGGTCAAGGCCGGGCTGATGAACCCGGACGCGATCGCGCAGGACACCAACTCGGCCAAGCAGCGGTTCTGGAGCGGCCAGGAGCTGATCACCTTCGACGGGCAGGGGGCCTGGCTCGGTGCCGACACCCAGTCCGGCCAGGCCGCCAACCAGGGCTACGTGCGGATGGCGTTCCCGTTCTTCACCGCGAGCGGGTCGGGCACCCCGCGGATCGCGCTGGCCAACGGCACCGAGTGGTTCAGCTACCTGAACAAGAACCTGGCCAAGAGCCAGATCGACGAACTGCTCCGGGTGGCCAACTACCTGGCCGCGCCGTTCGGCTCCTACGAGTACACGCTGGTCACGTTCGGCGCGCCGGCCACCGACTACACGATGACCAGCACCGGCCCGGTGCTGACCGCGACCGGTAACAAGCAGGTGGCGCAGACCTACTCGTTCCTGGCCTCACCCAACCAGGTGCTCAGCAGCCCGGGTTATGCGGCCACCACCCGGGCTCGCGCGATATTCGAGCAACGCAGCGCCAAGTACGGCTACAAGCCGCTGTTCTACGACATGAACATCTCGCCGCCGGCCAGCCTGAACAACGCGATGGCCGCCGCCACGTTCACCGCCAGCACCGGCAACATCATCCAGGAGGTGGTCCGGGGCCGGAGCACGATCGCCGACTTCCAGTCGGCGGTCAAGGAGTGGCAGCGCAACGGCGGCAACGCGCTGCGCACCTACTTCGACGGCATCCGCGCCAAGTACGGCGACGCGTAGCCGGGCCCGGATGTCCGCGACCACCACCCGGCCGCAGCAGCCGGCCCGTGCGGACAAGCGCCGGGCCGGCCAGGCCGAGGCCGGCCCGGCGCGCCGGAAGACCTCGTGGCGGGTCAAGCTGCGCCGGGACCGGTCGCTGATCCTGATGACGCTGCCCGCGCTGGCCCTGCTGGCCGTGTTCGGCTACACCCCGATGCTCGGCCTGGTCATGGCGTTCCAGAGCTACGACCTGTACGACGGTTTCCTGCACAGCCCGTGGGTCGGCCTGGCCAACTTCCAGCAACTGTTCACCGACCCCGGTTTCTGGCACGCGTTCAGCAACACGCTGGTGCTGTTCTCGGTGCAGCTGGTGCTGTTCTTCCCGGTCCCGATCGCGCTGGCCATCCTGCTGGACAGCCTGCTCGGCCGCCGGGTGCGGGCGTTCATCCAGGGCGTGGTCACGCTGCCGCACTTCTTCTCCTGGGTGATGGTGATCACCATCTTCCAGCAGATGCTCGGCGGCACCGGGCTGCTGGACACGTTCCTGCGCCAGCACGGCGTCGCCAACCCGGTCAACATCATGACCGACCCGGGCGCGTTCAAGTTCCTGGTCGCCGCCCAGCTGGTCTGGAAAGAGGCCGGCTGGTCGATGATCGTCTACCTGGCCGCGCTGGCCGCGATCAGCCCGTCGCTGTACGAGGCGGCCGCAGTGGACGGGGCCGGCTGGTGGCGGCGGCTGCGGCACATCACGCTGCCCGGGCTGAAGGGGATCAGCGTGCTGCTGCTGATCCTGAACCTGGGCTACGCGCTGACGTTCGGCTTCGAGCAGATGCTGATCCAGCGCGGCGCGGTCGGGCCGAACAGCTCCGAGGTGATCACCACGTTCGCGTACCAGTTCGGCATCGTCGAGGGCAACTTCAGCTACGGCGCCGCCGCGGGCCTGTTCCTCGGCGTCACCTCGCTGATCCTCATCCTGGCCGCCAACAAGGTGGCCCACCTGTTCGGCGAAGACGGGCTGTACCGAAAGTGAGGGCGACATGACGGCAGCCCCGGCCAGGACGGCCCGGTTCGGCGTGGCCGCGGCCGCCGCCGCGACCCGCGGCGGCCGGTCTGGCAGGAGCGGCCGTCGGCGGCCGGCCAGGGGGCCAAGGCGGGCACGATCGCCGTCATCCTGCTGCTGGTCCTGCTGCCGATGTACTCGATCGTGCTGACCAGCTTCTCCACCCAGGCGTCCATCAACATCGCGGGTGGCCTGGTGCTGGTCCCGCACGGGCTGACGCTGAACGCCTACAAGCTGATCATCCAGGGCGGCGTGGTCGGCCGGGCGCTGCTGATCAGCCTGGCCATCACCGCGGTCGGCACCGCGTTCTCCATGGTCGTCACCGTGCTGGCCGCCTACGGGCTGTCCCGCAAGGGCTCGTTCGGGCACCGCACGATCCTGTGGATCATGCTGGTCACGATGTTCTTCAACGGCGGCATCATCCCGCTGTTCCTGGTCGTTTCCGCGCTGGGCGGCTACGACCAGTACTGGGCGCTGATCCTGCCCAGCGCGGTGTCCGTGTTCAACATCATCGTGATGCGGGCGTTCTTCACCAACACGGCCAGCGACGTCATCGAGAGCGCCCGGATCGACGGAGCCGGCGACTGGACCATCCTGCGCCGGATCGTGCTGCCCATGTCCAAGGCGGTCATCGCGGTCGTCGCGCTGTTCTACGCGGTCGGCTACTGGAACTCCTGGTTCAACGTGCTGCTGTTCATGCCGGCCGACAGCGTGCGCTGGCCGCTGCAGATGGTCATGTACGACTACGTGACGATGGGCATGACCATGCCGGGCAGCGGTACCACCGGCATCGGGTCGGTGCTCGGCAGCCAGCAGATCGCGCCGCTGTCGCTGCAGATGGCGGTGGTCGCGCTGACCGTGGTGCCGGTGCTGATCGCCTACCCGTTCGTGCAGAAGCACTTCACCAAGGGCGTGCTGCTCGGCGCGATCAAGGGCTAGCCGACCCCGTCCCGTCCGGAGAGGACCCCGACCGATGCGCCGCACTGCCTCGTGAGCGGGCCGGGTATCTGGGACAGCCAGCCGGCCGCGGCCTGGCCGGACGCGTTCCTGGCCGGAAACGGCCGGCACGGCGCGCTGGTGTTCGGCCAGCCGCGGGACGAGACGGTGATCGTCACGCAGCACCGGCTGGTGCGGCCGAACGGCACCGCGGGCCAGCCGCCGCCGCGGCTGGCCGGCCGGCTGGCCGAGGCGCGACGGCTGCTGCTGGCCGGGGAGTCGGCCGCCGCGCTGGACCAGTTGTGCGCGGGCTGGCCGGAACATCCGCCGCAGCCCTTCCATCCAGCCTTCGCCGTCCGGTCGGCGCTGCCCGGCCTGGGCCCGGTGACCGGGTACCGGCGCGCGGTGGACTTCGCGGCCGGCCTGGTCAGCGCGCAGTGGTCCGGGCGCCGCGGTGCGGCCGGGCGGCGGACCTGCTTCGTGTCCCGGGTCCGGGACGTGGTGGTGCAGCACGTGATGGCGGGCCACGGTGCCGGGCTGGACCTGGTGGTGCGGCACGACGCCGCACTGCCCGGCGCACCGGCCGGTCTGGGCATCCGGGCCCGGGCCCGGGCCGCCGGTGACGAGGCGGTGCTGGACCTCGAGGTGGACTACCCGGACCCGCGGCCTGGGCCGCCGGGCTACTCGGGCAGCACCCGGGTCATCGCGCCGGGCGGCCAGTGCACCGCCGACGGGGACCGGGTGCGGGTCAGCGGCGCGGCCGAGGTGCTGCTGCTGACCCAGGTGAACGGGGACGGGCCAGCCGGGGCGCCGAGGGACTACCGGACGCTGCTGGCCGAGCACACCCGTTCGCACCGGGCGGCCTATGGCCAGGTCAGCCTCGATCTGGGGGCCAGCCCGGCGGACCGGGCGCAGCCGGTCGGCGAGCTGCTGGCCCGGCAGGCGGCCAGCCCCGGCAGGCCGCTGCCCGCGCTGCTGGAGAAGCTGTTCGACTCCGGGCGGTACCTGCTGCTGGCGGCCAGCGGGCTGCTGCCGCCCCGGCTGCCCGGGCTGTGGCAGGGCGACTGGGCCGCGGCCTGGTCCGGCTGCCTCAGCGGCAACGCCAACCTCAACCTGCAGCTGGCCGGGGCGGTGATCACCGACGTGCCCGCCGCGGTGCACGCGCTGGCCGGCCTGGTCTCCGCCCAGCTGGCCGACTGGCGGGTCAACGCGCGGCGGATCTTCGGCTGCCGCGGCGTCATGGCCCCGGCGCAAGGGGATGGCACCGACGGGCTGTGCCGCCACTTCGCCGCCGGGTGGCCGCACCAGATCTGGACGGCCGGGGCGGACTGGCTGCTGGTCCCGCTGCTCGACTACGCCGACGCGACCGGGGACGAGGAGTTCCTGCGTACCGCGGTGCTCCCCGCGCTGACCGAGCTGGCCTGCTTCTACGAGGACTTCCTGGCCGTCACGGACAGCGCGGGGCAGGTGGTGTTCGCCCCGTCCTACTCCCCGGAGAACCAGCCAGCCGGCTGGACCGCGGCCGCGCTGAACGCGACGATGGACATCGCCGCCGCCCGGCACGCGCTGACCGGAGCCAGCCTGGCGGTGGACCGGTTGCGCGCCGGGTGATGCTGGGCCGGAGCGCTGGCGGGCGCTGGCCAGGCTGCCGCCGTACCAGGTCAACCCGGACGGGGCGCTGGCCGAGTGGGCCTGGCCGCCGGGCGGCCCGCCGCTGCCCGACCGCTACGGCCACCGGCACGTCAGCCATCTGTACCCGGTCTGGCCGCTGCACGAGATCAACCCGGCGGACACCCCGGAGCTGGCCGCCGCGGCGGCGCGGGCGCTGCGGCTGCGCGGCGCGGAGAACGGTTCCGCGCACGGCTGGCTGCATCAGGCGCTGGCCGCCGCCCGGCTGCACCAGGCTGGCCTGGCCGGCTCGCGGCTGGCCGCGCTGACCGGCCAGGATTACTTCTTCCGCTCGCTGATGAGCAGCCACTACCCGGGGCGGCAGGTGTACAACGCCGATGCCGCCTGCGCGCTGCCCGGCCTGCTCGCCGAGTTGCTGGCCGACTCGATCCCGGCCCGGCCCGGGCGGCTGGCCCGGCTGGTGCTGCTGCCCGCGGTGCCCGGTTTCCTGCCCGCTGGCCGGCTGCGCGGCGCCCGGACGCTGCTGCCGGCCCGGATCGACCTGGCCTGGGATCTGCGGGCGGGCACCGCGACGGCCGGGCTGACCTGCCCGGTCACCCAGTCCATCGAACTGACCTGCCCCGCCGCGGCAGAGCACGCCGGCGCGAGGTGCACGGCCAGCGGGCCCGCCCGCCCGCTGCGCCCAGGTGCCTGGCGACTGGAGCTGACCGCCGCCCGCCCGGCCGAGATCACCATTGACTGGCCCCCCACACCCGGGTCGCGGCCCGGCGCCGCAGGGTGAAGCGCTTCACCCGCGCCGCGGCACGGGCCTGGCGGCCAGCCGGGCGGGCGGCTGCGGGCAGCACCGGCGAACGGCGCCGAAACTGGCTGCAAGCTGGGTGAAAAGCGGCCCGGCCAGAACGGGCAGCGATGATATTCTGGACATCGGTCACATCGGGGCTATGAGGTATGCCGGGTCGAAGCGCTTCGATTTCGGCCACCTGGGGAGGACGCAGATGGCGGCGACGCTCGCTGACGTGGCCCGTCACGCGGGGGTGGCCGCCAGCACGGTGTCCTACGTGCTGAGCGGGAAGCGCTCGGTGTCCGCGGCCACGCGGCGCCGGGTGGAGCGCAGCATCGAGTTGCTCGACTATCACCCGCACGCCGGCGCGCGAGCCCTGGCCAGTAACCGGTCGAACATCATCGCGCTGGTCGTGCCGCTGCGCAGTGACCTGTACGTGCCGGTGATGATGGAGATCGCCATCGCAGTGACCACCACGGCCCGCCGGTTCGGCTACGACGTGCTGCTGCTGACCAACGACGAGGGCCCGGAGGGCATCCGCCGGGTCGCGGTCAGCGCCCGGGCCGACGCCATGATCCTGATGGACGTGAGCATGGCCGACGAGCGCCTCCCGATGCTGCGGGAGACCGGCATCGACGCGGTGCTGATCGGCGTGCCCGCCGACACCACCGGGCTGGCCTGCGTCGATCTGGACTTCGCCGCGGCCGGCGAGCTGTGCGTTGATCACCTGGCCGGGCTCGGCCACCGGGAAGTGGCGTTCATCGGCGAGGCACCCGCGGTGTACCAGCGGCGCAGCGGGTTCGCCGAGCGGACGCTGCGCGGTGCGGCCGGGCACGCCGCGGCCCGCGGCATCCGGCTGGTGCACCGGCCGTGCGCGGCCAGCCACGAAGCGGCCGCCGGGGCGATCACCCGGATCCTGCAGGACCGCCCGGGCACCACCGGCCTGGTGGTGCAGAACGAGGCGATCATCTCGCCGCTGCTCAGCGTGCTGCGGACAGCCGGGCGGACGGTGCCAGAGGACATGTCGGTGGTGGCCATCTGCCCAGACGAGGTGGCCGAGCGCACGGCGCCGCAGCTGACCTCAGTGGCTATCCCGGCCGAGGACATGGGCCGCCGGGCGGTCGAGATGCTGACGCGCCGGCTGGCCGACGGCGCGGCCAGCGAGGTGGCGCTGCTACCGCCGGGGCTGACCGTCCGGGGCAGCACGGGCCGGGCCCCGGCCAGCTGAGCTCACTCAGCTGAGCTCGGCTGGCTGGCCTGGGCGGCTCAGCGGACGGCGGCGACGAGCGCCCAGACGACCTTGACCGGCGGCTCGGCGAGACCGGCCTCAGCTGGCTCGGCCGCCGGGTAGTAGTACCCCCACTGGCGGCTGATCTGCTGCACCATTAATAGGCCGCGGCCGCTCTCGCTGTCCTGGCTGACCGGTCCCGAGCCCTGCAGCGGCGGCGCGGGATTGCCGTCCCACACCTCGATCAGCACCTGCCGCTGGTCCGAGGCCATCCGGAACCCGATCGACGGCAGCCCGCCGGCCGGGCCGGCCAGGATGCCCTGGCTGCCCGCCCAGCCACGGCTGGTCGGCGCGGCCGCGCGCAGCGCGTTGGTCATCAGTTCCGAGACAACCAGTTCCACCGAGTCGGCCAGGCCGCCCTGGCCCCACTCGAACAGCACCAGCCGGGCATGCAGCCGGGCGCAGGGCACGGCGCCGGTGAGCGCGCCGAAGACCAGCTCGGAGTGCAGCAGCCAGCCAGCGGCCGGATGAGCAGGCCCGAGGTCCTGTGCGGCGCGCACAGGATACGGGCCGGTGCCAGACCGGTGCATCGCGGGGATCACCTCCCCGGAACTCGGTTCCCTCGCGCGTGCCGGTCCCGGAGCCGGCAGATGCGACGACGTATCATACGTCTCAGTATTATGCGTGAGCTAACCACATGTCGGCTGCAACACGCACACCACTTCCAGGCATTATGCGCCTTTTGTGCCGCCCCGGTAGGGTCAGTGGTCCTGTATCGATGACCGCGGAGACGTCATGGCCGTCACTCCCAGCCCCACCGTCCGGCGCAAGCGTCTCGGCACCGAACTGCGCCGGCTGCGTGAGCAGGCCCGGTTAAGCTGCGACAGCGTCGGCCAGCGGCTGGACTGCTCGGGCACCCGGATCAGCCGGATGGAAACCGGCCGGATCAGTGTGCGGCCCGGTGACGTGCGGGAACTGCTCGAGGTCTACGGCGTCACCGGGGACCAGGCCGACGCGCTCGTCGAGCTGGCCCGGGAAGCCCGGCGGAAGGGCTGGTGGCATTGCTTCGGCCCGGTCACACCGAGCTGGCTGGAGCCGTACCTGGGGCTGGAAGCCGAGGCGGCCCGGCTGCGGGAATTTCAGTCCATGGTGCTGCCCGGCCTGCTGCAGACCGAGGACTACGCCCGGGCGATGCTGCGCACCGCGCCCGGCGCCGGGGCGGCCGACGACATCGAGCAGCAGGTGGCGTTGCGGATGGCAAGGCAGCAGGTGCTGGCCGGGACCGCGCCGCCGGAGCTGTGCCTGGTGCTGAGCGAGGGCGTGCTGCGGGTCCAGGTGGGCGGGCCCGGGGTGATGCGGGCCCAGCTGCGGAAGCTGGCCGAGGTGGCCGGCCGCGGCCAGGTCACCCTGCAGGTGCTGCCGCTGCGCGCGGCGGCTCATGTGTACCCGGTCAGCCCGTTCACCATCCTCGACTTCGCTGACCCGGCCGACCCGTCGGCGGTGCACACCGAGCATCTGACGGGCAGCCTGCTGCTGGACGATCCGGCTGAGGTGCGGGCCTATACGGCGGTGTTCGAGCGGCTGCGCGCCGAGGCGCTGGGCCCCGGCCCGTCCCTCGACCTGATCGCCAGGTCGGGATAACGGCTGAGCTCAGTCCTCGGGGAGGTGGCAGACGGCCTCGACGTTGTTGCCGTCGGGGTCACGGACGAACGCGCCGTAGTAGCTGGCGTGGTACTCCGGCCACAGCCGTGGCTCGTACAGCACTTCGGCGCCGGTGCCCACGGCGGCCGCGAAGAAGTCCCGGACCGCGGACCGGCTGGGCGCCTCGAAGGCCAGGTGGGACTCGCGGAATCCCTCGCCGGTGCTGCGCGGGCCGATCCAGAAATCGGGCTTGCCGCCGACCCCGTAGCCGATGACCTCGCCGAAGTCCATCACCCGGCCGCCGCCGATGGTGGGCAGCACCGCGTCATAGAACGCGGCGCTCGCGGCCGGGTCCGCGCACTGGATGGAGACGTGATCGAGCATCCGGATATCCCCCCGTGTTAACAGATCAGTATCAGCAGCTCAGTGGCCGGGATCGAGCCGGGCCAGCACGCTGCCCTGTTCGGCCAGGTGGCGGCCCTGCTTGAGCTGGGTGTCGTGGATGACGCGCAGGGTGGCGATGATCCCATCCAGGGCCTGGCCGTGCTCGGCGAGGCTGTGCCCCTGGCCGGCCTGCTCGTCGCGCAGCGCCTGCATCAGCTTGCGCTGGGTGCCGAACGCGGTGTTCAGGTCGGCTACGTCCCGGTCCACCATGGCGAACAGGTCGGCGGCCCGGCGGCCTTCGTTCTGCGCTTCGGCCAGCGCGGCAACCTGAGTCTCCAGGATTTCCAGCCGCTTCAGCATCTCGTCGAAATCGCCCACCCAAGCCTCCACCCGCGCTCCGCGATACGAGCATAAGCCGCGCGGCCAGCCGGGCAGGCCGGTTCGCGGTCAGTGCTCGCGGTTTGCCCGGCGCTGGTCGCGGAGCTGCGCCAGGTCGGCCAGCGGGCCGAGGTGGCGCAGCTTGCCCGGACTGATGACCGAGCGGATGGCGTGCACCTGGCCGCCCGCGATGTCCAGCACGAACACGTTGGCGATACGGCCGCCGGAGTCCACGCACAGCGCGCCGGGCTGCCCGTTCACCTCGGCTGGGCGGATCAGGATGCCAGCCTCCTGGATCTGCTGGCCCAGCCCGACCAGCAGCCGGCTGACCCGGTCCCGGCCGGTGATCGGCCGCGGCCAGCGCGGCTGGACGCCCGCGTTGTCGCCGACCACGACGACGTCCGCGGCCAGCATGCCGACCAGGCCGTCCAGGTCCCCGTCCTGCACCGCGCGGAAGAACGTCGCGGCCAGCTCGTCCCGCTTACCGCGGGACGCCTCGAAGCGCGGCTTGCCCGCGGCGATGTGCCGCCGGGCGCGCAGCGCCAGCTGACGGCAGTTGTCCTCGCTCTTGCCCACGATGGACGCGACCTCGTCGTAGCCGTAGCTGAACACGTCGTGCAGCAGGAACACCGCCCGCTCCACCGGGGACAGCCGCTCCAGCAGCAGCAGGAAGGCCATGGACAGCGTGTCCGCCTGCTCGGCCGCGGCGGCCGGGTCGTCGGGCGGCGGCCCGGCCAGCACGGCATTGTCCGCGGTCAGCAGCGGTTCGGGCAGCCACTCGCCGGGGTAGGCCTCGCGGCGGGCCCGGGCTGAGCGCAGCTCGTCGATGCACAGCCGGGTGGTCACCGCGGACAGGAACGCCTTGGGCGATTCGATACCGGTCCCGATGGATTCGGCGCGGTGGTAGCGCAGGAACGCCTCCTGCAGCACGTCCTCGGCCTCGCTGACGCTGCCCAGCATCCGGTAGGCGATGGCGAACATCAGCGGCCGGTACTGCTGGTAGGCGGTGCCGCTGGTCACTGTGGCACCAGCCGTCCGGCTAGGCATCGGCGGCGGTGGACTGGGCCGGGGCGGTCAGCCCGCGGGTGAAGCCCTGCCGCCAGCTCGGAAACTGAAGCTGCCAGCCGAGCTCGCGCTTGGCCTTGGCGTTCGTGCAGCCGCGGACCTGAGTCATCATCGAGATGGCCACGTCGCCCGCGACCAGCCGTCCCAGCCACGCCGGGATGTGGTACGGCGGCTTGCCGCCCACCGCCTGGGCCAGGAAGGGCAGCCATTCCGCCACGGTAGCTGGTTCGTCGTCGACCACGTTGTACAGCCCCGGGCCGCCGTGCTGCACCGCGGCCGCGGTGGCCGTGGCGGCGTCGGCCACATGCAGGAACGACCAGACGCCCGCGCCGCTGCCGATGACCGGCACCTTGCGCTGCCGGGGCAGTTCGAAGAACTCGTCGCTGGCCCCGTAGCCGTACAGCGACCCGTAGCGCAGCACCAGGCCGTCCAGCCCGGCCGCCGCCGGGACCACCTGCTCCAGGTGCCGGAACGCGGCCAGCGTCTGGCGCTGGCCGGCCGGCGGGTTCGGGTCCAGCGGATCTTCCTCGGACTGCACCGGCGGGCCGCTCCGGTCGCCCGGCCAGCCGGCGTAGCCCTGCGCGATGAACCGGCGGGCGCCGGCCGCCCGGGCCGCGGCCAGCAGATGGTCGGTCCCGGCGGTGCGCAGCTGGTTGGTGGCGGCGAACTCGCGGTCGAAGCGGCGCAGGTTCCCGAGGTTGGCCCCGGCCAGCGTGGTCATCTGGTGAATGACCACCTCCGGCTCGGCCCGGGCCACCGCCTCACCGACGGCCGCCCCGTCCAGGCCGTCCAGGATCACCGGCTCGGCGCCCAGCGCACGCAGCCGGTCCAGCTTGGCCGGGCTGCGGGTGGTGCCGGTCACGTGATGTCCCTGAGCCACCAACTGGGGCAGCAGTTGCTGCCCGATGACCCCGGTCGCGCCGGCCACGAAGATACGCATGCTCTGCTCCCTCCGAGAGCTGTCGGCCCGGCCCACGGTGAGCCGGGCACACTCTGAGACGAGGCAGCCGGGCCGCCTGTGACACCCCGGTGGAAGAACGCGCTGGCGGGCTGGCTGGCCTGGTATCCCTCAGCCCGGAAATCGGTGCTGCTTATTTGCGGCGTGGCCGCAATCGTGCTCCTGGTGCGGCTTATTTCCCGGGTCCAGCCGACCGGCTTCAGCGTGCGGGTCGACGAGATCCGGGATCAGCTGGAACAGATGCAGCGCATCCTCAAGGAAGTCGAATAGCGCGGCGGCCGACCCGGGTGGCCGTGGGCTGGCCGGATAACGGTCAGCAGCCGACCCGGGCGGCCACGGCCCGGCCGGATACCGGTCAGCAGCCATCGAGGCCTGCCCAGGCGGCGACCGTGTCGCTGACCGTGCCGCCGGTCACGGCCATGCTGCGGTTGGCCACGAACCCGCAGCTGGCCGTCTCCTCCACGGTGCTCCAGCTGCCGCCCAGGTCGTATTTGTAGGACAGCGTGGTGTCCGCGGCCGCCTCGACGGTGGTGCTCCAGGTAGTGGCGTTCAGCCTGGTCATCGGGATTCCGGCGGGGGCCCAGTCGGACTGGCCCAGGCCGAGCGCGGACAGGTTCCCGGCCAGGTACACGGTGTCGCCCGAGGCGTCGGTGCCGGCTGGCACGGTGACGGTGACCGTCTCGGCCACCGCCGCGGCGGTGGCCACCGCGGCCACGTCGATGCCCACCGCGCCCATGGCCGGGACGGTCACCGTGGCCTGGCCGGCCGCGTTCACCGTGACCGTGCCGCCGGTGCAGCCCCCGGCGGCGGCCGCGCCGGTGATCACATCGCAGTAGGTGCCGGCCGGCAGCCCGGTGCTGAAGTCCTCGGTGACCGGCGCGTTTTCCGCGTTGATGGCCACCCAGGCGGCCGAGCCGCGGCTGAACGCGATCGCGTTGCTCCCATCGGTCCACCAGTTGGCCACCGGCGCGGCGCCGGCCGCATTATGCCAGCCGACCATGCCGGCGATGGCTGGCCAGCGTTCCTCGCACTCCCAGCCGCCCGAGCCGCAGGACGGGGTGGCGATGCTATTGCCGCCAGCGCTCGGCGGGCCCTGGTCGTAGCTGCTGAACGCGTAGTCGGACAGCACCATCGGCGTGCCGTAGTCCCAGGCCAGCAGGAACACGTTGGCCAGCTGGTACGGCGCACCGCTGGCGAGCTGCAGCGCCCCGCCGTCGCGTTCGGTGTCCTGGGTATCCACGAACGCGACCGCGTCCGCACTGGGCACCATGCCCGCCGAGTTCCAGGCCGGGCCGAAGTCGCTGAGCGAGGCCAGCGTGCCCGAGGTGAACGCGTCGTACAGGTCCCAGCCGTACCGGTACTCCAGCAGCGACCCGGTGCCCTCGTACAGTTCCGGGGTGACCGGCTGTCCCGCGCCGTACTCGACATCCTGGTAGATGAAGACCGGCTTGCTCAGCAGCGCTTCGATGGCGGCGATGTCGGCCGGGTCCATCTCCTTGGCCGAGTCCCAGCGGAAGCCGTCCACGCCCAGCGCGATCAGGCTGTTCAGGTAGCCGGCCTCCTGCTGCTGCACGTAGCTGGACCCGGTGTCCAGGTCGGCCAGGCCGCTCAGCTCGCAGTTCCACACCTGCGACTCGTCATCCCAGTCGGTGATGGAGGTGTGGCAGCTGTGGAAGTCGGACTCGCTGTACAGCGGCGGGTAGTCGAACATGTCCGGGAACGTCGTCCCGTCGTCCCCGGCGCCGCCGTTGACCTGGCCGGTCATGTGGTTCAGCACCACGTCGGCGTACACCTTGACGCCGGCCGCGTGGCAGGCCGAGATCATCGACGCGAGCTGGGCCTCGGTGCCGAAGCGGGAGTTCAGGCGGTAGCTGACCGGCTGGTAGGCCTGCCACCACGGGTAGCCGTCGGCGGCCAGCACCACGGCTTCCTCCGGCGGGGAGATCTGCACCGCGGCGTACCCGTCCGGGCCGAGCACGTTCGCTGCACTCCGCGCCGATGGATGGCCACGGCCAGTCGAACATCTGCACGCATGACCCCGGTGGCCCCGGTGCTGGCTGACGGCGGGACGGCGGCTGCCTCGGCCGCGGCAGGCCGGATCGTGACGGCGGCCGGTAAGGCGCCGGGCACGCCAAGCGCGGCCAGCATGGCGATGGCGCTGAACGCGGCGGTGGCGGTGCGGGCTGCGAACACGGGACGACTATCGCGCGGCCCGGGGAGGCGGGTCAATGGCCATCCGGGCTATGACGAGCATGTTACGGAAACTTTGACACTTTATTTCTAGATTATTTCAGGGCCAGGTTCTAGCTCACTGTTTCCGCCAATCCTATGTTGTGCGGGAAACCATTGCCGAGGAGGACGTGATGCGCAGAAGGAAACGCCGCGGGGCGAGCTTACTCGCCGTCGCGGCCCTGGTGGCGGGCAGCGTCACCGTGGCCACGCCGGCGCTCGCCGCCACCGCCCCGGGCGCGCCCGGGGCCAACGCCACCTGGAACGAGTCGAACGTGACCGGCTTCGCCGACTCGCTCGGCTCGGCCTCGAAGGTCTGGTACACGCTGGGCGACGGGGAACTGGAGAACGTCTTCTACCCGCGAGACCGACACCCCGGACACGTTCGGCCTGCAGTACATCGTTACCGACGGGTCGTCGTTCGCCAGCACCGAGACGGCCAACACCACGCACGCGATCTCCCTGGCCGACCCGACCTCGCTGGTCTGGCAGCAGGTGAACACGGCCAGCAACGGTGACTTCAAGATCACCAAGACCTACATCGCCGACCCGTCGCGCTCGGTGATCCTGATCCAGACCACATTCGACAACCTCAGCTCCGGCCCGCTCCAGCTGTACGCCGACTACCTGCCGCAGCTGAACAACGACGGCATGGGCAACACCGGCGGCACCGACAGCACCAGCGGCGACCTGGTGGCCAGCAACGGCACCGTGTCCAGCGCGCTGACCTCCTCGACCGGGTTCAGCCAGACCAGCACCGGCTACGCCGGCACGTCCAGCGACGGCAGCAGCATGCTCACCAGCAGCTACGGGCTGACGTCCACGTACAGCTCGGCCGCCACGGCCGGGCACATCGTGCAGGTCGGGCAGATCCCGGTGGCCGCCAGCGGGTCGACCACATTCACCCTGGCGCTGGCCTTCGACTCCACCCAGTCGGCCGCGATCTCCGCTGCGGCCGCCTCGCTGGCCACCGGGTTCAGTTCGCTGGAGAGCTCGTTCGAGTCCGGCTGGCACAGCTGGGTCAGCGGGCTCAACAGCCCGCCCGCGTCGGTCACCGGCAGCAGCGCGCTGGAGCAGCAGTACTACGTGTCGCTGATGGAGCTCAAGGCCGACGAGGACAAGACCTACGTCGGCGGGTTCATCGCCGCGCCCACCGATCCGTGGGGCACCAGCGTCAGCGCGAACAGCGCCGGCGACCACGGCTACCACGTGGTCTGGACCCGCGACGAGTACGAGATGGCCTCCGCGCTGCTGGCCGCCGGGGACAGCACCGACGCCAACGCGGCGCTGCAGTACATCTTCAGCTACGAGGAGGAATCCAGCGGCGCGGTCAAGCAGAACACGTTCCTGAACGGGAACACCGTGTTCGGCTCGCTGCAGATGGACGAGGTCGCCGATCCGATCATCCTGGCCTGGCAGCTCGGCGCGACCAGCTCAGCCGACTGGGGGCACATCGAACTGCTGGCCAACTACCTGGTAGCCAACGGCCCGTACACGCCGCAGGAGCGCTGGGAGGAGAACGGCGGCTACTCGCCGGCCACCATGGCGGCGGAGATCGCCGGCCTGATCTGCGCCGCGTCCATCGCCGAGACCAACGGGGCGACCAGCCAGGCGGCCAGCTACCAGTCCACCGCGCTGTCCTGGGCGTCGGAGCTGGACGGCATGACATACACCACCACCGGCCCCTACGGCAACGGCGACTACTTCCTGCGGATCACCCCGGACGGCAACGCCAACTCCGGGTCTTCGATCTCCATCGCCAACGGTGGCGGCAGTCACGACGACCGCACCGTAGTGGACCCGAGCTTCCTGGAACTGGTCCGGCTCGGTATCAAGTCGGCCACCGCGACCGACATCACCAACACGCTGTCGGTGGTGGATTCGCAGCTCCAGGTCAACACGCCCGAGGGCCCGGTCTGGCACCGGTACAACTTCGACGGCTACGGCGAGACCGCATCCGGCGGCGACTACACCGGGTCCGGGGTGGGCAACCCGTGGCCGGTGCTGTCCGGCGAGCGCGGCGAGTACGACGTGGCCGACGGCAACCTGAGCGGCGCCCAGTCCATGCTGCAGACCATGGCCGGCGCGGCCAACGCCGGCGACCAGATCCCCGAGCAGGTCTGGGGCGGCAGCACCGGCACCGGCGGGTTCACCTTCGGCCAGCCGGACAACTCGTCCACCCCGCTGATGTGGGCGATGGCCCAGTACGTACGGCTGGCCGTGGACATCTCGGCGGGCCAGGACGTGGACACGCCGAGCGTGGTGACCCAGTGCGTGCGCGGCAGCAACTGCCCGGTCAGCGGGTCGGTCAAGGAGACGGTGAACGTGACCGTGCCGGTGAATACCGACGCCTCGGGGGACACCGTGTACCTGGCCGGGAACCTGTCCGCGCTCGGCCTGGGCCAGTCCGACTGGGCGGCCAACGGCATCCCGATGACCCGGCTTAACGCCGAGCACCTGGACCGCGACCATCGAGGCGGCCGCGGACACCACGTTGTCCTACAAGTACGACCTGGGTGGCAGCTGGAGCAACGTGGAGAAGAACGCCGACTGCGCGGACATCAGCAACCGCAGCATGAGCGTGAACGGCGGCACGGTGAACGACACCGTGGCCAACTGGGGCGGCCCCGCGGCCTGCGGGAGTGCCACCGCCGTCATCAACGTCACGGTGCCCTCGGACACGCCCAGCGGGGACACCGTGTACCTGTCCGGCAACTACGACGTGCTGGGCACCGGCATCCCGTCGGCCGACGACTGGATCGCCACCGACTACCCGATGATCAAGACCGGGACGGACACCTGGACGCTGACCATCACCGGCGTCCCGACGGCCGCGTTCCAGTACAAGTTCACGCTGGGCAGCTGGAACAACGTCGAGGAGAGCAGCAGTTGCGCCTTCGTGGCCAACCGCGCGTTCGGCTTCGATACCGCGGATACCAGCTACACCGCCAGCGACACCGTCGCGGCCTGGGAGGGCGTCGGCAGCTGTTAGCCCGGCCCACGGAGGTGCCGCCGGTCACCTACCCAGACGGGTGGCCGGCGGCACCGTGCGAAGCGGGCTTAGCCCTGCACCGGCAGCGACAGCCCGCCGGGATCCGGCGCATCGTGCACGATCTCCAGGTGCACCGCGGCCAGCCGGGTCGCGGTGGCCGGCGGCTCACCGGTGCCGGTGTTCCGGGCGAATCGCGGGTGCGCCCCGCCGGACACCTGCAACCGCAGCCGGTGCCCGGCCTGGAACCGGTAGGCCGTCGCGCTCATCGGCACGCTCATCAGATACTCCGGCCCAACCTGGTCAGCCTCAGGGACATGGCGGAGCAGGCCGTCGCACACGTTGCTGGACCGGCCCCGCGGGTCCACGTCGCACAGCCGGGCGAATACGTCGAAGTACGGGCCGTCGGCCCGGACCCGCAGCCGCGCGCTGACCGGGCCGATCACCTCGAGGTCGGCGGGCAGCGGCGCGCTGGTGAAGACCAGCACGTCGGCCCGGGCCTCCAGGCGCCGTGTTGTCCCGCGGCCCGGCCTTGTTGCTGAGCAGCTGGCCGCCCACCGACGGGGTGGGGTCGGCCGGGTCGTAGCGGAACGACGAGACGCCCGGCTCGGCCGCCGGGCCGGTGCTCAGCGTGCCGTCCGCGGCCAGGTACCAGGTCTGCCCGGCTGACTCGGGCGGCGGCCAGTCCGAGAGGTCCCGCCACCCGGGGCCGCCGCCGACGTGCACCCGCACCGGCGGCTTGGTCCAGCCTGCCGGGTCCTTACTGCAGTATGCGGACAGCCAGTCGAGTGCCTCGCCGACGATGATCGGCAGGTCGTCGTTGAAGCCCGAAGCATGCGACCACGGGCCGATGACCAGCCGGGGCGTGCGGCCCGCGGCCCGCAGCCGCTGGTATTCGGCCAGCGTCTGGTCCAGGCAGATGTCCTGCCATCCGGTGAGCAGGCTGACCGGCACCGTGGGGGCCGGGGCGTCCGCCGCCGCGTCGAGCGAGGTCCAGTACGGGTCGTCCGCATCCGGGTGGGTCAGCCACTCCTCGAAATAGCCGATCCGGCCGCCGGTGGCCTTCGGGTAGGCGTCGAGCACCGGGAGGGTCCGGGTCGCCCGCCCGATCCGGGCCTGCAACCGCAGCAAGGCGCGCAGCACCGCACCGAAACCACGTTCCCAGTAGCGCATGGCCACGACGCCGAGCAGCATGTTCTCCAGCGCGAACGCGCCGCCTGGGTAGAACAGCGGGTACGGGGCGGACGCGCCGACCTGCACGATCATGGCGCGCAGCTCGGGTGGCGCGGCAGCGGCCAGGGCCCACTGGGTGTAGCCCAGGTAGCTCGGCCCGATGGTGGCCAGCTCGCCGGTGAACCAGTCCTGCTGGCGCAGCCAGGCCACCGTGGCCTGGCCGTCTTCCCGCTCGTGCCGCCACGGCTGCCAGGCGCCGCCCGACCCGCCGGTGCCGCGGCAGCTCTGGATGACGACGTGGAACCCGCGCTCGGCGAACAGCCCGCCGAACAGGAAGGCCCACGGGAAACCGCGGCCGTACGGGGTGCGCACCAGCAGGGTCGGCCGTGGCCCGGCGAGCTGCGGGATGTAGTGGTCGGTACGCAGCGGCACGCCATCCGCCGCGGGCACGTCGATCCCGGCGGCCACCCGCGCCGCGCACAACGGCGGCGGCAGGCCGCGCCGGGACAGCCGGGCGAACAGCCGGACCGACCGGGGCAGCCGCCGGCCCGGGGGTGGTACTGGGTTCTCCCGGGCGACTTCCGCCTGGGCCGCGCTGACGTGGTCGCCACCGGCCCGGGCGGCGCCGTCCGGAAGTGGGGTCGGCATGGCAGGCCTCCTTAACTACGTACGATGTACTTTGTTGTTAACCAGAGCATACTACGTACGTTGCACGCCGATAAGCTCAGCCCCCGGGGAGGTGACCACGATGGCCAGGCCCAGCCAGCCGCCGGTACCGGACGCCAGCGTGCAGCCGTCCATCTGGGAGCTGCCCGCGCGCGGTGAGCGCGGGCCGAAGGCGCGGTACAGCCGGGACGCGATCGCCAGCGCCGCGGTGGCGCTGGCCGACGCCGAGGGCCTGGACGCGGTCACCATGCGGCGGATCGCGGCCGAGCTTGGCCTGGGCACCATGTCGCTGTACAACTACGTGCCGACCAAGGACCACCTGATCCAGCTGATGATCGACCAGGTCGGCGGGGAGTACCGCTTCCCGGGTGGGGCAGCCCGCGACGTCCGGCAGGCCATCGTGGACCTGGCCCGCCAGGGCCGGGACATCACCCAGCGGCACCCCTGGCTGCCGCGGGTGGTCATCAGCCGCCCGCCGCTCATGGGCCCGGCCGCGCTGCGCTACGTCGACTACTTCCTCGGCCTGCTCGGCGGCACCGGCCTGGACACAGCGGCCAAGATGGAGCTGCTCGGGCTGGTCAACGGGTTCGCCATCAGCTACGGGGGGATGCAGGCGACACTGGCCGAAGAGCGCACGCGCACCGGCGTCACCGCTGAGCAGCAGGCCGCCGCGCAGGTCAGCCGGCTGGTAGCGGCCGCGACCAGCGGCCGCTACCCGAACCTGGCCGCCGCGCTCGGCCGCCCCGGCCCCCGGCCGAGCGGAACGCGGATGAGATCTTCGACTCCTGCATCAGCCGCCTGATCGACGGCTACCTGCCCGGCTGACCCGGCATGGCCATGCTCTCCGGGTGACTTCACATGGCGGCCGCATCCGGCAGATCAGCTCGGTACCGGAATCCGGTGCGAGCGGCGCGCAGCTGGCGGCGGCGGGCGGCGCCAAGCTGAACCTTTTCCCCTAAACCGGTCATTCGGTATCCGGAACTATTGCTAGCGCCTACGCTGAGCTGGCCTTATAGTCGGATGGTAAGAGTATGCTTGCTAAAAGGCTCGGCTGAATGGCCCGGCTGGCACCAGCGTGGTCGTGACCCCCGAGATGGGGTCATGACGTGACCGAGATGACCGGCTTAGGATCTCGTCACGTAAGAAAAAGGTCGAGGACGGGTATCTCCTGTTGCCCCTGTCGCCGGGAGGGGGGGTCCGCGGTTAGGGGTGAGGGGGGAGATGCCCGTCCTCGACGGCTCGATAGTACAGGTCCAATTTGGTGGGTGCCGCCCGTCCGGCGCGAGCGTACTTCTCCCGGACCCGGCCTACGTACTGTTTCGCCGTCTCCTCACTAATGCACATCCGCCGGGCGACCAGCTTCATCGGCATGCCAGTGGCGTAAAGCCGCAGCGCGCGCGTTTCCTGGGCGCTTAGCCCAGGCCGGTCCGGCGCGTCGTCGGTGGCGAAGATGTAGGCCAGCCGGGGAGAGATCCAGTCCTTTCCGGCGGCCACCGCCTTAATCGCCGCGCGCACCTCGGCCGTCTCCTCGTTCTTGAGCACATAGCCGAGCGCACCGGCCCGGATCGCGTCCCGGACGGTGGCCGGCCGGTCCGACGCGGACAGCACCAGGACGGCCGGGCCGGCCGCGCGGATCTCGGCCACGTTCTGCTCCGCGGTGCTGCCGTCGCCCAGGTCGAGATCGAGCAGCACCACGTCCGCCTGCCGGCCGGGCCCGGCCAGCAGCGCGGCCACGGTCACCGCGGTGCCGATGACCCGGATGCCGCTGCCCGGCGCGGCCACCCAGCCGGCCAGGCCGTCCAGGATGATCGGGTGGTCATCCACCGCGGCCACGTCGATGACCGGCGCGCCCGGCCTCTTCGGTCACCGGGCCACCTTCCGCCAGCTGACCTCGAGGCACCCGGGCCCGGTGGGCTCGGCGTCCAGGGTGACCCGCCACTCGGCGGCCGGGCCCGGCCGCGGCCAGCCCAGCCAGCCCAGCCAGGTCCGTCCGCACCGGCCCCAGGTCAGCCGGGGCCAGCCGGAAGGTCAGGTACAGCTCCACCTCGTCCCCGGCGCTCAGCACGGTCAGGATGGCCGGCTGCGGCGGGCAGGGCCTGGATCACGCCGTGCACTGCGGCCAGGGTGGCCCGGGCCACCGCGCGGTCCGGCTGCCCGGGATCGCCGACGACCTGGATCTCCACCGGCATGTCCCGGGCCCGGGCGGTGGCCAGCGCGGGCCCCAGCGCGGCCAGCACCCCGTCGGCCTGCTCGGTCCGGTGCACCAGCGCCCGGCGCAGCGTGGTCGCGTGCCCGGCGCACTTCCGCCGCACCACCGGGTCGGCCGGGTCGAGTGAGCCGTCGGCGATGCCGCGCAGCAGCGGCAGCGCCTCCACCTCCAGCAGGGCCATCCGGTCGGCGCGGTCGGCGTGGATGGCGGCCACCGCGGCCCGTTCCGCCGCCGAACGGCTGCCCAGCTCGGCCCGGCGCACCGCGATCTCCGAGTGGGTGCGCAGGGTGGGCCGCAGCGCGGCGAAGATGGCCAGTATCACCCCCGTGGCGTAACCGCCCGCGGCCACCCGGGCCAGCCCGAGCGGGGTCGCGCCGAGCAGGTGCACCACGAAGAACGCGTGCGCGGCGATAAGCAGTGCCGCGCCCGGCACCCACAGCCAGGCGGACCGGCTCAGCGCGACCAGGGCGAGCAGCCAGACCGTGCCGAGAATCGTCCAGTCCAGCGACCCCGCCGCCAGGTGCGTGCGCCGGTCCAGGCCAACCGCGGCTCACCGCGGCCGCCGCCACGCACGATCGCGGCCACCGCCTCCGGCCGGCTGAGACCCCGGGCCAGCGCTCGCGGCACCAGCCAGGCCGCGGCCAGCAGGATGCCGAGCCACACCGCCACCGCGGCCAGTGGCTGCCGGTAGTCATCGAGAGTGGCCAGCGTCTGGACCAGCATCCCGATAGGCAGGATGACGGCGAGTGCCCCGACGAACAGCGGCGCGGCGGACTCGGTGCCGACCGCGACCGCCCCGCCGGCCGTGACGGACCGGCTGGCCAGCACGGTCTCGTCCCGGGTCAGCACGGGGCGCACCCCCTGAGTGGCCGCCGCGTTCCCGCGGCACGGGCGGCCCTCGGGCTCGGAGCACGGCCAGCAGCAGGCCAGACCACCGTGCCCGCGCCGGGGGCGGAACGCACCGCCGCCGAGCCACCGCAGTCGGTGACCCGCTCGGTGATGGACCGCCGGACGCCCAGCCGGGCCGGGCCGAGCCGGCCCGGGTCGAACCCGGCTCCCTCGTCGCGCACCGTCACCTCGACCCCGGCGGCGGCGCCGGCCGCCGCGGCCAGCGGGCGGACCGTGACCCAGGCTTCGCCGGTTCCCGGCGTGCGCGGCCACGTTGGCCAGCGCCTCCCGGGTGGCGTGCGCGATGGCCACCGCCACCGGGACCGGCACGGCTGGGCTCTGGTCCGCCGCGCCGGGCTCCGGCTGCACCTGCACGGCCAGCCCGCGTGCCCGCATCTCGCCGGCCACCGCGTGCAGGTCGGCGACCAGTCCCGAGACCGGACGGCTGAACGCCCCGGCCGGGTCAGCGGGCTCGCTGAGTGCGCGCTCCAGCCGGGCCAGGTCCTGACCGCACCGGCTGATGATCCCGCCAGCCGGGCCGGACCGGGCCACCGCGGTCAGCGTGTTCAGCACGGTGTCGTGCAGCAGCCGGTCCTGCTCCCGGCGCTCCACGGTCCGGGACAGGATGACGAACTGTTCGCGGGCATCCTGGTCGGCCGCGGCCAGCGCGCCGTCGGCCCGGCTGGCCCGGCGGTACAGCATCTGCCGGCCGCACCAGTGCACGCCGACGACGACGAACAGCAGGGCCACCGACGCGGCGCGGGCGCCGCGGGCGGTGTGGCTGCCCGGAGCCAGCACGATGCCGAGCCAGAACGCCACCCCGGACGCCAGCGACAGCGGCATCGACAGCCGCGCCGGGGTGAACCAGACCTGCACCAGGAGCCCGCTGGCCACCGTGACGAACAGCCACTCGCCGGCCTGGCCGCGGATCGGCGAGCGGCACGCAGCCACCCGCGGTCACCGCGAGCACGGCATACACCGCCCAGTCCAGGCAGACCAGCGGCCACGGCGGGAACCGGCGGCGGCGCAGGTACCAGACGGCCGCGGCGGCCCAGCCGGCCGCGACCGCCGGGCCCCACAACTCGCCTGGGCTGGCCTGGTAGTAGGCATGCCAGATGACTACCTGGACCAGCACGTAACCGGCGGCAACGCCGCGGATGATGGCGGCGATCCGGGTGAGCATCGTGCCGAGCACGGTCATCGCCGGGCCAGCCGCCGGTACCCCGCTGGCCTCCCGGGCCGCGGAGTGCATGGCTAAGGACCGGGCCGACCACATGCGGTCGATGATAGGCCTTTTATCCGGCCCGGCTGCGTGCTTTGCAGCACAATGTCTTATTCAAAAGTTGTGTAACGCAAATTTCCGGTCACGCTGCCTTACGCCACCGGACGGCCAGAAATCCGCTGCCTGCGTCACCGATGTCCACCGTCGCCCGCCAGCCCGCCGCGGCCGGCACCAGCCGCCGCAGCCCGGTCACGTCCACCGGCCCGGGCGGCGGCTGCTCGAACATCAGGTACAGCTCCACCTCGTCCTCGGACGCCAGCACGGTGAGCAGCACCGGATGCGGCGGCAGCGCGCCGACCACGTCGCTGACCGCGGCCCGGGTCGCCGCGGCCACCTCGGGGCCCGGGGTGCCGGGATCGCCGATCACCTGGACCTCTACCGGCAGGCCGCGGGCCTGCGCCGCGCTGAGCGCCGGGGCCAGCCCGGCCAGCAGCCCGCCGTCCGGCTGGGCCCGGTCGGCCAGGGCCCGGCGCAGCGTGTCCGCGCGCTGGGCGCAGCGTTGCTGCACGGCGCGGTCGGCCGGATCCAGCGTGCCGTCGGCGATGCCGCGCAGCAGCGGCAGCACCTCTACCTCGAGCAGCCCCAGCCGCCGGCGCCGGTCCTGCTGCACGGCGGCGGCCGCGGCCCGTTCCGCCGCGGTCTGGCTGGCCAGGGTGGCCCGCCGGGCGGCCACCCGGGCCTGGGCCCGGATGGCTGGCCGCAGGGCGGCGAACCCGGCCATGATGACCAGCACCGTGTAGCCGGTGGCCGCGAGCCGGGCCTGGCCGAGCGCGGTCACCCCGAGCACGCGGTAGGCGACGACCGCGTGCGTGCCGAAGACGAGCAGCGCCCCGGTGATCCATTCCCAGGCCGGCCGGCCCAGCGCGACCAGCGCGAGCAGCCAGCCGGTGCCCACCACCGACCAGTCCACCGCCCCGGTGGCGTGCAGCCGCCGCTCCCAGCCGACCAGCGCGACGGCGGCCACCGCGACCGCGATGGCCAGCGCGGCGTCCGCCCCGCTGACCCGGCCGCCCTGGGCCCGGGGCAGCAGCCAGGCCGCGGCGGCCAGCATGCCCAGCCAGACCAGCAGCACCACGGCGGGCTGGCGGAAGTCATGCGCGTAGACCAGCACCTGGATGAGGATGGCGAACTGCCAGACCAGGGCCACCCCGGCGGCCATCCGGGGCAGCCCGGCAGCATAGGTCTCCTGGACCAGCCCGTCGCCGGTCAGCATGGCCAGCACGAGGGACAGCCACCGGTCCCCTGGCCCGGCGCAGACCGGACCACCGCCCGGCCGCCGCAGTCCGCGATCCGCTCGATGATGGACCGGCGCAGCCCGAGCCGGGACGGATCGACCTGGCCCGGGTCGAAGCCGGCGCCGGTGTCCCGCACCGTGACCCGCAGCCCGCCCGGCGGCCACGGGTCAGCGCCGGACGCGGCGGCGATGTCCACCCACGCCTCCCCGGTGCCAGCGTGGCTGAGCACGTTGGCCAGCGCCTCGCGGACGGCCTGGGCCAGGGCGGCGGACACCGGCACCGGCAGGGCCGGCCCGGCGGCGCCGCCCGGCACCGCGCCGACGTGCACCACCAGGCCGCGGCTGCGCATCTCGGTAGCCACCGCCTCAAGGCCGATGCGCAGGCCGGCCAGCGGCAGGCGGCCTGCCGCGGCCGGTGCGCCGGCCTCGCCCAGCACGTGCTCGACCAGCGTGACGTCGTGCCAGCACCGGCCGATCACCTCGGCCGTCCCGCCGCTGCCCAGCCGGGCCAGCGCGGTCAGCGTGTTCAGCACGGTGTCGTGCAGCAGCCGCTCGTGCTCGCGGCGCTCGGCGCCGCGGGACAGCAGCACGTACTGGTCCCGGGATTCCCGGTCGGCCCGGGCCAGCGCGGCGTCGGCCCGGGCGGCCCGGCGGTACAGCACCCGGTAGCCCCACCACACCGCGACGGCCACCGAAAGCAGGAACACCGCGGCCGCCACGGGGGATGTGCCGCCAGCCGGCCGGGTCAGCGTGGTCCCGGCCCAGAAGGCGCCGGCCGAAGCCAGCGCGAGCAACCCGGCCAGCCAGCCGGGGGCGAACCAGGCCGGCACGATGAGCTGGACGACCAGCGCGATGTACAGCCAGCTCGCGGTGTCACCGCGCATGGCGGGCGGGACACACCAGCCCGCGCCCAGCGCCAGCAGCACGCAGACCGCCGAGTCAGCAATTATCCGGGGGGACGACCCCCCTGGACCCCCCGCTCGCCGCTCCGCGCCGAACGCGGGCTCGGCGGGAACACGCCTGCGGCGCGCCCCGCCTCGCCCCCGAGGTCGGCCGCGGACCGCAAACCCGCCGCGGTACAACCAGCCCACCACCAGGGCCGCGCTGGTTGCCGCGATCAGCGGGCCGGCCAGCCGGGCCGGGTGGGCGGTGAAGAACGTCCGCCAGATGACCACCTGCACGACCACGTACCCGATGCCGATGCCGCGGACCAGGGCGGCGGTCCGCATGGCCACGATGTGCAGGGTGGCCACGGCCGGTCCATCAGGGTCGCCGCGGGGCGGGCCCGGGCGGGGGCGCCGCAGTAAGTAACCAGACCCCCCCATGGCCGCATGATAAAACCCGAACCCGCAGGTCCGCGCGCATTGGCCGACGGGCCGTCTCCGCAATGTCCGGAAAGAACCGAAAATATCTGCAAATATTCGGCCCCGGCTCTCCCCACCGGGGCGGCGCGGCGGGAACATGTGCGGCGGAGGTTCCCATGGGCATCCACTTTCCGGCCGCGCGACTGGCGGCGGCAGTAAGCGGCGCGCTGGCGTTAAGCATGCTGGTTCCGCTGGGCGGCGGGACCCCGGCCGCCGCGGCCGCGGCCAGCAGCTTGCAGGCGGCCTTCGACAACGTCGGGATCAGCACGCCGGCCACGGCCAGCGCGGGGAACTTCGACGGGATCGGGGACTCGTTCGCCGCGGCCGGCCTGGCCAGTGACGCGCTGGTCCCGGGCCAGTCGCTGCTGCACGACGGGCTGCGCATCGGCTGGCCGGACGTGCCACCCGGGCACCCGGACAACGTGCTGGCCGACGGCCAGCAGATCGCCATCAGCGGGACCGGCAGCGTGCTCGGCGTGGTCGGCGCGTCCGGCTACGGGTCCACCACCGGGACGTTCACCATCGGCTACGCGGACGGCAGCACCAGCACGGCGACGGTCACGTTCGCCGACTGGGTGGACACCAGCGCGGCGTCCGGCACCGACCTGCTGGCCACCACCGCGGGCTGGAACCCGGGCGGGACCACCCCGGTCAGCCTGTTCTACGCGGCCATCCCGCTGACCGCGGGGGCCCGGGTGACCTCGGTGACGCTGCCCACGATCGGCGCCGGGGTGGCCAGGAACGTGCCGTCGATGCACGTGTTCAGCCTGAACATCGGGTCGCCGGGCCAGGACGCGGCGGGCGGGCCGGGCGCCGAGTCCTACTACGACGAGGCCCGCAAGGACTGCGTGGGCACCGCGGCGGACAGCGCGTCCAAGGTCTGGTACACGGTGGCCGGCGGGACGCTGTCCGACACCTACGCCCCCACCATCGACAACACCGACGTGAAGAGCCTGGACCCGATCGTCACCGGCCCGGGCTTCACCGCGCTGCAGCCCCGGGACATGACCTATACGGTGTCCTCGCTCGGTGGCAGCGGGATGGCCTGCGAGGTCACCGCGACGGACGCGGCACACCACTTCCAGTTGGTCACCGACTTCATCACCGACCCGGCCGCCGAGGCGGTGGTCATCCGGGTCAGCCTGGTGCCGCTGCCCGGCGCCCCGTCCGGGCTGAGCGTGTACCTGCGCTTCAACCCGCTGCTGAACGGGCACGGTGGCGGCGGCTCAGCCAACTCCGGCGGCGAGTCGGCCACGGTCGTGCCCACCGCCCGCGGGCCGGTTCCGCTGTCCTACTCGACCAACTCGTTCACCGAGGCGGTGAACCGCAGCTACGCCTCGCCGAGTCTATGCCGCGCTGGCCGCCAGCACCCGGTTCGGCGCGGTGCAGACCGGGTTCGCCGGGACGGCCAGCGACGGGCTGACCGAGCTCGACTCGTCCGGCACGCTCACCCCGGCCGCGCCGGACGCCGACAACGGCAACGTGGTGCAGACGGTCAAGCTGGGCTCGGGGGGCGGGTCCTGGACCGTAGCGCTCGGCTTCGGCACCACCTCGGACGCCGCTGTCTCCGCCGCGCAGGTGGCGTCGGCCGCCCCGTTCGCCGCCACCCTGGCCGCCTACCAGGCCGGCTGGCGGGCCTACGACGCGCATCTGCTGCCACCCGGCGGCGCGGCCGGTGCGCACGGCATCCGGCCGACCGCGGCGCAGACCAGCGCATACTGGCTGAGCGCCAACGTGCTCAAGGCCAGCGAGGACAAGACGTTCCCGGGGGCGACCGCGGCCTCGCTGTCCAGCCCGTGGGGCCAGGCGGTGCCGGCCGGGCAGCCGGCCAGCGACGGGCTGGCGCCGTACTTCGGCTCCTACCGCGAGGTGTTCCCGCGGGACACCTACGAGGCGTTCACCGGCTTCCTCACCGACGGGGACCTTTCGACCGCCCGGCAGATCGTCCGGTTCCTGTTCGATGACATGCAGCGGCCGGACGGGTCGTTCCCGCGCAACGGGCTGCTCAACGGCCAGGCCGCGCCGGACACCGGCGGCCTGCAACTGGACGAGACCGCGGACCCGGTCCTGATGGCCTGGCAGGCCGGCCTGGCTGGCGACGCCGCGCTGTACACCCAGCACATCCGGCCCGCGGCCGACTTCCTGGTGGCCAACGGCCCGGCCGACGGGGTGGAACGCTGGGAGGAGCAGACCGGGTTCTCCCCGTCCACCATGGCCGACGAGGTAGCCGGCCTGGTCGCGGCGGCGGCCATCGCCCGGGTGCAGGGCGACACCGCGTCGCAGCGGCTGTTCCTGGCTACCGCGGACAACTTCCGGCGGCTGATCCTGGCCACCACGGTGACCAGCAACGGGCCGCTGTCGGCCCAGCCGTACTTCATCCGGGTGGACAAGACCGGTAACCCGAACCAGGCGTTCTCCTATTCGCTGGGCAACGGCGACCCGACCAGCCAGGATCAGCGGTCCGTGGTGGACCAGGGCTTCCTGGAACTGGTCCGGCTGGGTGAGCTGCCGGCCAGCGACCCGCTGGTGGCGAACTCGCTCAAGGTCACCGGGGCCACCATCGGCGCCAGCACCCCGTCCGGGACCGGGATCCTGCGCTACAACGGCGACGGGTACGGCGACTGCGAGGTCGCCGTGTTCCAGGACTGCCAGGTCAACGGCCAGCCGTGGGCGACCACCGACCAGGGCACCGGGCACCCGTGGCCGGTGCTGTCCGGGGAAAACGCCGAGTACCAGATCCTGGCCAGCGACACCGGGGCGGCCGCTGCCGACCTCAGCTTCATGCTGAACTCGGCGTCCGGCGTGGGCCTGGTGCCCGAGCAGGTGTGGAACTACCCGGACGTGCCGGCGTGGCCGTACGGCGCCGACCCGGCCACCGCGTCGATCGGCTTTACCGACGGCCAGCCGGACGGCTCGGCCGCCCCGCTGACCTGGGCTCAGGCCCAGTTGCTCCGGCTCATCTCGGACCGGGCGGCAGGCCGGCTGCTGGAGCAGCCGTCGATCGTGGCCGACCGCTATCTGCCCGGCGGTGGCCGGTCCGTCGCGCCCGCGGCCGCACCGCTGTCGGTGACCGCGCCGCTGACGGTCAGCGGCGGCAACGTGCCGGCCAACCTGGCCCGGCCGTCGGTGACGGTGAACGCCGCCTCGGCGACCGTGACCGGCAGCACTGCGCCCGGCGCGACGGTGCAGGTGGCAGCGACCGGCACGGCACCCGGCGCGGCCGCCCCGGCCACCACGATCACTACCGTGACCGCGGACTCGTCCGGCGCGTTCGCCACGCCGGTGTCTTTGGCGCCCGGCACGGACTCGGTAGAGGTCGCCGTGACGGCCGCCTCGGGCGCGACCAACGAGGCCATCTTCTCAGTGACCGACCTGCACATCCCGGGCACCGTGGTGCTCAGCGCGCCCGCCGCCCCGGGCGGTGGCAGCGGGCCCGGCACGTACGCCTACCCGACCGCGACGAACTCCGACGGCTCGGCCGTGTTCGCACCCGGCTCGTTCCGGCTCACCGGGCTCACCGTGATCAACTCCGGCCCGACCGTCTCGTTCCAGATCGGTATCGCGAACCTGCAGCCCACGTTCGGCTCGCTGCTCGGCGCACAGCTCATCGACCTGTACATCCACGCCCCGCCGGGCAGCGAGCCCGCGGGTGAGACGCAGTCCACCGCGGCGGCGGGCGGGTGGAACTACTCGATCGCCCCGGCGGACGCGTGGAATCAGCTGATCGAGGTGGACGGGTTCGGCACCGACGACTGGGTCACGCCGGGCTCGGCCGGTTCGGGGCTGTCTGGGTCGTCCAGCGTGGGCAGCCCACAGGTCTCGGTGGCCCAGCTCAGCCCGTCCGGCTCGGCCACACCCGGGCTGGTGACGATCACCGTGCCCACCGCCGGGCTGGGCACGCCCGGCTCCGGCTGGACGTTCACGGTCACGCTGGCCGGCCAGGACGGGTTCGGCAACGACGACGCCCGGACGTTCATGGCCACGCCCGGTGCGTACACGTTCGGGGTGTGCTCGGCGGCGGTGGCGGGCGGGTCGTCACCGCCCGCGGTGTGCTCGGCTGACCCGGGATCGGTGCCGCTGGTCATGGACACCATCCCGCCGGCCACGGTGAACGTGCAGACCGAGCTCGATCCGGCCGCCAACCCGTCCGGGGTGGTCCTGCAGGGAGTCACCGTGCCATAGTTTGACTCAGCGGTGTTTGACTCACTGTTCAGTCAACGCTGTTCAGTCAGCACCGTTCGGCCAAACTTCCGGGGGCAACCGTGACGACCGACCCGCAACTGCCGGACCGGGCCCAGGTGGTCATCGTCGGCGGCGGGGTGACCGGCTGCAGCATCGCCTACCACCTGGCCCAGCTCGGCTGGACCGATGTGCTGCTGCTGGAGCAGCACCGGCTGACCGCCGGGACGACCTGGCACGCGGCCGGGCTGATCACCTCGGCTGGGATGACCGACGAGACCGCGCTGTTCTTCAGCCGGTACTCCCGGGACCTGTACACCAGGCTGGAGGCCGAGACCGGGCACTCCACCGGGTTCCGCGCGGTCGGCCACCTATCCCTGGCCACCAGCCCGGAGCGGCAGCAGGCGCTGCGCCGGGAAGCGGCCTGGATGCACGGCTTCGGCGTCGAGGACGAGGAGATCTCCGCGCGGGAACTGGCCGATATGTGGCCGCTGGCCCGGACCGACGACGTGCTGTCCGCGTTCTACGTGGCCGACGAGGGGCGGGCCGACCCGGTCGGCGTGACCACCGCGCTGGCCAAGGGGGCCCGGCAGCGCGGCGTGCGGATCGTCGAGGGCGTGGCCGCCACCGGGGTGGAGCTGACCGGACGGCGGGTCCGCGCCGTGCTCACCGAGCAGGGCCGGATCGAGACCGAGGTGGTGGTGAACGCGGCGGGCATGTGGGCCCGGCAGTTCGGCGCGCTCGCCGGGGTCAGCGTCCCGCTGCAGGCCGCTGAGCACTACTACCTGCTCACCGACACGGTGCCGGGGATGGACCCGGACCTGCCGGTCATCGAGGACCCGGACAACTACGGCTACTACCGGCCCGAGGGGGACGGCATGCTGGTCGGGTTGTTCGAGCCGGTCGGCGCGCCCTGGTCGGTGGCCGGGGTGCCCAATGATTTTTCGTTCGGGAAGATAAGCCCGGACTGGGAGCGGATGGAGCCATTCCTCGGGCCGGCCCTGGCCCGGATACCGGTGCTGGCCGGGACCGGGGTACGGACCTTCTTCTGCGGGCCGGAGTCGTTCACCGCCGATGTCCGGCCGCTGCTCGGGCCCGCCCCGGAGCTGGACGGGTACTTCGTCGCCGCCGGGCTCAACTCGCTGGGCATCCTGTCCGGCGGCGGCGTGGGCAGCATGCTGGCGCACTGGATCGTGGACGGCGTGCCGCCGCTGGACGCCACGCCGGTGGCCATCGACCGGACCGCGCTGTATGAGTCCTCCCGCCGGTTCCGCGCCGAGCGGACGGTGGAGCAACTGGGCGTGCTGTTCGGCGACGCGGTCTGGCCGTCCTGGAAACCGGCCACCGGGCGGAACGTGCGCCGGTCGGTGCTGCACGACCGGCTGGCCGCCGCGGGTGGACACTTCGCCGCGTCGGCGGGCTGGGAGTTCGCCGAATGGTTCGACCCGGCGGGCGAGGCGGCACCGCCCAGGCTGGGCTTCGGCCGCCCGGCCGCGCACGCCATCGTCGGCCGGGAGCACGCCGCGGTCCGCGACGCGGTCGGCGTGATCGACATGAGCCTGATGGCCAAGCTGCTGGTGCAGGGCCCGGACGCGGGCGCGGTGCTCAGCCGCCTGTCCGCGAACGATGTGCTGCAGGGCCCGGGGCGGCTGGTCTACACACAATGGCTGAATGAGGCAGGCGGCATCGTCGCCGACGTCACCGTGACCTGCCTGGATCCGGAGAAGTTCCTGGTCATCGCCAGTGACCTGATCCACCGCCGGATCGAGCCGCTGATCCGGCGGGCACTGCTCCCGGGTGAGGTGGTCACCGTGGCGGACATCACCTCCGGCACCACCCTGCTGACCGTGCAGGGCCCGGCGTCCCGCGAGCTGATCGGCCGGCTGACCGACGCCGACCTGGGCAACGCCGCGTTCCCCTACCTGTCCGCCCGGCAGATCTACGCCGGGTACGCGCCGGTGCTCGCCATCCGGGTCACCTACGTGGGCGAACTGGGCTGGGAACTGCACGTGCCCGCCGAGTACGCGGCCGGGGTGTACGACGACCTGGTGGCCGCGGGCGCGGATCTCGGGCTGCGGCTGGTCGGCCTGTCCGCCATGTCCAGCCTGCGGCTGGAAAAGGGTTACCGGGACATGGGCGTGGACATCGACAACACGGACAACCCGCTGCAGGCGGGTCTCGGCTTCGCGGTGGCCTGGGACAAGCCCGGCGGGTTCACCGGCCGGGACGCGCTGCTGGCCGCGCGGGCGGCCGGCCCGCCGCGGCACCGGGTGGTGAGCCTGATCGTGGACGACCCGGCGGTGGACCTGTTCGGCAACGAGCCGGTGTTCCTCGGCGATCAGTGGGCCGGCTACGTGCGGGCCGCCGCCTACGGGTACACGGTCGGCGGCGCCGTCGGGCTGGCCCAGGTGCAGTGCCCGGACGGGGTGACCGCGGAATGGCTGAAGGCAGGCGGCTTCCGGGTCCGCACCCCGGCCGGGGATGTGCCCGCCCGGCTGCAGCCCGGGCCGCTGTACGACCCGCAGCGCCTGCGCATCCTGGACCAGTAGCCCGCCCCAGCCCCCCTGCCCGCCCAGCCCCCGGGGCCCGGGACCCAGGGCCCCGGGAACCCCGGCACAACGCTGATGATCATGACTTTGGTGCTACTAGATGCCAACACCGCTGGCTTAAGCGGCGCAGCCAGGGGTGCCCGGGCCTGCCTGGTGAAACTGTGATGCTGGTGTGACCAGTGAGACCCCCCGGGAGCGGCACCTGTTGTTGATGTTGAAGTAGCAGTCACAGGAATGTCGGCTACTTCAACATCAACAACCCGGGTGATCATCTACGCGTGGTTAAGTCAGCAGCGTTGTACCAGATTCGCACCAAAGTCATGATCACGACTGGGCCACTGGGCCACTGGGCCACTGGGCCAGTGGGCCGGGTGCCGTTACCGGTTTCCGCGGACCATGGCCTTCCAGGTGGCGTTGCCGACGATGCCGTCCGCGGTCAGCTTGTGATTCCGCTGGAAAATCTTCACGGCATTGAGCGTCTTCATGCCGAAATAGCCGTCGACGAGGACGCTCTTGTGCCCGTATGCGAAGCGGAGCTGGTGCTGCAGCGCGCGCACCGCGTCGCCCCGGCTGTGCAGCTTGAGGGTAACCACCAGCTTGGGCCAGGTGATGTCACCGACGAAGCCGGTAACCACGATCTTGTTCCGGCGCTGGAATGACATCACGGCCGCCTGGGTGGCCGGGCCGAACAGGCCATCCACGGCGAGCCGGTAGCCGCGCTGGTCGAGCAGGTACTGGATGGTCACCACCCGCTCCCCGGCGGCGCCCCGGCCCACGATGGGCCAGTTCGCCGCGGCCCGCTGGGCCCGCTGGGCCCGCTGAACCTGCCGGGCCTGCCGGGCCTGCTGGGCGTGCTGGGCTGACGGCACGGCCGGGGACGTGGTGGCCGCGCCGGCCGCCCCCGCGATGACCCCGGCCGTCATGGCGACGATCATCCCGGCGCCCAGGAAACCGGCTGATATCCGGCGCATGGCTTTTCGCATGAATTACTCTCCGCAAGTGCGCTTCTGCTGATAACAAAGAAAGGACCCTGGCCAGGCCGTGGACCTTTGCAGCGCACAATATTTTTAGCGGCAGGGCAGGCGGGAGCGGCAATGCCCGCTTTTTAGCGAACAGAAAGCGCTCATTTACCTGGTGTTATTAAGGAAATTTTAAGCCACATGTAGTGCGATGCGCCGGGTCACGGCGCCTCGCTGCTGAACGCGGCGTCGAACGATGCCTGCGGCGGCTCCAGGTCGAAATGCCGCAGATAGCTGAGCGCCTCGGGCGCGCCGGCCAGCCGGTCCATCCCGGCGTCCTCCCACTCCACCGAGATGGGGCCCTGGTAGCCAATCGAGTTGAGCATCCGGAAGATGTCCTCCCAGTCGATATCCCCGCGGCCCGCCGAGACGAAGTCCCAGCCGCGCCGCGGGTCGCCCCAGGGCAGGTGCGAGCCGAGCCGGCCGTTCCGGCCGTCCAGCCGCTTACGGGCTTCCTTGCAGTCCACGTGGTAGATCCGGTCCGGGTAGGCGGCCAGGAAGGCCACCGGGTCCAGGTCCTGCCAGACGAAATGGCTGGGGTCGAAGTTCAGCCCGAACGCGGGCCGGTTGCCGACCGCGTCCAGCGCCTGCCGGGTGGTCCAGAAGTCATAGGCGATCTCGCTGGGGTGCACCTCGTGCGCGAACCGGACGCCTTCCGCGTCGAACACGTCCAGGATGGGGTTCCACCGCCGGGCGAAGTCCGCGTAGCCCTGCTCGATCATCTCCGCCGGCACCGGCGGGAACATGGCCACGGTGTGCCAGATCGAGGAACCGGTGAAGCCGACCACGGTGCGCACCCCGAACGCGGCCGCGGCCCGTGCGGTATCGGCCAGTTCGGCGGCGGCCCGCTGCCGGACCCCTTCCGGCTCGCCGTCGCCCCAGATCCGGGCGGGCAGGATGCCCTGGTGCCGCTGGTCGATGGGATGGTCGCAGACCGCCTGGCCGACCAGGTGATTGGAGATGGCCCAGCAGCGCAGCTCGTACTTGGCCAGCAGGGCGTGCCGGCCGGCCAGGTAGCCGTCCTCGCGCAGCGCCCGGTCCACCTCGAAGTGATCACCCCAGCAGGCGAGTTCGAGGCCGTCGTAGCCCCAGTCCCGGGCCAGCCGGCAGACCTCTTCCAGCGGCAGGTCAGCCCACTGGCCGGTGAACAACGTGAACGATCGGGACATCATCGGCTCCTTACCCGGCCCCTAGCTTGACCCGGCCACGGCGACCGGAGTCCACTGGCTGTCTTTGGCCGCGCTGTCCGCCACCGCCGCCAGCACCCGCTGCACCTGGAGGCCGTCCGCGAACGACGGCGCCGGGTCTCCGCCCGCCGCGATCGCGGTGACCAGGTCCCGCACCTGGTGGACAAAGGTGTGCTCCCAGCCCAGCACGTGCCCCGGCGGCCACCAGGCGGACAGGTACGGATGCCCGGGCTCGGTGACCAGGATGCGGCGGAACCCCGC
>CAVWSA010000012.1:0-18118 GCA_963757545.1 uncultured Actinomycetes bacterium | reverse complement strand
GGAATACAAAGGGAACACCGTCGTGGAAGGCGTGCGCCAGCTCGTGGACGACAAGCATGTCGGCGAAAGGCACCAGCCGGTCGGCACCTGTCCCGTAGACCTGATCGAGTACCTGGGCTGCTACCAGGAGGAGCAGAACTAGCCACCTCCTCAAGCCGGGCGATGAGGTCTGAGGGCTCGCCTGCCAGGAAGAGATTGCCAGCGCTGTAGTACGGCATGCCGTACAGAGGGTTCGACGCGCGTTCGGACCAGTCGGCTCGGTTGAGCACTATCGAGTGCGCACCGGGGACGGAACGCCAGCATTTCGCCTAGGTACGAGTAGGCCCTAGCGCAACGGTCAGCCAACCGCCCCAGCCTGCTCGCGCGCCGAGGCGCTGGTGCGGACCTCAAACGGGAAGCCCGGCAGCGAAACAAGCCCTTCGCTGCTTCGTTACGTCTATCACCGCTCGGCTAGTTCTTAGGTCAGCGCAGATCGCGGCTTCCGCGTCGCCGGAGCCAGTCTCTCGCGGCACGACATTGTCCTCTCTTTGCTGGGGCAGCGGCGAGAACGAGGTGTGCTCTCTAGATCCGCCCCGGCATGGTCTCACAGGACCGGAGCGCGGGCCGTGCCCGTTCTGTGCCCGTGGATCCACCACTGGCGATCGCGGCACGGACGAACGGGCCGAGGCCGTCCGCTTGACGCCGATGACGCCACTCTGGCGCGAGCTTCCCCGGCCTCGGCGCCGCCACCGTCATCGCTGGCCTGTCGGCCTGGACCCTGGTGCCCCGCGCGCGGGTGACTGGTCCGCGCCGCGGCGGTCGTCGGTGTCGTGCAGGTAGACCAGAGCGGTCCGGGTGCTGGCATGGCCCGTAGCTTGCGTCACCTCATACCGGCGGCAGTGGCGGCGGCGGCTCAAGTGGGATCGGCGGCGGCTGCGGCCGCCCCGAACGCTGCCTCGGCCGCTGACATGGCGCCGTAGTCGGTCGCAAGGTTGGCGTAGATCGAGGTCATCAGCGTGATGAAGATGCCGAGCTTGAGCCACAGCGTGGGCGTGAAGAAGAACAGGCAGCAGATGAGCGGGAAGTTGATGAGCCAGTAGATCGCACCCCACATGTGGACCTTGTACTGGGTGTACGGGTTGGTGGACAGGTCTTTGAAGAGCACGTTCATCCAGCCGTGCGGATGTGCACCGGAGTGTGCACGGCGTGCAGCCGGGCGACGTCGGCGCGCAGTTGGCGGACCTCGGCGATCAGGGACTCGGTCTCAGTCATAACACCAGTATCAGCGCGCTCACGCCGATGAGCACGACGTACGGAGGCACGCACGAGGCGACACCGGAGAGCGATAACAACCAGCACCAGGCGAGACGGGCTGGACCAAGCCCGCACGGACCGGAGCCCGCAAGGCTGGGCATCTCCACGATCGCGTGGTGGCAAGGAAGGCCATGGCGAGGACGACCTTGACTGGGCCCGTGACGTCCATCTCGGCAAACGACGCGGACATGGCGGTGGGCCAGCCATTACCTGACATCCGTTACATGCCGGCCTGGCTTCCTGGCCATCGCCGCGGTGCCGGTCAGCCGCGGCGCTCAATGCCGGAGCCTGGCTCACTGTGCGGGCCGGGACCTTCTCCCAGCTTGGCGCTCTCCCGCTGGTTCCAGCGAACGGCGACGACCCCGAACGCTCCCGCGGCCAGGCCGCCGCACCATTGCCCCAGCGCGCCGCCGAAGGCCATGGTGGCCTGCTGGCCAGCGCGAACTGGCACACCGGGCATCGTCTCAGCCAATCGCCCACGGAGTGCTCGGTTACCGGGTGCTCCGAGTTCGTCCTCGATCAGGGTCAGCCGGCGGCCAGGTCGCGCTGATACCAGGTGCCTGGCTGGCCGCCGGGCTCGGCCGGGCCGACCGGGACGAACCCGGCTTTGGTCAGCACCCGCTGGGACGCGAGGTTGGCATGGCTGGTCGCTGCTCTGAGCGTGCGCAGCCCCTGCGGCGCGGCGGCGACCCGGCACAGTTCCTGCGCGGTCGCGGTCGCCACGCCGCGACCCGCGACGTCGGCGCGACCCGGTATCCGAGTTCCGCCGTGCCATCCCCGAAGTCGTACAGGTTGAACCGGCCCAGGACCGAGCCATCCTCGGCGACGAGCACGTAGAAGGCGCAGGTGCCAGCGTCCTGCTCGGCCAGCAGGGCTTGTACCCCTCGGTGAACCGGTCGAAGAACTCATCGCCGCGGTCGGAGATGAAACTGGCGAAGTAAGCCCGGTCCGCCAGTTCGAAGGCCAGGACCGCCGGGGCGTGATCGGCACGCATGCGCTGCAACTCGGGCACCGGCCAACCCTACTCAGCGCATGCCCAGCGAGCTGACTAATTTCCCGAGCTGTCTCCGGGCGGCTCCCCTGGCCATTCCGCTGTGGCACAGATCCCCGCCACGTCGTTACGCTGGCACGGTGTTCCGCGTCCGGGTGAAACGTCCGCAGTCCACCGCAAGGCCTGACCCGGAGCGCGGCCGAGGATGTGCTGAGTCGCTGAATCGTCGAGGTTCCACACCCATCGCACTCAAGCTCACCGGGGTCGTCAGCTGGTCTTGGCGGCGGTGCTATCGCCGATCTGGATCAGCGCTGCGTTGCTGGGGTTGCTCCTCACTGGCCTGGCGAACCGCTCCGGACGCGATAAGGCGGGCACGCCTCGGCATCCACCGACCGTGACGGCCGAGGGACTCCTCTCGTCGGAGACACCCGGCGGTGGCCGCAGTCAGTCCTCCCCGGAGAACCGCTCCCAGGCCGCCTGCTTCGAGACACCAAGCGCCTGCCCGATGCTGGTCCAGCTGACGCCCCGCTCGCGCAAGATGGCCACCCGCTCGTGTACGGCGGCATCGACCTGTGAGACGACGGCTTGAACCCGGGCCAGGCTCGCGAGCAGCTCGTCGTCTGGCCGTTCATTCCATGAGCCGAACGCACGCACCTGCTCCTCAGCGAGGATCAGATCGCAGAGGTTCACGCATTCGTCGCAGATGTAGACGCCAGGGCCGGCGATGAGCTTGGCCACGGTATCCTTGTCCTTGGTACAGAACGAGCAGCACAGGGCCTCGGTCCGGCTTGCACCTGGTACCGCAATCCGGGAATTCGCCATGCCGTCAAGATATCCCTGACGATCCCGCAGCGTCAAGGTGACCCTGACAGATGATTCGCAACGGGGAGTGAATCCGTGGGAGCTGGTGGGCACGGCCACACCGCCCGGAGACGACGGGGTCGCGCTGCTCAGGCATTGACACCGCTGGCCGCCCGGAGACAAGCCGTTCGTCCAGTTCCTGTTCCAGAATGGGCTGCAGCAGCCCGACGGCATCGAGGCCGACCCTGGCACCGAGATCGGGAAGCGCGGCAGAACCGCTGGCACATCCGGAGGCTGGCGGACAGCCAAGGCATGATCACCGATAAGACCGGAGATCAACGCATGGAGGCCACGATGGGCACGGCCGAAGACCGCGGCAGCGACGCGGCAGGAACGGCGCGCACCGCTCAGTTGACATGAAGCTCGAGGTCGTCGTCATCCCCGTCTCAGACGTTGACCGCGCAAAGAGTTCTACGCCGGTCTCGGCTGGCGGCTGGACGCTGACCGCACCCTCGACGACTCCCGCCTGGTCCAGTTCACGCCGCCCGGCTCCGGATGCTCGGTACAGTTCGGCGTGCACCTCACCTCGGCCGCGCCCGGCTCGGCTCAGGGCTTGCATCTGATCGTGTCCGACATCGAGGCCGCGCACGACCAGCTGATCAGGGTGGTGCCGAGGTCAGCCAGGTGTTCCACTGCGCCTCGGGGACGGCCTGCCGGTTCCGGGACGGCGACGGCGTGTTCCGTCGCGTCAGCGGGGCCGCGCCCGATCACCTCAGCTACGGCTCGTTCGTTTCGTTCAGCGACCCTGACGGCAACGGCTGGCTGTTCCAGGAGGTCACCACCCGGCTTCCCGGCCGTGTGACACGGCGGCGACGTCGTTCGGCTCGGCCAGCGACCTGGCGGACGCGATGCGGCGCGCCGAGGCCGCCCACGGCGAGCATGAGAAGCGCACCGGCGCGGCGGACCCGGACTGGCCTGACTGGTACGCGGCCTACATGGTGGCGGAGCAGGCCGGAACGACCTGCCGGAGTGAAGCCGGGACGGACCTGCCGGAGTGAAGCCGGACGGACCTGCCGGAGTGAAGCCGAGACGGACCTGCCGGAGTGAAAACAGGCCCGAGCAGAATGAGCCGGGTTGTGGCCTGACCTGGCAGCCGCGCGTGCGGTTGGGCTGATCAGTCGCCGATGACGGACAGGTCGAGCCGGCCGAGGCGCTCGGGGTCGGCGATCGCGTCGATTTCCACGATCTTTCCGCGCGACACGGTGAAGCCGATGACCGCGACCGGCTGCCCTTCCAGCATCACGACCACACCCGCGGCCCCGTTGACCAGGACGGGCCGCTTCGGCGCGGTGGGATGCGCGATCATGAGCGTCTGGCCGGCCACGGCGGCCGCGCCCCGCAGCACCAGGGAAACTTCCGGACGGGCTGTTCCCCCATCCGACCGCAGCACGACATCGGGGTCGAGGACCGCGACGAGCGCATCGAAGTCACCGCGATGCGCCGCGGCGAAGAACGCGTTGACCACTTCCCGCTGACGGGCGGCATCGGGGTCGGGGGCCCGGACGTCGGCTCCGCGTACCCGGCGCCGGGCCCGGCTCGCCAGTTGCCGTGCCGTGGCCGGGGAACGGCCCACCATGGGGGCGATCTCGTCGAAGGGCAGGTCGAACATGTCGTGCAGCACGAAGGCCAGCCGCTCGGCGGGGGTCAGCGTTTCCAGCACCACGTGCAGCGCGAGCCCGACCGAGTCGGCCAGCAGCGCCTCTTCCTCGGGGTTCGTCCCGTCCGCGCGGCTGATGACCGGGTCCGGCACGTGCACGCCCATCGGCTCCTCGCGCCGTGTTCTGCGCGAGCGCAGCTCGTTCAGGCACACCCGGGCGACGATCGTGGTCAGCCAGGCGCCGAGGTTATCGACACCGCTGGCGTCCGCCCGGCTGAGCCGCAGCCAGGCTTCCTGGACGGCATCATCGGCCTCGGCCAGCGAGCCGAGCATCCGGTAGGCCACCGCCCGCAGCCGGGCCCGGTTCTGCTCGAAGCCTTCCGCCAGCCACTCGGGCTCGGTCATCGGTCACGTTCCTCCGCTGCGACGTGTCATATAGGTGACACCTCAGAACACTTCCATGTGACAAGGAGAGCGATGATGCAGGCACCGTCAGGACACATGACCGCACCGGGGTGCAGGCGCTGCTGACGGGCGGGACCCTGGCCGGCGAATGGCGGCCTGGATCCGGGCAAGTCCAGCATCCGGCTGAAGAGCCGGGCCATGGCGGGCCTGGTTCCGGTGAACGGCGTTTTCCGCGAAGTCAGCGGGACCGGCACCGTCTCCCCGGACGGCGCGGCCAGCGGCACCGTCACGGTGGCCGCGGCGTCCATCGACACCAAGAACGCCCGGCGCGACACGCACCTGCGCTCGGCTGACTTCTTCGACAGCGGCAATCACTCCGGACATCACCTTCACCGCCGACGCTATCCGGCCGTCTGGGCAGGGTGTCGCGGTGGCCGGCATGCTGACCGTGCGCGACCGAACCCGGCCACTGTCCTTCGACGCCGCGGCGTCCGCCCCGCCGACGGCGAGATCTGGCTCGACGCCGAGGTCCGGATCAACCGGGCCGACTTCGGCGTCACCTGGAATCTGCTGGGCCTGATCGGGGTGCACAGCACCCTCACCGTCCACGCCGTGTTCACCCGGCGGTGAGCGCTGACGGCAACAGACACGACACGAGGGAGGAAACCGATGAGCGACCTTCAGGCCATCGCCGACCGCGTCGAGATCGAGGCGCTGCGCGGCGAGTTCACCGACGCGGTGATGATGCGCGACTACGACCGCGTGACGTCGCTGTTCACCCCGGACGGCGCGCTGCGGATGCCCAACGTCCCGGTCGAACTGGTCGGCTGGGAAGAGATCCGGGCCTGGGGCCACCGGGCGCTGGCCCTCTGGGATTTCTTCGTGCAGACCACGCACCCGGGCACGATCCAGCTCGACGGCGACACCGCCTCCGGCCGTGCCTACATGTGCGAGCTCATCCGCCTGCGCAATGGCCACTCGGAGCTGAACTACGCCATCTACCACGACCGCTACCAGCGCACCCCGGACGGTTGGCGGTTCTACCGAGCGCGTCTACGAGATCAGGTACCTGGACGAAACCCCGCTCGCGGGCTCAGCACCCCCGTCAGCACCCCCGTCAGCCCCGCCGTCAGCACCGCACGCGGGGCCGAACACCCGCTAACCCAACTAGCGGTGAACGGGTAACCCGCCGTACAGTCCCGGCATGACGGACGCCCTCGGCAGCGGCACGGTGCGGCTGGACCAGGAGTTCCTGCCGCTGCGGCTGCTGGGGCACATCGTGACCGCTCTGCTGGCCAGCGTGATCGTGCTCGCCGCCGCGAGACTCATCGTGCCGCTGTTCACCCGGGGCGACATCCCGATCCAGGCCCAGGCAGAACTCGGGCCCGTGGCGATCCCTCTCCCGCGTTGCGCTGGTGGCGACCGTCATCGCGTTCCTGATCTGGTTCCGCCGCGCCCGGATCAACGCGGACCGTTCCAGCTGGCGGCAGCGGCGCGCCCGCGGGTGGGCGTTCTGGGGCTGGGTCATCCCGATCGGCAATCTGTGGATCCCGTTTCAGCTGACGGGCGATATCTGGCGAGCAGGCCTGCCGCCCGCACGACGGACCCGGACCGCCTGGCTGCCCGTGCTGTGGTGGATCAGCCGGCTGCTGCTCACCGCGCAGCTGGGACTCAACGAGGCGGGCACCCGAACTGGCCACAGCTGGCATTTCCCGCAGAACTGGCCCGGCTTCTGCCTGTTCGGGATCGCAGCCCTGACGCTGCTCGTGATCGTCGAGATCGTCTCGAACGGCCCAGTCGGGGAACCATGACCGAGCCCGCAGCGCCGACCATAACCGGCTTTCAGGCGGGCTATGTCGCGGTGGCCGGCGTGCCCACCTGGCACGAAGTGCGCGGCCAGGGACCTGCCGTGGTTCTGCTGCACGGCGGGTTCTCCGGGGCAGCCGCCTGGTCCGCCCAGGCCCCGGCGCTGGCCGAGGCCGGTTTCCGGGTCTACGTTCCGGAGCGGCGCGGGCACGCGCACACCCGCGACGTGGCCGGCCCGCTGAGCTACGCCGTCATGGCCGGGGACACCATCGGCTACCTGGAGTTCGTGGCCCGCGGCGAGCCGGCCCACCTGGTCGGCTGGAGCGATGGAGCGGTCGTCGCGCTGCTGGTGGCCCAGCGGCGGCCGGACCTGGTCGGCCGCCTCGTGCTGATCGGCCAGTACTACAACTCGTCCGGGCGGGTGCCGGGCAGCCCGCTGGACGGATGGCTGCACAGCCCGGCCGCCATCGATTTCCTCCGCCAGGGCTACGACCCGTTCTCCCCGGACGGCCCCGGCCACTTCCCGGTCGTGTACGCCAAGACCATGGCGATGATCGACGCCGAGCCCGAACTCGACCTGGCCACGCTGGGCGCCGTGCCGGCCCCCACCCTGGTGCTGCAGGGAGATCGCGACGAGGTCACCCTCGAGCACGGCGCTGCCGTCGCGGCCGCGCTGCCGGACGCCCGGCTGGCCGTGCTGCCCGGCAGCCACGCCCTCCCGCTCGAACTGCCCGGCGTCGTCAACCCGCTGCTCATCACGTTCCTGCGCGGAACCATGTCAGCGTCAGCGCTGCTGCCGCAGCTACCGGGCGACGGGTAACCGGCACCCGGCCGGACGGCCGCGCCCGCCGCCTCATCGATGCGCGGCCAGCACCGCGTGGTGGTCGGTGCCCGCCTGCGGCTGCGGATCGGCATGTACCAGCGCCGCGGTCAGCCGCGGCAGCGCATGGAGCAGGGCGTGCTCCGCGTCAACGGCCACCTGGTGCGCCTGGACCGCACTGGCCGCACCAGCCACGGTGACTTCGCATTCGGCCCGCAGGTTGTGCCCGATCCAGCGCACCCGGACCTGGCCCACGCCGAGCACGCCCGGCGTCCCGCGCAGCGCCTGCTCCACGTGGTCCACCAGGGCCGGGTCAACCGCGTCCATCAGCCGCCGGTAGATCTCGCGGGCCGCCTGCCACAGCACGACCAGGATCGCGACGGTGATCAGCAGGCCGACCGCCGGGTCGGCCCAGTCCCAGCCGGCCGCGACGCCGCCCGCGCCCAGCAGCACCGCCAGCGACGTGGCACCGTCGGTCCGGGCGTGCAGCCCGTCCGCGACCAGCGCCGCCGAGCCGATCCGGCGGCCGACCCGGATCCGGTACCGGGCGACCGCCTCATTGCCGATGAACCCGAGCACCGCCGCACCGGCCACCGCGATCAGGCTGGACACCGGGTGCGGGTGCGCCAGCCGGCTCACCGCCGCGTACCCGGCCAGCGCCGAGGACGCCGCGATGACCAGGACGATCACCACCCCAGCCAGGTCCTCCGCCCGCCCGTACCCGTAGGTGTAGCGGCGGCTCGGCGGCCGCCTGCCCAGCACGAAGGCGATCCCCAGCGGCACCGCGGTCAGCGCATCGGCCGCGTTGTGCAGGGTCTCCCCCAGCAGCGCCACCGACCCGGAGACCGCCACCACGACAGCCTGCAGCAGCGCCGTTGCCGCCAGCACCGCCAGCGAGACCCACAGCGCGCGCATCCCCTCGGCACTGGCCTCGATCGCGGCGTCGACCTTGTCCGCGGCCTCGTGCGAGTGCGGCCGCAGCCCATGCCGGATCCGCCGGGCCAGCCCGTGCCCGTGCTCGTGCCCGTGCCCGTGCTGATGACCGTGCTCACCCATACCGCCAGCATGCGCGAAGAACCGCCCTGCAGCACGTCAACAACAGCCCGCCCGATGCGACTGCAAAAGACTCGCATACCCAACGCCCCCAACTGCTCACTCGTCTGCTTACCGCGCGGTCTGCGGCCCAGCGCTCCGGAATTCGCGACTTATAAGCAAATGAAATTCCCGGCACTCCCGGCAGGCGCCCGAACAAACTTCGCATTACCGCGACCTGAATAACGATCAAGCTCCTGGGTGTATCAATTAAGCCGGCCGAATTGACGGGAGTTGATTAGTTATGGCGCACAGAGCATATGCACGAGGCGGCAGCCGCGTGCAGAATACCGGGCGGAGAACCGGCCGCCCAGGGCGGGCGGTGGTCTGGATGGCCGCCATCACCGCCCTGGGCGGCCTCCTGTTCGGTTATGACACCGGCGTCGTATCGGGTGCCCTGCTCTTTCTGAAGGACGACTTCCCGCACATATCTTCAGGTCAGAAGGAACTGGTCACCAGCTTTCTCCTGGCGGGCGCGGCGATAGGCGCCATCGGGGCGGGCCGGGTATCCGACCGTATTGGCCGACAGCGAACGATATTGATTACCGCTGCCGTGTTCATGGTCGGCGTCCTGACTGCCGCTTTCTCGCCTGCTTTCGTTATCCTGCTGGGCGCGCAGGTGGTGATTGGGCTGGGCGTGGGGTCGGCCTCGATGGTGGTGCCGATGTATATCGGCGAAGCCGCCCCGCCGAGATTCCGTGGCGCGCTGGTGAGCTTCAACCAGCTGGCGCTGAGTTCCGGCATCCTCGTCTCCTACCTGGTCGACTACGGGTTGTCCGGGACGGGAAACTGGCGGCTGATGTTCGGGCTGGCCTGCGTTCCCGCCGCGGCGCTGTTCCTGGGCATGCTGTTCCAGCCGGAGAGCCCAGCCTGGCTGATCAGCCACGGCCGGCCGGATGACGCCCGGCGCGTGCTGTCCCGGCTGCGGCCGCCGGGAGCGGTCGACGGCGAGCTGGCCAGCATGATGAGAAGCGCCGGGCGCCCGGGCGCCCGGGTCCGCGAACTGCTCCGCCCTTCGCTCCGCCCGGCGCTGATACTCGGCCTGCTGCTGGCCGTCTTCCAGCAGATAACCGGCATCAATACCGTCATCTACTATGCGCCGACCCTGCTGAACGGGCCGGCCTGGGATCATCGGCCGCGTTGCTGGCTAACGTGGCCAACGGGATCGTGAATGTCGGCATGACGATCGTCGCCATCCGCCTGCTGGACCGGGTCGGCCGCCGTGCGCTGCTGATCTCGGGGACCTGCGGGATGGCCACCGCGCTGCTCACCATCGCCCTGATCTTCCTGGCCAGCGGCTCTCAGCTGTCCACCGCGGCCGCGATCGCCGCCGTCGTGGCGCTGTTCGTCTACATCGGTTCGTTCGCCATCGGGCTGGGCCCGGTCTTCTGGCTGCTGATCAGCGAGATCTACCCGGTACGAGTCCGGGCGTCCGCGATGAGCGCGGCCGCCTGCGCGAACTGGGCCGCGAACTTCGTGGTCACGATCTCATTCCTGACCCTGCTGAACGCGATCACCGACGCCGGCACATTCTTCATGTTCACCGTCCTCACCCTGGCCGCACTCATCTACTTCTGGCGGCGGGTACCGGAGACCAAGGGCCTGCGACTGGACGAGATCTCGGCCAGCAGGCCGGCGGCGTCCCACCCCGGCCCAGGTCCCCGCCCAGTCCGGCCCCGGGCCGGAACCGGATCCCGGCGGCGGGACCGCACTGGCTCCCCGCCGCGCCGCCCGGCACGCGGCCGCTCCAGCCCGGAATCATCGCCACGCGCACCGCTGACCCGCCCTTCGCGCCTGCCCGCTGGCGGTTGGGTCCGGCCCGCCGTTACGCGTGCCCCGGCAGGCCGGCCGCTATGGTGCCGGATACCCGTGCGGGACGGCCCGCCGCGCGGCCAGTGTGCCGCGCACCGTGGCCGCTGCGTGCCGGACCGTGTGCAGCAGCGTCTGGCCCTTCACGAACCAGGAGACACCGAACGCGAAGACGGCGAGCGCCTCGAAGACGAACAGCCAGGGCCAGTGCGCCTTCACCGATGCCGGGAGCAGGTTCGAGGCAGCGGCCAGCAGCACGCACGACAAGATCGTGAAGCCGCAGGCGCGGTAGACGGTATCGCGCACCTTCCTGGTCGCTGGCTGCCCGCCGCTGGACCCAGCGAAGCCCAGCCCGTACCGGACCTGCCTCATCCCGGTCCGGCCGTCCGGCGTCGGGCCGGGCTTGGCGAAACGCAGCGCCATCAGACCCAGCGCGATGAACGTGACGGCGGCGAAGAACAAGTGGAAATCGCCCACGACCTGCTGGGTCACGGTCAGCGGCCGGGCCGCCGGCTTGGTCGGGCAGAACGCCACACCGATCGCGCCCAGCCCGGCGATATTGGTGATCCAGCGGTCCACCTCGTCATACCCGTCATAGGCGAGCAGAAAGACGCCGAGGGCACACAGCGCACCGACGAAAACGTTGCGCATGTGGGTGTAGTAGTAGCCGCTCATGGAGCCCGGCAGCGACGTCGTGAAGATCGCGTTACCGGCGAGCAGCACGACCGGCAGCAGGGTCCCGATCCAGCCCACCGTCTTCCGCAGGTACATATACGAGATAATCAGCTCGTTCTTCTCCGGGTCTCGTTGCCGCACCGATGCCACCCCGTCTCTGCCGCCGGCCAGCCAGGGCCAGCTCCTGCCGTCCCCAACCGGACAGAGGCCCGGGATTCACTCCTGATACCCGGCCGGTGCGCCATTTGCTTGCGTCCCGAAGACGATGCAGAACGGGTCGGCAGGCATACCGCCAGTCAGCCAGGCCACCCCGGCTGGGCGCCAGCGACTTTGCCGACCGATGAGTCTGGCGCCGGCCGGTCGTCGTATCTGCGGACGATGACGGACCCGCCGCACCGGGAGATGGCCATGACCGATGACGCCGACCTGCAGCCCCCGTGGCCGCCGAGTTCCTGGCCCTGGCCGACCTGCTCGGCGGGGCCACCAAGGAAGAGTGGGACACCCCGTCGCTGTGCGCGGGCTGGCGGGTCCGCGAGGTGATCGCGCACGTCACCATGGCCGCGCGCTATCCCGAAGACCAGTTCATGACCGAACTGCGCCGCTGCGACTTCGACTTCACCCGGCTGTCCAACCAGATCGCGACCCGGGACGCCGAACTGCCGCCCGACGAACTGGTCAGCAACCTGCGCAGCTCTGTAATGCAGCAGTGGACGCCGCCGGGCGGCGGGTACCACGGCGCGCTGAACCACGTGGTGATCCACGGCCTCGACGTGACCGTGCCGCTCGGCGTGCGGCGCCGTTCGCCCGACCAGACCATCCGGATCATCCTCGGCGACCTCACCGCGGGTGGCGGGCACGCGCACTTTGGCACCAGCATCGCCGGGCGCCGCCTGACCGCCACCGATCTGGACTGGTCGTACGGGTCAGGGCCGGTGCTGCGCGGTCAGGCCGGGGACCTGGCCCTGGCCATGTGCGGCCGGACGGTCCCGGCTGGACGACTGGACGGCGAGCCGCTGCCAGCCGGCTGACGCTCGCCGTCTTGCTATATGTCGATCGCCTACTTATAGTGGCGGCGTGAATAATCCGATAGCCGAGATGCGGGAACCGACCTATTTCGTGCTGGCCTCCCTGCTCGACGGGCCGCTGCACGGCTACGCCATCATCAAGCGCGCCGCCGACCTGTCCGGCGGCCGGGTCCGGATGGCCACCGGGACCCTGTACACCGCGCTGGACCGGCTGGCCGGCGAAGGCTACCTGCAGGTGGTCCGGGAGGAAATCGTCAACGGCCGGGCCCGCCGCTCGTACGGGCTGACCGAGCCGGGCGCGGCCGCGCTGCGCGCGGAGGCGGCCCGGATGGCGGCCGCGGCCCGCCTGGTGACCAGCCATAAGCGCTTCCCGCGGACGGCCGGCGGCCGGAGGGCACGGCCGGCATGACCGCCCTGGAATGGCGCTGCCGCTGGCTGCTCCGCGCCTACCCGGCCTGGTACCGCCGCCAGCGCGGGGACGAGATGCTCGGCACGCTGATGGAGGCGAGCCCGGCCAGCCGGCGCTGGCCGTCGCGGCGCGACATCCAGGCCATGATCATGGGGCGGTCTCCGGGTCCGGGCCGGCCAGCACCGGCGGCTGACCACGCCGGTCAACCTGCGCCTGGCCGGGCTGCTCGGCGTCGCCCTGGCGCTGCTCTGGCTCATCGCCAACAACCTGGGCACGGCCATCATGTTCTGGACGCACGTCTACCCGGTCGCCACCCCCGCCCTCGGCTGGCCGACCACGGCCAGCCTGCTCGCCCTGGCCGCGGTGCTGGCGGCCTGGTTCGCGCCCTGGCCGGTAGTGGCCGCCCCCGCGCTGGCCGGTGCCGCGCTGTGGGTCTACTCGGGCGACCGGGTGATGGCCATCCAGCGCCGGCCTGCTGATCCTGCTGGTCATCCTGACCGCTGGCCGGGAGCGGATGCCGCGGTCCTGGCTCGGCCTGGCCGGGCTGCTTTTCGCCCTCACCCTGCTGCAGGAATTCACCGCGGCCCCGCGTCTGTACTTCCTGTACACCCCGCTGGTCTACGCGCCCTGGGTGGTGCTCGGCGTGGTCATCCTGTGGGCCGCCGTGGACGCCCGCCCCGCCGTCGCCATGGCCATCTACCTGGCGTCGAATTACCTGATCGTCAGCCTGCTCGACTACGCCGGCTACCGGACCACGCCGGCCGCCCCCTGGGAGTGGTACCTGCCCGCGGCCGGGGTAGCCGTGCTGGGCGGCTGCGCCCTGTGGCGGCTACGCCGTCAGGCGGTGCTCTGACCACTGGCCGCCGGGCCGGAAGTCTGCGCAGGTGAACACTGTGTTCTACTGGAAATGTGGCGGATGAGACCGTAGCCCGGCGGCATGGGCGGCACCGGAAAAAAGAACTCCGGCGGCTGACGGCCCAGCGGACCAGGCAGGTCCGGGCCAGAGTCCGGCTGATGATCGAAATCACCGCCCGGGCGGGCTCCTACCGCAAAGGCCTGCTGGCCGCGGCCGCGCAGCTCAGCCCGGAGGAAGCCGCCATCATCGCCGATCTGGAACAGCATGGCCTGCAGGTCCCGCAACTGCGCGATGTGCTGTGCGGTGGCCACGTCCTGGTGGACGACCCGCAGCTGTACGAAGCCTGGCGGTTCACCAAGGTCAGCCACCTGCGCGTGTCCAGCCACCACCACGACATCGACAAGACACGCTTCCCGGACATCGGCATGCGCGGCCCGCTGGTCAGGGAGAAGCTGCACGGCCGGACGGCCCAGGGGACCTGGGTGCAGCTGGAGAAGACGCCCGCCGCCTTCGGCCAGCGGAAACTGCCCAGCCTGACCGACCTCCGGCACCTGATGGACTACGTCGTCTACCGGGTCACCCGCAGCAACGTGGGCCCCTGGGGCCTGTCCCGGGTAACCGAGCGGCGGCCCATGTACCTGTCCCCGGCGCTGTCCATGCCCACGTCCCTGCCGCCGCCGATCGCCGGGACACTGGCCGCCACGCTCCGCCAGCTCGAGCAGCAGGACGACATCACGGCGGTGTCCACCGACCTGGCCACCCGGTTCCCGCCGCCCGGCCAGCTGGACCCGGCGAACGAGCTGGGCGCGGCACTCCCGGAACGCGGCGGGAGAGGCCTGTTCGGCAACTCCGAGGTGTGGGTGACCGAGAGCCCATCGCGGACGGCGACCGAGATCCTGCGCCAGCGTGCCGCCCCCGTGCCAGCCAGCGCGCTGTGGGCCGGAGCGGAGCCGTCATGACGGCCGCTGACCCGGCGGAGCAGGCCGGGCGGGCCGGCCTCCGGCACCGCGTCCGTCCCGGCCGGGCTGGTCACTTCCGTCGTCAACCTGGTGCGCACCGGGCCGGTGCACCTCGGCGCCTACACCATCGCCGAGCTCACCGCGGTCAACGCGATCGTGGACTTCCTCGAGGCCCGCCCGTCGGACGAGGCGCTGGCTGAGGCGGTCCGCTCCCTCGCCGCCCGCCAGATGCTGGTCGCAGGCCCGCCCGGCGATCAGATTCAGGTCCGCGGCGACCTGGGCATCGCGGTGGTGTTCCAGCAACGGGCCCGGATGGTGGTGGACGCCAGGGTGACCGGCACTGAACCCGGTGAGCCGTGGCGGATCCTGCTGCTCCCCCAGCCCGAGCGGATCTGCCTGGTGGTCCGCATCGACACGCTCGGCGTGCACGAACTCGGCCTGTACCAGCTGGACGAAGCGCTCCGGATGCTCAGCGCCGTGCTGCCCCGCGGGCCCCGGGCCGACCGCAGCCCGGCCAGCGACGCGGACCAGGTGCTGCAGACCGCCGAGCGGACCGCGCTGGTCACCGTCACCCGGTACCGCACCGAGGGATCGGCCGAGATCGCGGGGGACAGCACCGACCTGGTGCTGGCCCGCCGGGACGGCCGGCTGCATGTCTTCCAGCGGGACCCCGCGGACCGCAGCAAGCTGATGCCCGGCCCGCCGGATGCCAGGAACGTCCGCGACACGCTGGCCAGCCTGCTGAGCTAGCCGTCCGGCCGGTTCAGGGCGGGCTGCCGAACCCCCGGCCCGCCCGGGCCGCCGTCGGCAGCCAGGCCAGGCGATGGACCGGTCGCCGGGCCACCGAACCGCCGGTCCCCGGTGTCGGCCAGCCCGGCCGGGCCGCCGCCCTGACCAGGCCGGGCCCGCCGGGACGTCCAGCGCTCCGTGCATCCCCGAGTGTCCTGGCAGTACCACCGGACGTCGGCGCACGCGCTGCCGCCGTCCGCCACCATGCTGCTGGTCGGCAGCCGGGTCCCGCACATCCAGCAGGACTGCACCCCGGCGGGCCGCATCGTGGGGAAAGCCAGCCGCTCCTCGTCAGTCATCGTCACGCTCACCTCCGGGAGTCAATCGGCCGCCAGCCCAGCATTCCGAGGGCGCGCGGCACGAGTCAGCCCGGAAACGCGGCTGACTCAACAACCGACCTCCGGCAGTCTGGCATGCCAGCGGCCCGTCGGTCCATGCCGACTGCCGGGTGACTTGGCCCACCTGGGCCCCGTGCGGCCCAGCCGGCCAGCCCGGTGCGGCAAACTCGACCGGGTGGGAAGTGCGTTCGCGAAGGCGATCAACGACCTGGACGAGGCCGCGTTCCAGGCGCTCTACGGCCGGTGGGATCCCCCCGAGCCAGCCCAGGTGGCGGCCCTGCTGGCCACCTCCGGGGTGCGCTGGTGGATAGCCGGCGGCCGGGCGGCCCGGGCGGGCGCCCCGCCGCGCCAGCACGACGACACCGATATCGCGGTGCGGCTCAGCGACCTGGACCGGCTCTGTGCGCACCTGTCGGGCTGGCACCTGTGGGAAGCCAACAGCGGCACGCTGCGGCCGCTGCTGCCCGGTGACCCGCTCACCCCGGACTGCGAGCAACTCTGGGCCCGCCGCGACGCGCAGCATCCGTGGCAGCTGGACCTGCTGCTGGACCGCAGCGACGCCGAATGGGTGTTCAAGCGGGACAGCCGGGTGCGCCTGCCCTGGCCGCGGGCGCTGCACCAGGTGCATGGTGTGCCGCACCTGCGCCCGGAGGTCGCCCTGCTGCACAAGGCTCACCTGGACCGGCCCAAGGACCGCGCGGACCTGGCCGCGGCCCGGCTCGACCCCGATGCGCGGGCCTGGCTGGCCGATACCCTCGACCGGCTCGGCCAGCCCGCCTGGGCCGCCGCCGCCCGGGCCGGCGGCTGATCGCCGCGCCGTCACTCCTGGCGGGCGGCTGGCTCCGTGTCCCCGGCCGCGCCCGGCCGGGCCGGCCTCAGCCCCGGTGGCCTGCTGCACGCCACCACGCAGGCGGCCAGCGCGACGAGCGCGGCCACCGCCATGAAGATGGCCATGGCGTAGAACACGGACTGGGTGGCGTCGGCGAAGTCGAGCCGGATGAAGTGCGGGATGGACCCGGTGCTGGTGCCGCTGTGCTGGAACTGCGCGATCTGCTGAGCCTCGGCCGCCGCCCGGGCGGGCGGCGCACCCAGCGCGCGCAGCGAGGTCGTGGCTGGTCAGCGAGCGGGTGCGGCCCGGACCGCGATCTGGCTGATGAACGGCAGCCGCACGCCGAGGCTGGCCAGCTGGCCGGTGCCGGCGTCAACCGCGCGCACCGCGCCGGTGTCGGTCACCACGAACAGCCACCGGCTGTCCGGCGACCAGGCCATGGTCTCGTCAACCACGTCCTGGCTGATCGGCAGGCTGAGCACCCGGTCCGCCCCCGACCGCAGGTCGAGCAGGTGCACGCTGAGCTGGCTGCTCCGGCTCAGCTCGAGGATCGCGGCCGCCGCGCCGTCCGGCGCGATGAGCCCAGGTGGCCACGGGGTCAGCGCGGTGTGCGGCAGCGCCCGGCCGGGCAGCGTCCGCAGCGCGCCGGTGGCGCTGTCGATCACCACGGTGTGGCAGTGCTGCCGGTGGCCGGGGCAGGTCACCGCCAGCCAGCGGCCAGGCCCGACCGCGAGCGGCTCCAGGCCAGCCCGCGCAGCCCGGCCGGGCAGGCGTCGAACGTACCGCTGGGGCCGGGGAGCAGGACGCCCCCGGACCATCGGCCGTGGCGCTCAGCGGCAGCGGGCCGCCCGCGGGCAGTGGCACCAGGCCAGCCGGGTGCCGTCAGCCCGGTCAGCGCCAGCGCCGCGTGCCCGACGCCGATCGTCACCACCCACACCTGCCCGGGCCGCGCCCGCAGCGCCGGGCCGCCCTGGCTGAGCAGGCCGACAGCCCCGGGGCGGCTTGCCGTCGGGCACCAGGTAGCCGGGCACGAAGTTCAGCGGCCGGATGATGGCCTGATCGGGTCGATCAGGAAGGACACCGGCCCGCTGTCCAGGCCGGGACCCGGTCCAGGTCACCTGGCCGGTCGCGGGCACGACCCACACCATGGCACCAGGCCCGCGGCCGAACAGTGCCCAGCGGGCCGCCGCGCCGAGCAGCCGGTGACCAAGGTCGGTCACGGTGGCGCGGGATGCGCGGCTGGCCGGGGCGGCGGCCCGGCGGGTGACCAGCACTGAGATCGCGGCCGCCGCGGCCACGCCGAGCAGCAGCCAGCCGGCCGACCCGGGCTGGCCTGCCAGGCCGGCGGCGCGGGGCGGTCCGGTGAGCCGAAGCTGATCAGGTCCCCATCCGGTCCATACCTCATCATCGGCCTGGCCCGGCAGTAGGCAAGCCGCAGGCCAGCGAACCTCTGCATCAGGTATGAAACCGGCCGTCATCCGTTCGGCACCGGTCTGCGCGGGTACGGCAGGTGCATCTGGCCCGGGCTTACCGGGCCGCTGCGAAGAAGGCACAGGTGCTGGTG
>CAVWSA010000011.1:0-52667 GCA_963757545.1 uncultured Actinomycetes bacterium | reverse complement strand
TCGCCTACCCCCGTCGGCCCAACGTTGCCTGACTACGGATCGCGTAGCCCTTTCGGCAGAGTTGGCCCCCGTGGCGCGCATGCTCGGGAGGTGAGCCGTGAGATGCCGGTATTGATTGCAGTTCCACACTGCCCCGCTCAGTAGAAAACCAGGACGTCAGCCCCGTGCCGCTGGCTACTGGTCGTTCAGCCATTGGGAACCAACCCGCGGCCACTGGAGTAGGCGAGAAGTGTCGATCGAATTGGCCTTGGTGCTCGTTGTCTGAGAAGGGCTGCGGGTCATCAGGCGTCGCCACGGCAGGTTGAGTTGGCATCCAACGCGCGGTGGGCGCGCCTACCTTTGACATAGCCGCCCCTTGGGTAGGGCATTAGCTGTCCTGCTGACAGCTAAGACCGTGCCCTCATCCGGTGCGTCAGCCGATCTGAAAAGATGGGCACCAGTGAGATGTTCAAGATCAACTATTATAGCGCTTGTTGGATCGTGCCTGAGTGGATCTTGTGATCTGACCGAATTGTCCGAGCTGGACAATGAATCTCAAGGAGCCGCCACCAGCGGGCCGTTGAAGCACTGGGGGATGTCGTTGGCCCTCCCGCGTACGGGTAACCCGTGTCTGAGGGGTGTTACGCCGGGGCAGTGCTAACCCACGGGTCCGGTATCCGGTTGGCCGGCGAATTATCGCAAGTGCGTACCAATCCAAGGCATCGACTCAGCATCCTCAAGGTTACCGAGTAGCAGTCTATGAGCCGGTGTGTGTTGATCATCGGGCGCGCTCCGCTGAGGTGCAGTCCTCGCCCCTCGTGCAGCACAAAGAAAGATGCTCCGTGAGCAAGTGTCGAGATTCGCGGCTCGATGACCGCTTCATCAGCGGTGAGCGCAGCGTCGGGTGAGTCAACGCCTGCTGCGCTGGTCGGCGATCCGCGACCTGCCTGCCTGGCCTCGGCTCCTGTACCAGCGCTGTCGGACTCTGGTGGTACCTGTTCGCTGCCCGGCCGGCCGATAGCCTGGCCGGCGTGCTGGAACAGGTGAGCGTGATCCGCTACGTCACCCCGCTGCGCGAGGGTGGGTCGCTGCCTGCGCTGGTCGAGGCGGACAACCTGGGCACCTACGTGCTCAAGTTCCGCGGCGCCGGGCAGGGGCCGAAGGCGCTGGTGGCCGAGATCATCGGCGGTGAGCTGGCCCGCCGCCTCGGGCTGCGCACCCCGGAGCTGGCGCTGGGCTACCTGGACCCGCGGATCGCCAGCAGTGAGCCCGACCCGGAGATCCAGGACCTGCTCCGGGCGAGCAGCGGGCAGAACGTGGCGGTGGACTTCCTGCCCGGCTCGGCGGGCTTCGACCCGGCGGGCTGGCAGGCCGACCAGGACTTCGCCAGCCAGCTCGTCTGGTTCGACGCGCTGATCCAGAACGTGGACCGGACCTGGCGTAACCCGAACCTGCTCGTCTGGCATGACAACATCTGGCTGATCGATCACGGCTCGGCGCTGTACTTCCAGCACAACTGGCCGACCGCCCGCCCGCTGGCCCCGTTCGACGCGAAGGAGCACGTGCTGCGCCCGGCCGCGACCCGGCTGAACGAGGCCCATCGGGTGCTCGCGCCGCGGATCACGGCCGATCTGCTCGACGAGGTCGTCGGGCTGGTGCCCGCCGAGTGGCTCGGCAACGGCCGGCCCGGGGACTATGTCAGCTATCTGGTGCAGCGCGCGCCGCAGGTGCTGGAGGTGATCCGGTGATGAGCGCAGCCGCGGCGGCCAGCGCCGAGCCGTTCGAGTACGCGCTGATCCGGGTGGTGCCGCGGGTCGAGCGGGGTGAGGCGATCAACGCCGGCGTGATCCTGTACTCGCAGCGGCACCACTTCCTGGGCTGCCAGATCGAGCTGAACACCGGCCGGCTGCGCGCCCTGGACCCGGGGGCCGACGTGGCCGCCGTGCTGGCCGCCCTGGCCGCCCTGGAAGAAGGCTGCCACGCGGGCCGCCCGGCCGAGGAGCCGCCGGGCGTGCGGTTCCGCTGGCTGACCGCGCCGCGCAGCACGATGGTGCAGCCCGGCCCGGTGCACAGCGGCCTGACCACCGACCCGGCCGCCGAGCTGACCCGGCTGTTCGCCGAACTGGTCCGCTAAGCCGGGCAACCAAACCAGCGGTCAGGCACATTTACCAGGTATGAGCGTCCGGCGCCCAGGTATCCCGCGGTGAGCAGCCGCCGGGACGATGAGTTCACCGACTACGTGACCGGGCGGATGGGCTGGCTGCGCCGGCTGGCCTACCTGCTCTGCCAGGACTGGCAGCACGCCGACGACCTGGTGCAGGCGACGATCACCCGGCTGTACACGCACTGGGGGCGGGCCGCCGCGGTCGAGCACACCGACGGCTACGTGCGGACGATCCTGGTCCGCGAGTACCTGAGCGAGCGCCGGTCCGGCTGGTCCCGCCGGGTCCGCCTGACCGCAGAACCACCCGATTCAGCCACCGCGGCGGGGGACCGCGAGGGCGCGCTGGACCTGCGCGCCGCGCTGGCCGGCCTGCCACCCCGGCAGCGGGCCACCCTGGTGCTCCGCTTCTACTGCGACCTCAACGTGGACCAGGCCGCCCAGTTGCTCGGCTGCTCGGCCGGCACAGTCAAGAGCCAGACCGCGAAGGGGATCGCCGCGCTGCGCCGCGAGTTGCAGCCACCGCGCTCACCAGAACCCCCTGGGCCGTGGCCGGGGGACGTGACGTCCGGGCCGGACGGAATGGAGGTGCAGCCGCATGGATGAAACCGGAGTGCGCGCCCTGCTGGAGCGCGTCGCGACTGACCCGGCACCGCCATCTCGGGTGGACATCGCGGCGGCCCGGCACCGCGGCCGCCGCCGGATCCGCTGGCACCGGGCGGCCCTGGGCGCCGCGCCACTGGCTGCGGCGGCGGCCGTGGCCCTCGTGGTCAGTGGCGTGATCCCGGCCAGCCTGGGCCTCGGCCGGGGCGGCGGGCTCCACCCCGGCCCGGTGACCCCGCGCAGCCGGTTCAGCCCGCTGCAACCGTATGCGGCGTTCGGCTGGCTGCCGGCCGGCTTCTCGGCCACCGCCGGCACCGCGATGGGCGGCACCGACCAGGCGACCACCCAGAGTGCCACCCTGGTCGTGGGCGCCCAGGCCAGCAGCCGGCTGCTCACGCTCACGGTGAGCGCTGCAGGCGCCTGCCGGATCACCGGCCCGCAGCGGAATCGGATGCTGGCGGGCGGGCCTCCGCCCAGTTTCACGATGGTGACGTATCCGCACGGGCTGAGCTGCGCCGATGGCGTCGGTCACCGGTCTGTGACGCTGCTATCCGGGCCGGCCGCCGATGTCCACGGCGGCAGCGCGTTCCATCTGCCCAGCGGCGGCCTGGCCTGGGAGTACGCGCCGGACAGCTGGGCGCAGCTCATGCCCTCGGCGCAGAGCCTCGGCGGGCCGGACGCCGCGCGGCGCTCGTACCAAGCCGCCGCGGGCTGGGACAACGGCCCGGCCTACGCGGGCTTCCCCGCGACGGTCCAGTCCGCCGCCACCCGGGCGCTGCTCCGGAAGGTCGCCGAGCGGGTCAGCTACGGCGCCACCGCCCGCCTGGTCTTCCCATTCCAGCTGGGTGGATTGCCCGCCGGCTGGACGGTGACCAGCGCGAGCTTCGTCCCGGCCCACGGGCGGCTGCTCGGCACGGGAGGAATTCAAGCCGGCCCGGCCGGTACCCGGGGGCGGTGTACGTCGGGGTCGCAGCTGGCTGGCACGGAGGGCTATTGCCGGATCAACCGTGGCGAGGGGCAGTTCGTCAGGGTGCACGGGGCCCCGGCCACGCTGTACCTGAACGTGCTGAATGAGGGCCAGTCGGTCTATGTCTGTAACACTGATGGGCTGTACCTGAACATCAACCTGATCACCACCCTGCGCAAAATCCACCGGCCGGTGCCCGGCGCGGCCAGCCTGGGCGGTGCGCTGATCATGGCCCGCCGGCTGCGCCTGCTCGGGACGAACCCCGCCGGCTGGACCACCGATCCGGTGGGCTGACCTGCCCGCCCGGCTACGCCGGCCCAGGTTTGCGGGCCAGCAGGCAGGCGTGCGGTCGCCTGGTCCGGGCCGCGGCCGGCGGCGGCGACTCCAGCTGCGCGGTCACGGACAGCCCGGCCTGGGCCAGCAGTGCGCCGATCCGCCCGGCCGGCACCAGGTAGGACCGGTAGAACACCCGATGGTTGCCGAACGCCAGTGCCGGGCGCAGCGGCTCATCATCGCCGGTGTACGTGCCGAGCAGCAGGTGCCCGCCGGGCGCCAGCGTGCGGTGGAACTCGGCGAACAGCACCGGTAGCTGCTCCGGCGGGGTGTGATACGTGGAGTACCAGGCCAGGATGCCGCCGAGTGTGCCGTCACCCACGCCCAGGGCGGTCATCGAGCCGACGGCGTAGCGCAGCTCCGGGTAGGCCTGCCGGGCCATCATGATCATTTTCGGCGACAGGTCGATGCCGAACGTTGACAGCCCCAGCCCGGCCAGGTGGGCGGTCACCCGGCCCGGGCCGCAGCCCAGGTCGGCCACCGGCCCTAAACCGGCCGACCGGACCAGTTCGGCGAACGCGGTCAGCATGGACCGGCTGGGCGGGTCTATCGCGTCCGGCTTCGGGACCAGCCGGACGTAGTCGGCGGCCACGGCGTCATAGGACTCCCTGATGGCAGCCAGGTACCCGGTCTCGGCCATGCTCCTGACCCTAGCGACCGGCACCGTCAATGCCAGGGATTATCTGGCCGTGTTGCGCTGTTGTCGCCCAAGATATTAGTTTGGGTTAAGCAACTATCTGGAGACGGTGGGTGCTGCCACCGCCAGGAAAGGGTGTGCATGCTGGGCTCGTCTGAGCTGACCAGGATCACGGCTCGCACGGCTGAGCCGGCCGCCCGGCGGCGGGCGCACCGGCCGCCGGGCCAGCACTACAAGTGGATCGCGCTGTCCAACACCACGCTCGGCGTGCTGATGGCCACCATCAACGCCTCGATCATGCTGATCGCGCTGCCGGACATCTTCCGCGGCATCGGGGTCAACCCGCTGCAGCCGGGCAACACCAGCCTGCTGCTCTGGATGATCATGGGCTACCTGGTGGTCACCGCGGTGCTGGTGGTCAGCTTCGGACGGCTGGGCGACATGTTCGGCCGGGTGCGCATCTACAACCTCGGTTTCGCCGTGTTCAGCCTGTTCTCCGTGCTGCTCGCGGTGACCTGGCTGCAGGGCACGGCGGCCGCCTGGTGGCTGATCATGGGGCGGATCATGCAGGGCGTGGGCGGGGCCATGCTGATGGCCAACTCGAGCGCGCTGCTGACCGACGCGTTCCCGGCCACCCAGCGTGGGCTGGCGCTGGGGCTGAACCAGGTCGCGGGCATCGCGGGCTCGTTCATCGGGCTCATCCTGGGCGGCCTGCTCGGCCCGGTGGACTGGCGGCTGGTGTTCCTGGTGTCCGTGCCGTTCGGCCTGTTCGGCACCGTCTGGGCCTACCTGAAGCTGCGTGAGCTGGGCGTCCGGCGGCCCGCCAAGCTGGACTGGTGGGGCAACGTCACGTTCGGCATCGGGCTGATCGCGGTGCTGGTCGGGATCACCTACGGCATCCAGCCCTACGGTGGCCACACGATGGGCTGGACCAGCCCGTTCGTGCTGACCGCCATCTTCGGCGGGCTGGCCGTGCTGGCCGTGTTCTGCGTCGTGGAGACCAGGGTCGCCGAGCCGATGTTCCGGCTGCCGCTGTTCAAGATCCGGGCGTTCACCGCCGGGAACCTGGCCAGCCTGCTGTCCAGCCTGGGCCGGGGCGGCCTGATGTTCGTCCTGATCATCTGGCTGCAGGGCATCTACCTGCCCCGGCACGGTTATGCGTTCAGCCAGACCCCGCTGTGGGCGGGCATCTTCATGGTGCCGCTGACGGCCGGCTTCCTGGTCGCCGGCCCGGTGTCCGGCTGGCTGTCCGACCGGTTCGGGGCGCGCCCGTTCGCCACCGGCGGGATGATCGTCGCGGCGCTGTCGTTCCTGCTGCTGGAACTGCTGCCGATCAACTTCAGCTACTGGCAGTTCGCGCTGATCCTGCTGCTGAACGGGCTCGGCATGGGGCTGTTCGCGTCGCCGAACCGGGCCGGCATCATGAACAGCCTGCCCCGGGAGAGCCGCGGCGTCGGCGCCGGGATGAGCGCCACGTTCCAGAACTCGGCCATGGTGCTGTCCATCGGCATCTTCTTCACGCTGATCATCCTGGGCCTGGCCGGGTCGCTGCCCGCCGCGCTCAGCCACGGCCTGATCGCCCAGGGCGTGCCGCACGCCGCCGCGGCCCGGGTCGCGGCGCTGCCGCCGGTATCGGTCATGTTCGCCGCGCTGCTCGGCTACAACCCGGTGCAGACGCTGCTCGGCCACTCCCTCAGCAGCCTGCCCGCCAGCCACGTCGCGTACCTGACCGGGCGCAGCTTCTTCCCGGCCCTGATCGCGCCGGCCTTCTCGAACGGCCTGGACATCGCGTTCGACTTCGCGATCGCGGCCTGCCTGATCGCGGCCGTCGCCTCGCTGCTGCGCGGCAAGCGGTACGTGCACGAGGAGCACGCCGTGCCCGCCGCGCCGGGCCCGGCCGAGAGCCCGGAGGCGGCCTGAACCCGGGACCGGCCTGAACCCCGCACCGGCCGGGTCCCGAGGGGAGGGCCATCGGGACCCGGCTGGGGCTGCTACGGCATGACCGTGAACGGCCGCATCATCTGGTTGTCCTCGTGCTCCACTATGTGGCAGTGGTGCACGTAGGCCTGCGGCCCAGTGGTCCCGCGGGGCAGGTCGAACTTGGCCCGGATGGTGGTGAAGTAACCCGGGTTGGCCTTGACCGTATCCTTGAAGCCCCGCTCGTCCGAGGTCGGCGGCTCCATCGGCCCGGTCGCGAACGGCTCCGGGCTGATCCCGCCGGGCACCCCGGCCGGGCCGCCGTACTTCTTCTGGTACTTGGCGACGTCGAACGGGGTCCGGCCGACCACCTGAAACGTGACCAGGTGCACGTGCATCGGGTGGGTGTCGCCGGTCATGTTCACCCAGACCCATTCCTCCACCGTGCCGGCCTTCGGGGTCTCAGTCACCGGCTCGGCGTCGAAGTCCAGCGCGCTCAGGTTCAGGTACCAGCCGCCGTCTCCGGGGCGATCTCGTTGAGCGTGATGTACCGGGTCTTCACCGGGTGGTGCAGCCGGGCCCGCTGGCCGGGCAGGCTGCCCGGCACCCGCCGGGGGCCGCGGTGGGTGACCGACGTGCCCACCCGGACCTGCATGACCGCCTCCAGCGCGGGCGCCGGGGTGGACACCGGGGCGGCCGGCGTGGTGTTGCGCAGCTCCAGCGTCCGCCCCTCCAGCCCGCGGAAGTCGACCAGCAGGTCGGCCCGCTCGGCCGGGGCCAGCACGGCCTGGCGGAGCGGCACCGGCACGTCGAACAGGCCGCCCTCGGAACCGATCTGCCACATCGGCAGGCCGCCGAAGTGCAGGCTCATGATCCGCGCGTTGCAGCCGTTCAGCACCCGGAACCGGTACATCCGCGGCTGCACGTCCAGGTACGGCCAGACCTTGCCGTTGACCAGCATGCGGTCGCCGAAGTACTCGCCGATCCAGGTGATCCCGGGGATGGTGCTCACCGGGTACAGGAACTTGCCGTCCGGCCGGAACAACCGGTCCTGGATGACCAGCGGGATCTCATACGCGCCGCCGGGCACCCCGATTGGGTTGGGCTCGGTGCCGGTGTCATAGGCGTCCCGGATCAGGTACGCGGCCGCCAGGCCGGCGAACACGTCCAGCCGGGTAGTGCCCATCCCGTGGTCGTGGAACCAGCGCAGCGAGGCCCGCATCTGCGGCAGCTCGTTGCTGTACCGGACGCGCTGCGTCTGGCCGCGGCCGAAGCCGTCAGGGGTCAGAAAGGGGTTGCCGTCGTCCACCGCGGGGACGAAGCCGCCGTGCAGATGCGTCATCAGCCGCACGTGCTTTCCCATCGGGGTCAGCCGGGTGTCCACCGGGATCCAGTCCGGGTAGGTTTCCGGCAGCTCATTGGTGTAGCTGACGTCGATCGGGGTGCCGCCCTGCGCGGCCAGCACCATGCCGAACGAGCCGGCCTGGCGGCCAGGCCGGAACCGTCGTCGTAGGCCCACACCGTGGTCGGCGCCAGGTCCGGGTGCAGCTGCCGCCGGATCTGCCGCTGGGTGAACGCGTACTGGTTGGTCCCGCTCGGGGTGGCCACCACGATCCCGTGGCCCGGCACCGGCAGCGGCTCGCGGAACTTGCGGAGCCGCCGGCGCCCAGCCTAGACGGTCCGGCGCGTGATGCCGTGCCCAGGCCGCGCCGGGCCACCGGGGTGGCCAGCACGGCCCCGGCCGCCACGCCGCCGACCAGGAACTGCCTGCGTGTCGCCTCGATCATCGCTTCCACCTGCCGAACTTCTGTGTTTGCTCAGTGGCTGACCTCTCCATTCGATGTGCGGCTGGTGGTGCCGTTAAGGGGCCAACAGGCCGGTATATCCAGTCTTAGGTCCCGGCCCGGGTCAGCCGGACTCCAGGTCGAGCTCGCCCGCGGTGACCCGGGCGGTGATCGTCCGGCTGGCCCGGGCGGACTGCGGGATCCCGGCGCGCAGGTACCCGGAGCTGACCTGCTGGCTGAGCCGGTAGCCGGACCCGGCCGGCAGCCGCACCGTGGCCTGCGCGGACAGCAGGGTGACCCCGAGCTGGCGGGGCGGGCTGAGGAACGTGGCGCTCAGGTGTCCCGAGGTGATTACCGCGGTGAGCACCGGTGAGCGCAGCGCTGAGGCACTGATGTTAACGCTGCGCGCGGTGATCCGCAGCCGCCCGGCCAGCCGGTACATCAGCACGTGGCCGGACGGCTGGTCCAGCACCAGACCGGTGCGCTCGGGCAGCACCAGCCGGAGGCGGCCGGTGCACGGGCTGCCCGCGGCGCAATCGGTAGCCGAGCCGGAGCACGTGCCCGGACTGCCGCGGCCCGGTGGCCACCGCGGCCCGGTGACCGGGTACCCAGTGCACCTGGCCGGTCAGCGTGACCTGCCCGCCCTGGGCGGCGCCGGCAATGGACAGCTGGCCGGGCGGGCCGTCAAACACCACGGTGGAGACCGACGCGGCGCTGACCGTTACCGAGACCGAACCCGGGCTGCCCCGGAACCGGGCTACCAGCACGGTCACCAGCACCACGCCGAGCACGACGGCCGCGGTGAACCAGGCCCACCAGGGCGGCGGCTGCGGTCCGCCGCGGCCAGGGATATGTGTTGCCACGGCTGGATAAGTGCCCGGGACGCCGCCGATGATGCGCCATTCCATGGTTTAAGCCAGCCGGCCCGGGTATCTGCGAGGCCGCATTGCGACGCACATTTCAGCCGCACCAGCTAACAGGAGGATGACCCATGCTGGGTTTCATCGCAGCCGTTCTCTTTGCCATTGCGTTCATCATCAATGCGGCCGGCGTGGCGGTCAGCAACGCCATCTTCAGCGTGACCAGCCTGATGCTGCTGGGCCTGGTCTGCCTGTCCCTGCACCTGATCGGGGTGGGGTCCGGCTGGCGCTGGCGCCGGTAGACCGCGGCCGGGGTGCCGTCCCGCGCGGTGACCTGGGCACGGCAGGATGGCAGGCGTGGATCCAGCCGACATCGCCCGGGCGCTGCGCTCGGTGGTCAAGGGCGGAGTCGATGACTCCGCGCGCCGCCGGGCCGAGTACTCCAGCGACGCCTCCAACTACCGGGTGGTGCCCGCGGTCGTCGTCTTCCCGCGGGACACCGAGGACATGCTGGCCGCGGCCGCGGTGGCCCGGCGCACCGGCACGCCGCTGACCACCCGCGGCGCGGGGACCTCGATCGCGGGCAACGCGGTCGGCCCCGGGATCGTGCTGGACACCTCCCGGCACCTGAACCGGGTGCTGGACATCGACCCGGAGGCCCAGACGGCCCGGGTCGAGCCGGGCGTCATCCTGGCCAGCTTGCAGGACGCGGCCCGGCCCCACGGGCTGCGTTTCGGCCCGGAGCCGTCCACCTGGTCCCGGGCCACCCTGGGCGGCATGATCGGCAACAACGCGTGCGGCGCGCACGCGCTGGCCTACGGCCGGACCGCGGACAACGTGCTGGAACTGGACGTCATCGACGGCACCGGGCGGCGCTTCACCGCTAGGCAGGGGCTGGACCCGGTACCGGGCCTGGACGCGCTGGTCGCCGCGAACCTGAAGCTGATACGCACCGAGTTCGGCCGGCTGCGCCGCCAGGTCTCCGGTTACTCGCTGGAGCACCTGCTGCCGGAGCACGGCGCCGACCTGGCCAAAGCCCTGGCCGGCACGGAGGGCACGGTGGTCACCGTACTGGGCGCCACGGTCCGGCTGGTTCCGGTGCCGCAGGCGTACGCGCTGGCCGTGCTCGGCTACCCGGACGTGGTCAGCGCGGCCGACGCGGTGCCCGCCGTGCTGGAATACGCGCCGCTCGCCCTGGAAGGCCTGGACCGCCGGCTGGTGGACGTGGTGCGCCGCCGCAAGGGCCCGGCCCGGGTGCCGGAACTGCCGGCCGGTGACGCCTGGCTGATGGTTCAGGTCGGTGCTGAGTCACCGGCCGGGGCGACCGCACTGGCCGAGGCGCTGGCCAAAGACGCCGGGGCGGTCGCGTCGCTGGTGCTCCCGGCCGGCCCGGAGGCGGCCGCGTTGTGGCGGGTCCGGGAGGACGGCGCCGGGCTGGGCGGCCGTACCCCGGACAACAAGCAGGCCTGGCCCGGCTGGGAGGACGCCGCGGTGCCGCCCGGCCGGCTGGGCGGGTACCTGCGCGAGTTCCGCGCCCTGCTCGACTCCTACTCGCTGGACGGCCTGCTGTACGGGCACTTCGGCGACGGCTGCGTGCACGTCCGGATCGACTTCCCGCTGGACCACCCGGACGGCGCCGGCCTGCTCCGCCGCTTCCTGACCGACGCCGCCCACCTGGTCACCGCGCATGGCGGGTCACTGTCCGGGGAACACGGCGATGGCCGTGCCCGCAGCGAACTGCTGCCGGTGATGTACTCCGAGTCCGCCGTACTGGCGTTCAGTAATTTCAAGCAGTTGCTGGATCCGGCGGATCTGCTCAATCCAGGGGTGCTGGTGCGGCCCCGGCCGGTGGACGCCGACCTGCGCCGGCCCGGCGCCGTGGCGCTGCGCCGGGCCGGCGGTTTCGCGTTCGGGGAGGACAGCGGCGACTTCACCACGGCCGTGCACCGCTGCGTGGGGGTGGGCAAGTGCCGGGCCGACTCGTCGGCGTCCGGCGGTTTCATGTGCCCGTCCTACCTGGCCACCCGGGACGAGAAGGACTCCACCCGGGGCCGGGCCCGGGTGCTGCAGGAGATGGCGGCCGGGCGGCTGGTCACCGGCGGCTGGCGCTCGCCCGAGGTGCGCGAGGTGCTGGATCTGTGCCTGTCCTGCAAGGCCTGCGGCACCGACTGCCCGGCCGGGGTGGACATGGCGCAGTACAAGGCCGAGGTCAGCTACCGGGCCTACCGGCGGCGGCTGCGGCCCCGCGCGCACTACGCGCTGGGCTGGCTGCCGCGCTGGTCGCGGTGGGCGGCGATCGCGCCGGGGCTGGTCAACGCGGTGCTGGGGGCACGCCCGGTGGCGGCGGCGGTGCTCACCGCGGGCGGCATGGACCGGCGGCGCGCCATCCCCCGGTTCGCGGCGGTACCGTTCCGCCGGTCGGCGGCCGCGCGGGGAGCGGCGGCCCGCGGCGCGGCGGGCGGCGGGCGCACGGTGCTGCTGTGGGCCGACTCGTTCAGCGACAGTTTCGATCCCGCGGTGGCCGAGGCGGCGCTGGCCGTGCTGCGCCGCGCCGGGTACCAGGTGATCGTCCCGGGGCAGTCGGCATGCTGCGGGCTGACCTGGATCAGCACCGGGCAGCTGGATGGCGCGCGGCGGCGGCTGGCCCGGCTGCTGGCCATCCTCGGGCCGTACGCCGAAGCGGGCACGCCGATCGTCGGCCTGGAGCCGTCCTGCACCGCGGTGCTCCGCTCCGACCTGGCCGACCTGTTCCCCGGGGAGCCGCGCGCGGTCGCGGTGGCCGGCGCCACCCGGACGCTGGCCGAGCTGCTCACCGCCCCGCCGCCGCTCGGCCCGGGCCCGGACTGGGCGCTGCCCGACCTGGCCGGCCTGGAGATCATCGCCCAGCCGCACTGCCACCACTACTCGGTCATGGGCTACGACGCCGACCGGGCGCTGCTGGCCCAGGCGGGCGCGACTGTGCGCACCCTGGCCGGATGCTGCGGGCTGGCCGGCAACTTCGGCATGGAACGCGGCCACTACGAGGTGTCGGTCGCGGTGGCCGAGACGGCGCTGCTGCCCGCGCTGCGCGCCGCGCCGCCCGGCACGGTGTACCTGGCTGACGGCTTCTCCTGCCGGACCCAGGCGGCCCAGCTCGCCGGGGTGCGTGGGGTGCACCTGGCCGAGCTGCTGGCCAGCCGGCTGGGACCAGGACCATGATCGTGAGGGATTAGGGGTCGTATTTGGCACCAATCCCCCACGATCATGGGATGACTGGTTTTACCGGATCTGCCAGCGCCAGTTCAGGTCACCGTGCGGGGGCGGGCCGGGCAGCGGGTCGCGGGCCGGGGCGGCGGCCAGGCCGTCGAGCTGCAGCCGCAGGTAGCGCTGGCGCAGCTGGCGGGTCCGGGCCCGGCCGACGCCGCCGGGCACTACGCCGCGCACGAGGCCACCGGCGTGCTGGTGGCCGACATCCGCGAGTTCTTCCGCGGGCTAACCGGCTGAGCGCAGCCGGTGTGCCTGGGTGCGCAGCACGACCAGCGTGCCCAGGCAGACGGCGGCCAGCAGCGCGAACGGGACCAGGTCGGAGGTGGCCTCGGCCAGCGCGCCGCTGGCCGCCGCACCGATCGTCTGGCCGCTGGCCCAGGCCAGATTGGCCAGCCCGAACGCCAGTCCCTGGTTCAGGCCCAGGCCCTGCGCGGCGTTGCTGAGCAGCGCCGACGATGGGGTGAACAGCGTGCCGTAGGCAGGCATCCCGACGATCAGCACGGCGATCAGCACCCCCACCGGCGCCAGCACCGGCGCCAGCAGGCTGACCAGCACCGCGGCGACCAGCGAGAGGGACAGCGGAGCAGCGCGCCGCGCCGGTCGGACAGCCGCCAGGCCAGCGGCGACAGCGCCGATTCGATGGCCGCGGCGAGCCAGGAACGTGGCCCCGATCAGCACCGTGCCCGCGCCCAGCGCGGCGAGCCGGAGCGGGGCCAGCACATCCACCACGCCGAACGCCAGTCCGGCCAGCAGGGTGAGCCAGAGGCCCCCGGCCGCCCGGGGGTTGCCCAGGGCGGGCAGCGCGGCGCGCAGGCCCCTGCGGCTCGGCGCGGCGGGGCTGGGCATGAAGAACGCGGCCACGATCAGGATGACGCCGGCCACCGCGGCGGCGGCGAACGCCGGCCCGGTGCCGACCTGCCCAGCCACCACTCCGACCACCGGTCCGAACAGCGCGCCGACCACGGCCGCGCCGAGCGCGATGCCGAGCAGTTCGCCGCGCCGCTGCGCCGGGGCGGCGGTGGCCATCCAGGCCATCGCGGCCGCCCAGGTGCACGCGCCGGCCAGGCCCTGCACGAAGCGGGTCGCGTCCAGCACGGCGGCGGAGGAGGCGAAGCCGAACACCAGCGTGGACACGCTCATCAGGGCCAGCCCGAGCACCGCCACCACCCGGTCGCCGAACCGCGCGGTGAGCAGGCCGCCGGGCAGCGCGCCGATCAGCGTGCCGAGCGGGTACATCGCGACCAGGATGCCCGCCCCGGCCTTGGACAGCCCGGCCAGGTGCTTGTAATACGGCAGCAGCGGGGTGAGCGCGGTGAAGAACATGGTGTCCACCAGCACCAGCGCGCACAGGAACGCGACGAGCACGCGGAGCCGGGGTGACAGTCACGGCCGGCTCACGTCCGGCGGGGCGCTCGTCATGCCGGTCTCATGCCGTTCCCACACCACCAGTCTGTGCTGCCCCGCACGGCCGCCCAGCGGCGGCCTCCGATTCCGGACTGTACCGTCAGTCAGTCCGGGCTGGCCAGTTCATTTCGCCCGGCACCCGGCAACTACCCGGCTACCTGCGGTTTCAGCAAGCGTCCGGCCAAGATCAGGGAAAGCGCCGGGCGGTGCCGGATTTCCGTTGTATACCAGTGTTTCCGGCATGTCTGGGCAGCGTGCTGCCCGGCCACATACGGTGAGCGCATGCAGGACCGCGAGATCGTCGCGGCCATCGTGGCCGGCCAGCCCGGTGGTCTTGGCCGCGGCGTACGCCGCTACGCACAGCCGCTGCACGCATACTGCTGCACCATGCTCGGCGAGCCGTCCGACGCCGCCGACGCGGTCCAGGACACCTTCGTCATCGCCGCGGCCAAGCTGGGTGCCCTGCGCGATCCGGACCGGCTGCGGCCCTGGCTGTACGCGGTGGCCCGGAACGAGTGCACCGCCGGCTGCGCGGCCGGGCCACCGCCGCGCCGCTGCGACGACGTGGACGAGTGGGTCGACGACGCGCCGGATATCGGCATCGCCGCGGAACAGGCCGAGCTCCGCCAGCTCGTCCGGTCGGCGCTGGGCGGGCTGAACCCGGGCGAGCGGGAGATCATCGAGCTGAACCTGCGGCACGAACTGGACGGGGCCGACCTGGCCGCCACGCTCGGCGTGCCGCGCAACCAGGCGCACGCGCTGGCGTCCCGGGCCCGCACCCAGTTCGAGACCGCGCTGGGCGCGCTGCTGGTGGCCCGGACCGGGCAGGAGGCCTGCCCCTACCTGGCCACCATCCTGGACGGCTGGGACGGCGAGCTCACCGTGCTGCTGCGTAAGCGGATCAACCGGCACATCGAGAACTGCGACATCTGCGACGAGCGGAAGCGCCGCGAGCTCAGCCCGGCCGCGCTGCTCAGCCTGCTGCCGGTGGCCCTGCTGCCGGTCGGCCTGCGGCGTGAGCTGTTCCGGCTGGTCGCCGACCGCAGCCCGGTCGCGGCGGAACACCGGGACCTGGTGGTGCGGCGGGCCGGCCCGTGGCGCCCGGACGGCTTCCCGGCGCCGCCGGCGGCCTGCCGCCGGTGCGCCGGACGTTCTCCCGGACCGCGCTGCTCACCGGGGCGGCCGCGGTGGCCGTCCTGCTGCTCGGCGGCGGCGCGGTGTTCGCGGCCGACTGCTGGGACACAGCAGCCCGGGACCCGCCGCGCTGGCCGCCACCCCATCCGGCGGCGGCAGCTCGTCCGGCAGCCCGCTGGGCACCGGATCGGCCAGCCCGGGCGCAGCACGGAAGCACGACCGGTCCACCCCGCACTCCGCGGCCAGCACCCCGGCCCCGGGTGGCGCCGGCCGCCAGCAGCCCGGCCGACGCGCGCAGCGCGACGCCGAGCCCGTCCGCGTCGCGCAGCCGCTCCGCCTCGCCGTCCCCGTCAGCGTCACCCACGCCGCCGCCGTCCCCGGGCACCTTGACGGCGTCCAGCTTCACGAGGTGCGGCTCGGCCAGCGGCCGCGGGCGGCCCGTACACCGGGTCGTTCACGCTGACCGCGAGCGGCGGCCCGGTGAAGTTCAGCATCACGGGCTCGGTGCCCGCCAGTGAGCTGTCCATCTCACCAGCACCGGGTTCGCTGGCCGCGGCCAGACCGTCACCGTGACGCTGTCCGCGCCGGCCTACCGGCGGACCGCCGCCGACCTCAACGCCGCTCACCGTGGACCCGGGCGGGCTGACGGTGCAAGTCCTATCCGCCGTCCGGCTGACCGGCCACGCTCAGGCGTTGCGCTGAATCTGGTGCAGGAACTCGGCGTTGGAGCGGTGCTGCGCGCCTTGTCCAGCAGCAGCTCGATGGCCTGCTGCGGGTCCAGTTCGGTGAGCACCCGGCGCAGCCGGGCGGTGATCTCGTGCTCCTCGGCCGTCATCAGCAGGTCGTCCCGGCGGGTGCTGGACGGGGCCACGTCGACGGCCGGGAAGATGCGCTTCTCGGCCAGATCGCGGCGCAGCCGCAGCTCCATGTTCCCGGTGCCCTTGAACTCCTCGAAGAACACGTCGTCCATCCGGGAGCCGGTGTCCACCAGCGCGGTGCACAGCAGGGTCAGCGAGCCGCCGTGCTCCACGTTGCGCGCGGCGCCGAGGAACCGGCGCGGCGGGTACAGCGCGCTCGACCGCGACCCCGCCGGCCAGGATGCGGCTGCTGGGCGGGGCGACCGAGGTTGTAGGCGCGGCCCAGCCGGGTGATCGAGTCCAGCAGCACGACGACGTCGCGGCCCTGCTCGACCAGCCGCTTGGCCCGCTCGATGGCCAGCTCGGCCACCGCGATGTGCTCCTCGGCGGGCTGGTCGAAGGTGGAGTAGACGACCTCGCCGCGCACCGTGCGGCGCAGGTCGGTGACTTCTTCGGGCCGCTCGCCGACGAGCACGACCATCAGGTGCACTTCGGGATGGTTGGCCGCGACCGCGGCCGCGATGGCCTGCAGCACCATGGTCTTGCCGGCCTTGGGCGGGGACACGATCAGGCCGCGCTGGCCCTTGCCGATCGGGGTGACCAGGTCGATGATCCGGGCGGTGGCGGGTCCCCGGGCCGGAGCCGTCTCCAGGCGGAGCCGTTCCTGCGGGTGCAGCGGGGTCAGCTCGGCGAAGTCGGGCCGCGCCGCGGCCTGCCGGGGGCTCGCCGCCGTTGACGGCGGCGACGCTGGGCCAGCCGCGGGGTACTTGTCCCGCGCCCTTGCCCGGCCGCGGGCCGGCCGGGCGGTCCCGGCCGAGTGATCGCCCTTGCGCAGGCCGTACTGCTTGATCAGGGCCGCGGGCACGTACACGTCCCCGGGACCGCGCTGGTAGCCGGACGGCGGACGAACGCCGGTGCCGTCGGTGATGTCCAGCAGGCCGGACACCAGGATGGGTGGGGTGCTGGGCGGCTCAGCCTGCTTCGGCCGGGCCTGGGGTTCTCTGCTGAGTGTGGTTGTCATGAGGGCAATTCCCTTCGATGGGCGGCCGTTTCTGGGCACGCCGAGAAAAGCGCCGTGCGGCGCTGCGGAAATGGGCACGTGGGGCGGCAGCCGAGAATTCCGGGAACCAGCAGATGACGCAGGATCCCTGGTAGTCGCTCTACGTCAGACCCGGATATTCCGGGGCGACGGAGCTAGGAAAGAGGCCGCGCGGCACGCGCACCATAAGGCGGAAATACATCGCCTACCGCGACTGTACCGCATAACACCGGGGCGGGCCAGTTCATTCCGCGCCGCTGCGGCGTCCGGCTCAGCTGGGCAGCCCCGGCTGCTGAAGAGCAGCACGACGGCCAGGATGAGCAGCGCCGTGCCAAAGGTGATCAGGGCGTACCGGATCTGGTGCAGTTTGAACGTGCTGCCGATGCCGACCAGGAACAGCACCGCGGCCAGGAACACGGTGATCCGGATGTAGTCGTCGCTGATCTCCCCGCCGTGGTTGCCCTCGTCGAACTTGGCCGTGGCCGCCGCGTCCAGCGCATTGGCCTTGGCCTGCTGCGGCACCTTGTACTGCGGCATGTAGGTCGGCCCGGGCGGGGCTTTCGGGTTGTGCAGCGGGTTGGTGGCCATCCAGGCGTTGAATGCGACCCGGAACTCGGGCCGGAACCGGCGCTCGGCGACCAGTTCCTTCTGCTTGTTGCCCAGGGTGTAGGCGATGAACCAGGCGTTGAACGTGGTGGAGTCGAAGTTGCGGGTGGTCAGCGCCTCCAGGTCGGCGCGGGTGGCCAGGTTGCGCAGCGTGGACGACTGCGCGATCTGCACCCGGGATTCGGTGCCCCACCTGGCCGCGGCGTAACCGGCCCAGGCGGCCGCGATGGTGACCAGCGCGAGCAGCAGCGCCTCGCCGCTCTGCAGGATCCGGGAATGGCGGTCGGCCGCCTTGTCCGCGTCGCGCTGCGCTGCTCGCTCTTCTTCCTCATGGGTGTGCTCATGCAGTTTCCGGCCGGCCTCGACCGGATCGAGCCCCTCTGGCATCGGTGCCCTCCGCCCCGGTGGATATGGCCCTATCTGTCCATGGTGCGGACCGGCCAGGGGTCCGCGCGTCCCCCGGACCGGGTGACTCGGAGAGCCCGGTTGGTTCTGGACGGGTGCCTGCGCGGCTTTGGTTTTCTGGCTGATCCGACCGGCCAGGCTGACCTCGGGGCAGGCACGGGCGTTCAGCTGCTGGATGCGGTGCCGGGGGGGAGTTCAGCCTGGCGTACGGACGCTGCGCCGGCGGAGTGGGCTGCTATCCAGTCATCGATGCGCTGCCACCAGTCGTAGAGCCAGCGGACCTGGGCGTCCTGGTCGGCCGCGCGGGGCACCTCGGCCGCGGGCACCCGCCACCACTTCGCGTGCACGGTGTGCTCGATAGGCAGGCTGCGCCAGACGTCGGCCACGCTGACCAGCGTGTCCAGCCCGGCGTGCGCCACGAAGATCACGTCGGCCGCCGGGCAGGCCGCGATGGCGGACAGCGCCCCGCCGGGCCGTGGCGGCAGCAGGTGCGGCATGCCCCGGGCCCGCTCGGCCAGGTCGTCCCGGCCCAGCCGTTCCAGCCGCCGGATGCCGCGCCGCCACCGGCCCGGCGTCCAGTTGCCGCCCTCGGGGAACAGCACCAGCGCGCCAGCCTGGTCCAGGCCGCCGGCCAGCCGGCTGATCTGCGTGACGAAGATGTGCTCGCCGGTCTGGCGGCCCTGGATGAACACGTTGGGCACCCGGTTGGCCACCACGTCCACGGTGGGGTCGAGCTGGAGCGCGGCCTTCATCACCACCCGCGGCCGGCGCTGGTAGACGGTCAGCAGATGGTGCACCAGCAGCAGCGAGTCACCGGGCCCGGCATGGCGGCTGAGCACGATGACCGGGCCGGCCAGCCGCGCCGCCTGCTCGGCCGGGGTCAGCGGCGGCTCGTCCACCTCGACCCGCAGGCCGAGCGTGCTGACCGCGGCCGCATGCAGCCGGTCCAGGTACCACTGCATGATCGCGTAGTGCCGGCTCTGGTAGGGCTCGGTGTGCAGCCGGCCGCCGAACCCGCTGGCCAGCCACAGACCCAGGCACATGAACAGGGTGGCCGTCTCGGTGACCAGCCAGATGAGCGCGAAACTGAGCAGCCGCAAGGCGCGCATCCGGTGCGGCCGGGACCGGCCCAGCGCGCCGAGCAGCAGGGCGAGCAGGGCTAACGGGGGGAACAGCACCACCGTCGCGGCCGCGACCACGATGGCCAGCGGCGCCAGCACCAGCCGGCGGACCACCCTGGGGGGCACCATGACCAGTTCCTCCTCTGCCCGGCGGCCGCGGCGGGCCGGCGTCCGGCTTACTGCCCGGCGAGTTGGGCCAGGTAGCTCGCGGACGCCTGGTAGGCCCGCTCCATCCGCAGCCCGACCTTAGCCCGGTCCCGGTACCGGAGCTGGGATAGATCGGGCGGCCGCGGGTCCGCGCCGGACGGCAGCACGTGCACCTGCACGTCGCCGGGCAGCGCGGACATCTCGTCGTGGAACCGGTGCCGGCGGGCGATCTCGAAGGCCACCAGGCCGACCTCCCACGGCCGGCGGGGCACCGTCAGCGGGCGCTCGATCCGGCCCACGTGCAGCACGTACACCGTACGGGCGCCGAGCGCGACGGCCCGGCCCACCGGGATCGAATCGACCAGGCCGCCATCGAAATAGTGGCTGCCGTCCACCTCGACCGGGGGCAGCAGCCCGGGCACCGCGCAGGACGCGAGCACGGCGGGCACGATAGGCCCGCTGCTGAACCAGCGGGCACAGGCCCCCTCGATGCTGGCCGCCACGCAGTGGAACGGCACCGGGAGGTCGGCGAAGCCGGTGCCGGCGAAATTAGCGTCCAGCATGTGCCGCAGTGGCTCGATGGAATGCAGGTGGGTGCCGGAGCGCAGCAGCCGGACGGCGCGGCCCCACAATGTCTCCCGGAACGCCTGGCGCAGCGCGTCGCCCTGCCACAACTGGGCCAGCCGCTCCGCCGCCCCGGCCGGATCGGCGGCCACGAACGCGCCGTTGATCGCGCCGACTGAGGTGCCCACGACCACATCGGGCCGCACCCCGGCCTGGTTCAGCGCGCGGAGCATGCCGACCTCGTGCGCGCCGAGCACGCCCCCGCCACCGAGCACGAATGCGGTTTGCACTGGCTGATCCTCCTCGCCGTCAAGCTAAGCAGACTGCCCGCAGACGGCCGCGGCACGCGGCGCGGGTTTGCGCCGCCGCAGGCTGAGCAGGGTGAGGAGCAGAAGCGATCATTGGGGGAGGAAGCATGACACCCGGCGCAACCGGCGGGGTCACCGCGCTGGGCGGGCGCGCTGGCGCGCATCAGCGGGCGTTCCCGGCGCGGCCCGAGCAGGTCGCCGAGGCGCGCCGGTTCGTCCGCGGCCTGCTGCTCGGCTGCCCGGTCGCCGACGACGCGGTGCTCTGCGTGTCGGAACTGGCCGGCAACTGTGTCACGCACTCCGCGAGCGGCCAGCTTGGTGCGGTGTTCACCGTGCGGGCCGAAGTCCACGACGGGGATTACGTCTGGCTCGAGGTGGCCGACGGGGGCGGCCTGTGGGGCGAGGCGGAGCGGGACGGCCGCCCGCACGGGCTGGACATCATCGGCCAGCTGGCCAGCGAGTCCGGCGTGGCGGGCAGTGCCCGGACCGGCTGGGTGGTGTGGGCCAGGATCGACTGGCCGGCGCCGGGCTTACCAAGATCGGCTGGCCTCCGCCGGGCCGGCCGACCGGGCTGGCCAGAATTGCCGCGATTGTCCCGCCCCGCTGGTGAACCAGCGGGCCGCGAGGCACGTGTTGTCAGTGGGAGCGGGGCTAGCGGGCGGATGCGGAGCATCCGCCCGCAGGCCTGTTGCCGACGGGAGGCCCGCTGCGGCGGCAGGCCCGCTTGAGCGGACCGCTCGCTCGGGCGGACGGCGCTGCGCGGGGATCAGGCCAGTCACGTCAGTCAGGGGAGACAGGTGCGCGGGGACTGCGGCGCATTGCGGCTTGAGCTGCTCGGCCCGGTACGGGCCTGGCGGGGGCAACGGGAACTGCGGATCGGCGGGCCGCGGCGGCATGCCGTGCTCGGCATGCTGGCCGTCCGGGCCGGGCACCCGGTCCGGGGCAGCGAGCTCATCGCCGGGGTATGGGGTGCCCAGCCGCCGGTGGACGCCAGGTACCGGCTGCACGGGCACGTCGCCGGGCTGGGCCAGGCCCTGGCCCCGTGCCGCCCGCACCGGGCGGCCGGCCCGGCGCTGGTGGCCAGCGGGCCCGGCTTCTCGCTCCGGCTGGGCCTGGCTGGCCTGGACACCGGCCAGCTCGACCAGCATGTGGCCCAGGCCCGGCACGCCTGTACGGCGGGCGACCTGAGCCGCGCCGTCTGGCTGCTGGACACGGCGCTGAGCCTGTACCACGACGTCCCGCTGGCCGGGGTGCCCGGCCCGTGGGCCGCCACGGAACGGCTCCGGGCGGCTGAGCTGCGGCTGACCCTGCTCGAAGAACGGGCCGAGTTGCTGCTGGCCATGGGCCGCCATGACCAGATGGTGCCGGACCTGCTCGGCCTGGCCCAGGCGCACCCGCTGCGGGAGCGGTTCCTGGGCCAGCTGATGGTGGCGCTGTACCGCGCTGGCCGGCGGGCCGACGCGCTGGCCCAGTTCGCCGGGGCCCGCGAGAAACTCGGTCTCGAGCCGGGCCCGGGCCTGCGCCGCCTGCGGTTGCAGATCCTCACCGCGGACACCGCACTGATGACCGTGCTGCCGCCGGGCAGTGGCCTGCCCGGCGGGCGGCGCGGCGGGCTCCGCGGGCTCAGCCGGGAGGCCGCGGCAGCGGATCGGTGGCGGCGTACCGCTGCTCGGCCGCACGCACATCCGGCAGCCCGATGAAGTCGCAGAACTCGCCGAACGACGGCAGCTGCGGCAGGGCGGCGGCGGGCGTGCCCGCCTGGGCGATCTCGCCCAGGATGCGGCGCATCGCAGCGGTCGCCGCGAGCAGCGTACTGATCGGGAAGATGACGATCCGGTAGCCGAGCTCGCGCAGCCGGCCCAGGCTGAGTGGCGGGGTCTTGCCGCCTTCCGCCCAGTTGAACAGCAGCGGCACATCGGGGAAGGCGCGGGCCGCTTCCGCCGCCTCCTGCTCCGACACCAGCGCCTCGATGAACAGGGCGTCGGCACCCGCGGCCCGGTACAGCCGGGCCCGGTCCAGGGCCGCCGCCAGGCCTGCCACGGCCCGCGCGTCGGTCCTCGCGATGATCATGAACTCGCGGTTCGCCCTGGCGTCGGCCGCGGCCCGGATCTTCTGTGCCATCTCCTCGGCCGGAATGACCTGTTTGCCCTCCATGTGCCCGCATTTCTTCGGGGCCACCTGGTCCTCGATGTGCACCGCGGCCACGCCGGCCGCCTCGTACGCCGCGATGGTCCGGATCACGTTCAGCGGATTGCCGTAGCCGGTGTCCGCGTCGGCGATCACCGGGATGTCCACGCAGTCCGCGATACGCGCCGCGTTGCCCACCATCTCGGTCATCGTGAGCAGGCCGACGTCCGGCCGGCCGAGCAGCGCGGCTGACGTGCCGAACCCGGTCATGTAGACGGCCGGGAAACCGGCTTCCTCGACCAGCCGGGCGGCCAGCGGGTCGAACGCGCCGGGCGCCACGATGGTGCCGCCCGCGTCCATCAGCTCGCGCAGCCGGGCGGCACCACCGGGCTTCCTGGTCAGCCTGCCGGTCACTGGCCCGGCCCGGCCGGCGGCTGCTGGCCGGTCCCGGCCAGTGGTTCCTGGCTAGGCCCGGCGGGCCGCGGCTCAGCCACCGCTCTTGCGCCGGAACGAGCGCCGGCTCTGGGCCGGCCCGTGCGCGCCCTGGACCTTGCCGCCCCCCTTCCCGGCCTGCTTGCTGTTGTGTTCCGCGAGCTGGCTGCGCTTGCGGTCCAGCGCCGCGCGGAACTTGCGTTTCATCTCATCGTCGGTGGGCTCCGGCGCTGCTTCGTCCGCGGCGTTCTCCGGTCCCGGTGCGGCGTCGGTCATGCCGACCTCCTCTGTTCGGACGGCTCCCCGCTCAGCCTAGGCGGTAGCCCCGGCAGGGCCGGCAGGCCGGGCCGGTGCGGTGAGACGATGACCCGGTGCACCGGCCGGTTCGCGGCCGCCGTGCGCGGTCGGCCACCAGCGCGGCCCTGACCGAGGAGGCCTGATGGCAACGACCGGGGTAGCCGTGGTCACCGGGGCCGGCTCCGGGCTGGGCCGGTCCATTGCCCGCGCCCTGCTGGCGGCCGGCTGGCAGGTGGCCGCGGCGGGCCGCCGCTGGGCCGCGCTGCAGGAGACGGTGGCCACCGCCCCGGCCGCCGCGGCGGCGCTGCCCGTGCTGACCGACGTCACCGTGCCGGACTCGGTGGCGGCGCTGTTCGCCGCGGCCGCCAACCGGTGGGGCCGGGTCGACCTGCTGGTCAACAACGCGGGCATGTTCGGGCCAGCCGGGGCGGTGGACGAGATCTCGGTTGCGGACTGGCGGCAGGCGGTGGACACCAACCTCACCGGTGCCTTCCTCTGCGCCCAGCAGGCGGTCCGGATGATGAAGGCCCAGGACCCGCGCGGCGGGCGGATCATCAACAACGGCTCGATCTCGGCCCACGTGCCCCGGCCGGGCAGCGCCGCCTACACCGCGACCAAGCACGCGCTGACCGGCCTGACCAAGTCGATCTCCCTGGACGGCCGCCGGTTCGGTATCGCCTGCGGCCAGATCGACATCGGCAACGCGGCCACCGAGATGACCCGGGCGATGAGCGAGGGTGTCCGGCAGGCGGACGGTTCGCTGGCCGCCGAGCCCACCTTCGACCCCCGGTACGTGGCCGAAGCCGTGCTCTACATGGCCGGGCTGCCGCTGGACGCCAACGTGCAGTTCATGACCGTCACCGCGACGGCCATGCCGTTCATCGGCCGCGGCTGATCACCCGGCCGGGCTGATCACCGGCCGCGGCCGATCATCGAGATCAGCGGGCACGGCCGGGCGTTATCGGGCCGGCCGGTTCAGCGGCCGGCCCGGTTGGCGCGCAGCCGGGCGCGCACCAGCTGTGGCAGGGCGGCCCGCCCGGTTACCGGCTGGAACTGCTCCGCGGCCGCGCGCAGCGCGGCGTACTCCCCGTTGGTCAGGTCGATGTCGGCCGCGGCCACGTTGCTCTCCAGTTGCTCGACGCTGGACGCGCCTGGGATGGCGGTCACCGCCGGGCTGCGGATCACCCAGGCCAGCGCGATCTGGGCCGGGCTGGCCGAGTGCGCGTCGGCCACCTCGCGGAGGGTGCCGAGCAGCCCGGCGGCGCGGTCCAGGTTCTCGGCCAGGAACAGCGGGTTCGCGCCGCGGACCCGGTTGGCCGGCCGGTGGCTGGCGTCGTACCGGCCGGACAGCAGGCCCTGGGCCAGCGGGCTGTACGCGATGATCACCCGGCCCTGGGTCTCGGCGTAGGGCAGCAGCTCACCCTCGGGCCCCCGGTCGACCAGGCTGTACGGGACCTGATTGCTCAGCACCCGGCCGCCCAGCGCGGCTTCGGCCGCCCGCCACCGGTCCAGCGAGTAGTTGCTTACCCCTACCTCGCCGACCAGCCCGACCCGCTGCAGCGCGCGCATGCCGCGCATCGCCGGGGCGTCCCGGACCACTGGGTTGGGCTGATGCATCTGGTACAGGTCCAGGTGGCGGGCGCCGAGCCGGTTCGCGCTGGCCACCGCTCGCTGTTCGACGACCGGGCTGAGCGGCAGCACCGGAAGGATCTTGGTGGCGAGGAACACGGCAGGCAGATCCTCGCCCAGGGCCTGGCCGAGGATCCGCTCGCTGCGCCCGTAGCCGTAGATCTCTGCGGTGTCGAACAGGGTTACGCCCAGTTCCAGCGCGCGGCGGACGATGGCGTGCGCCACCTGCGTCGCGTACGGCTCGCCGTAGCCCCATTCCTTGGCGCCGAACTGCCAGGTGCCCAGGCCGATCTTGGAAATCCGCTTCGTGGTATCAGTATCCAGATAGCGCATGCTCCAGTATCTCTTTGCGCCTCCGGGGGGCTTGGACCCGCCGCCTTCCCTCGTCGCTTGTCGCTCGTTCCTCGCTCCGCGCTCGTCAGTCCAGTCGGCGGCGCCCCCCTTCGGCGCGGCAGTCCAGTCGGCGGTGCCTCCTTCGGGGCGGCGCTGTCGGTGCCGATGTCTAGCCTGGGGGTGTGGCTGATGAGTTGGTGGCGGGCAGCTTGGCGGCCGAGCGGGCCGTGCGCCGGTTCGAGGACGTGGTGGACGGGCTGGTCGGCAGCCCGGGGGTGACCCCGCCGCGGGGCGGCAGCGGCTTCGGCCGGTCCGCGCTGCGCTGGGAGAACAAGATCTTCGCCATGCTGGTCCGCGGCCGGCTGGTGCTGAAGCTGCCCGCCGACCGGGTGGACGCGCTGGTCCGCGGCGGCGACGGGGTTCACTTCGACGCGAACAAGGGCACCCCGATGAAGGAGTGGTTCAGCCTGGACCCGGAATCCGGGCTGGCCTGGCTCCCGCTGGCCCAGGAAGCTCTGGATTTCGCCCGGGCCGCCCACTGAGCTGGCCGTCCCGAGGGGGCCCCGCCTGGCCGGTGCCGGCTGGGCCGGATGATGGGAGCGTGGCAGCCGCACATCCGGCCGCCGGGGAGCAGGCCACGCCGTCCCCGGTGTGCCCGTTCACCGTGGCCCAGCCGGTCATGCAGCAGCGCTGGGAGCGGCTCACGTTCCTGCACTGGGCCTATGAGCCGGCCGCTGTGCAGCGGCTGCTGCCCACCGGGCTGCAGCCGGATCTGTGCGACGGGGTGGCCTGGATCGGGCTGGTGCCGTTCTTCATGCGGGTCCGGACCGGGGCCGGGCACGGCGCGCCCTGGGTGTCGAACTTCTGCGAGACCAACGTGCGGACCTACGTCCGGGACCACGAGGGCCGGGCCGGGATCTGGTTCCTGTCCCTGGATGCGGCCCGGCTGGGTGCGGTCGCCGTGGCCCGGGCCAGCTACCGGCTGCCCTACTTCTGGTCCTCGATGCGGCTGGACCGGAACGGCCGGGACATGTCCTACCACTGCCGCCGGCGGCTGCCCGGCCCGCGCGGCGCCCGCAGCCAGGTGCGGGTCCGGATCGGCCCGGCCTACCAGCCCGGCGAGCTGACCACGCGGGACCACTTCCTGACCGCCCGGTGGCTGCTGTTCAGCGTGACCGGCCGCCGCCGGTTCTTCGCCCGGGCCGCCCACCAACCCTGGCCGCTGTACCGGGCCGAGGCCCTGGCGGTCCAGGACCAGCTGATCACCGCGGCCGGCCTGCCGCGGCCCGAGGGCGAGCCCCTGGCGCACTACTCACCGGGGGTGGACGTCCGCATCGGCCGGCCCGAGGGCTACCGCTGAGCCGCTGACCGTCTGCCAGCACCCGTTCACGCAAGCAAATGTTCGCGCCGATATCAGCCGATCACGCTCATATCGGCAAAGGATGTGCTATGCCTCTTCAGAGGGATCTTGGGTAACCGATCCCGGTAAAGCCAATTCGCCGCCTCGGCGGCGCTGCTTAGGGGGGTTCTGCTACTGGTTCCGCGCGCCCGGGGCGGGGGCGCGTGTCCGGTTCACCATGCGGCTCAGGGCCGTTCTGCCCGCATATCCACCTGCCTGTGCTTCGTCCGTTTCGCGCGACTTTCCTGCGAGGTGTCATGGCCCCAGCTGAACGGCCATAGCGGGTCGAGCCGGACGGCTCCCCGTCAGCCAGCACTCGCCCAGCCCGGTCCCGGCCGGCCCGGGCTCGCCCGGCCGGTCACGGTTGGCCCGGCCCGGACCCGGAAGCGGACCCGGTCGATCGGGGTGACCCTGCTCGCCCTGCTGCTCGTCCCGCTGCTCGCCCTGGTGGCGCTGTGGGCGTTCGTCGCCAGCCTGACGCTGAGCAACCGCATCCGGTTCCAGCACTACGAAACCGTGACCAACGCCCTCAGCCCCGGCTTTGCCGCGCTGACCACGAATCTTCTCGAGGAGCGCGCGCTCACCGTGGCCTGGCTGGGGTCGGCCCGCCGGACCCCGGAGACATCCCTGCTGGGCATCCGGCACAAGACCGATGCGGCCGTGCTGATCGCCCGGCACGGATACCAGTCGGCCCGCGGCCTGCTCACGCCAAGCAGTGATGCCGCGATGAAGGTTATCTTCGCGGACCTGTCGCAGCTGGCCCGGGTGCGGGCAGCGGTGGATTCGGGAGCGGACAGCGTGCCCAGCCGCCTACCAGGCCTACGACAAGATAGCCGCCGACGAGGTCGCCGCGTTCCGCGCGGCCACGCCCACCACCGACCCCACGCTGAACTACATGACGCAGGCCTCGGTCGATGCGCTCCAGCTGCAAGGGCAGATTTTCGGGGCGATGTCCCTGATCGGGGCGGCGCTGGCCGCGGGCGGCCGGATGACCCAGCCCGAGCGGGTGCTGTTCAGCCAGATCGTCGGCCAGCAGCAGCTCAACGTCAGTGCCATCTTCTCGCTGGCCACCTCGGCTGACCGGCCGCTCTACCTGGCCGCTTTTGGGTCGGCCCCGATGCACCAGCTCGAGGCGCTGGAGAGCCAGGTCGAGGCCAGCTCGCCAGCCCGGCCCATCCCGGTGCAGCCGGACGGCTTCGCCGCCTTGTCAGCCCGGGTGCAGGGCTCGGTGTCGCGCCCGCTAACCGGCCTCGGCCTCGTGGTCGGTGCGCAGGCCGGGCGGCTGCGGAACAGCCTGACCCTGCAGCTGGCCATGGCGGCAGGTCTCGGGCTGGTCGCCATCGTGGTCGCGGTGGCCGTCGCGATCCGGTTCGGGAACCGGCTGCGCAGCGAGCTCATCGGGCTCTACAACGGGGCCCGGGCGATGGCCGGCGAGCGGCTGCCGCGGGTCATCGCGCGGCTGCGCGACGGCGACGAGGTGGACGTGGTCGCCGAGTCACCGCCGCTGCCCGCCGGGCGGATCACCGAGATCGCCCGGGTGGCGGACGCGTTCTCCACCGTGCAGCGGACTGCCGTGGACGCCGCTGTCGGCCAGGCCAACCTGCGCAAGGGCGTGAACCAGGTCTTCCTGAACCTGTCGCTGCGCAACCAGTCGCTGCTGCACCGCCAGCTCGGCATGCTCGACGCGATGGAGCGGGCCACCAACGACCCCGCCGCGCTGGCTGACCTGTTCCGGCTGGACCACCTGACCACCCGGATGCGCCGTCACGCCGAGGGCCTGATCATCCTGGGCGGGGCCGTCCCCGGACGGGGCTGGCGGGAACCGGTGCCCGTGCTGGACGTGCTCCGCGCCGCCATCGCCGAGGTGGAGGACTACACCCGGGTGGACGTGGCCAGTGAGTCCCCGGACGCCGTGGTGGGCACGGCGGTGAACGATGTGATCCACCTGCTGGCCGAGCTGGTGGAGAACGCCACCAGCTTCTCGCCGCCGAACACCCGGGTGGAGATCCGGGCCGACGCGGTCGGCACCGGGTTCGCGGTGGAGATCGAGGACCGCGGGCTCGGACTGACCCCCGAAGAGCTGGCCGAGGCCAACGCGCGGCTGGCCAGCCCACCCGAGTTCGACCTGGCCAGCAGTGAGCAGCTTGGCCTGTTCGTGGTCGGCCAGCTGGCCGCCCGGCACGGGATCAGGGTCTCGCTGCGCGAGTCCGCCTTTGGCGGCACGACGGCCATCGTGATCCTGCCGCACAGCATCGTTGTGCGGGCCGGTGAGCCAGGCCAGGCCGGCCCGGATGTCCTCGGACCAGCCTGCCCCGGCCCCGGCGGCGGCCTGCGCCGTTCCCCAGCCAGCGCCGCGGACCTGGTCGGCCACCGCGAGCGGGCATCGGCGTTCAGCCTGACTGGTCGGCACCGTTTCGACGTCACCCCGGCGGCGGACCCGGGCGGCCTGCGGATACCGCAGCCGGAGGATCCGGGCGGCCCGCCGTGGGACCCAGCGGCGGAGCCGCCCGCGGCGGCGCAGGCAGGCCTGAGTCAGCCCGCGGCGAGCCGAGTCGCACCTCGGCCTGCCGCGGCGGGTCCGGCAGGCCAACCTGGCCCCGCAACTGCGCAGCCAGGCCGCCCAGGACCAGGCCACGAGCGGGCAGGCTGACGGTCGGGTGCGCCGGTCGCCGGAAGATACCCGCAGCATCATCTCGTCGCTGCAGCACGCCTGGCAGCGCGGGCGGGTGGATGACGTGGACTATCCCGGCGACGAGCCAGGCGACTGGCCCGGGGCCGGGCCCGCCGCCGCGGACGGCGGCGATGGAAGGGACATGTGATGGCGCAGGCGCATGCGGCTGGGCAGCTGAGCTGGCTGCTGGACAACCTGGTCGCCCAGGTGCGGCCGGTCCAGCAGGCGCTGGTGCTGTCCCGGGACGGCCTGGTCGTCGCGGCGTCGCAGAACATGAGCCGGGCGGACGGCGATCACCTGTCCGCGGTGGCTGCCGGGGTGCAGAGCCTGGCCCGCGGGGCTGGCCAGCATTTCGCGGGCGGGGAGGTGCGGCAGACCATCATCGAGATGGAGACCGTGTTCCTGTTCGTGATGGCGGCCGGGCAGGGCACCTGCCTGGCCGTGCTGGCCGCTGCCGAGGCCAATGCCGCCGTGGTCGCGCTACGAGATGGCCATGCTGGTGCGGCGGATGGGCAAGCATCTCACCGCCCCGCCCCGGTCGCCACGGCCACGAGTCGGTCGCGGGGTGATGACGCGGGTGACCGCCCGGCGCGACCGCTGGCTGGACCAGGAGGCGGGCCCGGTAGTCCGTCCGTACGCGATGACCAGGGGACGCACCGGCGCGGCCGCGTCGATCGGCCTGATCGACATGGTGGTCGCGGTGTCCGGCACCCAGCCCGGCGCCCAGCCCGGCGCGCAGCCCTTCGGCCGGCTGCGGCTGGGCCCGGAGCACCGGCAGATCCTGGCCCGATGCCGGCGGCCGTCCGCCGTGGTGGACCTGGCCTCAGACATGGACCTACCGGTCGGGGTGGTCCGGGTGCTGCTCAGTGACCTCAGCGAGCACGGGCTCATCCGTGTGCTGGCCACGCCACGCGGGCCGGCCACCAATAACCGGATTCTGAGGGAGGTGCTGGATGGACTCCAGGCACTATGACCCGGGCCGTGCTGCGGCGGTCCCCCCTACTACCGCCAAGATCCTGGTGGCCGGCGGGTTCGGGGCGGGCAAGACCACCCTGGTCGGCGCGATCAGCGAGATCCGGCCGCTGCGCACCGAGGAGACACTCAGCGACCGCGGCGTGGGGGTGGACGACATCAGCGGGGTGGGCGGGAAGACCACGACCACGGTGGCGATGGATTTCGGCCGGATCACCTTCCGCGCGGACCTGCTGCTCTACCTGTTCGGCACGCCGGGCCAGGAGCGGTTCTGGTTCATGTGGGACGAGCTGGCCCATGGCGCGCTCGGCGCGGTGGTGCTGGCCGATACCCGGCGGCTGGCCGACTGCTTCGCCTCGGTGGACTACTTCGAGCAGCACGGAACGCCGTTCGTAGTCGCGGTCAACTGCTTCGACGACGCCCCGCACTATGAGCCGGACGACGTCCGGATCGCGCTCGACCTCGACCCCGAGGTTCCCGTGGTGCTGTGCGACGCCCGGCAGCGCGACTCGGTGAAACGAGTGCTTATCACCCTGGTCCGCTACGTGATCAGCCTGTCCGCCACCGACCTGGAGCGTGCCGGGATCAGCTAGCAGGCCAGCGGTGACCCGCCTGCTAGCGCGGCTCGCCGTCCACGGTCAGCTCCACCCGGTCCGGGTAGAAGCACAGCATGCCAGCGATCTGCGCCGCCTGCGGGATCGGGTCCGGGTAGCTCCACACCAGGTCCGCATGGACCTCGCCGTTGACCTCGGCCGACCAGTAGGACGCCACGCCCTTGAACGGGCAGGTGGTGTGGGTGTCGGTGGCCCGCAGCAGATCGGTGCGCACGTCCGCGCGCGGCAGGTAGTAGCGGGTCGGCAGCCCGGTCTCGTCCAGCAGCACCGGGCGGTCCGACTCGGCCAGCTTGGTGCCGCCCAGCGTGACCACGACGTGTGCGTTGCCCTGAGTGGTGGTGATCGTGTGCCCTGTAGCCATGCCTGGGTGAACTACCCGGTGGCGGCGATGATTCCGGGCCAGGCCCGGTTCCAGCTCAGCGCGCCTGGCCGGCCTGCTGCCGGGCCGTCTCGCTGAACGCGGCCAGTGCCTCGGCGTCGCTGGCGCTGGCCCGCACGTTGCCGGCCAGGAAGCCGATGTCCGGCAGGTCGCCAGCGGCGGCCTCCAGCGCGGCTGCCGCCGCTTCGGTGTCGTACAACGTCCGGCGCAGCACCACGTCCGGCCCGAGCAGCGCCCAGCTCGCGCCCGGGTGGCCGTAGCCGAGCCCGACCGAGCCCGGGTTGACGACCCGCCGCCCGTCGGCCAGCCGGTCGAACGGCATGTGCGTGTGGCCGACCACCACCGTCTGCTCAGCCAGCCGCGCGAACGCCGCCCGGTAGTGCTCGACCGGGCTGTCCACCAGGATGAACTCGTTATCGTCCCGGGCCGTGCCGTGGCAGAACGCCACTGCCCCCAGCCCGTCGATGTCCAGCGAGACGGTCAGCGGCAGATCGGCCAGCAGATCCCGCTGCGCCCGGCTGATCCGGGCCGCGCACCACGCGAAGTACTCGGCGGGCGCGTTGCTGGCCAGGCCGCTGGGCTGGAACGTGCCGTCGAACGCCTCGGCCAGATCGACCGGTCGCTGTTGCCGCGTACCCAGATCGCCCGGTCACCCAGCCCGGCCAGCCGGTCGAGGGTCTGCGCGGGCATCGGGCCGTCGGCGATGTCGCCGTTCAGCACCACCGCGTCCACCCCGGCCGCCTCGACGTCGCGCAGCACGGCGTCCAGCGCGGGCAGGTTGCCGTGGATGTCAGCCAGTACCGCGACCCGCATCGACCGCTCCTTCCCGGGCGCGCTGGCCCAGCCAGCGGAACGCCAGCCACGTCGCCGAGCCCGGCTCTGCCGAGTAGATCACCAGCCGCTGGTCGGTGTCCGGGATGTGCAGCACGTGGCAGTCGAACTCCAGCGGCCCGGCCTCGGGTGGACGACCTGCTTGCGGACCGGGCGGCGCACCGCGACCTCCTGCTCGGCCCACATCCCGGCGAACCGGGGCGAGCTGCCGAGCAGCTCGGTGACCAGCTCCTCGATGCTCCGGTCGCCGGGGTAGCGGGCGTACGCGGCGCGCAGGTCCGCCACCGAGCTGCGGGTGAAAGCGAGCGTGTCCTCGTCGCTCCATCGCGGGTCGTCCGCGGGCTGCCGGAACATCCAGCGCAGCACGTTCCGGTCCGCTTCCGGGAACGCGGACATGTCGCCGATGAAGTAGGTGGCCAGCTGGTTCCAGGCCAGCACGTCGTACTTGGCGTCCAGCACGTAGGCGGGTGTGTCGGCCAGGCTGTCCAGCAGGTGCCGGGTGGCCGGGTCCACCTTCCGGGCCGGGCTGGCGGCCGGCGGCGGGCTCACCCCGGCCATCTGGAACAGGTAGTCCCGCTCGTCCCGGGTCAGCATCAGCGCGCGGGCCAGCGCGGACAGGATCTGCTCCGATGGGTGCGGCCCGCGGCCCTGCTCCAGCCGGATGTAGTAGTCGACGCTCATGCCGGCCAGCTCGGCCACCTCCTGGCGGCGCAGCCCTGGCGTGCGCCGCCGCCCACCACCGGGCAGCCCCACGTCGCCCGGGCGCAGCCGGGCCCGCCGCCCGCGCAGGAAGGCAGCCAGCTCGGCCCGCCGGATGCCAGGCCGGCCGCCCCCGGTCGGCGCAAGCTCGTCCATCTGACCAGCCTGCCTCATCCCAGCCCGGGCGGGCGCCCGAGGGTGGTACTGCCGATCCCAGCCTGCGCCGGTCTCTCCCGCATCCCGGCCGCCCGCAGCAGGCTGGCCAGCATGACGACTACCGCATTGATCACCGGCGCCAACAAGGGAATCGGCTTCGCCACTGCCCAGCTGCTCAGTTGCCGCGGCATCACCGCGCTGCTCGGCGCGCGCGACGCGGAGCGTGGCCAGCAGGCCGAGCGCGCGCTGCGCGGCAGCGGTGCCGACGCGGCGCGTTACGTGCCGCTCGACGTGACCGACGAGAAGTCCGCGGCGCAGGCCGCGGCCTGGATCGAGGCCGAGTACGGCCAGCTCGACATCCTGATCAACAACGCCGGGATCACCCGCCAGGAGGGCAGCCGGGCCGCCCAGCGAGACCACCCTGGACGCGCTGCGCGAGGTCTTCGAGACCAACGTGTTCGGCGTGGTCACCGTGACCAACGCCATGCTCCCGCTGCTCCGCCGCGCCCCGGCCGCGCGCATCGTCAACGTGTCCAGCGAGGTGGGCTCCATCGGCTCGATGCTGAACCCGGACAGCCCGCTGTGGCCGATGGCGTCGGTGCCCTATCCCGCGTCCAAGGCCGCGCTGAACATGGTCACCGCCATGTACGCCAAGGAACTGGCCGGCACCCCGGTCAAGGTGAACGCGGCCAACCCGGGCTACTGCGCGACCGACCTGAACGGGCACACCGGGTTCCGCGCCGCGCGTGCAGGGCGCCGCGGTCTGCGTGCACCTGGCCACGCTGCCCGCGGACGGGCCGACCGGCCAGCTGTGGGGCCACCTGTGGGCGCTCGGCGACGCGGAACAGGACGGCGTGCTGCCCTGGTAGCTGCACCCACTGCCCGGTTCCGGGGACAATGGGCAGGTGCACGTTGGCATTCTCGGCCCGCTCCAGGTGCGCGGTGACGCGGGGCAGCCCATCGAGCTGGGCGGCCCGCGGCTGCGCGCCTTGCTGATCCGGCTCGCCCTGGATGCCGGGCAGACCATTTCTGCTGAACGCCTGTGCGCTGATCTGTGGCCCGCCGACGGCCCGGCCGACAGTGGCAACGCCCTCCAGGCGCTGGTCTCCCGGCTGCGCCATGCGGCCGGCCCGAGGCTGTCCGGCACCGGCCGGGCGGGTATCAGCTGGCCGTGCCGCCGGAGCAGGTGGACGCGGCGGAGTTCGAGCGGCTGGTCGGCGTGGCCCGCGGCGCGCTGTCGGCCGGTGACCCGGAGCACGGGGCAACCGTGCTGCGCGGCGCGCTGCGGCTGTGGCGCGGCCCGGCGCTGGCCGAGGTGGCCGACGCTCTCGTTCGCCGCCCGCCCGGTGGCCCGGCTGGAGGAACTCCGGCTGGCCGCCACCGAGGACCGGATCGAGGCCGACCTGGCGCTGGGCCGTGGCGCGGGCCTCGCCCCGGAGCTGGAGGAGCTGGCCGCCGCGTACCCGCTCCGCGAGCGGCTGCGCGGCCAGCTCATGCGGGCGCTGTACCTGGCCGGGCGGCAGGGCGACGCGCTGAACGTGTACCAGGAGACCCGGCAGCTGCTGGCCGACCAGCTCGGCGTAGACCCGTCGCCCGCATTGTCAGACATCCACCTGGCGATCTTGCGCGGTGCTATCCCGGGGGGGCGACCCCCCGGAACCCCCCGATCGCCGCTCCGCGCCGAACGCGGGCTCGGCGAGCACCCGCCTGCGGCGGGCCTCGCCTCACCCGCGCAGGTGGCGGCCGACCTGGGTACCCCGCGCGCCTCCAATCTCCCCGCGCAGCTGACCAGCTTTGTCGGGCGGGACGAGGAGCTGAACCGGGTGGCCAAGCTGCTCGACGAGGCCCGGCTGGTCACGCTGACCGGGCCGGGCGGAACCGGGAAGACCCGGCTGGCCATCGAGGCCGCGGCCCGGCTGGCCGACCAGGCCCTGGACGGTCGTGTGGTTCGTCCCGCTGGCCCCGGTGCGGGACGCGCTGGACGTACCGCAGGCCGTGCTGGCCGCGCTCGGCGTGCCCGAGGCCACCCGGTCCGCCGAGACCGGCTGGATCACCGTGCTGCCGCCGCTGGACCGGCTGACCGACGCGCTGGCCCGCCAGCGCCTCGTCCTGGTGCTGGACAACTGCGAGCACCTGATCGCCGCGGTGGCCGAACTGGCCGGCCGGGTGCTGGCCGCCGCCCCGGCGTGCGCATCCTGGCCACCAGCCGCGAGCCGCTCGGCGTGATCGGCGAGACGCTGCTGCCCGGTGCCCGCGCTGCCGCTGCCGCCGCCCGACGTGACGGCCGGCGAGGCCATGGACTACGGGGCGGTCCGGCTGCTCGCCGAGCGGGCCGGTGCGGTCCGGCCGGGGTTCACGGTCGACTCCGGCAGCGTCGGCCCGGTGGTCCGGATCTGCCGCGCGCTGGACGGCAACCCGCTGGCCATCGAGCTGGCCGCGGCCCGGCTGCGCTCGCTCACCGCCGCGCAGGTCGCGGCGCGGCTGGACGACCGGTTCGCGCTGCTGTCCGCGGGCAGCCGGACCGCGCTGCCGCGGCACCAGACGCTGCGCGCGATCGTGGACTGGAGCTGGGACCTGCTCGGCGACGATGAGCGCACCGTGCTGCGCCGTCTCTCGGTGTTCAACGGCGGGGCGTCCGCCCGACGCGGCCGAGCAGGTGTGCGCCCGCAACGGAGACAGCGGCCGGATCATCGACCTGATCGCCGCGCTGGTGGACAAGTCGCTGGTCACCGCGACCGGCGAGGCCGACGTCCGCTACTACCTGCTGGAGACGGTGCGGGCCTACGCCGCGGAACGGCTGGCCGAGGCGGGGGAGCAGGACCAGGTGCAGGCCGCGCACGCCCGCCATTTCCTCGGCCAGGCCGAGCAGGCCGAGCCGAAGCTGCGCGGCCCGGATCAGCTGGACTGGCTGGCCCGGCTGTCCGCCGAGCACGACAACTTCGCCGCGGCGTTGCGGTATGCGGTCGGCGCCCGCGACGTGCCGACGGCGCTCCGGTTCGTCGCCGCGCTGTCCTGGTTCTGGCTGATGCGTGACAACGAGACCGAAGCAGGCGAGTGGGCGATCGAAGTTCGTGACCTGGCCGGGGATCAGATGCCGCCCGGGCTGGCCGATGCTTATGCGCTCTGCCGCGTGCTGGCGGTGATGACCATGGTCGCGAACGCCGCCGACACATCCGGCGGCGAGCTGATGGACACGCTGCGCATCGCGCTCGCGGTGGCCGGCCCGGACACCCAGCATCCGCTGCTCCGGCTGGCCACGCCGATGCTCGCGTTTTTCGGCGGGGACACCGAACGCGGGCTGCGTGAACTGCGCGCGCTGGGCGGCGGCCCGGATCCGTGGCTCCGGGCGGCCGGGTATGCCGCGGCCGGGCACCTGGCCCTGAACGGCGGGCAGCTCGGCCAGGCGGCCGCCGACCTGACCCGGAGCCACGCCGGCTTCACCGCCATCGGCGACCGGTGGGGGCTGGTCGTGAGCCTGGCCGGCCTGGCCGAGGTGGCCCTGGCCCATGACGATCCCGATGAGGCGGTGCGGCTGCTGGAGGAGGGACGCGCGATCGCTCTCGGCGGCCTGCACGGCAACTTCGCCGACATGATGCTGATCAAGCTGGGCCAGGCCCGGGCCCGGCAGGGCAACACCGACGCGGCCCGCGCCGACCTGGAGCGTGGCGTGCACATCGCGGAGCGGATCGGCGAGAAGGACGACGCCGCGTCCGGCTACCTCGAGCTGGCCGAACTGTCCCGGCAGCTCGGCGACCTGGACCGGGCCAGGGAGCGGGTCCGCCAGGCGGTGCAGGCCGCCGAAGCGAATCTCGGCCGTCCGGGCATGGCGTCCATTGCCACCACCGCCTACAGCAAGCTGGGCTGCCTGGATGAGCAGCAGGGCGACCTGACCTCGGCGGCCGGCTGGCACGCCAAGGCGGCCGGCCTGGTCGGCGAGCGTGAGGACGTGTTCCTGCCCAACCACCCGGTGGCGGCCACGGTGGCCGAAGGCTGCGCCGCGCTGGCCGCGGCCCGGGGCCAGCACCACCGGGCCGCGGAACTGCTCGGGCTCGCGCACACCCTGCACGGCTTCCGCGACGCGGCCAGCCCGGAGGTGCGGCGGGTCACCGCGCTGTCGTCGGCCGCACTCGGCGCGGCCGACTTCGCGGCCATACGCCCGGGGGCAGGACCTGACCCGGCCGGCCTGCCCGAACTGGCCGCCGGGACCTGACCCGCCCGCGGGCTGCGCCCCCGCAAGCCGACATATGTAGGCTTGCACTCCTACATATGTCGGCTTGGGACCTCTACATATGTCGGTTCAGACCCGGCGGCGGTACATCCGCATGGCCAGCGGGAAGGCCACGATCACGATCCCGGCCGCCCAGGCCAGGGCGTACAGCACGTGCGTGGCCACCGGGCCGCCCACGGTCAGCCCGCGCACCGAGTCGGCCAGCGAGGTGACCGGGTTGACCTTGACCCAGGCCTGCAGCCAGCCCGGCAGGGTGCTCGTCCGGGGAATCAGGATGCTGCTGCCGAACACCAGCGGCATCATGAAGATGAACGAGATGCCCTGCACGGTTTCCGGCGCGGGCGCGATCAGGCCGACGAGCACCGAGATCCAGCAGATCGCCAGGTAGAACACGTAGACCAGGGCGAACGCCGCCAGTACCGGCAGCACCCCGGTGTGGAACCGGAAGCCGAGCGCCACGCCGAACCCGATCAGCACGGCCATCGCCACGCAGAACCGGACCGTGTCGCCGAGGACCGCGCCGACCAGCGGGGAGGACCGGGCGATGGGCAGGCTGCGGAACCGGTCGAACACACCCTTGTGGATGTCCTCGCACAGTGCGGTGCCCAGACCCATGGAGGAGAACATGGCGATCTGCGCGACCAGCCCGGGCAGCAGCAGTTCCAGGTAAGCGTGCGTGCTGCCCGCCACCGCGCCGCCGAACAGGTACAGGAACAGCACCAGGAAGACGATCGGCATCAGCGTCACGTCGAGCAGCTTTTCCGGTGAGTGCTTCAGCTGGGCCACGTTGCGCCAGGCCAGCGTCAGCGCGTTGGCGATACCCTGCCGCGCGCCGATCCGGCGGCGCAGCGCGCCCGGCTCACGGGCCGGTACGGCCGTGGCCGCTACGTCCAGGGTGGTCATGCCGCCCTCCCTTCCTCGTCGGCCGGTTCTTCGGCCGGGTGCCCGGTCAGCGTGAAGAACACCTCGTCCAGGCTGGGCAGCCGGAACGCGAGTTCGGCCGCCAGCAGGCCCGACCTCGTCCAGCCGCCGGACCACGGCCGGCAGCAATGCCGGGTCGCTGGCGGCGCGGTGACCAGGCCGATGTCGCTGACCACCTCCGGGGTCGCTCCGGTCACCTGGGCCACGATCGTGGCCAGCTCGCGCGGTCCTGGCCTGGTCGGCCGCCCGGACCATCAGGGTCTGGCCGCCGGTCCGCCCCTTCAGCTCGGCCGGGGTGCCCTCCGCGACCACCAGGCCGTGGTCGATGACCGCGATCTGGTCGGCCAGTTCGTCGGCTTCCTCCAGGTACTGCGTGGTGAGCAGTACGGTGGCCCCGCCCGCGATGATGCCGCGGATGGTGTCCCACACCTGGCTGCGCGCCCGCGGGTCCAGCCCGGTGGTCGGCTCGTCCAGGAACAGCACCTGCGGCTCGCCGACCAGGCTGGCCGCCAGGTCGAGGCGGCGCCGCATGCCGCCGGAATACGTCTTGGCCGCCCGCCCGGCCGCGTCGGCCAGCTCGAACCGCTCCAGCAGTTCGCCCGCCCGCCGCCGGGCTTCGGCCCGGCGCAGGCCGAGCAGCCGGCCGATCATCACCATGTTCTCGGTGCCGGTCAGCTCGTCGTCCACCGACGCGAACTGCCCGGTCAGCGCGATCAGCTGGCGCACCTGGACGGACTCGGTGAGCACGTCGTAGCCGCCGATCCGGGCCTGCCCGGCGTCCGGCTTGAGCAACGTGGCCAGCGCGCGGACCGCGGTGGTCTTGCCAGCTCCGTTCGGGCCGAGCAGGGCGAGCACGGAGCCGCGCTCGGCCCGCAGATCGACCCCGCGCAGCGCCTCGGTGCGGCCGAAGCGCTTGACCAGCCCCTCAGCCTCGATCATCTCGGTCATCAGTCGTGTCCTGTCGTTCGCTGCTGTCAACGCCTCTACTGTGCTGCGCCGCGCTGACAGCTCCCGGACAGCGCGCTGATAGCCCAAATCAGTCCGCTGTCAGCACTGATCAGTCCGCTGTCAGCACCCGGACCGGTTCGCCACGCTGCCACGCGGCGATGCTGTCCACCGCGTCGGCGTACCAGGCCTGCATCGTCCGCGCGGTCACGTAGCCCAGATGCGGGGTGAGTATGGCGGTACTGGCGTTAAGCAAAGGATCGTTTGGCGGGAGCGGTTCGGTGTCGTAGACGTCCAGGCCAGCCCCGGCGATCCAGCGTTCGCGCAGCGCGCGGAGTAGTGCGGTGCGCTCGACGATCGGCCCGCGCGACGTGTTGACCAGGTAGCCGGTTGGTTTCATGCTGCGCAGCTCGCGCTCGCTGACCAGGCCCCTGGTGCGGTCGGACAGCACCAGGTGGATGCTGACCACGTCGGCCGTGGCGAACAGGTCCGCCTTGCTCACCGCGTGGACGCCTTTCGCCGCGGCGGCCGCCGGGTCGAGGTGCTGGCTCCACGCGATCACGTTCATCTCGAAGGCCTGCGCGATCCGGGCCATCTGGCTGCCGATCCGGCCCAGCCCGGCCAGGCCGAGGGTGGCGCCCATCAGGTCCATGCCGACCGTGTGCTGCCAGCCGCCGCGGCGGACCGCGGCCGTTTCCGCGGGCAGGTGCCGGGCCAGCGACAGGATCAGGGCCCAGGTCAGCTCGGCCGTGTTCGCGCTGCGCGGCCCGCCGGTGCCGGACACCGTGACGCCGTGCTCGGCCGCCGCGTCCAGGTCGATCGCGGCGTTGGCCCGCCCGGTGGTGACCAGCAGCTTCAGGTCGGGAAGCCGGCCCAGTAGCTCGCGGTCGAACCGGGTCCGCTCGCGCATGGCCACCACCACGTCGGCGCCGCGCAGCGCGGCGGCCAGGTCGTCGCCGGCCAGGTGCTCGCGGACAGCGGTCCACTCCGCGCCGGCTGGCTGGCCGTCCAGCTGGTACTCCGCCACCAGTCCCTGATAGTCGTCCAGCGCCACCACGCGCAGGGCCATTCCGCCTCCAGTCCGGCTGCCGCCCATTTTGATGGCCAGGTTAAGCGGTCGGGGCCACCGCGCGGAGGATTACCGGGTCCGGCGATACCCGCATAGCCTGGGCCAGGTCGGCCCGGGAGACCTTATGCTCGGTCATGTACCAGGTCACCTCGTCCGCGAAGGTATGGACGAGGCCGGTATGCCTTCCGGCGACGTGCCCGTCCCGCGGCGCCGGGCCGGCCAGGAGATCGCGTAGCACGCCGCAGGGCTATCGCGGTCTCCCTCGGTAGTCCCGGTTCGGCCGATGCCATGAGCGCTAGGTGAATGTTGGCGAAGCTAAACGAGCCGGGGATCGCTGAGCTGGTCCCTATACTCGGCGCGGGAGCGATAATCATGGCAGAAGGACCGGTAGCGGGCATGTCTGCGGTAGCAGGCGCCGCCGCCGCGAGGACAGGGCGCGAGCGGGTGGCCCGCGCCGCCTACGAGCTGTTCAGCCGGGCCGGTGTCCGCTCGGTCGGCGTCGATGCCGTCATCGAGCAGGCCGGCACGGCCAAGATGACGCTGTACCGCAACTTCCCGTCCAAGGACGACCTGATCCTCGACTTCCTGCGGCGCCGCGAGGAACGCTGGACGCAGGCCTGGCTGGTGGCCGAGACCCAGCGCCGCGGCGCAACCCCGCAGGAACAGTTGCTGGCCGTCTTCGATGTGTTCGGGGAGTGGTTCAGCCAGCCGGACTTCGCAGGCTGCTCGTTCCTTACCACGATGATCGAGATCAGCGACCGGGCGCACCCGGTGCACCAGGCCGCCGTCCGGCACCTGGCCAATATCCGCTGCTACCTGTCCCGGCTGGCGAGCGCGGCCGGCATTGCCGATGCGGACGGTTTCGCCCGCAAATGGCACATCCTGATGAAAGGCGCCATCATGGCCGCCCAGGAAGGCGACACCGCCGCCGCCGCCCGCGCCCGCGAAATCGGCGAACTCCTCCTGGCGTCGGCCACCCGCTAGCCCTCGCCTCGCCAAGCCTCCCGGTGCCCGCTCCCGGTGAGCCTTCGGGTGCCCGCGCCCGCCGAGCCGTCCGGTGCACGCTCCCGCCCCGCCTTGGCCCGAGTACCCGCACTTCCCGCTGCCACCCTTGGCCGCCAACTCGAACCCAGCCCTAACCCACCGCCCCCCGGCCCCCGGCTGCGGAGCCCCGGTCGCGGGCCCGGACTCGATCCCCGGCCCCCGCCCCCGGCCGTGGGCCCGGATCCGAGCCCGGCCCGCTGCCCCCCGCCCGTGGGGCCGGATCCGAGCCCGGCCCGCTGCCCCCGGCCGTGGGGCCAGATCCGAGCCCGGCCCGCTGCCCCCGGCCGTGGGGCCAGATCCGAGCCCGGCCCGCTGCCCCCGGCCGTGGGGCCGGACTCGAGCCCAGCCCGCTAGCCCCGGCCCTGGGCCCGAACCCGAGCCCCAGCCGCTGCTCCCGACTGCGGGGCCCCCGGCCGCGGAGCCCGGCGCGCTGCCCCGGCCACGGGGGCGTGCCCCAACCCAGCTCGCCCCCCGCGACGAGGCCGAACCCTAGTTCACTCCTTGATCATTTTGACTTTTCACGCAAGACGTTCGCTTTCTTGTCCGTTTTGCCCGAGTCACCCGTACCAGACGCATGACAAGTGGACGTGATCTTGGCCGACTGGGGACTCAAGGTGCCATTGTGGCGATTGATGTGCGTCGTCGGTCGGGTTGCCTGACCGCCACTCGAACGAGACTTCGGGCTCAGCTCAGACAGCGCCGTCTGGGTTGGCGTGGCCCAAAATCGCACCTCTAGAATGCCTAACGCCCGCCCCGCCAACGGCCGACCGCACTACACGGCCGCCAGTGGCCGAACACCTCCCCGCGGCTCTGTCCTTGGCTGTGCGTCTCCCCTTAATTGGCCTGTTTCACGACCAATGTTTGACCGTTCCTGTTGACCGCGGGAGATGACGGGGATAACGTATCGAGTTAACTAATAGGAAAGTTTCCTAATAGTTAGGCCTAACCCCAGGAGGACCTGTGCACGCATCCCCGCTTCACCTGCCACGCCGCCTGGCGTGGGCGAGACTCCGCAGTCGTCCCGCCGCGGCCGCCTTAGCCGCCGCCACTGCCGCGGTGCTGGCCGGCGGTGCCGCCGTCGGCACCTTAGCCACCACGGCCCAGGCCGCGTCCGGCCGCCGCGCTGTCGGCCAACTGGTACGAATCCGCGCCGTACTACAGCACGCTGGACTCGAATGGCCCCGACCTCGGCTCGGTCATGGCCGCGACCGGCCAGAAGGCGTTCGACATGGCATTCATTCTGGCCAGCGGCAGCTCGTGCGCGCCGGCCTGGGACGGGACCGACCCCGTCTCCTCCGACACCCAGGTGGCCAGCGTCATCAACGAGGTCCGCGCCGACGGCGGTGACGTGATCGTCTCGGCGGGCGGCTACAACGGCACCAAGCTGGGCCAGGTCTGCAGTTCGGCTGCGACTACCGCCGCCGCCTACCAGCAGGTGATCACCACGTATGGGCTGCATGCCTTCGACTTCGACCTCGAAGAGCCGGAGATCGAGAACTCGACCGCGATCGCCAACGAGCTGGGTGCCGCGCAGATCCTGCAGCAGGAAGACCCGGGCCTGTTCATCTCGATCACCATGCCGTCCACCACGACCGGCGCGAACTACTTCGGCCAGCAGTTGCTCGACGAAGCCAAGAGCCTGGGCTTCACTCCGGACGACTACACGATCATGCCGTTCGACGGCGGCTTCAGCGGCGGATCATCGCAGGTCACCGCGCTGCAGGACTTCAACTCGCAGCTGATGAGCACGTTCGGCTGGAGCAGCTCCCAGGCGTATGCGCACGAGGGCTTCTCGGGCATGAACGGCCGGACGGACACCGGCGAGTACTTTTATCAGAGCGATTTCCAGACCGTGCTGAGCTTCGCGGAGAGCTCCGGGATGAGCAGGTTCACGTTCTGGTCGGTCAACCGGGACCGGCAATGCAACCCGCCCGACAACAACGACGTGACGTCCAGCGAGTGCAGCAGCGTGCCGCAGAACTCGTGGGACTTCACCGCCTACACCGTGGCCTTCGCCAAGAACGCCCCGGTGTCCTCGCCGAGCCCGACACCCTCCTCGCCCAGTCCGACTACGTCGCCCACGCCGTCGCCCACCCCGACCACCACGTCGGGTGGATGCTCGGCGTCCGCGTGGGTATCGAACGTGGCGTACGTCTCGGGTGATGTGGTGTCCTATGGCGGCGACCAGTGGACCGCCAACCAGTGGAACTATGACGAAGTCCCTGGTGGGGCATCAGGCGCCTGGAACAACGACGGCGCCTGCTGAGACGTGGCGCCGGGCGACCCTGTGCGCGCCGCCCGGCGCCACCACGTCAGCCATCCGCTGACGAAGTCTCGGCCGGGTCGGTGGCAGCGTGTTGTTGACGGGTACGTGGTTCTGCGCGCATGTCGTCGGCCCGTGCGGTGTCATCAGATCCCGGACGGAGTTCCAGTGCGGCAGGATCACGACCGAGACGTGGATCGTGACGTGAATCGTCGCGGCGTCGTCCATTCGACTGCTGTCCTGGCCCGTCATCGGCTGTTCAGGACTTAGCCACGGCAGCCCAGGTAACTTTCCCGCTCGCGTGTGCAGGCCGGAACGCTCCCCAGTCCTCGCTGAGCGCCTCGACCAGCCACAGCCCGCGGCCGTGCTCACCCTCCGGGTCCAGGTCCTTGGGCTCGGGCATCCGGTCGCTGCCGTCCCAGACCTCGACGAGCACGGTGCTGTAATCCGATAGGAGCCACACTCGGACCGGCGGTGCTCCGGGTGACCAACGCCCGCCGAACCGGCTGCCGATTATCTGGCAGGAAGCCGTGATCGCATTTGTCACCAGTTCGGAGACGACCTGCTCGGCCGAGTCGGCCAGTTCCGCTAACCCCCACTCGCCGAGCACTAATCGCACGTGCTCCCGGGCACACGGAACAGCCGACGCCATCGCCCCCAACTCCAGATACGACTGCCTCACCCAGGTGTGCGTCGTCTGAGTGCCTGTACCTTTGCGGCTCGTCGCGGCCTGCGCGGTGCCGGCGAGGTCTGGGTCCGCCATTGCGCTCCGGTCAGTCGGCCCGCATGGCCATGCACCCCGTCGGCTGTAGCTCATAGAGCAGACTATACAGGCTGTACAGGCTATACGTATCACCTCAGTAGTACATACCGTAATGCCTGGCTGACCTGCTGATTTTCTACAGTTGACCTTGTGAAGGTTGATCAACGCGACCCGACGCCGCTGCATGAGCAGCTAGCGACGATCTTGCGCGCGGAGATCCGTGAGGGGAAGTATGCCGAGACTGGCAAGCTCCCCAGCGAGAGCTACCTACAGCAAGAGCACGGGGTGGCACGAGGGACTGTCCGCCGGGCAATAGAGACGCTTGCGACAGAGGGACTCGTCTACACGATCACGGCAAGAGGAACCTTCATCGGCAAGAGCCCAAAATAACCACATAGCTGCGCTCTGAAGGATCAGCTCTTGGCATAAGGCGGTGTCCGAGCGGCACATGTCTTAGCGAGAAACCATTAGTCGCGCCGGAGGTCTTCGGCGCGCTTTGACTCGGCTACAGCTTCAGACAGGACAGTGTACTCGGTGTCCGTGATCTTACCTTGGTCATAGGCTGCAACTACATCGTCAAATGATCCAGGAACATAAGGTTCTGGATCCTGCTGTGCGGCGGCTGCCATTTCCAGATAGTCTCTGGCCTCCTGTTCTAGGGTTCCGTGGCCATGCAACGCTCACGAAATTGCTGAGCTACTTCATCCAGTACTCATTTCTCCTGACTGTAGCGCATCGATCATTCTCGCTACTTCGTTAATCATTTAATCCTCCCAGTGGAATCAAGCGTTCCGCGCTATCCCGAGCTAGACTCGACGCGCACCGCAGAGTGACCGTCTAACGAGTTGTCGTAGACGGACCAAGCATTCAAGCTGCTCTTTACTCGTTCGTATGTTCGTCTATTTTGACTTCCCCACTCAGGGTCTTCCTGATCCCGGACCACCTCTTCAGGAACAAATCTGCCGCCTAAGCCCTGCCCAGCCTGGTATCGGTCATTACCTTCACCCTGCCTTGCATCGATCCGCCTAACGCTAGTCTCAATTGGGATCTCAACCAAGATTCCCTCTATGTGATCGTACCCAGATGAGCGGAGGTTGTTGATGCGTTCTTTCGTCGAATCCTCGGATGACATCGTAATATCCCAGATGATGTTCCTGCCGTCCGTCATCGCGCCTCATTGCAAGACGTTTGGCGATGTAGGAAGACTCTTCATGTGCAAGGTCGGAGGCCTCCATGGGTGACAGGCCGCTTTATCTCGAGGAATCATTCCCCGCTGGGCCATCGCCTCTTTTATGTCATCCGGATTTATTACGAGATAGTTTGAGAGATCAATGTTGGCGTGTTCCGTCAGAACCGTTGTTTTGCCTGCACCTCCTAATCCGCCTGCGATTATTGCTTGTTGACCGCAAGGCACCTCCTGTGCTTGCTCGTACATCTCGCTCACGAGCTCGCTCTGAAGGCGGTTGCGCTCGCGCACTCCACTCTCGCTTATCAGGATCAATGGTATAGAGCCGGTGAGTTTGAAGCCCGTGACGGCGTGCCCAGTCAAGGCCACCGCACCTCGGAGAGGTGCTCAGCCCACTCCCGGTCTGTTAGGGGGCGAAGTGGGCTCGTCGATCTGTGAGGTGTCCTGATCCGACTCCTCATGGGCGAGAGGTCCCTCGGCTGGGTTCTCCCCGTCGGGTTCGGGGAGGGCGTTATCTCCTGCTCAAGGCCAGTGCCTCGACCAGGATCTTGGGTAGACGCGGCTTCGAGCGCAGAGCTGGCTAGGCCGTCGATGGCGGATGGTTCGCCAGGATCGTCGGACGCAGGGCCCCGATTGGCGTTCGACTCCTTGTCCGGACCTAGTTCGGTTTCGACGTCGTCGGGTTGCTCGTCGTATCCGCACGCTGGGAGCGGTGCTCCCTCTGTCGGGATTGTTTCGCTCTATAGTCGGGTCATTGGGACTGCGTTGCTCTTCACCGGACGCAGTTGAATCGTCAGGCGCGTGCGACTGCTCTGGGTACCAATGCTCTCCTGCATGTTGTTCGTCAGGCTCTTCTGCAGAGTGCGACCCTTCAGTACGCCCGTGTCCAGATGGCATCGCGTCGCGGTGCTCGGTCTCTAGGCGGCCCGACTCATGGGCAGCGTCCTTGGGTGGGTCCTCGTCTATCGGTGGGCTTCCGGGTGGGGCTACGTGGTCGGCGTACTCGTTGCGGGTCCGCGGTTCGGCGCGCTTGGTCTCCATGTCCGCCGCTTCCGGGGACTCACGAGGTGAGTGATCGGGCGTCGGGTCACCGGGGCGGGGGGCGTCTCTGGACTCAGGAACTTCCCTCGTAGGGCCAGCCTCCCCGGGACGGCCAGTGTCCTTGGGCGGACCGGCGTCGGCTTCCTGGCTGGGGTCCTCGCCGCCGTCCTCGGACCGCTCTATGCCCATGTTCACCTCCCGCTTCCTGCGGCGGTGTTGGCCCGCAGGTAGTCGAGGGGCCAGCGGCAGTCGTGGAACTCGTCGAGAGCCTCGGACAGGCGCTGTTCCCAGTCCTCGTCCGAAGCCCGCGCGCCGACCGCACGCTCTACCGCAGCCGGGTCCACGGTACCGAACGCAACGCCCCGCACCCGGCCTGCGTCCCGCTGGTCGGCGTCGTACCAGCGCTGGACGGCGCCGATCTGGCGGGCGCAGGTTTCGCCTGGGATCGGCCGTCCGTGGGACTGCTCCCAGGAGGCGGACTGGGGGTGGCGGGCGGCGCCGGGCTCGCGGCGGTCCAGGGTCTTCAGTGAATCGAGGATCAGCGCCCAGCGGAACGCGGGTGCCAGCCACTGCGGCTCGGGGAAGGAGCACTCCCGGCCGCGGTCCCCGATCCAGCGGCGCAGCGCGGCAGCCACGTGGTCGGCCAGTGCGGCCGGGCTGACCCGGCTGGAGCTCACGCTCACCCGGCAGGCGACCGCGGCATCCACCGCGTGCGACACGGCGCAATCGAGCAGCCGGGCCGGGCCGGGCAACCGCGCCGGGCCCCGCCAGCCTGGCCAGCCGTGCGGCTAGCTCACTGCCGGCCACGGGGAGCGGCATCAGCCAGCCGGTCAGGTGGGCCAGCACGGCCAGTTCGGCCCACAGCACCAGCCCGGGCGTCTCGTCCAGCAGGCGCTGGGCGGCCCGCATGTCGCGCAGCGTGCACGGCGTGGCCCGGCAGTCCGCCCCGCAGGTGCCCGACCGCGGCGAAACCACCGCGCCGGGGGACGCCGTCGGCGCGGAACCAGCCGCTTCCCGGGCCGTGCCGTCCGGCATGACCGCCAGCACCGGGAAGTCCATCCCGTCGGCGAACACGGCGGCCTGGCCGGGCGGCAACGTCACCAGATACCGCGACTGCGCGTCGGTCAGGTTCATGGTCGCGCCGACCGTTTCCCGGTCGTCGGCCGCGGGCAGCCGGTGCACGATCTTGACCGCGGTGTTCTTGATCGCGTCCGGGATGAGCTTGGCCGGGATCTGCTCGGCGATGACCAGGCCCTCGCCGTAGGCCCGGATCTCGGCCAGCAGCCCGGCGAACATCTCCACCGCGTGCGCCGCGGCCCCGCTCCCGCCCGGCGCCGCATCCGGCCGCCGCAGCAGCCGGTGCGCCTCCTCGAACACCGACAGGTGCCGCAGCCCGGCCGCCGGACCGCCGGACCGGGCCCGCAGCCGGAGATGCTCGGTCAGCTGGATCAGCACCGTGCCCATCAGGAACGCCTTGTCCCGGTCGTCGCCGACGTCCTCGATCTCGAACACCACGTTCCGGTCCAGCAGCCGCCCGAAATCGATCGGGTGGCCGCCCTCGAAGAACCGACCCGGTGGTGCCCAGCCGCAGGCTGGACAGCCGCACCCGGATGAACCCGCGCACGTTATCGGTGATCTCCCGGCCGTACCCGATCTCCGTCACCACCCGCTCGGCGGCCGCCTGCAGGTCACCGAGCGTGGGATAGCCCGGCTGGCCGCCGGGCGCGGCCGGCTCGCCGAGCGCCAGGTCCCAGCCGGCCTGCTCGTACACCCGCGTCACCGCCGCCGACAGCACCTGCGGGAACGGCTCGTCCGCCGCGAACGAGGCCAGGAACAGCGCCCGGACCAGGTCCGCGTGGGTCTGCAGCGGGAACCGCCGGCCCCGCGCCGGCGGCCGGCGCAGCGGGTTGATCCCGGCCGCGACCTGATCCGCCTCGCCAGGCCGGATCCGCACCACCTCAACCCCATCTAGCCGAACGCTCATCAGCCGGTACTCGGCTCTTGGCCGGCTCGACGACCAGCCAGGGCAGGCGTGCCGCTGACGCGGCCTCCAGCAGGGCCCGCACGGTCTGCGACTTGCCGGCGCCGGTCGCGCCGCAGACGAACGTGTGCCGGTTCAGTGACGCCGCCGGGAGGGCGAGATTCCCGGCCGGGCTGCCGTTGCGGTCCAGCACGGTGCCCAGCCGAAGCGCGGCCGGCGCCGGATCATCCGGGTCCGCGGCCTGCTCCACGGTGACGTCGAAGTCCGGGCGCAGCACCAGCCGGACGCCGGGTACCTCGGTCTCCGGCACCTGGGCCAGCGCGGCGAGCAGCGCGGTGCTGCCGCAGACCGGGAACGTGGCGGCCGGGTCGGTCTGGGCTGGCCCGGGGTCCCCGGTCTGGGCGTCGAGCAGTTCGGGCAGGCTTGCCGCCGCGCAGGCGGAAGGAGCCAGCGTGTAGGGCAGGCCGCTGGTATCGGCGCAGCCGCAGAGCAGCCCGGCGACTTGCGCGGCCGCTTCCGGGTCGGCCGCGCCGGCCAGCAGGTGCAGCCGCCACAGCCCGGCCGACCGGCCCTGCCGCAGTTCGGTGTGCCGGAGGGCGAGCCGCCGGCTGTCCACCGCTTTGTCCGGGTCGCGTTCGGCCAGGCCGGCGGTAAGCCGCTGCCGGTCGGCCGTCTCGGCGGCCAGCTTCCCGGCCTCAGCCGGAGTCAGCGGCTCGGCCAGCAGCAGCCAGCCGAACGCGCCGTGCCACGCGCGCCAGTAACCCTTCGTCCAGCGGCACCGGGCGCGGCTGGGCCGGGCCCGTCTCCTCGGCCAGCAGGCCGTCGGCGATCCCGGCGATCGGCCGTCCAGCAGGGCAGCCCGGTCATCGCGGCGGCCAGCCCGCCGGCCGGCACGGCGATGCCCCGGCCCCCGGCCGGTAAGGCGAGCGGCACCTCGCCCGTGCCTAACGCCGCGCTGCCTGTGCGGGGGCTGGCCTATCGGCGCTGCCGTGCGGGGCTGGCCTATCGGCGCTGCTGTGCGGGGCTGGCCTATCGGCGCTGCCGTGCCGGCTGGCCTGTTGGCGCTCCCGCGCAGGGCGCGATCCGGCGACCAGCACGTGCACCGGGCTGCCGGGTGCGGTCCGCACCCAGCCGAGCGCGACCGGGCCGGCCGTGCCCGCGCCGCTGACCGCGGCGTGATACGCGGCGGTCAGCACGGCGCTGCGCTGGGCGCGCCGGGTGTCCCGGGCGGCCGCGGTTCGTGCCCCGGTCGTCGTCGGGACAGCGCGGGATCTGGGTAACCCGGCAGGCGTCCAGACCAGACAGCCGCTGCCACGCCGAGCCCGTCATTTCGGTGTCCTCAGGCCGCTTTTTGCCGGATGCGTTAAGTGCCCCGGACTCAGCGTAACCGGGCCGGCGGCGATATGTGGGCCAGCGGGACGTACCGGGGTGGTGCGGCGGCCGCGTGACGCGCTGGCGTTAAGTCAAGATGCTTGATTGGCGGGCGGGGCGTCGTGCGCGTGTTCCTCGGGCGGCGGGCTGGCGGAGGCAGGGAGCGGGACCTGGTCGAGGGCGCGCAGGTAGGTATCGGCCCAGTGCGCCACGTCGTTCTCCAGCACCCGGCGGCGCATCGACCGCATCCGGCGCCGGGCCTCGGCCGGGGAGATGGTCGCGGCCCGCACGATGGCCTCCTTCAGCCCGTCGATGTCGTGCGGGTTGACGATGAACGCGCCGGTCAGTTCGTCAGCCGCGCCGGTGAACTCGCTGAGCACCAGCGCGCCGGTCTCGTCGTGGCGGCAGGCGACATACTCCTTGGCCACCAGGTTCATCCCGTCGCGGAGCGGGGTCACCAGCATCACGTCGGCCGCCAGGTAGAGCGCGGCCATCTCCTCGCGCGGATAGGACTGATGCAGGTAGTGCACGGGTGGGCTGCCGACCTCGGCGAACTCCCCGTTGATCCGGCCGACGGTGCCCTCGACCTCGTCGCGCAGCCGCTTGTAGTGCTCGACCCGTTCCCGGCTGGGGCTGGCCACCTGGACCAGCACGGCCGCGGGTGGCGCGAGGTGGCCCTCGTTCAGCATCTCGCCGTAGGCCTTCAGCCGGTGCAGGATGCCCTTGGTGTAGTCGAGCCGGTCGACGCCGAGCAGCACGATCTCCGGCTTGCCCAGCACCTCGCGGATCTCCTGGGCCCGGGCCTGCACCTCGGGGCGCTCGGGCGATCTCGCCGAAGCCCCGGGCGTCGATCGAGATCGGGAACGCGGCGGCACGGACGCTGCGGCCCCCGGTGCCGCGCCGGGCGGGGCGCCGCCGCCGCCGGGCTCGCGTCGTCGTCCAGCGGGGTATCCGGCACCCAGACGTACGAGCCGTGCGTGGTCAGCCCGGCGCTGCGGCGGCAGGCCCGGAGGAAGTTGGTGGTGTCGCCCTGGCGCTGGAACCCGAGCAGGTCCGCGCCGAGCAGGCCCTGCACGATCTGCTTGCGCCAGGGCAGCTGGGCGAAGATCTCGTAGCCCGGGAACGGGATGTGCGTGAAATGGCCGATCCGCACGTCGCTGCGCAGCGCGCGGACCATCCCGGGGACCAGCTGCAGCTGGTAGTCGTGCACCCAGACGGTCGCGCCCTCGGCGGCCTGCGCGGCGACCGCGTCCGCGTACCGGCGGTTCACCCGCACGTACGCATCCCACCATTCCCGGTGGAACTCCGGCGGCGCGATGACGTCGTGGTACAGCGGCCACAGCGTGGCGTTGCAGAAACCCTCGTAATAGTCCCGGACCTCGGCCGTGGACAGGCCCACGCTGACCAGGTGCATGCCGTTGGTGTCGAACGGCTCGGGCGGCGTCGCCCGGCGAGCCGGGCCAGCCGATCCAGGCCCCGCCCGCCGCGCGCATCACCGGTTCCAGCGCGGTGACCAGGCCGCCGGGGCTGGCCCGCCACTCGGGCTCCCCGTCCGGCCCTTCGGTGCGGTCCACGGGCAGCCGGCTGGCGGCGACGACGAAGTGGTACTGGCCGGGCTGACGCGGTGCGGCCCCATTGTTCGGGGCAGCGCCCGCATCCTGATCAGTCGGCGGGCCCGAGTTGTCCACGCGGCCAGCAACCCCTCTGATCGGCAGCATTGCCCCCAGATTACCTGGGTGGGCGCGCCGTGGCCCCGGGCGGCTCGGCTGCTGGCGGTGGGTACCCGGGCAGCCTTACCCGTGAGTAACCGGCCGGGCCCGGGTGGTGATCACTGCGGGACTGGGCCGATCGTCTCCCGGATCTGCCCGGCGGTGGCGTCGAGTTCGTACCGGTCTGGCTGGCGTCCCCGCTTGGCCCGCAGCCCGAACCCATCGCGCTGCGTCCGCGGGATGACGTGCAGGTGCACGTGGAAGACCTCCTGGCCGGCCAGCACGCCGTCGGCCAGGAACAGGTTGCTGCCCGCGCAGAACCCCGACCGGCGCAGCGCCATGGCCAGTTGCTGGGCCACGGTGAACATCCGGGCGCCAAGCCGCGGGTCGAGGGTCTTCCAGGCGGTCGGCGTGTGCCCGGGGGATGACCAGCAGGTGGCCCCGGGTGAGCGGCCGGATGTCCAGGAACGCGACAACGTCGTCGCCGGTGTATACGAAACTGGCCGGCCGCTGGCCGGCCACAATCTCGCAGAAGATGCAGCGCTCCCGCGGAGCACGCAGTTGCCATGCACGGCATTCTGCCGTGCTGCGGGATCAGCGCGGTGCTTGTGCCCCGCGGGTGGGGCACAATTCACCGCGCTCACCGGTCCGGGGCGTGCGCGGTGGACGAGGGAAGGGTGAGGCGGGCGGATGGATGGGCGGGCAGTGCTGGTCACCGGGGCCAGCCGGGGCATCGGCCAGGCGGTGGCGCAGGCCTTCGCGGAACAGGGCGACCGGGTCGCGGTGCATTACGGCCAGTCGGCCGGCCTGGCCGCGGACGTGCTGGCCAGCCTGCCGGGGGCCGGGCACGTCGCGGTGCAGGCCGACCTGGCCGACCCGGCGGCGGTGCGCCGGATGGTGGACGAGGCGGCCAGCGGGCTGGGTGGCCTGGACGTGCTGGTGAACAACGCCGGCATCTACACCCCGCACCGGATCGCCGAGGTGTCCTACGAGCAGTGGCAGGCGGCCTGGCAGCAGACGCTGGCCGTCAACCTCACCGGTGCGGCCAACGTGACCTGGTGCGCGGTGCGGCACATGATCCAGCGCGGCGGCGGCCGCATCGTGAACGTGTCGTCCCGCGGCGCGTTCCGCGGTGAGCCCGGGCAGCCTGCCTACGGGGCGAGCAAGGCGGGGCTGAACGCGTTCGGCCAGTCGCTGGCCCGGGACCTGGCCCCGCATGGCATCGCGGTGACCACGGTGGCGCCCGGGTTCGTGGACACCGACATGGCGGCCGGGAGCCTGGCCGGGCCGGCGGCGACGCCATCCGCGGGCAGAGCCCGTTCGGCCGGGTGGCCACGGCCGGTGAGATCGCCGCCGCCGTGCTGTACCTGGCGTCCGGGCCGGCCGAATGGGCCAGCGGCAGCATCCTCGACCTGAACGGCGCCTCGTACCTGCGGACCTGACGCGGCCCGGGGGTCAGCCGGCCGCCCGGGAGGGCCTGGCGGGGACGTCAGCGCAGGTCAGCGTGTGCGGGCCACGCCGCACCACGAGGTCAC
>CAVWSA010000010.1:0-85281 GCA_963757545.1 uncultured Actinomycetes bacterium | reverse complement strand
AGCGGCATGTCCTCGATGCCCGGATCGTCCACCGCGGAAGCGTATCGCAGAATACGCCAAAGTTAATTTCGTGCTACCAACAGTTCATCTCGGCCTAGCGCTGGCCAGCACGGACGGCCGATGATCCTGCACAACGCAGGCCACTTCATCCAGGAGAGCCCCGCATGACAAGCCTTGCCCAGCTACGCCAGCGGTACCACCCGGTACTGGCGGCCATGCTGCTGCCGAGCCTGCTGCTGATCGGCCTGTTCAGCTATTACCCGGCGGTGCGCAGCCTGATCGGCGGGTTCTACCAGTGGAACGGGTTCACCCCGCCGACCTACGACGGCATCACCCAGTTCAAGCAGTACGTGCAGTCGGCCACGTTCGGCACCGAGGCGAAGAACCTGGCCATCCTGGTCGGCGGGGCCATCCTGATCACCCTGGTGTCCCAGTTCACCGCGGCCGAGGTGGTCACGCACATGCCGCCGCGGTCCGGCACCGTGGCCAAGTACCTGCTGGTGCTGCCGATCGTGCTGCCGCCGCTGATCCTCATCGAGGTGTGGGCCTACCTGCTGCAGCCCCAGTCCGGGCTGATCGACGTGTTCCTGCGCACCGCCGGCCTGCCCCAGCCAACCTGGCTGTCCGACCCGCACCTGGCCCTGGTCAGCATCCTGCTGATCGGCTTCCCGTGGATCTCCAACCTGGGCTTCCTGATCTTCCTGGGCGGACTGCAGAACCTGCCCAGGGATGTGCTCGACGCCAGCACCATCGACGGCGTCAGCACGGTCAAGCGGGTGCTGGCCATCGACATCCCGCTGCTGCTGCCCCAGTTCCGCATCGTGGTCATCCTGTCCGGCATCTACGCGGTGCAGAACTTCATCCCGATCCTGCTGCTAACCAACGGCGGCCCGGGCACGGCGACCCTGGTGCCCGGGCTCGACATGTACCAGTCCGCGTTCCAGAACGACCAGTACGGCTACGGCATGGCCATCGGCACCCTGCTCTTCGTGGTCATGCTCGCGTTCACCCTCATCGCCCTGCGACTGCTCCGGCCGCGCACGACCGCGTAGCCGGGACGGCCGCATCGCCCCCGATTGCACATAAACCCTCACAAGGAGGTGGGAACGAGTGCACATTCCCATCAGTAGACCGCCCATCAGCAGACCGCCCATCAGAAGACCGCTGACCGCAGCTGCGGCCGTGCTGCTGGCCGGCGGGCTGGCCGCCGGGTGCTCATCCAGCGGGTCCAGCACCGGCAGTGCGGTGGTCATCAAGGCGGTGCTGCCGCCCAACACCGGGTCGATCACCGCCGCGGACAACGCCGGCCTGAAGAAACTGACCAGCCAGTATGAGGCCGCACACAAGAACGTCACCGTGCAGTGGCTGCCGAACAACTCGGCCAGCATCACCGCGGCCAACGCCGCAATGGAGAGCCAGGCGTCCGGTGGCAGCGCCCCCGACCTGGTCTGGGAGCAGTACGGCCCGGTGACCTCCGGCGGGATGCCGAACGGCCTGCTGCAGAACATCAAGCCCTACCTGGAGAAGCCCAACCCCTACGTTTCCGGCAACACCCGGTGGCTCTCGCTGTTCTCCCCCTCGACCATCCCCTACATGACGTCGCCGAACGGGGACATCGACATCATCCTCGGCTCGGACGTCGAGACCGGCATGTTCTACAGCAAGGCCGCGTTCGCCAAGGCCGGTATCACCGCCACCCCCGCCACCTGGGCGGACTTCATGACCGACCTGGGCAAGCTCAAGGCGGCCGGGATCACCCCGATCATCTTCGCCGACGGCGGGCTGTGCAACCCGTCCTGGTGGGAGCGGCTGGCCACGTCCTCGCTGCTGGCCGGCCAGGTCAGCCAGTTCAATGTCAACCACGCCCAGGTGACCAACGGCCTGGACGTCGCGGTCGGCATCCATAAGGGCATCATCAGCATGCGCAACCCGCGCTACGCCGAGGTATGGAAGCTGCTCGGCCAGTTCGTCCGCTACTCGGCCACCGGGCAGAGCGGCTACGACGCCTGTTCCGACCCGAACGCCACCGCCCCGCCGCTGAGCACCCAGTCGCTGCTGGCCCGGGGCAAGGTCGGCGTGCTGTGGGGCGGCAGCTGGTATATCCCGCAGCTCAGCTCAGCGGGCTTTTCGACCAGCAAGTTCGGCGTGTTCCCCGAGCCGCCGATCACCACGGCCAGCACCCCGCTGGCCACCGGCATCTCGACCAAGGGCATCATCGGCGGCCCGAACGGCAACGGCCAGTGGGGGGTGACCTCGGAGCAGGCCGACCACACGATGACCCCGCCGAAGACGGCCACCGTGATGAACTTCCTGGCCTGGCTGTTCACCCCGCAGCACCTGGGCAACTGGATCAACATCCAGGAGTCAGGCGGGGAGATCCCGGCCGAGACCGGCCGCACCGCTCGTCAACCTGCCCGGCCTGAAGAGCCTGGTGCCCAGCGGCAAGGTGGCCACCGTGGTGGACGTCGTGCTCGATGACGTGCTGTCCACCGCCGCCACCAACCAGGGCCTGCGGCTGGTCCAGTCCTACGTGAACGGATCGATGTCCTACGCGTCGTTCGCCAGCCAGTGGCAAACCCTGCTGACCAGCGCCGCGAATTCCTGGGCCAGCACCAACCATGTCAACCTCAGCAAGTACTGAGCAGCGCCCCGGGTCACCCCGGCCCGCCGCCCGGCCCCAGCCGGGCGGCGGCCGGCCGCCCGGTCTCCCGGCACCGGCGCGGCTACCGCTGGATCGCGGTGGCGGCCGGCGCGCTGATCGTGCTGATTACCTACTTCCCGATCATCTTCGTGGTCTCGAACTCGCTGAAGACCGGGAACAACATCTTCACCAGCGGCGTGTTCTCGCTGTTTACCCAGTTCGACTACGAGAACTACGTGCAGGCCTGGTCCGGCGTGTCCACCCCGCTGCTGAACACGATCGTCGTGGCCGCGCTGTCCATCGCGGCAGGGGTGACCGCCGCCGCGCTCGGCGCGTACGCGTTCTCCCAGCTCACCTTCCGCGGCAAGAGCCTGCTGTTCCTGGCCTACATCAGCCTGCTGCTGATCCCGTGGACGCTGACCCTGATCCCGCTGTTCCTGACCATCCAGAAACTGCACCTGTTCAACACCTGGTGGGCGCTGGTGCTGCCGTACGCGGCCAGCGCGCAGCCGCTGCTGGTGCTGATCTTCCGCGGATTCTTCGACCAGATCCCGGAGGAGATCCTGGAGAGCGCCCGGGTGGACGGCTGCTCGGAGATCCGGGTGCTGCTGCGCATCGTCGCCCCGCTGACCCGGCCGGTGCTGCTCACCGGCGCGATCCTGGTCACCATCAACGTGTGGGGCGACTACCTGTGGCCCACCATCGTCATCCAGGACCCGCACCGCACCACGATCTCGGCCGGCGTGCAGCAGTACGTCGGCAGCCTTGGGCCTGAACCTCAGCGCCGGGGGGTCGGTGTTCGCCGCGTTCGTCATCGCCACCATGCCCATGTTCGTTCTGGTCGGCTTCACCATGCGCTATTTCGTCGCCGGACTCACCGAAGGAGCCCTGAAACTGTGACCAACCCCCTGACCCCGGCTGGGCTGCGCTGTGCCCACCAGATAGACCCGCTCGGCGTGGCGCCGGACCGGGTCTCGCTGAGCTGGCTGCTGGCGGGGACCGGCCACGGCCGGGCGCAGACCAGCTACCAGGTGGTGGTCACCGAGGAGAGGGCCGGGGAGGCGGGTGGGGGGCCGGCCGCCTGGGACAGCGGCCGGGTCCGGTCCGGCGACCAGGCCGATATCGGCTACCAGGGCCACCCGCTGGCCCGCGGCGGCCGGTACAGCTGGCGGGTCCGGGTCTGGGACGAGAACCAGGCGGTGTCGGACTGGAGCGAGCCCGCCCGGTTCGAGATCGAACTGGACCCGGCCGAGGGCTGGCGGGCGTCCTGGATCGGGCTGGGCCAGATCCGCGAGGAGTTCAAGCCGCCGTCCGGCGACGGCCCGGCCGACCCGCTGCGCCACGCCCTGGGCCCCGCTCCCTACCTGCGCCGGGACTTCACCGTCGGCCAGCCGGTGGCCTGGGCCCGGCTGTACGTGACCGCGCTGGGCCTGTACGAGGCGCGGCTGAACGGGCAGCGGGTCGGCGACGCCGTGCTGGCCCCGGGCTGGACCGACTACGCGCAGCGCATCCCGTACCAGACGCTACGACGTGACCGCGCTGCTGCGCGAGGGCGAGAACGTGCTCGGCGCGCTGCTGGCCGACGGGTGGTACGCGGGCTTCTTCGGCTTCGACGCCAAGCGGGCCGGCGCGCACTACGGCCCGGCCCCGGAACTGCTGGCCCAGCTGGTCATCAGCCTGGCCGACGGGACCACCCAGTGGCTGGTCACCGACGACGCCTGGCAGGCCACGTTCGGCGCCATCCGGCACGCCGACCTGCTCATGGGTGAGCGGCACGACCTGGCCCGCGAGCCGCACGGCTGGGACCGGCCCGGCTTCGACGCGGCCGGCTGGCGGCCCGGTCCGGTGCCGGGACCGGGACGGCCGGGCGCTGGTCGCCGACCCCGGGCCGCCGATCCGGGTCACCGAGGAGATCGAGCCGGCCAGCGTCGACCGCCGACGGCGCCGGGCGGCTCATCGCCGACTTCGGCCAGAACCTGACCGGCTGGCTGCGGGTCAGCACCGACGGCCCGGCCGGCGCCAGCGTGCGGATCCGGCACGCCGAGGTGCTGGCCGCCGACGGCGGCCTGTACACCGACAACCTGCGCACCGCCCGGCAGACCGACGAGTTCTGCCGCCCGGGCGGCCCGGCGACGTTCGAGCCCCGCTTCACCCTGCACGGCTTCCGGTACGCCGAGATCACCGGCTACCCGGGCCAGCCCGGCCCGCCGCGACATCGTGGCCCGGGTGGCGCACTCCGACACCCCGGCCGCCGGCTCGTTCGAGAGCTCGGCGCCGTGGCTCAACCAGCTGCTGCGCAACATCGACTGGGGCCAGCGGGGCAACTTCATCAGCGTGCCGACCGACTGCCCGCAGCGCGACGAGCGGCTCGGCTGGCTGGGCGATGCCCAGGTATTCGCCCGCACCGCCTGCTACAACCGGGACGTCGCGGCGTTCTTCGGCAAGTGGCTCGATGACGTGGCCGACGCCCAGCACCCCTCGGGGGCGTTCAGTGATATCGCGCCGCGCCTCAACGTGCCCTGGGCCGGTGCGCCGGCCTGGGGGGACGCGGGCGTGATCGTGCCGTGGACGCTGCACAAGATGTACGGCGACACGCGCGATCCTGCGGCGGCACTTCGCCGCGATGACCCGGTGGATGGACTTCATCGAGCGGGACAATCCGGACTACCTGCGCACCCGTAACCTGGGCAACTCCTACAACGACTGGCTCGCGCCGGGCGACGACGAGACCTCGCCCGAGCTGCTGGCCACCGCGTACTGGGCCTACGACGCCGCGCTGATGGCCGAGATCGCCGACGCGGCCGGCCATCCCGAGCAGGCCGCCGGGTACCGGGCGCTGCGGGCCAAGATCGGTGCCGCGTTCGCCGGCGCGTTCCTGGCCGCCGACGGCCAGCTCACCTCGGGCACCCAGACCGCCTACGTGCTCGGCCTGCACATGCAGCTGATCCCGGACGAACTGCGCCCGGCCGCGGCCGATCATCTGGTGGCGGCCATCCGCCGGGCGGACTGGCACCTGTCCACCGGGTTCGCCGGGGTCGGCTACCTGCTGCCGGTGCTCAGCGGCACCGGGCACACCGACGTGGCCTACCGGCTGCTGGAGCAGGAAACGGCGCCATCCTGGCGGTACATGGTGGACCACGGCGCCACCACGATCTGGGAGCGCTGGGATGGCTGGACCGAGCAGCGCGGCTTCCAGTCGCGCGTGGATGAACTCGTTCAACCACTACGCGCTCGGCTCGGTCGGCGAATGGCTGTACCGGTTCGTGCTCGGCATCGACCAGGAGCCGGGCCAGGCCGGCTTCGGCCGGCTGCTGATCCGGCCGCACCCCGGCGGCTCGCTGCGCGCCGCCAGCGGCAGCTACCGCTCGGTACGCGGGCTGATCCGCAGCGGATGGCAGCGGGACGGCGAGACCCTCCGGCTCCAGGTCGAGATTCCGCCTAACGCCAGTGCCTGCATCCGGGTGCCCAGCGCGGACGCGGCGGCGGTCCGGGACGGGGCACCGGAGGACGGCCCGCCGGTATCGCCGGGTACCCCGGCCTGCCCGGTGCCCAGGAGGCGGTGTTCGAGGTCGGATCCGGGACGCACGAGTTCACCGGCCCAGCGGCCTGGGCCGGCCTGCCGCGATGATCCCGGCCCGGCGGCTCAACTCCGGCTACCAGATCCCGCGGTGGACTCGGACCTGCGGGTCGAGTTCTAGGCGGCGGCTGCCTCGGCCTTGCTGGCCGCGTTCTTGATGGCCTGCGGGGAATGCCGGGCGATTTCGATGATCCCGGCCGTCATCAGGATCAGGCAGATGACTTCCCCCGCGATGGCCCCTGGGCTGTTGCTCAGTTTCTCGTTCAGCAGCACAGCGGCCAGCGCGATGGAGATGAGCGGGTCGGCCGCGGTGATGATGGCCATCACCGGCGCGATGAACGTGCCCGACTGGAATGCGTCCTGGTTGAGCACGAAGCCGACCGGCCCGGCTATCGCGAGCGCGTAGATCGGCCAGTTGGTGAGGACGGTTCCCAGCCCGCCGTGGCTGGCCTCGGACGTCACCAGCTTGATCAGGAAGGCGGACAGGCCGTAGCAGATGCCGGTGGCCAGGGCCATCCCCAGCGGCCGCAGGGTTTCGCTGCTCTGGCCCACGACGAGGCAGCCCGCCACCGCCCCGACCGCGCCGATCGCCAGCCAGATCGCCTCGGCCAGGCCGACCGTGCCCGTGCCCGCGGTGGGCCGCGCGATGACCAGGAAGCCCGCCACGCCGCCCGCACAGGCCAGCACCCCGGCCAGCATGACCGGATCCGCTGACCGGCGCAGGTAGGCACTGATCAGCACGGCGAAGATCAGATCGAAGACCAGGATCGGCTCGACCACGGCCAGCGGCGCGTACTTCAGCCCCACTACCTGCAGGGCGAACCCGATGACGGTGCCGACGATGGCGATGTCCCACAGCGGCTGGCGGACCAGGTCGAGCAGGATCCGCGGGGATCCGGTCCGCTCCTGCTTGACGCGCTTGGTGCTGCGCTGCTCGGCGACGGACGTGACCCCGAAAACCAGCGCGGCCCCGACCGCCGCCGCTACCCCCGCCGCCATGGACACAGGGTCAGCCTGCCCGGCCTCCCCCGGCCCATACCCCCTAAGCAGGTAGTTCGTTAGCCGCGGGGCACAGTTCAGGGGGCACAGTTCAGGGGGCACAGTTCAGGGGGCAGAGCTCAGGCGGGTGCGAAGCGCAGCCCGAGACCGAGCCTGCGCAGCACGACGCGGAACCACAGCGCGCAGCCAGCCGCCCCTACCGCCAGCATCGCGACCGTGGCCACGGTGGACAGTTCGAGGAACCTGGGCACCGACTGGGTGGCCAGCAGCGCGCCCAGGGTGGCACCTAGCAGCAGGAAGATGGCCGCCCAGACCAGGGTCACCCGCTGGAAGAAACGGTTCAGCCCGGGCAGATGGCCTGGGTGGCGCAGCGCGATGACCTCGGCGGCCAGCTTGGCGCACAGCGGGTTGGGCCCCCGCGCCCCCAGCGCGAACAGGACACACAAAGCCAGGTTGCCCATCGGGAAGTGCAGCAGGAAGATCCACAAGTCGCCGGTGGCGATGGCCGCCACGGTCTGGATAGTGAGCACGACAGCCGAGATGGCCAGCAGCCCGGGCAGGGACCCGGTGACCACCTTACGGACGATGGCGGTGAGCCAGATGGCGCCGACGCTGGCCAGCAGGCCGACGTTGCCGCCCGGCGAGCCAGGCTCCGAGGACGTACGCCACGAGCGGCAGCCCGAGGGACTCCATGACACTCCACCCCACCGTGCGCAGCAGGCACAGCGGGCGGGGCAGCTCGAGGTGGTCCGCCATTTGCCCGAGTGTAGACCAGTCCATACACCCTGCTCACCGGATGAGTCAAACGCTTTACGCTGCGATCCGGGATCCGGGCCGGGGAAACCCTGACAGGTCAGGCGAAGCGGGCCGCCAGCAGCCGGTACAGGCCGGGAAAATTTACCTTCAGCCGGGCCGGGAAGGACAGCCACGGCGGGATGACCACCTCGTCCCGGCCGCGCCGGATCGCGTCCACGATGGCGGCCGCGGCCGCCTGCGCGCTCATCAGCTGCGGGTGCTGCCGCTGGTACGGCACATGGCGGCGCTCGAAGAACGCGGTGTCCACCACCCCCGGGCTGACCAGCGTGACGCCGACCCCGCGGGGCCGCAGTTCGTCGCGCAGCGTGTCGGCCAGGCAGCTGAGCCCGGCTTTGGTCGCCGAGTAACACGCCTCGCCCGACACGCCGACCAGCCCGGCGATGGACCCGACGAACACGATCCGGCCCCGGCCCGGTGCCAGGTACGGGATCGCCGCGTGCGCCAGGTGGGTCGCGGCGCGCAGGTTGACGTCGATGAGCGCGTCGATGTCGGCCTCGCGTCATCGACGCGAACGGGCCGGCCCAGCCGATCCCGGCGTTGGACACCATCAGGTCCAGCCCGCCCAGTTCGTCGCGTGCGGCGCTGGATGGTCCGCCGCGGGCAGCCCGGTTCGCGCAGGTCCCCCGGGATGCACACGGCGCCGGTGTCGGCCGCCACGCTGTGCAGGGCGGTCAGGTTGCGGCCGGCGATGGCCAGCTGCATGCCGTGCGCGGCGAACGCCCGGGCCGTCGCCGCGCCGATGCCGCTCGACCCGCCGGTGATCAGCGCGCGCATCCCGTGCAGGCCGGCCGGCCCGGACATGGTCAGGCCCTCCGCCGCTGCGGGGCGTGGATGTACAGCTCCTTCCGGTCCGGCGCGGTCACCGGCGGCGCGGGCGGCGGGAGCAGGTACTCCGCCTCGCGCTGGTGCTCGCCGTACTGCCGGTCGGCGTTGTACACCTGGTCGAACTTCCAGATCATCCGGACGAAGTTGGTCTGCCCGTGCAGCAGCTGCCGGGCGACGATGCCGGTCGTCTTGGCCAGCGCCGCCACCCCCAGGTGCTTGCGGGCCAGCACCGACTGGGTCTTGACCAGCTCCTCGTAGAACCGGTGCAGCGGCAGCCGGGTCGGCAGCACCGCGTGCTGCACGTCGAACAGGCGGTAGTCGAGCGTGGTCAGCCGGCGGGACTCGGTGAACCAGGTCTCGGTCCCCGGGTAGGGCGTCTGCACGGTGATGTTGACGATCTCCGGCACGCTCATGGCCCAGTCCCGGACGAACGCGAACCGCGCCTCGTCCCAGTCCGGGTCGGCGATGATGTTGATGGCCACGCTCAGCCCCATCGACCGGGCCACTTCCAGCGCCTTGTTGTTGATCTTCGGCGTGGTCCGCTTGCGGAACGCCTTCAGCCCGTCCTCGTCCAGCGCCTCCAGGCCGAGGAACATGTAGTTCAGCCCGAGCCGCCGCCAGCGCCGGAACACTTCCTCGTTGCGCAGCAGCACGTCGCACCGGGTCTCCAGGTAGTACTGCTTGCGGATGCCGCGGCGCTCCAGCTGGCGGGCGATCTCGTCGCCTTCCTCGGCCTTGATGAACGCCACGTCGTCCACGATGAACACGCCCGGTTCGGCGATCCGGGCCATGTCCTCGGCGGCTGCTTCCGGCGACAGCCTGCGGTAGCTGCGGCCGTAGAACGTCCACGCGCTGCAGAACGAGCAGTCCCACGGGCAGCCGCGGGTGAACTCGATCGACGCGGCCGGGTCCATCACCCCGATGAAGTACTTGCGGCGGCGGCCGCTCAGCTGCCGGGCGGGCAGGTGCTCGTCCAGGCTGTGCAGCATGGCCGGCGGCTGGCCCGGCCCATCGGGCGTGACGATGCCGGGCACGTCGCCGAGCCCGCCGTCCGGCAGCGCGGCCAGCAGCGCGGGCGCGCCGATCTCGCCTTCGCCCTTGAGCACGGCGTCGATCGCGCCGTCGGCGTGCTGCAGCACCTGCTCGGCCACGAACGACACGCTGTGCCCGCCGACGAACACGCAGCAGCCCGGCAGCACCGTCTTGACCCACTTGGCCAGGTTCACCACCTCGGGCACGTTGGCCAGGTAGTTGAGGCTGAAGCCGACCGCTTGCGGCTGGAATTCGGCCACCTCGCGCTGCAGCTCGGCGCTGGCGGTAGACCTGCAGGTCGACCAGCCGGACGTCATGGCCGTCGGCCAGCAGCGCGCTGGCCACCCGCTCCAGGCCGAGCGGCTCCAGCCGCAGGAAGATCTCCGAGTACATCAGCGCGCTGGGATGGACCAGCAGGACACGCATCAGGCAGGCCTCCGTATCAGGCGGTCACCGGGCCGCGGCCGTGCGCGGCCGGCGGCGCAGGAAGCGGACGAACTCCCCGCCCTCGCGCAGCCGCCGGGCCGCCATGTCGGGCTGGCGGATCAGTTCGGCGGACATCTCGGCGATCTTGCCCGCGCGGAAGTAGAACCGTTTGTAGAAGGTGTCCACCGAGTCCAGGATCTCGGTATGCCCGAGATGTGGGTAGGACAGCGTGGCCAGCTGGGTGCCGTCGTCGCTGACCAGCGTGGCCCCGTCGGCATCCCCGGGCAGCCAGCCCTTCTCGATAGCCTGCTGGTATAGCTGGGTGCCCGGGTAGGGCGCCGCCACCGACACCTGGATGGTGTGCGGGTTCACCTCCTGGGCGTAGCGGATCGTCTCCTCGATTGTTTCTTTAGTTTCCCCGGGCAGGCCGAGGATGAACGTGCCGTGCACGGTAATGCCGAGGTCGTGGCAGTCCCGGGCGAACCGCCGGGCCCGGTCCACCCGCAGGCCCTTCTTGATGTTGATCAGGATCTGCTGATTGCCGGACTCGTATCCCACCAGCAGCAGGCGCAGCCCGTTGTCCCGCAGCACCTGCAGCGTCTCCCGCGGCACGTTGGCCTTGGCGTTGCAGGACCAGGTGATGCCCAGCCGGCCCAGCCCGCGGGCGATGGCCTCCGCCCGGGGCCGGTCGTCGGTGAACGTGTCGTCGTCGAAGAACAGCTCCTTGACCTGGGGGAACAGCCGGGCCGCCAGCTCCGCTTCGGCCAGCACGTGCTCGACGCTCCGGGTCCGGTACAGGTGCCCCCCGACCGTCTGCGGCCACAGGCAGAACGTGCACCGCGACCGGCAGCCCCGCCCGGTGTACAGGGATAGATACGGGTGCCGCAGATAGCCGATGTAATAGTCCTCGGCCCGCAAGTCCCGCTGGTAGACCGGGGTAACGAACGGCAGCAGGTCCATGTCCGGCACCGGCTGCCGGTTGGCGTTATGAATGATGCGGCCGTCCGGGGCGGTGAAGCTGATCCCATCGACGGAGCCCAGCGGGCGTCCCTCGGCCACCTCGGCGATGGTGAAGTCGAACTCTTCCCGGGCCACGAAGTCGATGGCCGCGGACGCCCGCAGCGACTGGCCCGGCTGCACGGCCACCTTGGGCCCGACGAAGCCGACGAGCACACCCGGGTTGGCCGCCTTGAACGCCTCGGCCAGCGCCACGTCGCCGGCGAACGTGGGCGAACTGGTGTGCAGCACGATCAGCTCGTAGTCGCGGGCCAGCGGGATGACGTCGGCCGCGGTCAGGCCGGCCGGCGGCGCGTCGACCAGCCGGCTGCCCGGCACGATGGCCGCGGGCTGGGCCAGCCAGGTCGGGTACCAGTACGACCGGATTTCCCGTTTTGCCTGATACCTCGCGCCCGGCCCCGCCGTCGAATCCCGCGTAGGACGGAGGGTTGAGAAACAGGGTGCGCATCATGTCCGGCCGGCTCCTCGGAGGGATTCGTCAGCCGCGGCGCGGCGGGTGGCTGGTCTTGATGGCCGCCGGGCCCGGGGGCTGCGCCGGGCCCGGCGGCGCGGCGGGGACCAGCGGACGCAGGTCCACGCCGATCTGGCGCAGGGCGGCGGCGTAGGCCGGTTCCCAGCGCGGCGGCGGTTCGGCCGGCCCGGGCGCGTTCATCACCTCGTCCCGCACGGCCAGCGCGCTGGCCGTCAGCCCGCGGGCGGTGGGCTGGCCCACGTGCGCCCGGCCCAGCTCCAGCTCGTGCAGCAGGTTGTCCCGGCCGTGTCCCGGCATGACGTCGAGCAGCAGCAACTGGCGGCCGACCACCCGGGCCTCGCTGCAGGTGGTGGCCCCGGGCAGGGCCACCACCAGGTCAGCCGCGGCCATCAGCTCGGGCACCCGGTCGGTGAAGCCGAACGGGATGACCCGGGGCGTCTGCCGGGCCAGCTCACGGAACCGCTGCTCGACCGCCCGGTCCCGGCCGGCCACGGCCAGCACGTGCACTCCGGCGGCGGCCAGCTCAGCCACGGTCGCGGTCAGCGGGCCGAAGCCCCAGCCGCTGTCGATGACCAGCACGCAGAAGTCCCCGGGCGGTACACCGAGCGCCGCCCGGGCCTTGGCCTGGGATGGGGCGGTGTAGAACTCGGGCCGGACCGGTGGCGGCACCACGGCCAGCGTTGGCCCGGGGCAGGTAGCGCCGCACCGAGGCGGCCGCGGCCGGCGAGGTGACCAGGAACAGGTCGGTCCCCGGGGCAGCCCAGATGCGGTGCACGGTCACATCCGTGCACAGCACGACCGTGCGCAGCGCCGGTGACCGCGCCTTGAGCCGGCCGGCCGCGGTGGCCCCGGTGGCGAACACGCTGAACAGCAGGTCGGCTGGCTGCCGGGCCAGGTCGGCCTCGAGCGCGGGCACCAGCCGGGCGCTGGCCGCCCGGGCCATCAGGTCGGCCAGCCGGCTCCCGGTGCGCAGGTGCGCGAAGTGCAGCCCGTCGTACAGGCCCGGGATGCCGACCAGCCGGCCGAACACCCGTTCCCCGGCACTGCCGCTGCGCCGCCCGAGCAGGGACATGCTGTCCACGCTGCGGGTCCGCCATCCCGACTGTTCCAGCAGGCCGGCGCAGCCCCGCGCCATCATCTCGTGGCCCAACCCCAGTGACCCGGCCAGCAGCACAGCCTCCTGCACTGCGTCACCTCCTGGACCGTGGGCTCCGACCGCAGAGCGCTCCCGGGCGGCTCAGCCCGGGATCACGTCGGCTACTTCGGCGGTTCGTTGAGCTCGGCTATGACCCACTCGACCGTGACGGCCATCAAGCAGGCGGCGGCAGCGAGCAGTAGCGCCACGCGTGCTTCTTTTGGCATCGCTTCCTCCCAGTCTCAGGCCCTGCCTGGTGTCGCGGGCCCGGCACACGGTTCAGCCTCCATCGCGCCGGCCGGCCCATATCCCCAAGGTGGCTAGTTTCATTTCGGCCGGGCCGTGGGCGGCCGAACGGTGGCCGAACGATGCCGGAACGTTGCGCCCTACCGTTGCTGGGCAAAGCCTGCGGATTGGGGGTCGCCGATGGATACCTACCTGATGTTCATGGACTGCCCGGCGTACCTGACGGCGCGCGGCACCGTGCGCTGCGGGCTGCCGGCCGAGGTGCTGTACCGCTACCACGTGGATCCTCCGACGGCCCGCTGGAGTGCGCCAAGATCAGATGCCCGCACGGGCACTGGTTCAACGGCCAGTCAGCCGCTCAGCCTTCCGGCGCGGCCCCGCCGGATTACAGTCAGTGTTCTAGCTGGGCGTCGAAGGGGGGACCGCCATGGCTTGGCAACTGACCGGCGAGTACCTGGAGAACTGCAACTGTGACATCCTCTGCCCCTGCATAACGTCCTCGCTGCAGGGGCCCGCAGACAACGAGCGCTGCTACGTGCCGCTCGCCATGCACATCAGCGAGGGGCAGAGCGACGGGGTGCGGCTGGATGACCTCAACGCCGTGCTGGTGGTGGATTCGCCCGCGGTCATGGCCGAGGGTGGCTGGCGGGTAGCCGTCTACATCGATGAGCGCGCGGACGATCAGCAGCGCGCGGCGCTCGGGGCCGTGCTGTCTGGCGCGCAGGGCGGCCCGCCGGAAATGCTGGCCGGCCTGATCGGCGAGCAGCTCGGCGTGAAGTTCGTCCCGATCAGCTTCAGCTCCGACGGCGACCGGAAGCGGGTCGAGGTGCCGGGCATCATGGAGTTCGAGATCGAGGGGCTGCACCCGCCGAACTCGACCGCGGTGATGGAGATCGTCAACGTGTTCCACCCGATGGGCAGCAACCTGCCCATCGCGCGCAGCATCACCGGCCGGTACAGCGACCCCGACTACGGCCTGTCGTTCGACAACACGGGCAAAAATGGCCACTTCCGCGAGTTCGCCTGGCAGGCGTAGCAGCCTGGCCCTGTGGGCCGGGCTGCTGATCGTCGCTGCCTTCGCCTGGCTGCTGCTCATCGGGCAGCATCCGGGAATGCCCGCCGCGATGGCCGGCCCCTGGCTCGTGTTCGGCGAGTTCCTGCTGCTCTGGGTGGTCATGATGGCGGCCATGATGCTGCCCTCGGTGGCCCCGGTCGCCTCGATGTACCTGCGCGTGGTCCGGTCCCGCCGGAACGGGCCGTCCGCCGCGCACACCGCCGCGCTGGTCGGCGGGTACCTGCTGGCCTGGGCCGGGTTCGGCGTGCTGGCCTATGGGCTGTCCCGGGCGCTGGGCACGCTGGCCCCGATGGGCATGGGCATGGCATGGCCCCGTCCACCCGGACCGTGTGGAGCGCCGCCATCATCCTGGCCCTGGCCGGGCTGTACCAGTTCAGCCCGCTGAAGGCACGGTGCCTCCGGCACTGCCGCTCACCGCTGGGTTTCCTGCTGCATTTCGGCAACTACTCGGGCCGGCTGCGGGACGTCCGGGCCGGCGCATACCACGGTGCGTACTGCGTCGGCTGCTGCTGGAGCCTGATGCTCATCCTGGTCGCGGTGGGCCTGATGAACTGGGCCTGGATGATCGGCCTGACCGCGGTGGTCTTCGTGGAGAAGATCTGGCGGTCCGGCCAGGCGTTCGGCTACGCGGTGGGCGCCGCGCTGATCCTCGCCGCGCTGCTGCTGCCCTGGCTGCCCTCCGTGCAATCCGCCCTGCTGTAGCTGATGCCGCCCCTGGCGGCACAGCCCCGGTCAGCACCCCGGGCTCAGTCGATCCAGTACCGGCAGATCGGGGCGGGATGTGACGCAATGGCGGCCACGCACTCGAGTTGCCCGCCGCACGCCTGGATGACCGATCTCGACCCGGCGTTGTCCTCGTCGCAGATCATCAGCACCCGGCCGACGCCGTTCGCCCGGGCGATGATCAGGCTCTGCCGGAGGATCTCGGTGGCATACCGGCCCGGACGGGGGGTCAGCTGCGTTCCCACACCTACGTCAACATCAACAACTGGTTGATCATGGCTCGGCCCCGTCAGGAACTCTCGCTGTAGAGTGTCAACCGTTACGCTCTCGGTGACGGTGTCGCCATCGGGGTGCCATGTCCGAACGGAGAAGATGTGAGACGGCGGTGACTCAGCAAACCGGGGGAGCGGCCATTCGCTTCGACGCCACGCTGTCCACGATCGACACATCGGCTGTGTTGCGGTTGCCTGAGACGGCGAGCAAGGGCCTGCCCTCGCGCGGGCAGGTGGCGGTGCACGGAACGATCAATGGCGTCGAGTTCCAGACGGTGCTCGAACCAGACGGAAATCTTGGCCACTGGATGAGGGTCGATGACACGCTGCAACGCGCTGCTGGCATCAGCGCGGGTGACGATGCGATGCTCGACATCGAGGTGACCAAGGATTGGCCAGAGCCGAGCGTGCCCGAGGATCTTGCCACAGCTCTGGCAGCTGCCCCGCAGAAGATCCAGAACCTGTGGAACGAGATCACCCCGATGGCGCGCTGGGAATGGGTGCGCTGGGTCAACGCCACGAAGAATCCTGACACCCGCAGCCGACGGGTCAACGTGACCATCTCGAAGATGAAGAGCGGGAAGAGACGGCCCTGCTGTTTCAACCTCTCCGCATGCACCGACCCGGACCTGTCGAAGAGCGGCAGGCTCCTCGACCCAGCGGGCGACCGCCCCTGATCGGCGATCCGACGAGCTGAGTCAGCGACGCTGCGCGCGGCGCACCGGCCCCCGGCGGGCGCCAGGCCCCGCCCGCCCGCCTGCCTCAGGTACAACTGAACCGGTAGCACATCGCCTCCCGGAAGGTGGGCCAGGCATGGCTGGGCTGGAGCCAGGCAGCGCGGACGCCACGCTCGACACCGGCGTCCCGCACATCGCCCGGGTGTACAACTACTGGCTGGGCGGCACCGACAACTTCGCCGCCGACCGGGCCACCGCCGAGAAGGTGATGGCCAGCTTCCCGGACATCACGGCCAGCGTGCGGGCCCAGCGCGCGTTCCTCGGCCGCGCGGTGCAGTACCTGGTCACCGAGGCCGGCCTGCGGCAGTTCCTCGATCTCGGCACCGGGTTACCGTCGGCCGGCAACACCCACGAGGTGGCCCAGCGCGCGGCCCCGCAGTCGCGGGTGGTGTACGTGGACAACGACCCGATCGTGCTGGCCCACGCCCGCGCGCTGCTGACCAGCAGCCCGGAGGGCGCCACCGACTACCTGGACGCGGACGTGCGGGACACCGGCGGGATCCTCCGCGCAGCGGCCCGCACCCTCGACCTCCGCCGGCCGGTCGCCGTTATGCTGCTCGGCGTCCTGCACTGCATCCCCGAGGACGATCAGCCCAACGCCATAACCGGGCAACTGATGGCTGCCCTGGCCCCCGGCAGCTACCTGGTCATCTCGCACCCGGCCAGTGACGTCGCCACCGAGCAGATGGCCCGGTCCACCCGGGAGTACAACGAGCAGTCGCCGGTCCAGCTCACCATGCGCAGCCATGCTCAGGTCAGCCAGTTCTTCGCCGGGCTGGACCTGGTGCCGCCTGGCGTGGTGCAGCTGCACCGGTGGCGGCCGGCCGGCGCGGGCCTGGAGCAGGACCGTGAGCTGGCCAACTACGGCGGGGTGGGGCGCAAACCGTGACGGTCAGCCCGCGCCCTGGATCCGGACGATGGCGGCGCTGGTGGCCGGCACGGTCACGCTGATCCCCGCGCCGTCCGGGCCGCCGGGCAGCTCAGTCCACTGCCCGGCCCACGGGGCGTCGCCGGTGATCGCGGCCCCGCCCAGGGTGGCGCTGGCTGCTCCCGGATCGCCCGGTTCCGCGCTGGTCAGCATCATGACCTCGGCCCGCTGCGGTGCTGGGCTGGGTGCGCTGATCGTCACGGCCGCCGCCGCGGCGCTCCGCCCGTGTGTCTTGTTGATCAGCGTGATGTGGTCGCCGACGGCGTAGCCGGTCAGGTTGAGCCGGTCCGGGCTGCTGACCGTCACTGGCCTGACGGACCCGGCCGAGCCCAGGGTGAACGCCTTGATGCCGTATCCCTTGGGAGTGACCGCGTAGCGGCCTGCGGTGGCCGGGTCGGGCACGATCGTGTCGGTGTACAGCCACTGCTTGTTGTGGAAGTTGATCCCCGCTGCCCCGTGCGCCGCCCACCAGTGCAGGTGATCCAGCGCCCACAGCGCCGCGGCGAACGCGTTGCTCGCGCCGGGCACGCCGGTCAGGTAGTCGTTCGACTCGGTCAGCCGGTAGCGCAGGCCCGCCGCCCGCACCGGCGCCAGATTGCTCGCGTAGAACCACGGATACGGGATGTATGTGGTGCCCGCGGGCTGGCTGCCGATGTCGCGGCCGGTCACCCAGTCCGCGGACAGCATGTTGCCGATGGCCTGCCCGGCCGTGGTCTTCCCCGGGCTGCCGCCCACGTAGTAGTGCTGGGTGAAGTCGGCCACCCGGCCGGCCTCCCGTTCGTCCCGGGCGAACCGTTCGGTCCAGGACACGCCGCTGTCCGGATCGGGCGTGTAGGTCAGCGGCGTGTACGCCCCGGTGTCCGGCCCGGCCAGCGGCGCGCCCGGCGCGGCCGCCCGCACCGCGTCGGCGAAGTCCTGCCAGGTAGCCAGGTACGACGGGTAGGCGCTGCCCGGGACGCCGCCGATCTCCTCGTAGATAGCCGGGTCATGCGGATGCCCGGGGTAGCTGTGGAACGCGTGCCAGTCCGGCTCGTTGCCGATCGCGAAGCTGGCCAGGTGCTCCCGGTAGCGTCCCCAGATATACCCGGCCGCCTGGGCGTCGACCGATTTCAGCCCGGCGATGGGCTTGCCGCCCGGGCTGAGCAGGCGCAGCGAGTAGATCACCTGCGCCCCGGCCGCGGCCGCGAAGGCGAACAGGTTGTCCACCCCGGTGAAGCCGTCGGGCCCGGTGCCCGCGGGCGGGTAGAAATCCACCGATCCCCCGCCGAGGCGCAGATTGCGCAGCCCCACATTGCGGAACAGGGTGACCAGCGACTCGTTGTCCGGGCGGAACAGGTAGCCGTCCACCCCCGCGTTGCCCGGGTTGAGCGGCCCGCGCTCGAAGCTCAGCCCGGCGAAGTCGTCCGGCACCACCGGCCCGGCTGGCCCGTCCTCGATGGTGACCGTGACCGGATGGGTGTGCCCCGGTGCGTCTCCATCAGCACCATGGCCCAGGATCCGCCGCAGCATGACCCAGGTCATGCCCAGCCGCCCGAGCCGGCTAACCGGCCGGCCGCGGCGTCGCGGCTAGCGCCGCGGTCTGGGCCGGATGACCAGGCCGGGCCGCCAGGCCACGACTGAGCCGGCCGGGATGGTTCCGTGCAGCGAAGCGCACGGGTAGACGATCGACTCCCGGCCGATCACCGTGCCGGGCGATGTCACCGCGTTGCAGCCGATCTGCACACCGTCGCCGAGCAGGGCGCCGAACTTGCGCAGACCGGTGTCCACCGCACCCCCGGCCGGGTCACGCACCGCGATCGTGCCCGGCACGATCTTGAAGTTGGCCAGCCTGGTCCCGGCGCCCAGGTTGACATCGTTGCCCAGCACCGAGTCGCCGACATAGGCGAAATGTGGCGCCTTGGCCCGGTCCAGCAGGATCGCCGTCTTGCACTCGCTGGCGTGGCCAATGACACAGCCGTCCCCGGTGAGCACATTGCCACGTAGATAGGCGCCGTGCCGCACCTCGGTGCCGGGGCCAATCAAGGCCGGCCCGCGAATGTATGCGCCTGCCTCCACCCGCGCACCGTCGGCGATCTCGACGTCGCCGATGATGTGCGCCCCATCCTCGACTTCGCCGCGGATCCCTGGCCGCAGCACCGATCCAAGGTACTCCGGCAACCGCGCAAGCGCTTCCCATGCCAGCGCGGATCCGGAGAACAACTCAGCGTGCTGGAACGAGCCCAACTGGAAGAGCTCTTCCGGGGCAAACACATTCATCGTGGTTTCGCACACCGATCTGCGAGCTTCAGATCACCTATCGTGAGTGGAAGCAGGAAACGGTTCGCGGCGGCGTCAGTGGCTCTGCTCGTAGTCGGCAACCACCGAGGCCGGGATACGGCCGCGTTCGCTGATCTGGTGCCCCTGCTCCTTGGCCCAGGCCCGGATCTCGGCCGTATGTGCCCGGTCCGCCGCGCGCCGGCCGGGTCGGCGCTGCGCGCCGCCACTCTTGCGCCGGGCGTGCTCAATGAACGGCCCCAGTTTGCTGCGGAGTTCCTTAGCATCGGCCGCGCACACGTCAATCTCGTACAAGGAGTTGCCAACCCCGAACGAGATCGTCTCCACCGCCTCGACATCGCCGCCATGAAGGTCACACAGCAGCATAACGCTGACTTGTTGAGCCATCTTGACCCCCTCCCTCTTTGGATGCGCAGCATACCAGGCATACGCCCCAGATTCCTTTACCAATGACACGTTCTCACGCCGCGCATCGGCACGATCACCCAATTCGGATGCAGCATGTCATGCATCCGCGCATACCCGCAAGAATTCTGTATACATTATACGCATATTAGATCCTTTTTACTAACACGTACCACCCGTATGGCGTTGTTTTCCGTCCGCCGCGTGGGCCCGGGCCGTAGGCCTTACGGCTTACGGCCGCCGGCAAATGTCAGCCTCGGGCGCGATGCGCGCGCACCCTCGGCTGGCAGCTGCCACCCGCGCGGCAGGTGACGCCGCCGCGGCCGGCGTTTATTCTGCGCCCATGCCAGCACAGTCGACGCATCGCGTGGTGGTGGTCGGGGCGGGGTTCGGCGGGATCGGCATGGCCATCGCGCTGCGGCAGGCAGGCCTGGACGACTTCCTCATCGTGGACCGGGCCGACGATCTCGGCGGGACCTGGCGGGACAACACCTACCCCGGCTTGAGCTGCGACATCCCGTCCCACCTGTACTCGTACTCGTCCCGGCCGTGGCGCTGGAGCCGCCGCTTCCCGCCGGGCCAGGAGATCCTGGGCTACCTGCACGAGCTGTGCGCCGAGCGCGGGCTCGGCCCGCACTTCCGGTTCGGCTCGGGTGTCGCGGCCGCCGAGTTCGACGAGCGGCGCGCGGTATGGCACCTCACCCTGGAAGATGGCGGCACGCTCCAGGCCAGCGCCATCGTGTCCGCGGTCGGCCAGCTCGGCCGGCCCCGGCGGCCGGACATCCCGGGCCGGGACGAGTTCGCCGGCCCGTCCTGGCACTCGGCCCGCTGGGACCACGGCACCGACCTGGCCGGCCTGCGGGTGGCCGTGCTGGGCACCGGGGCCAGCGCGATCCAGTTCGTCCCGGAGATCGCCAGGACCGCCGCGCAGGTTGACGTGTTCCAGCGCAGCGCGCCGTACATCCTGCCCAAATCCGACCGGGCCTACCGGCCCCGCGAGCAGGCCCTGTACGACCGGCTGCCGGTGCTGGCCAAGGCGGACCGGCTGCGCATCTTCCTCTATGGCGAGCTGCTCACCAGCGGCTTCGTGGTATCCCCCAGGCTGCTCGCCGCGCCGATGCAGCTGTGGCGCCGCCAGCTCCGCGCGATCAGCGACCCGGAGCTGCGCGCCAAGTGCGTCCCGGACTACCTGCTGGGCTGCAAGCGGGTGCTGTTCTCGGACGACTGGTACCCGGCGCTCACCCGGCCCAACGTCGACCTGATCACCGACCCGATCGAGCGCATCGACCGCACCGGGGTGGTCACCGCGGGCGGCGCCATCCACCCGGCCGATGTGCTCATCTACGCCACCGGGTTCCAGACGCTCGACTTCCTGGCGCCGATGTCGGTCACCGGTCTGGGCGGCCGCCAGCTGCGGGCGGAATGGCGCGACGGCGCCGAGGCCTACCTCGGCATCACCGTGTCCGGGTTCCCGAACTTCTTCATGCTCTACGGGCCGAATACCAACCTCGGCGGCAACTCGATCATCTACATGCTGGAAGGCCAGATCGGCTACGTGCTCGGCGCCCTCCAGGCGCTCGACTCGGACGGGCTCGACTGGCTCGACGTGCGGCCCGAAGTGCAGCGGGCGTTCAATATCTGGGTGGCGGAGGCCAGCCGCAGCTCGGTGTGGCAGAGCGGATGCCACAGCTGGTACACCACCGCGACGGGCCGCAACACCAACAACTGGCCCGACCAGACGTTCCGGTACCGGCGCCGCGTCCGGCAGTTCGACCTGGCCAGCTACCGGGTCATGCCGAAGCGCGCCGCGGCATGAGCCCGCGGCTGCCGGCCGCGGTCACCCGGCTCGGGGTGCGCCAGATAGGCCGCCGGGTGCTCAACCCCGGAGCTGCCCTGGCCGGTGCAGCGGCGCCGGCTGGACCAGGTCCTGCGGGCCGGGCCGGTGCGGCGCGGCGCGGTGCTGCTGCGCCGCGTGCTGGACGGTGTGCCGGCCGAGTGGGTGCTGGCCGCCGGGGTCCGCCCGGAGCGGACCGTCGTGCATTTCCACGGCGGCGGCTACTGCATCGGCTCGGCATTCATGGCCCGGGCCTGGGCCGCGCAGCTCAGCGCGCAGGCCGGCTGCCATGTCATCCTCCCCGAGTACCGGCTGGCGCCGGGGCACCGCTATCCCGCCGCGCTGCAGGACGCCCATAAGGTGCTCAACGCCCTCAACGGGCAGCTCAGCCCGGGCAGCATCGTGCTGTCCGGCGACTCGGCCGGGGGCGGGCTTGCCCTGGCTCTCCTGCTAGGCATGCGGGACGCCGACGGGGATGGGGCGGGGCCAGGCGGGCTGCCCGCCGGGTGCATCCTGCTGTCGCCGTGGCTCGACCTGGGCCGGGACCGGCGGGCCAGCCCGGACCTGGTGCGCCGGGACGTGCTGCTCAGCCCGGGCTGGCTGGACGCCTGCGCCCGCGCCTACACCGACCCGCCGAACTGGGCTGACCCAGCGGTCTCGCCGCTGCACGCCACGCACCGCGGCCTGCCGCCGCTGCTGATCCAGGCGGGCGACGACGAACTGCTCGCCCCGGACGCCGGCCTGCTGGCCGCGCGCGCCTCGGCCGCCGGAGTGGACGTCAGCTACACCCGGTGGCCGGGCATGTGGCACGACTTCGCGCTGCAGCCCGGCCTGGTCGCGGCGGCCGACAGCGCGCTGGCCCAGGCCGCCTGGTTCGTCACCACGGTCACCGGCGGCTGACCCGGCGAGCCCAGGTCAGCCCGCCTGCGCCGGGCGGCGCAGCGGGTACTCGAAGTAACCGCGGGCCCACTTACCCACCGGGCTGCTGGACAGCATCTCCCCGATCCACGGATCGAGCCGGATGCTGTCCAGGGTGACCGCGGCGCCCCGGTTGAAGTCGTTGCGCACCCCGGGGCCGGTGATGATCCAGCCGTCCTGGCCAACCGCGTTCAGCACGGCGTACCGCTCGCCGGGGATCAGCGCACCAAGCTCCACGACGGCGACGAGGCGGGCTTGCAGGGCGGTGACCAGGATGCCGACCATGTGCTCGGGGGACTGCGTTTCGCTGGGGGCCAGGGCAATCGTCATCAGGGAGCCGTACTCCCATCGCTCGGGCATGCGGTAAGCCTGCCACAGCACCGGGCGTGGCGCGGCACGGACGATGGCGGCGGCCCGCCGCGTTGGGATACTGGCGTCATGCCTCTTACCGGTGACTACGAACCCAGCGCGGCGCCATGGGCCCGCGACCAGGTCGACCTGTACGAACGATCCGGCGGCACCGAGGGCAACGAGCTGAACGGCAGGCCGGTCATCGTCCTGACCTCGGTGGGCGCGCGGACCGGGAAACTGCGCAAGACCCCGCTGATGCGTGTCGAGCACGATGGCGAGTACGCCGTGGTGGCGTCGCTGGGCGGCGCGCCGAAGCACCCGGTCTGGTACTACAACCTGGCCGCGAATCCGCGGGTGGAACTGCAGGATCGCGGGGTTAAGAAGGAGTACCAGGCCCGGGAGGTGCACGGGGCCGAACGCGCCACCTGGTGGGACCGGGCCGTGGCCGCGTACCCGGATTACGCGTCCTACCAGGAGAAGACGGACCGGACCATCCCGCTGTTCGTGCTCACCCCGGTCGGCGGGTAACCGCCGCGCTCTGCGAAGCAGCCAAGGTCCCGTCATCCTGGGGGTGACGGGACCAGGCTGCGTCGCCGCACGATTCATAGAATTAGTACGTGACCAGGTCAAACGTGCTGGGCGAGTACCTGCGTGCGCGGCGCGAGCTGGTGGACCCGGCGGCCGCCGGGCTGCGTGTCACCGGCGTCCGGCGCACCCCGGGCCTGCGCCGCGAGGAGGTCGCCACGCTGGCCGGCATCAGCGCCGACTACTACCTGCGGCTGGAACAGGGCCGCGACCGCAACCCGTCGCCGCAGGTGCTGGAGGCGCTGGCCCGGGTGTTCGGGCTCGACGCGACCGCGACGCAGTACCTGCTGAGCCTGTCCGCGGCCCGGCCCGCCGCGGCGAAGCGGCCGCGCCGGGAGGCCGTGCCGGCCGGCATCCGGCAGCTGCTCGACGTGCTCGGCCTGCCCGCCTTCGTGGAGAACCGGATGTTCGACGTGCTGGCCGCGAACCGGCTCGCGACCGCCCTGTCGCCCGCCATCCGGCCGGGAGCGAACCGGCTGCGCTCGGTGTTCCTCGACGCCGGCGAGCAGGACCTGCACCCCGACTGGGCGCAGGCGGCCGGCGCCATGGTCGCGTCGTTCCGCGCCTCCATCGGCACCGACATCGAGGATCCGCGGATCGCGCAGCTCGTCGGCGAGCTGTCCCTGGCCAGCGAGCCGTTCCGGCAGCTCTGGGCGCGGCACGACGTCAAGGCGCTGGCCGGCGCGGCGGCCCGGATGCGCCACCCGCAGGTCGGGCCGCTGGAGCTGCGCCGCGAGAAGCTGTCCATCGGCGACTCGGGCGGCCAGCTGCTGGTGATCTACCATGCGGAGCCCGGTTCGGACAGCGCCCGGTCGCTCGCCCTGCTCGGGTCGCTGGCCGCGACCGACGCGGCGGCGGACGAGGCGGCCGCCGCCGAAGCCGAGGGTGGCGAGTTCCCGGGCTGAGTGGTCAGCCGCTGGCCGTGGCCAGGATGTCCGGGGCGGCGTCCAGGATGGAGAAGTGCCCATGCCCGGGGTGCAGCCGGAGCCGGGCACCCGGGATGGCCGCGGCGAACAGCTCAGCGTGCTGCACCGGCACCGTCGTGTCGGCATCCCCGTGATGGATCCACGTCGGCACCTGAATCGCTGCCCAGCTGGAAACCCCACGGCCGGGTGAGCAGCCGCAGGTCCTGCGCCACTCCCCCGCTGCCCCGGCGGAACGCTTCCAGGTAGTTGGCCAGGAACGGGTCGCGCACGCCAGGCTGCTCCAGCGCGCGGCGGTCCACTCCGGGTAGCTCGCTGACCGCCAGCCGCAGGAACAGCTGGGGCGAGTACTGGGCCAGCGCGGCCAGGCGGCCGAGGAACCAGCCACCGAACGCCGGGACCTGCCGGGCGATCTCCAGGGAGACCCGTTCCCCGGTGGCCATCCCGCGGGTGGGCCAGCCGGGCGAGCCGAGCGGCGAGATGAGCGTGAGGCTGTGCACCCGGCCAGCCAGCCCAGCCGCGCAGGCGGCCGCGAACGGCCCGCCGCCGGAGACCCCGAGCACCGCCACGGTGTCCACCCCGCAGCGCGTCCAGGACCAGCGCCGCGTCGTCCACCCAGTCGGCCAGCCGGTGCAGGTAACGCGGATCGGTCCGGCCGATCCCCGGCCGGTCCGGGGCGCAGATCCGCAGCCCAAGCTGGCCCGCTACCGGCGCGAGCTGGTACGCCGACAGCCGCGAGTCGGCCAGCCCGTGGCAGAACAGCACCGGCGCCGCGTCCGCCGCCCCGACCACCTCGCACGCGATCACACTGCCGTCACCCCGGCGCACGTCCATGCTCACATCATCGCCCGCCCCGCCCACCGGGCCGCAGCGGACCGCACGGCATACGGTATGGCCATGTTCTTTGCGCCCGTGCCGCCGGCGAAGAACCGGCCGCCCGGCGGTGGAGACCGCCGCAAATGCCGCCGTGGGCCGAACCACCCGGGCTGGAGACCGGCGTCCCGCTGGCCACCGGGCAGGTGATCGCCCGCAGCCAGCATGTGGTGGTGTACCTGCCGGCCATCCGGGTGTTCAGCACCGGCTGCATGCTCGACATCGAGATCGTGTCCCGGCAGGCGGGCCTGGCCGACGACGAGTGGTGGGACCTGCAGATGTCCGTGCACCGCGGTTTCCGCGGGTTCGGCGGCCCGCGGCTGCCGGACAAGCTGCTCCGGCTGGGCGTGCGCTTCCCGGACGGCGGCAAGGCCACCACCCTGGAGCAGCGCCGACCCGGGCGCGACGAGGGCCCGCCCGAGGGCCCGGTGCTGTCCTGGTGGCCGGGCAGCAGCGGCCTGCGCGACCGCGGCGAGCTCGGGTTCAGCCACTTCGGGCTGTGGCTGTGGCCCATCCCGCCCGCCGAGCCGTTCGAATTCGCCGTGGAGTGGCCATTCGGCGGCATCGCCGAAACCATCGTCCCCCTGGACGGCGCCCCGATCGCCGCTGCCGCCGCCCACCCGTCGCACTACTGGCCCGACTAAACGACGCGGGAAACCCGACAAACGCTGACATAGCATGCGAGACGTGCAGCCGAGCGCCCGTTTTGCCTGGTTCTCCCGTACCGGATGCGTGCTATGTCGGTGTTTGTCAGTGAATACTGCCGCCGCAGCCAGTGCCGCGGCGTCAGGGACGGCGGCCGGTGTAGCGGATGCGGCCGGGCTGGATCTGGCCGGCGTCGATGGCGGCCTGCTCGTCCTGCTCCGTCGTGCCCGCCAGGTCGGGGAAGAAGTACGGGCCGTAGCTGACCGGCCCGGTGGCGTCGAACCGGCGGCCGAGTGCGCGCAGGATGTCCTGGCCGGTGTGCAGCCGTTCGGCCGCCGCCCAGGACCGGCAGCAGGCGTCCCAGGTCTGCCCGGAATCGCGCCATTGCCCGCACAGCTCCTGCAGCCAGCTCGGCTCGCCGCCCTCCGGCTCGCCACCGCCGGGCGGGAGGCGGGCGCAGCGCCAGCGTGCGGTGGCCTCGTCGAACCTCTCCCGGGCCCACTCGACGACGACCAGGATGCCGCCCGGCCGCAGGGCCGCTTGGATCAGGTCCAGCACCTGGCCCAGGTCGGCCACGTGGTGCAGCGAGGTGCAGGCCACCATCGCGTCGCTGGGTTCGGGCGGGTCCCAGTGCTCGAACTCCACCTGGTGGTACTCCGGACCGTCCGGGGCCGCCGGATCGACGCCGGAAGCCTGGTAACCGGCCGCCCGCAACTGTGGCACGAACCCGCCCAGCGGGCCACAGCCCAGCTCGGTCACCCGGGCCGGCGCGGGCGGCAACCGGCCGCGGACCACCGGCCAGACCGACGCCAGCCAGCGTTCATCAGGGGTCACCAGGCCGAGCCTACGCAGCGGCCTGGTGACCCGCCCGGTCAGCCGGGCAGCATGCCGCTGACCAGCGCCTCCCAGATCTCGTCGCTGACAAATCCGTCCTGCTGGACGCCGAGCCCCTTCTGGAAGCCCTTCACCGCGGCGCCGGTCTTGGCCCCGAAGATCCCGTCAATCGCGAGGTTCTGCTTGCGCCACACGAACTCTTCCTGCACGCCGCGCACGGCGTAGTTGCTCTCGCCCTGCTTGACCTGGAAGGCCAGCTGAGCCCAGGTGAGCGGGCCGACTTCGCCGTCCTGAGCCAGCTTCTTCTCGGCCTGGAAGGCCTGCACCGCCGCGGCCGTCTTCGGCCCGAAGATCCCGTCGATGGTCACCGGGTGCCCGCGCATGTGCAGCAGGTACTGCACGCTCTCCACCGGGTGGTGGTTGTCGCCCTGCTTGACCAGCGGCCATGGCTTGATCGTGGTGCTCATGTTTCCCCCTGTGCTACTGCCCCCTGATTGGCCTGGCTTCCAGCTCAGCACCATGAGCAAGCTATTGGCTACCCACCGGCGCCAAAATCACCCGTGATTTGGCCGGTTCCGGGTCCCCGGCATTCCGCCCCGGCAGGGCTCCCGGGCTCGCACATATAGCCCTCTACCTGCGAAAATGGCTCAGCCGAGCTTGTGCCCGTGCTGCCGGGCGAGATCATCCAGCAGCGCTTTGGCCTTGCCCTTGTCCCGGTGCAGCCCGTGCAGTTCGGCCGCTGGCAACTGGGTGACCAGGGTCCACGGATTGCGTTCCGAGCGGCCATCCACCTTGATCAGCCGGTAGCAGATCTGCCCGTCCACGCGAATGACCCATTCGAAGGACATCACCGCGAGCGCGCTGGCCGAGCTGCTGTTGACCCGGGCGATGACCTTCGGACCGCCAAGCAATGCCATGGGGATATGCCCTCTCGCCGGGTGACCCCTTCGGCGATGAAGTCCCGCGCTTCCCGGGTCCGGGTCACGTTGCTACTGGCCAGGACAGAGCGTACCGGCTGGGCCTGCAAAGGATTGCATGACCCCCCCGGTTGTCAGGAAGATCACAGCATGCCGGTGGACCCAGGCCCACCATAGATGTGGACTCCACCCCCTAGTATCGGGACGTGGCGCCGGCCACGATTGTGCTGGGTCTGCTGAAGGCTCAGGGAGGAAATAGCAGGTGGAGAATTCGAGCGAGTTCTGGGCGAACGTCAGTACGGTCGTCGTGACGCCAGTTGCCATCGCGGCTGGATTGGCCAAAGGTACCTATGACGCGTTCGACCGACAACGGGCCTTTCGCCGACGGGTTCAGCGCCGCCGCCACCCCGGTCATCAAGGCAGGCCGGGACTTCGGTGCGGAGCATGGGCCAGTTATCACCCGGGGTGTGCTGACCGGCGCGGCTGGTGCGGTCGGCGCCAAGCTGGTCGGTGGCGCGCTCCGGCACCTTCGGATCTGATCCGCTGGGTTCCGGGCTGCGGCCCGGGTGGCCGCCGCCGGTGAGTCCTGCGGCGGCCAGCCGTCTTATTAGGCATGCCACAATACGGAGGCCTGATATGACCCAGCAGCCACAGATCCAGCCGCGCGATGCGCAGCACTATGTGGCCATCCGGGCGACCGTCACCATGGACACCATCTCCACTGCCGTGGACAGCGGGTTCCCCGAGCTGTTCGGCTGGCTGGCCAGCAACGGCATCGCGCCGGGCGGCCCACCGTTCATCCGCTACCTGGTCATCGACATGGCTGGCGACCTGCAGATCGAGCTGGGCGTGCCGGTCCGCGCACCGGTCACCGGCAGTGGCCGGATCCAGCCTGGCGTGCTGCCCGCCGGCCGCTACGCGGTGCTCCGGCACACCGGTCCCTATGACGGCCTGGTGGCCAGCAACGGCGCGCTGCAGCAGTGGGCCGCCGAGCACGGGGTCCAGTTCGACACCAGCGACACCGCCCAGGGATCAGCCTGGGGCGGCCGGGTCGAGCATTACCTCACCGACCCGGCCCAGGGGCCCGACCCGGCGAAGTGGGAAACCGACGTGGCCTACCTGACCCGTTAGCGGCGGTCGGCCCGGCGCATCGTGAACCGGCCGGCCGGGCCGCGGGCGACGGCTGCCTGTCCCAGGTCATGGATTCGACCGGGCCGTTGAACCAGTGCCCGCGCGGGCACTGGATGCGCACGCTTTCCAGCGGCCCATCGGTCGACGTGACCGCGTACCGGTCCTGTACCTCAGCCGGCAGCCCGCACCGGCGAGCGCCGTGCGCATCCAGGTACGCCGGGCAGTCCAGGAACATCATCGCGCTGCCGTCCATGGTTCCCCCGTTCACGACCGCATTTGCCGTCGCAAGTAAGAGCACCCGGCGGCTGGCGCTGATACAGCCGCCGATACCGCGAACGGGCCGCCCAGCCTGGTGTGGCTGGACGGCCCGCCGTGCTGGCTGGCCCGGCGCGCTAGCGCAAGGCGGGGACCATCCCGGTGATCGCACCGGATGAACTGGCGCTGCTGGACCCGGGGACCGGCCTGGGCAGTGGCTTGCAGGTCTTGTCCCACGGCGCGTTCGGGTCCGCGCTTCGGCAGCACGCCGTTGGCCAGGTAGTTGGCGATGGTGTTGTCCACGCACAGGTCGCCGGACAGCGAGTCGGCGTGCGTGGTGCCGCCCGGCTCGGCCAGCAGCACCGAGTGCGGGAACAGCTTGCGGACCTCGAGGCTGCCCTCGAACGGCGTGGCCGCGTCCAGCGTCTCGTCGATCAGCAGTGCGTTGTGAATGCCGCTGCCGTTGATCTGCATCGGGGTCTGCCGCGAGGCGGGCGCGGGCCAGTGCAGGCACGGTGCGTTGAACCAGGCGTTGTCCCAGGTCTCGAACGGCGCGATCTTGTTGACCCGGTGGTTGTCCCGGCTCCACACCGCCCAGCTGGTCGGCCACTGCACGTCGGTGCACTGCACCGCGTTGTAGACGGCGAACTCGTTGTCGTTGCCTGGCGCGTCGACTGCCTGGTAGAGGGCCACGATCGCCGCGCCGGCCTTCTTGCTGTGCGTGTTGGCCCAGTTCGCGAACGCGCTGCCCCATTGCAGCCAGGTCTGCTCGTAGTACCCGGCCTCGAGGAAGACGTCGGTCCACTCGTCCGGCCCGACGACACCCTGGATCGGGTGCTTGAACAACCGGGCCTTCTCCGCGTAGAACCGCTTCTCCACCGACTGCTCGGTCCGGCCCAGGTGGTAGAACGCGTGGTGCTGGGCCAGCCAGCCGAACCAGATCTTGATGTTCCGGTTGAACGCGATGTCCTGGTCCAGGTTGGCCTGGTACCACACCTTGCGCGGGTCCACGTTGCTGTCCATGATCAGCCGCCGGACGTGCGACGGGAACAGCGTCGAGTAGACCTGGCCCAGGTAGGTGCCGTAGGAGAACCCGTAGTAGGTGATCTGGCTCTGGCCCAGCGCGGCCCGGATGCTGTCCATGTCCTCGGCCGAGTCGACCGTGGTCATGTTGTCCAGCAGCGCGGACTGCGCGGCGCTGTGCGTGGCGCACCGGTGGTCGTACCGGGCACTGCGGCTCAGCCAGTAGTTCAGGATCTGCTTGTTCACCGGGTTGTAGTTCTCCCGGTCGCCGCTGAAGTAGAACGGCGCGCAGGTGAGCGCGGGCACGCTGGAGCCGACGCCGCGCGGGTCGAAGCCGATCCAGTCGTAGTCCCCGACCGCGGCCTTGTCCGCCGCCGAGCCCTCGGCCTTGAGCTGGTCGATCAGGAAGACGTTCAGGTCGAGGCCGCTGCCGCCCGGCCCGCCCGGGTTGGTCAGGATGATGCCCTGGTAGTGCTTGGCACTCGAGGTGTGCTTGATCCGCGAGACGGCGATCTGGATGGTCGGCCCGGTCGGGTCGCTGTAGTTGAGCGGGACGGTCAGCATGGCGCATTGCGCGCCGGCCTGCTGCAGGTCACTTTCCGCGCACTTGCCCCATGTCAGGGCATTGGCGTGCGGTGCTGCGGTGGCAGCCACCGCGGTTCCGGCCGTAGTCAGCACGCCCACCAACGTGCTGACTGCGGCGGCGACGGCGAGCAGTCTCTTCATTCCTGGGGCCCCTCCTGGCTTCTTTGCCAAACTCTTCAGCGAGCACGGTGAATGGACACCAAGTCTCCGGCACGAGCGGTCACCAGCAGTAGATTCTTCGTGGCCGGCGTTACCCACTTGTTACCCGGCGGACCGCTTTGGCCGCCCTGGCCGGTCCGGAACCACTGTCGGCCTGGCGTGTCATGATCGGGTGGACGAAGGGGGTGCCGTGCAGTACCAGACCATCGCCGAGGCCTACCGCGACCTGGAGCAGGCCAGCGGCCGGCTGGTGCTCACCGCCCGGCTGGCCGAACTGCTCATCGCGACCCCGGACGACCTGCTGCCCACGGTCTGTTACCTGTGCCAGGGCCTGATCGCGCCGGAGTTCGCGGGCATCGACCTCGGCCTGGCCGAGAAGCTGGCCGTCCGGGCCGTGGCCACTGCCACCGGCCGCAGCACCGAGCAGGTCGCGGCCCGCGTGCGGGAGACCGGCGACCTCGGCCAGGCGGCTGAGCAACTGCTGACTGAGACGGCCGATTGGGCGGCAGGCCAGCCTGGCGGTCACCGAGGTGGTCGGCACGCTGCACGAGATCGCCGCGGCCGAGGGGACCGGTTCGCAGGGCCGCAAGCTGGACCTGCTGGCCGGGCTGCTCACCCGGGCCACCCCGCTGGAGGCCCGCTACCTGCTCCGCCTGGTCACCCGCGGGCTGCGGCTGGGCATCGGCACGCCGACCATCCTGGACGCGCTCGCCCAGGTGCACGCGGCCGGGCGGGCCGACCGGCCGGTGCTGGAACGCGGCTATAACATCTGCTGCGACCTGGGCCGGGTGGCCGGGGTGCTGGTCCAGGGCGGGCTGGCCGCGGTGCAGCGACTCCAGGTGCAGCCGGGCAACCCGGTGCGGGTCATGCTGGCCCAGCGACTGTCCGACGCCGCGGAGATCCTGGCCAAACTGGGCGGCGAGTGCGCAGCCGAATACAAGTACGACGGGGTCCGGGTCCAGGCGCACCGCACCCCGGACGGGTCGATCGAGCTGTACACCCGGCGGCTGGAACGGGTCAGCAGCCAGTTCCCCGACGTGATCGAACTGCTCCAGGCCGGGCTGAAGCCGGGCCAGGCGATCCTGGAGGGCGAGGTCGTCGCGTACGACGCCGCGGCCGGCGAGCTGCGCCCGTTCCAGGAGGTCATGTTCCGGCGGCGGAAGTACGGCATCAGCGACGCGGTCCGGGATGTGCCGGTGGGGCTGTTCTGCTTCGAGCTGCTCTACGCCGACGGCGAGGACCTCACCGAGCTGCCCTACCCGCAGCGCCGGGCGCGGCTGGCCGAGGCGATCACCGTCGCGCCCCAGCTCCGGCTGACCACGGCGGCCGAGGTGACCACGCCAGCCAGGCTGGACGCCGCGTTCGAGCAGGCGGTGACGGACGGCTGCGAGGGACTGGTGTGCAAGTCGGTGGGCCCGGACGCCAGCTACCGGGCCGGCGCCCGCGGCTGGCAGTGGATCAAGCTGAAGCGGGACTACCGCACCGAGCTGTCCGACACCGTGGACCTGGTCGTGGTGGGCGCGTTCGCCGGGCGGGGCCGCCGCCGCGGCGTCTACGGCGCGCTGCTGCTGGCCGCCTACGACGCGGACGCGGACGTGTTCGCCGCGGTGTCCAAGTGCGGCACCGGGTTCTCCGACGCCGACCTGGCCGTGCTGCCGCAGCGGCTGGCGCCGCTGGCCCGCCCGGATCGGCCGGCCCGGGTGGACGCCCGGCAGCAGCCCGACGTGTGGTTCGAGCCCGGGCTGGTGCTGGAGATCCTGAGCGCCGAGCTGACCCTCTCACCCAACTACACCGCCGGGTGGGGACAGATCCAGCCCGACGCCGGGCTGGCCATGCGCTTCCCGCGGTTCACCGGCCGGTGGCGCGACGACAAGGCCGCCACCGACGCCACCAGCACCGCTGAGCTGGTCGATCTGTACCGCACGGCGCGGCGGACGCCCGCCACCGGGTAATGGCGTTAAGTAATCGTGGTGTGCGGCTGGCCGCCGCGGCGCGGCAGCAGGGCACCGCCTCAGCCGTTACTCCTGGTCAGCGGCTGGATCGGCGAGCCGGGTCCGGCTCGCGCACAGCGGGCAGCGCCGGCCGGCCAGGCCTGGCTGGGCAGCTCACCGGCCGCGTGCAGGGGCAGCGCCATGGTGTCTTCGACGACCGCCCGGGCCGGGCCGAGCGCGAGCAGCGCGGCGACCGCGACCGGCACCGCTCCGCCGCCGCGCAACTCCTCGAAGCAGGCCCGGATGGCGGTCCCGGCGTTGACCGCGTCATCGGCGATCGCCACCCGCCACCCGCCGATGCCACCCGGCACGCGGGGCAGCCGGTAGCCCGGCGCCGGGCCTGGATTCCGGTACCCGGGCAGGAACGCCGCGCCGAGCTGGCTGGCCAGGGCCAGCGCCAGGAACGCGCCACCGTCCAGCGGCCCGCACACGGCATCGACCCGGTGCTCCCGCAGCTGGTCAGCCAGCCGCTCGACATGCGGCGCGAGCCGGGCCGGCCGCAGGAACAGCGCATCAAGGTCCAGCCAGATGTCCCCGTGATACCCCGTCCCCAGCTCGAAGTGCCCCCGCCGCGGCCGCGCCAGCCCGGCCACCTCCCAGTCCCCCGGCGTCCGCCCGGACTCCACCCCGCTCACCCCGGAATCCACCCCGCTCACGCCGGACCCCACCCCGCTCACCCCGGACCCCACCCCGCTCACCCCGGAATCCACCCCGCTCACCCCGGAATCCACCCCACCATCCTGGTCCCTGCCCCCGCAACGCCGTCCCGGCCCCAACCACACTGCACCCTCCAGTCACATACGTTTCAGCTCCCGGTCTTGATGTTGGCGCAACCGACACTGCTATGTCGGCAGGGTCAACATCAACACCGGCCGGGGCCGGATTGTCACTGGGCGGTGGCAGGCTGCGCCCGTGGGATATTCGCTGGGTACGGGCACGGCTGCGCTCGAGGCCCTGCTCCGGAAGCAGGACGGCGTTCTTTCCCGGGCTGAAGCGCTGGGCGGCGGCCTGACGGACCGCCAGCTGAGGTATCGGATCCGCCCTGGTGGCCCTGGGCAGCAACTGCTGCCCGGGGTTTATCTGACGGTCACCGGGACGCCGACCAGGCGGCAGCTCGAGATCGCCGCGTTGCGGTACGCGGGACCGGGCAGCGCCATCACTGGCCTGGCGGCGTTACGGCGGCACGGGGTGCGGGTGCCGGACCACACCCTGATCACCGTGCTGGTCCGCCGCGGTCGGAGCCGTGTGGATGGCTCCTTTGTCCGGGTGTCGGCTACGACGCGGACGCCGGGTTGCGTCTGCGTGGACGGGCCGGTGGAGTTCACCATGGTCGCCCGGGCCATCGCGGACGCGGCGCGGGAACTACGCAGCTTCCGCGACTTCCGCGCGGTGCTGGCGGATTCCGTGCAGCGGCGGCTGTGCAAGCTGGACGTGCTGGCCCGGGAGTTAGCGGACACGCCGCGGAAGCAGTCGAGCTGGCTACGGCAGGCGCTGGCTGAGGTGGCGGACGGGGTCCGGTCGGTGGCCGAGGGAGATCTGCGGGACCTGATCATCCGCGCCGGGCTGCCCCGCCCGATGTTCAACGCGCGGCTGTTCACCGGGACTGGGTTCCTGGCCGAGACGGACGCCTGGTGGCCGGATGCCGGGGTGGCCGCCGAGGTGAATTCCCGGGAGTGGCACTTGTCGCCGGACGACTGGGAGCGCACCCAGGCCCGGCAGACCCGGATGGGCATGTGCGGGATCGTCGTGCTGCCGTTCACCCCGCACCAGGTCCGCACCAAGGCGGATCAGGTGGCGGCGCAAATCAGATCGTCGCTGCAGGCCGGGCGGCAGCGGCCCACGCTGGCGGTGCGGGCACTGCCAGCCGCTTGACTTAAAGCATGGTTGAAGTTGTTGGCTGGAACCATGTCTTTCAGCAATGCCGAACTGGCTTACCTGGCCACCCAGCGGCTGGGGCGGCTGGCGACCATGCAGCCGGATGGCACGCTCCAGGCCAGCCCGGTCGGGTTCCGGTACAACCCGGCCACCGGGACGATCGATATCGGCGGGTTCAACATGACGGCCAGCCGCAAGTTCCGCAACGTGGCCGACAACGGCCGGGCGGCGTTCGTAGTGGACGACATCGCCTCGGTCGATCCGTGGCGGGTGCGCTGTGTGGAGATCCGCGGGCACGCCCAGGCGATCGCCACGCCGGCCGATTCGGCTGCCCCGGTCCAGGGGGCCATCATCCGGATCCATCCCGATCGCATCATCAGCTTCGGGCTGGACGATCCAGGCGATACCCCCGACCCGGTCCGGGGCGGCCAGGCGGCCGGCTAGCCGCGGCGGCGTCACGCTGGCGGCTGGCCGGGCTGCACGTCGATCGGTGCGCTGGCCGATGGTGCCGGGCCGATGGGGGTGTGCCCGGGCAGCGTGATCAGCGTGACGTCGATGGCCCCCTGGCCGTGGGTGACCTGCGCGCTGGTGGCCGGCTTGAGGGCGACCCGGTACTCGAACGTGGCGACGCCGCCGGGGCTGATCAGCTGGATCCCGCCGGGATCGGTGACCTTGAGATAGTCGGTGCCGAAGCCTTCCACGTCGTAGGGAATGGGCTGCCAGACGTTGGTCGTGCTCTCCCGCTCGGCCAGCGAGCCCGCCGGGAACAGGGTGGTCACCGTGCATGAGCAGTGGCCCAGCGACACCAGGGGCAGCACGTTGGAGTAGGTCTGCGCCGACCCGTTGGTCACCGTGACCCGGAACCGGACGGCCGGGCCGCCGGGCACCAGGCCGGGCCCGGTCCCGAGGATGGTGACCCTGGCGGTCAGCGCGCCCGGCGGCTGCGCCGCTGGGCTGGCCGCCGCTGAGCTGCCCGCCGCTGGGCTGGCCGGCGCTGGAGTGGCCGGCGCCGTGCTGGGGGCGGTCGCGGCCGGGGTGGACGCGGCCGCCGGGGGCGCACTGGCCGGCCGCGAGGTGGCCAGGGCGACCGCCTTGCGGGCGGGCACGCTGGGCGCGGCTGGTGACGGCGACGAGCAGCCAGTGAGCGCGATCGCGGCGGCGGCGGCCGCCGCGGGCACGGCCACCCGCACCGGAGTGGCGGGGCGGCGGGCGAGGGCGGCTGACCGGGTGGCGATGTTCATGTCCTGGTCCCTTCCGGGGTGCTGACGTGGCAGCAATAGGAGCCACCCGGGACCGGGCCGCCAACAACTTTCTGCGGCGCAACCTCAAGCTGGCCGACAATGGTGACCATGTCTGAGCTAGATCCCGCGGTCGTTCTCGCCGCGCTGGCCAGCGATCCCCAGCTCCGGGTGTTCGTCGGCGGCGGCCAGGTCGCATCCCTGCCAGCCAGGAAGTCACGGCGGCGGCAGCTGCTCGATGTGATCGCCCAGGCCTTCGAGCCGGGAGTGCGATACCCCGAGCAGCGGGTCAGCCGGTTCCTCGGCGCGATTCACCCGGACTACGCCGCGTTGCGCCGGTGCCTCGTCGATGAGCAGTTCCTGTCCCGCTCGGATGGCGAGTACTGGCGCAGCGGCGGCACGGTGCTGCCCAAACCGGAGCCGCCCAAACCGGAGCCGCCCGAGACGGAGCCGCCCGAGACGGAGCTGCCCGAGACGGATGCGTAGCGCACGCGGCCCTGGCGCCCGGCGGCGGACCAGGCCCGCCAGCCGCTGGCCAGTGCGATAGCAGCGGGCAGCGCGAGCGCCCAGCCGCAGAAGCCGAGCATGACCGTGACGGCCAGCGCTCCGGGCACCGCGGCCAGCCGCGCCGGTCCGCGCAGCACCCGCACGGCGGCGGCCATGGCGCCCAGGTAGACGGTGAGGAACAGGGCGGTCGGCACCGCCACCAGGGCGGCCGCGCCGACGAGGCGCAGCCCGTACAGGACGATCAGCAGCAGGCCGGCCGCGGCGATGGCGGTCAGCAGCCGGCGCTTGGGCGCGGACCGCCGGCGCGCCGCCCGCCGCCTGAGCCAGCTGCCCGGCGATGGACGCCGCGCCGCTGATGTACGCGTTGGTCGCGCCGATGGTCAGCACGATGGCGGCTGCCGCGGCGATGGCCGGGCCGGCCGCGCCGACGGCCCGGCTGAGCAGGCCGGCCAGCGGCACGTCGGTGGCCGCCCGCGGCCCGAGCACGCTGATCGTGGCCACGGCCAGGCCCAGGTACAGCACGGTCGTGACGGCCAGGGCGATGGCCACCGCGCGCGGCAGCTGCCGGGCCGGGTCCGCGAAGCGCGTGGTCAGCGGGGCGACCGCCTCCCAGCCGACGAAGGAGAACATCAGCGTGGCCGCCGCGCTGCCCAGGGAGAGCCAGCCGTGCGGCGCGAACGGCGTCCAGTTGCTGGCCCGGGCCGCCGCCGCCGACCCGGCGACGGCCACGACCACCACGCCGGTCAGCAGGCTGACCAGGATCGACCTGCGCGGTGGCGCTGGCCCGCAGCCCGCGGGCGGCGAGGCTGATGACGGTCAGCAGCAGCGCGGCCGCGACCGCCGCGCGGGCCAGCTGGCCGCCGCCGGTCAGCTCGGTGACGTAGCTGGCCCCGATCAGGCAGACGATCGGCGCACCGCCGACCACGCCGGCCAGGAACATCCAGCCGGTCGCCCGGCCCGGCGCGCGAGCCCAGGCTCGTGCTGACGTACCCCATCACCCCGCCCGCGGATGGCACGCGCCGGCCCAGGGCGGTGAACACGCCGGCGAACAGGCCGGACAGGCCGAGCAGGGCCAGCCAGGCCAGGATCGAGGCGGGCCCGGCCTCGGCCGCGGCCAGCCCGGGCAGGAGCAGCAGGCCGGGGCCGAGGATCGCCCCGATGTACAGGGCGGCACCGCGCGAGGTGGTCAGGTTGGGCACGACAGCGGGCTGGGTCATGGTCGTCATCGCCATGCCTTCACCATGGCCGAAATCGGCCCGCACGCGATGGCAAATGTGACGCCCCTGGCCGCCTCTGGCGCAACACGGTTGTGCGATCAAGCGAATAGGCTGCATTTCATGCCAGAGCATGTGCCAGACAGGGTGGATCGTGCCATCGTTACCCGGCTGCAGCGGGACGGCCGGATCGCCAACGTCGATCTCGCCGAGGCCGTCTCGCTGTCGCCCTCGGCCTGCCTGCGCCGGGTCAGGGCGCTCGAGGCCAGCGGCATCATCGACGGGTACCGCGCGGAGGTCAGCCGGGTCCGGGCCGGGCTCGGCCTGACCGTCTTCATCGGCATCAAGGTCGAAGGGCACTCGCAGGAGACCTCGTCCCGGATCGAGCAGGCCCTGCTGGCCATCCCGGCTGTCGTCGCCTGCTACCTGGTGTCCGGGAGCAACGACTTCCTGGTCGAGGCGGCCGTACCCGATCTGGCCAGCTACGAGCAGTTGCTGCTGGGGCAGATCCTGACCATCCCCCAGGTGGTCGAGGCGCAGAGCACGTTCGCGATCCGGACCATCCTCAGCCGCGGCCCGCTGCCGCTGGAGCACTGGCGCTAGCCAGCTACCCCGGGCAGCTAGCGGGGGCAGTGCAGGTGCTGGAGCTTGCTGGGGGCGAGCGGCGGATGCCGCCATACCGCCTCGGCGGTACGGCTGGGCAGGGCACAGGTGATGTCCATCCGGTGTGGGGTTTCCAGGAAGATGATCTCGGTGCGCAGCGTGCCACGGTCCAGCCAGCCGCCCGAGGCAGCGACCGGGATGGTCTCGCCGCGCTGGTCGGTCGGCTCGGATACCGTCCAGGCCCCGGCGCCGACCGGGACGGTCAGCGCGTTGCCCGGCTCGATAAGCCTGACCTGCCAGCCAGCGTCGGCCGGGGCCAGGCCGACGGCGGTGACGGCGGGCTGGATCTGGCTGGCCGCGGCGCTCGCGGCGACGGCGAACGGCGCGCTGGCCCACGCGGCCCAGTCGGCGGGCGCCGGGTCGGCCCCGCAGGCGGCAAGGTCAGGCAGGCTAGCCGGGAGCTGAGCTGCCGCTGCGCCGGGCCAGGGTCCGGTACGGCGTGGTCCAGGCCGGGCAGCAGATGGGTCCACATGGCGTCGAGCATGGCCTGCATGTCGGTCGTGTAGGCGGTGGTGACGATCACCGTCTGCTGCTCGGGCAGGATCACGCAGAACTGCCCGAACGCCCCGTCGCCGCGGTAGCCGTGCCGGGATAGCCAGAACTGGAAGCCGTATCCCTGGGCCCAGTCCGGGCTGGCCCCTTCCGGGTTGCCGACCTGCTTCGACGTCGCCTCGGCCACCCATGCCTCGGGGATCAGCCGGGTGCCCTCCCACTGGCCGCGCTGCAGGTACAGCAGGCCGAGCTTGGCGATGTCCTCGGTGCGGGCGTGCAGGCCACTGAACCCCTGCTCGCGCCCGGGCGGGAAGGTCTGCCAGCCGACCGGCCCGATACCGAGCGGGTCGAACAGCCGGGGCCGCAGGTACTCGGTGAGCGGCATCCCCGCGTTGCGCTGGATGATGCTGGCCAGCGCGTAGGTGCACGGCTGGCTGTAGGCGAAGACCGTGCCCGGCCCATGATCCGGCGGGCTGAGCAGGAAGCCGCGGACCGGCTCGCCGCGGTCCCGGGTGACCGCCTCGGCCAGCATGTCCCGGGTATGGCCGCTGGCCATCGCGGCGACATGCCGCACCTTCACCGCCCGGCTGCGCGGGTGGGTGATGTCCGCGTCGAACTCGGCGAAGTGCGAGATGACCGTGTCGTCCAGGTCGAGCAGCCCTTCGGCCTGCGCGAACGCCGCCGCGGTGGAGGTGAAGCTCTTGCTGAGCGAGTACAGCAACTGGGGCCGCCCGGACTGTACGGCGCCCACCAGCCCTCCGCCACCACCTGCCCGTGGCGCAGCACCATCAGACTGTGCATCTCGATCCCGGGATGACAGTCCAGGGCATCCAGGAAGCTGAGGATCGCGGCCGGGTCCACCTGCTGATCCGCTGGCGTGCTGCGCGGCAGGGAACTCGCCATGCCGCGAGCTTAGGACACGGCTACCGTGGCGGCATGGCCGGAGCCAATCCGCTGCAGGTACGGATACGTCCGGAACCGCCCGGCTCGGCGGCGGGGCGTGCGGTGCTGACCGCCTACTTCCAGGACATCGTGAGCCGCTACCACCGGCGGCCGGCAACCGACGCGGAGGTCGCGGCGGCGATGGCCGCGGAGCCGAGCGATGACCTCCGCCCGCCGGGCGGGCTGCTTCTGGTCGCCCGCGGCGACGGCACGGTCCTTGGCTGCGCCGGGCTGCGCCTGCTGCCCGCCGGGCATCGGCGAGCTAACCCGCGTTTTCGTGCTGCCGCAGGCCCGTCGCCAGGGGATCGGCCAGCAATTGCTGACCGCGGTGGAAGACGCCGCGCGCCGCCACCAGGTGACCCGGCTGCGCCTCGACACCGGCGACTACCTCACCGAGGCCCGCCAGCTCTACGAGCGGAACGGCTACCGGGGGATCGCGCCGTTCAGCGACTTCCGCCTGTCCAATCTGTGGTTCGGGAAAGCCCTGGGCTGAGCTCAAACCGATCTCCTGTCCTAACGCCCGTGCCACTTCACGTCTTGGCCGGCGACTCCGGATCCGGGGCAGACCGGTGCTGACCGCGGCGGTGCGGCGGGCCGCTGCCGACGCTGACCGCGTTAGCGGTCACGATGGCGGCGATGGCCAGCCAGTCGGCCAGGCCCAGCGCCTGGCCGAGGACGACCAGCCCGGTCAGCGCGGCGAACACCGGGTTGACGCTCATGAACACGCCGAAGAACCGGGCCGGCACCCGGCGCAGCGCCAGCAGGTCGGCGACCATCGGAATGGCCGAGCACAACAGGCCGGCCAGCGCCGCGTGGCCCAGCGCGGGCAGCGTCACCGGATGGCTGGCCAGCACCCAGATGCCGGCCGGAACGTACAGCAGGGCAGACAGGCCGGCCGCGGCGGCCGGACCCTGCGAACCCGGCAGCCGGGTACCGACCGCCCGGTTCGCCAGGATGTAGCAGGCCCAGCAGACGGCGGCCAGCAACGCCAGGCCGAGGCCCAGGTAGTCCGTGCTGGCCTGCGGCCGGGCCAGCACCACGACGGCACCGCCGGCGATCACGGCGCAGCCGAGGTCGAGCAGCCGGCGCACGGCCAGCAGCGCCACCGACAGTGGGCCGAGGAACTCCAGGGTCACGGCCAGGCCCAGGCCAACCCGGCTGATCGCCGTGTACAGCGACAGGTTCATGGTGGCGAAGACCAGGGCCAGGGCCAGCACGGGACGCCACTGCGGCCAGGTGAACGTGGCCACCTTCGGCCGCGCGGTGGCCAGCAGTACCGCACCGGCCACCCACTGCCGTACCGCGACGACCCCGGCGGGCCCGAGGACCGGGAAGGCCAGCGCGGCGCTGGCCGCGCCGAGCTGGTTGGCCGCGGCACTGCCGGTCATCAGGGCGATCCCGGTCAGCTGCCGGGACGGCCCAGCGGCGCCGCTACCCACGGGCCGCGGTGGGCGCCGCCGCTGCTGCGTGACGGTGGTCATGGCCCGCAGCATGACCCGGCTCAGTGGATACGCAAAATGCATGGATCGACGCAGCTATACGCTCTAGTTATGGATCTGGAGCTGCGGCACCTGCGCTGCCTGGTGGCGATCGTGGACTCGGGAACCTTCACCGACGCGGCCATCGAACTCGGCGTCTCGCAGGCCGCCGTGTCCCGGAACCTGCGCACCCTCGAGCAGGTGCTCGGCGTCCGGCTGCTGCACCGCACCAGCCGGAACGTCACGCCGACGACGGCCGGTGTGCACGCGCTCGCCCAGGCCAGGCAGATCCTGGCCGCCGCGGACAACCTGGTGGCCGAGGCGGCACCGGGCACACCACGCTGCGCATCGGGCACGCGTGGTCGGCCATGGGCCGGCACACCCGTGAGTTCCAGCGCCGCTGGGCCGGCCGCTATCCCGGCGTGGACCTGGACCTGATCCGCACCAACTCGCCCACCGGCGGGCTGGCCGAGGGGCTGTGCGACATCGCGGTGCTGCGCACCCCGGCGGGTGGCCAGCGTTTCGCCAGCGCCATCGTGGGCTATGAGCGGCGCTACTGCGCGCTGGCCGCCGACGATCCGTGGGCCGCAGACGCTCCATCCGGCTGGCCGAGATACCCCAGCGCACCCTGCTGATCGACCGCGCACCGGGAGCACCACCCTGGACCTGTGGCCAGCGAGCGGGCGACCGCATACCCGGGAGACCCGCGACATCGATGACTGGCTGGCCGTCATCGCGGCCGGTGGCGGCGTCGGGATCACCCCGGAAGGCACCACCGGCCAGTACCGGCGCGACGGCGTCGTGTTCCGGCCGCTGCGGGACGCCCCGCCCATCGCGGTGCAGGTGATCTGGCGACGGCACGACCCGCATCGATCCACGCACGCCGCCATCGCCCTGCTCACCGAACTGTACGGCGGCTAGCCGTCATGGGCTCCGGGACAGCCGGGCCAGCGACAGGACAAAGATGGAGGAGAGCACCCAGCCGAGCAGCGTGGCCAGGTTGAGCCACCAGAGCATGAACTCCCCGTTGGGCACGTCGGGGTCCGCGTACCAGGTGGCCCGCTGATCGAGGGAGATCAGCGGGATAACCGTGTCGATCGCGTACAGCACCGGGCTGAAGCAGCGCACTTCCCCGTCACCGCAGGTATCGGCACGCGCCGAATGGCCGGTGCCGACCCCGCCCGGTTGGCCGTGGCTGGAGGCAGTGAGCGATCCACTGGTCGTGTAGACGTCCCCGTTGCCGTTATTGGCCCGGAGCGCGGCCCGGTTGCCGGGCACTTCGAGCGAGATGGTGACCAGCGCGAGGAGCAGGGCGAGCAGCCAGAGCACCCGCGCCGGGCGGTAGCCGTAGCCGATGGTGGCGTAGACCGCGTCCAGGACGCGCCGTGGCCAGGCGGCGTGGGACCAGCCGACCTGGCGGGCATGCCTGCGCTGGGCGATCAGGATCTGCTCGGCCTCCCGGGCATAGCCGTGCTGCCGGAACACCCGGGCCGCCTGCTCATATGGCCCGGAGTCGAACTCGGTCTGACGGCGCAGCCAGTCACACCGGGCGACCTGGTCCCAGACCCGCCCGGGCCCGGCGCCCTGGGGTCGTTCGAACCGCTCGTAGGTCATGCCCGCGATGACGAAGCGATCTGGCCAGGTGGCTGGATCGTCGGCCAGCGATGTGGTGGTCACGTCGGTGAAATCCACGCTGGGCGAAACCGTCTCCCAGCCCAGGTCGATGCTGCCCCGCACGGTGGCGGAAATGGCCTCGATCGCGTGTCCCGCCTCGTTGGCCGGTGTCGGCTGGGGACAGCGGAACGAGCCGTTCGTGAAGTGCAGCCGGCCCTCCATCGTGGTCCGGTTCAGCACGACGAGCCCGGTCGAGCTGAACCCGCTGATCAGCCGGACCGGTCCGTTGACCAGAGCCTGGCTGAGCCGAAGCGAGTAACCACCCGGATTGTGCAGCCGCGCGCCCCGGGCACTGAGGCTGCCCAGCCGGGCCCCGGCCAGGGTGACCGCCCCGCCGTCGGTGCGCAGGCCATCGAGGTAAACGTCGCCGTTGACGGTCATCGCGCTGCCACCGACCAAGGTCTCGTGCTCCGGGCGGCTCAGCTCACCATGCAGCGCGAGCCGGCCGCGGATGACCGCACCGGCCAGCCGGATAGTGCCTTCTACCGCGGCCCGCTCATCCAGCCTGAGCAGGGCGCGGATCTGCGCGTTGGTCAGGTCCACCGCGGTGCGGCCAGGCGCGCGAAGGATGCAGCCCGCGCCGATGGACACGCTGCTCACGTCGCTCATCGACATGTCGATGCGCCCGGTCACTGCGCACTGCCCGGCCAGCACCATCTCGGCGCCCACTGACAGCCGTGGCGCGTCCAGCGCGGTACCCGCCGAGGTCGGCCGCTCGTAGATGCTGCCGGTCTGGCTGTCCGCGTCGGCCTGGATGATGGCGTTGCGGATGATGAACCGGCCGGCCAGTTGCGCGCTGGCCATGGTGCAGCCGGCCCAGGATCTCCGGTTTCCGCCCGGCCAGGTCGTCGATCAGGAACACGCTCCCGCCGATGACCGCGCCCTCCAGGTCGAGGGCCGGGCCGTCAGCCGACTCGATCCGGGCGGCCGCGAAGTCGAGAGAGCCATCAATCCGGGCACCGAGGAACCTGACTTCGCCCAATGACCGGAACCCCTGGATCAGCCGGACGGCCCCGGCCACGTGGATCCGGTCCGCCTGCATGGCCCGGTAGCCCTGGCCGTCGAGCACGGTGCCCGCGCAGAGCAGGCGGCCGCCGATCTCCGCTTCACACAGCCAGATGGCCGCGGACCGCGACGTGCTCGCGCTGGTCCACAGCGCGCCGGCCACCCGGGACCGGGACAGGTCCAGATCACGGCGCACGGTGAGCCCGTTGCCGAGCAAGCCGGGCAGCCGCGGGCAACCGGTCAGCGACAGCTCGTACAGCCGGGCGCCGTCCAGCACCGGCGCGGTGTCGAATTCGCAGCCGTCGAAACGCAGCGGGAATGGCACGGTCAGCCCGGCCAGGTCCAGGCGGCCGGCCACGACGACCTCGTGCAGCCGCATCCCCCGCGGATCCACCCGATCCCCGAGCTCGTGGCAGCAGGTGCGCAGCAGCCCGGCCCGGACGGAACGCGGCACGCCGTCCACTACCCCCTGGACAACGCGGCCGGTGCTGAGCGCGCCAATGAGCTCCGTCTCATCGATCTCGTCCATGGCAGGCTCCCGCGGCGCAGCGATCTTCCGCCTACCTTGCCAGCACCCGGTGGGCCCGGCCTAGCCCCGGACGCAGCGACGGGCCGGCGGCCAGTCAGACTGACTGGCCGCCGGCCACGGTGCGCCGGCTGGTCAGGCCTCGGTAGCCGTCTCCTCCGACACGGCGGTGCGCGGCAGCAGCATGGCCAGCACGCCGCACAGTGCGAACGCACCGATCGCGTACGGCGCGGTGTGCACCAGCGACGCCGTGAACGAGTGGCCGCCGAGGTGGCCGAAGAACACCGTGCCGAGCAGCGCCACGCCGAGCGCGCCGCCCAGTTGCTGCGCCGTGCTGAACAGGCCGGACGCGCCGCCGGCCACCTCGACCGGAACCGCCGCCAGGACCACGTTGACCAGCGGCACGACCAGCAGGGCCAGGCCCGCGCCGGCGACCACCAGGCCGGGGACGATCGGCCACGGGCTGCCATCCATCCCGACGTGCCCGGCCAGCAGGGCCACCGCCGCGATGCCGGCCACCATCAGCGCGGCCCCGCTGGCCAGGATGCCCCGGCCATAACGCTGCGCGAGCGGCACGGCGGCCGGCGCCCCGGCGAAGCTGCCCACGCTGAACGCCACGGCGGTCAGGCCGGCCTTGAGCGGCGAGAAGTGCTCACCGATCTGCAGCCACAGCGCGAAGGTGAGGAAGAAGCCCTGCATGCCGGCCGCGAACGCGAGCTGGATGCCGAGCCCGGCCGCGAACGCGGGGATGCGGAACAGCCTGGGCCGCAGCAGCGGCGCGACCCGGCGTCCGGACCGCCGCTGCTCCAGCACCCCGAGCGCGCACACCCCGGCCACGCCCGCGGCCAGCAGCAGCCACACCCAGACCGGCCAGCCGAGCTGACGGCCCTCCAGCAGCGGGTAGACGATGGCCACCAGCGAGCCAGCCAGCAGCAGGGCGCCGGGCAGGTTGGGCAGGCGCGCCGCCGGGTCCCGGGTCTCCGGCACGATCCGGAGGCCCGCGACCAGCGCGACCGCGGCCACCGGCACGTTGATGAAGAAGACCGCGCGCCAGCTCCAGCCGAACAGGTTGGCGTCGGTCAGCACGCCGCCGAGGACCAGGCCGACCGCGGACGCGAAGCCGAGCATCGCGCCGTAGATGCCGAACGCCTTGCCCCGTTCCGCGGGCGCGAAGATGGCCCGGAACGTGGCCAGCACCTGCGGCGTCATGGCGGCCGCGGCGGTGCCCTGGACGACCCGCGCGGCGATCAGCTCGGGGCCGGTCGCGGCCAGCCCGGCGCACAGGCTGGCCAGCCCGAAGAAGCCCACGCCGAGCAGGAAGATGCGCTTACGGCCGAGCAGGTCGCCGAGGTTCCCGGCGATGATGAGCGCGGCCGCGAAGGCCAGCATGTAGCCGGACACCACCCATTCCAGCTGGGTGGCGCTGGCGTGCAAGTCGTGCCGGATGGTCGGCAGCGCGACGTTGACGATGGTCACGTCGATCATGTCCATCAGCGCCCCGACGATCATGATGATCGCGGCCAGCCAGCGGCCGGGGTAGCCGGCCTGGGCCTGGGTGGTCGCCGGGCGGCTCGTGACCGCCGCTTCACTCCTGGTCATCCCTTAGCACTCCATCTCTGCGCTCTGCTCGAACCACTGGGCCTCGAACCACTGGGCCTCGAACCACTGGGCCTCGAACCACTGGGCCTCGAACCACTGGCCGTAGAACTACTCTGCTCGAACTCGATTCGTTTCACGAACGCTGTTCTAACATGGACCGCCGTTCGAGTCAAACGCTGTTCGATACTGGTACAGTGTTCAAGTAGCGCTGGCCTGCCCAGCGCGCGGGAAGCGGAGGTCACGATGGCGGCGAACCGGCCGGGCAGCCCAGGGCAGAACGGGGCCGCGGCTCAGTCATCCGCCGAGCCGCAGCCGCAGATCGAGCCGCAGCCGCAGATCGAGCCGCCCCCCTGGCAGCGGCTGCCAGACCGGAAGAGCCGGCGGCGCCGGGAGCCGATCAGCCGGGAAGCGATCGTGACCGCGGCGGTCAAGCTGCTGGACCGGGAGGGCCTGGCCGCGCTGAGCATGCGGCGGCTGGCCGAGGAACTCGGCACCGGCGCGGCCTCGCTGTACTGGCACGTCGGCAGCAAGGGCGGCCTGCTCGACCTGGTGCTCGACCAGTTGATCGGCGAGCAGCAGGTGCCCGACCCGGACCCCGGGCGCTGGCCGGAGCAGCTGAAAGAGGTGGCCCGGACGCAGCGCGCCACCACGCTGCGTCACCCATACATTGTGCGTATCTCCATCGGGCGCATCCCGATGGGGCCAAACGCGCTGCGCTACTCCGAGCGGGTGCTGGCCATCTTGCGCGCCGGCGGGCTGTCGCCCCGGCTGGCCGTGCAGGGATACCTGCTGCTCATCTCGGTGGTCAACGGGTTCACCGTGGACGAGACCGGGATGGAGGACGGCGCGCCGGACGCTGGCAGCGGCCGGCCGATGGACCCGGCCAGCCAGCAGGAAGCGGCCAACATGGCCCGCGACTACATCGCGTCACTGCCCGCCGGGCACTTCCCGACCATGGTCAGCCTGGCCGACGAGTTCGCGTTCGCCGACGACGACGAACGCTTCGAGATGCTCATCGGCATCTTCATCGAGGGGCTGGCCCGCCGGGCGGCCGCCGCCTCGTGAGCCCGGACCGTCGCCTCGTGAGCCCGGACCTGAGCCTGGTGAGTCAGGACCGGCGGGGCGGGCGGATGCCGCGGAACTCCCAGTCGCCGCCGAGCGCGGTGGACCGGACCTCGTCCGACTCGGCCGGCCGCACGCCGCTAGCGCGCGGTGATCACCGCGCGGGCGCTACTCCGGACGGCTCGCCGGCCGTGCCCTCCAGGTGCTGCACGATGGCCCGCAGCGACTGGGCCAGCGTCAGCTTGTCCCGGTCGCCCAGGTCAGCGGTGACGAACTGCTCCGCCCGGTTGAACTCGGGGAACAGCTTGTTCATCAGTTCCGCGCCCGCCTCGGTCAGCGTCAGCAGCACCCGGCGGGCGTCGCCCGGATGGCTGCGCCGGGTGAGCAGCCCGCGCCGCTCCAGGGTGCTGGCCACCCCGGTCAGCGTGCCCTTGGAGATGCCGGCTTCGGCCGCGACGTGCCGGGTCTCGATCTCCTGCCAGATCCACACCACCCAGAGCACGACCCAGGCGGTCCAGGTGAGCTCGTAGGGCTGCAGCACGGTCCGCTCGAAATGGTTCCGGACCGCGCCCGCGGCGCGGTAGATGTTGCTCACCGCCGCCATCGCGGCCACATCGATGGGCAGGCCGCGCAGCCGCTCGGCCACGGCGTGCTCGGTCTCGGCCAGGGTGTGCTGACCGTCACCGCCACCCAGGCGGGCCGCCGCGGCGTACCGATCCGGCCGCGGTCCCGGCCGGGCTGACCGGGCAGTGCGGGGCACGGCGCCGGAACCGCCAGCGGGCATGCTGGCGCCGGTCTGCCGTCGCGTCATGCTGGCGAGCTTACCGCTGGCCTAGTTGACCGCCGCCCGATAGGCTCTGGCCGTGGCCAGCCGGGAAGAGTTTGACCGCGGACTGGAAGCCATCGAAGCCAAAGTCATCGAACTGTTCGGCATGGTCGCCGAGGACCTGCCGGTCGCGACACAGACCCTGCTGACCGGCAGCAGCGAGGCGGTCCAGGTGCTGGCCGAACGCGAGCAGGCCATCGACGCCCTCTACCTGGAAGTCGAGGGACTGGCCAACCGGCTGATCCTGCTGCAATCGCCGGCCGCAGCGGATCTCCGTTTCCTGCTGTCCGTGCTGCGCATCGTGCCGGAACTGGAGCGCTCGCACGACCTGGTCGTGCAGATAGCCGGCCAGGGCAGTCACCTGCTCGGCGAAGATCTGTCGCCGCGCAGCCGCGGGCTGGTCGAGCGGATGGGCGAGCTGGCGTCCAGCATGTGGCGCCAGGCCGCCGACTCCTGGTACCAGCGCGACCGGTCTGTCGCCCCGGTACTGAAGGAACGCGACGACGAGATGGACGAGCTGCACGTCAGCCTGACCGGCGAACTGGCCTCCGGGCGGATGACGGTACCGGTGACCATGGAGATGACGCTGGTGGCGCGTTACTACGAGCGGCTCGGCGACCATGCCGTCAACATCGCCCGCCGGGTGAGCTACCTGGCCGGCTCGGCGCCCGCCTAACCACCACCGTCAGCATTTGTCAACGGCGGCTGTGGCAGTGCTGCGCTCCGCCGGGCGGCAGCCGGGACCTTCGTCCAGTCATTCAGCACTATTGCTGACATCTATTGCTAGATGGACTTAAAGCAGGACAAGACGTAGGTGATCGCCATGAACGCAACGGTCAGCGATGAGCGCATCATCGTCGGCGTGGACGACTCGCCGGGCGGCCTGGCCGCGCTGCGCTGGGCAGTGCGCCGGGCCCGGTCCAACCACTGCCAGCTGGTCGCCGTGCGCGCCTGGGCGCTGAAGCTTCCGCGGCACGGCGGCCGCCGGATCCGGGACGACCGGCACCGGCACGTCGTGGTCAGTTTCGACGGCACAGTGCAGCGGGCCGCGGCCAACGCGGTCATCCAGGGATCCTTCCGCCAGGCATCCGGCGGGATCCCGGCCGACGTCGCGGTACGGATAGCGGTACCGGAAGGAGACCCGGGCGTCGTGCTGACCGGGCTGGCTGGGCGCGACGGGGACCTGCTCGTGGTGGGCACGCGACGGGGACACCCCGCGCGGCAGGCCGTGCACGGATCGGTAAGCGGGTACTGCGCCCGGCATGCCAGCTGTCCGGTCGCCGTTATCCCGGCGCAGCGGTAGCCAGCCGGCGCGGCCGATCTGCTCGGCATCGGCCGGTTCGCGGTGGCGCCGACGCCGAGGTCATCCGCCGGCCGGGCTGAGCTGCCAGCATTCGCCGCGGCGCTGGGCGGCAGCCTGCGGGGCACGGTGCGCCAGGGCGATGATCCCGCCGATGGTGACGGCCAGCGCGAGGCCTTCGGCGGCCAGGGCGGGCGGGGTGACGGCGATCTTCTCGTGCAGGAAGGCCGCGCCGGCCGCCATGGACACCAGCGGGTCCGCGGTGGTGATCACGGCCAGCACCGGGGCGATCAGGGTGCCCGCCTGGAACGCGTTCTGGTTCAGCAGGAACCCGACCGGGGTGACGATGACCATGAGGAACAGCGGCCATTGCCGCGTCGGCTCAGCGAACCCGGCGGGCAGCGTGCTCGGCACGATCTTCAGCAGCAGTGCGTTCACCCCGAAGTCCGCGCCGCAGCCCAGCGCCAGCCACAGCGGGCGCACCGCCCGCGGCCCCCACCGGGCCCCGGCCAGGCAGCCGGCCAGCACCGCGGCCAGGCCGGCCACCAGCGGCAGCGCGGCCGCCGGGTCGGCCGTGCCGGACCCGCCGTGCGGCCGGGCCACCATCAGGAAACCGGCGATGCCCACCGCGCAGCAGGCCACCCCGGCCAGCAGCACCGCATCCGGTGGCCGACGCCGGACCGCGGCCGCCGCGATCACCACGGCGAACAGCAGGCTCAGCACCAGCAGCGGCTGGACCAGCGTGAGCGACCCGAAGTGCAGCGCCAGGACCTGCAGCCCGGCGCCGGCCACGTTCACCCCGATGGCCGCCAGGAACAGCGGCCGCCGCACCAGATCGACCAGCAGCCGCGGGGACAGTGCCGCCCGCTGCGGCACCTGCTTGGTGCTGCGCTCCTCCAGCACCGACGCCCCACCGAACATGGCCGCGGCGGCCAGCCCCAGGCTCACCGCAATCACCCCGTACATCACATCTCCTCAGCCGGTCGATCCCGTTATGTCTCTAGGAGACGGTTCCGGCTCCCGTGATTCATCGCCGCGGACGCCGCTGATCCCGGCCCGGGCCAAACCGGCCAGGATGGCGCGCTCCACCGGTGGCGGCGGCGCAGCAGGCTGCGGCGACAGCGGGTACTCGCCGTACAGGGCCACCCCGGGCTGGGCGATCATCCGTGGCTGGCGGCCGCGGTGCGGCCAGGACGCGGCGTGCACCAGGAACGGGTGGCACAGGAACACGTCACCAGCCCGGCCGGTGGCCAGCACCGTCGGGCGGTGCGCGGTGCACCTGGCGGCACGCACCGCGGCCTCGTGCCCGGGCAGCCCGCCGCGGCCGGCCGCGGCCAGAACGGCGGGCACATCGAGATGGCTGCCGGGCCGGATGCGGGTCGGGGCGCTGTCCGCGTCTGTGTCGCTGAGCAGGAAGATGGCCAGCAGGCCGCGCTCCCGGGAAGCGACGCTGACCCGCCACTGCCCATCGCGGCGGAAGCTGGACTCGATGTGCCAGCCGGCGTCACCGGGATCGGCCGGACTGGGGAAACCGGACCGGGATCGTGCCGCCCACCCCCTCCCGCCGCCACCACCGCCCGGTGCCAATCAACTGGTCGTAGCACTGCCACAGCCGCGGCACGGTGCCCGCCGCCGCGAACGGGCCGCCTTCCGGGCAGGCGATCCGCAGCACTGGCGCGGTCCAGGTCGAACGCGTTGTCCCGGCGCACGCCCTGGGACTCCAGTCCGGACCAGATGACGTCGCGGCAGGCCGCGGTGACAGCCGCCGGGACCGCATCGCGGACAGCCACGAACCCTTCGGCCAGAAAGGCGCCGATCTCCGTCCTGGTCAGCACCGGCACAGGATCGCACGCTGCCGCCGGAGCGGGCGATCGATTAGGCGCCGGGCTGCACGACGGCGTTCGGGATGACCAGCGCAGGCAGGCCGGCGGCTGGCTGATGCCACGGCGCGCTCCTCCGGTGCGGCGCCCTGACGCGGTCGCGGGCTAGGCTTGCGGCACATGGAGATCTCCCGGAAGTTAACCGAAGCCATCAAGGCACCGTCCAGCCGGTTCACCGGCGACGCGTGGATGTGGGACCGGATCGGCGGGACCGCGCACACCGAAGTGCGCAGCGTGCTGTTCACGCCGGGGGCCCGCACCGCCTGGCACCGGCACCCAGGCGGCCAGGTACTGCACGTCACCGAGGGCGCGGGCCTGGTGCAGTCGCGGGGTGGTGCGCGGGAGGAGATCAGGGCCGGCGACTCGGTGACCACCGCCCCCGGCGAGTGGCACTGGCATGGCGCGGCACCCGGCGCGTTCCTGGTGCACCTGGCCGTCTCCGACGGCAGCACCGAGTGGGCCGAGCACGTCACCGACGACGAGTATCAGGCGTAGCCGATTTCGTCGCTGACACTCTGGACCGATTGCTCGTGTCGGAGTGGCCTGTCGGCCGGGCCCCGGCCGCGGCCTGCCGAGGTCAACTGGTACGGCGGTATCGGGCGGAAGGCACCCGGCCAGCCCGGCCGCACTGGCCAGCCTGGGCGGCATACTGTGCCCCATGCCTGAGTTGATCAATGAACCGAGCCGGGTCGAGGCGGCGGGCACGCTGCCGAAGCTGATCGATGAGTACACCGGCCGGGCCAGCACCGGTGAGCAGCGGCTCAGCATCGCGCACATGCGCAGCCCGGCGGGCTGGGCCGAGCCGGGCCAGCGGCCGGAGTTCGACGAGTACACGCTGGTCCTGCGCGGGCTGCTGGTAGTCGAGTCAGAGACCGGCGAGCTGCGGGTAACGGCGGGCCAGGCGGTGCGCACCCGGCCCGGCGAATGGGTGCGCTACAGCACCCCGGAAGCTGACGGCGCCGAGTACATCTCCGTCTGCCTCCCGGCCTTCACCCCGGACACGGTGCACCGTGACGAGTGACCAGGAAAGTCCAGGTTAATCGCTATGCGAACGTTGGTTCGCTATGCGATTGACATGCGGTGCACGCCGGAGCTACCGTCGCGGTACGCGACAGGCCTGCCGCTCTCCCAGTCATTTGAATGACCGCCTGCCCGCAGGCGGGGAGAGGCACCACGATGGCTGACCGCATGCGCACTGTCGCGCGAACACGCATAGCTGGACGGAACCGCTCGCTGCCCTGGCTGGCCCTGACCGCGGCGCTGGCCGGGGCGCTCTGCTTAGCCGGCCCGGCGTCCGCTACCGCTCAGCGCAGCACGGCCACCGGCCGGATCGGCGGCGCCGCTGCCGCCCAGCACAGCACCGCCGCCCAAGCGGCCGCGGCCCGGGCCAACCCGGCGAACCGCCTCGGCGTGGTCCAGCCCGCGCTCAGCTGCGGCCAGCTGGCCACCCTCGACCTGGCCGGGATGACCGGCGTCCCGGTCTCGATCACGTCCGCGGCCAGCACCACCGCCACCCCGGGCGGCTGGTCAGCGTGTGATGTGCACGGCAACATCGCCCCCCAGGAGCAGTTCGAGGCGTTCCTGCCCACCAGCACCTGGCGCCAGCTCTACCTGCAGACCGGCTGCGGCGGGTTCTGCGGCACAGTGAGCATCGCGGCGCAGCAGGCCACCGGCTGCGTGCCGCTGACCAGCGGGCAGTTCGTCATGGCGTCGGACAACGAAGGGCACTTCGGGACGACCGCCTTCGACGGCACGTTCGGCGCGGATGCCCAGCTCCGCGACGGACTTCGGCCATCTGTCCGAGCATCTGCTCGCGGTGTTCATGAAGCAGCTGATCAAGATCTTCTACGGCACGTCGCCGGCCTACTCCTTCTACGACGGCTGCTCCCAGGGCGGTCACGAGGGACTGATGGAGGCGCAGCAGTTCCCGCGTGACTTCAACGGCATCGTGGCCGGCGCGCTGGCCAGCATCACCCAGCCGCTGAACGTCTGGTACCAGGCGTGGAACGCGCTGGCCAACCAGGGGCCAACCGGGCAGCCCATCCTGACCGCAGACAAGCTGCCGATCCTGCACGCCGCGGTGGTCAAGGCCTGCGGCCAGCTCAACGGCCTGGTCATGGACCCGATGACGTGCCATTTCGACCCGGCCAGCATCCAGTGCCCGGCCGACGCGACCAGCACCGCCAACTGCCTGACCGCGGCGCAGGTCACCGTGGTGCGCAAGCTCTACGAAGGGCCGCGCGACGCGCAGGGCACGCTGATGTACCCGGGCTGGCAGGTCCCCGGCTCCGAGCTCAACTGGCTGCCCTGGGTGGTGCCCGCGGCAGGTGCCGCCGCGGCCACCACCATCGATCCGAGCATCGCGCTGAACACCATCAGGTACCTGGCCTACCCGGGAATCAACCCACGGCTCGGCCTGAACGACGTGCCGTTCACCGCGGCTGGTTTCCGCCAGATCATGGGCGCCACCGGCAGCACCTTCGACGCCACCGACCCGGACCTCAGCGCGTTCCGCGACGCCGGCGGCAAGCTGCTCATCTACCACGGGCTGGCCGACCCGGCCATCTCCCCGATCGGCACCATCGCCTACTACCAGGCGGTGCAGGACCAGATGGGCGGCCTGGCCGCCACCGAGAAATTCGCCCGGCTGTTCCTGATCCCGGGGATGTCGCACTGCACTGGCGGGCAGGGCCCGAACTCCTTCGACGCTCTCACCGCCGTCATCAACTGGGTCGAGCAGGGCACCGCGCCCGGCCTCGCTGCTGACCACCCAGACCCCGACCGCGGCCGACCCGGTGCAGTCGCTGCCCGCCTACCCGTATCCGCTGATGGCCACCTACAACGGAACCGGCAACGTTGACCTGGCGTCCAGCTACCACGCGGCGCTGCCCGCGGAGCCATTCGACGCGCACGTCGACTGGCTGGGCAGCTTCTCCCCCAGCCGCCGGTAGCGCTAAGCCCGTTCTCCTGCTGGCCCGCCGAGGGTCCCACCCCGGCGGGCCAGCCACCGAACCCAGCCACGTCCGGGTTTGCCAGATCGGCAATAAGGTTTGCACTTTCGGCAGACTGGCCGGCATAGTCGCGGTGGAGGTGGTCACCGTGACCGAGCAGCTCGAAGACAGCTATGACGTGGTGGTAGTAGGCGGCGGGGCCGCGGGGCTGAACGGGGCGCTGATGCTGGCCCGGTCGCGCCGGTCGGTGCTGGTGATCGACGCGGGCGCACCGCGCAACGCGCCCGCCGCGGCGGTGCACGGGCTGCTGGCCCGGGACGGGATGCCGCCTGCCGAGCTGCTGGACCGTGGCCGGGCCGAGGTCCTCGGTTATGGCGGCCAGCTGACCGCCGGGCAGGTTACCGCGGCCCGCCAGGACCGGGACGGGTTCACCGTGACGCTGGCCAGCGGCCGCGCCGGAGAACGGTGCGCGCGCGCCGGCTGCTGGTGGCCACCGGCCTGACCGACGAATTGCCGGACATCCCCGGGCTGCGCGAACGGTGGGGCCGGGACGTGGTGCACTGCCCGTACTGCCACGGCTGGGAGGTCCGCGACCAGGCCATCGGCGTGCTGGCCAGCGGGCCGACAGCGGTGCACCAGGCACTGCTGTTCCGGCAGCTGAGCGACGATGTCGTGCTGCTCGGCCACACCATGCCGCCGCCGGCAGGCCAGGATGCGCGGAACAACTGGCCGCCCGGGGCATCCCGTGCTGCCCGGCGAGGTGGTATCACTGCAGATCACCGATGACCGGCTGACCGGGGTCCGGCTGGCCGACGGCACGACGGCTGGCCCGCCAGGTGCTGGCCGTGGCGCCCCGGATGACGGCCCGGGCCGGCTTCCTGGCCGACCTCGGCCTGAAGCCCACGCTCACCCGCTCGGCGTGGGCGAGTACATCGAGGCCGACCGGACCGGGCTGACCGCGGTCCCCGGAGTGTGGGTCGCGGGCAACGTGACCGACCTGTCCGCGCAGGTCGGCGGGGCCGCCGCGGCCGGTGCCATGGCTGGGCGCGGTCATCAACGCGGATCTGGTGGCCGAGGACGCCCGGCGGGCGGCAGCCGCGTGATCGGGACGATGATCTTATAGTCGTGGCATGGCAGCACCGGCTCGCGCGCGTGCTCACCGCGGCCGGGCACCGGGTCACCCGCCGGACGGCCAGGCCGGACGGCCTGACCAGCCGCGAGGTCGAAGTGCTCCGCTGCTGGCCCAGGGCTTGTCCAACCGCGAGCCACCACCTCGCCGGGCTCAGTAGCTGAACGTGGTGGCTGGCTCATCGCCGATCCATTCCCACAGCGGCACCGTGCCGCCCAGCGAGGCGTTGGCCACCAGGGCCGCGTCGTCCAGCTGCTTGGCAGTGAAGCAGATCGGGCACACGAGGTACCGGCCACCCGCGGCCTCGTAGCGTTTCGCCAGGTCGGCCAGTGCCGGGCAGCCCACACAGGCGGTACCGTACGCGACGCCGTCCAGCGCGAGGCGCACCGCTTCCTTGACTGGTGGGCTTGCGTATTCGGGTAGTGCGTATTCTCCGTGATGGCCCAGCGGCGCGAACAGGTCGCCGCGCTCGCCGCCCAGGCACCCGGCCATCGCCTCACGGTGGAGACCCTGCCCGGCCGCGGCGACCGGTTCGTAGCCAGGGCCAGCACACCGACCGCACGGCCCTGGCTGGTGGTCACCGATGACCTCAACGAGCTGTGCGCCGAACTGGCCATCCCGGCCGCCACCGCCTGGCCTGCGGATAACCGCGCGGGTCAGCGGGCGAGACGGGCGGTCAGCCGGGCCTTGACGCCGGGCCATTCGTCGATCAGGACGCTGTAGATGACCGAATCGCGGAACGTGCCGTCCTCGCGTTTCAGGTGCCGCCGCATGATTCCCTCGCGCCGCGCACCGAGCTTCTCGATGGCCGCCTGGGAGCGGGCGTTGCGCGTGTCGGTCTGGATCTTGACCCGGCCGTACCCGCAGTCCTCGAAGCAGTGCGTCATCAGCAGCAGCTTGGCTTCCGGGTTGACCTGGCTGCCCCACCAGCACGAGCCGTACAGCGTCGAGCCGATGTGGATGCTCTCGTTGCGCAGGTCGGCTTCGGACAGCGCGGTCGTGCCGACCAGGGTCCCGGCCGGGCCGAGATCGCCGTCCTGGTTAAGCCGGATCGCGTAGGCGGTGCGGCCGCCGCCGCGGCCGTCGGCCTCGCCCTGCTGGGCCAGGAACACCGACCGGGCCAGGTCGCGGGCGTCGGCCACCGAGTCTGGCCGGTGGTGCATGACGTAGCCGTGGGCGTACACGGCCGGGTCAGCCAGAATCGGGTACATCTCGGCCAGGTCCGGTTCGCCGAGCAGATCCAGCCGGACCCAGCGCCCGGCCAGCGGCCCAGCCGACGGCAGGGTAGTCATGACAAGCCTCCACAGTGTTAGCCAAACAGTGTTAGCCAAACAGTGTTAGCCAAACGGTGCTAGCCAAAACAAGCCCTCCGGCAAGGAGTTTGACCATGCCAGATACGGCTGACTCCAGCAAACGCTGGGACACCGACGAGCGGTTCACCGGGGTGGCCGATGCGAGCAGCTTCGCCCCGGCCATCGAGGAACTGGCCGCCCTGGCCCGCCGCCCCGGCTGGGTCGCCGAGCAGCCCGAGATTCACCTGATCCCGCACCTGGAGGACGCTGACGTGCCCGGGCTCCGGCTGCTCGGCTGCCAGCCGGACGGCGACGGCGTGCTGCACGTCACGGCCGAATACCGGGCGGGCGACAGCCGCCGGGACATCCGCCGGCACGCCTGGGTGCTGATCGCGGCGGTGGCCGAACTCGCCAGCAGCGTGCGCGAGCGGGCCGACGGCGACACCATCGTGTTCGACATCGTCACCGGCATCCCGGACGACCCCGGGCCGTTCGCCACGCACGGCCACACCATCCGGCTCACCGTTATGCCGCCGGCCAATCCGCTACGGTTATCTGCGGCAATTCGCCGTACGGGGTGAGAAAGGTGGCCGCCGTGGCCAACTTAGGCGTCCTGGCCGTGGCCGCAGGCCTGGCCGTGCTGACCGGGGCGGCGTTGTGCGCCTTCGCGGTAAAGCGGGCCAGGGTCATCGAAGCCACCCCGGGCGAACAGCAGGCGCACCAGTTGCGGGTGCTGCTCAGGCGGATGTCCTCGGCCAGCGCGGGGTGCGGCGGCGGCACGGCCGGGCTGGCCATCGTGTGGACCATCCAGCAGCCAGCCGGCAGCGTGGCGGACGGCTTCCTGACCGGCGTGGTCGCGGCGTGCTGCGCCGCCTTCCCGGTGGTGGCGGCGCGGCGGCCGGTCATCGCCGCCTACGCCCGGGTGCGTGGCGTCCAGGCCAGCGCGTTCCGGTCCTACCGCAACCGGGCCGTGCTGGCCATCCGGCTGGTGGTGCTGCTGTGGCCGATCGTGGTCGCGGTGGCCGCGGGCGGCCCGGTCTGGGTGGGCGCCGTGGTGATCATCGCCGGGTACCTGGCCGGCGGCCCGCTGCTGTCCGGCGTGCTGAGCCCGGTCACCGCCTGGCTGATCGCCCCGGACCGGCTGGATGAGCAGCGCCAGGCCCGGCTGTCCCGGCTGGCGGCCGGAGCCGGCGCCCCGGTGCACGGCCGGGTGATGCCCGCCCGGGCGCGCAAGGTGGCCAACGCGATGAACCTCGGCTGGCTGCCCGGGCTGCGCTACGTGGTGGTCACCGACTACCTGCTGGACGGGCTGACCGAGGAGGAGACCGACGCGGTGCTGGCCCACGAACTGGGCCATGCCCGGCACCACGACACGCTCGCCCGGCTGCTGCTCAGCTACACTTTCCTGATCCCGCCCAGCCTGTTCCTGGCCAGCCTGGCCGACAGCGCGCCCGGTGCCTACCAGGCCTGCGTGTTCGCGGTGTTCGCCGTGTTCATGCTGGCCTTCCGGCGGCTGTTCGGTGCGCTGGCCATCCGGCAGGAACTGGCCGCCGACGAGCTGGCCGCCCGGATCGTCGGGGCGGCCGCGCTGAGCAGGGCGCTGACCCGGCTGACCGAACTCAACGCGATCAAGGCGGACACCAGCCGGCGCTGGGACCGGACGGTCGGCCACCCCGGGATGGCAACCCGGACCGCCCGGCTGGCCGGCGCCCTGGGCGAGGCCAGCGCCACCCCGCCCGGTCAGTAACTCAGCGGAAGGCGCGGAACGCCCGCTCGACCCGGTCCAGGGTCTCGGCCACGTCGGTTTCGGTGTGCGCGGCCGACACGTACCAGATGCCGCGCCGGGCCACCCAGACCCGTGGCCGATCAGCGCGTCGGCCAGCCGCGCATACCGGTCCGGGTCGCCGCGGGCCAGGTCCCGGTACCGGGTCACCGGCTGGCCGGGCGGCACGAAGCTGGCGTGGAACGCCATCGGCAGGCCCTGCAGGTGCAGGCTCCAGCCCGCTCGCCTCGGCGCAGTCCCGAACGACTGCATCAGCGCGGTGCCGACCTTGCCGACCTGCTCGTAGACCTCCCCGCTGGACAGTTCGTCGAGCGAGGCCAGCACGGCCGCGGTGGCGATCGTGTTGCCGTTGAACGTGCCGGCGTGGGTGACCGCCCCGCTGGCCACGCCGGCGAACAGGTCACGCCGCCCGGCGATCGCCGCGCACGGCCAGCCGGCCGCCATCGCCTTGCCGTACACGGCCAGGTCCGGGTGCACGCCGAAGCGTTCCGCGGCCCCGCCCAGCGCCACCCGGAAGCCGCTGATCGTCTCGTCGAAGATGAGCACCGCGCCGCGCTCGGTGCAGATCCGGCGGACCGCCTCCAGGTAGCCCGGCTCGGGGACGATCACGCCCGCGTTGAGCATGACCGGCTCCATGATCACCGCGGCCACCTCGCTGCCCTGCGCGGCCATCAGCTGCTCGAACGCGAGGACGTCGTTCCACTCCAGCGGGATGACGTCGCGCAGCGCGGCGGCGGGCTGGCCCTGGCTGGCCGGGGCGGCCACGGTGCCCTCGTTACGGGTGTAGATGTTGTCCAGCCAGCCGTGGTAGTGGCCGTGGAACCGGACCACCTGGGTCCGGCCGGTGGCGGCCCGGGCCATCCGCAGCGCGGCCTGCACCATCTCCGTGCTGGAACTGCCGAACCGCATGGTCTCCGCCCAGCCGAGCACGGCCAGCACCCGTTCCGCCGCCTCGATCTCCCGCTGATGCGTGGCCGCGTAGATGACCCCATGCCGCTGCGCGGCCAGCACCTTCTGCACCACTCGCGGCGGTCCGTAGCCGAGGATGTTGGGTCCCTGGCCGAGCAGGTAGTCGATGTACTCCGTGCCGTCGGCGTCCCAGATCCGGCAGCCGGCCGCGCGCTGCACGATCAGGTGCGGGTTGAGCAGCCGGGTGTTGCTGCTCACCCCGCCCGCCAGCGCACGCAGGGCACGCTGCTGCCAGTCGTGCTGCCGGCCGCTAGTCATCGCTGCCTCCTCTGGAAGATCCGGCCGTGCCCGCCGCGACCTGCGCGCCGAGGTCGAGCCGGTACACCGCACTGGCGTTAAGCCCGAAGATGTTTTCCATGTCCGGGCGGTTCAGCGGGGGCAGGCCGCGGCGCACGGCGGTGAGCACCTGCCGGTAGCTGGCCGCCAGCGTGCAGACGGGCCAGTCGGAGCCGAACAGCAGCCGCCCCGGGCCGAACCGGCGGACCGCCTCAGCCAGGTACGGCGCCAGGTCGGCCTCCGTCCACCGGGCCCAGTCCGCCTCGGTGACCAGGCCGGACAGCTTGCACCAGACGTTGCCCAGCGCGGCCAGCTGGGCGAAGCCGCGCCGCCACAGCGCGGAACCGCCCGCCGCGACCGGCGGCTTGCCCAGGTGATCCAGCACGAACCGGAGGTCCGGGTGGGCGGCCGCGACCCGCGCCGCCGCGGCCAGCTCCCGCGGCGTGACCTCCAGGTCGAAGGCCAGGCCGGCGTCCGCGACCGCGTCCAGGCCGCGCCGCACGTCGCCGCGGAGCAGCCAGCCCGGATCCGGTTCCGCAGACGCATCATGCCTAACGCCAACCAGGCGCTGGCCGCCATAGCCGGTGCGCAGTGCCGCCAGCTGCCGGGCCACCTGGGCCGACGGCAGGTCTGCCCAGCCGACCACGCCGGCCAGGAAGCGGTGCCGGGTGGTCAGCGCGAGCAGGTCCGCGGTCTCCCGGGCAGCGGCCCGGGCCTGGACCACGACGGTGGCCGTTATGCCGTGCGCGGTGAGTTCGGGCAGCAGGTCGGCGGCCGTGTACTCGCGGCGCAGCGGGGCGAACCGGCCGGTCATCCACGGGTAGTCGCCTTGGGCCGGGTCCCACAGGTGATGGTGTGCGTCCACCGTCACCGCGGTCATGCTGCTGCTGTTCATGCCGGCGCTATTCATGCCGGCACGGGGGCGCGCTCGTCGAGCAGGCCGGCCGCGCGCAGTTCCGCCCACAGCTCCGGCGGGATGGGCTGGTCGAACAGGGCGCAGTTCTCGGTCAGCTCGGCGGCCCGGCGCGCTCCGGTCAGCACGGCGGCCACCGCCGGGTGCGCGGCCGGGAACTGGATGGCGGCCGCCTTGAGCGGCACACCGTGCCGGGCGCAGACGGCCCGCAGCTGCCGGGCCCGGTCGATCAGCGGCTGGGGCGCGGGCAGGTAGTTGTAGTGCGTGCCGGGGTTCGGGTCGGCCAGCAGCCCGCTGTTGAAGGCACCGCCGGCGATGACCGCGATGCCGCGCTGCTCGCACAGCGGCAGGAACGTGTCCAGTGCCTGCTGTTCGAGCAGGGTGTACCGGCCCGCCAGCAGGAACAGGTCCGGGTCGGTCTCCTGGGCGAACAGCTCCAGCGCGGCGGTCTGGTTCATGCCCGCCCCGACGGCGCGGATCACGCCCTGGTCGCGCAGTTCGAGCAGGGTGGGGAACGCGCCGGCCAGCGCGTCGGCCACATAGTTGTCCGGGTCGTGCACGTAGACGATGTCCAGCCGGTCCTGGCCGAGCCGGGCCAGGCTCTCCTCGATCGAGGCCAGCACGCCGTCCCGGCTGTAGTCGTACACGGTGGCCACGTCGGGGGTGCCCTTGTCGAACGGCAGGCCGTCCGGGCCGAAGTCGTCCGGGTTCGGCGGGGCATCCGCGCGCAGCAGCAGGCCCACCTTGCTGGACAGCACGTACTCGCCGCGGGGCCGGCCAGGCCCGCGCCGAGCCGCATCTCGCCCAGGCCCAGACCGTACTGCGGCGCCGCGTCGAACAGCCGGATGCCCTGGTCCCAGGCGGCGGCCACGGTCTGGCTGGCCTGCGCGCCGGACACCTCTTCGTACATGCCGCCGATCGCGGTCGCGCCGAAGCCCAGCGCGGTCACGCTGAGCCCGGTGCGGCCGAGCTTGGCGATGGCACGGTGGTCCATGCTTACTCCGTTCCGGGAACGGCCCCGTCCGGGCCCAGGCTGGCGACGCTGGCTACCCCGTCATAGATAACCGCGGTGACGTCGGTGACCTGCGTCTCCCCCGGCTGCAGCAGGCGTGCCCGGCCCGCCCGCACCGCCTCGTCCAGCGGGCTGGGGTAACCGGTCCACGGCTCGACCAGCGCCTGGTAGTAGCCGCGCCAGCCGCCATACACCAGGCAGAACCAGACCACCGGGAACAGCTCATGGTCGAAGCACAGGCCGAAGCCGCGGCGGTCGGCCGTGTCGGTGGCCGCGATCCAGCCCGCGGTCAGGCCGGTCAGGTAGTGCAGCGCGAACGCGCCGCGGTCCGGGCCCATGGCCTGCCGCAGGTCCACGTCGTTGATCATGGGCCAGGTGTACTCGTCGCCGGGTTTGCCGAGCAGGTCGCCGCCGGCTTCGTCAACCAGGCCGTGGCGGGCCGGGATGTCGAACCGCCAGCTCGGCCGGACCGCCAGGCAGGGGTGGATGCCCCAGTTGTAGTCGAACGGCAGGTAGCCCACGTTCCGCAGTTCGTAGTGCAGGGTGAAGCTGGGCTCGCCGGCCCGCAGCGTGATCGTGCGGGTGAGCGTGGCCGGGGTGACCGGCGTGCTGACCATGGTGCGCAGCCGGACCACATCCGGGTCCGGCCGCTCGATCGTGTAGCCGGCCTGCGCCGTCCACACCTCGCCCATGTACGGCAGCAGGTCGCCGTAGCGGTTGCGGCTGGCCCGCCCGCCGGGGAACGCGTCGTCCCAGCCGCCCGCCCAGTGGTCGTCGAAGTCGGCGTGGATGGCGGCCAGGTGCGGCACCACCCGGGGTGACTTCCACAGCAGGTCCAGGTCGCGTGGCTTGTCGGTGAGCCGGAAGATGTTCCCGCCGCGTTCGGGCAGCACGTCCAGGGCGAGGATCTCGTTTTCCAGCCGGATGACCTTGAGCCCGTGATAGGTCCAGGCGTCGTCGATGCGGACGGCCATCGGTCAGGCCGGCCGGGACTGCGGGTCGTCCAGCTCGATCTCGGCCACCGTCTGCGCGATCTTCCCGGTGCTGAACACCAGTCCTTCGTCGTGGGACAGCCGGTCCCCGATCCGGGCCGCCCACCGCGGCGCGGCCACGATAGCGGCGATCGCGACGGCTACCCAGATCAGCGCCAGGATCGCGATCACCCGGCCCGCGGTGGTGCCCGGCCAGGGCAGCACGTTGCGGTACAGCGTGTAGCCGAGCACGATCAGCCCGAGCACCGGGACGACGAAGTCGAGCCGGTTGGCCGCCTGGCCGTGCCGCGGGCCGCGGACGCACAGGTAGTACCAGGCGCCGGCGGTGAACATGCCGTAGGCGACCAGCAGCACCAGGGTGCCCACCGTGCCGGACCAGGCGAACAGGCTGAACGCTACCGAGGTGCCCACGGCCAGGATGAGCAGGATGACCGCGACCGCGGCCACCGCGATGGCGGTCGCGGCCACCGCGGGCACGCCGGACTTCTCCGACACCCGGCTGAGCCGGCGGTCGCCGACCCCGCCGCGGCTCATCGCGAACAGCAGCCGGGCCGCCGCAACCAGGGTGGCCAGGCAGCAGCCGATGGCCGCGATGGTGGTGCCCAGCGTCACGATGTCGCCGACCGCCGGGGTGACGTACTCGGCGCCCAGCGTGCCGAACAGCGACGAGGAACTGGCGAACGCGGCCACGCCCTTGGTCGTGGTGCCGAAGCCGAGCATCTCGATCGCGGTGCCGATGGTGTAGAACACGCCGCCGAACAGGGCCACGCCGAAGATGGCGCGCGGGATGGCGCGGCGCGGATCGGCCGCTTCCTCGCCCAGCGTGGCGGCGGCCTCGAAGCCCGGCGAAGGACAGGAAGCCGAACACGATGCCGAGGAACAGCGTGCTGGTGCCCACGCCGGGCGGCACGGTGAACATGTTCAGCGTGAACGGCTGGTGCTGCGGGGCGTGCCCGGACGCGACCCGGGCGAACACCACCACGCCGATGAGCACGATCAGCGTCGCGGTGAGCACCTCGACCCAGAGCAGCGTGCGCATCGACCGTTTCACCGGGGAGATCGCCATGACCAGGCAGACCGCCACCGAGAACAGCGCGATCAGCCACGGCGCGATCGTCGGGGTGGTCTGCCACAGGCCGATGGCCTGCAGGAAGCTGGCGCCGAAGATGCCGGCCGTCATCGACGTGGTGATGGTGAACGCGAAGTACGCGCCGAGCAGCGACCAGCCTGCCACCACCCCGGCGCGCGGCCCGATCGTCACCCCGGTCAGGCCGAACACCGACCCGGCGTGGCTCAGCCGGCCGCACACCCGGGCGAAGCCGTAGGCGACCAGGACGACGCCGATGGTGGCCAGGATAAACGTCAGCGGGACCGCACGGCCCACGGTGGCACCGGCCCCCTGCGGGTTGATGTTGACGGCCAGGCTGGCCCCCATCGCCGCGATGGACAGCGAGATCGCACCCCAGGTGGTCAGCGTCCGGCGCAGCGCCGGCGCGGGCGAACCCGTCGCGGGACCCTTCGTTGCGGTCATCTGCCTCGCCCCTCCCATCAGTTCGCGGCCTGAGCATTCGCCGCTCGCTTGTCTGAAACCTAGGGATCCCGGGGCGGGCAAACAATGACGGAACGCTCATACCGTTATTCGGCGAGAGCGAATAATCCCGATAATGCCAAGCTGGCTATGGCTAATCGGCTGCGCCCAGGGCCACCGCGCGGGCCGTTTCGACCAGTTCGGCGACCGCGGCCGAGCCATCCGGCCACCAGGCCAAGGCTACCGAACAGTGCGGTACGTCGGAAATAGGGACAAACACGACACCGGGCCGGGCGTAGTACCGGCCCGCCCCGGCCGAGGTGATGCTGATGCCGTCGCCGCGGGCCACCATGTGCAGTTCGGCGTCCCGGGTGCGCGCCTCGGCCACGATGGGGCCGGTCCGGTCCGGTACTCGTCGAGCAGCCAGTATCCGCGCCACGGCCCGGGCGAGGACGGCGCGGCGATGATCGGTTCCAGCAGCAGCTCGCTGACCGAGACTGACTCCCGTCTGGCCAGCCGGTGGCTGTCCGGCAGGCAGGCGACCCGGGGCTCGGTGATCAGCTCGAGGGTCGCGATGCCAGCCAGGCCGAGCGGCGGGCGCACGATCGCCGCGTCCACATCGTGGTCGCGCAGCCCGGCCGTGGGGTCGGCGAAGTCGTACTCCACGCTGCGCAGCGGCTGGTCCGGCCGCCGCTCCAGGTAGGTGCGGACCAGCCGCGGCACGAGTTCCAGCCCGGCCCCGATGACGTAGCCCAGGGTCAGCGCCCGGCCGGACCGGGCCGTCATCCGCTGCGCCACCCGGACCGCGTCGTCCAGGTCGTCCAGCACGTGGCTGAGCAAGCTGGCGAACACCCGGCCGGCGTCGGTCAGCTGCACCGAGCGGGTGGTCCGCACGAACAGCGTCACCTTGAGCTGACGCTCCAGTTCCTTGATGGTCTCGCTGATCCACGGCGTGGACACCAGGAGACGCTCGGCGGCGCGGGAGAAACTGAGTTCTTCCGCGACGGCGAGGAACGCGCGCAGCTGGCGCAGCGTGATGTTGAGGTTGGCGATGGTGGCCCCCGGGCTGGTGATTGTTCGGGCTTAGCGAAGAGTCTGCGCAGTCATCCGGCATTGTTCAAGGGCCGCGCCGCGGCCTACCGTGGCAAGCGTTCCGATTCCTGGGAGGGGACGGCTATGCCACCGGCTGATGGGGATCTGCGGCAGTGGGGCCCGCTGGACGCGAACATCTCCATGCTGTTCACCGAGCTGCCGCTGCTCGGCCGGCCGGCCGCTGCCCGGAAGGCCGGGTTCACCGCGGTGGAGTCCTGGTGGCCGTTCGGCCCGGCGGTGCCCACCGATGCCGAGGTTGGCGCGTTCGAGCGGGCGATGCGGGACGCGGGTGTGCAACTCGTCGCGCTGAACGGGTTCGCCGGGGATATGGCCGCCGGGGAGCGGGGCATCCTGTCCTGGCCCGGGCGCGAGCAGGAGTTCCTGGACAACCTGGATGTGCTGCTCGGGATCGGTGACCGGCTCGGCTGCCGGCGCTTCAACCTGCTCTACGGCAGCCGGATCGAGGACATCCCGGGCGGCGCGGCGGCGCAGGACGAGCTGGCCCTGCAGAACCTGACGGTGGCGGCGCAGGCGGCGCGGCGGGCGGGCGCGGTCGTCCTGCTGGAGCCGCTCAGCGCGCTGCCGCAGTACCCGCTGCACACGTCGGGCGATGTGCTGGCGGTGCTGAACCAGCTGCCCGCCGACTGCGCCGGCGCCGCCCGGCTGCTGGCTGACCTGTACCACCTGCGGGTCAACGGTGCGGACATCCCGGCCATGCTGGACCGGGTGCACACCCGGATCGGCCATGTCCAGGTGGCGGACGTGCCGGGCGGCACGAGCCCGGGACGGGCACGGCCGACCTGGATGGCTGGGTCGCCGTGCTGCGCCGGCTTGGCTATCGCGGATCGATCGGGCTGGAATACGCGCCGCTGGAGAGCACGGCGGCCGGGCTGCGCCGGCTGGGGCTGGGCGACGGGCCGGTGCCCTCGTCAGCCCGGCCGGCCTGAGCGAAGGGAGTACCCGCCGGTGCAGAGCATTCGCACGGTGGCGTTCATCGGCCTGGGCATCATGGGCCGCCCGATGGCGGCCAACCTGGTCCGGGCGGGCTTCGACGTGGCCGGGTATTCGCGCCGCCGGGAATCGGCCGACGAGCTGGTCGCCCAGGGTGGCCGGTGGGCGGACAGCGTGGCCGCCGCGGTGCGGGACGCCGACGCGGTGATCACCATGCTGCCGGACTCCCCCGACGTTGAGGCCGTCGCGCTCGGGCCGGACGGTGTGGTGGCCCACGCGCGGCCCGGCGCGCTGTACACCGACATGAGCTCGATCCGGCCCGATGTGGCCCGCCGGGTGGCGGCGGCCGGCGCGGAACGCGGGCTGCGCTGCCTCGACGCACCGGTCAGCGGCGGTGAGCGCGGCGCGATCGACGGGACACTGTCGATCATGGTCGGCGGGGCGGCCGATGACGTCGCGGCCGCCCGGCCGGTGCTGGGCGTACTGGGCAGCACTGTGCAGCACGTCGGCCCGGCCGGTGCCGGGCAGACGGTCAAGGCGGCCAACCAGCTCATCGTGGCGGGCAACATCGCGCTGGTGGCCGAGGCGCTGGTGTTCCTGCAAGCCCAGGGCGTGGATGTGCAGGCAGCGGTGGCCGTGCTGCAGGGCGGCCTGGCCGGCAGCACGGTGCTGACCCGGAAGGCCCGCCCGATGCTGGCCGGCGACTTCACCCCCGGGTTCCGCATCGAGCTGCACGACAAGGACCTGGCCATCTTCACCGCGGCGGCCCGCGAGGCCGGGGTGGTCACGCTGCTCGGCGCGATGCTGGCCCAGCTGACCGGCGCGGCCCGGGCGCAGGGCGATGGCGGGCTGGACCACTCGGCGCTGATCCGGGTCGTCCAGCGGCTGGCCGGCCAGCAGCCGTGACCCGGGAGGCCGTGGCCCGGGAGGCCGTCAGCCGGGAGGCCGTCAGCCGGGAGGCCGGGAACGGTGCGGCGGCCGGCGACTGGCTGGCCATCAACACCATCCGCACGCTCACCATCGACGCGGTGCAGGCCGCCCAGTCCGGGCACCCAGGCGCCGCGATGGCGCTGGCCCCGGTCGGCTACACGCTGTGGAACGACGCGCTGCGCTACGACGTGCACGACCCGGCCTGGCTGAACCGGGACCGGTTCGTGCTCTCCGCCGGGCACGCCTCGATGCTGCTCTACTCGCTGCTGCACCTGGCCCAGGTACGCCGCTGCGCCGGCGACCCCGCGCTGGCCGTGCCGCTGCCGGACATCCGGCGCTTCCGCCAGCTGGGCAGCGTGTGCGCCGGGCATCCCGAGCATGGGCTCACCCCCGGCGTGGAGTGCACCACCGGGCCGCTCAGCACCGGGGCGGGCGCCAGCGTGGGCATGGCCATGGCGGGCCGCTGGCTGGCCGAGCACTTCAACCGGCCTGGGTTTGGGCTGTTCGACTACATGGTGTACGCCGTGGTCGGTGACGGCTGCCTGATGGAGGGGCTGGGCCAGGAAGCGGCGTCGCTGGCTGGCCACCTTCGGCTGGGCAACCTGTGCTGGATTTACGACAGCAACCGGGTCACCATCGAGGGCCCCACCGATCTCGCGTTCTCCGAGGACGTCCAGGCCCGGTTCCGGGCCTACGGCTGGCAGGTCCGGCACGTGGCCGACGTGGCCGACCTGGCCACGCTGCGTGCTGGGTACGCCGCCGCGCGGGCGTCCGCGCGGCAGCCGGCCGGGCCGCCCACGCTGCTCGTGGTGGACACGGTCATCGGCATCGGCGCACCGACCAAGCAGGGCACCGCGGCGGCGCACAGCGAGCCGCTCGGCATCGAGGAAGCCCGCGCGGCCAAACGGTCCTACGGCTGGCCGGAGGACGCGTCGTTCCTGGTGCCGGACGAGGCCTATCGAGCGGTTCGCCGCTGGTGTCGGGGCGCGCGGGCGGCGGGCCCGGTCGGAGTGGGACCGGATGCTGGCCCGCTACCGGGCGGACCAGCCGGATCTCGCGGCCGAACTCGACCTGATGATGACCGGGGCGCTGCCGCCGGGGTGGGACAGCGGGCTGCCAGAGTTCTCGCCCGGCGCCCGGCCATCGGCCGGGCGCGCCGCGAGCCAGCAGGTGCTGAACACGATCGCGCCGCGGGTGCCCTGGCTGCTCGGCGGGGCGAGCGATCTCGCTCCTTCGGCCAAGTCCCGGCTCACCTTCCCGGCCGCCGGGGACTTTCAGGCGGCCAGTTACGGCGGGCGGAATCTGCACTTCGGCGCGCGGGAGGCGGCCGCCGCGGCGGCGGCCAACGGCATGGCGCTGTGCGGGGTCCGCCCGTTCCAGGCCGGTTTCCTGGTCTTCTCCGACTTCCAGCGCGGCCCACTCCGGCTCTCCGCGCTGATGCGGCTGCCGGTGGTGCACGTGTACACGCACGACTCGATCTCGATGGGTGAGGACGGCCCCACCCACCAGCCGGTCGAGCAGCTGACGTCGCTTCGGGCCATGCCCGGGCTGGTTGACCTGCGCCCGGCGGACGCCAACGAGATCCGGGAAGCCTGGCGGGTGCTGCTGCCGCTGACGGCGGCCGGCCGCGCTGGTGCTCAGCAAGCAGGACGCGCCGGTGCTGGACCGGGCCCGGTACGCACCGGCCAGCGGCCTGGCCCGCGGCGGCTACGTGCTGGCCGATCCGCCCGGCGGCCAGCGCCCCGGCGCCATCATCCTGGCCAGCGGCAGCGAGGTCGCGCTGGCGGTCGCGGCGTACCAGGAGCTGTCCGCCGCCGGGGGCCTGGTGCGGGTGGTCAGCCTGCCGTCCTGGGCGCTGTTCGAGGAGCAGGATCAGGCCTACCGGGACCTGGTGCTGCCGCCGGACATCGCGGCCCGGGTGGCCGTGGAGCAGGCGTCCGCCCTGGGCTGGGAGCGCTGGGTCGGCACCCAGGGCACGATCATCGCGATGCGCTCGTTCGGCGCGTCAGGTCCGGGCCGCGACGTACGGCAGCGCTTCGGCTTCACCGCGGCGGCGGTTGCCGCGGCAGTCCGGGCGGCCCTCGCCGTCACGGTGTAGCGGCTGATTCGCTGAACCGTTCCGGGCTGGGCTCCGTGTCCAGGTCAAGGGGGGATCGTCGTCCGGTCTCCCGGGGCGGCACCCCTCCAGCCGCCCTTCCCGGAGGGGCCGCAATTACTTGGCGCATTGCGGTCGGGGCTGATCGCCTCGCCGGGGGCAGCTCCCGCGCCCCCGGCCCTCCACCCGGGCTTTCAGCGGGTCCGGCTCAGGCGGCCGTCGCCGCGACTAGCGTCAGGACGAATGCCGCGACGATGATGGCCACCCGCGCGTAATGCAGGCGGTCCCAGCGCTGCTGCTGCTCGCGCCAGTCGCCGGGGTGGTGGTCCGCCGTCCACGTGGCGGAGCGGTTGTTGATCGGCACGAGCAGGGCGATCGACATGACGACGCTTACCGCGAGCAGGGCGGCGGCGGTGGTGGCGGCGCCACCAGCCGCTGGCTTGTCCCAGGTGGCGGCGGCCAGGCCGGCCGTGAGGATCAGTGACCCGACGTACCAGAACGGCATTACCCGGCCGAGGACGCGCGCGCCATCGGCGCGGGCCTCGAGCGACGGTCCGGCGGGCAGCCGGAGCAGGATCGGGTTGACGAACACCGCGACGGCGAATTCGACGCCGACCATGGTGCCGACGACGGTCGCGGTGACAACGGCGAGTGCGTTAGGCATGACATTCCTTCGGTTAGCAGTGCTAGATAATCTAGCACTGCTAACCTAGGTTGCCAAGGAGCCGGAGCACACGAGGAGGAACCATGCCGGAGCCGGATGCCCGCGCCCGGCGCGCGGCCGAGCGGAGGCAGCAGATCCTCGACGCAGCCCGGGCCGTCGCCGAGGCCGACGGCTGGGGCGCCGTCACGTCGCGACGTCTCGCCGACGCGATCGGCTACACCCAGCCTGTGCTCTACGCACATTTCCCGGGTGGGAAGACCGAGATCATGCGCACGGTGGCGCTCGCCGGGTTCGCCGAACTGGCGGCGGCGACACGGGCGGCCATCGAGGGCAAGACCGGCGCACAGGCTGTCGCGGCGGTGGCCGGCGTATACCTGGATTTCGCGGCCGCGCATCCGGCGCTGTATGAGGCGATGTTCCAGCTGCCGATCGATGCGCGATTCGCGCAGCACGACGCGGAAGCTGAGCTGCGCGCCGGCTTCAACGCGCTGGCCGCCGCGCTTGACGACGACGAAACCGCGACCGAAGTGCTCTGGAGCTCGCTGCACGGGATGAGCCTGCTCGAGCGCGCCGGGCGGATGCGCCCCGGGCACCGGCGTAACCGGATCGCCGAACTCGCGGCCCGCTTCGGCGGCTGACCGCTATGCGTCCCGCCGCTTGAGCACCCAGAACGTGACGCCGAGCAGGGCGGCGGCGAGTACCAGGAAGATGCCGGTCTCGATGCCCTGGAAGGCCCAGAACCGGCTGGCCGGCTGGTAGGCCAGGTACTCCCGGTAGCCGTGCGCCGCCATGCAGGGTCGGGGTTCTGGACGGCCTTCGCGCATACGGTCGGGATCGGTGAGCCGTTGAACACGTAGTCGCCGAGGCCGACCGGGGGCTTGCCGTTCGGGCCGACGATGCCCTGGCTGACACTCAGGTAGGAACCCTTAGGCGCGTAGAGCCCCATGAGGCTGTAGTACGCGGTGACCGGGCGCATGTAGTGCGGCCGGAGCCACTGCGCGATCAGCGCCCGGAGCGCGACGAAGCCGGCCAGCGTGACGGCCAGCGCGGGCAGGGTGCGGCGCAGCAGCGCGCCGGCGCAGATGCCGAGGGCCATCGCGAAGACCGCGTAGCCGACCGGCACGATGTCGGTGACGTCGAACTTGTTGGCCTCGAAGGCGTTGGCGTACAGCGCGTTGTCCGGGCCGGACCACCAGGTGACCAGGGCCGAGACCGCTCCGGCGAGGACGGCGGCGGCGAGCAGCAGCCATCCGGTCCTGACTACCAGCCAGCGCCGCCTGGTGATGCTCTGCGTCCAGGCGAACTGGTTCGTTCCGGTCTCCAGTTCGTGCGCCACCATCGGGGCGCCCCAGAACAGCCCGGGCAGCAGCGGCACCGCGGACGTGCCGACGACGAGCGTCGTGAGGATAGGGCTGTTGAGGGACAGGCTGCCGCAACTGTTGTGCTTCATGCACCCGGCGAGCTCGGAGTGCCACATCTGCGCCACGTGCAGCCCGGTGATCAGCAGCACGACGGCCAGCGCGGCGAACAGCCCGGCGGCGAGCGCGCCCTGGTAACGGTACTGCCGCCAGGTGACCCAGGTCATCGGTCTCCTCCGATGGCTGACAGGCGAGTGGCCCCGGGACCGGTGCCGTAGGCCGGGTCGTCCTGGCTCATGTAGCCGAGCACGATCTCCTCCAGGTTCGGTTCCTCGACGGCCCAGGCGGGATCGATCACCGGGCCGTTCAGCCTGACGAGCAGCGTGGTCTGCCGCGCGGTGGTGTCCTCCCGCACGATGGTGTGCGCCCGCGCGATCGCCGTCGTGTCCTTGCGCGGGCCGGTCAGGAACCGGTGCTCGGCGAGCAGCGTGTCGATGTCGCCGCACAGCTGCACCCGGGACGCGGCCAGCAGGATCAGGTGATCGCAGACCCGCTCGATGTCCGCGATCAGGTGCGAAGACACCAGGACGGTCAGGCCGCCGCCCGCCACCGCCTCGGCCAGCGCGGCGAGGAAGTTCCGCCTGGCCAGCGGGTCGAGCGCGGCGAGCGGCTCGTCGAGCAGCAACAGCCTCGGCCGCTTGGCCAGCGTGAGCGCGAGCGCGACCTGGGCACGCTGGCCCCCGGACAGCGTGCCCACCGGCCGGTCCAGCGGTATCTTCAGGCCGCCGAGCCGGGCCCGCACCGACTCGCCGTCCCAGCGCGGGTTGAGGTGCGCGCCGATGCCGATGTGGTCCTGCGCGGTCAGCCGCCGGTACAGCGGGATCTCCTGGGCCAGGAAGCCGATCTCGGCCAGGTAGGCGGGGTCCTGGCGCGGCGCGCCGCCGAGCACCACGGCCTGGCCCGCGGTCGGCGCGGCGAGCCCGGTCAGCAGCCGCAGCAGCGTGGTCTTGCCCGCGCCGTTCGGCCCGACGAGCGCGGATATCCGGCCCTCCGGAACGCTGATCGTGCAGTCGCTCAGCGCGGTGACCCGGCGGTACCGCTTGGTCAGCCCGCTGGTCTCGATCACGGCAGTCATGCGATGTCCTCCTCGGCCGACGCCTGCAGCGTGACCCGCAGCAGCGACTCGATCGCCTCGTCGTCCAGCCCGGCGGCGCGCGCCTGGCGCACCCACGCCGCCAGAGCGCGGCCCAGCCGCGAGTGGGTGCCAGGCGGGGGACCCGGCGGCCGGGCCCGCACGAACGTGCCGTGCCCGGCCCGCGCCTCGACCAGGCCCTCGCGCTCCAGGTCGCGATAGGCCTTCAGCACCGTGTTGGGGTTGATCGCCGTCACCGCGACCACCTCCCGCACGCTGGGGAGCTGGTCGCCCACGGCGAGCACCCCCATCCGCAGCGCCTGCCGCACCTGCTGTGCGATCTGCAGGTAGGGCGGCACTCCGGACCGCCCGTCCACCCGGAATCTGATCATGCCAGCGCTCCAGTGTCTTAGGACACTAAGACACTATGACACCGCCCGGTCCGCGTCAAGCGATCCTCGGTCTACGCCAGCACGATGCCCGCGGTGCCCTGCACCAGGTCCGTCACCGGGACCACCGTGGGAGCCTCCCGGCCAGTATGCTGGCCGGATAACCCAGGTCAGCGCCGGGGGTGACGGCATCGGCCGGGTACTGGCGTTCAGCAGGGGGATTGTGATGCCGGTAATCGTGGTGACCCGGCTCCGGCTGAAGGACCCGGCACTCCTGGATGAGTTCTTCACCGCGGCGGTCTCCGCGATAGAACAGGCACAGAAGTCCGCCGGCAACCTCGGCGCGGACGCGCTGGCCGACGCGGACAATGCCTGGTGGAGCGTGAGCGCCTGGCAGGAACGCCGCCCCATGCTGGCCTTCGTGAACAGTGAGCCGCACCTGAGCATCAGCCACCGGCTGGACCACTTCTGCGACGAGGCGACGTTCGTCGACGGGAGCAGGCCAGCCCGGACCTGCCGGACTGGCAGACGAGCTGGCGGCACATCACCGCCGACGGCAAGGCGGCCGCCCTCACGCATCCGTCAGCCGCCAATGGCACGCTCGCCTTCCCGCCGCCCGTCGAGCCGCCGGGCGGCGGGTAAGCCGAGCCGGTCAGAGCTGCCGCGCTGCATCGAAGCTGGGTGGGTGTCACAGCGGCCACGGCGGAGGCGGGCCAAAGCGCTGTCATCCTCCAGAACGATGCGTTGGACGGATGCGCTGGTTACCGTCGTTGGGTGACTACGGATCGTCTGGCTGAAGGCGCTGGGGTGCCGGCCAGGCGCTGGTTTCCGGCTGGGGTCGCGGAGAGCCAGTGGCTGGCCGCCGTTGTGCTCGCCGCCGCTGCCGGGGCCATCGTGCTCACGGTGGTGGCCGGGCCGGGGATCCATCAGCAGGGGGGACGGCTGCTCATCCCGCTGCTGGCCTGCGTCCCGGTCGTTGTGCTGCGGCGCTGGCCGCTGCCGGTGCTCGGGATGGTGACCGCCGGGGCCGGGATGGTCACGGCCACGGGCGTAGCCTCGTTGCCGTTCGGCATCCTGCTCGGGCTGGCCTTGTATTTCCCGGTCCTGGGACTGCCCAGGCCCAGGTCGATCGCGCTCGCCCTGGCCGTCGCGGCGGCGCTGGGCGTGACGCTGGTGTACTCGGCGTCCGCGGTCAGGTACGCACAGCTCCCGGCCGAGGTCGTGGAGAATTTCGTGCCGCTGGCTGGAGCGTGGTTTATCGCGGACAGCGTGGCGGCGCGGCGACGTTACGAGGCAGGCCTGGCCGCGCAGGCAGAGCGGGAGCGGGCCGCCGGGGTCCGGGAGGAGAGGGTGCGCATCGCCCGCGAGATGCACGACGTCGTGGCGCACACCCTGGCGGTGATGACGGTCCAGGCCGGGGTCGGCAGGCGGCTGGCGGGTAAGCGCCCGGAGGAGGCGAGCTCCGCGCTCGAATCGATCGAGACGATCGGCCGGACTGCCCAGGACGAGCTGCGCGTCGTGCTCGGGCTGCTCCGCGACGAGGAGGCCGGGCCCGCGCCGCTGGCACCGGCGCCACGGCTCATCGACGTCAAGGACCTGGCCGACACGGTGCGGGCCGCCGGCATAGCCGTGGAGCTGCGGATGGAGGGGACCGATCGTCAGCTCTCCCCGTCACTGGAGCTGTCGGTCTACCGCGTCGTGCAGGAGGCGCTGACCAACGTAGTGAAGCACGCGCCCGGCGCCCGGGCGGCGGTTGAGCTGACCGTCTCGGCCGGGAAGGTCCGCCTCGAAGTCCGCGACGACGGAGGGCGGGGCGGCGGCGAGGCGCCGCGGGCGCGGCCTGGGCACGGGCCACGGGATCGTCGGGATGCGGGAGCGGATCGGCGCGTTCGGCGGGTGGCTTGTCGCCGGGCCGGTCGCCGGCGGCGGCTTCCAGGTGACCGCCGAGGTCCCGATCGAGGGTGCGGCGAGTTGATCAAGGTGCTCGTCGCCGACGACGAGGCGCTGCTACGCACCGCGTTCTGCTCGCTGATCGACGCGGAGGACGATCTGGAGGTCGTCGGTGCGGCGGCCGACGGCCGGCAGGCGGTCGAGCTCGCGGCGAGCCTGGCGCCTGACGTCGTCGTGATGGACGTCCGGATGCCGGTGATGGACGGGATCGAGGCGACCAGGCGGATCACCCGCGACCGGTCCGGGTCCCGGGTGCTGATCCTGACCACGTTCGACCTGGACGAGTATGTCTTCGAGGCGCTGCGGGCCGGGGCGAGCGGCTTCGCGCTCAAGAGCCGCCCGCCCGAGGAACTGCTGAGCGGCATCCGCACGGTCGCCGCCGGCGAGGCGCTGCTCGCGCCGAGCGTGACGCGGCGGCTCATCGCGCACTTCACCGACCGCACCCAGGTTACGGCCAGGACCCCCTGGGGCCTGGCCGAGCTCACCGACCGCGAGCGGGAGGTGCTGGTGCTGGTCGCCCGCGGCCTGTCCAACGCCGAGCTGGCCGCGACGCTGCACGTGACGCTGCCCACGGCCAAGACGCACGTGAGCCGGATCCTGACCAAGCTGGGCGCCCGCGACCGGACCCAGCTCGCGATCCTCGCCTACGAATCGGGAATCCTCACCCGCTGAGCCGGCCCGGTCAGTCTGAGGTATGACGCCGGATTGGTGCTGCTCGCGCACGATGACGGCCGGCCGTCAGCCGGTCACGATTGTCTGCCATGAACGTTATCGACACGCAAGCCATCTCGCCTCACCTGCCCGGCCCGGCCCGGTGGGCGGCCGTCGTTGCCGCACCCGCCGGGCGGTGGGGGCTTTCACAACGTCGGGGAGATCCTTCTCGCGCTCCTCGTGCTCGGCGGGCTGGGCTTCGGCGTGACGCGCCTTCGCCGCGGCCGGCACGCCGCACCGCACGATGATCAGTGGACCCGGCGGGAACCGCCGCCGGCACCGCCCCGCCGCCCCCGCCCTCATCGCCGTCATCGCCGTCCGAGCCGCCCGGCGGCACGACTATCTCGCCGGCCCGTACGCCCCGCGCCGCCGTCCCGTCCGAGCGCCCGGCCGGCGGATGGGCGGTGGAGACCCGCGGCCTGACCAAGCGGTTCGGGGCCAACGTGGCGGTCGACGGCGTGGAGCTGCGCGTCCCGCGCGGGTCCGCGTTCGGCTACCTGGGGCCGAACGGCGCGGGCAAGACCACGCTGATCCGTACCCTGCTCGGCCTGACCCGGGCCGACGGCGGCACGATGTCGCTGCTCGGGTTCCCCGTCCCGGCCGAGCGGAAGCGGGCGCTGGCCCGGGTCGGCGCGATCGTCGACGAGCCCCGGTTCCACCCGCACCTGACCGGGCGGGACAACCTCCGCCTGCTGGCCGCGGCCACGCGGCGGCGACGCCAGCCGGCGGATCGACGCCGTCGCTGGACCGGGTCGGCCTGGCCGACCGCGCCGACGACAAGGTCGCCTCGTACTCGATGGGCATGCGCCAGCGCCTCGGCGTGGCCTCCTGCCTGCTCGGCGACCCCGAGCTGCTGATTCTTGACGAGCCGATGAACGGCCTGGACCCGGCGGGCATGCACGAGATGCGGACGATGATCACCAGCCTGGCCGGCGAGGGCCGGACCGTGGTGCTGTCCTCGCACCTGCTGGACGAGGTGGAGCGCACCTGCGACGCGGTGGCGATCGTCGACCACGGCCGGATCGATCCGCCAGGGCCCCATCGACGAGCTGATCCGCGGCGCGGGCGCCATGGTCGTGCAGGTCGACTGCGCCGAACCCGCCCGGGCGGCACAGCTCATCGACCAGGCGGGCATCGCGGCGGGCACGGCGCTGGCCGGCGCCGGGCTGACCGTCACCCTGCCCGCCGGAGCCTCGCGCGAGCTCGTCGCCGACATCAACCGGCGGCTGGTCGGCGCGGGCATCTCGGTCTACGGCCTCCGGGAGATCCAGACGTCGCTGGAGGACTGGTTCTTGTCCGTGACGAGCCGGCTGGGCGAACCGTCGTGACCACCCTCGAGCCCTCGCTGTCCGGGGGACGATCCGAAACGCCCGAGCCCGGCCGGCGCGCGGCACCAGCCATCGCTGCCTGGCTGCCCACCTGGGATCTCATCACCACGAAGAACCTGGAGATCCGCAAGCGCCGCGGTCTCATGATCACCGTGGTGGTGCTGATCGTGCTGCCGACGGTCCTCTTCTACGGCCTGCGGCTGCTGTTCCACGCCGTCGACCCGAACACCTACGCCCCGGCCGGAAGCCCGAACCTCTTCTCCCAGGTGAGCAACCTGATAGCCGAATTCGGGTTCATCGCCGCTGCGGCTCTCGGCGCGGCGGCCGGGACGACCGACCTATCCGACGGCATGTTCCGCCACCTCGTCATCACCGGCAGGTCCCGGCTCGCCCTCTACCTCGCGCGCATCCCGGCCGGCCTGGCCATCACCGTCCCGCTCGTCGCCCTGGCGTTCACGATGACCTGCCTGGTCACCAGCTACGAAGGCTCCCCGAACCCCACGTCGGTCGCCTTGTACGGCCTGTCCCTCCCGGAGCATCTCGACCAGGCCGAGCTGCAGACCTGGCTCCTGCAGCGCCCGCAGCAGGTCGCCAACCGCGGACGTGCCCATCGGCCCGGCGGCCACCCCGGCGCAGGTCCGCTCGGCGATCGAGAAGAACATCGCCAGCTTCTACGGCGACTACACCACCGCCGAGATCAGCGGCTCGAATCCGGCGGGCAATGAGATGGCCAGGATCGGGCTCTGGCTCGAGCTCGAGGTCGGGATCGGGTTCCTGGTCGGCCTCGGCCTCGGATCGCTTACCGGGCAGCGGACGACCACGACCATCGTGCTGATCGCGCTGGAGATCATCGTGACCCCGCTCCTGGCCCGCGTGCAGATCCCCTACTTCATCGACGGCCAGCGGCTCCTCATCGGCATCGCGATGGACCAGTTGCGCCCGGCCGGGCTGGCGTCACCAAATTCGCCCGGCGGCCCCGGCCAGGTGCTGTCCGGCGGGCACGGAGCGCTCAGTATTCCGCCGATGCCGACCTGGGCGATGATCTCGGTGATCGTCGGCTGGATCGTCGGCTGGTCGGTCATCGGCGCCTGGCGGATGATCACCCGCGACGCCTGACACCGCGCCGCCCGCACCAGGACACCTTCTTTCCAGGAGTCACGATGCACCTGAACCAGATCTCACGGCTGCGACCGCACGCCGCGCGCCCGCCAGGCCGGCGACCGGGCCGGCGGCCGTGGCTCGCCGCCACCACCCTCGCGGCCTGCCTGGCAGCCGCTTACCCGGCCGCCGCCGCTGCCGCCGGCGGCACGGCGGCGGCCGCGCCGCAACGGCCGCTGAACTGTGGGCCACCGGACTATTTCATCCAGTGCTACAGCCCTCGGGTGGATGAGGTGGCCTACGGCGTCGCGCCGCTGCTGCGCCGGGGAATCGACGGTCGCGGCGAGACCGTGGTCCTGCCCGAACTGGCTGAAACCCCGTCGCACCGGGGCCTCACCTATACCGACATCCGCAAGGACCTGGCCGCGTTCGACAGCCGGTTCGGCCTGCCTCCGGCTCCCCTGCGGGTGGTGAACAGCATCGCCCGGTCCAAGACGCCTTACCTGGCGGGCAGCGAGGAAGTCGAGGACACCGAGCTGGTGCATGCGATCGCGCCAGGCGCCGTCCTCGACGTCGTCCTGATGCCCAGCGACGCCGCCTCCAGCATCGCGGACATCGCCGCCGCGACGACCAAGGTGATCCAGGCAGGCGTCGCCATGCACGCCGCGGTGATCTCGATCAGCGGCAGCGGCGGCGAGCACCTCCTGACCCGCGCCGAGGTGGCCCAGCTGAACGCGGCGCTGGAGCAAGCCCGCGAACAGCACGTCACGGTCGTCGCCTCCGCTGGCGACACCGGCGCGCTCAGCGACCAGGGCCCGCCCCGGCAGGTCAGCCTGCCCGCCTCCGATCCGCTGGTACTGGCGGCCGGGGGCACCACCCTGGACGCGACCTGGGCGACCGGTGCCTACCACGGCGAGATGGCCTGGAACGCCGGCACCGAAGCCTCCGGCGGCGGTTACAGCAGCCTGTTCCGCCGGCCGCCTATCAGGACGGCGTCCCACGCATCGGCCGGATGCGGGGCGTCCCCGACGTCGCCGCCGACGCCGACTCGTCCACGGCCATGGCGCTGACGTTCAGTGGCGGCGGCCTGTACCCAGCCCAGGGCACCAGCGCCGCCACCCCGCTGTGGGCGGCCGTGATCGCCCTGGCTGACCAGGACGCAGGCCAGCACCTCGGCTTCGTCAACCCGGCCATCTACGCCATCGCCCGCAGCCCCGCCTACCACCGCGCCTTCCACGACGTGGTCACCGGCGACAACTCGGTGCTGTGGCCCACCGGGGTCTTCACCGGCTACCAGGCCGGGCCCGGCTGGGACCCGGTCACCGGCTGGGGCAGCCCGGACGCCCACATCCTCGTCCCCCTCCTGGCGCACGCCGCGCGCCATGGCGGCGGCCGCGCGGACCAGGCAGCGCGCGGTTATCCAGCGGGCCCTGCGTGGCTGGCGGCCCGGAAATAGCCCAATGCGCCTTCGGCCCGGGTTACAGGCGGGAGGTGAGTTCGGTCACGATGTCCGCCGCTGACTGGGACTTCCTCGCGAGGGCGACGCCCTGCCCGGCCCACATCGAGAGCGCTTCGATGTCACCGGTGGTCCCGGCCATTGGCGGTGCTGGCTCGTAGCGGACGATTGGTTCGCCGGAGGCGAAGTGCGCGATCACGTCGCCCGCTCCTGGCCGCTGCGCGAGCGGGGGGCGGCCCGCGGCCTGCCACGCGTCGGCGGTTGAGTTGCGGAGCGCGCGGTGGGGAGAGTCGGGCCACCCGACCGAGTACAGGTTGGGGTACCGCTGCGGATCGGTCTCGGCCGCGGCTATCAGCCGGCGCCGGTAGTCCTCGTGGATCGGCATCTCCTCGGCCAGCAGGAACCGCGTGCCCAGCCACGCGGCCTGGGCGCCCAGGGCGAGCACCGCGGCGACTCCGCGGGCGTCACCGATCCCGCCCGCCGCGATCACCGGCACCGGCGCCACCGCGTCCACCACGGCGGGCACCAGCGGCAGTGTCGCGACGGTGCCCCACACGTGCCCGCCGGCCTTCCCACCCCTGCGCGACGACCACGTCCACGCCGGACGCGACTGCCCGCCGTGCCTCCTCGGCAGTGCCGACCGTGTGCATGACAATCCCCCCGGCGTCGTGCACCTGCTCGATGTAGCCGCTGGGATCACCCAAGAAAAACGACACGATCCGCAAGCCGGCCTCGAGGGCCTGGTCGAGGCGACGGTGACGATCTTCGGTGAGCACGAGGTTGCCGCAAAACGGCCGAGCGGTCAGCGCCGCCGTCTCCCGAACCACGGCTCCGACGTCTTCTGACCACGTCAGCGTCACCATGCCGAGCGCGCCGGCATTCGAAACCGCTGCGGCCAGCCGGGGAACCGCAACCATGGGCGCCAGGACGATCGGCTGTTCAATCCCAAGCAACTCGCACACCGGTGTGCGCATTGCGTTCACCCCTTGCTCAGCTCGACTACGAGCCATCACCCGCGTTCCGCAACCCGCCCTTGCTCGGCTCGACGTCGCAACCCCACACCCCACCCCTCCGCCACCTCTATCATACGAGGTCGGCATTGACCCGGGAGACCGCCGGTCCCAGCCGTGGAACTTCGAGTAGTCGCCCGCGTCCCAGGCTTCGCGGAGGCCCGGGGTGCTCAGGTCCCAGTCCGGGCGGATCTCGGCGGTGGCGGCGCGCAGGTCATGCCACAGGTCGTAGAACGACGGGCGGCCCCAGAACCAGTAGCCGTTGTAGATGCTGTGGATGACCAGTCCCGGCTTGAGCACGAGCGTGTGCGGGATCATTGGGTCGTGCTCGGGGTCGGTGTACTCCTGGATGTTGAGATCCTTTTGGACAATCCGCCCGGGGTCGGACAGGAAGGGCCACTGGGCGCCGACCGAGGCGCGGAACTCTTGCAGCGTGTGATGGTCGTCGGTGGCGATCGTGGCGATCTGTGTATAAGCCACCGCGATCTTCGGGTAGTTCTCGGCCAGCTCCAGGTGCTGCCGGTGCTCTTTCGGGCAGTAGTTGCCACGCGCGAGCGTCAGGATCAGCGGGTCCCGGCCCTGAAGCTCGCTCAGCGTGCGGACGGTGCCGGTCTGGTCGGGCAGCGAATAATCGGGGAAGGTTCCACCGGGGACGATGTCGGAACGCACGGGATGACCGCCTCTCCTCTGATGCCACGGGTGCGACGTAGACGGTGCACATGTCTGTTTGCTGTAAGGACCTGGCTGTACCTGGAGGCACGTGCGTGCCTGCCGGTAGGCGTGCCCGTCGGCGCTTATACCGACACTTCCGCCTCGCCAGGAAGCCTCAAGCGCCGTGCCAGCCTCGGCAGCTCGCGCGTCCCCCGGCATGGCTGTTGGCGCCCGGCACCTGGTGCCGGGCCCGGAACCGGGCCGTCTGCTGCGGGTTCACCGGGAACACCTGGTACGCCGCCGCGATCAGCGCCATCCACAGGCCGTGATCAGTTTCGATCCCGGCAACGCCCTCAGGCAGCCCCGCCTGGCCAGCACTGTCGCGGCCCCGCCCATCACCTCGGCCGCGCCGACTCGAGCGGTTTTTGACCTTGCTCAGCGACGGTCTGTGGCTGACCGGCGCCTACGCCTAGGTGTCCCGAAGCGGGTGAATGGCTACAGCAGGCCATGCCATCCGGGGCCACCTGCTGTCAGCTGCGCGACTGGGCACGCTACCACCGGCGCTGAATCCGGTTCCCCGTAACATCGGCTGCAGACCCCGTCGTAAGCGGGGTGTGGGACCCCAACCAGTGGAGGTGCCAGGTGGCCGAGCTCCCACCGCCCCCAGAAGGAATTGTGCTGGCCCACTTCATCGTCTCGGACGACGTCGAGCGCTCTCGGCGCTTCTACACCGAAGTACTCGGCGGCAGGGTGGTCTTCTCCGGCCCCGGAGGGCTGACCTATGTCGCACTAGCCAACTGCTGGATCATCATCAATGTCGGCGGGGGCCCGACCGACGACAAGCCGGCGGTCACCCTGGAGACGCCACGCGATCCCGACCGGGTCAGCAGCTTCCTCAATATCCGGGTCAAAGACATCGAGGCCGTGTACGCCGAATGGAGCGCCCGGGGTGCTCAATTCCTGACGCCGCCGAAACAGCACCAGTACGAGATCCGTTGCTACATCCGCGATCCCGACGGTCATCTGATCGAAGTGGGGCAAACCACGGACCCAGAGGGGGACTGGACGCCCGCGCACTGGCCATCGAGTACACCCGCCGAGGAGTCCGAGTGAAGGCCGAGATCACCGGCGAAATCCTCCACATCGGCGATGGCCAGTCCCGGACACTGAGCCTCAGATCCACCGCGTAGATAGCGGTTCAACCGGTCCTGTCGACGCGAGAGGTGCCCTCTGAACTGGGACGCTGAGGAGGTTTTCGGTTGTGACTACCGCGATCATCGGCACGGGAGGGATCGGATCGGTCATCGCCCGCCAGCTCGCCTCAGGCGGCGAGACCCTGCGGCTGTCGAGCGCCGACAAGGAGTCGGCACGAACGCTGGCTGCACAGATCGGTCGTGGCGCGGTCGCCGCCGCCGACAACCGCGACGCGTTGCGGGGCGCCGACGCTGTGGTCCTCGCGCTGCGGTTTACCGTGCTGAAGGGCGTCATAGACGAGATCGCCAGCTCGCTAATTGGCAAGCTCGTGGTCGTTCCGAGCAACCCGCTCACCGCCGACGCACAAGGTAACGTCTCACGGCTCCTGCCGAAAGGGCAATCCTCTGGGAAGGTTGTCGCCGGGTGGCTGCCGGCGGGAGCGCGCTTGGCCATGGCGTTTGGAACCATGTCGGCCGGTCTCTTCGAGTCCTCTAGCAACCGGTCACCGGAGCCGGCGGTCCTCTTCTACGCGACCGACGACGACCGTGCTGGGGAGGAAGTCGAGCGGTTGATCCGAACGGCCGGCTTCGAGCCGGTGAAGGTCGGCGGGATCGAACAGTCGAGTCGACTCGAGGTGGGCGGCGACCTTCACGATCTCGTAGTCGGCCCCGCAGAGGCGCGGTCATTGATCGGTGGGGCCTGATCGCTTCGCCGCCCTGGCCGGGGGCGCCTCTTCGGCCGGGCCTTCGCCCAGACGGTCTTGAGAGCGCTGACCTTCGCGATGTCGAAGGGCACGGACCGTCATATCGAGGACGAGGCCCGCTGACCGGTACACAGAAGATCCAAATATGTGCCGTTTTCTGCCCGGCAGGACTTCGGCCAATAGCCGCACCGAACGGCGGGTAGGGCGCGGTTATCTACCGACACATTCGCGTAGTTGGCCGCTTAACCGCCTTAGTTATGGCCCACCGCGAGCAGGCCGACCATATTTTTTATGCAGCGGCGCCCGCGGGGTGAAGTCGGGTAAGCGGGGCGCGTTGCCGCGCCCCGCTCCCCTCAGAACCGGACTTGCGGGTCATCCTCGCATCCGGCTCAAGCAAGCCCCATAGGGCGGTTCAGGTGCGTGAAGATGCCGGTTCCTGGCTGCCTGTGCTAGGAATTCGGCGTTGGCAGTGGGTGTGTACTAGACGGGTGCCATCCGGCATGCCCTGCCCGCGTGCGACGATGAGCTGCCTGGTAATCGCTTTGCGGGTGGTGCGGTGCCATTGTTGCCATTCCTCGGGGGTGTGTGGCTCCCGGTCGGCGTGCAGGAGCAGGTCCGCGCAGATGGCGCAGCGGCCGTGCTGCACCTTGAGCAGGTGCAGGGTGCTGCGGTCGAGCGGGGGCTGGTTCCTGCCGCGCCGCTGGTTCCAGTAGGCGGTCAGGGCCGGGTCGTCGGGGGACGCCCGGCCGGTGACCTTGCGGTGCCGGATGATGGGTGTCCAGACAAGCTGGGGCAGGTAAGCGCCGCTGGCGGCGTCGCCGAATACCCACTTGTTATGCCTGGACGGGTTGAACTGGCCGAAGTAGCGTCTGGTGACCCAGTGCCTCGGCTTACCGGGGTGGCTGCGGCAGGCCCACTTGTAGGTGAGTTTCCACAGGTAGTCGTCCAAGCTGGTGAACGTCTTCTTGGACACCACCGACCGGTAGAAGCTCGCCCATCCTCTTGTGATCGGGCAGATGGCGGCGAGGACGGCGGATGCGTTTTGCCCGCGCAAGCGGCGCATCTGCTCGGCGAGCTTGCGCTTGACCCGTCTGACAGCGGCCTTGCTGGGTTTGATCAGCAGCTTGCCGTTACGGTAGCGGCGGACATTGAATCCCAGGAAGTCATAGCCGGACTCCAGCGACACGATCTTGGTCTTCTCGTCGTTGAAGGCCAGGCCCCTGGGCGCCAGCCACCGGGCTAGCTGTGCTTTGACTTGCTCGGCTTGCTGCCTGGTGTGGCAGCAGACCACGAAGTCATCGGCGTAGCGGACCAGCACCGGACTGCCTTTCGCAGTGCGGATTCCGCCGGGCCCGTACCGGACCCCGGCCGCCTCCTCCAGCCCGTGCAACGCGATGTTCAGCAGGCACGGGGAAATCACGCCACCTTGCGGACTGCCCTCCTCGGTGGGCGCGAACCCCTTGCCCTGCTCGAACACTCCCGCTTTCAGCCAGGCGCGGATCAGTCCCCGGCCGGGGAACGACCCGATCGCCGACATCAGGTGAGAATGGTCAAGCTTGTCGAACGCCGCGGCCAGGTCCGCGTCCAGCGTCCATACCCGCGCGGCCCCACGGCCTTTGCACGTGTCGTAGACCGCCTCGATCGCGTCCTGGCAGCTGCGGCCCGGCCGGAACCCGTACGAGCGGGCCTCGAACCGGGCCTCCCACTCGGGCTCCAGCGCGTTCTTGGCCCGGTTCTGATGACACCGGTCCATGATCACGGGAATGCCGAGCGGACGGAGCTTCGCATTGGCCTTCGGTACATACACCCGCTTGACCGGCACGGGTTCCCAGGTCCGGACGCTCTTATGCACCCGCACCGCCAGCGCCATCCTGGCCGGTGCGGTCAGCGCGACCTCGCCGTCGATCCCCGCCGTCTTGCGGCCGGTATTGCGCTGCGTGACCTGCCGCACGCTGACCAGCGTGTTCGACCAGGACCGCAACATCATCTTCTGCAAGGACCTGACCTTGGCCAGGTCCTCCTCCTGGGCCGCCTTGAAGATCCTGCGCCGCAGCCGCCCTACGTTGTCCTCGTGCAGCCGCCAGTTAATGGCGTCCCACTCCAGGGCCACGTCCTCGGTTCCGTTCACCGTCATGGGTGCCTAACTTGTCCCTCGGTTCCGGCGTATCCGGCACTTCGCCTGCAAAGGCTCACCCGCCTCACGTCAGCCTGCTTTCGCAGCCGGGCACCCGGCCCGGTATCCGGCCAGTTATACGGCGAGCACCCGGCTGGAGGACCGGTACAAACGCTCCCGCTTTCCTGCTGCCTTTCAGCTGCCGGCATTCGCTTCCTGGGCGTCCTGTTCCCGCCAGGGAATCCGGCTTTCCTTACGGTCGGCTTGCCGGCGGCGCCCAGGCGGCACCCACCGGACCCTGACGGGGTTTCCACGTTCCGCACGCATGAGATACGGCCGGGCCGGGTGTCCTCTTTACCCCGGGGGCGACGGTGTTCCCTGCGACCGTCGGGATGTCCGCGGCCGCCGTCTGCCGCCTTTCAACGGCTGGCCCCTGCCACCCCGGTACTACCAGCCGACCCGGGATGTCAGATTGACGAGGCATCAACAAGGATTCAGGTTTATTCACCCTTCCGGCCTTCCCCTCGCCTGTGGCACCCGGTCGGAACGGGCGCCCTTGGGCCTTCCCCTGAGCTTCGCACCCGGCCGTTACCAGCCACGCACGTCAGGGCGGGGACGGGTCTGGAACACTAACCCGAAGTCACGTCTTCGGCGCCATGCCGAACCTCCAATCGACGAACTCACTCACACGTGCGACCTCGTGTCG
>CAVWSA010000009.1:0-28084 GCA_963757545.1 uncultured Actinomycetes bacterium | reverse complement strand
GCTCTTTCCGGCCTGCCAGGCGGCCGCCCTGGTCAGCACGTGCAGGACCTGACCATCAACGGCACCGCGTCGTCGCTCGCCTACCTGCCCGCGGCCGACGTGACGTCCGGCACCACGCTGGACTTCAGCCTGGGCAGTTCGGCCGACACCGCGTGGGGTTCGGCCGCCGCAGACGCCCCGCCGTCTTACGGCGGGACACCTGGTACTGGCGTTAAGCAAAATGTTGGTCCGATCACTGAGACCCAGACCGGCAAGTGTGTGGACGACCGTGGCGCGGCTACTTCGAATGGGACCGCGATCCAGATCCACTCGTGCAACGGCACCGGCGCGCCCACTCGTGCAACGGCACCGGCGCGCAGTCCTGGACGGTGGTGCCGGACCACACGCTGCAGGTGCTGACCGACTGCATGGACGTGGTGAATGGCGGCACGGCCGGCGGGACGCTGGTGCAGCTGCACACCTGCAACGGCACCGGCGCCCAGCAGTGGAACCAGAACGCCGCGGGTGAGCTGGTCAACCCGCAGTCCGGGCGGTGCCTGACCGATGCCAGCAACGGGGCGGCCGACAGCACCCAGCTGGACATCGCCAGCTGCACCGGCGCGGTCGGACAGCGGTGGACGCTGCCCAGTGGGTGACGCGATGTCACCGCCCGCCTGACGCCGATACCGTGGGGTGGTGGCTGCCGCGTCCGCGCCGGATCAGAGCTGGGCCGTGTGGGCCCGGGTCAGCCCGGCGCCCGGACATGTGCTGGACCTGTTGCATGCCCGGATGGCGGAGCAGTTCGCGCCCCATGTGCACGACGGGTTCTCGATCGGGGTCTGCCTCGAGGGCCTGGAGATGATCCGTTACCGGGGGCGGCGGCACTACGCCGCGCCGGGCAGCGTAGTCATCCTGCCGCCGGGTGAGGCGCATACCGGCGGCCCGTCCGGCGGGGCCAATTTCGTCTACCGGGTCATGTACCCGACGGCGGAGTTGCTGGGTGACGGCGCGGCCCGGTCGCCGTGCTTCCCGGAGCCGGTAGTAACGGATCGGGCGCTAGCCGCTGAGCTGCGTCGGGTGCACGCCGCGCTGAGCCGGACGGTACGGGTTACCGGGCCGCTGCGTACCGAACCGCCGGGGACCAGGCCGCCGGGGACCAGGCTGGGGGGGACCAGGCCGCGGGGGACCGGACTGGCTTGGACCGAGCCGATGGGCGCCGAGCCGCTGGAGACGGAATCCCGGCTGTGCTGGCTGTTCGGCGAGCTGGTCCGGCGGCACGCCGCACTGGCCCGGCCGGGCGGGTTGACCGGGCCTGCCGGTGCGCTGCCGGGCACCGGGGCGGTGGCCCGCCAGGTGATGGACCGGCTGGCGGATCAGCTGACCGGCCCGCCCGCCCTGGCCGAACTGGCCGCGGAGGCAGGCTTGTCGCGTTATCAGCTGCTCCGGTCGTTCCGGGCCGAGGTGGGCATGCCGCCGTATGCCTGGCTGGCCCAGCACCGGGTGGCCCGGGCCCGGGTGCTGCTGGAGCAGGGACACCGGCCCGCCGAGGCCGCCACGCTGACTGGATTCGCCGACCAGGCACACCTGACCCGGTGGTTCCGGCGGGTGGTTGGGGTCACCCCGGGCGCTTACCGCAATGGCGTTCAAGACAGCCGCCGCCGGCATCGGTGACGCTGGCCGCTGACGGCCAGCGTCTTGGCTGGCCATGGCCAACGGCTGGCGGTTGTTGAAGGCGAGGTTGCGGTGAGCCGACGCGGCTGGGTCCTGTTCGCGATCATGTGCGTGGTCTGGGGCATTCCCTACCTGCTGATCAAGGTCGCGGTCGGCAGTGTCTCGGTGCCCATGGTGGTCTTCGCCCGGACCGCGCTGGGCGCGCTCGTCCTGCTCCCGCTGGCGCTGCGATCCGGGCGGTTCGGCGCGCTGCGGCACGCCTGGCGGCCGCTCGTCGCGTTTGCCGCGCTGGAAATGATCGTGCCGTGGGGTCTGCTGTCCAACGCCGAACGGCAGCTGCCCAGCTCATTGGCTGGGCTGCTGATCGCCTCGGTGCCGATCATCGGCGTGGTGATCGCCCGGCTGACTGGCGGCACTGAGCGGCTCAGCCTGCGCCGCTGGGCCGGTCTGCTGGTCGGCCTGGCTGGCGTCGCGGTGCTGGCCGCCCCGCACCTGGTCGGCGGGCATGCCTGGCCGATCGTCGAGGTGCTGCTGGTCGCGATCGGCTACGCGACCGCGCCGCTGATCGCCGCGCGGAAGCTGGCCGACGTGCCCGCCCTGCCGATGACCACGGCCTGCCTCAGCCTGGCCGCACTCGTCTACTCGCCTGCGGCCATCCTGACCTGGCCGCACCACCTGCCGTCTGGTCAGGTCCTGGCTGCCCTGGCCGCGCTCGGGATCATCTGCACGGCCTGCGCATTCATCGTGTTCCTCCAGCTCATCAGGGAAGTAGGCCCGTCGCGGGCGATGGTCTTCACCTACATCAACCCGGCGGTGGCCGTCGCGGCCGGAGTCCTCCTGCTGAGCGAGCCGTTCACGGTCACCATCGCCGCCGCCTTTGTGCTCATCCTGGCCGGCTGCGTGCTAGCCACCGGCGGCCGGGGCGGTGGCCGAAGCGCCCGCGGCGACCAGCCGGAGCAGGACCAGCCCGCCACCGTGCCCCCGGCCGCCGGCGCCGATCCCGATCCTGATCCTGATCAGGCCCCCGCCAGCCAGTCGTAGCCGACCCGTTCCGGCAGATCCGTCCGTCCGTCGGCGGGGGTGCAGGCGGCCTGCGGCTGGCTCAGACCGGATAGGCCTCCGGGCTGGTGGTCCAGGCCAGCCGGGACGGCGCGGTCCAGATCAGCGTGCCCGGCCGGGGCTCGGCGAAGCCGCCAGTTGGTCAGTGTCTTCATCCGGTGGCGCCGCCGGCAGCCGCCGGATAGGTTGCACCGGCAGGTGAGACCGCCCTGGTCGTACGGCACCGTATGGTCGAGATCGCACTGCGTCGCGGGTCGTCGGCAGATGGGATAGCGGCAGTGCTGGTCCCGTGCCTCGACCAGGGCGCGCAGCCGCCCCGGAATCCGGTAACCGGCCGCCGCGTCCTCGTGGCGGCACGCCGTCCCAGGGTTGGCTGGGCCGCGGCGGCCCAGCGAATGGACAGCCTTCCAGGCCGAGGCCACCGCATCGGTCAAGGCGGCTTGCAGTGCGGCACCCGGGCCGCGAGCAGCGGTCTCAGTTCTGGCTACCGGGGGAAGGTCAGCCAGGATGGTCACCGGAACGGTGACCGCGATCCGGCCCAGCACCCCGGAACGCGGCCCGGGCCCGGACCCGGGGGAGCGGGGGAACCCGGCGGGCGGGGCGAGCGCGGCCGCGGCCAGGCGACCGGATGCGAGTGACCGTGAGCAACTGGCCCACCGGGTCCGTGACCAGGATTCGCCACTCGCACCTTGGGTCGGCGGCAGCCGCTTGGGCCAGTTCCCGAGCCGTTTCGGCGGTGATCGCGCCGATCCGGGTCACCTGCCCCGGCTCACCGGACTGCCCAGCCAAGGTGCGCCACGGCACGCTGAGCGCCGGCCGTCCGTCTCGGGTCCCGTTGGCCGGGCCGGTGAACCCCGGGACCTCGCCCGGACCGGGGATGTGCGGCCAGCACCAGGCCACGCCCCCGAGCCCAGGATCTCCGGCTGACGGCAACCGATTGGTGCTGTCCGGGCTGGGGCTAGGAACGTCGGCGCTGGCAGCGCCTGCGTCACGTGCGTCGCCGCCTGCGGCCACGTCCTCCGGTTCCGGGCCACTGTCTCTACCACTGCCACTGCCGCTGTCGTCAGCGTCGCGGGGGTCGGCGTCATTACCTGGGCCGCCGTCGTCGCCTGGCTCTCCGCCCGAGCCCGCGCCGCCGCCGCCGTCGGCTGCTGAGCTCGGTGGCCCCTGGTCGCTGGGACCCGGGATATCTGGCGGTTGCGGGAGCGTGCCGAGCAGCAGGCCGATGAACACCTGTGCCCGGAGCAGGTCGATGCCGCCGCCGGCCCGTGGCTCTGCAGGGTATTGGCCATCGCGCTGATGCGGGCCCAGGCGGCTGACGCCTGCGCGGTGGGCAGCAAGCGGCCGTACAGGGCGGCGGTGCCCGCATCGTCGCCGGACAGCTCCACTCGGGCGTGGCGCTCGGCTTCCTTCCGTCGCCGCTCGGCTGCTGTCGGGTTGACCGACATAACGGCGCGGCGGAGCGATGCGGCCAGTTGGGTGGTGGTCTGCCTGGGGGCCCGGGGAGGACCTTGCGCTCGACGGCCCGGGCCAGGTCATCGTCGAGCGGGGTGGTGTACTGGTCGATCAGCTTGGCCCGGCTCAGGTCGATGAGACCCGAGCGCAGTGCGGAGAGCGTGCCGGGAAGCCGGCCGGACAGGCTGACCGCCAGGCCGACCCAGTACTCGGCGGCAAACTGAGTCATGGTCAGGGCGAGTGCGATCTCGTTGGGCGCGAACTCGGCTTCGAGCTTCCGGGCCGGCGCACAATCCAGGCTGGGATCGTCGGTGACACCGCGGCGCCGGGCTACCTCGGCGATCGCGGCAAGTTCCTGCGCCTGCGCCCACGAGGTGACCTTTCGCCAGCCGGTAATGCTGTTCACCAGCCCGGCATCGTCCAGCGTGGCGGGCTGCGCCTGGCCCAGCCAGGCCGCCAGGGCTGGGCCGGGCGGGATCCGCATCTGCCCTGCGAGCTCCGGAACCGGAAGGGCCGGGTCGGTCGCCGATTCGGCCGCGCACAACTCATCGTCGGCCTGCGGATCGTCGGCCTGCGGATCGTCGGCGGGCGGTGGTTCTTCGGCCGGTGGTTCTTCGGCTGGGCGGACCTGATCTGCCGACTCTGGCCGGGTGGACCGAGCAGTGGGCGACGGTTCGCCCCAGGCCGGGATTTCCTGACCAGACCGGCTCCGGGCGGCCCGGTCGGCGGCGGCTAACAGCTCGTCCAGGGCCAGGTTCTCGGTCCAGGACATGGACATCCCGGCGGCAGGTAATCCGGATACGCCGGGGGTAGCGGGCGGAACGCCCGGCCGCGGCTCAGGCGCCGGTTCGTTCGCGCTGGGTGTGGCTGGCGTCGTGCTCACCTCCCCGATGTGGCCGGCCTGCGAAGAAGCTACCCAAACAGAGTATCGAGCATGTGCTACACGTCAACCATATTTCGAGTACAGGTTCGAACTCGCAGCTCGCCCGACAAATCAAGATCAGTTTGGCTCGGCGTACCCGTGGGCGTAGGCGTACCGCATGGCCTGGGCGCGGTCCCGTGACCCGGTCTTGGCGAAGATCCGGTTCACGTGTGTCTTGACCGTGGCTTCGCTGACGAACAGCGACCGGGCGATCTCCCGGTTGGACTGGCCGGCCGCGATCAGCCGGAGCACCTCGGCTTCGCGCGGGGTCAGGTCATCGGCGCCGGGCAGCGAATCCGGCGACCCAGACCCGGACGGCTCCGGGGCACGTGCCGCAGCCGACGCCAGCCGCTGCTGCACCCCCGGGATCGAGCACCGCCTGGCCGGCCGCGGCGGCCAGCACGGCCCGCCCGATCTCCGCCCGGGTCGCGTCCTTGGTCAGGTAGCCAAGCGCCCCGGCCTGCAGCGCGCCGATGATCGATTCGTCGTCCGCATACGTGGTGAGCACGACGACCCGGGTCCCCGGATGATCGGCCGTGATCCGCCGGGTCGCGGCCACCCCATCACAACCCGGCATGTTCAGATCCATGAGCGCGACCTGCGGGTGCACCGTCGCCACCAGGTTGACCGCGGCGTCACCGTCCGCGGCCTCACCCGCCACGACGATGCCGGGCAGCGTGCCGAGCAGCAGCACCAGGCCTTCGCGGACCGCGGACTGGTCGTCCGCGACGATGACGCTGACCGGTTCGGCGGTGGGCTCTTCCGGGCTCATGCCGGAATTCTCAGGCTTACCCGCCACTCGCCGTCGGCCGGCCCCGCGGTTAGCGTGCCCCCGCTCAGGGCGGCGCGTTCCCGCAGTCCGGTGAGTCCGTAGCCAGTGCCACTGGCGGCCAGCGGGCGTTCGGTATCCAGGGTGGGTAGCGGATTGACGACCTGCATGGTGAGCTCGGCGGGCGCATAGTCCAGGGTGAGCCGGACCGGCTGGCCCGGCGCGTGCTTGCGCGTGTTGGTCAGCGCCTCCTGCGCGGTCCGGTACACGGCCAGGCCTGCCTCGGACGGGACCGGCCGCGGTGCGCCGGTGATGACCAGGTCAACCGGGGCGTCGCCGTCGGTGCCGTACTCCTTGACCAGCTCCGCCAGCTGGTCGGGCAGCGGCGCCGCGTCATCACGCAGGGCCAGGATGGCCCGGCGGGCATCGGCCAGGCCCTCCTTGGTGAACACGCTGGCCCGGCCGATGCACTCGATCGCCTTGCCGAGTTCCGGGCTGCCGGTGGGCAGCGTGCCCAGCAGTGCCTCGGCCGCCTCCAGGTTGACCGACACCGCGGCCAGCGAGTGGGCCAGCACGTCGTGGATCTCGCGGGCGATCCGGGCCCGTTCGGCCAGCGCGGCCGCCTCGGTCTCGGCCTCGCGGGCCCGGCGGGTCTCGGCCAGCGCCTGCTCGGCCAGTTCGGCCCGCATCAGGTAGGAGTGCCGGGTCAGGCCGATCGCCCACAGCCCGATGAACGCGAGCGAGTAGCCGATCAGCGACTCGGCCGGTGCGCCGGTGGCCAGCCCGGCGGCCAGGAACGCGGCCACCGTGGCCGCGGTGATGGCCATCGAGATCTCGGTGTTCAGCCGGGCGCCCACGGTGCCGGTGACCACGCACCCCACGGCGAGGGCCGGGCTGAGTGGGGACAGCCCGGCCAGCGCGCCGCCGGCTACCCCGAGCACGGCCAGGGTCGCGACGGTTACCCGCTCCCGGCCGCGGGCGAAGAACCAGACCAGCCCGCCGGCCACGCAGACACCGAACGCGACGGCCAGCGCCGTGCCCTGCGCGCCCTCGCCCAGGTGGGGTTCGGCCAGCGGCACCGTGACCAGCACCATCAGCAGCACGATGCTGCGGACCGCGACCAGGACCGGCGACACGTCCAGCGCGCCCGGGGTGGCGGCCAGCGTCCGGTCCGAAAACAGAGAGCGAAGCACGCACACAACGTATCCGGCCAGCCCACGGCGGTCATCGGCGCGCGGGTTGACGTTGGGTGGAGATGAACGTCTCCACCCGGTCTGGACCCGGACTCAAGCCGCGGGCCGACGCGCCGGGAGGGGCCGGCTACCTAGCGTTCTGGGCGTAACGACATCGACCAGCTCAGCTAGGAGCCCCGAGAATGACCGCCAGCGTCCTGATCCCCAACCTCATCATCCTCGTCGTGGTGCTGATCTCCGATCTGGGCCACCGCAAGGTCACCCCGCTGCGGCTGATCCGCCCGTTCATCGCCGCCGCGATCATCGTGCCGTTCTACTTCAAGGGCGTCGCCACCTCCGGTAGCGGCCTGGCGCTGGAAGCCGCGGCCACGGCGGCCGGGCTGGCGCTGGGCGTGCTGGCCGCCGCGTTCATGCGCGTCTCCCATGACGAGCAGGCGGGCAAGGTCAGCACCTGGGCGGGCGCGCCCTACGCGCTGATCTGGATTGTGGTGGTCGGGGCGCGGATCTTCTTCAGCTACGGCTCGACGCACCTGTTCGGCGCCCAGCTGGGCCGCTGGATGCTGACCAACCAGATCACGGTGGACGCACTTACCGACGGCCTGATCTTCCTGTCGGTGGCCATGCTGCTGGCCCGCACCGGCTCGCTGGCCGTCCGGGCCCGCCGGGTCGCCGCGCGCCGGGCCAGCCAGCCGGCCGTCCCGGTGACGGCGCACGAGTAACCCCGGGCAGCGCGCACCGCGCCACCAGCCGAACATGAGCTGGTGGCGCGGGCGTTCGGTAGCGGAAGGCGCGGTGGTGCGGGCGGTCGGCGTGGCGCAGAGCGGTCAGCGGACGCGGCGGCCCATTTCCTTGGTGGAGTAGCCGCCCAGGTCGGTGACCGCAGCCTGGAACCGGTCCGAGCGGAGCAGGGCCCACAGCGGGGCCAGCAGCGGGCCATCCATCGCGTCCGCCGCCACCACCAGGTCGTACGGCTCGCGGGTGACCGGGACGAAATCCAGCCCGAACGGTCGTGCGGCGGACATGATGCCAAGGCCGGCATCGCCACGCCCGGCGGCGATGGCCGCGGCCACGGCCAGATGGGTGGGCTCCTCGCGGGCATAGCCGTCGATCGCGTCCGGGCTGATGTCCCGGCGGCCCAGTTCGTAGTCGAGCAGCACCCGGGTGCCCGCGCCGCGCTGGCGGTTGATGTAGCGGACCCCGGGCCGGGGAGGTCGTCGATGCCGGCGAGGCCGAGCGGGTTGCCGGCCGCGACCATCAGGCCCTGGTCACGGTGCAGCAGCCGGACCACGGCGACCTCGGTGCCGCCGAGGATGCGGTCCAGGTAGGGCAGCGTGTACTCGCCGGTGGCCGGGTCCAGCAGGTGGGATCCGGCCAGGTGGCACAGCCCGTCGCGGAGCGCGACCAGGCCGCCCAGCGAGCCGACGTTCGACGAGGCCAGGGTGACTAGTGGGTCCTCGGCGCGCAGCGCTGACGCGGCCAGGTCCAGGACGAGGTCGTGCGAGCCGATGGCCACGATGGTCCGGGAGATCTCGTCGAGGCCGCGGAGCAGCTCGATCTGGACCTGCTCGCCCGGGTGATGGCCCTCCTGGCCGGCGGCACCACGAGCAGGCCGTCCGCACGGACCAGCGAGGTAAGCACGCCCGCGCCGCGCGGCAGCGGGGTGGCGACCATGGTCCCGCCGACCACGCCGAGCCGGACCCGGACCCAGTCGTCCATGCCGAGCGGGGAGGCCAGCTTGCGGGCCAGCCGCGCCGTGGTCCGCGGCCGCTGCCGCGGCGGCGCGCCGGACAGTTCGGCCAGCAGCGGCTCGGCGAAGATATCGAAGGTCAGCGCGGCGGACACTGGGTAGCCCGGGGCGCCGAGCACCGGGGTGTGCCCGACGGTGCCCAGTACGACCGGGTGGCCGGGCCGGACCGCGACGCCGTGCACGGCCAGGGAGCCGCGCTCGGCCACCACCCGGGCGGTGTAGTCGTCCCGGCCCGCGCTCGACCCGGCCACGATGATCAGCAGGTCACAGTCGGCGGCCGCGGCGGTGACCACGTCGGCGATGCGGTCCGGCACGTCCGGCTCGATGGGCAGGCAGATCGCCTCGCAGCCGGCCTCGCGGGCCTGAGTGGCCAGCATCAGTGAGTTGGTGTCGGTGATCTCGCCGGCCACGGTGGCCGTGCCGATGGGCCGGACCTCGTCGCCGGTGGGCAGGATGGTGACCACTGGGCGGCGCCGGACCACGAGGTGGGTGGCGCCCGCGGCGGCCGCGGCGGCGAGATCCACGGCGCGCAGCCGGTGCCCCTCGGGGAGCAGCAGTTCGGCGGCGCTGACGTCCTCGCCGATGGACCGGACATGCTGGTAGGGCGGGGCGGCAGTGCGCAGTTCGGCGGTGTCACCCTGATAGTGCACGTGCTCACGCATGACCACCGCGTCGCGCCCGTCGGGCATCGGGTCGCCGGTGTCCACCACGTCGTAGCTGCCCGGCGGCAGCAGCACCGGAGTGGTCTCGCTGGCCCCGATGGTGTCCGCGGCCCGGACCGCGATGCCGTCCATCCCGGCCGCGTCGAACGGCGGTGACGAGCGGGTGGCCCACACTGGCTCGGCAGTGACCAGGCCCGCCGCGTCCTGCACCGGGACCCGGATGGCGGGCAGCCGGGCCGGGCAGCCCGCAGCGTCACGGGCACCGCGCCAGGCGTCCAGCGCGCGGGCGGCGGGCACGTCGCGGATGAAAGGACTGTCAGCCATGACCGCCGCTAACGATACAAGGTGACCTCGACCTCGGCGCCAGCGTCGAGACCGGTGGCCTCCTCGGGCACAACCACGAACCCGTCGGCCGCGGTGAGCACGGACAGCAGCGCGGACAGGCCGAATATCGGAGTGGCCACGCCGTCCTGGACGCGGACCTGGACCACGTCCAGCCGGCCGGTGGCCGAGGCCAGGTCACGGGCCAGCCGGGCGCGCACGGCCGGCTCCGGCGGCGGCGTGGTGCAGCCGCCGACCAGGCGGACCAGCGGGACGCCCAGCAGCCGGAAGATGACCAGCGCGGACCGCGGGTTGCCCGGCAGCCCGATGATGGGCACGCCACCGCACTCGGCCAGCAGGGTGGGCTTGCCGGGCCGGATGGCCAGGCCGTGGCACCAGATCCCGGGCGGCCCCAGGCCGCGCACCACGTCCGCCGTCTCGTCCCGCGCGCCGACCGACGAGCCGGCCGAGATCACGATGAGGTCGCTCCTGGCCAGCGCGGCGCGCAGGGCCGAGTCCAGGCGCCGCGGCGTCGTCGGGCACGATGCCGCCCGGCACCGGCTCGCCGCCCGCCTCGGTCACCAGGCCGGCCAGCGCCACCGCCGACGCATCCCGCACCTGGCCGGGCGCGGAGCGGCGCGGTGTCTGGCGGTACCACCTCGTCGCCGGTGGACAGCATGGTCACCCGTGGCCTGGCGTGCACGGCCACCTCGGTGACCCCGGCCGCGGCCAGCATGCCGAGATCCTGGGCGCGCAGCGGCCGGCCCGGCGGGGACCAGCTCGGCGCCGGGCGGCGGCGTCCTCGTCGGCCCGGACCACGCCGTCGCCCGGCGCGACCGGCCGGACCACCTCGATGGTGCCCGGCATGGCCTCCTGGGTGTACTCGATCATCACGACGGCGTCCGCGCCGCGGGGCAGCACGCCGCCGGTGGGCATGCTGGCCACCGTGCCGGGCCCGACCGTGACGTCCGGCTCGGTGCCCATCAGCACCGCCCCGGTCACCTGGAGGTAGCCGGGCAGCCCATCGGACACGCCGTAGGTGTCGGCGGCCCGCACCGCGTACCCGTTGACCGTGGACCGGGCGAAGCCGGGCAGCGCATGCGGCGCGGTGACCGGCCGGGCCGGGCACCCGGTGCAGGGCCGCGGTGAGCGGCACCGTTTCGGCGGGTGTGCGCCGGGCCGGGCGGAACCCCGCCAGGGCCTCGGCCACCGTCCGGGTGGTGAAGAACTCCCGCCCGGCGCGCATGGCCGGGTCAGTCTCCGTCACCGCTGCTCAGCCGGGTGACGCTCAGCACCGGGCCCAGCGCTACCTGGCCCAGCCCGCAGATCGAGGTCCGGCGCATGACCTGCTCCAGCTCGGTGACCTGCCCGTCCACGTCGCCGGGCCCGCCGCCGCCGGCCAGCAGGCTGGTCAGTATCCGGTGCGCCTTGGTCGAGCCGACCCGGCAGGGCACGCACTTGCCGCACGATTCGTCGCGGAAGAACCGCAGCACGTTGGTGGCCGCCGCGAGCAGGTCGGTGCCCTCGGCCATGACCACCATTGCGCCCGAGCCGAGCATGGTGCCGGCGTCGCGCAGCGGGCCGAAGTCGAGCGGCAGGTCGGCCTGGTCCGGGCCGATGAAGTTGGACGACGCGCCGCCGGGCTGGACGGCGCCCAGTGGCCGGCCGCCGGACACGCCGCCAGCCAGGCCCAGTAGCTGGTGCACCGTGGTGCCCATCGGCACGCAGTACACGCCAGGCCGCTCGACGTGGCCGGACACCGCGAAGAACTTCAGCCCGGTGCTGTCCCCGGCGCCCTGGTCCCGCCACCAGGCGGCGCCGCGGCTGACGATGACCGGCACGTGCGCGAACGTCTCCACCGAGTTCATCAGCGTGGGCTGGCCGTGCAGGCCGTAGACGCCGGGGAACGGCGGCTTGTTGCGCGGCTCGCCGCGGTGCCCCTCCATGCACTCGATGAGCGCCGACTCCTCGCCGAGGATGTAGCCACCCGGCGAGGTGAACACCTCCACCGACAGCCGCCGCCCGGTGCCGGCCACGTCCGCCCCGACCAGCCCGGCCGAGCGCAGCGACTCGATCTCGCGGCGGATCACCGCCTCTTCGGGACCGTACTCGTGCCGGATGAACACCCAGCCTTCCTCGGCCCCGACCGCGAACATGCCGAGCAGTATGCCCTCCAGCACCAGGTGCGGCTGCTCGGCCAGGATCTGCCGGTCCTTGAACGTGCCCGGCTCTGACTCGTCGGCGTTGCAGATCACGTACTTGGGCGTGGCCGGCTGTGCGGCGACCAGGTCCCACTTCCGGCCGGTGGGGAACCCGGCCCCGCCCATCCCGCGCAGCCCGGAGTCCTGCAGCGCGGTGATGACCTGGCCGGTGCTCAGCTCACCGGCCAGCGCGGCCCGCAGCACCCCATAGTGCCCGGCGGCCGACGGGTACGGGTCGTTCGGCCACGGCTGCCCGCCCGCGTAGTGGCGCACCACCGGCTCCGCGGCGGCGCCGGCCCGGACCGGCCCGCGGCGATCAGCGTCTGCGCGTCGGCCGCGGTAGCCGGCTGCTCGTTCACGCTCACCGCCGGGGCCGCGTCGCACCGGCCCAGGCAGGACACTTCGACCAGCTCGATCTCGGCGTCTGCGCCGTGCTGCTGGCGCAGCTCGGCGATCCGCCCGGCCGCGCCGTTCAGCCAGCAGGACAGGTCGCGGCAGACGTGCAGCTCGACTGGTTTCGGCGGGTCGGTGCGGAAGTGCGGATAGAACGAGATCAGCCCCTCGATCTCGTACAGCGGACGGTGTACCTCGCGGGCCAGCGCGACCAGCTCCTCGCGGGGCAGCCAGCCGACCCGCTCCTGGATCGCGTGCAGCGCCGGGATCAGGCTCGGGCCGGGGAACCTGCCCGCGCGCGCCTCGACGCCGGGCAGCTTCACCCGTGCCTGGGCCATTACGCCTCCTGCCGATCGCTGGCCGGTTCAATGCGCACCGCGCAGAACTTGAACTCGGGGATCTTACCGACCGGGTCGATCTCGTCGATGGTGAGCAGGTTGGCCGCGGCCTCGCGGAAGTGGAACGGGATGAAGCAGTTACCTGGCGCCTCGCGGTGCGAGTAGCGGACGGCCAGCTCGATGGTGCCGCGGCGGGAGCTGACCCGGGCCAGCGCGCCGTCGGCGAGGCCGAGCCGGGCCGCGTCGTCCGGGTTCAGGAACACCTCGGCCTGGGGCGCGATCGCGTCCAGCGCGTAGGACCGCCGGGTCATCGAGCCGGTGTGCCAGTGCTGCAGCAGCCGCCCGGTGTTGAGCACGAACGGGTACTCGGGGCTGGGCAGCTCCTTGGCCGGCAGCCACTCGGCGGGCACCAGGTGGGCCAGCCCGTCGCTGGTGTTGAACTTCTCGCCGAACATGACCACGGTCCCGTCGCTGTGCTCCGGGTCCGGGTTGGGGTACAGCTTGCCGGACAGCCCCAGGTTGTCGTAGCTCAGGTTGGTGTAGCTGGACATCACCGACACGATCTCCTCGAAGATCTCCCGGGACGAGGTGTAGTTCCAGCCCAGCCCGATCCGGTTGGCGATGTCCTGGACGACCTCCCAGTCCACCCGGGCCTGCCCCGGGGTGTCCAGCACCTTGCGGCCGAGCTGGACCCGGCGGTCGGTGTTGGTGTACGTGCCGTCCTTCTCCAGGTAGGACGAGGCGGGCAGGATCACGTCGGCGAACTCGGCCGTTTCGGTCAGGAAGATGTCCTGCACGACCAGGAAGTCCAGCTTGGCCAGCGCCTTGCGCACCTTGTTGATGTTGGGGTCGGACAGGAACGGGTTCTCGCCCAGCATGTACATGCCGCGCACGCCGCCCTTGAGCGCCGAGCCGATGATCTCGGTGACGGTGAGCCCGCGCGCGGGGTCCAGGTCGCTGGCCGCCCAGGCCTGCTCGAACCGCTCCTTGACGGCCGGGTCGTCGGCCTTCTTGTAGTCCGGGTAGAACATCGGGATCAGGCCCATGTCCGAGGCGCCCTGCACGTTGTTCTGCCCGCGCAGCGGGTGCAGGCCGCTGCCCGGCCGCCCGATGTTGCCGGTGATCGCGCACATCGCGATCAGGCAGCGCGCGTTGTCGGTGCCGGTGGTGTGCTGGGAGATGCCCATGCCCCAGAAGATGACCCCGGCCCCGGCCTCGCCCCAGGCCCGGGCCACCCGGCGGATCGCCGCGGCGTCCACCCCGGTGATCTGCGCGGCCCGCTCCGGCGGGTAGTCCTGGACGGTCTGCTTGAGCGCCTCGAAGTTCGTGGTCCGGCGGGCGATGAAGTCCGGGTCGGTCAGCCCGAGCCGGATCACCTCGTGCATCACGCCGTTGTAGAAGGCCACGTCGGTGCCCGGCTTGACCTGGCAGAAGATGTCCGCGTGGTCGGACATCTTGTCGGCCCGCGGGTCCACGTAGATGATCGTCGTCCCGTTCCGCCGGGCCTGCTTGAAGAACGACGAGGCGACCGGGTGGTTGGCGGTCGGGTTGCTGCCGGTGACGATAGCCACGTCGGCGTTGATCACGTCGCCGTAGGTGGTGGACACCGCGCCTGAGCCGATGCCCTCGAACAGCGCGGCCACGCTGGACGCGTGGCACAGCCGGGTGCAGTGGTCCACGTTGTTGGTGTGGAAGCCGGTCCGGATCAGCTTCTGGAAGAGGTAGGCCTCCTCGTTGGAGCACTTGGCCGAGCCGAACCCGGCGATGGCGGCCGGGCCGCCCGCGGCGTGGACCTCGGTCAGCCGCCGGGCCACCAGGTCGAGCGCCTCGTCCCAGGTCGCCTCCCGGAAGTGCGGCAGCACCTCGGTGTAGTCGACCAGCCCGCCGGGCTTGCGCCGCTTCTTGCCGCTCCGCCCGTCCCCGCCGTCCCGGCCGCGCGGGCCGTTGTCGTCCCCGCGGACATCGGCCGACAGCGGGCCCTTGGGATAGGAGTCCTCCCGCCGGATCAGCGGCACGGTGAGCCGCTGCGGCGAGGCCGCATAGTCCCAGCCGTACCGGCCCTTGACGCATAGCCGGCTCTGCGACCCGGGCTGCTCCCGGCCGTCGGCGAACGCGATCGCGCCGCGTTCCCGGTCCACGTGATACGTCAGCGCGCAGCCCACGCCGCAGTACGGGCAGACCGTCTGCACCGGGTCGAGTTCGCTGCGCGGCCGGATCGGCACGCCGTGGATGGGCTTGTTGGTCAGCGCCCCGGTCGGGCAGGCGGCCACGCACTCCCCGCAGGTGACACAGGACGACTCGCCCATCGGGTCGTTCAGGTCGAACGCGATCCGGGTGGCGTAACCCTTGCCGCTGCGACCGATCACATCGTTGCCCTGGATGTCGTCGCAGGCCCGCACGCAGCGGTCGCACAGGATGCACGAGTCGTGGTCCACCGCGATGACCGGATTGGACAGGTCGGTGCCCCGGCCGCCGCCCAGCGGCAGCCCGTCCTCCCTGGTCACTTCGTACCGGTCGGCCAGCGCGAGCAGCTCGTTGTCCCCGGTGGTGGCCTGCTTGGGGTCGGCTGCGCGCTCCGGCTGGTCGGCCAGCAGCAGTTCGGTGAGCACGGCCCGGCTACGCTCCAGCTCGGGGGTCGTGGTCCGCACGGTCATGCCGTCTTCGCAGGCCCGCACGCAGGATGCGGCGAACGCGGGCGCGCCCACGTCGACCACGCACATCCGGCAGACGCCCACCGGGTCGTACCGCTCGTCGTGGCACAGCACGGGGATGTCGATGCCGGCTGCCCGCGCCGCGGCCCAGATCGTCGAGCCTTCCGGGACGGTGATCTCCTGCCCGTCGATGGTCAGGGTGAGCGTCCGGGGGGTGGCTTGCACCGGTATAGCCATGGCGTCAGTATCCGCCGCTTCCTGAGATCACATCAACATAAGGCCGGCCAGGTCTGCTGGATCCAGGCGGCCCTGGCGATCCAGCCCGCGGGCCGCGTAGTACCCGTCGATCATGCCGCGCAGCCGGTCCGGGGTCAGTGTGGCCACCCGGCCCGAGCCGAGCTGCACCGGCTCGGCCAGCAGCCGCTCGGGCAGCCAGTCGTCGGCCGGCTGCCAGCCCTCCCGGATGTTGAACGCCCGCTTGGCCAGCACGATCCGGCGCGCGGTCTGCCGCAGCTCGGCCTCGTCCACCGGCCAGCCAGTGACCGCGGTGAGCAGCCCGGCCCATTCGTCGAACGGCTCGGTGAACACGCCGCGGAGGAACTTGCACAAGATCATCGAGTCCATCACCGCGGCCCGGTCCTCGGTCTCGATGGCCCCGGCCACCTGGGCCGCGCCCCCGGCCAGCCGGTCGTGCTGCCCGGACAGGTCAGCCTCGTAGGCGCCGGACCGGTTGTGGTCGGCGCCGCGCGCGTTGACGGCCAGGCCGAGGGCCATGGCGTGCAGCGTGCGCGGTTCATAGCCGGGCAGTTCCAGGCCCTTGACGTGCGGGGCGAACGCGGCTGACCCGCCGCCGACCTGCTCGGCGGCACGCCGCGAGCCCTCGGCCAGCAGCTCGCCGAGCCCGCACCGCGCACCGATCTCGTCCAGCGCGCGGAGCAGCGCGCTGGCGTCGCCGAACCGCAGCCAGGGCGCGTCGATCAGGCCGCGCTCGGCGCACTCCATGGCCCAGGCGATGGTGCCGCCCGCCGAGATGGTGTCCAGGCCCAGGTCGTCGCAGCGGGCGCTGGCGGCGAGCACCGCGTCCGGGTCGGCCACCCCGCACATCGGGCCGAGCGCGAACACGTTCTCGTACTCGACCCGCATCTTCTTGCCGCCGCGAGCCCGGTAGATGTGCTCGCAGCCGATCGTGCACGACGCACAGCTGTTCCGCGCCACCTCGCGCAGCCCGGCCAGCTCCTCCGCGGCTAGCTGGGGGGCCTCGGCGAAGCTGGCCGCCTGGAAGTTCCGGGTGGGCAGCGTGCTGAGCGCGTTGAAAGCCAGCAGGTTGGCCAGCGTGCCCAGCTCGCGGTACTTGGCCGTGGCCGGGCCGAACGAGCGGGCGCGCAGGTCACGCGCGGCGGCCAGCACCGCCTCCGGGTCAGCCGGCCCGACCTTGATGGCGGCGCGGACCGCGACCGCCTTGACCCGTTTGGCGCCCAGCACCGCGCCCAGGCCGCCCCGCCCGGCGTGCCGCCCGTCGTGCGAGATCGTCGCGTACCGGACGCCGCGCTCCCCGGCCGGGCCGATCGCGGCCACCCGCCAGCCGTGGCCGAGCCGGTCGCGGAGCCGGGCCTCCGCCTCCGCCGCGGTCAGCCCCCACAGCTCCGCCGCGCCGATGACCCGCGCGCCGTCACCATCCACCAGCACGGCGGATGGCTGGGCACAAGCACCTTTCATAACGATGGCATCGTGGCCGGTGAGCTTGCCCGCGATGGCGAACTGGCTGGACGAGAGGGCGTCGTTCAGCATGCCGGTCAGCGGGGACTTGGCCACCACGGCGAACTTGGCGCTGGTGGTCAGCGGGGTGCCGACCAGCGGGGAGAACACGAAGGCCAGCGGGGCGGCCGGGGCCAGCGGATCGACGCCGGGCGGGCCGAGGCGGTGCATCAGCCAGGTGCCCAGCCCGGCCCCGCCCAGGTAGGCGCGGAGCAGCTCATCGGGCAGCGGCAGCCGCTCCGACGTGCCGGCGCCGACGTCCACGACCAGGGCCTGGCCGCAATAGCCGCCTGCCGTCATCGCGCGCCGCCGCAACCCGACATATGTAGATCTGCCGTAGCCGACATATGTAGCCTTAGCCTCCAGCGTCGGCGGACAGGAAGAACACGATGTCCCCGGCGGCCAGCGGCGTTTCGCCGTCCCGGGTGAGCTGGTCTCCGTTCAGCGCGGCCAGCACGTGCCCGTCGAAGGCGACCCCGGCGGCCGCCGCCGCCTCGGCCACCGTGGCGGCGCGGGCCGGCTGCGGGCCGCGGTGCCCGTCGGCCAGCACGCCGAATCGCTGGATGGTCACCTCCGGCGCGGGCGCGGCCCGGGCCGCCTGGTAGTCGGCCGGGTCGTTGACGTTGACCACCGAGTCCAGGGCCGGGTCGAACGCGGCCAGCATTGGGTCAGCGCGCAGCGCTGACTCGTCCAGCCGGTCCACCGAGCACTCGTCGAACAGGAATGCCGGGCGCAGGCGTTCGGCCGCAACGAGCCGCTCCGCGACCGGGCCGAGCGCGATGCGGTACGCCGCGGCCAGCGGCTGGGGATAGCCGCGGGCGATGGGCAACCCCACGTCAGCGCCGTCCTCGACCGCGCGCAGCACCCGGCGGACGAACGCGGGATGCAGGAACGGCATGTCGGTGGAGCTGATGAACGCGATGTCGGCCCGGCCGGCCAGCGCGGCCAGCCCGGCCGCGATGCCCTGGACCGGGCCCTTGCCCTCGCGCGGGTCGTCCACCACCTCGATGTCCGGCGGCAGCGCGGGCAGCTCCTGGCCGGCCGCCCGGACCACGACGACCGGCCCGCCGGTCACCCGGGCCAGGATGCCCGCGGTGCGGCGGAGCAGCGTGGAGCCATGCCATTCCAGGGCCGCCTTGGGCGTGCCCATCCGTGATGACCGCCCACCGGCCAGCACGACTCCCGCACACCCTGGCATGCCTTCATGCTAGCCGCGCGCCCGCGGCCGCCTTACCGTGCCCGCAACCCGTTAGTGCGGCGCGGGCGCGAACAGCATGCCCTGCGGCGCCAGCGCCTCGCCGCGCACCGGGAGCTGGCTGATGCGCCCGGTCCACGGGTTCAGCACGCCCAGGTAGTTAGCCGGGAAGCCGGGCGCCGGGCAGGTCGCCGGGGCGTTGCCGGCGTCGCACGGGGTGACCGCGACCAGCACCATGCCGGGCCGGAACGGGCCGGTGACCATGTTGACCGTGCCCGCGCCGTTGTCCGTGGTGTAGATCCGCCCGGGGCCGGACGCCCACGCGGTGTCGTCCACCGACTGGCTCAGCCGCAGCACGGTCAGCCCGGGGTGGACGGTGCGCCGGAGGAAGATCTGCTCCTTGTCGCCCTGGCTGGTCAGCATGAAGTCACCCTGGAACCGGGGACCATAGAACGGCACGACTTCATTCGAGTCCGGGTCGGTGAGCCCCAGCCGGACCACCTTGCCCAGGCCCTTCAGGTTGGCCACGGTGGCCCTGGCCTCGCCGGAGAACACCGGCCGGATGTGCGCGGTTCGCGTGGCCGGGTGGAAGGTCACCTGGTAGACGGCCGGGTAGCCGGGCCGCGGCGCGGCCTGCCCGGTGGTGCCCGGGGCGGACGCGCTGATCAGCACCTGGCCGTGGTAGATCGAGATCGCGTCGGTGCCGCCCTTGTGCGGCAGCGGCGGCTGTAGTGGTAGTGCCGGATCTGGCCGGTCACCGGGTTGATGGTGTACACGCTGGAGTGCGCGTCCTCGTTGACCGTGGCGATGACCTGGCCGGTGCGCGGGTTGGCGGTCAGCCCGTCGCACTTGCCGCGGATGTCCCACTGGCGCACCGGATGGCCGCTGCCGGTGAACGCCACCACCGTGCTGTCCCGGTTGCCGTCCGGGGCGGCCTGGCCCTGCGGGCCGACCCCGTTCTGGAACGCGGTGAACAGGACCGGGCCCAGCGCGGTGAGGTCATCCGGCAGGCTGAGCGCCTCGGTGCGCCAGGTCTTCGAGCCCGCCGCCTGGAACCGGTGGTGCAGCGTGCTGCCGGACAGGATGGCACGCGCGTGGAATGCCGGCTGCCCGGCGGCCCGGGACTGCGCGGCGGCCGTGGTGGCCACCCCCGCGGTGAGCATGGTGATGGTGGCGGCCGCGGTGGCCAGCGTCATCGTGGCGCGGCGCGGGTTCTCGAACATAGGACCTGACCCTTCCGCGCCGAGCTGGCCCGATCATGGCTGGCGCGGGATCAGCAGGTGAACAGCTCGTCAAGCGAGTACCAAGATCCGCCGGAGCGGGCTGATCCGCCCCCGGCTGTGGTGTTTGGCAACGCAGTGGTTAGGTAGTAACAGGCAGCACAGGAATCCCGCACCGAAGAGGTGTTGCTATGGGCAAGCGCACCTGGATCGAGTCGTGGCCGGTGTACCGGCAGCTGACCGGTGCGGACCGGCTCGGGCTCGGCGCGGCGACCAAGAGCGGGGCCAGCGAGCGGCTGCGGCCGCGGACCGCCACCGCCGACCAGGTGGTCAAGTCGATCTGCCCGTACTGCGCGGTGGGCTGCGGGCAGAACGTCTACGTCCAGGATGAGAAGGTCACCCAGATCGAAGGCGACCCGGACTCGCCGGTCAGCCGTGGCCACCTGTGCCCCAAGGGCTCGGCCAGCCTGCAGCTGACCACCGGGGACAGCCGCCAGTACCAGGTGCTGTACCGCAGGCCGGGCGGCTCCGGCTGGGAGGGCCTGGACCTGGACACGGCGATGGACATGATCGCCGACCGGGTGATCGATGCCCGGCGCAAGGGCTGGCAGGAGGAGTACCAGGGCCGGCGCACCCGGCGCACCATGGGCTTCGCCAGCCTGGGCGGGGCGACCCTGGACAACGAAGAGAACTACCTGATCAAGAAGCTGTTCACCGCGCTCGGCGCGGTACAGATCGAGAATCAGGCGCGGATTTGACACTCCTCCACAGTCCCCGGTCTGGGGACTAGCTTTGGCCGCGGCGGCGCGACCACGTTCCAGCAGGACCTGCAGAACTCGGACTGCATCCTGATCGAGGGCTCGAACATGGCCGAGGCCCACCCGGTCGGCTTCCAGTGGGTGATGGAGGCCAAGGCGCGGGGCGCCACGATCATCCATGTTGACCCGCGGTTCAGCCGGACCAGCGCGGTGGCACATAGGCACGTGCCGATCCGGGCCGGCGCGGACATCGCGTTCGTCGGCGGCCTGATCAACTACGTGCTGGAGAACGAGAAGTTCTTCCGCGAGTACGTGCTCGCGTACACCAACGCGGCCACCATCATCACCGAGGACTTCCAGGACACCGAGGACCTGGACGGGCTGTTCTCCGGATTCGACCCCGAGCATCGCAGCTACGACTGGGAGACCTGGCGCTACCAGGGTGAGGAGATCGCCCCGGCGGGCGGGGCCCGCGGCCTGGAACCGAACCAGCGGCGGCAGGTGCGGGAGGCGGCCCGCGGCGAGGCGCACGGCTCGGGCGGCGCCGCGGTGCACGCGAACCCGGACACCGACCCCACGCTGCAGCACCCGCGTTGCGTGTTCCAGATCCTCAAGCGGCACTTCGCCCGGTATACGCCGGACATGGTGGCCGAGGTCGCAGGCATCCCCGAGGACCAGTTCCACGAGGTGGCCCGGCTCATCACGGAGAACTCGGGCCGGGACCGGACCACCGCGTTCGTGTACAGCCTGGGCTGGACCCAGCACACCGTGGGCGTGCAGTACATCCGCACCGCGGCCATCCTGCAGGCGCTGCTCGGCAACATGGGCCTGCCCGGTGGCGGCATTCTGGCGCTGCGCGGGCACGCCTCCATCCAGGGCTCGACCGACATCCCCACCCTGTTCGACCTGCTGCCCGGCTACCTGCCGATGCCGTTCGCGCAGCCCGGGGATCCGGACAACCTGGACAGCTACATCGAGGCCGAGAAGGTGGACAAGGGGTTCTGGGCCAACACCCGGGACTACATGGTCAGCCTGCTCAAGGCGTACTGGGGTGACGCGGCCACCGCGGAGAACGACTTCTGCTTCGACTACCTGCCCCGGCTGACCGGCGACCACGGCACCTACGCCACGGTCAAGGCCCAGATCGAGGGGCAGTGCTCGGGGTACTTCCTGTTCGGCCAGAACCCGGCGGTCGGCTCGGCCAACGCCCGGATGCAGCGGATGGGCCTGGCCAACCTGGACTGGCTGGTGGTCCGCGACCTGGTGATGATCGAGAGCGCCACGTTCTGGAAGAACGGCCCGGAGCTCGAGACCGGCGAGATGCGCACCGAGGACATCAAGACCGAGGTGTTCTTCCTGCCCGCCGCGGCGCACACCGAGAAGAGCGGCAGCTTCACCAACACCCAGCGGGTGCTGCAGTGGCACCACACCGCGGTGGAACCGGCCGGGGACGCGCGCAGCGACCTCTGGTTCACCTACCACCTGGGCCGCCGGATCCGGGCCAAGCTGGCCGGCTCCAGCGCCGAGATGGACCGGCCGGTGCTGGACCTGACCTGGGACTACCCGACCGAGGGCAGCCAGGACGACCCGTCCGCCGACGCGGTCCTGGCCGAGATCAACGGCTGGGACGCGGACAAGAAACCGCTGTCCGCCTACACCCAGCTGAAGTCCGACGGGTCCACCGCGTGCGGCTGCTGGATCTACTGCGGGGTGCGGGCCGACGGGGTGAACCAGGCGGCCCGGCGCAAGCCCGGCCGGGAGCAGAACTGGGTGGCCAACGAGTGGGGCTGGGCCTGGCCGGCCAACCGGCGGGTGCTGTACAACCGGGCCTCGGCCGACCCGGACGGCCAGCCGTGGAGCGAGCGCAAGGCGCTGGTCTGGTGGGACGCCGAGCATGGCCGGTGGACCGGGCACGACATCCCGGACTTCATCGCTGACCGGCCGCCGTCCTACCGGCCGCCCGAGGGAGCTACCGGGGTGGCGGCCATCTCCGGCACCGACGCGTTCATCATGCAGGGCGATGGCAAGGCGTGGCTGTTCGCCCCCTCCGGGCTGGTGGACGGCCCGCTGCCCGCGCACTACGAGCCGCAGGAGTCGCCGCTGCCCAACCCGTTCTACGAGCAGCAGCGCAACCCGGTCCGGCAGATCATCAAGCACCGCGAGGACCGGTTCCAGCCCAGCGGGGACGAGCCGGGCTCGGCGGTGTTCCCGTTCGTCACCACCACCTACCGGCTCACCGAGCACCACACGGCCGGCGGGATGTCCCGGTTCCTGCCCTACCTGGCCGAGCTGCAGCCGGCGATGTTCTGCGAGGTGTCCCCGGAACTGGCCGCCGAGCGCGGGCTGGAGCACCTGGGCTGGGCCACCATCGTCAGCGCGCGCAGTGCGATCGAGGCTCGGGTGCTGGTCACCAAGCGGATGAAGCCGCTGCGGGCGGGCGGCCGCGCCGTGCACCAGATCGGGCTGCCCTGGCACTGGGGGCCCAACGGGCTGACCACCGGTGACGCGGCCAATGAGCTGTCGCACCTGGCGCTGGACCCGAACGTGCACATCCAGGAGGTCAAGGCGATGGCGGTGGACATCCAGCCCGGCCGCCGGCCGCGAGGGCCGGAACTGCGCGACCTGATCCGGTCCTACCAGCAGCGGGCGGGCATCACCGACGAGACAGGGACCCAGGTGTAAGATGAGCAGCCAACTCGACCGTGCCGCAAACGACCGTGCCCTGAACGACCCTGCTGGGCACGCCGGGTACGGCGAGCACCCGCCCCGGATGGGCTTCTTCACCGACACCTCGGTGTGCATCGGCTGCAAGGCCTGCGAGGTGGCCTGCAAGACGTGGAACGCGGTGCCGGAGGACGGGCTCACGCTGACCGGGATGTCCTACGACAACACCGGCGGGCTGGGCGCCTCGACCTGGCGGCACGTCGCGTTCATCGAGCAGATCAAGCGCCCGGGGGAGCCCGTGCCCGGGGACGGCGCGGCCGGTGAGGTGGCCGGTGCGTTCCAGGCCGATGGTTCCCGCTGGCTGATGTCCAGCAACGTGTGCAAGCACTGCACCGAATCGGCCTGCCTGGACGTCTGCCCGACCGGGGCACTGATGCGCACCGAGTTCGGCACCGTGGTGGTCCAGTCGGACATCTGCAACGGCTGCGGCTACTGCGTGCCGGCCTGCCCGTTCGGCGTGATCGACCGCCGCGAGGGCGATGGCCGGGCCTGGAAGTGCACGCTGTGCTACGACCGGATCGGGGACGGCCTGGAGCCGGCTTGTGCCAAGGCCTGCCCGACCCAGTCGATCCAGTTCGGCCCGGTGGATGAGCTGCGGGAGCGGGCCCAGCTCCGGGTCGAGGAGCTGCAGCAGGCCGGGGAGCCCGGGGCCCAGCTGTACCTGAACGACCCGGACGACGGCATCGGCGGGGGCGGTGCGTTCTTCCTGCTGCTGGATGAGCCGGAGGTGTACGGGCTGCCGCCGGACCCGGTGGTCACCACCCGGGACCTGCCGCGGATGTGGCGGCATGTGGCCGCCGCGGCCGGGGCCCTGCTGGTCGGCGGGCTGGCCGCCTCGCTGCGCCGGGACCTGTGGCCATGACCTGGGTCGGGGACCGGTTCGGCGTACACGGCCGGGGCCAGCACGAGCGGGACCGGCGGCAGCATGGCGGCCACCGGCCGGGCCGGCCGGGCCGCGGCGGGCAGCGTGCCGAGCAGCTGATGGTGCCGCGGGCGCGGCCCGACTCGTACTACGGCAAGCCGATCATCAAGGAGCCGCCGTGGAGCGCACAGGACGTGGCCAGCTACCTGTTCTTCGGCGGGCTGGCCGGCGCCTCCTCGGTGCTGGCCGGGTTCGCGCACGCCGTCGGCCACCACGAGCTGGCCCGGGTCTCGAAGGTCGGCGCGGCCGGGGCGATCGCGCTGTCCGGCGCGGCGCTGGTGCATGACCTGGGCCGACCGGAGCGGTTCCTGAACATGCTGCGGGTGGCCAAGCCCACCTCGCCGATGAGCGTGGGGTCCTGGCTGCTGTCCGGGTTCGGCGGGGCATCGACGGTCGCGGCGGCCTGCGCGGTGACCGGCCGGCTGCCCAGGACCGGGGCGGCGGCGACCGCCGCCGCGACCGCGCTGGGGCCGGCCATCTGCACCTACACCGCCGCGCTGATCTGCGACACGGCGGTGCCCGCCTGGCACGAGGCACACCGCGAGATGCCCTACCTGTTCGCCGGCTCGGCGGCCAGCGCCGCGGGCGGGCTGGCCATGCTGGCCGTGCCCGCCGGGCAGGCCGGGCAGGCGACCCGGTTCGCGGTGCTCGGCGCGGCCACCGAGCTGACCGCCAAGAGCATGCTGCTGCGCCGGCTGGGGGAGACCGCCGAGCCGTACCAGACCGGCCGGCCGGGGAAGCTGATGGAGATCGCTGAGGTGCTGACCGCGGCCGGGCTGGCCGGGGCGGTGCTGTCCGGCGAGATGCGGCCGGGGCGGAGCCAGCGGCTGGCCACCGCGGCCTCCGGCGCGGCGCTGGTCGCCTCGTCCGCGCTGACCAGGTTCGGCATCTTCGAGGCGGGCTGTCTGTCGGCCCGCGACCCGAAGTACACGGTGCGCCCGCAGCGCGCGCGACGGCACCAGCGCGAGGCCGACGGCCAGCGGCCGCAGGACGGCCGGCGCCCCGGCGAGCCCACCGCGGCGGGCCAGCCTGGCGCTACGGGAACGGGTTGATGTTCTGCGCGCAGACGGTGCCCGGGGCGGGCAGGGCACCGGTCAGGGTGTAATTGACGATGTCGTTGATGACACAGGGGCTGGGGTTGTTGCCGGCGGTGTGCCCGTAGCCGTGCACGGTCAGCAGCCTGGCCCGAGCCAGGTCGCGGGACATGGCGACCGAGTTCTGGTAGGCGGTCCACGGGTCGCCGGTGTTGCCGACCACGAGAATGGTGCTGGCCGTGGGCCGGTTCCATGGGCAGGCGTACCGGTCCTGGGTCGCGGCGGCCGGCCAGTCCGCGCAGCCAAAGTCGATCCATGCCGCGATCGGCGCGAAGGTGCCCGTCGCCGCGGCGGCGGTGTAGGCGGCGAGGTCGCGCGGGTTGGGGCTGTCCGCGCACTCGATGGCGAGTTGCTGCTCCGCTCCGGTGTAGTAGCCCGGGCCCGAGGCCGGCCGGGCGGCTGATGGGCTGGGCGTGGCTGATGGGCTGGGCTGGCCACCGCTGGCGGCGGTCCACAGCTGCTGCAGCAGGGCGGCCTGGGATTGCCATTGGTCTACCCGGCCCAGGCTGGAGGCCGCGCCGACCACGTCGGGGTACTGGTAGGTCCCGCCTTCCGGGCCTCCGATCGTGATCGGGTGCTTGCGGGCGAGCCGGAGCAGCCGGTGCCACTTGGCGATGGTCGCGGCGGGCGTGCCCGCCGAGAACGCGCACGCTTTCCTGCCTGCCTTGCCGCACCGGGAGAGGAACGCGGTCATCACCGCCTCAGTCGCCCGTCCGGCGCCTATCCGCACGAAGCCGGGCACCTGGCTGCCGCCGCTGCTCCACGCGACGGGGTTGAAGTTGCCGTCCAGCACCATGTGGCCGGTGCTGGCCGGGAACAGGTTGGCGTAGATCGCACCGAGCACCGTGCCGTAAGACGCACCGTAGTAATTCAGCACTGGGGCGCTGACAGCCTCACGTAGCAGGTTCATATCCCGGGCATCGTCGGCCGAACTGGCATGGTCGAGCAGCGGTCCCGCGTGACCGGCGCACCTGGTGTCAAGCTTCGCGTAGGCCCGGGCGTAGGCGGCCTCCTGGGCCTTGTTCACCGGGAAGCCCGGCAGATTCCCGGTCGCCTTGGCCTCCGCCGCCTGCGTCGGATAGCAGCGGATCTGCGTGCTGTAGCCCATCCCGCGCGGGTCGAACGTGATGACGTTGTACCGGTCCCGCCACGCCGCCGGGAACAGCGGGTACACATCGGAGAACGTGCTGACCTGCGGTTCCGGGCCACCGCCGTTGAAGAACAGCCAGCCCAGGCTGGACCCGGGACGGGTGGCCCGGCTGCTGATCACGGCGAGGTGGATTCGCGGTCCGCGCGGGTCGCGATAGTTCAGCGGCACGTGCGCGGTGGCGCAGTAGAAGCCGTGCTGGCACGGCTTCCAGGCCAGCACCGGAACCGTGGACCCGGCCGGCCGCGGGGCCGCCGTCGAGGAGGCGCCGGACAGGATGCTGGCCGCCGCGGCCAGCCCCACCGCCGCGGCCAGCGCGGCAGCCCATGAGATCCTGCGAGTCTTCCGGTTCATCGCGGGCACTCTCCCTTATCAAGGACCAGCCTTCGTCGCTGCGAGCATACACTCAGTGTATACTCGCGACAAATAGAGTGGTGACCCCGGACTACGTACCGGGCGGGCCAGATACCGGGAAGACTGGGGGCGTGGATAGCGCGGGCACGCTGCCGGTGGCGGCCGGCCAAGCCGAGGCCGGCTCGCGGTGGCGGCTTAGCCCGGCCAGCCTGGCGGCGGTGCGGCCATACGCGGCGATGGCGGCGGTGTCGCTGTTCATCTCGCTGTACCTCACGTGGCATCTGCTGGGCGGCTTCGGGCAGCGCATGATCGCCGGGAACCCGGACGACGTCCGGCTGTTCGAGTGGTACCTGGTGCACGGGCCGTGGGCGCTGCTGCATGGGCACGATCCACTGCTGTTCGCCACGATGAACGCGCCGGCCGGGGTGAACGGGATGTGGAACACCCCGCTGCTGGTGCCGGCCCTGATCATGGCCCCGGTCACCGCGGCGGCCTGCCCGCTGGCCGCCTACAACACGCTGTTCGTGCTGGGGCTGGCCGCCGGGCCGGTGTGCGCGTTCGCGCTGCTGCGCCGGTTCGTCCGGAGCAACTGGGCGGCCGCGGTGGGCGGGCTGGTGTTCGGCTTCTCGCCGGCCGTGCTGGCCGCCGGGCTGGGGCATCTGGACCTGGTGCTGATCGGCCTGCTGCCGGTCATCCTGCTGCTGGTGCATGACCTGGCGACCGGGCGCCGCGCGCCGCTGACCGGCGGGCTGGCGCTCGGGCTGGCCGCTGCCGCCCAGCTGTTCATCTCCGAGGAGATCCTGTTCCAGACCGGCCTGGTCATCGTGGTGTGCGGCGCGCTGCTGCTGCTCACCGCGCCGCGGACCATCACCCGTGCCGGGCTGGGCCGGCTGGCCCGCGGCGGCGCGGTCGCGGCCGGGGTGTTCCTGGTCCTCTGCGCCGGGCCGCTCTGGCTGCAGCTGTTCGGGCCGCTGCACCAGCACGGCAGCCCGTTCACACTCTCTTTCTTCGAGGCCGACCTGCGTGGTTCATCGTCCCGGCGCACCGGTTCTGGCTGCCCACCCCGGGCAGCGCGGCGTTCGCCGCGCACTACGGCGGCGGGCCCGCCGAGTACCTGGCCTATCTGGGCGTGCCGCTGCTGCTGGCCGCGCTGCTGACCGGGCTGCTCCGGATCGCTGACCTGTATGCCCGGCTGCTGCTCGGCACCGGCCTGGTCTTCGCGCTGTTCTCGCTGGGCAGCCCGCTGCTGGTGGACGGCCGGCTCACCGCGGTCCGGCTGCCCTGGGGGATCGCCGAGCACTGGCCGATCTTCGGCTCCGCGCTGCCCGACCGGTTCGCGTTCGTGGTGGCGCTGGCCGCGGGCGGGCTGCTCGCGCTCGGGCTGGACTGGCTCGGCGCGCACTCGGTCGCCTGGCCGGCTACGCTGGCCTCGGCGCGGAGCGGCGATCGGGGGGTCCGGGGGTCGCCCCCCCCGGGCTGGCACCGGGCGCGGGCTGGCCGTGGCGCTGGCGCTGGTGTGCCTGGCCCCACTGGCCGCGCGGCCCTACGCGGTAA
>CAVWSA010000008.1:0-122523 GCA_963757545.1 uncultured Actinomycetes bacterium | reverse complement strand
CGCTTCATAGAGCCAAGTACAGGCGATCTGGCGTTGTAGATTGGGTGTCTTCACGACCTGATGCTGCAGGTCTCGCTGGTAATGACGAAACTGCGGCGATCGGGGCTTCCGGGGTGCGCTTCCGCGCTCTCAGCGGTCTTGCATCAGTTCACTGAACAGGCGGTCATAGCGCAGCAGGTGCAGGTCGCCCACGTATTGCTCGCGAACGTCGGTGTGAGTGGCATATCCCATCCTGCTTGCCTCGTCTGGGTCGTCGAGCAGCCTGCGTACTGCTGCCCCGAACGCAGGCCGGTCACGGGGATCGGGCAGCAGGGTGCCGGTGCCGTCGGTGATCTGGTCGATGATCCCGCTGACTGCCGAGCCGGCAACGGGCCGGTCTTTCCACAGGCCTTTGGCCACAGTCAGCCCGAATCCCTCCGCGAGGCTCTTCTGGGCGATGAACGCGGCCTGCCGTCGCGGAGCGTTGACCATAGCGGCGTTTTCGTCGGTGTCGTCCAGTGGCAAGGTCGCCATTGCGCGAGCGGTTCCTGCCCGAATGCACTTTCCCCGGCCGCCAGACAAGAAGCTTCAGTACGCAGTGCTGGCCGCAGCAGCCCGGGCACGGTGGTTGTATAGCAGGGCGGATGAAGACCCGGCCGGAGTTGACGCGTGCGCTTCCTTCGGCCTGGCGGCCTCAGTGGGCAGCGTTCCCGTACATGTCGAGCAGTCGCAGCCGGGTGGCCTGCAGCCGCTGCGCCGCGATCTGGGCGAAGCGCTGCATGAGTTCGTAGCCCAGCCGGGGGTCTTGTTCGCATTTGCCGCGCAGGCACACCCCGTCCAGCGCGAAGGCCAGGACCGGTGTCAGCGCCCGTACATCGAATTCGTATGCGTGCGGCCCGAACAGCCACGAAAAACCGGCCACGTCACCGTCGGCAAGGGTCTGCACGACGATCGGGTCCCCGGCCGGCCGTGCGATCTCCACCGCGACTTTGCCCCGCCGGATCAGGTAGAACCGGTCGGCCTGCTCGCCTTCGCGCATCAGGAGGGCCCGTTCGCTGAACCGGACATTGGTGGCGCAGCCCACCAGCAGAGCCAGGTAACCAGGATCGAGATCCTGGAAGAACGTGTGGCCGCGAAGCAGCCGTTCAATCGTCTCCGTCATCCCTCTTCCCGCCTTGGCACCGGCTCCGACGCCTAGCCAAGGTCAGCGCCGCAAGTCATGCCAGGGGCGAAGGTCCCGCCGTCAGCTTGGCCCGGCCAATGATGGGCGCTGGCGCAACAGCGTGATGACCTTCGCCGGCTGGGGCCAGCCCGGTGATGCATGGTGCTGTTGCCGGCGGCCGCGGGGCCGTTGCCGCAACGGCCGCCGGGCGGCACGCGAAGCTGCCGTCTCCGGTGCCGGCCAGCCGGGGCTGGTTAGCCGTTGAGGTGGCCGAGTCCGGTTAGCGGTTGGTCGGACGCCTCCGAACGGAAATTGCCATAGCGAATAGTCATGCTGAACTCCGCATAGGCGGCACTCGCGCAAACGTCCTTACGGCATGTGCGGTCGCCCTGAAGCGCCTGGCGGGCCCGGCCCGCCGGGAAGGTGGGACCTGCTTGGTCTCGCCGTCGCTCTTCTTGGCGCCGGTGTCGCCCTTGCCGGGGAGCAGCGGCGTGGTCGCGCGCAGCACGTCCTCGGCGAACTTCCCCTGGCTGGCCAGCAGCCGTTCCGCCAGCTCGGTCCGCCCGGCATCACCGCGGCCCGGCAGCCGCGCGAAACCCCGCTTCGTCATCCCCCACGCATCGGTGACCTGCGGCCGCCGCCACCGTCGGCCCGCCAGCGACGCCAACGACACAAGCCCGTCCGCTAACACCAGCCCCCGTCCCTCCCCGCTCACCGCCGGAATCCAGTCGTGCTAACTAGACTTCGCCTATTGCGTACTATCCCGAGCATCGTTACTATCCCCCTAACCGTGTGACTTCCGTCACACAGGTGGTAGCCGCGGCGTGCCCGAGGAGGAGTGGACATGCCTGTCAGGGATGACTCCGTGCGCGAACAGATCACGCAGGTGGGCGGGACGCCGCTGCGCGTCGCAATCCGGCCAGGCACCGGGACGGGGCCTCCGCTCCTGCTGTGCAACGGCATCGGCATGCGGCTGGAAGCCTTGCGGCCGTTCGTGGATGCACTCGACCCGGCCATCGAGGTGATCCGCTTCGACGCCCCCGGCGTCGGCGGCTCTCAGCTACCCAATCTGCCTTACCGTTTCACCACCCTGGCCCTGCTCCTGCGCGACATGCTGCATAATCTCGGCCACCAGCAGGCCGACGTCCTGGGTATCTCCTGGGGAGGCGGGCTGGCTCAGCAGTTCGCGCTGTGCAACCCGCGCCTGTGCCGGCGGCTGATCCTGGTGGCGACCTCAACCGGGCCGCAGACGATGGTGCCGCCCAACCCGCTGCCGCTGGTGAAGAACCTCGCCCTGCGCCGCTATGGCGACCTGTGGGGAGGAAGCGCGAAAACCGACCCGGACGCGCTGACCAGCGCCCTGCGCAAGGCGCGGATCAGCCCGCTCAGCATGGGTTACCTGTACCAGAACACCGCCGCGCTGGGGTTCACCACGCTGCCGCTAATGCCGCTCATCCGCCAGCACACCCTGGTGCTCACGGGCGACCAGGACCCGATCATCCCGGTGGCCAACGGCCGCATCCTGGCCGCGGGCATCCCGCACGCGACGCTGCACGTCTACCACGGCGGCCACGTCGAGCTGGTAACCCGCCCGAGCCTGCTCACGCCCCTGATCACCAGCTTCCTGGCCGCGTCGCCGCACGATGCCCGGCGCGCTGAACAAGTCCAGACCGGTCGTCATCCCGAAGACCAGGGCCCGCGCCAGGTCGCCGACGGCACCGCCGCCGCCCAGGCCGCCCAGGCCACCGCCGAGGCAGATGCGCTCGCGGAGGCGCTGCAGGCCGCCCGCGCCGCCCAGCAGGCCGCCGAGACCGCCGCCGCCCAGGCCGCCCAGGCCACCGCCGAGGCAGATGCGCTCGCGGAGGCGCTGCAGGCCGCCCGCGCCGCCCAGCAGGCCGCCGAGACCGCCGCCGCCCAGGCCGCCGCCGCGCTCCGCGACGCCCGCGAGCAGGCCACGGCCGCCCGCGAGCGGGCAGCCGCCACCGAGGGGGGCTAATACGTGAATGGTCCCCAGCCACGCGCGCGGCAGCGGACCCTGGCCGGTGACCGCTGGCCAGGGTATGGGGGCGGGTGCCGGGGTCAGGCGGCGGTGTCTCCGAGGGTGACGTGGTGGCCGAGGGCTTCCGAGCCTGGCGATGAGCCGGCGGGTTTCGCGTTCGGGGTCCAGGCGGGCGATGCTCGGGGATTTCGGTGGACGGCCGGGTTTGCGCCGCTTGCTCGTGTCGTACTTAGCCGCGGCCAGCTTGCGGTGCCAGGCCAGCAGCGTCGCGGGTGTCACGGGAAAAGTCTCTGTCCAGCGCCCGCGGGGAAGGAGCCGAGCCAGCGCGGGGAACCAAACCCTGCCGGCCGGCTCGTACCGTATCTGGCCAGTCTGGCGGCGCAGCGCTGCGTCCTCGTGCCGGAGCACCAGCAACTCAGCAGCCTTCGCCCGGTCGCCGCGGACCACCAGGACAGCCACGCCGGGTACCCGGCACGTCAGCAGATAGACGATCTTGAGCAGCACCCGCCAGTCAGCCATCACCGTGTCAAGCCTGCTGGCGATAGCGCAGGTCGGCCGCTCAATCGAGTATTCGGGCGGCACAAGGCAGACGACCGGAAAGATCATTCAGCGAGGATCCCAGCGCGGCAAGCCGTCCAGGCCAGATCCAGTAATCGAGCCCCACAGGCCCGCACCAGCGGGTCAGTCATCCGCTCACGTGTCCACTGTGCTGGCTGCCGGGCGCGGGCCGGTGCTGGAGCCGCCGGCTGGACCGGGAAATGCCGGCGAGGAAGTGCAGGACCTCCTGGTTGGCGGCTTGGGTGGCGTCGGTGATGTAAACGTGACCGGCGTCCGGGAAGACCACGAGCCGGGCTCCGGCGATGCCGCCGGCGAGTCGCTGCGCGCTGGCGGCGGGGACGATGCGGTCCTGGGCTCCGTGCATGACCAGTACCGGGACGCGGATCTCCGCTAGCCGGCCGGTGACGTCGAAGCTCGCCAGGCCGGTGAGCTGGCCGCGGCGTCCCCGTCCGCTGGACCGGGTGCGCCGGACAATCAGGTGATCTTCCGCCCGGCGGCTGGCCGGCGTGCCCGGCCCGTAAAGGAGCTTCCCTGCCATCCGGTTGAGGGCGGCGGCGGGCACCAGGGTCCGGACCCGGGTGAGCAGTGCGCCACGCGAGGCACCCTCCGCCGAGGCGGCGGTGCACCCGAGGGTCAGCGACCGGACTCTGCCCGGGTGGTCCAGGGCCAGCTGAAGGGCAATGGCTCCGCCCATCGACACGCCATAAACGTGGGCGGACGCGGCGCCGGCTGCGTCGAGGACCGCCAGCGCGTCGCCTGCCATCAGCGGCACGGGGTAGGGCCCAGGCGGGTCGGAGCTGCGACCGGCCCCCCGGTTGTCGAACCGGATGACGCGGTAGGATGCGGCCAGTCCGGGGGCGGTGCGATGCCACATGTCAGCCCCGTAGGCGTGGCCCATGATGAGCAGGACCGGGTCGCCCGTCCCGCTCTGGTCCCACCAGATCCGGGCGTCAGGGCGTTGGGCAAATGGCATAGCTTCCCTTTCAGGTTGGTGCGCAGCCACCATCGGCTAACGATCGATCGGCAGGGAGTGGCAGTAGAGATGCCTTCGCGCCCGGTCAGGGAACGGGCATCGGGGCGGTCAGGACACTGCCTGCAGAATTGTGGAGCGGGCGTCCCCGACGCTACGCCGTTCCAAAATTCAGCTCAAGTGTCAAGTCCCCGCCCCCAAGGAGCCCTACGCTCCGTCCGGGACTTCGCCCAGAAGGAGTGCCCCCTCCGGGGAGGCGCGGAAGGCAAATAAGCGTGGGTGGACAGTCAGCCTGAGGCCGGGAACCCACCGAGGAGCCTGGGTGGAGGGAGCAACTGCCCGAGCAGATGCTTGGCATGCAGCCCAGTGGTTTCGAGAGGCTCGCCCAGCGCCTCTTGCGGGAGGCCGACTTCGATAGCGTCAACGTGACAGGCAAGAGCGGCGACGGCAGGATCGATAGATTTTGGTGTCTCCAGACTTGGCCTGGTCAGCTTCCCGGTCTTCTTCCAGTGCAAGCGATACCGCGGCAGCGTTGGCGCTGGCGCGGTCCGCGACTTCCGTGGGGCGATGGCTGGCCGTGGGGACAAGGGACTGCTGATCACAACCGGATCGTTCACTACAGAGGCCGAGAAAGAAGCCACCCGAGACGGCGCTCCGCCCGTCGACCTCATCGACGGTGACCTCCCTCGCGAACTCCTCAAGCGTTACGAGCTGGGCGTCAAGACAGCGGTCCGTCCCGTCGAGGACGTGAGCATCGAGCTGTCATCCCTTGATGAGACCTGAGGCCAGAAGCCGACCCCGCCAGGCTCGACCTATCCGCAGATCAGGATGTTCGACGTGTTCTGCCGCGTGCATGGCTATGCAGCAACGCAGGGTCACGCGGGCGGTGGGATCTTGATCAGCGGATGCCTGGGGCGAACCCTTGAACTGCGCACGCCTAGCTGCCGTTCTGCTCGCTTCGCTGGTTGTGCGCGGTTGGGTCGGGCGGGCGCAGATCAGGCTGCCCTGCGTGTCTAGGGCGGCAGCGCGGGCAGTTGGCGTGCCGTTTGCGCCCGGCGGGCGCAATCAATCCAGGAGGGGTGTCTCAAAGGACCCGCCTCCGCTTCTCGCGGATCTCATTGCGTGGTACGCCCATGACGGGTGTCATAGGCCAACGCCCCTGCCGTGCCGGGTTCCGGCCGGCCGTGTGGCCGGCAAAGCCTATTAGGGCGGTTTCGCTGAAGGCCTTCCACAGCCGCATGACGCGCAACTCGCCCGCCTTCCACATCACGGCCTCGAGATCGGGCGTGCCGTGAATCCGGCAGCCGGGTGAAAGGTCCAGACCTCTGCCGCGCGGTGGGGGACCTTAGTCCCTGAGCGCAGCGTGCCTGGGGCGAGCACGGTGGGCTTGTGTTCGCCGCTCACGAGGTCACCCTTGCGGCGCCGTTCGAGCCGGCCGTCGCGCGGCTGATGAATCTGCTGCACCGTGATGCCCTGAGGGATGTCTGCGAAGGTGCCTACGAGGGCGGGCTGGCGGTCGTGCTGCGGGTCGGCCCGTTCGGCGGGATGCGGGGGCTGTCCAAGCTGGTGCGCGTGTGCTTCGCCGAACCGGTCCGCCGTGGTGCCACCATCACAGTGCCGTTGCGCTGGGAGGCGACCGGCGCGGCGGGTGAGCTGTTTCCTGTGCTGGACGCCGACCTGATCCTGGCCCGCTATGGTGAGGGCCGGTCCTTGCTGACGCTCACCGGCTCCTACCGGCCGCCGTTCGGCCGGGCCGGGGCTGCGCTCGACGGGGCGGTCATGCACCGCCTCGCCACCGCGACGATCCGCTCCCTGCTGGAGGGTGTCTCCAGCGCCCTCACCCACCCAGCACGACAGCATCAGCCTGCCCGCGGCGCAGGTACACCATGGCCGCGGCCAGCCCTCGGGCTAGAAGAGCCCTGAGGTAGAGGTCTCCACTGTCCTAGCGCCGGCAGCGAGCCGCCCCGGTCGATGCCTCCAGGCTGTGGGGTTTCTAAACTCGGCTACCGGCGTTGAGCTGGGCTTTCATGCGGCCCGCTCGTATTCGTTGATGAGGCCGCCAAGAACTGCCCGGTGCTTGATCCGCTCGCGGGAGGGGTCGGCGGCGGGGTGGTCGGGTCGCGGCGGGTGCAGCTGGCGGCTGCGGTGGGGCGGTCGTCCGTTGTAGTGGGCCTGGTACTCGGCCAGGATCGCCCGCAGGTGCCGCTCGCCGAAGATCAGCATCAGCGCGGCGAGGACCGCGCGGTCGGCCCAGTCCAGGCGTAGCCGGGGCTGGGTGCGACGCAGCACCGCCACCTCGTGCCGCAGCACGAGCAGCTCGATGTCCTTGGACCCCGTTGACCGGCCCAGCAGGATCAGCCAGCCGCCGAGCCGGACGAAGATCAGGTAAAGCAGGCGGAGAGACACGGATGATCATCATGGCCCACCGCGGACGCTGACGGTGGCGCATCGCTGCAGATCAGGGGCCAGGCGGACTTCTGGCACCCCGCAGGCTGTGGCAGACGGAGGCATCCCGCAAGCCGACAGACATGTTCAACGCCCGCCCCGCCACCGTTGGCCGCAGTGTCATCACCGGCCAATCTGTACTGCGCAGTGTCATCAACGGACGCCCACAACGACGGTCCGATGACGGTCAGACGATCTTGAAACCTATCCAGACGGACCCCTCTTGGCGCCTGACCTGGGCCCTTGGGTCAGGTATTCACGTTTGGGTTTGACCTGGGGTTTTGTGTGCTGATCGGTGGTTCGCTTACAGGTTAAGCGGGCGGTGCCCACGGTGTTTTGCCCGGTTTGTGGTCATGGTTCCTGGTGCGGGCCGGGGTTGTCCTCGACGATCGTGAGGGTAAGTTCCTGGAGTTCGGCGAGCAGGGCGCGCATTTTCTTCGCGTTGTCGAACAGGGGCTGCCAGTCGGCGAGCTCGGCCGGGGTGAGCCGACGGGTGATGGTCTTGCCGCCGATCTTGCGGGTCCATTCGGCGTAGGGGCCGTGCAGCCGTGGCGGGTCGGCGTGGCAGCGGCAGTGTTGCTTGCCGCACGCGTAGGCGCGGATGGTCAGGGTGCCGGGCAGGGCGAAGCCGACTGCGGCGAGCTGCGCGGCGATCTTGTCGCGGGCTGCCTGCTGGGCGGGGCTGACGTCCATGCGACACACCGTTTCAGATCCTCGGCTCTCCGACCTGTCCACAGTATTTTACTGTGGACGGGTCGGGAGGCAGGGTGCCTGAAACTGGGATAGCCGGCGACATCGCCGGCTGGCGGCCGTCGTCGGTGCCGCCGCAGGCAGCAGACTTCGCCCGGGCGGTGGTGACCGGGGCAGGGCCGGGCGGCCGGGAGCGGGCGAAGAACCTGCTGTGGGCGGCGGGCAGGCTTGCTGACTGGGCGGCCGGCCGGGCTGGAGCCGGTCCCGGAGGTGCTGCTGCACCCGTCGGTGATCGAGCGGTTCAGCGCGCACGCGCCGGGGCTGTCCGGCCCGGCCCGCCGGACGCTGCGGGCGAACCTGCGGTTCCTGGCCCGGGCCGTGGTCCCGCAGCTTCACCCGGCGGACGCGCCGCTGCCCCGCGAGCACGCCAAACGCCCTTACAGCCCCGCGGAGATCGACGGCTACCTCGCCCTCGCGGATGCTCAGCCGACAGCCGCGCGGCGGATGCGGGCGACCGGGCTGATCTGCCTGGGCGCCGGGGCCGGGCTGATCCGTTCCGACTTGCGCCACGTCCTCGGCAGCGACATCAGCCGCCGCTCCGGCGGCGTCATCGTGCAGGTGAACGGGAGGCGGCCGCGGGCCGTGCCGGTCCTGGCCCGCTACCACGGGCCGTTGCTGGCCTCCGCGGCCTTCGCCGGGACCGGCCTGGTTACCGGCGGGCGTGACCCGGGCCGCCGCAACGTGACCACCCCGCTGCTGCGCGCCCTCGACGGGGGGACCGGCCTGCCCCGGCTGGATACCAGCCTGGCTCCGCGCGACCTGGCTGGCCGACTGCGCCCAGTTCCTCGGGCTGGCCACCTTCATGCACGCCGCCGGGATCACCTGCTCCCAGCGGCTCGGCGACCTGCTCGCCGCCCTCGCCCCCGGCAGCGAAGCCGAGGCGGTCGCCCTGCTCGGAGCCACGGCACGATGACCAGCCCGGCCCTGCTCACCCGGCTGGAGGACATCATCGACGGCTCCGGCGCCGCGCCGCGGATCGAGGAGATGCTGCCGGCCGGGGTGCGGCACCGCCAGCTGACCGCCCGCACCCTGCTGACCGGGATGATGCTCACCCTGGATGACCGCCGGCCCGCCTACCTCACCGAGGTGCACGCCGCGCTGATCGCCCTGCCCGAGCCCGACCAGGCGCGGCTGGGCGTCATGGAGGAGCAGAAGAACGGCCCGCACCAGCTCACCTACCGGCAGGTCGAGCGCACCTTTAACCTCATGGCAGATGCGCTGGCTAAAGACCATCCCGACGGCGCCCCCTCCGATGCCCTCGCCCGGACCTGCGATGACCTGCTGGAAGCCAGCATCCCGGGCCAGTACAAGCACGCCAGCACCGCCCTGGCCGTCGACTGGACCGACGCGGAAACCTTCTCCCGGCCGCCGCCCCGCGGCACCACAGAATGCGCCGACCCCGAGGCATCCTGGGGGCACCGCACCAGCAACCTGCCCGGCCCCAAGGGCGAGCTGTTCTACGGCTACTACCACTCAGCCGCCACCATGGTGCGCGAGGAAACAGGCCCGCCGGTGCCCGAGCTGGCCCGCCGGATGACCCTCACCAGCTGCCACCTGGACCCGGCCCGCGCCCTCGTCCCCGTCCTCCAGCGCATGGCCCAAGACGGCATCCGGCCCGGCGACATCCTGGCCGACTCCGGCTACGCCCACCGCGCCGCCGAAGCCTGGGCCATCCCGCTGCGCGCCGCCGGCGCACATCTGGTCCAAGACCTGCATCCGCACGACCGCGGCCCCCAGGGAACCCACCAGGGCGCCATCATCGCCAACGGCAACCTCTACTGCCCGGCCACGCCAAAGGCACTGCTGCAGCTCAGCCCCCTGCCCCGCGACGCCACTCCCGAAGACACCGCCGCGCACGACACTCAAGCCACCGAACTCGCCCGGCACAAGCTCGGCCGGATCACCACCGACGACGCCGACGGCTACCACCGGGCCAGCTGCCCCGCCGCACTGGGCAAGATCCGCTGCCCGCACCGCCCGCAGTCCATGACCCTGGACCGTGGCCGGCCAGAGATCCTCGCACCACCCGAGCATCCACCAGCCTGCTGCGCCCAGCAGACCATCACCGTCTCCCCACAGGTCGCGGCGAAGACCCGCCAAAAACACGACTACCCATCCCCGGCGCACCGCCGCTCCTACGCCCGCCGCACCAGCTCCGAGCGCACCTTCTCCACGATCAAGGACCCCGCTACCAGCAACATCGCCCGCGGCTGGTGCCGCCTGACGAGCCTGGCCCCGCTCGCCTTGTGGCTGGCCTGCCTGCAGGCAGTCCGCAACCAGCGCATCCTGCACGCCTGGGACACCCGGCAGGCCGAAAACAACAGACGCGCCGCCGCCGGGCTCCCGCCCAGAACCCGCAAACGGCGCCGCACAGCCCTCGCGAGCCTCGCCGCCGCCCCGCCATAACCAAGCCCGGCAGGACCCGCCAAAGGCCCCCCAACCGCTTCCCGCCCACCCAGCCACACTCACCACAGCAATCCCGCACGCCCCGCCCCAGGCCGGCAAGGCCATCCACAGCCCGCCCGCCAGCACACGCAAGATCAACCCAGGCCGGGCAGCCCAGGCAGCGAAAATGTCAGCCCCAAACGTGAACATGGAGCCTGGGGAAACGTGAAGACCTCTGGGTGGGCGCAACTGGGTTCGAACCAGTGACCCCTTGCTTGTAAGGCAAGTGCTCTACCACTGAGCTATGCGCCCGCGCTGCCCTGTGGGCGGCCGGCCCTCAGCGTACCGGTTTCCCGTCACCGGCGAGATGACGGGCGGCCAGCCGGGCCACGGTCCCGCTCACCGCGAGCCGGTTGCGCAGCCGCTCCAGCCGCGCATCCATGGCCGCCCCCTGCACCCCTTCGGCCAGAGCCTGCTCGAAATGGATCGCGCCGACGTACGCCGCGCCGAACCTGATCGCGGGCAGCAGCACCGCCCGCTCCCCCGCCGACAGCGCCCGGTGGCTCTGGTACCCGGCCACTACCGCCGCGATCCGGTCCTCGGCTGGCCGCACGTTCCAGGCCGCCGGGCCAGCATCAGAGGCACCGCGTCCAGCGGGCCTTCCAGCAGGCAGTTACCGAGGTCGAGGACCGGGACACCGAGGCCGCCGCACTCCCAGTCGATGAGGATGACCTCCGCCGGGCCGGCCTCCGCGCCGGGCCGGTCTGCACCGCGTTAGCCGCCCACGCGTCGCCGTGCACCACGCCAGCGGGCAGGCTGCCCACCGCCGACCGGACCGCGAGCACCGTCTCACGGAACTGGCGGTACATCTCCTGCCAGTCCGGCGGCACCAGGCCCGCGACCCGGTCCAGCCGGGCCAGCGTTACCGGGATGGCCTCCTCCGGGTGCCACAGGGCCCGCCCGGGCACCGCCACTCCAGCTCCAGCTACCCCAGCTACCCCAGCATCTACAGCCACCCCAGCATCCCCCGCCACCCCAAACCCGCCGAGCGAGTGCAGCCGCCCAAGTGCGGCGCCCAGCATGCGCAACTGCGGTACCGACGGCCGCAGCACCGCGCCCTCGACGTAGCTGGTGGCCAGGGTGAGCCAGACGCCGTCCAGGCCCACCATGTCCCCGGACCGGGTACGGACGGCCCGCGGCGCTGGATACCCGCCCTGTTCCAGGTAAGCCAGGGTGGCGGCCCGGGTGACCAGCCAATCGAGTGGCGTTGTGCGGGATGATCGCCGGAACTGGACCGGTACCGGCGCGTCCGCGCGGCAGGCCCGGACCACGAGGCGCTGCCCGTCGGCCGCGGTGACCAGGTAGCTCACGCTGGACCCGTGCACCGAGCCGGCCAGCCGCCGGAAGCTGCCCGGGTCGATGCCGCGCTGGTGGTACTCGCGGAGGATGCGCTTCGCTACCGCGGCATCGCCCACCGGCTGGCTGTCGCCTTCAGCTGGAGTCGGCACCGGTCCGGGGCGCGCTCTGGCTCACCAGGCCGCGGCCGAGCACCCGGTCGAGTGCCCGGGCGACCTCTTCCGACAGGTCAGGACTCGGGCCGCCCGGCCGGTACTGCCCAGGCCGGTAATGCCCACGCCCGCACTGCCCACGCCGATACTGCCCGCGAGCTCGCTCCCCGCCGCCTCGGCCAGTGGCTCGCCCTCGCCCAGCCCAGCCGACGGCGGAACGATCGTGCCGCAATCCCGGCACTCCACCTCACCCAGCCGCCGGACCAGGTGCACGCTGCCGCACCGCGGGCAGCGGGCCAGGTCGGCCGTCCAGTCGTCGCTGGCCTGGCAGCGCGGGCAGATGAGCACCTGGCTGTCCCGCCGCACCCCACGTTTCCACGGGCTCTGTCCGCGGCTGGGGTCGGTCTGCCGAACGCCGCACCGATAGCAGGGCATCCTTGACTGCTTTCGATCCTCTCCGGGGCTGGCCCACCGCCGCGCGGGCCGCCCTGGCCTCGCCTCAGCTGAGCTCGGCGAGCACCTTCTGGTACTCGGCGATGTCTCGCGCCTGGGGAATCGGGTTCACCACTTTCCACCGGACCAGGCCGGCCTTGTCAATGATGAACGTGCCGCGTGTTGCCACGCCCTTGTCCTCGTCGAACACACCGTAGAGCTTGGCCACCGCGCCGTGCGGCCAGAAGTCGGACAGCAACTGGAACGTTGAAGTGATCCCGGTCCGCCCAGGTCCGCAGCACGAAGCCGGAGTCCACCGAGACCGTGAGCAGCACGACGTCATCCCTGGTCACCTCGGGGAAGTCATCGCGCAGCGCACACAGTTCGCCGGTGCACACCCCGCTGAACGCGAGCGGGTAGAAGACCAGCACCACGTTCTTCTCGCCGCGGAATTCCGACAGCTTGACCGGGCGTGCCGTGCTGATCCTTCAGTTCGAAGTCGGGCGCCTGCTGGCCAACCTCAACTGCCATCGACTGGGTTCCTTTCCACCTGCGGATGAACCAAGTCTGCCACCGCGGCCGGCCCGGCTGCGCACCTTGGCCTAACCTTCACCAGAGCGCAACGAGCGCGACCCTCAGCGGCGCGCTTTGGGCGCGACCAGCCGGGTGCCCAGCCAGTCCCGCGCCGCGCTGACGCTCGACGTCTGGGACAGTCCCGCGGTCGGCGCGGACTCCCCGATATCGCTCGGCTCCACGTGCCCGGGCCGCCCCGCCTTCGGCGTGAGCAGCCAGATATAGCCCCCATCGGCCAGTGGTGTCAGCGCGTCCATCAGCGCGTTGAACGAGATCGCCATCCCCGTCCCGCCACCAGAGCATGACTACGTTGACCACGTCGTCGTAGTCCTCATCGACGAGTTCCACGTCCTTCATGCTGGCGATCGCCTCGCGCAGCTGCTCGTCGCAGTCGTCGTCGTACCCGAGTTCCTGCACCACCTGACCCGGCTTGATTCCGAGTCGCTCGGCCAGGCCAGGCTGATCCTGTGCCTGGCGCGCGGTCGCGCTCACTGACGTCCTCCTCTTATCCCTTCCCGCGGCCCCGCATCAGTTCCGCGTAGGCACCACTTGCTGGGACAGTTCACACTGGGTCGGCCCCCCGCGCAAGTGCCAAATGCCCCTGGAAGCGAAAACCATGTCACAGTTTGATCTTCCCCGCCTACTGCTGGCGCTACCCGAGGAAGGAAAGTCTTATCTGCCTGTCCGGATTATCCACATTGAGATCGATTAGAGCGATTGATTGCCAGGTACCCAGAGCCAGCCGCCCGCCGATGACCGGGACGGCCAGGAACGGGGCGACCAGCGCCGGCAGCACGTGGCTCCGCCCGTGCCCGCGCGAACCGTGGGCGTGCGTCCAGCGGTCATCGGCCGGCAGCAGCCGGTCGAGCGTCGCCAGCAGGTCCACATCGCTGCCCGCGCCCAGTTCCATCAGCGCCAGGCCCGCCGTGGCGTGCGGCACGAACACATGCAGCAGCCCATCCCCGCCGCCGGCCTCCGCGGCCAGGAATTCCGCGCACTCGCCGGTAATGTCCCGCACCGTCTCGCGGGTACCCGTCCGTACCCGCACGATCAAGCTCTTCATACCGAACGAATGTGGCCTGGCCAGTGCCGTCGCGCAAGTGCGCCTGGCGCGGCGGCGCGACTACTTCTTCGGCTTGGCCGCGGCGGTCTTCTTGGCCTTGGCCTTCGCTTTCGGCTCGACGACGGCGTCCGGACCGGGGTAGCACAGCCCGGTGTGCCCGTCGTCGAAGCGCACCAGGTAGGGCGGGCCGCCGGCCGCGCCGTGCACCTCGACGATCTCGCCCATCTTGTCCGGGTGGCCGACGATGTTGCCGTGAACGTGCAGCCGGTCACCTATCACTGCCTGCATGCCAGCACCTCCTCCTGCCCGTTAACCCCGGCCGCGGCCAACCGCATACGCTGGGAGTCGCGTCGGAGCGCATCTACGCTCACCGTGTACCCAGCCTGGCACCGGGCACTACCGGGCACCAGGGACAGATGTCCCGTCCTGGCGCAAAAGGTCCCGGTGCCGGTTACCTGCAGGTAGGCAGGTGCGTTTCCGGAGCGCAGGCACCAGAATTGGTCTGGACCAACCCTGCACAACCCGGGCGGTGACCAGCCGCCCGGACACTGCGGACATGGCGGCCAACAGCCGCCCAACCTGCGAAGGCGAGGAAACCCCGTGGCTGCCGGACGCCAGCGTTTCTCCATCATCAGCGACGGGCTGCCCACGCAGCTGCCGGACATCGACCCGGACGAGACCAGGGACTGGGTCGACTCGTTCGACAGCGTGGTGCGCACCCGTGGCCGGTCCCGGGCCCGGTACGTGATGCTCCGGCTGCTGGAGCGGGCGCGTGAGCAGCAGGTCGGCGTGCCGGGCCTGCGCAGCACCGACTACATCAACACGATCCCGCCGGAGCGCGAGCCGTGGTTCCCGGGTGACGAGTACGTGGAACGGCGGATCCGCGCCTACATCCGGTGGAACGCGGCCGTCATGGTGTCCCGGGCCAACCGGCCCGGCCTCGGCGTGGGCGGGCACATCGCCACCTACGCCTCGGCGGCCAGCCTGTACGAGGTCGGCTTCAACCACTTCTTCCGCGGCAAGGACCACGGCGAGTCCGGCGACCAGGTGTTCTTCCAGGGGCACGCGGCCCCGGGCATCTACGCCCGCGCGTTCCTCGAGGGCCGGCTCAGCCAGCACCAGCTGGACGGGTTCCGCCAGGAACTGTCCCATCCCGGCGGCGGCCTGCCGTCCTACCCGCACCCGCGGCTGATGCCGGACTTCTGGGAGTTCCCCACGGTGTCCATGGGCCTCGGCCCGATCAACGCCATCTACCAGGCCCGGTTCAACCAGTACCTGCTGGCCCGGGAGATCAAGGACACCAGCCGCTCGCATGTCTGGGCGTTCCTCGGTGACGGCGAGATGGACGAGCCGGAGGCGCTCGGCGCGATCGGCCTGGCCGCCCGCGAGGAGCTGGACAACCTCACCTTCGTGATCAACTGCAACCTGCAGCGGCTGGACGGCCCGGTGCGCGGCAACGGGAAGATCATCCAGGAGCTGGAGGCGTTCTTCCGCGGCGCCGGCTGGAACGTGATCAAGGTCATCTGGGGCCGGGACTGGGACCCGCTGCTGGCCAAGGACGTGGACGGCGTGCTGGTCAACAAGATGAACAACACCCCGGACGGGCAGTTCCAGACCTACTCGGTGGAGCCCGGCTCGTACACCCGGGAGCACTTCTTCGGCACCGACCCGCGGCTGCGCGCCATGGTCGAGCACCTGTCTGACGACGAGGTACGCAACCTGTCCCGCGGCGGGCACGACTACCGCAAGGTGTACGCCGCGTTCAAGGCGGCGGTGGAGCACGTCGGCCAGCCCACGGTGATCCTGGCCCACACCATCAAGGGCTGGACGCTCGGCCCGGACTTCGAGGCACGCAACGCCACGCACCAGATGAAGAAGCTGACCGTGGCCGAGCTCAAGGAGTTCCGCGACCGGCTGTACCTGCCGATCCCGGACGCCGCGCTGGAGGCGGCGCTGCCGCCGTACTACCACCCGGGCGAGGAGTCCGACGAGATCCAGTACATGCGCGAGCGGCGCGCCGCGCTGGGCGGCTACCTGCCCAAGCGGGTGGTCCGGGGCAAGCCCCTCAAGCTGCCCGGCGACACGGCATACGCCGAGCTCAAGCGGGGCTCGGGCAAGCAGCCGGTGGCCACCACGATGGCGTTCGTCCGGCTGCTCAAGGACCTGATGAAGGACCCGGAGATCGGCGCCCGGTTCGTGCCGATCATCCCGGACGAGGCGCGCACATTCGGCATGGACTCGCTGTTCCCCACGGCGAAGATCTACTCCCCGCACGGGCAGACCTACGAGGCGGTTGACCGCGCGCTGCTGCTGTCCTACAAGGAGTCCGAGCGCGGCCAGATCCTGCACGAGGGCATCAGCGAGGCGGGCGCGATGGGCTCGGTGGTCGCGGCCGGCACCTCGTACGCCACGCACGGCGCGCCGATGATCCCGGTGTACGTGTTCTACTCGATGTTCGGCTGGCAGCGCACCGGCGACGAGATGTGGGCCCTGGGCGACCAGCTCGGCCGCGGCTTCCTGCTCGGCGCCACGGCCGGCCGGACCACGCTCACCGGCGAGGGCCTGCAGCACAACGACGGCCACTCGCTGCTGCTGGCCTCGGTCAGCCCGGCCTGCGTGGCCTATGACGCGGCCTGGGCCTACGAGCTGTCCTACATCGTCAAGGACGGGCTGCGCCGGATGTACGGGCCGACCGAGGGCCACCCGGACGGCGAAGACGTCTTCTACTACCTGACCGTCTACAACGAGCCCTACCTGCAGCCCGCCGAGCCCGCCGACTTCCCGGGCGGCCAGGAGGCGCTGGAGCAGGGCGTGCTGCGCGGGCTGTACCGGTATCAGGCGGCTGCGGGGCTGTCCGAGGGACGCCGCGGCGGACGGTGAGCATCCGCGGGCGCAGATCCTGGCCTCCGGCGTCGGCATGCGCTGGGCGCTGGACGCGCAGCGGCTGCTGGCCGAGGACTGGGGCGTGGCGGCCGACGTCTGGTCGGCCACCTCCTGGACGCAGCTCCGCCGCAACGCGCTGTGCTGCGAGGAATGGAACATGCTGCACCCCGACGCCGAGCCGCAGGTGCCCTACGTGACCCAGGTGCTGGACGGGCAGCCCGGGCCGGTGGTGGCGGTCAGCGACTGGATCCGGGCCGTCCCGGACCAGATCGCCCGCTGGGTGCCTGCCCCGTTCACCTCGCTGGGCACCGATGGCTACGGGTTCTCCGACACCCGCGCCGCGGCCCGCCGGTTCTTCCACGTGGACGCGGAGTCGATCACCCTGGCCGTGCTCAGCCAGCTGGCCCGGCGTGGCGAGGTGAAGCCGGAGGCGCTGAGCCAGGCGATCGAGAAGTACGGGCTCGACGTTCCGGTCAGCACGGCACTGGCCAAGGACAGCTGAGAGCCGGTCAAGGAACCGTAAAGCCGGATCGCATCCGGCAGCGGGGCCCGCGCGCTGAGGCGCCGGGCCCCGCTCTGCTTTGGTGCCGGGTTCGCGCAGCTTAATGACGATGATGGCGAGCCGGAGCCGACGCTGGACGATCATGTACACGACGCTGCGAAGTAGGTTCCCGGCTCTGTTACCACGTAATGACTTGGTAATAAGTGACCTCGACCGTTTGGCTACATTTCGGTCACGAAGGGTCTAGCGTGGCCGTCCGAGAGATCCTCGGAGCGGACGCGGAGGCAAGTAGATGCAGTTCAGGCGTGGTGCGCCATGGCAGCGTAGGGACCGGACCCGGCCGGTGCTGATCGCCACCCTGGTCGCCATCCCGCTTGCGGTGGGCGTCGTCGTCGGCGTCAAGGTCGCGGATCCGGGTCAGGGCGGTTCCGTCGCCCTGTCGGCGAACCGGTCCGGCGTCGGGCATCACCACCACCGCGGGACCGTCCAGGTCGGTGGGGTCGGGATGAACATGAACCAGACCCCGGCCCAGGCGGCCCAGTCGATGAACTGCACCCTGCAGGTGCCGGCCAACCCGCTCAGCGCGCGCGGCCTGGCCACCCCGTACGTGCTCGGCGACGGCTGCCAGATGTCCAACGCGGACCTGCAGGCGTTCGTCGAGGCGGACATCATCAACCCGCGCACCGGCAGCCTCAAGGTCTACAACCCGCTGGTGATCACCCAGGGCACCCAGCCGGCCGCCCGGCCGGTGCCGCCCCGGGTCCCGCGCGGTGACGTGGTCGGCATCATGTTCGGCTTCAACGGCGACAACCTGATGCTGACCGGCACCGGCAATTCGCTGCAGCAGGGCAACTGCGTCAACGGCCTCGGCCAATCCCTGTTCACCCAGGTCGCCTACTGCAACAGCCCGGCGTTCTACCGCGCGGCCAACCGCGATATCGCGCGCGGCCTGCTGAAGATCCCGCCGCTCGGCACCGGGTCGGATGGCCAGGCCTGCCCCACCGTGCGCGACTTCGCCGTGGTGGACCAGGACCAGAGCGACAACGTGGTGACCACCTACCTGCTGACCGGCAGCGGGCAGACCGCGCAGGACTCGCCGGGCAACGCGACCGCGCTCGCCGGGGCCACGCCGATCAACAACGGCAGTGACAACGCGCTGGTCAACAAGTTCATGGATCCGGCCCTCGGCTGCACCCCGTACGAGTTCCACGACAAGACCATGCCCGGCAAGATGTCCGGCTCGCAGATCACCGACGAACTGCTGGCCGCGGCCGACCAGGCCGTGCCGGTCGCGCTGGTGCCGCTGAACGACCCGATGACCCAGGTGAACGGCGACAGCAGTATGGCCAAGACCAACCTGTTCCGGATCGGCGTGGACCAGCCGCCGGTGGGCGGCGAGCAGACCGCGGACACCCCGGCGAACTACTGCAAGGACATGACGCAGATCGGGATGGCCCGGGTCGCGCTGGACGAGAGACAGTTCAGCAACTTCGCCTCGCCAGTGCCGGGCACCGGCAGCAACCTGTTCACGTTCCTGGCCGCGCGGCTGTCCGCGTCGTTCCAGAACCTGGGCTGCGGCGCGCTGCTGAACGCGCCCAACCCGGTCAAGCTGACCCTGGACGGGAACGGGGTGGCCACCGCGGCCAGCTTCACCCCGCTGGCCATCGGCACCCTGCCGGGCGGGGTCGAGCCCTCGGCCTCAGCGACCGCGACCCCGGCTGCCGCGGCTTCGGGTACCGCCACGCCGACCGGCACCGCGACGGCCACCCCAACCCCGACCGCCACCGGGACCCAGGGCGGCGGCCAGGCCAGCACCGGGGCCCAGGGCGCCATGTCCACCCAGGGCGCCACCACTCAGGGCAGCACGTCCGCCGGGGGTGGGACCCGCGGCTGGCACAACCGGATCGGCCACCCGCACCACATATAACATCCGGCTCCCCAGGCCTCAGCTCCCCCGCTGGCCCCGGCCCCAGCCGCCGCCACACTTCGTGATCATGACTTTGGTGCGACAAGATTCGCACCTAAGTCATGATCACGAGTGGATGCGCGGGGTTGGGCCGGGGCCGGGGCTGAGGCCAGGGGTGAGCCGACGCGGCTGGGCCGCACAGGTCAGGTGCCGAGTTGGGTGGCCAGGTCGGTCAGGCCGGTAGCCACGTACGGTGTACTCCCGAGCCGGGGTCAGGTTGGCCTGCTGCCCCGGGCCATGCTCAGTAGGCCGGGGCACGAACGCGGTGGCCAGGCCCAGGTCGGCCGCCGCGCACAGGTCGTCGTTGTGCGCCGCGACCAGCATCACCTGCGCCGGGTCCAGGCTGAGCAGTTCCGCGGCGCCGAGGTAGGTCTGCGGATCGGGCTTGTACCGGCGGAACAGCTCGGCGCTGAGGATGGCATCCCACGGCAGCCCGGCCCGCTTGGCCATGTTCACCAGCAGGCGCACGTTCCCGTTGGAGAACGTGGCCACCACGTACCGCTGCCGCAGCCGGGCCAGCCCGGGCACCGAGTCCGGCCACGGGTCGAGCCGGTGCCAGCAGGCGTTCAGCCAGTCCAGCTCGGCGGCGGGCAGGCCGGCCAGCCCGTACTCGGCGGCCAGCCCGTCCAGTACCTGGCGGTGCAGGTCGTCCAGCTTGGTCCAGGGCAGCTGCCCGCCGCGGACCAGGTCCATGGCCAGCCGGTAGCCGGCCCGCCACTGGTCCGCGAAGCGGGCCGCGTCCACCGGTACCCCGGCCCGCCCGGCCACGGCGCTGACGTCGCGGATGACCCCGCTGCGCCAGTCCACCACGGTGCCGAACACGTCGAACAGCAACGCCTGCACCTGCTCCACCGCACCTCCCGGGGGACCGCCGCCGGCACCTCCCCGGGCACGGCCAGCGGCGCCTCCCGGGGACGGCCACCGGCCCGAGTGTCTCACCCCGGCAGCTGGCGGCTGCGCTGCTCGATGGACCAAGCACGGCGGATGCGTGGCACGCTGGGGGGATGACGGCAGCGGACCAGGCAGCCGAGCACGCGGCCGGCCAGCCAGCGGAGCAGCGGGCAGGCCGGCGCAGCGCGGCCCCGGCCAGCCGGGTCCGGGCCGAGACCGTGCAGCGGCTGGAGCGGGCCATGGGCTCGCTCGGCACCGCCGCGATGGCCTCGATGGACGAGCGGCTGGCCTGGTTCCGCTCGATGTCCGCGGAGAACCGGTCCTGGATCGGCCTGGTCGCCCAGGCGGGCATCGCCGCGTTCGTGGACTGGATCAAGCATCCCAGGCGCGGCCGGCCGTCGGTCGCGGTCGAGGTGTTCGGCACCGCGCCGCGGGAACTGGCCCGCGCGGTCACCCTGCAGCAGGCGGTGGAAATGGTGCGGGTGACCATCGACGTGGTCGAGGCCCGCGTCGACGAGCTGGCCGCCCCGGGTGGCGAGGCGGAGCTGCGCGAGGCGGTGCTCCGCTACACCCGGGAGATCGCGTTCGGCGCCGCCCAGGTCTACGCACGGACCGCCGAGGCCCGCGGCGCCTGGGACGCCCGGCTCGAGGCCCTCGTGGTGGATTCACTGGTCCGCGGCGAGATGGGCGAGGGCCTGCAGTCCTGGGCTTCCGCGCTGAACTGGTCGCACACACCGGTGGCGGTGATCGCCGGCCACGCGGACGGCGGCGAGCCGGAAGGCGTGATCGAGGAGCTGCGCTCGATCGTCCGGCGGTCCCGGCTGGACCTGCTGGCCGGGGTGCACGGCGACCGGCTGGTGGTGGTGCTCGGCGGCACCGATGACCCGCTGGGCGCGGCCGCGCAGATCGCCGGGCGGTTCGCGCCCGGGCCGGTGGTGGTCGGGCCGCCCGTGCCCGACCTGCAGGCGGCCACGGAGTCGGCCGCGGCCGCGCTGGCCGGGCTGCGCGCCGCGCCGGGCTGGCCGGACTCGCCGCGGCCGGTACTGGCCACCGACCTGCTGCCGGAACGGGCGCTGGACGGCGACGAGCGGGCCCGCGAGGAACTCATCCGTGAGCTGTACGAGCCGCTCCGCCGGGGCGGGGCGGCACTGCTCGAGACGGTGAGCACCTACCTGGAGCAAGGGTCCTCGCTGGAGGCCACGGCCAAGCTGCTGTTCGTACATCCGAACACGGTCCGTTACCGGCTGCGCCGGGTCAGCGAAGTGACCGGGCTGACCCCCTCCGAGGGACGGGCCGGATTCACCTTGTGGATCGCCATCGTGCTGGGCCATATCGCGCACAAGCGCACATAGTTTGTAGCAGACCTACAGACTCCATGACCTAAACTTCGTGCTCTATTTCACCCATCTAGCGGACTTCTACAGTGCAGGGTAAATGCATGCTCGTCATTACTGCCCCTGGCCAGGGTGCGCAAGCGCCTGGCTTCCTCGCCCCCTGGCTCGAGCTCCCCGGTTTCGCCGATCGCCTCGCCGCGTGGTCCGAGCTGGCCGGCCTCGACCTGATCCGGTGCGGGACCACGGCCGGCGCGGACGAGATCCGGGACACCGCGGTGGCCCAGCCCCTGCTGGTGGCGGCCGCGATGGCCGCGGCCGGGGTGCTGTTCGGCGGCCTCGACCAGGCCCGGGCCCAGCTCGGCGCGGTGGCCGGGCACAGCGTGGGCGAGCTCGCGGCCGGCGCTATCGCCGGCGTGCTCAGCCCCGAGGACGCGATGCGGCTGGTCCGGGTGCGCGGCCAGGCGATGGCCCGGGCCGCGGCCGAGCAGCCGACGGGAATGACCGCGGTGCTCGGCGGCGACGAGGCGACGTGCTGGACAGCCATCGAGGCGCACGGGCTCACCCCGGCCAACATCAACGGCGCAGGCCAGATCGTCGCCGCCGGGACAGCGGACCAGCTGGAGAAGTTCGCCGCCGAACCGCCAGGCGCTCGGCTGCGCCCGCTCCAGGTAGCGGGCGCTTTCCACACCCGGCACATGGCGCCCGCGGTGGACGCGCTGCGCGAGGCCGCGGCCACCGTGTCCATCAGCGACCCGGTCGTGCTGCTGCTGTCCAACCGGGACGGGACCGTGGTGCGCTCCGGTGCGGACTGGCTGGAGCGGATCGTTACCCAGGTCAGCGCGCCGGTCCGGTGGGACCTGTGCATGCGCGAGCTGGCCCGGCTGGGCGCGGGCGCGGTGATCGAGCTGCCACCAGCCGGTACGCTGACCGGGCTGGCCCGGCGCGCCCTGCCCGGGGTGGCCCTGGGCAGTCTCAAGACCCCCGACGATCTGGCCGCCGCGCGCTCGCTGATCGGGGAGCACGGCACGGTTGACCCCTACTTCGGCGGGCAGGCTCCGGAATGGCGGCTGCTGGTCGCCCCGCTGTCCGGCACGTTCCGGTCCGCCGCGGACCAGGCCGGGCCGGTCACGGCGGGGGCCGCGGTGCCGCCTGGGGCCGAGATCGGCCATGTCGAGCAGCGTGGCGGACGGCACCCGGTCACCCCGCCGTTCCCGGCCACCATCATCGAGTGGCTGGTGGAAGACGGTGATCCGGTCAGCGCCGGCCAGCCGCTGATCCGGCTGCAGCCGGAGCAGGCCTAGCGCCAGCGCAGCTCAATCAGCGAAATACACCGGCGGAACGGAAGGAACATCGTGATGCGACTCGCCGAGGGCAGCCGCAGGTGCCCGGATCCTGGCGTTCGGCGGGTACCAGCCGACCAGGGTGGTCACCAACGACGAACTGGCGCAGACCGTGGACACGACGGACGAGTGGATCCGCAGCCGGGTTGGCATCGCCAGCCGCCGGATCGCCGGGCCGGACGAGACCGTGGCCGACATGGCGGTCGCGGCGGGCGGCAAGGCACTGGCCGCGAGCGGTCTCAGCCCGGCCGACATCGACCTGCTCATCGTGGCCACCTGCACCGCGGAGGCGCCCATCCCGAACGTGGCGGCCAGCGTGGCCACCCGGCTGGGCATCGTGGCGCCGGGTGCATTCGACCTGAACGCCGCGTGCGCCGGGTTCTGCTACGCGCTGGGCACGGCCAGCGACGCGGTGCGGGCCGGCACCTCCCGGCACGTGCTGGTCATCGGGGCCGAGAAGCTCTCCCAGTGGGTGGACTGGACCGACCGCTCGACCTGCATCATCTTCGCCGACGGCGCGGGCGCCGCGGTGGTCGGCCCGGTCGCCGAGGGCGACGCCGACGCGGGCCCGGGCATAGGCCCGGTGGTCTGGGGTAGCGACGGCGCGATGGCTGACAAGATCTACATCAAGGACCGCCGGTCGTTCATCTTCCAGGAGGGCCAGGCGGTGTTCCGCTGGGCCACCACCGCGCTGCACCCGGTGGCCAGGAAGGCGTGCGAGCGCGCCGGGGTGGACCCGTCCGAACTGGCCGCGTTCGTCCCGCACCAGGCCAACCTGCGGATCATCGAGGCCATCGCCAGGAAGATCGGCGCACCGCAGGCCAGGCTGGCCACCGACATCATCAACTCCGGCAACACGTCGTCGGCGTCGATCCCGCTGGCGCTGTCCGCCATGATCGAGCGCGGCGAGCTGGCCTCCGGCTCCGCGGTCCTGCTGCTCGGCTTCGGCGCCGGCATCAGCTATGCGGCGCAGGTCATCAAGGTACCCTGACCGCGCCATGGCCCGCGGGCAGCGCGCCGCGCGGGCCGACCATCCCACAACGAAGGAGAACACGGACAGATGGCTATGACTGACCAGGAGATCCTGGACGGCCTCGGCGAGATCGTCGACGAAGTCGCGGGCGTGCCCGCCGACCAGGTCACCCCGGACAAGAGCTTCGTCAACGACCTGGACATCGACTCGCTGTCCATGGTCGAGATCGCGGTCGCCGCGCAGGACAAGTTCGGCGTGGAGATCCCGGATGACGAGCTGAAGAACCTCAAGACCGTGCAGGACGTCGTGAACTACGTCCGCAGCGCCGAGGTATCGGCCTGAGCCGCCGCGCCGCCCTCGGCCGCCGCGCCGAAGCGGCCGCCGCCGCCTGGACTGAGGAGCGCGGAGCGAGCGCCGAGCGACGCGGGACGTCGGCCGGTACAAGCCCCGGAGGCGCAAAGTCAGCAGAGCACGCTACCACAGTAAGAAATAAATAAAGGAGCGATTCACAGTGCGGGCAGATCAACCACGCGTCGTCGTCACCGGACTGGGCGTGACCACGCCGTTGGGCGGGGACGTCGCCTCGACCTGGGAATCGCTGCTGGCTGGCCGCAGCGGGGCGGCCCGGCTGCCCGACGGCTGGAGCGACGTGCCGCTGCCGGTGCAGATCGCGGCGCCCGCCGCGGTCGACCCGGCCACGGTGCTGGACCGGGTGCAGGCCCGGCGGATGGACCGCTGCGAGCAGTTCGCCACCGTGGCCGCCCGGGAGGCGTGGGCCGACGCCGGGTCCCCGGAGGTGGACCCCGACCGGCTGGCGGTCGTGATCGCCAGCGGCATCGGCGGCGTCGCCTCCACCATCGCCGCCTACGACACCATGAACGAGAAGGGCTGGCAGCGGCTGTCCCCGTTCACCGTGCCGATGCTGATGCCGAACGGCTCGGCCGGCTGGATCGCGATCGAACTGGGCGCCCGGGCCGAGGTGCACACCCCGGTCAGCGCGTGCGCGTCCGGCGCCGAGGCCATCGGCTACGCGATAGACATGATCCGGTCCGGCCGGGCCGACGTGGTCGTGGCGGGCGGCACCGAGGCGGCCATCATCCCGCTGAACATCGCCGCGTTCGCCGCGATGCGCGCGCTGTCCACCCGCAACGACGAGCCGGAGCGGGCCTCCCGCCCGTTCGACAAGGGCCGGGACGGCTTCCTGCTCGGCGAGGGGGCCGGCGTGGTGGTGCTCGAGTCGGCGGAGCACGCGGCCCGGCGCGGCGCGACCGTGCACGCCGTCGCGGCCGGGGTCGGCTACTCCTCGGACGCGCACCACATCGCCCAGCCCGAGCCGGAAGGCACCGGGCTGGTCAAGGCCATGCAGCGGACGCTGGCCGACTCGGGCCTGGACGCCGAGCAGTTCGTGCACGTCAACGCGCACGCAACGTCCACCCCGGCGGGCGATGTGGTGGAGGGCCAGGCCATCGCCCGGGCGTTCGGCAGCGCCGCCGCCGGGATCGTGGTGTCGGCCACCAAGTCGATGACCGGGCACCTGCTCGGCGGGGCCGGCGCGGTCGAGTCGGTAGCCACCATCATGGCCCTGCGCGAGCATGTCGCGCCGCCGACCGTCAACCTGGAGGACCCGGAAGAAGACACCGGGGTGGACATCGCCACCGAGCCACGCAAGCTGGCCCCGCACACCAGCGCCCCGATGGCCGCGCTGAACAACTCGTTCGGCTTCGGCGGGGCCAACGTGGCACTCGCGTTCACCACCGCCTGAGCCGGCAGGGAGACCGCTATGACCGTCGTCGAGAGCCGTGACCCGGCTGAGCACGGCACCGTGCTCGGCCAGTACGGCCGCCAGCACGGGCCCGGCCAGCACGGAGCCGGCCAGCACGGGCCCCGCACCGACCCTGTCCCGGGACCCGGAAGTCAGGCTGGGCGCCTTGTTCGACGATGGCTCGCTGCGCCTGCTCACCCCGCACGACACCAGCGGGGCGGTGGCCGCGACCGGAACCATCGACGGGATGTTCGCGGTCGCGTTCGCCAGCGACGCCCGGGTGCAGGGCGGCGCCATGGGCAGCGCCGGCTGCGCGGCCATCGTGACCGCCTACGACGAGGCGGTGGCCCAGGGCGCGCCGGTGATCGGGCTGTGGCATTCCGGCGGCGCCCGGCTGCGCGAGGGCGTGGAGAGCCTGCACGCGGTGGGCACCGTGTTCGCCGCGATGACCCAGGCCTCCGGCGTAGTGCCGCAGATCTCGGTGGTGCTGGGCGCGGCGGCCGGCGGCGCCGCCTACGGGCCGGCCCTGACCGACGTGGTCATCCTGTCCGACCATGCCCGCATCTTCGTCACCGGCCCCGACGTGGTGCGCAGCGTGACCGGCGAGGACGTGGACATGGCCCGGCTCGGCGGCCCGGAGCCGCACAGCCGCCGGTCCGGGGTGGTGCACCTGGTCGCGCCGACCGACGCCGACGCGCTCAGCCGGGCCCGCGACCTGGCCCTGCTGCTCGGCCGGCCGCAGCAGATCAACCTGGACCTGGTGACCGGCGAGGAACCCGGGCCCGCGCTGGACACGCTGCTGCCCGAGTCGGTGCGCCGCGCCTACGACGTGCACCCGGTGGTGAACGGGCTGCTCGACGAGCCCGGCATCGAACTGCACCAGCGCTGGGCGCCGAATGTGGTCACCACGCTGGGCCGGCTGGCCGGCCGCACGGTGGGCGTCATCGCCAACAACCCGCTCCGGCTGGGTGGCTGCCTCGACTCCACCTCGGCCGAGAAGGCGGCCCGCTTCGTCCGGATGTGCGACAGTTTCGGCGTGCCGCTGGTCGTGATCGTGGACGTGCCCGGCTACCTGCCCGGCGTCGGCCAGGAGTGGGACGGCGTGGTGCGCCGCGGCGCGAAGCTGCTGCACGCGTTTGCCGAGGCCACCGTGCCCCGGGTGACCCTGATCACCCGCAAGGCCTACGGCGGCGCGTACATCGCGATGAACTCCCGGGCGCTCGGCGCGACCCGGGTGTTCGCCTGGCCCGGCGCCGAGATCGCGGTAATGGGCCCGGTGGCCGCCATCCGCATCCTGCACCGGCGCACGCTGGCCGATGTGCCCGCCGACCAGCTGCAGGAGACCGAGGCCAAGCTGGCCGCACAGCACCAGCAGGCAGGCCGGCGGCCTGGACCGGGCCCGGGAACTCGGCGTGATCGACGAGGTCATCGACCCGGCCGCGACCCGCGACCGCGCTGGCCCGGGCCATCGCGCAGGCCCCGCCGCTGCGCGGCAGCCACGGGAACATCCCGCTCTGACATGGCGACCGCCGACCGACTGCTGATCGTCGAGCACGAACGGGACGCCCCGGCCGGGTTGCTCGGGCCGTGGGCCGGCGACCGTGGCCTGGCCCTGGACACGGTGCGGCCGGCCGAGGCCGACCCCTGGCCGGCCAGCCTGGACGGATACACCGGCGTCGTCGTGCTCGGCTCGGAGCAGACCGCGTTCGACGACTCGCTGCCCTGGCTGGCCGGCGAGCTGCACCTGCTGGCCCGGGCCATGGGCGCGGCCGTTCCGGTGCTCGGCATCTGCTTCGGCGGCCAGGTGCTGGCCCGCGCGCTGGGCGCCCGGCTGTACCGGCTGCCCGAGCCGGAGATCGGCTGGGTGCCGGTCAGCAGCCAGCATCCCGGCCTGCCCAGCGGCCCGTGGCTGGCCTGGCACCGGGATGCGTTCGAGCTGCCGCCCGGCGCCCGCGAGCTGGCCGTCGGCGGCGCATCGGTACAGGCGTTCAGCTATGGGCCACACGTGGGCTTGCAGTTCCACCCGGAAGCGACCGAAGCGATCACCCTGGACTGGATGCGCGGGGTGACCCCGGCGGTCAGCCCGGCCCAGGCGGCCCGCTCCGCGACGGCTGGGCCGGCGCGGCGGCCCGCGCCGCGGCCGACGCCGCCACCCTTTTCTCCGCCTGGTTCGACGGCTACCTGACTACAGTAGGTAATCAGCCCAGCTCAGATGGCGTACCGCTGCGCACTCACTAAATCGCGGCCAACTCCGCCAAATCGCGCAGATATCGCATGACACTGGGTCTCACGGGTAAAGGTTGGCCCAGAAGTAAGTAATAGGAACTTCGACAACCGATTGCAAATTCTGCCCGGATTTCCTTACCCGCAGGCCGGGCCCGACGTACGCATCAACCACCTATGCCTCCTGACGACCGGCCGGAACGCCTGGCCCAGCAGACCGGAATCCCAGCCTCGCCAGCCAGCCCGGCGGCCGACCCCGCGCCGGGGCCGGAAATGGCCAGGCCGCCGCCGCCGGAAACGGTCACGGCACCGAGGCCGCCGCCCGCCCCGGCACCGGCCGCACGGCCCGCCCCACGGCCGGGACCTGACAGCACCGCCACCAGCAGCCCAGCCAAGCTGGCCTTCGCCAGCTTCCTGATGCTGTTCGTCGAGCTGGCGCTGATCCGCTGGACGGCCGCGAACAACGTGTACGTGACCAACGCGACCAACTTCGTGCTGCTGGCCAGCTTCCTCGGCATCGGGGTCGGCTTCCTGAACGCCCGGTCCAGCCGTGACTTCGTCCGCTGGGCACCGCTGCTGCTGCTCGCCCTGGTCGCGTTCGTGCTCGCCTTCCCGGTCATCCTGGCCTCGCTGTCCGGGCCGCATCCCTACCAGGGCTTGCTCGGCCACCCCGCGCTGCCCGCGCCCGGTCAGCCTGACCGTCGTCTTCGTGCTGAGCACGCTGGTGATGGCCGGTTTCGGCCAGGCCGTGGCCCGGCTGTTTGTCGCTTACCGCCCGCTGCGCGCCTACCGGCTGGACATCGGCGGCAGCATCGCCGGCATAGCCGTGTTCTCGCTGCTGTCCTTCCTGGACGCGCCGCCGGCGTTCTGGGGCGTGGTGGCCGCGGGCGGCCTGGTGCTGCTGCTCGGCGGCCGGTCCGCCCGCTGGTGGCAGCTGGACCGCGGCGGCCGTGGTGGTGGTCCTGCTCGGCATCGAGTCGGCCGCGCCGCACGAGGTGTGGTCGCCGTACTACAAGCTCTCCTCGGTGGTGGCAGGCAAGGACTCGGCGCTGTACGTCAGCGCGAACAACATCCCGTACCAGGCCGCGCGCTCGCTGCCGGTGCTGCGTAACGAGAAGAAGTTCTACTTCTACCCCTACCAGCACGTGCCGCGTTCGTCGCTGAAGAACGTGCTGATCGTCGGCGCGGGCACCGGCAACGACGTCGCGGTGGCGCTGTCCCAGGGCGCGCAGCACGTGGACGCGGTCGAGATCGACCCGGTGCTGCTCGGCATCGGCCGGGCCCAGCACCCGGACCACCCGTACAACAGCCCGCGGGTGACCACGCACACCGACGACGGCCGCGCGTACCTGCAGAACACCACCAAGAAGTACAACCTGATCCTGTTCGCGCTGCCCGACTCGCTGACCGCGGTGGCCGGCCAGTCCAGCCTGCGGCTGGAGAGCTATCTGCTCACTGAGCAGTCGGTGCAGGCGGCCGAGAAGCGGCTGGCCCCGGGCGGCACCATGGCGATGTACAACTACTACGCGCCGTTCCTGTTCAACCGGTACGCCACCACCATGCAGGATGTGTTCCACCGCGCGCCGTGTGCCCAGGTCGGCCCACCGCTCGGCGGCCGGCGGCTGGCCGTGCTGACCGACCGCCCGGGCGCCCCGGTGGCCAACTGCACCAGCGTGTGGCACGGCAACCAGGTCGCCCCGGCCACCGACGACCACCCGTTCCCGTACCTGATGGGCAACTCGATCCCGTCGAGTTACCTGTGGATGCTGGGCCTCATCCTGGTCGCGTCGCTGCTGTTCGTCCGGGTCGGCGGCGGCTCGCTGCGCCGGATGAGCGGCTACCTGGACCTGGCCTTCATGGGCGCCGCGTTCATGCTGCTGGAGACGAAGAACATCGTCCAGTTCGCGCTGCTGTTCGGCAGTACCTGGTTCGTCAACGCACTGGTCACCGCCGCGATCCTGGTCGCGGTGTACCTCGCGGTGGAGACCGCCCGGCTGGTCCGGCTGCCACCGCCCTGGGTGCTCTACGCTGGCGCTGATCGCGTCGCTGGTGCTCACCTGGCTGATACCGCAGCAGGACCTGGTCAGCCTGCCCGTCGTGGCCCGCTTCCTGGCCGGCGCCGCGCTCGCCTTCGCGCCGGTGTACCTGGCGAACCTGATCTTCGCGCAGCGCTTCTCCGACGTGGAGACCACCGCCACCGCGTTCGCCGCTAACCTGCTCGGCGCCATGGTCGGCGGGGTGCTGGAGTACCTGGCGCTGATCACCGGCTACCGGTTCCTGCTGATTGTGGTCGGCGCCCTCTACGCGCTGGCCTTCCTCGTCCGGCTGCGCCGCGGCAGCAAAACCCTCCAGCCTGCTTAACGCCATTACCCGGGAATGGGCCGGGGCGGCGCGCGCGGTTGCTGCGGGTATGACAACACCACTCGTCAAGCCGCTGTACACGGCGCGGGCCACCGCCACCGGGGGCCGGTCGGGGCATGCCGTGACCGATGACGGCCAGGTTGATGTGCACCTGAAGCCGCCCAAGGAGATGGGCGGCCCGGGTGGTGGCACCAACCCGGAGCAGTTGTTCGCCACCGGGTACGCGGCCTGCTTCCAGAGCGCGCTGGCCGTGGTCGGCCGCCGCCAGGGAGTGAACACCGAGGACTCCCTGGTCGAGGCGGACGTGACCATCGGCACCATCGGTGGCGGCGGGTACGGCCTGGCCGTCACGATCAAGGTGTCCATCCCGGGGGTGGACGCGGCCACCGTGGCCGCGCTGGCCGAGGCAGCGCACCAGGTCTGCCCGTACTCCAACGCCACCCGCGGCAACATCGAAGTCACCCTGGAAAGTAACTAATTCCGGGGGAGACGACCCCCCAGGACCCCCCCGCTCGCCGCTCCGCGCCGAACGCTGTGCTAGTCGGGGGGACGACCCCCCGAACGCCGCTCCGCGCCGAACGCCTCCTTGGCGAGCACCCGCCTGCGGCGGGCCCCGCCTCGTCGGCGAGGCGTTACTCCCGGGCCGCGGGGATCCTTCGGTAGGCATCGAGCACCAGGTCCCAGAACGCGGGCACGTCGATGGACATGGCCACCAGGGCGTTGCGGGTGTCGCCGGGGCGGCGAAGTCGGTCACCGTCATCCCGGCCGTCCACCGGCCCGCGGTCTCCACCTCGACCCGGGCCGGCTGGCAGCCGAACAGGCCCGGCTCGGCCACCAGGGCCAGCGCCAGCACGTCGTGCACCGCCGGGCCGCTCGCCGTTGGGTCGCCCGTGCTGGCTTCCCCCTGGTAGCCGAGCAGCCCGGGCAGCAGCAGGTCGGCGGCCAGCCGGCCGAGCGGGCGCATCCGGTCCTGGACGGCCGGGGTGGCCAGGGCCTGCAGCGTGACGTCCAGCCCGACCATGGTGACCCGCCATCCGGCGCTGAACGTGATGGCGGCCGCCTCGGGGTCGGCCCAGATGTTGAACTCGGCGGCCGGCGTGACGTTGCCCCGCCCGGCCGAGCCGCCCATGATGACGAAGTCGCGCACCCAGCCGGCCAGCCGCGGCTCACGGCGCACGGCCAGCGCGATGTTGGTCAGCGGTCCGGTCGCCACCAGGGTCATCTCCCCCGGGGCCGCGCCGATCTGCTCGATGAGGAAGTCGGCCGCGTGCCCGCTGACCGGCCCGGTGCCGGGCGGGCGGCAGGCTGGCCGCGCCGAGCCCGGACTCCCCGTGCACGTGCCGCGCGTCGGCCACCGGCCGGAGCAGCGGCTGCGCGCTCCCGGCCACGACCGGCACCTCCGGGCAGCCCGGCCAGTTCCAGCACGCTGAGTGCGTTGGCGGTGACCTTTCCAGATCTACATTCCCGCTGACCGTGGTGACCCCGGCCAGGTCCAGGCCGGGATGGCCACAGGCGAACACGATAGCCAGTGCGTCGTCGATGCCCGGGTCACAGTCCAGGATCACCCGTGCGGGCACCGGCTCACTCATGCGGACAGGCCAGCGTCCTTGACCAGAGCGTTGATCTTCTGGCTGATGTCCTGCATTTGCAGGGGCGTCACGTCCGGGCGCAGACAGGTGATAAGCGGCCAGCCACTGTGCACGGCATGCTGCAAGAGTTGCTGCATGGCCAGCGTCAGCTGCGGACTCCACTCGTCGGGGACACTGATCTGGATGTCCATGGCCTCTCCTCGGGGAAGTCCGGCCGCCCGCTCCTCTGCTAGATCGTAAGCCGGGCTATGCCCGGCGGCCAGGGACCGGGACACGCTGCCCCCGCTGGCCCGGCTTAGCCGGTGGCGTGCAGCCAGCGGACCGGTGCGCCCTCCGCCGCGCACCGGAACGGCTCGAGTTCGGCATCCCACGGCCGGCCGAGCAGCCGGTCGAGTTCGTCTTCCAGCGTGGTGCTGCTGGCCGCGGGCACCCCGGACCGCGCGCCAGCCGCCACCGTCATCGCCGCCAGCAGTCGGTTCTCCGGGATCAGGATGTCCCCGTTGGCGCTGGTCACCGCCGAGAATCTGCCGAGCGCCGGGGTGTAGCTGTAGCGCACTGCGTCGCAGCCCGGGCTGGCCTCCTCGGTGACCTCGAAGCGCAGCCGGTTCCAGCCGACCAGTGCTGATGCGATGGCCCCCGCGGTGCCCGGCCGGGCCTGCCAGCTCAGCTCGCCGCGGACCGACCCGGGCGCGGCTGGCTGGCCCACCCAGGACAGGCTCACGGGCAAGCCAACCACCCCTGCCACCGCCCACTCGATATGCGGGCACAGTGCCGGGGGTGCCGAATGGACCTGAAGCACACCATTAACTGACACCAGACCTCCCTGCGAGCGACCGAGGTGCGTCTTCCCCAACGACCTCGCCCACCGCATTCGCGATCAGGCGCCAGCAACAGCATATGCGGTTCCCGCGAAAAATTGTGCCGCACCAGGTAGCGAAGCACCAGGGCAGGAGCCGATCTCGGCAATCTTTGCGGGCAGAAATCGCCCAGATGGCCCCTAACAACGCGCACTGAGACGTGATGTAGTTGAGATTGACCGCGCCGCGCCAAAGGGGGCGCGGCGCCGACTGGACTGAGGAGCGAGGGAGCGAGGAACGAGCGACTGAGCGACGAGGGAAGGCGGCGCCTAAAGGAGCGGGGGCCCCCGGAGGCGCAAGTGAGACTGACCGGTCTGTTATTCACCGGCGAAATGTACGGCGTGCAACTCGACTTGTTAGCGGCCCGGCTCGGTATCAGCCAGCCCGCGGCCCGGGCCGCGGTGGCCCGCTGGCGGCAGCGGGGCCACGCGGACTGGGCTCAGCTCGGCCCCGGCAGCCGCTGGGTGTGGCTGACCCAGGCCGGGCTGGCCGCCTGCGGGCTGCCCTACCGGGCGGGCGCGCCCGCGCTGCCCCGGCTGGCCCACCTGCGCGCGGTCACCGCGGTCCGGCTGGCCCTGGAGTCGGCGCCGGGTTACGCCGCGGCGGGTGGGTACTGGCGCAGTGAACGGCGGCTGCGCGCCCGGATGGGCAGCCGGGTCCCGCTCCGCGAGCACCTCCCGGACGGCGAAGTGCACTGGCCGGACGGCACCCCGGATCCGGAAGACACAGATCTGGATAACACGGTGAGCTGGGCCGGTGAGTGCTGGGCCATCGAGGCGGAACTCACCCGCAAGACCGTGTCCCGCACCGCGGCCATCATGACCGAGATCCTGACCCGGACCGGCGACTACGGCTGCCCGGCGGCCGAGGTCCGGGTGCCGGGCCGGGCGCCGCGGCACACCCGGGTGCTGTACCTGTGCTCACCCGCGGCCCGGCCAGTGGTGCTCCGCGCCCGTACCGCGCTCGGCCCCAGCCTTGGCCGCCCGCATCGAGGTCCGCGGCCTGCCCCTTGAGCCTCCGGGACCCCGCCCACCTCCCCATTCCCCCTTCACTGCGCCGCCTTCCCTCCTCGCTCGTCGCTCGTCCCTCGCTCCTCCCTCGTCAGTCCAGCCGCGCCGCGTCCCTTTGGCTCGGTCCAGTCGGCGGCGCGTCCCTTTGGCTCGGTCCAGCCGGCGCCGCGTCCCCTTGACTCGGCATGATCACCAGGTATCTCGGCTTTCCTGGCGCTGCGTGCGACGGTCCGCGCGCTGGGCCGGGTGATCGGCGTGCTAGCTGGCGTTGGGCTGCTGGTTCTTGCTTTGCCGGTGACGCTGGCCGGCGGTTATGCGGTGACCCTGGCCTGGTTCCTGGGCTGGCCGCCGCGGCAGCTGTACCGGGCTGCCGGGTACTGCCTGCCGATGGTGGCGGCCTGGCTGGCCGCGCTGGCCGCGGCCGGTGACTCCGGGCCGCAGCTGGCCGCGGCCCCGTGGACGGCCTGGCTGGACATGTGGCACGACCTGGCCGCGGGGCGCTACGGGCTGGCCGCGGTGACCGTCGCGCCGGCCGCGATCCCGCTCGGCCTGCTGGCCGGCGGGCTGGCCTGGTCCTGGCGGATCTACTCGCTGGAGACCGGCAGCGGCGGCCTGTCCCCGAGCGCCCCGGCCGCGTTCGACCGGCGGCAGTGGCGCCATCAGGTGCGCACCGCCCGGGCCCGGATCAGCGCGCCCGGCGCGGTGCCGCTGCTGCTGCGCAACGGCAGCGTGGTGGCCGGGGCGACCATCCGCAGCGTGCGGCACCGGGCGCAGCCGCTGACCGCGATCCCCTACCCGCGGCTGCGCTCACACCAGGTGGTGATCGGCACCACCGGGACCGGGAAGACCACGCTGCTGCTGCGGCTGTGGGCCGGGTTCATCCGCCGCGGCATGCACCGGTACGGGACCGGCGCCGCGGCGCGCCCGCTGCTGGTGGTGATCGACTGCAAGGGCGGCGCCGACTCGCGGCGGATCGCCGAGCGGGCCCGCCGGGTGCTCCGCGGCGCCGGGGCGGCGGCCACCGCGATCTGGCCGGACGAGGCCAGCCTGTCGCTGTGGGCGCTGCCGCCAGGGCAGCTGATCAGCACGCTGTCGGACATGATCGAGCATGGCACCGGCGGTGCCGCCTACTACGCCGACGTGCTGGAGGAGATCGTCCGGCTGGCCGTGGCCGCGCCGTGCGGGCCGCCGTCCAGCGCGGCCGACTTCCTGGCCCGGCTGGACCCAGGGTGGCTGCGGCTGGCCTACGCGGCCAGCCCGGACGCCGCCCAGGCCGCGCTGCTCGGCGCCCGGCACGTCGCTGACGTGGCGTTACGGTTCCGCACGCTGCTGCGCCGGCTGGGCGCCGGGCTGGATGGGCCGGGCAGCTTCGGTGACGCCGACGCCTGGTACTGCATCCTGGAGGGGACGGCCGAGATCACCGTGGCCGAGGCGCAGGCCCGGGCCCTGGTCGACCTGCTCGCCTGGTACGCGGCCGACCCGGCCGGCCGGCGCCGGGAGATCCTGCTGGCGGTGGATGAGTTCAGCGCGGTGTCCCGGCGGCTGCCCATCTGGCAGCTGTACGAGCGGGCCCGTTCGCTGGGCCTGGCCGTGCAGGTGTCCGCGCAGTCCTGGCAGGGCCTGGCGGCCGACGAGGACGAACGGTACCGGGTGGCCAGCACGGCGGACGGCGGGATCTGGCTGCTCCGCACGCCGTACCCGGAACCGGTGGCCGCGCTGGCCGGCATCCGGCGGGTGGTGGACACCACCCGCCGCCTGCTCGGCGTGCCGCTGTGGGCGCACGAGGGTCTGTCCCGGGCCGAGGGCACCCCGGTGGTCGATGCCGAGCTGATCCGCGGGCTCGGCGTCGGCCAGGCGGCCTACATCTACCGGGGCGGCGTCAGCTACGTCCAGGTGAAGCGGCTGGTGGCCGAGCCGGCCCAGCTCGCCGCGTCCGCCGTGCCGCTGGCCCCGGCTCCGGCTCAGGCGGCCTGGCCGCTGCTCGAGGCGGCCAGTGCCGTGCCCGATGCGCGGCCGCTGGCGGACACGGCCCGGGTGGACGGGGTTCCGCCCGGTGCGCGGCCGCTCGGCGCCGACGATGTGGAGCGGCCCGGGACTGCTGGAACGAGGCGTTGGCGGCGCCGGAAGGGCCTGGAGGCTCATGAGCGGTGACCCGTTCGCGGTGCTCGGGTTGCCGGCCCGGGCCGGCCTGACCGACGACGATGTGCGCGTCGCGTGGCGGCGGCTGGCCGCGGCCACTCATCCGGACCGGCCCGATGGCGGTGACCCAGCCCGCTTCGCCGCCGCGGCCGCCGCCTACACCGTGCTGCGCACCAGGTCAGGCCGGGGCGAGGCACTGGCCGACCTGACCGCCCCCGCTCCCCCGCCCGGGCCCGCCGCCCGCACTCCCACACCCCGCCCAGCCGGCCACACTCCCCCGGCCAGTACCGGCCGCCCCCGCGGCCGGGCTCCGGCGGTGGCCGGTCAGCCTGGGCTGTGGGCTGGCCGGCTGGCGGCCCGGATCCGCGGCGGCCGGCCGGCCCGGCTGCTGCTGCGGGCGGCCCTCGCGGCCGCGGTGAGTGCGGCGGCCGTCGCCGTGGCGGGCGCTCAGCCTGCCACCCCGGCCCTGATCGTGGGCGCCGTGACCTGGCTGCTGCTCACCGCGCCGCGCGACCTCGCCCCGCCCCGCTAGGCCGCAGGCGGTTGACTGGTAAGGACTTGCTTACCTATTATCGGGCGCATGACGATCACACAGGTGCAGCTCTTCTCGCTGCCGGTTGGGGACCAGGACCGGGCCCGGGACTTCTACCTGGACACACTCGGCTTCGAGCTGGTGTCGGATACCTCGATGGGCCCGGACCAGCGCTGGGTGCAGGTCCGGCCGCCCGGCGGGCAGACCTCCATCACGCTGGTGACCTGGTTCCCGGGGATGCCGGCCGGCTCGGTCAAGGGCACCGTGCTGGAGACCGACGACCTGGACAAGGACGTGACCGCGCTGCAAGCCCGCGGGGTACGCATCGAGGGCGGCATCCAGCAGGCGCCCTGGGGCCGGTTCGTCACGTTCGACGATCCGGACGGCAACGGCCTGGTGCTGCAGGCCACGGCGGGCGGCTGACCAGGCCGGTGCCTGACACGGACGTGTTCGACGCGATCGCCAGCCCGGTCCGGCGGGAGATCCTCGACCTGCTCCGGCAGGGCGAGCGGCCGGTGCACGACCTGGCCGCGTCCTTCGCGATGACCCGGCCCGCGGTGTCCCAGCACCTGCGGGTGCTCCGGGCGGCGGGCCTGGTCAGCGAGGAGCGGGTCGGCCGGGAGCGGCGCTACCGGCTGGATGCCCGGCCGCTCCGCGCGGTGCTGGACTGGGCGGCGCACTACGAGCAGTTCTGGCAGCATCATGCCCGGCTGCTCAGCGAACTCCTCGGGGAACGCGACTGATGGCCGCCATCGAAGTGGATCAGTTCCTGTCCCGGCCGCCGGAGCAGGTCTGGCAGGCCCTCACCGACCCCGGATCTGCTGGCCCGGTGGCTGATGCCGAACGACTTCCGGCCCGCCGTCGGCCATCAGTTCACGTTCCGCACCGAGCCGGTCCCGCAGCACGGTTTCGATGGCATCGTGCACTGCCAGGTACTGGACCTGGACCCGCCCCGGCTGCTCCGGTTCAGCTGGCGGGGCGGCTGGCTGGACACCGTGGTGAGCTGGCGGCTGGTGCCCGAGGGGGCGGGCACCAGGCTGCTGATCACGCACGACGGGTTCGACGACAGCGACCCGGCGCAGCGGCTGACCATGGGCATCCTGGGCGGTGGCTGGCGCGGGCACCTGATCAAGCGGCTCAGCGCGCTGGTCGGGGAGGAGCCGGGCTAGCCCGCTCCGGCCGGTACCGGGACCCGCTACCGGTCGCTACCCGGCGTCCGGGCCGGTCGCTACCCGGGATCCGGGCCGGTTGCTACCGGCCGGGCCGGATCGGTGATCCAGTCGGACCAGGAGCCGACATACAGCGCGGCCGGGATGCCCGCGACGTGCAGCGCGAGCACCTCATGCGCCGCGGTCACCCCCGAGCCGCAGTACACGCCGGGCGGCGGCGCACCCGCGGCCGCGCCCGGATCCGGGACGCCCAGGGCCGCGAACCGGGCGCGCAGCGCGGCCGGGTCGAGGAACTGCCCGGCCGGGTGACGTTGGCCGTGGTCGGCGCGCTGACCGCGCCGGGAATGTGCCCGGCCACCGGGTCGACCGGTTCCACCGCGCCCTGGTACCGCTCGGCCGCCCGGGCGTCGAGCAGCACCGAGTCCCGGGCCAGCGCGGCCGCGGCGGCCGCGTCGAGCAGCGGCAGCTGCCCGGGCCGGGCGGTGAAGGCACCCGCCGCGCCGCCCGCCGGGTCGCCGGACCCCGGCCCGGCTTCCACCGGCTGGCCCGCGGCGAGCCATGCCTGGTAACCGCCGTCCAGCACGCGGACCCGGTCGTGGCCGAAGTAGCGGAGCAGCCACCAGGCCCGCGCCGCGGCGGTCGAGTCGGCCTCGTCGTACACCACGACCGGCCAGCCGTCCCGCACCCCGGCGCGGCGCATCGCGTCCTGGAACTGGCCGGCCGGCGGGCAGCGGATGCCGGCCCCGGCCCCGGGCGGCGCGGCCAGGTCGCGGTCCAGGTCCACGAACCGGGCGCCGGGCAGGTGCCCGGCCCGGTAGCTGTCGATGCCCGGCGGCCCGGTGAGCCGCCAGCGCACGTCGAGCAGCACCGGCGGCCGCGGCCCGGCCAGCGCCGCGGCGAGCGCTGTGACGTCGGTCAACGAATCGGCCACGGTTTCCCTTCCGCCAGCCCTGCGGGGATTGCACACCGGAATCGACCCGCATTGCCAGGTTCGTCCTGTGGATAACCCGGGGGAATCTGTGGATGAACTATCGCCCGCTCTTGAATTCTTCCATGCGCATCTGTGGATAACTATGCGTGCTACTACCGGGGTTAACGGCTGGACACGCTGAGCAGCGGGACGAACTGATCCCCTGGCGTCAGCGAGCCGTGCATGCCGATCAGTGAGGACTCCAGCCGTTCCGCCTTGCTGGCCACGATGGCCCACGAGCCGGCCGGCGCCGCCACCACGTCGCCGATCCGCCCGGCGAAGCGCGGATCGACCGGGCCGAACCAGCCCGCCTCGATAGCCTCGTCCCGGGTTACCACCCAGGCCCGCGCGCCCAGCGTCTCCTGCCAGGCCGATCAGCACGTCGGCGGCCGCACCCGGCTCGGCGTAGACGTGCCTGGCCCGCGGCTCCCCGCCGAGCAGCGCCACGCCATCCCGCAGCACCGGCAGCTCGTCCACGTCGATCTTTTCCTCGGGCGCCGAATCCACCATGCCGTGATCGGCGGTGATGTACATGGTGGTGCCGGGCGGCAGCGCCCCGGCCAGCTGCTCGGCCAGCTTGTCCACGTGGGCCAGCTGGTAGAACCAGGCTTCGGACTGGCTGCCGAAGGCATGCCCGGTGCTGTCCAGGTCGGCGTGGTAGACGGTGACCAGGCAGTGGTCGGATCCAGCCAGCGCCGCGGCGGCCTGCGCGACCAGCGCACCGAGGGTGTCCGCGGCCCGGTAGCTGGCCCCGCGCATCGCGGCGGCGGAGAAACCGGTCTTCTCCAGCGCCTTGGCCGCCACCCGGTACGCCGCCACCCCAGCCGCCTCGGCCTGCTGGTAGATGGACGGCGACGGCTGCCAGCTCAGCGGGTCCACCCGCTCGTCCCAGCGCAGCCCGTTGAGCAGCCGCCCGGCTCCGGGCACCGCGACCTGGTAGCCGAGCATGCCGTGCTCACCAGGCGGCAGCCCGGTACCCAGCGAGGTCAGGCTGGTCACCGTGGTGGCCGGGAAACCGGCCGTCAGCGCCCGCCCGGCGATGGCCAGCTCGGACAGGAACGGCGCCGCGGCCGGATGCTCGCGGAGCAGTTCCCAGCCCAGGCCGTCCACCACCAGCAGGCAGACCCGCTGGCTGGGGCGGCAGGCCGAGCGGGTTGGCCGCCCCGTTCACCCCCAGTGCGGCCAGCATCGAGCGGGCCAGGTCGGGCAGGCTGCCCTCGCCGTAGTTGGGCACCGCCGGCTGAGTTACGGGCTCAGTGGTCATGCCGCGCCCGTCAGCGGCCGGGGTGAGTGGTCGCCTCGGTCAGCGCCACCGCGAAGGCCAGCACCTGCTGCACGGCTTCCGCGCCGTCGGCCGCCTCGCTGACCCGCATGCTCAGGTCGTCCGCGGTGATCGTGCCGGTGTAGCCGTGGTCGGCCTCGCAGTTCTCGTCGCCGCAGTGCGCGGGCTCCAGTTCCACGTGGGACAGCACGTTCCAGCCGATGGTGAGGACGACCTCGGTGGGCATCGTCACCCCGGGCACGTAGGCCGCCGGGTCGGGGACGACGCGGGTCACTGCGACCGACGAGATCCGCGAGAAGCGCACCGCTTCGGTGCTCGTCTCCGCCTGCGGGCGGGCCCCGGGCTCGTCGTCCGCCGGGTTCTCGTCAGTATGTGAGTACACCAGCCGGGTGGGCGTCAGCACGAGCACGGTCATGTGCCTGCGCACTTCCATGGCTGGGTCGAATAGCGCGTCGGCCTGCACCACATATGAGACGACGGCCTCCTGGCCCAGGGCGGAGAACACCGCATCCGCCACCAGCCCGGGATAGTAACCGCTTCGCTCGATCGCTGACCGCAGCCCAATGGCTGTGGTTCGGGTATCCCTCATACCCCCATCCTGCCCTGCCGGCGGACCAGAGCTCACAGAACGGGCCATCAATCGCCGCAGTGCGGATTTACGCCACCCGCGCGCTGTGCTCACCCCGCGAAGACCCCGATTGACCAGCACTCGGCCATACCGTGACGATATGCCCTGCTAAGCACAGATGGCACCCCCCAGGACCGGCCGGCCCGGGGCCGGGCTATCTGTCCGGTGCCATTTACGGCACACCACCCGGAACTGGGGCACAGCAGCAACCGGAATCGGCATCATAGTCAGCGGGCCGCAGGTACTAGGGGGGAGCCCAACGATGGTGTCGCAGCCGACACTTGAGCCGCTGCGCAGGTGGGACCCGGAACGGATCGGGCCGTTCACGGTGCTCGGGCGGCTGGGCGCGGGCGCCATGGGCCAGGTGTACCTGGGCCGGTCCACCGCCGGCCGGCTGGTCGCGGTCAAGACGATCAAGATCGAGTTCGCCGAGGAAGCCGGATTCCGGACCCGGTTCGCGCACGAGGTGGCGGCGGCCCGCCGGGTCAGCGGGGTGTTCACCGCCGCGGTGGTGGCCGCCGACCCGGATGCCGATGTGCCGTGGCTGGCCACTGCCTACGTGCCCGCGCCCGTCGCTGCACCAGCTGGTCCGGGCGTCCGGGCCGCTGCCGGTGCCGGCCGTCCGCTGGCTCGCGGCCGGCTGCGCGGAAGCCCTGGAATCCATTCATAACGCCGGCTTGGTGCATCGTGACCTCAAGCCGTCCAACGTCCTGGTGTGCGCCGGACGGACCCCGGGTCATCGATTTCGGGGTCGCCCGCGCTGCGGAGCGGATCCAGCTCACGGTCACCCGCGGCGCGGTCGGCACGCCCGCCTACATGGCCCCGGAGCAGGCCCGGGATACCCGGCAGGCGTCGGTAGCCAGCGACATGTTCTCGCTCGGCGCGACGCTGCTGTTCGCGGCGACCGGGCATCCGCCCTATCAGGGCGACACCGTGATGGACGTGCTGGTCCGGCTGGCCACCGAGGCACCGGACATCGGCGGCCTGCCGGCCGAGCTGACCGGGCTGGTCACCGCCTGCCTGGACCGGGCCCCACGGCACCGCCCGACGTCGGCCGCGCTGCTCGCGGCGCTGGCGCCGTTCGTCCGGACCCCGCCCGAAGCCGATTCCGGGCACGCCTACCTGACCAGCCCGGAGATCGCGCTGATCGAGGAGTACCAGCGCAGCCCGCAGCCGCAGCCCCGGGCCGACGACGCGGCCGTGCCGGGTGACGACGAGTCCAGCGATGACGCCACGTTCGGCTCGCACACCGCGCTCGCGCACCGCCGGGACGGCGCGGCGGCGCGGCGCCGCCGCGCCGCACCGGGCGCCGGCCGGCGGCGCGGCCGCCGCCCGGCCCGGGCCGGCCGCCGGCCCTGGCCGCCCGGCCGGCCGGGCCGGGCCGGGCGCTGACCACAGCCGGGCTGATCGGCGGCGGCGCCGTGCTGGTGGTCGCGGGCGCGGCGGCCGGCGTGGCCTACCAGGCGGGCCGTGGCCAGCCCGCCGCGGCCGGGCCCACCGCCACGCCCGGCGCGACCACGTCCGTGCTGGTGCCCTTCGTGGTGCCCGGCAACCCGCCGAGCTCGCTGCCCAACGGGACGAGCCGGAACCCCAAGCTGGTGCTGAGCCAGCCGTTCGGCGACGGGCACACGGTGTTCGTCGTGCACGGCAGCGGCTTCCTCCCGCTGACCCAGGTCCGCATCGAGACTCGTCGGCGCCGGGTTCTCGCCGGACCGCCCGGTGGCCGATCAGAAGGGCACCTTCAACTACGCCATCGACCAGGGCCACGTGTTCTACCGCGGGCTGATCCCGGCCGGCGTACCACAAGGTGGTAGCGCTGGGCGCGGGCGGGCGCCGGGCCAGCGTCACGTTCCAGGTCGTCCCGCTCGGCCAGCCGCCCGGCGGCGGAGGCCCGCCGCCGGCCTGACGCGGCCCGCCGCAGGCTCACGGCTGCTGGGTCCACCACAGGTCCTCCTGGCGGGAACACCAGGCCGGGTCGGTCAGCCGGCCGAGATCAGCCGGGGTGATGATGCCGTGCTCGATCAGCACCCGGACCACCACCTCGTCGGACAGCCGCATGTCGGCGCGCACCAGCCCGCGGTCGGTGATCTTCCGGCGGAGCACCTTGATGTGCTCCGCGACCCGGGCGGACAGCCGGTCGCGGAACACCGGGTCGGTGTCGAACCGCTCCAGCTCGTGGTACGCGCCGGTCACCTCGAGCGCGGCCTTGGCGATCTCCGGGGTGCGCGGCAGCGGCGTGGCGCCGGCCGGGTCGAGCAGCCAGGGCCGGCACCACATGAGCGCGACCAGGAAGATCTTCGTCATCGGGTCCAGGTACAGCGGGAGCAGGGTGGCGTCACCGTCCTGCCAGCTCCGCGACCGGCCCTCCGGCCCGTCGGCCCAGCCGCCGGCCGGCCCGGTCACCATCACCCGCAGCGGCTGGCCCTCGTCCAGCATGGCCCGGGAGCCGACCAGCGTGGTGCCGCTGCGCAGGAACCAGCCCCCGGACGGCTCACCGTGCTCTTCCATCCGGGGCAGCCTGATCCGGTACCCCTCCCCCTCGGTGTACAGCGCGTGCGTGCGGCTGAGGTTGGCGATCCACACCCCGCCGCCGACCGCGGTGATCACCCCGGCCCGGCGGGACAGCCCACGGCCGGCCGCGATGGTCAGGTCGGCGTCCGGGCCGCGGCCGAACACCAGCCGGCCGCCTTCCGGGATGCCGACGACCAGCCCGGACGGCGTGCTCACCCGCGCCGCCGCCGCACTCGGCTCGACCGCCATCGCCTTCCTGCCTGCCCGCTGTGGCTGCTCTATGTAGCCGGCATTCTAGGGGCGGTCCAGCAGCCGGCCGGATCCCGGAGTCCGGGGATAGCCGGTAACGGCCCGGACGCGGTTAGCTGGGGCCAGCCTGGGACGAGCACGGTCCGGGCTCGCAGGGAGCCTGCCGCCAACCCGGCAGGTGGGCCGGTGCCGCGGGGCGGCACTGGCAGGGGCGCCAGCGGATCGGCCCGAGGCCGTCCACCGGGCTCCCTGGGGGACCCTGCGAGCCCGCCCGCCGTGCCCGTCCCAGGATGAGAGCTCTGTTTTGCGTTTGCGCTCTGCTTCTTTGGCGCCTCCGGGGGGCTTGGACCCGCCGACTTCCCTCGTCGCTTGTCGCTCGTTCCTCGCTCTGCGCTCCTCAGTCCAGTCGGCGGCGCCCCCCTTTGGCGCGGCAGTCCAGTCGGCGGCGCGCCCCCTTCGGCGCGGGGCGGCGCGCCCCCGTTGGCGCGGCTCAGCCCTCAGGATGACGTTGGTCAAGCCTGCGGGATGACGTCCCGGGCAGGGGAGCGCCCGTACGCTTGGCGTGTGAGCGCGTTTTATACCTGGCTGGGCCGCCATCCCGGGATGGTGGACGGTGTCCCAGCGGTCGTGCTCGCCTTCCTCGGGATGGGCCAGTCCATCGCCCTGGGCCGCTACTCGCTGGTCCCGGTGCTGCTCGTCCTGATCACCGCGCTCGCGTTCCGCCGCCGCTTTCCGGTCGAGGCGTTCGTCACCGGGATCGTGGCCGGCGCGGTGCAGGTCCTGCTGCGGATCCGGCCGAACATCATCGACATCGCCATCGTGATCCTGCTGTACACGCTGGCCGCCTACCGGCCGCGCCGGCTGTCCGTGCCCGGGCTGGCCATCTGCCTGACCGGCTCGGCGGTGGCCATCGCCGTCTGGCGCCCGGTGGAGACCAGCCTGCTGAACTGGCTCATGGTGGGCTCGATCATCTTCGCCGGGCCGACGCTGGCCGCCTGGGTGCTGGGTGATTCCATGCGGTTCCGGCGGGCCTACTACGCCGCGCTGGAGGACCGGGCGGCCCGGCTGGAGCGGGAACGGGACGCGCAGGCGCAGATCGCCGCGGCCGCCGAGCGGGCCCGGATCGCCCGGGAGCTGCACGACGTGGTCGCGCACAACGTCAGCGTCATGGTGGTGCAGGCCGACGGGGCATCGTATGCGCTGGACAGCTCACCGGAACGGGCCCGGCAGGCGCTGGCCGCCATCGCCAGCACCGGCCGCACGGCGCTGGCCGAGATGCGCCGCATGCTCGGTGTGCTGCGCAGCGACAACGGCGAAACCGGGGTGGCGCCGCTGCCCGACATCGGCCAGCTCGGCGAACTGCTCGAGCAGACCCGGAAGGCCGGGCTAGCTGTGTCGTTCACCGTCGAGGGGGTGCCCGCGCCGCTGCCCGGCGGGCTGGCCCTGGCCGCCTACCGGATCATCCAGGAGTCGCTGACCAACACCCGCAAGCATGGCGGCCCGGCGGCCAGCGCCCAGGTGCTGCTCCGGTACTGCGAGGATGTGCTGGTGCTGCAGATCACCGACGACGGGTACGGGGTGGCCGCCGCCGCGGACGGCGCCGGGCATGGCCTGACTGGCATGCGGGAACGGGTGGCGCTGTACAACGGCACGCTGCACGCCGGGCCGCTGCACAGCGGCGGCTACCAGGTCACCGCCCGGCTCCCGGTAGTGCGTAACCCGCTCCCGGCCACCAGCCTGCCGGCGCAGACCGCCGCGCATCCCGGCCGGCAGGCCGGTGCCGCTTGATAAAGATCCTGCTGGTGGACGACCAGGAACTGGTCCGCACCGGGTTCCGCATGGTGCTGGACGCGCAGGACGACATGTCGGTGGTCGGCGAGGCGGGCGACGGCCTGGCCGCGATCCGGCTGCTCGCCGCGCGGCCCGCCGACGTGGTGGTGATGGACGTGCGGATGCCGCAGCTCGACGGCATCGAGGCCACCCGGCGGATCTGCCAGGCCGGGGACCGGCCCCGGGTGCTCATGCTGACCACCTTCGACCTCGACGAATACGCCTACGCCGCGCTCAAGGCGGGGGCCAGCGGGTTCCTGCTCAAGGACGTCCCGCCGGAGGAGCTGCTGTTCGCCATCCGCGCGGTGGACTCGGGTGACGCGGTGGTAGCGCCGTCCACCACCCGCCGCCTGATCGACCGGTTCGCGCCGCTGTTCCCGGCCAAGGACTCGCTCAGCCCGCCCGGGCTGGACGCGCTGACCAGCCGGGAGCGCGAGGTACTGGCGCACGTCGCGCAGGGGCTGTCCAACGCGGAGATCGCGCAGCGGCTGTTCGTCTCCGAGGCCACGGTGAAGACCCACGTCGGCCGGGTGCTGGCCAAGCTGGGCCTGCGTGACCGGGTGCAGGCCGTGGTGCTCGCCTACGAGACCGGCCTGGTCCGCGCGCGCGGCTTAGCGAACCCCTAAGGCCCGCCGCACTCCGCCTCAAGACTGACGGCGGGGCACCGTCGAGGCGGACCCGGGAACCAGCACTGCGGCTGACGCGCCGCACACCGGCCAGCACCTAGCGTTCGGGGCAGTCCTGACGCCCGAACGGAGACACCATGTCTGTGCTCGCCCCAGCCAAGCCCGCGGCCGCCGCCGTGGACCTCGTCAAGCTGTACGGTTCCGGCGACGCCGCGGTCCGCGCGCTGAACGGCGTGACCGCGGAGTTCGCCAGCGGTGAGTTCACCGCGATCATGGGGCCATCCGGCTCCGGCAAGTCCACGCTGATGCACTGCCTGGCCGGCCTGGACACGCTGACCTCCGGGTCGGTCCGGATCGGCGGCACCGAGCTGGCCGGGCTGAGCGACCGGGAGCTGACCCGGCTACGGCGCAGCCGGGTCGGGTTCGTGTTCCAGTCCTTCAATCTGCTGCCCACGCTCACCGCCGAGCAGAACATCAAGCTCCCGCTCGACCTGGCCGGACGGACTGCCGACCCGGCCTGGTGGGACACCGTGATCGCCGCCACCGGGCTGGCCGACCGGCTGCGGCACCGGCCCGCCGAGCTGTCCGGCGGCCAGCAGCAGCGGGTTGCCGCGGCCCGCGCCCTGATCACCCGGCCCGACGTGGTGTTCGCCGATGAACCGACCGGCAACCTGGACTCCCGGGCCAGCGCCGAGGTGCTCGGCTTCCTCCGCGTTCGCGTGTCGCGAGCTCGGCCAGACCGTGATCATGGTCACCCACGACCCGGTCGCGGCCAGCCGCGCGGACCGGGTGGTGTTCCTGGCCGACGGGCAGGTGTCCGGTCAGCTGCGCTCGCCCACCGCCCAGTCCGTGCTGGACCACCTCAAGCTGGCCGGGGAGTGACCGGGTGATGCTGCGCAGCACACTGGCCAGCCTGCGCTACCGCGCGGTGCGGCTGCTGATCTCCTCGCTCGCCATCGCCGCGGGCGTCGCGTTCGTGGCCGGCACGCTCGTCCTGGGCGCCTCGATGAACCAGGCGTTCTACACCAACTTCGCCGCGGGGGCGCGCAACGTAGCCGCGGCGGTCACCGCCAAGGGCCCCGCCTCGCTGCGGCCGGGCAGCAAAGCCGCGCCGTCCGTCCCGGTCTCGGCGCTGAACACGGTGCGCCGGGTGCCCGGGGTCGCGGCCGCGGGCGGCCGGGTCCTCGGCCAGGCCCCGCTGGTCGGTGCCGATGGCAAGGTCATCACCAGCAATGGGCAGCCAGGCCTGGGCGTCAGCGTGCCGGGCCGACCCGGCGCTGCGCGGGTTCACCGTGGCCAGCGGGCACGTGCCCACGTCGCCGGGCCAGGTGGCGGTGGACACCGCCACCGCGGCGGACGAGCATTTCCGGCTCGGCCAGCTGATCCGGGTGGTCAGCCAGGACGGCACCGTGCACGGCTACCGGCTGGCCGGCACGCTCGACTTCGGCGTCAGCCGGCGCTACGGCAACTCGACCGTGGTCGCCTTCCCGGCCGCGACCGCGCTCGCGGTCACCGGGCAGCAGGGCTATAACCAGATCGTGGCCCGGGCCGTCCCGGGTGTGTCCCAGGCCACCCTGGTGGCCCGGATCAAGGCCGCGCCGGGCCTGGCTGCCTACCGGGTGCAGACCGGCGCCCAGCTGGCCAGCACCGAGGCCACCGCGGCGGTGCAGTTCACCAGCCAGTTCACCGATGTGATCCTGATCTTTGCGGTGATCTCGCTGGTTGTGGCGGCCATCGTCATCTACAACACGTTCACCATCCTGGTCACCCAGCGGGCCAGGGAACTGGCCCTGCTGCGCTGTGTCGGCGCGACCAGGCGGCAGGTGTTCGGCGGCATGCTCACCGAATCCCTGATCGCCGGGGTGGTGGCCTCGGCGGTGGGGGTGCTGGCCGGGGTGGGCCTCGGCTGGGGGCTGGAGCGGCTGCTCAGCGCATTCGGCGCGAACGTCCCGGCCGGGGCGCCCACGCTGACCCTGCCCACGGTGGCCATCTCGGTGGCGCTCGGGCTGGCCGCCACCCTCGGCTCCGCGCTGCTGCCCGCCCGGACCGCGACCCGGGTCCCCCCGGTGGCCGCCCTGGGCGGGGCGGTCGAGCCGCGGCTGACCCGGCGCATCGGCTGGCTGCGCGGCGCGGTCGCTGCGCTGGCCGGGGCGGCCGGGCTGGCGCTGACATTCACTGGTATGCAGCATGTCAACGGCAGCGCCGGGTTCCTGATGATCGCGGCGGGCGGCTTTGTGTTCTTCGTCGCCGTGCTCGCCCTGGGGCCGGTCATCGCACCGCCGGTGACCACGTTCCTCGGCTGGCTGCCCGGTCGGCTGCTCGGCGTGCCAGCCCGGCTGGCCAGCGCTAACGTGCGGCGCAACCCGCACCGGGTCGCGGCCACCACCGTCGCGCTGACCATCGGCATCACGCTGATGACCGTGTTCACCGTGGTGGCGTCGTCGGCGCAGGCTTCGACGACCGCCACCATCGAGCAGCACTACCCGTTCGACTACAGCGTGCAGTCGGGCCGGGGCAGCGACCAACTGGTCCCGCCGCGCATCCTGGCCGCGCTGCGCGCGAGCCGGGCGCTCGGCCTGGTGGCGCCGTACTACGAGACCAACTCGGCGGTGAACCACCTGACCGCCCGGGTCGGCGCGCTCGACGCCGCCGGGCTCCGCGTGATCAGCCCGACGATGGCGGCCGGCTCACTGAGCGGGCTGCGGCCCGGCACGGCCGCCATCGACGCCACCCAGGCCCGCGCGCTGCACACCAGGCTGGGCGGCACGCTAACCATCACAACGCCGGATGCCGGGCTGGTCCGGGCACGGGTGATCGCCGAGTACACGGGCAGCAACCCGCTGCCGGATGTGCTGCTGCCCGCGGCCAGCTACCTGGCCGGCTACCGGCCCGCCGGTGCGGAGGCGGTATACCTCAACCCGGCCCGCGGGGTGAGCACCGCCGTCTCCCGGGCCGCCGTGAACCGGATCACGGCCGGTGACCCGGTCCTCAACGTGACCACGCTGGCTGACTACAAGAGCGCGCTGTCCAGCCGGGTTGACCAGGTGCTCACGCTGTTCAGCGCGCTGCTCGGGCTGAGCATCCTGATCGCGCTGATGGGCATCGCCAACACGCTGACGCTGTCGGTGCTGGAGCGGACCCGGGAATCCGCGCTGCTCCGCGCGCTCGGCCTGACCCGGGGCCAGCTGCGCGGCATGCTGCTGGCCGAGGCGCTGCTGATGGCCCTGCTCGGGGTGGCCCTCGGGGTCGCGCTCGGCGCCGGGTTCGGCCTGGCCATGGTGCACGCGTTCATCAAGTCGGCGGGCAGCGGCGTGGTCTCCATCCCGTACGGACAGATCGCGCTGTCTCGTGCTACCGGCGCACGGCCGCCGGGGTGCTCGCCGCGGTCCTGCCGGCCCGCCGCGCCGCCCGCGCCTCGGTCGTCGCCGCGATGGCCGACGCCTAGCCTCGCCGCGCGCATCGGCCGGGGTCAGCTTCCCGGCCGTGGCGCGGCGCAGCGACCAGCCGAGCACCGCCAGCACGCACAGCGGCAGCAGCCACCACGCGTTCACATGGGCCACGTGCACCAGCAGCGCGGTCAGCGCCAGCGCGGCGGCGACCACGGCCGCGCCGCGCCAGTCGTCACCGATGATGAAGTCGTACCAGAACGCGCCGAACGAGCGGAGCCAGCGGCTCATCGGGTGGCCTCCTCGGACGTGACCGGCACCGCGGCGGGCGCCGCGGCGGCGGCGCCGGGCCCGGCGCAGCACCGCGGTGTAGCCAGGCAGGCCAGGGCGATCAGCGGGATCACGCCGAGCAGCGAGGCGTCGTTGCCTGGCCAGCTCACCCCGGCGCCCTCCGCGCCCCAGAACGTGCCGAACGAGGTCAGCATGACGCCCACCGCGAACTTCATCGTGTTCTCCGGCACCCGGGCCAGCGGCGCCCGGGCGGCCACCCCGACCGCGGCCACGACCAGCACGGCCGCGGCGGCGCCGAGCGCGGCCAGCCCGAGGTTGCCCTGGTTGTCGCCGAACGTGATCACGATGAACACCACCTCCAGGCCCTCCAGCAGCACGCCCTTGAAGGACAGCGTGAACGCGTACCAGTCCCGGACGCCGTACCGGCCGCCCGCCGCCGCGGCCTCGCGCCGCGGCCACCTGGCGCTGGTAGATGCCCGCCTCGTCGTGCAGGCCCTTGTAGCCCGGAGGCGCGCAGGATCGCCTTGCGCAGCCACTGCAGCCCGAACACGGCCAGCAGCGCGCCGACCACCAGCCGGAGCACGCTCAGCGGGAACAGGGTGAGCGCCGGCCCCACCGCGGCGACCACCACCGCCAGCACGACCAGGGCGACCGCCATGCCCTGGAAGGTGGACCGCCATTCCCTGGTCAGGCCGGCCGCCAGCACGATGGTCAGCGCCTCCACCGCCTCCACCGCGCAGGCGACGAAGACGGTAAGGACGAGCGCAACGGCATTCACGTAACCTCCAGGTGGTGCCGATCCGTGACGCGACTGCGCACTCTGCGAGAATGTCGTCATGCCTGACGGGGACAGCGCGCCGGGCGGGGCTGGCTGCTCCTCGTCTACCGGGTTCCGTCCGAGCCGAGCCGGCTGCGCTCTGCGGTGTGGCGGCGGCTGAAGAGCCTGGGCGCCATTTACCTGCAGAACTCCGCGGCCGCACTGCCGGCCGGGCCGAGCGCGGAGCGTGCCCTGCGCAAGCTGCGCCGGGAGATCCTGGACATGGACGGCACGGCCGTGCTGCTGTCCTGTGCCGTGCTGGCGGGCGAGTCGGAAGTGCGGGCCGCGTTCGAGGCGGCGCGGAACGACGAGTACGAAGAGATCGTCGACCGCTGCGAGGACTTCCTGGCCCAGGTGAAGAAGGAGCACGTGGCGAGCCACTTCACGTTCGCCGAGCTCGAGGAGAACGAGGTCGACCTCGAGAAGCTGCGGAACTGGTTCGCCCGGATCCGGCAGCGGGACGCGTTCGGCGCGAGTGGCCGCCCCGAGGCCGAGAAGGCGCTGGAGACCTGCCAGCAGGCGCTGGACGAGTACGCCGCCCGGGTGTACGCGGCGGACGAGGAAGGACACTAGGCCAGCCTAACACCTGTCATTCCCGCGAGTGACGGCTGTTACATCTGGATCGTGACGTACGCTTCACCCGCTGGTAACCATTCAGACATGCAGCGTACGAACACCTCGTGCACGCTGCGGCTCATGAAGCGCACTTCACGGCGACACAAGCTCCTCCTGATCACCGGAATCATCAGCGCCGGCGCGATCGCGCTGGCTGGCTGCTCCTCGGCGTCCTCCGACGCGTCGAGTTCGGCTAGCTCCAGTGCCAAGTCCAGCGCCAAGACCACGCTGGTCATCTACTCCGCCCAGGGTTATGACCACGCGGCCGCGGCCGCCTTCCAGAAGGCCACCGGCATCCCGGTCAAACTGGACGACAACTCGACCGGCCCGCTGCTCACCCAGATCGAGGCATCCAAGAACAACCCCAACTGGGGCCTGCTCTGGGTAGACGGCGCGACCGCCTTCGCCGGGCTCGACCAGCAGGGCCTGCTGCTCAAGGGCTTCGAGCCGAAGGTCAGCTGGAACGCGCTGGGCACCGCGTCGCTGCCGACCGACAAGAGCTACACGCCGACCGGGGTCACCCTGATGGCCGCCCTGGTCTACAACAAGGCGAAGGTCAAGACACCCGCCGTCCACCTGGCAGGACCTGCTGCAATCGCAGTGGAAGGGCGCGGTGGGGATGAACGACCCGTCGCAGTCCGGGCCCACCTACCCGTTCATCGCCGGGATGATGAACTACCTCGGCGGGATCAACCAGGGCGAGAGCTACTACTCCAAGCTCAAATCGAACGGGCTGATCATCCACCCGACCAACGGCCCGACGCTGCAGGCGCTGACCAGCGGTCAGATCAAGCTGGCCCTGGTGCAGAGCTCCGCCGGCATCGGCGCCGCGCTGGGCGACAAGAGCCTGACCGTCAAGTACCTGGACCCGGTGACGCTGCTGCCCAGCGCGATCGGCATCGACGCCAAGGCACCACCCGCCGAGCAGGCCGAGGCCAAGAAATTCGTCGCCTGGGTGCTCTCCCCGGCCGGCCAGCACGTGATGCAGACCGGTGACCCGACCGGGGACTCGCTCTACTACCCGGTGCTGCAGGGCACCAGCCCGCTGCCCGCGCTCCCCTCGCTGGCCAGCGTCAAGACGCAGTCCATCAACCCGTACACCTGGGGACCGCGGGAGGCCACCATCAACACCTGGTTCGACTCGAACATCGTGCGCTGACCAGCGGTGACCAGCACCCACGACGTGCTCGTGCCCGGCCCGGCAGCCGCCGGGCCGGGCACTCCGCGGCTGGCGCAGGCTGGCCTACCCGCGCGGGCTGACCGCCCTGTTCGGCCGCCTGGGCATGCCGCTGTTCTGGGCCGCGCTGATCTTCTTCATCCTGGTCCCGTGCGCCAGTTCGCTGGTCCTGGCCATCTCGCCGCGGCTGTTCGATCAGGGCGCGCAGTGGTTCACGCTGAGCTATCTGCGCCAGGCGTTCACCGGCGCGACCGCGATCGCCATCGGCAACTCGCTGTGGGTAAGCAGTGCCGCGGCCGCGCTCGGGCTGGCCATCGGCTTCCCGATCGCCTGGCTGGCCGGGCGCACCACGCTGCCCGGGCGCCGGTTCGTGCCGGGGGCCATGTGGCTGGTGCTGCTGCTGCCGTCCTGGCTGCCCGCGCTGGGCTGGGAGCGGCTGGTCCAGCAGGACGGGGTGATGTACCGGGTCGGCCTGGACTGGCCCTGGGTGACCCACGCCATCATGGGCCCGTTCGGCGTGGTGTTCCTGCTCGGCCTGCGCTCGCGTGCCGTTCACCTACCTGGCCATCACCGCCGCGCTGGCCGGGCTGGGCCAGGAGTTCGAGGACGCGGCCCGGGTGCACGGGGCCAGCCGCGCCGCCGACGCTGCGGCTGATCTGGCCGATGCTCGCCCCGGCCATCTGGTCCGCGCTGGCGATCGGCTTCGCCGAGTCGATCAGCGACTTCGGGGTGGCCGCCACGCTGGCCTACAACTCGAACTTCACCCTGGCCACGTACCAGCTGTTCGCGGCCATCGGCAACTTCCCGCCCAGCTTCCCGCTCGCCTCGGCCATGGGCACGCTGCTCGTCGCGGCCGTGGCCATCCCGCTGGCGCTGCAGGCCCGGGCGCTGCGCGGCCGCTCCTACCAGGTCCTGTCCGGGCGGAACCGGCAGGTCGATCCGGCGCCAGCTGAGCCGCGGCGCGGCCGTCACGGCGGCCGCCGGGGTGGGGCTGTTCTACCTGATCGCGCTCGGTGTGCCGGGCTTCGGCGCGGTCAGCGCGTCGCTGCTCGGCGACTACGGCGGCTCGTTCACGCTGACCCTGGTGAACTACCGGGCGCTGCTGCACCAGGCCGGCCAGCTCGGCCCGCTGGAACGCTCGCTGGTCTACGCGACGATCGTCTCGTTCATCACCGTGCTCGGCGGGTTCGTCGCCGCCTGGCTGCTCAGCCAGCGGCGCACCAGGACCAGGTCGACCACCGCGCTGGACTTCCTGCTGCTGGCCGCGATCGCGCTGCCCAGCGTGGTGTTCGCGGCCGGCTACATCTTCGCCTACAACCTGCCGTTCTGGTCCCGGATCGGCGTCAACCTGTACCAGACCGCGCTGCTGCTGGTCATCGCGTATGCCGCCGTCCAGCCTGCCGACCAATGCCCGGGTGCTGGTCGGCGCGGTGTCCCAGCTGCAGCCCTCGCTGCGGGACGCGGCCCGCACGCACGGCGCCGGCGCGCTGACGGCCTGGGCCCGCGGCGTGCTGCCGGTGGTGTCCCGGCCGATCGTGATGGCCTGGCTGCTCACGTTCTGCGGCGGTGTTCCTCGAGCTGCCGATCTCACAGCTGCTCTACGCGCCCGGCATCGCCACCGGCGTCCATCGCCATCGAGGACAACCTCAGCAACTACCACTTCGGCGTCGGCATGGCCCAGGCGGTGCTGGCCGTCGGCATCGCGCTGGCCGCGGTGCTGCGTCGTACTCGGCGGCTACCGGCTGCTCGCGCCGGCCGGCTGGCGCAGGATCGGAGGAGCCACCCGTGGCTGAGCAGCATCTCCATCGAGGCGGTCAGCAAGGTCGTACCTGGGCGGTAACCAGGCGCTTGCGCGACGTCTCGCTGGACGTCGAGGCGGGCACGTTCCTGGTGCTGCTCGGCCCGTCCGGCTCGGGCAAGACCACGCTGCTCCGCTGCCTGGCCGGGATCGAGCGGGTGACCTCGGGGCGGATCGCGATCGGCGGCCGCTCCGTCGCGGACGGCCGGGTGCACGTGCCGCCGGACCAGCGGGACCTGTCGCATGGTGTTCCAGGACTACGCGCTATGGCCACACCTGACGGCGCGCGACAACGTGGCGTTCGCGCTGCGCCGCCGCAAGCTGCCCCGGGCCGCGGCCCGGGACGCGGGCCGCCGCCATGCTGGACCGGGTCGGGCTGGGCGCGCTCGGCGGGCGGTACCCGAACGAGCTGTCCGGCGGCGAGCAGCAGCGGGTCGCGCTGGCCCGGGCGCTGGTCGCCGACACCGGGCTGATCCTGTGCGACGAGCCGCTGTCCAATCTCGACGCCGACCTGCGCGAGCGGATGCGGCTGGAGATCTCCTCGCTGGTCCGCGAGGCGGGCGCGACCACCGTCTACATCACCCACGACCAGGCCGAGGCGTTCGCGCTGGCCGACCGGGTCGGCATCCTGGAACAGGGCCGGCTGGTCCAGCTCGGGCAGCCCGGAGGAGATCTACACCCAGCCCGCGACCCCGTTCGTGGCCCGGTTCACCGGGCTGTCCGGCGAGCTTCCGGTGCAGGTCCAGGAGCAGGCTGACGACGGCACCTGCGAGGTCGCGGTGGCCGGGCCCGCGCATGTCCGGCCGTTCCGGGCCCGCGGGCCGAGCCTGCCGCTCGGCCAGGCGGCCGCGCTGCTGATGATCCGGCCCACCGGCATCCGGCTGTGCGCCAGCCACACCGGGGAACACCACCTGGCCGGCACGGTGGCCGACGTCGCGTTCCGGGGCCGCGGCTATGAGCACGCCATCGACATCGCCGGGCACGGCCGGCTGACCAACGTGTTCGCCGATACCCGGGCGCACCGTGGCGAGACGGTCGGGTTGCGCCTGGACGCGGCCGGGCTGCCACCTGTTCTCGGCCGGATCGGTCACCGCCGGGGCCGGGCCGGTGGCCAGTGCCGGACAGCGTCACCGCCGGGCACCACGCCTGACTGCGATCACGGCCGCCGGGCAGGGACTAGCATCAGAGCCGTGACCACGACGCTCAGCATCTCTACCGCTGCACCTCGCTTCGTCCCGGCCGACGCCGTCGTCATCGGGCTGATCAAGACCCCGGACGGTCCAGCCCTCGCGCCGGGAACGGCCGACATCGACGAGGCCCTCGGCGGGACACTCACCGCCACCCTCACTGTGCTGGGCGCCACCGGGCAGGCCGAGGAGATCACCCGGCTGCCGTCGGCCGGCGCGCTGGCCGCGCCGCTCATCGCTGCCGTCGGGCTCGGCCCGGCCGATCCAGCCGCGCTGGACCCGGAGACGCTGCGCCGGTCCGCCGGGGCCGCTGTCCGGGCGCTCACCGCGGTGGCCTGGGCCGGCCGCCGGGATAACAACGGCGACGCCGCGCCGGGCCCGCGGATCGCACTCGCGCTGCCCGCGCGGGATGCGGCCGAAGCCGAGGCGGTCGCGCTGGGCGGGCTGCTCGGCGGCTACTCCTTCGCCCGGTACCGGCCCGCTGCCGTCCCGCCATCGGCACTCACCGTGCTGGCGCCGGCCGACGTGACCGGGGCCGGCCCACGCGCCGAGGCGCTGGCCGGCGCGGTGTCGCTGGCCCGCGACCTGGTCAACACAGCACCGTCCGACCTGGTGCCCGCGGCGCTGGCCGAGGAGGCGGAACGGGTCGCGGCGGCCGCCGGGCTGAGTGCCGAGGTGCTGGACGAGAAGGCGCTGAGCGAGAACGGCTACGGCGGCATCCTGGGCGTCGGCCAGGGCTCGGTGCACCCGCCCCGGCTGGCCCGGCTGGAGTACTCCCCGCCGCAGGGAACCGACGCCGCCAAGACGGTGGTCTTCGTGGGCAAGGGCATCACGTTCGATTCGGGCGGGCTGTCGCTGAAGCCGTCCAAGTCGATGGAGACCATGAAGTCAGACATGGGCGGGGCAGCCGCGATCATCGGGGCGATGCAGGCCATCGCCGCGCTGCGGCCAGCGGTCCGGGTCATCGGCTATCTCCCGCTGGCCGAGAACATGCCGAGCGGGACCGCGCAGCGTCCCTCCGACGTGCTCACCATCTATGGCGGCAAGACGGTCGAGGTGCTGAACACCGACGCGGAGGGCCGCCTGGTGCTGGCCGACGCGCTGGCCAGGTCGGCGGCCGACGCCCCCGACGTGCTGGTGGATGTGGCCACGCTGACCGGCGCGCAACTGGTCGCGCTCGGCCCGCGGATCGCCGCGGTGATGTCCAACGACGACGAGCTGCGCGACGCGGTGGTCGCCGCGGCGGGCCGGGCCGGCGAGGCCATATGGCCCATGCCGCTGCCCGCTGAGCTGCGCAAGGGCCTGGATTCCACGGTCGCGGATCTGGCCAACGTGGCCCCTGACCGGTTCGGCGGGATGCTGATCGCCGGGTTGTTCCTGCGCGAGTTCGTCCCGGACGGGGTGCGCTGGGCGCACCTGGATATCGCCGGCCCTGCGTTCAATGAGGGCGCACCGCACGGGTATACCCCGAAGGGCGGCACCGGCGCGGCGACCAGGACACTCGTGCAGATCGCCGTGGACGTGGCCGAGGGAAGGCTCTAGCCGGGGCCCGGTGTTAGGCGGTCGGGGACAACACTGATCGGAGCAAGGAGCGCATCTGTGGTTGAGAGCAACGGTTCCTACGACATCGTCATCCTCGGTGGCGGCAGCGGGGGCTACGCCTGCGCGCTGCGCGCCGCGGAGCTCGGGAAGCGTGTCGCGCTCATCGAGAAGGACAAGGTCGGCGGCACCTGCCTGCACCGTGGCTGCATCCCGACCAAGGCGCTGCTGCATGCCGCGGAGATCGCGGACCATGCGCGGGACGGCGAGGCGTTCGGTGTCCGGTCCACGTTCGAGGGCATCGACATGGGCGGTGTGAACGCCTACAAGGACAAGGTGGTCGACCGGCTCTGGAAGGGCCTGCAGAGCACGCTGGCCAGCCGCAAGGTGGACATCGTCTACGGTGACGGGCGGCTGGTCTCACCGACCGAGGTCCGGGTGGGCGACACCGTGTATGCGGGCAGCCACGTCGTGCTGTCCACCGGCTCGGAGCCGCGCAGCCTGCCCGGGCTGGACATCGACGGGGAACGGGTGATCACCAGCGATCAGGCGCTGCGGCTGGACTACGTGCCCCGCTCGGTCGTCATCCTGGGCGGCGGCGTGATCGGGGTCGAGTTCGCCAGCGTATGGCGGTCGTTCGGCGCCGAGGTCACCATCGTCGAGATGCTCCCGCACCTGCTGCCCCCGGAGGAGGAGTCGAGCTCGAAGCTGCTGGAGCGGGCGTTCCGGCGGCGCGGCATCAAGTACGAGCTCGGCACCCGTTTCGAGGGGGTCAAGGAGTCCGCCAACGGGGTCACCGTGACCCTGGATGGCGGCCGGTCGATCGACGCGGACCTGCTGCTGGTGGCCGTCGGCCGCGGGCCGGTCTCGGCCGGGCTCGGCTACGAGGAGGCCGGGGTCGCCCTCGAGCGCGGCTACGTGCAGGTTGACGAATACTGCCGTAGCAACGTGCCGACGATCTCGGCGGTCGGCGACCTGACCCCCGGCCTGCAACTGGCCCACGTCGGGTTCGCCGAGGGCATCCTGGTCGCCGAGCGGCTGGGCGGCCTGGACGTCACCCCCATCGACTACGACGGCGTGCCGCGGATCACCTACAGCGACCCGGAGGTCGCCTCGGTGGGCATCACCTCGGCGATGGCCGCTGCGCGCGGCATCGAGACCACCGAGTTCACCTACAACCTCGGCGGCAACGGCAAGAGCGTGATCCTGCAGACGCAGGGCGCCGCGAAGGTCATCGCCACCGCGGCCGGCGGCCCGGACGGCCAGCCCGGCCCGGTGCTCGGTGTCCACCTGGTCGGCGCCCGGGTCGGCGAACTGATCGCCGAGGGACAGCTCATCTACAACTGGGAAGCGCTGCCGTACGACGTGGCACAGCTCATCCACCCGCATCCGACCCAGTCGGAAGCCATCGGCGAGGCGCACCTCGCACTCGCCGGCAAACCCCTCCACGTGCACGCCTGACCCACCCGGACGGGCGGGCACCCCCCGCACAGCGCAACTGTGTCGAATAGCGAAGGAGTCACGGGAAGCCATGTCGGTCTCCGTATCCATGCCCCAGCTCGGCGAGAGCGTTACCGAGGGCACCGTCACGCGCTGGCTCAAGAAGGAGGGCGAGCGTGTGGAGGCGGACGAGCCGCTGCTCGAGGTCTCCACGGACAAGGTCGACACCGAGATCCCGTCCCCGGTGGCCGGGATCTTGCGCGGGATCACGGTCGCCGAGGACGAGACGGTAGCGGTCGGCGCCGAGCTCGCGATCATCGATGAGACCGGCGCGGAGGGCCAGGCCGCGCCGCCCGCGGCGGCCGAGCCCCCGGCGGCCGAGGCCCCAGCCGGGGACGCCCCGGCCGAGGAGCAGGCGGGCACCCAGCCGCAGGCCGACATCCCGGAGCAGGCCGGCTACCCGTATCCGGACCTGGCCCAGGGCCAGCCGGCCCCGGGCGGCTACCAGCAGCCGGCCGCCTACCAGCCGGGCGGTTACCAGCCAGGCGGTTACCAGCCGGGCGGTTACCAGCCGGGCGCAGCGCAGCCAGCCGCGGCTGTTGACAGCCCGCCGGAGCAGCCGGCCGACGCGCCGCCGGTGCCCGAAGCGCCGGCCCGCCCCGCCCGCCGCCGACCTGTGGCAACGGGCCGAGCCGGCCCCGCCGCCAGCACCGCCCGCGCCGCAGCCGGCCCAGTCGGCCGTGGCCCAGACGCTGCCCGGGGAGCCGGCCGCGCCGCCCGCACCCGCTGGCCCCGCACCCGCGGCCGCCGCCGCGCAGCCGCCACCGGCCCCGGCCGCGGATGCGGCCCGGCCGCCGGTATCCGCGCTGGGCACCGGGGAAGGCCCGTACGTGACCCCGCTGGTCCGCAAGCTGGCCGCCGAGCACGGCGTGGACCTGGCCACGGTGACCGGGACCGGGGTCGGCGGGCGGATCCGGAAGCAGGACGTGATCGACGCGGCCAAGGCGCGCCGCGAGGCGGTGGCCGCGGCCCAGCAGGCGGCCGCGCCGGACGGGCAGGTCACCGCCGTGCCCGCGCCCGGGCAGGCCGCCCAGGCCCCAGCCGGGGCGGCGCAGGTGCCGCCGCAGCGGGCGATCGAGCCGTCCACCATGCGCGGCACCACCGAGCGGATGTCCCGGGCCCGGCAGGTGATCGCCCGGCGGATGGTCGAGTCGCTGCAGACCTCGGCTCAGCTGACCACCGTGGTGGAGGTGGACGTCACGGAGATCGGCCGGCTGCGGGACCGGGCCAAGGCCGACTTCGAGGCGCGCGAAGGCGTGAAGCTCAGCTTCCTGCCGTTCTTCGCGCTGGCCGCCGTCGAGGCGCTCAAAGTGCACCCGCGGCTCAACGCCAGCATCGAGCCGGACGGGACCCAGGTCACCTACCACGACGCCGAGCACCTCGGCATCGCGGTGGACACCGACCGCGGGCTGATGGTCCCGGTCATCCGCAACGCCGGCGATCTGAACGTGGGCGGCCTGGCCCGCAAGATCGCCGATCTGGCGGCGCGGACCCGGGCCGGGCAGGTGAGCCCGGACGACCTGGCCGGCGGCACCTTCACACTGACCAACACGGGCAGCCGCGGCGCGCTGTTCGACACCCCGATCATCAACCAGCCGCAGGTCGGCATCCTCGGTAGCGGCTCGGTGGTACGCCGGCCGGTGGTCGTCCCCGACCCGTCGCTGGGCGAGGTGATCGCGGTCCGGTCGATGGTGTACCTGGCCCTCAGCTACGACCACCGGCTGGTGGACGGGGCCGACGCGGCCCGTTTCCTGGCCACCGTGAAGGCCCGGCTGGAAGAGGGGGCGTTCGAGGCGGAACTGGGTCTATAGCGCGTCCAGTGGCCCCGCGGCCAGCGAATACCCACCAGCGGGCCGCCGTATCCGACATATGTAGGCTACATATGTCGGATAGGGGGCTTGCGGGCGGAGCTGGCCGAGCGGACGGGGGCAGCATGAAGGTCGCGATTACCGGGGCGTCCGGGCTGATCGGCAGAGCACTGGCCGCCGTCCTGCGGCAGGGTGGCGATCAGGCGGTGTCGCTGGTGCGGCGCTCACCCGCCGCGGCGGACGAGATCGCCTGGGACCCGCGGGCGGAGCGCGGCGGCCTGCGGCCGGACTCGCTGGCCGGGGTCGGCGCGGTGGTGCACCTGGCCGGGGCGGGGGTGGCCGATCACCGCTGGACCGACTCCTACAGGGAGGAGATCCGGGCCAGCCGGGTGGCTGGCACGCACGCACTGGCCAGCCTGCTGGCCGCCATGGAGCAGCCGCCGGCCGTGCTGCTGTCGGGGTCGGCCATCGGCTGGTACGGCGATACCGGCGGCCGCGAGGTGGACGAGTCCTCGCCTGCTGGCCACGGGTTCCTGGCCGGGGTGGTCCGGGACTGGGAGGCGGCCGCTGACCCGGCCCGGGAGGCTGGCCTGCGGGTCGCCTGCCTCCGCTCCGGCATCGTCATCTCCCGGCATGGCGGCGTGCTGGGCCGGACCCTGCTGCCGTTCCGGCTCGGCCTCGGCGCCCGGCTCGGACCCGGCACCCAGTTCATGAGCTGGGTCACGCTGGCCGACTGGATCCGGGCCGCCCAGTTCCTGATCGCGCAGCCGGGCCTGTCCGGGCCGGTCAACATCACCACGCCGAACCCGGTGACCAACGCCGCCTTCACCGCGGCGCTGGCCGCTGTGCTGCACCGCCCGGCGCGGCTGGCTATCCCGTCCCCGGTGCTGACCGCGGCGCTCGGCGGGGTGACCAGCGACCTGCTGTCCAGCGCCCGGGTGCGTCCCACCCGGCTGCTGGATGCGGGCTTCACGTTCAGCTACCCGGACATGGCCGGTGCGCTGACCACGGAACTGCACGCGGCCGGGTCCGCCGCCTGACCAGGCCCAGGCTCAGCCGGCCCGGGTCTCCTGGCGGCGCGCGGGGCCGGCCGGCCGGTCCTGGCCGGGGCGGCCGTCCGCGCCCAGCTCGGCCGGCTGGACCGGGAAGCAGGGCTCGGCCGGGATCAGGTTGCTGAACCCGTGGCTCTCCAGCCCGTACAACGGCACCTTCCACAGCGGCGGCACCGGCCCGGCCAGGCCGCGGAACCGGCCCAGCGCCCGGATGTTCATCCGCAGCAGGCGGCGCGCGCCGATCAGGGCCAGCGCGGCGATGGGCAGTTCGACGCACAGCGCTGTCAGCAGGCTGAGCCAGAACCCGCTGGTCCGCACGTCCAGCGTCACGTCGAACCAGGCGTCGCAGCAGAGCAGCGTGGCCAGCACGATCAGGCACCCGATGACCAGCTGGCGGTGTTTCCAGGCCGCCCAGGCGGTGACCGCGAACGTGGCCAGCAGGCCGATGTCGAAGCCGACCCAGGCGCCCCGCCAGCCGCCGGTGTGGTAGTAGCGGGGCAGCGTCACGGCCAGCACGCCGATCCAGGCGGCCAGGCCCAGGCAGCCGCCGATGATCACTACCAGCGCGATGGCCCGGCGCACCGGCCCGGCGGGCAGATCCGCCTCGCCGGGAGGCACCGGGTCGTCCAGCGCGGCCAGCGCACGGCTGAGTTCGGCTCGCTGCTGCGGGCTCATCCGGCGCAGCTCGTCCACATTGATCACGCGATGTACCTCCCTAGCCGGTAACTACCCCACCTGGGCCGTTGCTTCCCCTCGCGGCGGCTGTGGTTTCACTGAGCACCGGCGGATGGCGTGCCGCGAGCCGCCGGATATCGTGGGCAGCGTGATGAGTGAGCTGGTCTACGTGCACGCTGGCCTCGGCGACCATCCCGTCCCCTACCTGCGTGGCTGGGAACTTCAGCGGCAGCTGCACGGGCAGCGGGTCAGCGGGGCGATCCCGGATACCTGCCTGCTGCTGGAGCACGAGCCGGTGTACACCGCGGGCAAGCGGACCAGCCCGCTGGACCGGCCGGGCCAGGACGCGGGCGCCCCGGTCATCGACGTGGACCGCGGCGGCAAGATCACCTGGCATGGTCCCGGGCAGCTCGTCGGCTACCCGATCGTCCGGCTGGCCGAGCCGGTGGACGTGATCGCCTACGTGCGGGCGCTGGAGGAAGCACTGATCCGCGCGTGCGCGGACGCGGGCCTGGCCACGGTGCGGGTGGCCGGGCGCAGCGGGGTATGGGTGCCGGGCGGCCCCGATCCCGCTGCTCGGCGGCCGGGCCGGACCGCAAGGTGGCCGCGATCGGCATCCGGGTATCCCGCGGCGTGACCATGCACGGCTTCGCCCTGAACTGCGACTGCGACCTGGCCTGGTACGACCGGTTCGTGCCGTGCGGCATCCGCGACGCCGGGGTGACCAGCCTGACCGCCGAGCTGGGCAGGCCGGTCACCGTCGCGGACATGACCGGCCCGGTCGAGCAGCACCTGGCCACGGTGCTCGGCGCCACCAGCTGGCGGCGCTCCGCCAGCCTGCCCAGCCCGGGGCTCGCGGCCGCTTCCTAGTCCTCCGCCTGATCGCGGGCCCGCCCGGCCAGGTAGAGCGGCAGCTCCTCGACCAGGACCGCGCGCTGCTCGCCGCTGTCCATGTCCCGCACGGTGACCCTGCCCTCTTCCTGCTCATTGCGGCCGTAGATCGAGCGCCCACCGGGCGCCCTGGTCACTGGCCCACTTGAGCTGGCGGCCGAGCTTGCGCGACCCGCCCAGGTAAACGCTGGCCCGCAGCCCCGCGTCGCGGGCGACGGCCGCGAAGCCGAACGAGCGTTCGGCAAATTCGTCGCCCATGATCGTGACGGCCACGTCCAGCCGCCGCAGCTTGCCGGTGCCGCCCTCCCCGGAGAGCAGCAGCAGGATGCGCTCGACGCCCAGCGATCCCCCGGTGCCCGGCGTGTCCGGCCCGCCGAGCTGTTCGATCAGGTGGTCGTACCGGCCGCCGGAGGAGATCGACGAACTCACCCCGGGTGCGACCACCTCCCAGATCGGCCCGGTGTAGTAGCTCAGCCCGCGGACCATCCGCGGGGTGAACTCGACCCGCCCGGCCGGGATGTGCGTGCTGGTCAGGGCAAGCACCTCGTCGACCTCATCCAGGCCGGCCTCGCCCTCCTCGCTCCGCTTGAGCGCGGCCCGGATCCGGTCCGCGGCATCCGGTGCGGTCATCGTGAACACCAGCTCGTCGGCGGCAACCCGGGACAAGCCCCGGCCGGCTAGCTCCTCGATCACTTCGGCCGGGGCCAGCTTGTCCAGCTTGTCCAGCGTGATCAGCACACCGGCGCCCAGCCCGGCCGGGACGCCGAACGCCTCCAGCAGGCCGGCCAGCACGTGCCGCGAGTTGAGCAGGAAGCGGAACCCAGGGATGCCCAGCCGGTCCAGCACGTCGTGCACCGCGCAGATCACCTCGGCGTCGGCCAGCACCGAGGTCGTGCCCAGAGTGTCCAGGTCGCACTGGGTGAACTCGCGGAACCGGCCCCGGCCCGGCCGGTCCGCCCGCCACACCGGGCCGACCGTGTACCGCTTGTACGGGCTGGGCAGCTGGCTGCCGTACGCGGCGGCCACCCGGGCCAGCGGGACCGTCATGTCATAGCGCAGCGCCAGGTCCGCTTCGCCGGACGCTTCATGCTCACCCCGCCGCAGGATCTTGAAGATGAGCTTGTCGCCCTCTTCCCCGTACTTGCCGAGCAGCACGTCGAGGCGCTCGAAGGCCGGTGTCTGCAGCGGCTCGAACCCGTACTGCGCGAACACCGACCGGATGACCGCGAACGCGCGTTCCCGCGCTTCGAATTCGGCGGCGAGGAAATCCCGTGTCCCCGACGGGGGATCGAACTGCGTAGGCATGGGCTCCATGCTCCCCGACAACAGCACCTGCCGTCACATCGAAATGCGTTCGGGGGCAGTGTGGCGGCCGTGCTAGCGTGGATGACGTGTACTAGGACCAGCGGCCGCGCACTGCGCATCCCCAGCTGTAGCCCGCCCTCGTCCTAGGAGTCTTCCCGTGTCCCGCTCCGCGCGCGGCCCGCGCCGTGGCCTGCCGCTGGCCGTCATCCTCCAGGCGCTGATCTCCGCGGGCGACGGGCTGGCCATGGTCGCCCTGGCCAGCCGGGTCTACCAGAGTTCGCACGCGTCCTGGGCGGTGGCCTCGGTGTTCCTGGCCATCACCGTGCCGATCACCGCACTCGCCCCGGCGGCCGGCGTGCTGCTCGACCGGTTCCCGGTACGGCCGGTGCTGATCGCGGCGTCGGTGGCGCAGACGCTGGTCGCGGTGGCGCTGACCAGGTTCACCGGGACCAGCGCGACCCTCGGGCTGGCCATCGGGTTCGGCCTGTGCGCGGCCGTGCTGCAGCCCGGCCTGGGCACGATCGTGCCCCAGCTGGCCGGCGGCTCCGGGGTGACCCGGGCCAACGGCTACCTGCAGGCAGCTACCTGGGGCGGCTTCACACTGGGCCCGCTGCTGGCCGGCGGGCTCACCGCGGCGGGCGGCACCGGCCTGGCCCTCGGCGCGGTCGCCGCCGTGTACGGCCTGGGCGCGGCCGGCCTGGGCGCGCTCCGGCTCAGCCCGGACCCGGCGGCCAGCCCGGACCCGGCGACGGCCGGGGCCGCCGCGGCCAGCGAGCGCGGCGCCCGCCAGTTCAGCGCCGGCCTGCGCTTCCTGCGCGCCGACCGGGAGGCGGGCCTGCTCGTCCTGGTGGTCAGCGTCATGGTCACCTTCGCCAACATGGCCAGCGTGGCCGAAGTCGCGTTCGCTGAGGGCGTGCTCAGGTCGGGGCCGACCGGCTACTCGGTGCTGGTCGCCGCGTGGACCGCGGGCATGCTGGCCGGCACGCTGGCAGGCGGCCGCCTGCCGCGGCGCCGGCTGGCCCTGGCCGTGCTGCTGGGCAGCCTGGTCACCGGGGTCGGGGTGGCGCTGGCGGCCGGCGCGGTCACACTGTGGCAGGCCGCGGCCGCCTACGGGATCGGCGGTGTCGCTAACGGGATGGAAGTGGTGGCCACCCGCAGCTTCCTGAACCACCGCGCCCCGGCCGCCATCTCCGGCCGGGTGTTCGCCATGTACTCCGGGCTGCTGTTCGGCGCGGCGTCGCTGGGCATGGCCGCGGCCGGCGGGCTGCTCGCCCCGCTCGACCCGCGGCTGGTGCTGCTCATCGCCGGGGGCGGCGGCGTCGTAGCCACTGTTTTCGGCTGGCTGCGGTACACCAGCGTGGTCCGCCGCCGCGCCGCGGCCAGCCACCCGGAGCCGGGCAGGCCGGCCGCGGCACAGCGCACCGCGCTAACCCGGCTCGGGCCAGATGATGCCCAGGGCGCGCCGTGCCCAGTCGCCGCCGATCCGCTCGCGGCGCAGGTAGCAGGCGTACAGCGACCCGGTCAGCAGGCTGACCGCCAGGCCGGGGTCCAGGCCGGTGGGCAGGCTGCCGCTGGCCACACTGCGGGCTAGCGCGGCGCGCAGCCGGTCCTCCCGTGGCCCGGCCACGCGCTGCCGGAAGTGCGCGAGCAGCTGCGGGTGGCGGTCCCGTTCGGCCAGGATGGCGGCCAGCACGGCCAGCCCGCCCCGGCGGACCATGGTGTCCCGGAGGTTCTCCAGGACGGCCAGCGCGTCGGCCCGCGAGGTCACCGCCGGCCGGGGCAGTGGCGTGACCGGCATCGCGTCCACGCCAGCCAGCGCCAGGGACAGCTTGCCCGGGTACCGGCGGCGCAGGCTCGGCGGGCTGGTCCCGGCGGCGGCTGCCACCCCCTCGATCGACATCCCGGCGTAGCCGCGCTCGCCGAGCAACTGCACGGCGGCGGCCAGGATGGCGGCGTCCAGGCCGGCGTCCCGGGGACGCCCGGGCGGACGCCCGGGCCCGCCGCCCGCCGCCGTGTTCCGTCGCGCTGCCTGCATGCCGCTGCCTCTCCCGCCCGCCCGTTACGGTCCCGCAGGAGCAAGCTCCGCGGAGCCCGATGCCGTTACGTCTGGCTAAGCTCACGCAAATCTGCTGCGCCAGTCACCATCCGGTGCGGATACTCACGTCTGTGATTGGCGAGGACTTCCCGGCCCTGCTGGCCGCCGCACAGGGCGGCAGCGAGGCCGCCTTCGCCACGCTCTGGCGGGACGGCAACCAGGCCCTGCTGCGCTACCTCCGGGCCGCCGCGCCCAGCGCGGCCGAGGACGTCGCCGCCGAGTCCTGGGTGCAGGTGGTCCGCGGGCTGGCCGGCTTCCGCGGCGACGAACGGGCCTGGCGGTCCTGGCTGTTCACCATCGCCCGGCGCCGGGCGATCGACGAGGGCCGCCGCCGGTCCCGGCACCCGGCCGCGCCGCTCGACGAGCTGCCCCATGCCCACGAGCCGCGAACCGGGGACGCGGCCACGGTGGCCATGGCCAACCTGGCCACCGACACGCTGATCGAGGCGGTCCGGCAGCTGCCACCCGCCCAGGCCGAGGTGATCCTGCTGCGTGTCCTGGCCGACCTGGACAACGAGACGGTGGCCCGGATCGTCGGCCGCAGCCCCGGCGCGGTACGCATCGCGGCCCACCGCGGCCTGCGCACGCTCGCGCAGGCCATCTCCGCGGCGGGTGTAACGCGGTGACCGGCGGCGGAGTTTGGGACGACATGCCGATGCCGCCGTGGCCCCCGGATGGCGCGCTCCCCCCGCCCGGGAACGCCGCCTTCGATGCGCTGCTCGACCGGGCGCCGCTGCCCGGCGACGCCGCGGCCGACCTGCACCAGCTGGCGGCGGCGTTCCGGGAGCTGTACGCGGCCCCGATGCCCAGCGAGCCCGCGGCCGAGCAGCACGCGGTGGCCGCGTTCCGCGCGGCGGTGGGCCGGCCCGGCCCACCGCCAGCCCGCTCCCGGCCAGCCCGCTCCCGGCCGGGCCGCTCCCGGCCGGGCCGCTCCCGGCCGGGCCGCTCCCGGCCGGCCGGCGCAGCGCCCGGGTGCGCTGGCTCAGCGCACGGATCGCCGCGGCCGGCGCGGCCGTCGTGATCTCGCTGGGCGGCGCGGCCGCAGCGGCCGCGTATACCGGCGCCCTGCCGGACATGCTGCACCGGCTTACCCAGCACCGCCCGGGCCCGGCGGTCACCGCGATCCAGCCGCCGGCCCAGCCGACGGCCGAGAGCAGGTCAGCTGCCCCCGGCCCGGGACATGGCCGGTGTGCCGCGTACCAGCACGCCCTGGCCGATGGCAGTCCCAGTGAGCAGGCGAGAGCGTTGGGTAAATTGGTCGCCGCCGCGGGCGGGACGGGCAACGTGACCGCCTATTGCGCGGGGGTGGTGGAAGCTAAGCCAGCCGCGGGCGGGCAGCATACGCACCCCGCCCATCCGGCTCACCCAGCTCATCCGGTGCATCCGGCGCACCCGGCGCACCCCAGCCACGGGCCCAAGCAGGCCACGGACCGGTGACATCGGCCGGGACGTAGGCTGGATGCGTGGTACTCGCACCCGAAGGACGCAAGCTGCTCCGCCTCGAAGCACGCAACAGCCAGACCCCGATCGAGAAGAAGCCGCCATGGATCAAGACGCGGCTGCGCACCGGCCCGGAGTACACCGCGCTCAAGGGGCTGGTGCAGCGGGAAGGGCTGCACACCGTCTGCCAGGAGGCCGGCTGCCCGAACATCTTCGAGTGCTGGGAAGACCGTGAGGCCACCTTCCTGATCGGCGGCGACCAGTGCACCCGGCGCTGCGACTTCTGCCAGATCGCCACCGGGAAGCCGGAACCGCTGGACACCGGCGAGCCGCGCCGGGTGGCCGAATCGGTGGCCACCATGGGCCTGCGCTACGCCACGGTGACCGGGGTGGCCCGGGACGACCTGGCCGACGGCGGCGCCTGGCTGTACGCGCAGACCGTGCATGAGATCCACGCGGCCGTGCCCGGGTGTGGCGTGGAACTGCTGATCCCGGACTTCAACGCGGATGAGCAGAAGCTGGCGCCGGTGTTCGCCGCCCGCCCGGAGGTGCTGGCGCACAACATCGAGACCGTGCCCCGGATCTTCAAGCGGATCAGGCCAGGTTTCCGCTACGAGCGATCGCTGAACGTGCTGGCCAAAGCCCGGACGGCCGGCCTGGTCACCAAGTCCAACCTGATCCTCGGGCTGGGCGAGCAGCCGGACGAGATCACCGAAGCCATGACCGACCTGCGCGCGGCCGGCTGCGAACTGCTCACCATCACCCAGTACCTGCGCCCGTCGCCACGGCATCACCCAGTCAACCGGTGGGTGCCGCCCGCCGAATTCGAGCAGCTCCGCGAGCAGGCAGTGCGCCTCGGCTTCTCCGGCGTGATGTCCGGGCCGCTGGTCCGGTCGTCCTACCGGGCCGGGCGGTTGTACCGCGAAGCCATGGCGCGGCGGGCCGAACCGGGTACCGCGGTTTCCCACCCGGCCCGCTGACTCGTATCCTGCCCTCCATGGCGAACAAGGCCGCAGGCTCGGCAAATCGGAAGGGCGGCGCGGACGGCGTCCCTCCGGGCCGCATCAAGCAGATCCGCATGGTTGCGGGGATCGTCCGCAAGCAAAACCCACGGGCGCTCCCGCTCATCGCGATGACCGCCGTCATCATCATCGGCGTAGCCGTGCTGGTCGGGCTGCTCACTGGCCTGCCCGGTGTGATCATCCCGTTCGGCGTGCTGGCCGGGCTGGCCGCCGCCATGATCTTGTTCGGCCGGTTCGCCCAGTCCGCGCAGTACGCCGCGGTCGAGGGGCAGCCCGGCGCGGCCGCTGCCATCCTGCAGAGCATGCGTGGCGGCTGGACGGTCACCCCGGCGGTGGCCGCTAACCGGAACATGGACGTGGTGCACCGCGCGGTGGGCAAGCCCGGCGTGGTGCTGGTCGGCGAAGGCTCACCGAACCGGCTGCCCGGCCTGCTCGCCGCGGAGAAGAAGCGGATCTCCCGGGTGGCCGACACCTACATCTACGACTTCCAGGTCGGCAACGAAGAGGGCCAGGTACCGATCAGCAAGCTGCAGCGGAAGATCATGCGGCTGCCGCGCAACCTGCGCGGCTCGGAGGTGTCCGAGCTGAACTACCGGCTCAAGGCGCTGCCCCAGTCGCTGCAGATGCCCAAGGGCCCGATGCCCAAATCCGGCCGCATGCCGCGACCCCCAAAGCCCCGGACGCGCTAGGCCCTGAGCACGATGGTGTTGGCGGCGCGGTCGTGCAGGCCACGCAGGTCCCGGTCGGTGACCAGGGGTGGCAGCACGCAGAGCAGCAGCACGGTGCGGACGAGTGCCCAGAGGAAACCGACCGGCCGGCCGTCCAGCCGGGCGACCCGGATGCTGCACACCCGCTTACCGATGGTGAACCCGGTCAGCGCGGTCAGCACCCAGACCTGCACAGCGAAGATGACCAGGGTGAGCACGGTCACGTCACTGTGCCCGAAGAAGGCGCGCGCGATCACCAGGCTCAGCAGCCAGTCGATCAGCAGCGCGAGCAGCCGCCGGCCCATGCCCGCCACCGACCTGGGGCCCTGTTCCGGCAGCCCGAACCGTTCGCCGGGGTATTTCTGCTCACCTGGGGTGCCCATGCCGGGCAGCAGGATCCCGCCCCACCGTCGCTCGCTCACGCTCCAACCGTACCGCCCTTGTTAGCCAGGTAACGCCGGGGCTAACCGCGTGGCCAGGACGCTTCGCGGGCCGCTGGCCTGGGCGAAGATGCGCGAGCCCAGGCGCGCCGCACCGCGGAAGGCGTAACACGTGTGAAACACTAGAGACACGGCTCGGTAATCGCCGGGAACTAGCGTCCGAAGCGTTCCTGCCGCAGGCAGACCCCCCATGCGGCCAGATCTGCGTGGCCGCCTTCTCGCGGCCTTCAGCCGCGGCAGCCCGGGAGGCAACACCAGTGTCAGCTCCGTTCAGGGAGGGTTGATGTTCCAGAACGCCGACGAGGTCCTGAAGTTCATCGGCGATAAGAAGATTGAGTTCGTCGATGTCAGGTTCTGTGACCTGCCTGGGACCATGCAGCACTTCACGGTGCCAGTCGAGTCGTTCGACGAGAAGGTCTTCACCGAGGGCCGCATGTTCGACGGTTCCTCGATCCGCGGCTTCCAGCAGATCCACGAGTCGGACATGCTGCTGCTGCCGGACCCGGCGACCGCGTACGTCAACCCGTTCCGCCAGCACTCCACCCTGAACCTCACGTTCTTCGTGCACGACCCGCTGACCGGCGAGCCGTACACCCGGGACCCGCGCAACATCGCCCGCAAGGCGGAAACGTTCCTCAAGGGCAGCGGGATCGCGGACACCGCGTTCTTCGGCCCGGAGGCGGAGTTCTACATCTTCGACTCGGTGCGCTACGACACCGGGGCCAACTCCGGCTACTACTACATCGACTCGGTCGAGGGCGCGTGGAACACCGGGCGCGACGAGGAAGGCGGGAACCTCGGCTCCAAGCCCCCGTACAAGGGCGGCTACTTCCCCACTCCCCCGGTGGATCACTACACCGACCTGCGCTCGGCCATGGTCCGGGCGCTGATCGACGTGGGCATCACGGTGGAGATGCAGCACCACGAGGTAGGCACGGCTGGCCAGGCGGAGATCGACATTCTGTTCGCGCCGCTGCTCGAGCAGGCCGACAAGCTGATGCTCTACAAGTACGTGATCAAGAGCGTGGCCCGGGCCGCGGGCAAGACGGTCACGTTCATGCCCAAGCCGATCTTCGGTGACAACGGCTCCGGCATGCACTGCCACCAGAGCCTGTGGAAGGACGGCTCGCCGCTGTTCTACGACGAGGTCGGCTACGCGGGCCTGTCTGACACCGGCCGGTACTACGTGGGCGGGCTGCTGAAGCACGCGCCCACGCTGCTCGCGTTCACCAACCCGACGGTGAACTCCTACCACCGCCTGGTGCCGGGCTTCGAGGCGCCGGTCAACCTGGTGTACTCGCAGCGGAACCGGTCCGCCTGCGTGCGCATCCCGATCACCGGTTCCAACCCCAAGGCCAAGCGGCTGGAGTTCCGGGTGCCAGACCCGTCGGCCAACCCGTACCTGGCCTTCTCGGCCATGATGATGGCGGGCATCGACGGCATCAAGAACAAGATCGAGCCGCATGAGCCGGTGGACAAGGACCTGTACGAGCTGCCGCCGGACGAGGCGTCGGCCATCCCGCAGGTGCCCGGGTCGCTGGAAGCGGTGCTGAACGCCCTCGAGGCGGACCACGACTACCTGCTCGAAGGCGGCGTGTTCACCGAGGACCTGATCGAGACCTGGATCGACTACAAGCGATCCAACGAGCTCGACCCGGTCCGGCTGCGCCCGACGCCACACGAGTTCGCCATGTACTTCGACGTGTGACCAGCGCCGCCAGGAGCTGAGCGGTACCGCGAGGCCGCTGGCCCGCCGCCCACCCGAGGGCGGGGCCAGCGGCCTTCGCGTTTGCCCGGGTGGCACCAAGTGGTCATCGGCACCGGGCAGGATGGAGTCCGTCGGGGCAGTACCGCCGAGCTACCGGGACGGGGATGAACCACGACGAGCCGATCACGCTGGCGAGCCTGAACCTGCACGGCGGCCTGACCGGCCGCGGTGCGCCGTTCGACGTGGCGGAGGCGTGCCACCAGCTCAAGGCCGACGTGATCACGCTGCAGGAAGCCTGGCGGCCGGACCGGGGCCCGGACGAGGTGACCGGGGTCGCGGCCGCGCTCGGCGCGGAGGTGCGGCACCTTGGCCTGGCCAGGAGCAACCGGGCCCGGCTCGGCCTCGGCCCGGACACCGGTTCGGGCACCTGGGGGCTGGCCGTGCTGTCCCTGCTGCCGGTCACCGGCTACCAGGAGATCGAGCTGGGCCGCTCCCCTGGCGACCGGATCAACCGGGCGGCGCAGGTGGTCACGCTGACCACACCGGGCGGCGCGGCGCTGCGCGTGGTGAACACGCACCTGACGCACCGGTTCACCAGCCCGGTTCAGCTGATCCGGCTGACCCGGCGGCTGGCCGCCCGGTCAGCCGGCGGGGCGGCGGCTGGGCCGCAGCTGGCCGGCGCTCCCGACGGTCATCGTCGGCGACCTGAACATGCCGCGGCTGGCCACGCTGGCCGCGCCCGGGTACCGGGCCTCCGTGCGCGGCCGGACCTACCCGGCTGACCGGCCCTGGATCCAGCTGGACCACCTGCTGTTCCGCAGCCCGGTCCGGGTGTCCGGCGCGGAAGTGGCCGACCCGGTTGGGTCAGACCACCTGCCGATCCGGGCCCAGCTGCGGGTGCCCTGACCCGGGGTGGCCGGGCGGCCAGGCTCAGCGCGGGCTGGCCCCGGACGCCACCCGGGTCAGCCCGGCGATGGTGGACCGGGACAGCACGTGCACGGTGCGGGCGGCCGGTGACTTGCGCAGCGCGTGCCGCGGCAGCCGGACCCGCAGCGCCCCCGGGCTGGATTTCGAATACCACCGGCGGGGTCATCCGCAGCGCCTCACCGTCCACGCCGATCTCCACCTCGGCGGCGGAGGTGATCTCGAACCGGGGCGCGGTCCACTCCATCCAGTCCGGGTACCGGTTCGCCTGGCCCAGAGCCTGGAGTGCGAAGAACGCGTTGGCGGCGGCCGCGTCACTGATCGTGACGGCCACGATGCCGAGCAGCCCGGTGTCCAGCCGCTCCCGGGTGCCCTGCGCCGCCCTCCATCGGCACCAGCTGGTACGGGTTGTTGGAGATCAGGATCAGCTGTGCGGTGTGCTGCTCCTGCCCGCCCGGCCCGGTGAAGCGCAGGTCGAGCGGGTCGGCGGCCGGGCCGAGCAGATCTGGCAGCATGGCCGCGGCGGTGCGCAGCTTGGCGTCCCGGTACTCGGGCGACTGGACCACCTTCGCGTACAGCCCGAGCGAGGCGTTGTTCACGAACGTGCGCCCGTTCACCGTGGCCAGGTCGATCCGCTGCTCCACCCCGTCCGCGAACGCGTCCAGCGCGCCGACTACGTCATCCCGGTTCAGCCCCAGGTCGAGCGCGAAGTGATTGCGGGTGCCCGCCGGGACGCACACGTACGGGATGCCGGCCTGGCCGGCCACCGAGGCGACCAGGGCCTGCGAGCCGTCCCCGCCGGCCATGCCGATAGCGTCCGCGCCCTGGCGGACCGCGTCTTCGGCCAGCTGACGCAGGTCGTCACCGGGTGTGAGGAGGACCGGCCGGATCCCCCGGCGGCGGCACTCCTCGGCCAGCTTGAACCGTTCGGCTTTCCCGCCACCGGACTTGGGATTCATGATCAGCACCGGATGCTCGGCGTGGTGCGCCCGCTTGGCCCGCACCGACTGGGCACGCAGCGCCCGTTCGGTGCGGCGCAGCGCGTGCCGCGCGGCCAGTACGGACAGCGCGGCGAGCACGGCGATGATCAGCAGCAGCAGCCAGTTGATATCCGCGAAGAACAGGCCCACGATGGTGCCGGCCAGGGCCAGCACGGCTACGCACAGCGCGATGATCCGGCGCAGGCCGGCCCGGGACACCACGTACCAGCCACTGGTCACGCAGATCAGCAGCCCAGCCGCGACGATCAGGATGGCCAGCAGGTGCAGGGCGATGCCGATCAGGCTGCACCCGACGGCGGCGATCAGGGAAACCAGCGCACCGACCGCGGACACCCGCTCCCCCGCCGTCGGCCGCGCCGCCACATCGGCCGCCGCGCGCCGCGCCCCCGTGTTGTCCGGATGACCCGTGTTGTCCGGATGACCCGTGTTGTCCGGATGACCCGTGTTGTCCGGATGACCCGTGTTCTCCGGATGAACGGTGTCGTCCGGGCGATCCGGCCCAGCCTCGTAGCCCGCCACGTGATCGGCCACCGCACCCCCGGTCGGAGATCCTCGGCCCGCGGACGGCCCCGTGTCCGGCAGTAGTGCCCCATTACCTGGGTGTTAGCATACGCGCGTGGCGGAACAGGAGACAGAGCGCCAGCCCGCGATGGAGAGCGTCGCGGACTGGCTGGCCAGCCGGGCCGGTGAATACGGCGGCCCGGTCCGGCGCCAGGTAGTGGACTCGATCCGCCAGCTCGGCGCGCTGGACCGGGCCAGCTATGAGGCGATCGCCACCACCCCGACCCCAGCCCTGGATGAGCCGCTGCGGCGGCTGTCCCGGGCAGCCGACAAGTCCCGGCTCTGGCTGGCCATCGCCGCCGGGCTGGCCATCGGCGGCGGTACCGCTGGCCGCCGCGCCGCGCTGCGCGGCACGCTGGCCATCGGGGCCACCTCGGCGCTGGTCAACCTGGCGGTCAAGCCGGTGTCGTTCCGCACCAGGCCGGACCGGGCCCAGGCTGGTGTGCCGGGCCAGCGGCAGGTCAAGATGCCCGGCTCCACGTCCTTCCCGTCCGGCCACTCCGCGTCGGCCTTCGCGTTTGCCACCGCGATCAGCCGGGACCGGCCCTGGGCCGCGCTGGCCTGCGGCTTCCTGGCTGCCGCCGTCGCCTACTCCCGGGTGCACACCGGGGTGCACTACCCCGGCGACGCCGTGGTCGGCTCGCTCATCGGCGCCAGCACCGGCCTGGCCGTGGCCGGCCTACTCGACCATGGATCCCACATCGCCCACCCCTAGCCGTCCCCGGCCGGGCCTCGCGCCCGGCAGGCCTAGGCGGCGGCGATCTGGCCGTCTTCCAGGCGGAGTGAGACGTCGGCGATGTCCAGGAACGCCGGGTCGTGCGTGGCGACCAGCGCGGTCACGCCCTCGGTGCGGACCACGGTGCGGATCAGCCGCATGATCTGCCGTCCGGTCTCCGAGTCGAGCTGGCCGGTGGGCTCGTCGGCGATGAGCAGCTGCGGGCGGCCAGCCAGGGCCCGGGCGATGGCGACCCGCTGCTGCTGCCCGCCGGACAGCTCGCCGGGCCGCTGCTTGGCGTGCTCGCCCAGGCCGACGATGTCCAGCATGGTCCGCACCCGGTCCTCCCGGTCCTGGGGCTCGGCGCCGGCGATGCGCAACGGGATGCCGACGTTCTCGGCCGCGGACAGGATCGGGATGAGCCCGAATGACTGGAAGATGAACGCCACCGAGGACCGGCGCATCAGCGTGCGCTCCCGCTCCCCCATGGCCGCCACGTCCCGGCCGTCGATACGCACCGTCCCGGTGTCCGGCCGGTCCAGCCCGCCGATGATGTTGAGCAGCGTGGTCTTGCCCGACCCGGACCGGCCGGACAGCGCGACCAGCTGGCCCCGCTCGATGGTGAGCGAGACCCCGCGCAGCGCGTGCACGGCCGCCGCGCCGGTGCCGAACGTGCGGGTGACGCCGCTGACCTTGGCCAGCACCGGATCGTGCGCGGGTTCCGCCGTCGCCGCACCTCCGCTCCCCGGGCGCTGGCCCGTCGGCGGCTGGCTCATCTGGACTGTCCACCCCCTGACGCTGGCTGGCCATGCGGCAGCACATGCGGGATCAAATTGTTCCCTACCGCCTCGACGCTTGGCCTGCGGCCAAGGTTCCCAGCACGGGCCGCGCCGCCACCTAGCCGACCGGTCAGGCTACGTCGAACTCGCCGTCCTGGACGCCGAGGGTGAAGGCCTTCCACTCGTCCGGGGTGAAGGTCAGCACCGGGCCGTCCGGATCCTTGGAGTCGCGCATGGTGATCACGTAGTCGCTGCCCTCTTTCGAGCCGGGCACGACTGCGACCTCGACGCAGGCCCCGCTGTTGCCGCCGCTGTAGGAGGACTTGCGCCAGGCCGCGCCAGTCAGGTCCATCCCTCGATCGCCTTCCTCGTCGTGTTGCTGTGGGCGCCCGCCGACGGCGCCGCTGCCTTCAGTATGGCGCACCGGCGCGGGCCGGCCGGGGGTGTTACGTTGCCTCGGTGCGCATCGGCGTTTACGTGGACGGCTTCAACCTGTACTACGGCGGTCGCGGGCTGTGCGGGCGGGGTACCCCCGGCTGGCGCTGGCTGGATCTGCGCGCGCTGGCCACCTCGCTGGCTGGCCGTCGCACCAACTGGCCGGACGCGCGGGTGTCCCGGCTGGTCTACTGCACCGCCCGGATCGACGGCCTGAGCAACCCGTCTGGCCAGGCCGACCAGGATGTGTACCTCAAGGCGCTGACCGCGACAGGCAGCGTGGACCACATCGAATACGGCAGCTACGTGGCCCGGGTCAAGACGGCCCCGCTGGCGGTCAAGGACAAGACCGGCCGGCCTGAACTGGTCGGGCCGGCCTGGCCGGTGATGGTCCAGGACGGCCAGGGCGGGGTGGTAGACGGCGCGGTGTTCATGGTCTCCTACGCCAACCGGGAAGAGAAGGGCTCGGACGTCAACGTGGCCTCGCACCTGCTGCTGGACGTGCTGGGCGGCGCGGTGGACGGGGCGCTGGTGATTTCCAACGACAGCGACCTGCGCTTCCCGGTCGAGCAGGCCCGGGCGCGGGTACCGGTCGGGGTGGTCAACCCGTCGCCCAACCACCTGGCCGGCGCGCTGCGCAGCGAGCCGTCGGCGGGCGCGGGCCGGCACTGGTGGGCCCGGCTGAGCTGCGCCGACCTGACCAGCCACCAGCTACCTGACCCGGCGGGCAAGTACCGCCGCCCGGACGGCTGGTAACGCAAATCGGGGAAGGATAACCGCGGCGCTGCTGTTAAACTGAGGCGCATATACCACCCGGCTCCTCGTGGGCCGGGTTTTCTCGTTCCCGGGTCAGCCCGGGACGCCCGTGCCGGTCCCGGATCAGGGCCAGCGGCGGCAGCCCGGCCAGCTCGCTGCTCTCCCGGGTCAGGTGCGCCTGGTCGGCGTAGCCGGTCTCCGCGGCCAGCCAGGCCAGGTCGGCGGTATCCGGGGCCGCGTCGACCCGGGACACGAACCGGCGGAACCGCAGCACCCGGCGGAGCAGCGCCGGCCCGTATCCGACCGCGGCGCAGCACCGCCGGTTCAGCTGCCGCTCGCTGATGGCCAGCTCCCGGGCCACCTGCTGGACCTGCGCGTCCGGCTGGGCCAGCCGCTGCGCGGCCAGCACGATCAGTGGGTCCGGCGGGGCACTGGTCACCAGCTCGCCGACCAGCCGGACCAGGCGGCGCACCGCGACGTCCGGACTGAGCCCGCCGGGCACCCCGGCGGCCAGCCGGGCGCCGATCCCCTGGGGCAGCTCGGCCCGCAGGTCACCGGGCCCGGGGCGCTGATCGAGCAGCCCGGGCAGCGGCCGGCCCAGCGCCGGGCCGCCCGCGCCGGGCCGCAGCCGCACCCCGGCCAGCACGCTGCCCGGTGGCATCGGCATGATCACTGGCCCGGTGTCCGGCCCGGCCAGGAACACGCCGCTGCCACGCTGCCAGATGAGGTCCACGCAGGCGTCGGGCAGCACCCGGGTGGGCGGCGCGCCATCCGCCGGGGTCACCCCCACCCAGACGCAGGACACGGCGTGAGCCAGCCCGGCGGGCGGCGCGACCTCGCGATATCCCGGCGACCAGTCCACCCCACGAGTCTGGCATGGCCCGCCGACAGTTGGCCGATTCGTTCAAGCCACCGGCCGCCCACGGGCGCGAGGATGGCCCCATGACCAGACCAGATTTCGACGCGGCGGCCCGGTTCCTGGCCGCCACCGGCCGGGTCCTGGACCGCCGCCGGTTCGGCCGGCTGTTCGGCACCGATGGGCCGGGGCCGGTGCGCGACGCGGTCGCCGCCTACCGCAACCAAGACGGCGGCTTCGGCCACGCCCTGGAGCCGGACGGCCGGTGCCCGGGCAGCCAGCCGCTGGCCATCGCGCTGGCGCTGGCCACCCTGGACGAGGCCGGCGCCTGGGACGACGAACTGGTCCTGGGTGCCTGCGGGTGGCTGGAGGTGCACGCGCCCGCCGCCGGCGGCGTGGTGGAGGCGGACCCGTCCATCGAGGGCTGGCCATGCGCCCCGTGGTGGGCGGCCATGGACCGCCAGCTCCCCTCGGTCATCACCACCGGCCTGGTAGCCGGGACACTGCACGCGCGCCGGGCCCGGCATCCCTGGCTGGACCGGGCCACCGAGCTGGAGTGGGCCATGATCAGCGAGCTGAGCACGGCCAGCCCGTACCAGATGCGCGCAGTCATGCACTTCCTGGACCGGGTGCCGGACCGGGACCGCGCGGCCAAGGCGTTCGCCCAGTGCGGCCCGCTCATCCTCGACCAGGGCCTGGTCACCCTGGACCCGGACGCGCCCGGGGAGATCCACACCCCGCTGGACTTCGCCCCGCTGCCCGGCTCGCTGGCCCGCACCCTGTTCCGGCCCGAGGTGATCGACGCACACCTGGACCACCTGGCCGCGGCCCAGCAGGATGACGGCGGCTGGATGTTCAACTGGCCGGCCTGGTCACCGGCCGCGACCGCCGACTGGCGCGGCTCCATCACGGTGGACGCGCTGCGCCTGCTCCGCGGCAACGGCCGCGGTTAAACCCACCGGTGCGCCGCGGCCGGCTCAGGTCCGGCCGCGGCGCAACCGCTCAGCTGTGCTGAATCATGAGCGGATTGAACGCCCCCGACGTGCCGCTGTACCCAGCTGCCCAGACCGGTCCGCCAGGTGTACTGGACACCCCGGCTAGCACGCTGGAGCTGCCCACATCCGGGCTGGACACGGTGGACCACGCGGTGCCGTTCCAGTTCATCGTCAGGGTCCGCGGCGTCGTTGCCCCGGACGGGGTGTCGTAGCCGACCGCCCACACGTCACTGGCTGATTCGGCCGCGACGCCGGTCAGGGTGGGCCCGGTGCCGGCCGTCGGGCTGGCCACGATGCTCCAGCTGGTGCCGTTGTAGTGCTCAATCAGGGTGCTGGTGGGGGTACCACCGACATCGGCGTTGACGCCGCTGTCACCGGCTGCCCATACGTTGGTCGGGCTGATCGCGTCGATCGAGTTGAACTCGTAGTCGAGCAGGTTGCTGGAGCCGCTGACGGCCGGCATGGGCACGATCGCCCAGGCGGACCCGTTCCAGTGCAGCGAGTAGGTCTCGTAGCGCTCGTTCGCCGCGGTGGTCCCGGTCAGCTCGTAACCCACCGCCCACACATTGCTAGCGGACGTGGCGGAGATCGCGTTCAGATAGGTGTTCATGCCGTTGTTCGGGTCCGGCAGGGTGAGCAGCGACCAGCTGGTGCCGTTCCACTGCTCGATGTACCCCTGGGCCGTCGAGGAGCTGTTGGCGACCGCGTAGGCATCGGTGGGGCTGATGTCGGCCACACCGATCAGCGCGTTCTCGATCCCGCCGAAATTGACCGCCGGGACGGTCGTCCAGGCGGTGCCGTTCCAGTGCATGGTCAGTCCGGCGATGTCCTCGCGGTTGACCGACGTGTGCCCGACCGCCCACGCGTCGGTCGCGCTGCTCGCGCTGACCGCGGCCAGACTGGCCGTGCTCCCTGCGGTGGCCGGCGCGGTCAGCTGCGACCAGGCGGTGCCGTTCCAGTGGTCGATGACCGGTTTCGCGCCGACGCCGTTGGCCTCGGCGTTCTGGCTGCCGACCGCCCATGCGTCGGACCCGCTGTCCGCACTGACCCCGGACACGACGGCGTTCTGCCCGGTGGGCGGGACCGAGACGACGGTCCAGCCGGTGGCCGCGAGCGCTGGGCTGGCTGCGAACACCAGGGCGGCCGGTAATGCGGCCCAGATACCGATCTTGAATACGCGGCTGATCGAAAGCATGACGGTCCCCTTTGTTCGACAATGCTCCGTCACTGACACGGCAGGCTGGGCGAACCGGTTCAACCCGGTGCGAGATGACACCGAGAGTTCAGCTGGCGTTCAGCCATAGAAAAGCCGTTCCATTACGGCGCGGGCCCGGCGTGCGGTCCGCCGGTAGTCCTCGACCAGGTCCTGGCCCGCATCCGGCGGGTAGCCGAGGATGCGGGCCACCGCGGCCAGCTCGGCCTGCTTGGCTGGCAGCACGTCGGAGGCGCGGCCGCGGAGCAGCACCACCGCGTTGCGGATCCGGGTGGCCAGCCGCCACGAGGCGGCCAGCGCGGCCGCGTCGCCGGTGCCGATCAGGCCCGCCTGCTCGGCCGCGGCCAGCGCGGCCAGGGTCTGCGTGGTGCGCAGCCCCGGCACGTCGTGGGCGTGGCTGAGCTGGAGCAGCTGGATCACCCACTCGACGTCGGACAGGCCGCCCGGGCCGAGCTTCAGGTGCAGCGCCGGGTCGGTGCCGCGGGGCATCCGCTCGGCTTCCATCCGGGCCTTGAGCCGCCTGATCTCACGCACCGATGCCTCGTCGATGCCGCCGGCCGGGTAGCGGTACTCGTCGGCCAGCGCGCTGAACCGGCGGCCCAGGTCCCGGTCGCCCGCGGCGGGCTCCGCCCGGAGCAGCGCCTGCGATTCCCAGGCCAGTGACCAGCGCTCGTAGTAGGCGCGGTACGCGGCCAGGGTGCGGACCAGCGGGCCCTGGCGGCCCTCCGGGCGCAGCGAAGGGTCGACGACCAGCGGGGGGTCCGGCGCGGGCTGGGCCAGCAGCCGGCGCAGCTCCTCGGCCACCGCGTGCGCGGCCCGGGCCGCGGCCTGCTCGCCGGCCTGTTCGCGCCTCCCGGCCTGCGCGTCGGCACTGGGCAGCGGATCGTGCACGAACATCACGTCGGCGTCGCTCCCGTAGCCGGTCTCCCGGCCGCCGAACCGGCCCATCCCGATCACGCAGATCCGGGTGGGCAGCGGCCCGTCGTCCCGTTCCACCCGGCTGATCGCCGCGTCCAGCGCAGCGCCGATGGTGACCGCGGTGATCACGGTGAGCGCCTCGCTGGTCTCCTCGACAGTGGTCAGCCCGAGCAGGTCGGCAGCGGCGGTGCGGAGCAGCTCACGGCGGCGCAGCGCGCGCACCGCCTGGGCCGCCGCGTCGGCCGTGCCGTGCCGGCTCACCACGGCGGCCGCCTCGGCGTGCAGCGCGGCGGCGGGGCGCGGCATCAGCTGCTCATCGGAACCGAGCAGGGCCACGGTTTCCGGCGCGCGCATCAGCAGGTCGGTGGCGTACCGGCTGGAGGCCAGCAGCCGGGCCATCCGGCGGGCCACGTTGGTGTCGTCACGGAGCAGCCGCAGGTACCACGGCGAATCCCCGAGCGCGTCGCTGACCTGGCGGAACGCGAGCAGGCCGGCGTCCGGCTGGGCGGCGTCGGCGAACCACTCCAGGAGCACCGGCAGCAGGGTGCGCTGGATGGCCGCCCGCCGGGAGACGCCTGAGGTCAGCGCCTCGATGTGGCGCAGCGCGCCCGCCGGGTCCAGGTAGCCGAGCGCTTCCAGCCGGGCCCCGGCCTCCGCGCGGGTGAGCCGGACCGCGTCGCTGGGCAGCCGGGCCACCGCGTCCAGCAGCGGGCGGTAGAACAGCTTCTCGTGCAGCCGGCGGGCTTCCCGGGCGTGCTGCCGCCACTGTGCCATCAGGTCGGCCGCCGGGTCGGACCGGGCCGGCCGGGCGGGCGCGGCGCGGCCGCTGCGGGTCCGGGCCCGGCGGAGCGCGCGGCCGAGGCGGCGCAGCGCTTCCGGATCGTCCGGCAGGGTGTGCGTGCGGCGCAGCTGGCGGAGCTGGAGCAGGTGCTCCACGGTGCGCAGGAACCGGTAGGCGGCGGCCATCGTGGCCGCGTCCTCACGGCCCACGTAGCCGCCCTGGGCCAGGGCGGCCAGGGCGGGCAGAGTACCCGGCTCGCGCAGCGACTCGTCGGTCCGGCCGTGCACCAGCTGGAGCAGCTGCACCGCGAACTCGATGTCGCGCAGCCCGCCGGGGCCGAGCTTGAGCTGGCGGGCGGCCTCGCTGGCCGGCAGGTTGCCGATCACCCGGCGGCGCATGGCCTGCACGTCGGCCACGAAGTTCGGCCGCTGCGCGGCCTGCCAGACCATCGGGCTGAGCGTGTCCAGGTAGGCCTGGCCAAGGTCCAGGTCACCGGCCACCGGCCGGGCCTTGACCAGGGCCTGGAACTCCCACGTCTTTGCCCAACGCTCGTAATAGACGCGGTGGCTGGCCAGCGTGCGGACGAGCGGGCCGTCCCGGCCCTCCGGGCGCAGGTTGGGGTCAACCGGGAACAGCGCGCCCTCCTGGGTGCTCTGCGAGCAGACCCGGATCAGCCCGGCGGCCAGCCGGGTCGCGGTGCGCAGCGCGGCCGTCTCGGTCTCGGGGCCGGCGTCGTCCCGCGCCGCGGCCACGAAGATGACGTTGACGTCGCTGGCGTAGTTCAGCTCGCGGCCGCCGCACTTGCCCATGGCGATCACCGCCAGCCGGGCTGGCGCCGACCCGGCCGGCAATTCGGACCGGGCCAGGGCCAGCGCCGCCTCCAGCGCCGCGGCGGCCAGGTCGGCCAGCTCGGCGGCGGTCTCGTCCACGGTCACCGCGCCGGTCAGGTCGCGGGCGGCCAGCTGGAGCAGCCGCCGCCGGTAGGCGGCAGGCAGCGCGGTGGCCGGGCTGCCGCCCGGGGCGGCGGCCGGGTCGGCCACCGGTTCCGGGTCATCTGGCCGGGCCCCCACCGCGGCCAGCAGGTCGGCCCGCGCCTCGGCGGCGGTGCCGCCGCGCAGCGCATCCGGGCCGGTCAGCACGCGCCAGTCGGCCGGGTGCCGGACCAGGTAGTCGCCGAGAGCGGCGCTGGCCCCGAGCACCGCGGTGAGCCGGTTGCGCAGCCCGGCGTCGGCCCGCATCGCCTCGGCCAGTTCGGCGTCGCGGGGCATCCGGGTCAGCGTGATCAGGGCCAGGTCGGGGTCGGCCGCCGCGGCCAGCGCGGCCAGCAGATCCGCGTCCGCGCCCTCGGCGTCCAGCGCCAGATCCTCGCTGATCAGCCGTTCCGCCCGGGCGGCGTCCGCGAAACCCATCCGGGCCAGCCGCCCGGCCGGTGTCGTCCTCCGGCGCACGCTCACCCCTGAACGGTAACGGCATGCGGTCCGGTTGGCTCCCCCCGGCGGGCTGGCCCAGTCCCAGCGCGGCGCGGTGCGGCCGGGGCGGTGAACGGGCCCAGAAATGTTGGCGCCGGGGCCGTCCGCAGACGGCCCCGGCAGGGGGGTGCACCGGGGGGGGTAGGTGCACGTGTTAATCATGCGACCGGCCGGTAACGTCCCGGTAGCGCCACTAAATCCCGCTATTTTCCGGCCCGTCTACCTGCGCAAATGTCAGGCACCGACGGCGTGCCCCTGGGTCAGGCCAGCTACCCCGGTGCCCGCCGCGGCAGCCGGGACGCTGCCCGGCACCTCCGGCAGCTCGCCGCGCAGCCGGGCCCGGACCTGGTCCGCGTCGGAGTGGTGCAGGTGCTCCAGGATGGCCAGCGCCTCGTTCCCAGGCCTGCCGGGCCTGCTCCAGGTCGCCCACCGCGTGGTAGACGTCGCCCAGGTGGACCAGCATCGTGGTCTGGTAGTAGCCGACGGCCGTGCCCTCGATGGTGCGCAGCGCGGTGCGGATGTGCGTGATCGCCTCGTCGAAGCGGCCCAGGTGGAACAGCACGTAACCGACGCTGTCCCAGATGGCGCCCTCGTTCAGCGGGTCGACGCGGCCCCGGCTCATGCTCAGCGCCTGCTCGCAGAACTCCAGCGCCTGCTGGTACTCGCCAAGCTGGGCGTGGATATAGCCGACCCCATTGAGCATCTTGGCCTGGCCCGGCTCGTAGCCCTCCTCGCGATACAGGGCGAGCGCCAGTTGCGCGTGGCCCAGCGCCTCGGCCAGCCGGCCCTGCTGCTCGGCCAGGATCATGATGTCGTTGTGCGCCCGGGCTTCGCCCAGCCGGTCACCCAGCTCATGGTGCAGGTCCAGCGACTGGGTGCAGTAGTCGCGCGCTTCGGCCAGCAAGCCGAGCCGGTTGTAGGTGGCGCTCAGGTCGCGGTATACATGCGCCTGCGCGGCCCGGTCGCCCAGCCGCTTGGCCGCGGCGATCGCGGTGTGCTGGATGGCTACCTGGTCGTGCCAGTAGCCTTCGCGGTCGAAGAACAGCCACACCGCCCAGGGCAGCTGCCACGCGTACGTGTTCAAGCCAGCCTCGTCGGCCTGGCCGATAGCGGCCAGCAGCACCTGGCGTTCGGCGGCGAACCAGCTCTGCGCGTCAGCCGCGCAGGTCAGGATCTCCGGGCTGACCCCGGGCCGCGGCCGGCTCGACCGGCAGCAGCGGCCGGAGCCGGGTTGAGCAGCCGGGTGCCGGCGCACGCGGTGTGCAGGTAGTGGTCCAGCACCCGGTGCACAGTCTCGTCCCGCAGCTGCTCCGGGTCGGTGGTGCGGGCCAGGTCGGCGGCGTACGCGCGGAGCAGGTCGTGGAACGCGTACCGGCCCGGGGCGTGCTCGGCGATCAGGTGCGCGTCGGCCAGTTCGGCCACCGCCGCCGCCGCCTCGGCCGGTGAGACGGCGGCCAGGCTGGCCGCGGCCGGGATCGTCACGTCCGGGCCGGCGTGCAGCCCGAGCAGCCGGAACAGCCGGGCGGCCGGCTCACTGAGCTGCTGGCAGGACCAGGAGAACACGGCCCGGATGCTGGCCACCGGGTCGCCCGGCGTCCAGCGCGTCCAGCCGGCCCTGCGCGTCGGCCAGCTCACGGGACAGCTCGGTCAGCGGCATCAGCGGCCGGGCCGCGGCCCGGGCGGCCACGATGCTCAGCGCCAGCGGCAGCCGGGAACACGACTCGGTCAGCTGGCGGGCTGCGTCCGCCTCCGCGCTGGCCCGCTCGCCCAGCCGGCCCGCCAGCAGCTCGTGCGCCTCGGTGCCGGTCAGCACGTCCAGCGGCAGCAGCCGCGCACCCTCGGTGGCGGCCAGCCCGGGCAGCCGGGCCCGGCTGGTCACCAGGACCAGGCAGGACGGGCTGCCGGGCAGCAGCGGCCGCACCTGGCCGGCGTCCCGTGCGTTGTCCAGGATGACCAGCACCCGCTTGCCCGCCAGCACGCTGCGGTACAGCGCGGCCTGGGCATCCACGCTGTCCGGGATCTGCTCCTCGGTCACCCCGAACGCGCCGAGGAACCAGCGCAGCGCATCCGCGGCGGCCACCGGGGTGCCCGACGGGTCGAACCCGCGCAGGTTCACGTACAGCTGCCCGTCCGGGAACTCGGCGGCCGACTGGTGCGCCCAGTGCACCGCCAGCGCGGTCTTGCCCGCCCCGGCCGTGCCCCCGATGACCAGCACCCGGACCGCCTCGTCCGACGAGCCCGCCGCCTGCATCCAGGCCCGCAGCTCGGCCAGCTGCGCGGTCCGCCCGGCGAAGCGCGCTACTCCGGCGGGCAGCTGGCGCGGCACGACCGGCGCGGCGGCCGGGCGGCCGCCCTCGTCCGGCCCGTCCGCGGCCGCCGTGCCCGCCGGCGCCGTGCCCGCCGGCGCCGTGCCGGTATCGGCGGCGGCACCGCGCAGCGCACCGCGCCCAGTGCCCCGGGTGCCGGTACGCGGCTCGCCCGCCGCACCGGCCCCCTTGGGCCGGCCTGGGCCTGACGTCCGGGCCGGCTCCCGGCCTGCCGCCCGCGCACTGCGGGATCGCGCGCCACCCGGCTGACCGACGGGCGCCGCCCGCCCGGTGGCTGGGCGCTGTCTTTGCCGCACCAGCTGGCCGGGACTCGTCCGGCTCGGCCGGGCTCACGGCCACCCGGAAGCTGGCCAGCGTGGGGCCCGGGGCGGCCAGGCCAGGATCGCCGGCCAGAATGCCCGCCTGCAGGTCACGCAGTTCCCGGCCGGGCTCGACGCCCAGCTCGTCAACCAGCATGCGGCGGGTGCGCTGGTAGGCGGCCAGCGCTTCGGCCTGCCGCCCGCAGCGGTACAGCGCCAGCATGAGCTGGGCGTGGAAACGCTCCCGCCACGGGTGGTCCAGGGCCAGCTGGGTCAGCTCACCGACCAGCTCGGAGTGCCGTCCCTGAGCCAGCCCGGCGTCCATCCGCCATTCCTGGGCCTGCATCCGGAGCGCGTCCAGCCGGGGCACCTCGGCGGTGATCAGCCCGTTCGATGGCACGTCCACCAGCGGGCTGCCGCGCCACAGACGCCAGCGCCTCGCTCAGCACGTCCCAGGCCGCCTCGGTGCCGGTGGCCGCGGCGCCACGCCCGACCGCCTCGCCGCCGCGGGCGCACTGCGCGGTGAACCACAGTGCGTCCACCTCGTCCGGCTCCGCCTCGAGCGCGTAGCCAGGGTCACGGGTCACGATCCGGCGCCCGGCCACCGGGCCGAGGATCTGCCGGAGCCGTTTCACGTAGTTGCGGATCGCCACCCGGGCGCCAGACGGGGGCGTCCCGTCCCAGATGAACTCGGCCAGCTCGTCGTAGGAGGCAACCTGCCCAGCCCGGAGCGCCAGCGCAGCCAAGATCACCCGCTGTTTGGGCGCTGGGACGACTACGTCCGCGCCATCAGCCCGAACCAGTAATGGCCCGAGCACGCCCACCCAGAACACGCTGCCCCTAACCCCGATCCCTGTCGCGGTCCGCCGCCCCAGCCCTGGTTACCCCCCATAGCACTGACTCACCGTCACAGCACCGGCAGGTACCGGTCCAGCTCGAACTGGGTGACCTGATGCCGGTACTCGCGCCACTCGGCACGCTTGTTACGCAAGAAGAAGTCGAAGACGTGCTCGCCGAGAGCCTCGGCCACCAGTTCGCTGTCCTGCATCGCCGTGATCGCCTCATCCAGGCTCTGCGGTAGCGGCGAGATGCCTAGTGCGCGCCGCTCGGCCGAGGTGAGCGCCCAGACGTCATCCTCGGCACCGGGCGGCAACTCGTAGCCGGCCTCGATTCCTTTCAGACCTGCTTCCAGGATCACCGCGAACGCAAGGTAAGGGTTACATGCCGAGTCTACCGAGCGAAACTCGACACGGGTGGCATTTCCCTTGTGCGGCTTGTACATGGGTACCCGGACCAGAGCGGACCGGTTGTTGTGCCCCCAGCAAATGTACGCGGGTGCCTCTCCGCCCGCCCCGGCGGTAACTTCCGCCGCGCCCCACAGCCGCTTATACGAGTTGACCCACTGGTTACAGACCGCAGTGATCTCGGCGGCGTGCCGGAGCAGCCCGGCGATGAACGCCCGGCCGAGCTTGGACAGCTGGAATTCCGCACCCGGTTCGTAGAACACATTACGGTCACCCTCGAACAGCGACATATGGGTGTGCATGCCGGAGCCGGGGTACTCGGTGAACGGCTTCGGCATAAAGGACGCGTACACCCCTTGCTGTAGCGCCACCTCCTTCATGACCAGCCGGAACGACATAATGTTGTCGGCCGTGGTCAGCGCGTCCGCGTACCGCAGGTCGATTTCCTGCTGGCCCGGCGCGCCCTCGTGATGGCTGAACTCCACCGAGATGCCCATGCTCTCCAGCATCTGGATGGACACGTGCCGGAAGTCGTGCGCGATGCTGTGCGGCGTGTGATCGAAGTAGCCGCCGGTGTCGATCGGCTGCGGCGCGGTGCCCGCCGCGGGCTTCTCCTTGAGCAGGAAGAACTCCACTTCGGGGTGGGTGTAGAAGGTGAAGCCGAGATCGGCCGCGTGGCCGAGGGCGCGCTTCAGCACGTACCGCGGGTCGGCGTAGGACGGGGCGCCGTCCGGCATCCGGATGTCACAGAACATCCGGCCGACCCCGGACGCCTCGCCGCGCCAGGGCAGCAACTGGAAGGTGGACGCGTCCGGCTTGGCGATCATGTCCGCCTCGTAGACGCGGGCGAAGCCCTCGATGGCCGAGCCGTCGAAACCGATGCCCTCGGCGAAGGCACCCTCCAGTTCGGCCGGGGCCACCGCGACCGACTTCAGGTAACCGAGAACGTCGGTGAACCACAGCCGGACAAAACGGATGTCGTGCTCCTCCAGAGTGCGGAGGACGAATTCTTCCTGCCTGTCCATGACAGCCTGTCCTTGCTGGTCAGCGGCTTACACTTGCGTGGATGCGGGCAGCACAGCATATCGGCTGACCGAGCCTGCGCCCCGGCGCCAGTCTCTCTCGATCGTGTTACCAGGGCGTTACAAAGCCACCGCGAGTCTACTCGCGGCCGCCGCTTCAGGCCTACTGCCGGACGGCGGCGGGTCAGCCCGCGGTGCGCCGCCCGCAGCCGCATACAGTAAACGGGTGACCAGGCTGCGGATCGCCCTCGCCCAGGCGAACTCCACCGTCGGTGACCTGACCGGGAACGCGGCCGCGGTGCTGGAGTGGACCCGCCGCGCCGCCCAGGCAGGCGCCGATCTGGTGGTGTTCCCGGAGATGATGCTCACCGGCTACCCGGTGGAAGACCTCGCGCTGCGCGCCTCGTTCGTGACCGCGTCCATCGCCGCGCTGGAGGACACCGCACGGCGGCTGGACGCGGCCGGGCTCGGCGGCATCGCGGTGGTCACCGGGTACCTGAGCCGCCAGGCTGGCCTGGCCGCCCGGGTCGGCGTGCCGACCGGCGCGCCGCTGGACGCGGCCGCGCTGCTGCATGGCGGCCGGGTCGTGGTCACCACGGCCAAGCACCACCTGCCGAACTACGGGGTGTTCGACGAGTTCCGGTACTTCGTGCCAGGCAACTGCCTGCCGGTGGTCCGCGTCCCGGCCGCCGACGGCGCGGCGGTTGACGTGGCCATCGCCATCTGTGAGGACCTGTGGCAGGACGGCGGGCCGGTCGCGGTCACCCGGCAGGCGGGCGCCGGGCTGCTGGTGGTGCCGAACGCCTCGCCGTACGAGCGGGGCAAGAGCGAGGCACGGTTCCAGCTGGTCGCCCGGCGCGCCCGCGAGGCAGCCGCCGCGCTGGCGTACGTGAACATGATGGGCGGCCAGGACGAGCTGGTCTTCGACGGGGACTCGATCATTGTGGACGCGGCTGGCGGGCTGATCGCCCGCGGGCCGCAGTTCGAGGAGACCCTGCTGGTCGCCGACCTGGACCTGCCCGCGGCGGCAGCAGAGCCGCTGCCCGAGAACAGCCCAGCCGACGCGCGCGATGGCACGGTCATGACCATCACCCGGGCAGGGCTGGCCCGGGACGGCGCACCGGACCTGGCCGGGCCACCGCCTGGTCCGCTGGTCTGGGAACGCCTGGAGCCACTGGCCGAGGTGTACGCGGCGCTGGTCACCGGGGTCCGCGACTACGTGCGCAAGAACGGGTTCCGCTCGGTGATCCTCGGCCTGTCCGGCGGGATCGACTCCGCGCTAGCCGCCACGATCGCCACCGATGCGCTTGGCCCGGAGCAGGTTCACGTGGTGCTGATGCCCAGCCGGTACTCCTCGGCACACTCCATCAGCGACGCGGAGGACCTGGCCAAGCGGCAGGGGCTGCAGGCGCGGACGGTGCCGATCGCAGCCATGGTGGACGCGTTCGAGGGCGAGCTCGACCTGTCCGGGCTGGCCGCGGAGAACCTGCAGTCCCGGATCCGCGGGGTGATCCTGATGGGGCTGAGTAACGCCGCCGGGCACCTCGTGCTGACCACCGGCAACAAGAGCGAGATCGCGACCGGGTACTCCACCCTGTACGGTGACTCGGCGGGCGGCTTCGGCGTGATCAAGGACGTGTTCAAGACGCTGGTGTGGGAGCTGGCCCGGTGGCGCAACGAGCAGGCGACGGCGCGCGGCGAGACGCCGCCGATCCCGGAAAACTCCATCACCAAGCCGCCGAGCGCGGAACTCGCCCCCGGCCAGCTGGACACTGATTCGCTGCCCGACTATGCGGTGCTGGACGCGCTGCTCGACGACTACGTGGAGAAGGACATGGGCGCTCCGCAGCTCGTCGCCGCCGGGTACGACCCCGCGCTGGTGGACCGGGTGATCCAGCTGGTGGACCACGCCGAGTACAAGCGGCGGCAGTACCCGCCCGGCACCAAGATCACACAGCGCAACTTCGGCCGGGACCGCCGGCTGCCGATCACGAACGCGTGGCGCGAGCCCCGCCCCGCCAGTCTGGCCCGGGCACCGTCGCACCGGACTCAGCTCAACATCAGGACCGCGTAGCCGACGAGCCAGTGTTCCAGCTGGTAGTCGCCGCCGACCACGTAGGGCAGGGCTGCCTTGGCGTGCTGCCGGGCCGCGGCCCGGGCCGTCGGCCCGCGGGTCGCCGGGCGGCAGCGCGTCCGCGATCCGCCGCCAGCACCAGGCCCGGCTCGCGTTCAGGCCGTGCAGGGTGGCGGCCAGCCCGTCGGTGCCGTCGCCGGCCGCCGCGGGGGTGAACAGGGTGGCGGGCCGGCCCCACTCGATGCCGGGCAGGAACATGGTCAGCCATTCCGCGAAGTCGGCCTGGGGCAGGATGCGGGACATCAGCTCGGCCTCGGTCAGCGCGGGCGACAGGCAGTCATCGCCGGAGGGCTCCCAGTCGGCCGGGTACATGGTGTCCGCGCTGAACCAGCCCATGGCCCGGGCCGCGATCGCCTCGCGCAGCGCCGGATCGCCAGCGTCAGCCCGCGCCTGGGCGAACGGCCAGGCCAGCGACAAGCCGAACGCACTCCCCCGGCGGGTGCCGTAGCGCACCGGGTAGACCTGCCCGGGCAGCCAGCGCAGAAAGCAGCTGACCAGCGCGTCGGCCAGCGGGGCCAGCGCACTGGACCACTTCAGCCCGTCCGGGTGATCCCAGCTGGCCGCCTCGTGCACCAGGGCCAGCGCCCAGCCCCAGCCCTGCGGGCGTTCGGTGGGCGCGTCCGGCCCGGCGATGAAGTCCGCTTCGTGGGCCAGCGCCACCGGGGTGAGCTGGCCGCCCAGCGCGTCCCGGATCTCCTCGCCGCGGGCCACGTCCCCGGCCCGGCGCAGCAACCGCAGCAGGGCCCAGTGCATCTGCACCGAGGAGTGCCAGTCGTGGCTGCCGTAGAACACCGGGGTGCGGGCCCGGGGCCGGTACGGGAAGTCACCCGGCGCGGTCATCAGGTGCTGCATCGCGGCCGGGAACTCGTGCTTGATGTTGGCCAGCGCCACCCCCGCATAGCCGGCGCCCTCGCTGCGGAGCAGTCCGGCCCACTCGTCTGCCAGGTCCATGGTCCGACCGCCCTCCAGCCGAGAGTTCCGGCACGCACCGAGTTGGATTCCCGGGACCAGGCCGTCCTACGCCTACAGTTCGACGTGGCCTGAAACGCACGTGCGGGACGCGCCGCCCACCCAGATCTGACCGCGGCGATCCCGGCTGATGTGCACCCGGCCGGCCCGGCCCAGCACCGTCCCCTGACTGGCCACGTACGGCGCGGTGGCCCGGCCGGTGCCGAGCAGCCAGTCGGCCAGCGCGGCGTTCAGGCTGCCGGTCACCGGGTCCTCGACGGTGCTGCCGGCCACCGGGAAAAAGGCCCGCACCTCGAAGGCGGCCGGCCCGCCCGGCGGGTACCGCCCGGCCACCCCGATGTCCAGGTCAACCACACCAGGGCGCAACGCCAGTACCGCCTCCGCACTCGGCAGCAGCACCGCGACCCAGCCCGGGCCATTATCCGCCCAGGCCAGATCCACGATGTCGGCCCGGCCGATGCCGAGCTGGGCGGCGATGCGCTCGGCCAGCGGCTCCTCGACCGAGCCGGACCGGATCACCGGCGGGGCGGCGAACGCCAGCCCCGCGTCGGTCCGCCGGACCTGGACCAGCCCGGCCCCGCATTCCTGCACGCACCGGTCGGGGCTGGCTGGCTGGCCGCCCGCCTCCAGCCACGCGTGGCAGGTGCCGAGGGTGGGATGCCCGGCGAACGGCAGTTCCGCGGCCGGGGTGAAGATCCGCACCTGGTAGTCCGCCTGCCCGCTGGACGGGGGCAGCACGAAGGTGGTTTCAGACAGGTTCATCCAGGTGGCGAACTGCTGCATGTCGCCGGTGTCCAGTCCGTCCGCGTTGAGCACGACGGCGAGCGGGTTGCCCCGGTAGGACTCGGTGCTGAACACATCGACCTGACGGAATGGGCGCCGCACGTGCTCAGATTAGTCGGGGGGACGACCCCCCGAGCCCCCCGATCGCCGCTACGCGCCGAACGCCGACTCGGCGAGCACCCGCCTGCGGCGGGCCCCGCCTCGCCGGCGAACGCTCAGCCCCTGCTCAGCCCCCGGAGCAGTTCGTCTACCACGCGTTCGGCGAAGCCTTCGGCGATGCCTTCTGGCTGGTGCTTGCCGCGGGCCAGCACCGCGCCGGACAGCATGAACAGCGCCACCTCGACGTCGGTGTCCGGGCGCAGCTCACCGGTGGTCACGCCGCGGCGCAGCACGCTGCGCATCACCTCGCGGCGCGGCTCGATCACCGTCTCCACGTATCTCGACATGAGCCGGGGGAACTTGGCCCCCTCGCCGAGCAGCAGGGCGAACGACCGGGCCCGCCGCGGGTCGGCGTAGTCGGCCGCCATGGCGTGCAGCAGCGCGACCAGGTCGGCGCGGACCGACTGGCCACCCGGCTCGGGAAGCGGCGTCTTGAGCGCGGCCAGGGCGTCGAGCAGCAGATCCTCCTTGCCCGGCCAGCGGCGGTAGATGGTGGCCTTGCCTACCCCGGCGCGGGCCGCCACCTCCTCGATACACAGTCCTTCCACGCCGTGCTCGGCGAACAGGCTGAGCGCCGCGTCGATGATGGCGCGGTCGGCCCGCTCGCTGCGCGGCCGCCCGGCCGGCGGGTTTCGGCCGCCGTCCCGGGCTGCTCGTCAGCGACGGTGCTGACGTGGGCGGTGGGCATCCGCTCAGCCTTCCGTGGCCGGCTCGGCGCGCAGCGCCGCGGGGATATCCGCGACCACCGTGTCCTCGTGCACCGTGTCCCCGTGCACCGTGTCCCCGTGCACCGTGCCCTCGTGCACCAGCCCGGCGGGCACGAGGTCCACGACTTCGGTGTCCTCGTGCGCCGGGGTCTCGGCCGGCTGGGCGCTGGCCGCCTTCCGGCCCGGCATCCAGACCAGCACGACCAGCGCGCCGGCCAGCGTGATGATCGCGGAGATGACCGTGGTCACGTGCATGGCGTGCACGAACGCGGCGTCGGCGACGGTGTCCAGCCGCAGCCCCGCGCCGCCCAGCCGGGAGGCCACGGTCTGCGTGGCCGTGATCGAGCCGGACGCGGCGTCCCGGGCGGCGGCGGGCAGCGCGGTCAGGTGCGGGTTCAGCTGGGCCCGGTAGACCTGGGCCAGGATGGAGCCGAGCACCGCGACGCCCAGCGCGCCGAACACCTGGCGGGCGGTGTTGGTCAGCGCCGACCCGGAGCCGGCCTGCTCCCTGGGCACCACCGACATGACCGCCTCGGTGGCGGGCGGCATCACGCTGCCCATGCCCGCGCCCTGCACGAAGAAGATCACGCCCAGCACCCAGATCGGCGTGCTGGTGCCGAGCAGCTGGTACCCGGCCAGCGCGATGGTCACGGTGAGCAGCCCGCTGGCCGCGACCGCCTTGGTGCCGAACCGGCGGACCAGCCTGGCGCTGCGCGGCGCCATCAGCATCTGGCCAGCCGCGAACGGCAGCGTCAGCAGGCCCGCGTCCAGCGGCGTGTAGCCGCGCACGCTCTGCAGGTAGAAGCTGAGGAAGAACAGCGCGCCCATCATGCCGAAGAAGACCAGGCCGAGCGCACCCACGGCGGAGGACAGCCGCGGGTCACGGAACAGCTTCACGTCCAGCGACGGATGACTGAGCCGGGTCTCCCACCAGCCGAACACGGCCAGCACGGCCAGCCCGGCCACGGTGGCGCCGAGCACATCCCAGTGGATCCAGGTGCCCTTCTCACCGCCCTGGATGATGCCGTACACGACGAGCACCAGGCCCACGATGGACAGCAGCACGCCCAGGTAGTCGATCCGGCCCGGGTTGGGGTTCTTGGACTCCGGCACCAGGAGCAGGATCGCGATCACGCCCACCGCGGTGAGCGGGACGTTGATCAGGAAGACGGAGCCCCACCAGAAGTGCGCGAGCAGCAGGCCGCCCACGATCGGGCCGATGGCCACCCCGATGCCCACGGCGGTGGCCCAGATGCCGATGGCCTTGGCCCGCTCCCGCGGGTCGAACACGTTGGAGATGATGGACAGCGTCTGCGGCATGACCGCCGCGGCGCCCAGGCCCATCGCGGCCCGGGCGAAGATGAGCTGATCCGGGTTCTTCGAGTACGCGGTCAGCAGCGAGAAGATGCCGAACGCCGCCATCCCGAGCATCAGCATCCGCTTGCGCCCGATCCGGTCGCCGACCACCCCGAAGGTGAACAGCAGGCCGGCGAACACCAGCGTGTATGAGTTGATCCCCCACTCCAGCTGACTCTGGCTCGCACCCAGGCCCACCTTGGGCTCGGCGATCGTCTTCAGCGCGACGTTCAGCACCGTGTTGTCCAGCACGATGGCGATCAGGCTGATGATGAGCACGCCGAGGATGGCCCACCGGCGGCGGTAGATGCGGTCAGCGACAGCGGACTGCGGACCTGCGACTGCGTGATCCATAAGTTGTCCTTCTGTCTGGGTCTGAGGTACCCGGGCGGACGGTGCCGCGCGGGAAGCTATCGATACGGAACTAGCCCGTATCGGAAAACATTCCCGGGTCCGCCGGCTTCTTCCGGGGGTTACCGGCACGGCCCGGCCCGTGTCATGATCGAAGCGTCCGGGGACGCCGCCGTGGCGCCACGAGACGTGGAGGATCCAGCATGAATGCCCCTTCCGGGGGCCTGGGCACGGCCGCGACCGGAGCGCGGACCGATGCGCCAGCCCCAAGCCCACCAGCCCCAAGCCCGTCAGGCGCCCTTCCCGCCGCCGGCGCCAAGCGGCCCGAGCCGCTCTACGGCGGCCGCACCTCCCGCCGGGTCACCATCAACGACCTGGCCGCGGCCAAGGCCCGCGGTGAGAAATGGCCCATGCTCACCGCGTACGACGCGCTCGTCGCCCGGGTCTTCGATGACGCGGGCATCCCGGTGCTGCTGGTCGGCGACTCCGCCGGGATGGTGGTATTCGGCCACGACACCACGATCCCGGTGACGGTGGATGACCTGATCCCGCTCACCGCCGCGGTGGTCCGCGGCACCAGCCGGGCGCTGATCGTGGCCGACCTCCCGTTCGGCTCCTACCAGTCGTCGCCCGCGGCGGCACTGGCCGCCAGCATCCGGTTCCTCAAGGAGACCGGCGCGCACGCGGTCAAGCTGGAAGGCGGCCACCGGGTGCTGCGCCAGGCAGAAGAACTGGTCGCCGCGGGCATCCCGGTCATGGCCCACCTGGGCCTCACCCCGCAGTCGGTCAACGCGTTCGGCGGGTACCGGGTGCAGGGCCGCGGCGAGGACGGCGAGCGGTTGCTGCACGACGCCAAGGCGATGGAGGTGGCCGGCGCGTTCGCGGTCGTGCTCGAGTGTGTGCCCGCGGAACTCGCCGCCCGGGTCACCGCGGCGCTGTCCATCCCGACCATCGGCATCGGCGCCGGGCCAGACTGTGACGCGCAGGTGCTGGTCTGGCAGGACATGGCCGGGCTCAGCCCGCGCACGCCGAAGTTCGTCAAGCGCTACGCGGACGTGGCCGGCCTGCTGGGCCAGGCCGCGCGGGCCTTCGCCGAGGACGTGGTCGGCGGCGCGTTCCCGGACACCGAGCACTCCTACCGCTGAACTCGCCGCCCGCGGCCCTGGCCGGCCTGGCCAGGGCCGCGGTTGACAGCCTTGCCTGATGGCCAGAATTACCTATTCGGGCACATAGCACGATTCCGGGCACCTAGTATCTTCTCCGCGAAGCGACTGCGGACGGTAGCGGAGGATCACGGATGAGGCTCCTGCCTGGCGTGCTCCTGCTCCCGGCCATCGGCGCCGTCGCGGTCACCGTGGCGGGCTGCTCGTCCGGCGCCAGCAGCAGCAGCACCCAGGCCGAGCAGGCCATGTACGCGGCGGTGAGCAGCCCGGTGATGACCGCGGCCAGTTCCGTGCCGGCCGGGCACAAGCTGGTCGGCTCCGCGGCCGACGGCCTGCGGATGGCCATCCCGGACGGCTGGACGACCGTACGCGGGGCCGCGTTCCACCGCGCGCTGCACGATCTGGGCCTGGGCCGGGCTTCCGGGGCGCAACTGGCCGCGCTGGTACCGGGCCGCGGCGGGGCCGGCTCGGTGGACCTGGCCGCGCCGGGCACCGGCGGGACCGGCGCGCTCACCTCGCTGTACTGCGCGCCCGCCCACTTCCCGGCGGGCACCAGCCCGGCCACCGGGCTGACCACGCTCAGCGAGCAGGAATTCACCGCGGCCAACGCGGGCAACACCCAGCTCGGCCAGACCACGGTGGACGGCCGGACCGCGCTGCTCAGCTACGACCAGGCCAGCGTGGACGGCCGGTCGCTGACCGTACTGCAGTACGCGATCGCCGCCCCGGCCGGCCGGGCCTGCTACGCCACCCTGGTCACCGAGCAAGGGCCGAGCTACGAACCGACGTTCAGCCAGCTCCGCCCCGGCATCCAGGTTTTCCCTGCTCCTTCTCCCTAACGCCCGCACCACTCCGGGCCGCCATGGCCCGCCCGGCCACCGGCGCAGCCAGCGTGATCCTCAAGCTCAGCGCCCAGGGCCGGGAACGGTCAGCACCCCAGTCATCACACCCAACACACCAGACGCACCGGCACCAGGCTGGGCGGCCCGCCGCCGCACTTTTCACGTAAGCAGTACCGGAAAATGCCCGTTTTGCCCGGGACGGCCGCACCGGATCCGTGCAGAGTGCTCACCTGCCAGTAGCTACCCGACCCGAGTCTGCCGGACGGCCGGCCCGTTAACCCTCATTGGTCTGCGCGCTCATGATCGGCACACGAGTGGGCGTCCACCTCCGCATGGTGCGCAGCTCTCGCCCTACCCCGCAGACCGGGTTCCGGGCGCAGGCGAGTGGCACGCACTGGCGTTAAGCATGCTGGGGATTGACGGTGGGCGCGGTGCGTCATTAAAATGACTGAGTGGTCAGTCATTTAATGAGGGGGCGAACGTGCGATGAGCCCGCCTGCCGAACCGGCCGTGCTGGCCTCGGACGCCGACCGGGACGCTGCTGCCCGGGTGCTGACTGAGGCGTTCGCCGACGGGCGGCTGACGGCCGCCGAGCACAGCGGCCGGGTGCGCGCCGTGTACGCCGCGCGCAACCGGCCGGAGCTGGCCCAGCTGACCGCCGACCTGCCCGGGCCCGCCGAGCTGACGGCCAGCCAGGCGGAGCCGGACTGGGCGGACCGGCTGGACCCCTGCCTGCTCTGCTTGCTGCTCTGCCTGTGCCCGCCGGCTGGTATCGCTGTGCTGGTGCGGCGGCACCGGGCGCGGGCCGGAACGGTGCGGCGTGCCGAAGATCGCTGAGCAGGCGCGGGCCGCGCGGCGCGAGCAGATCATCGCCGCCGGGCTGACCTGCTTCGCCCGCTCCGGTTACCACGCGGCCACGATGGCCGATGTCGCGGCCCAGGCCGGGGTGTCCAAGGGCACCCCGTACCTGTACTTCGCGAGCAAGGAAGCGCTGTTCCTGGCGCTGCACGAGGAGTGGGACTGCGGCGCCGGGCAGCGGGTGGACGCGGCCATCGCCGCCCTGCCCGAGGCCGGCCGCCGGTCACCCGGCCAGGTGCTGCACGCCGTCGCAGCCGGGATCGCCGCGCACGTCCAGGCCGAGCCGGACACCTGCCGGGTGCTGATGGAAGCCCGCGCGCTGGCCGCGCACGAACCGGCGCTGGCTGCGGCCGTCCGGGCTGGGGATGCCCGGTCCCACCAGCGGCTGGAGGAGCTGATCGCGGCCGGCGTGCAGGCCGGGGAATGGCCGCCGGGCACCGACCCGGCGCTGGCCGCCCGGCTGTTCACCGCCGGGCTGTATGGCCTGATGGCCCAGTGGCATCTGGCACCTGGCTCGTTCTCCTGGGGCGAGGCGGTGGCCGCGCTGGCTGGAGCCCGGTCGTGAGCGCCGGGTCCGTCCGGCACCCGGTCTTCGCCCGGGCCTTCTCGGCCATGAGCCGGGCCATGGAGGCAGGCGGTGTGGCTGGGCGCCGCGAGGTCCTGCCGGCGGCCTGACCGGGCGGGTCATCGAGGTGGCACGGCCGCCTTGGACCGCTAGCCTCGGGTGGCCTGGACGGCGGCGATCTGGGCCAGGATCTGGTGCTCCACCGCGGGCCTGCCCAGGCCAAGGCCGGCCAGCGCGCTGGCCGTGGCGCCGTTCTCGTCGGCCACCCCGACCAGGATGTGCTCGGTGCCGATGTAGTTGTGCCCCAGCCGCAGCGCGCAGCGCAGCGCGCCGCGCAGTGACGCGGTCGCCCCGGGGCCGAGCGGCACCCGGCCTTCGCCGGCGTCCGCCGCAGCGGACGGCTGGGCCTGAGCCGGCCCGGCGTCCGGCTGGCCGAGCGCGGCCCGCACCTGCTGCTCGGTGACGCCGAGCGCCGCGATGGCCTTCGCGGCCAGTCCTTCCGGCTCGGCGAACAGGCCAACGGCCAGGTGGTCGCTGCCGATCACCGCGCTGTCCGCGGCCCGGGCGTAGTCCTCGGCGGCGGCCAGCACGGCCCGCGCCCGCTGCGTGAACCGGGAGAAGTCACCAGGGATCCACGGGCCCGTGGCCGGGTCGCCGCGCGGCACGAACCGCTGCTGCGCGGCCTGCTTGCTGACGCCCATGCTGGCGCCGATCTGGCTCCACGACGCGCCGGACCGGCGGGCCTGGTCGACGAAGTGGCCGATCAGGCTGTCCGCCTGCTCGCCAAGGTGCTCGCCAACCGCGACCGCGTCGGACAGGTTGTCCAGGGCGCTCCCCGCGGGGCGCTGGACCTTGACGAACGTGATGAGGGTATCGAGGGAAACCGGGCTTTCGACCATGCGTCAATCGTAAGTTGACGGATGGCCGACCGTCAACCCAACGTTGACGGTCGAGGGTTTTAGGTGCTCAGCCGCTCACGCACATCGGTGAGGCGCAGCCCAGCATGCACCTTGTACCGGCGGTTGACCGAGACCAGGTTGGCGGTCAGCGCCTCGACCTGGCCGCAGTTGCGCAGCCGGCCCGCGTAGATGCCGCGCACCCCGGGGATCCGCGCGGCCAGCGCCTGGACCAGGTCGGTAGCCTGGCGGTCGTCACCGAGCACCATCACGTCCAGGTCGACGCTGGCCACCTCGGGATCCAGCAGCACCACCGCGGACACATGGTGGAACGCGCCGACCACCCGGCTGTCCGGCAGCACCGCGGCGGCCTGTTCCGCGGCGCTGCCCTCGTCCACCGGGAGCGGGTAGGCGCCGCGCTTGTCGAAACCCAGCGGGTTCACGCAGTCGATGACGATCTTGCCGGCCAGCGGTCCGGCCAGCGCGGCCAGCAGGTCGCGGTGGCCCTCCCACGGCACGGCGACGATCACCACATCGGCCACAGCGGCCGCGTCCGCGTTGGCCATCCCCCAGATGGACGCCGGGCTGCCGGCCAGGCCGGCCAGTAGCTCGGCCGCGGCGGTCTGCGCCCGGTCCATGCTCCGCGAGCCGATGACGACCGGGTTGCCCGCGGCGGCCAACCGGTGTGCCAGCCCGCGCCCCTGATCGCCGGTGCCGCCCAGCACCCCGATGGTGAGTTCTGCCACGTCCCCGGTCATAGCGGGATAAGCCTGCTCAGCGGTCATCCCCCGATCCTGCCAGAGCGGCCGGGGGCCGTGACACGATGGGCTGATGGACGCGGAACAGGTGGCCGCGCTGCGTGCCGTACTGGCGCCGTCCGGCTGGCTGGAGCGCACCGGCGCGCTGGCCCGGGCGCTGCGGCGGCCCCGTTCCCCCGGTGGGCTGCTGATCGTCGGCACGCCCGCCGACGAGCCCTGGCATCTCACCGCGCACCTGGACGAGGAGAGCCGGCTGGCCGGCCTGCCCGGGCTGGCCCCCACCCTGGTCCGCTGGGCGCCGCCACCCGGCGCGCCCGCCCACCTGGGCGTGGGCATGCAGCGGCTGGAGCAGGCCGGACCGGGCGAAACCGTGTTCGTGGTCAGCGCGGAACCGGCTCCGGCGGCTTTGCTGGAACGGGTGAACGACGCGCGGAAGAAGGCCACCGTGCTCGCCCTCGACCAGGGGGACCCCGAGCTTGACCAGCTGGCCCACGAGGCGCTCAGCGTGCCGCCGGGCGCCGCGCCGCTCTCTTTCAGCGCCGCCCAGCACCTGGTCAGCTCGGCGGCGGGGCAGCCGGACGAGCCGTCCCGCAGCGGGCTGCGGGAGTGGCTGAACCGCGTGCTGGACACGGTCAGCGGCCCCGCCCCCAGCCGCTAGCGCGGTTGGCCGGGCACTGGCGACAGTTCCCGCCCACTAGCCGGCTTCCACCGCCGTTCCAGCCACGTATCGGCTCCCTGGCTGGCAACTTTTCACCTGGCTGGTGCAGCCAGAATCGTGACAAATCGGGCAGTGGTCGCATCACCCACGTGAAGGGTCGCTGGCGGGCTTGATCGATGTGACTGGTGGGGCTGGAGTTCCGCTCGGCCGGCACCTGGCCCTGCTGGCGGCGTCAGCGCGGTGAGTTTGTGGTCGCCGGCGACCACAAACTCACCGCGCTCTTGGAAACGGGGTGGGCGCGGCGGCGCGGCCCGGCGCCCAGGGCCTGACCGGTTCTGGCGCGTGAGGGAGCCGGGCGTGGTGATGATCACATGTCTAGATTACCTATTGACATTATAGGAATCTCGGCTAACGATGAAGTCATGGTTCGTCCGCGCCTGCTGGTCTCACGCCGCTACGTCGATCTGTGCCGGCAGTCCACGGCACTGTGCCCGGCCTGCCGTCCTGCTCAGCGCTGAGTAGGCATACCCCGTACCGGATCAGCCGACCGTTCACGGCGCCCAGCATCACGGCGCGCCGCTGGCGGCTCCCCTGCCACGAGCGAGGTCTGTCATGCCAGGAAACACACCGACCGGATTGCTGCCCACCGTGCCGCCCGGGGGCGGCACGGATACCGGTGCGCACACCCGCACCGGACCGCCCGGCGGCACGCCACCGGGTACCGGCCCGGCCGCGGCCGGGCCGGCCGCGGCCGAGCAGACCGCCGCAGCCACGCCGGGCACGGCCACCGCACCAGGCACGGCACCGGCACCCGGCACGGCACCCGCACCGGACGCGGCACCGGACGCGGCACCGGGCGCCGCCGCGGCCCGGGGGGCCGCGGGCCGGGGGGCCGCGGGCCGGGGGGCCGCGGGCCGGGGGGCCGCGGGCCGGGGGGCCGCGGGCCGGGGGGCCGCGGGCCGGCGCGGGCCGCGGCGCGGGGCCTGGTACCGGCTGATCAGCCCGCTCGCCGTGCTGATCATCTGGCAGCTGGTCAGCAGTTCCGGGCTGGTCTCGGAGCAGAAGCTGCCCTCCCCCAGCACAGTGCTGCACACCGCGATCACCTTGATCACCACGAACTCGGCCGCGTACGGCACGCTGCAGAGCGCCATGCTGGTGTCGCTGGAACGGGTGGCCATCGGCTTCGCCCTGGGCGGCGCGGCCGGGCTGATCCTGGCCGTGATCGCCGGGCTGAGCGGCTGGGTGAGAACTCGGTGGACCCGCTGCTGCAGATGCTCCGCACGCTGCCGCTGTTCGGGCTGATCCCGGTGTTCATCGTCTGGTTCGGCATCGGCGAGCTGCCCAAGGTGCTGCTGATCGCGCTGGGCGCGGCGATCCCGCTGTACCTCAACACGTTCTCCGGCATCCGGAACGTGGACGCCAAGCTGGCCGAGGCCGGCCAGTCGCTCGGGCTGACCCGGGCCGAGAAGATCCGGCACATCATCCTGCCTGGCGCGCTGCCCCAGATGCTGGTCGGGCTGCGGCAGAGCCTCGGTGTGGCCTGGCTCGCGCTGGTGGTGGCCGAGCAGATCAACGCGAACGCCGGCCTCGGTTTCATGATCAGCCAGGCAACCCAGTTCCTGCGCAACGACGTGATCTTCGTGGCGCTGCTCGTGTACTGCCTGCTCGGCCTGATCACCGACGCCCTGGTCCGGCTGCTGGAAAGGAGGGCGCTGGCATGGCGCCGCGGACTTCTCGGATGCATGGGCGCGCCCGCACTCGCTGGCGAGGCGGGGCGCGGTGAAGCCGTGTTCCCGCCGAGCCAGACGCGCGGCGGTCCAGGGGGTCGTCCCCCCAGACCAATACCGCGCGGGTGCGCGGGCTCAGCCGCTACTTCGGGGACCTGGCCGTGCTGGACCAGCTCGACCTGGACATCGCGCCCGGCGAGTTCGTCGCGCTGATCGGCCGCAGCGGCAGCGGCAAGTCCACCCTGCTCCGCGCGCTGGCCGGGCTGGACCCAGCCGTCACCGGCGAACTCCAGGTGGACGGCACCGCCGCGGTGGCCTTCCAGGAGCCGCGGCTGCTGCCCTGGCGCCGGGTCAGCGACAACGTGCGGCTGGGCCTGCGGGCCGACGACGCCAGGGCCATCGCGCGCGCCGCGCTGGACGAGGTCGGCCTGACCGACCGGGCCGACGCCTGGCCGCTCACCCTGTCCGGCGGCGAGGCGCAGCGCGCCGCGCTGGCCCGGGCCCTGGTCCGCGAGCCCAGCCTGCTGCTGCTGGACGAGCCGTTCAGCGCGCTGGACGCGCTGACCAGGATCACCATGCACCGCCTGGTGCTCCGGCTGTGGGCGCACCATCAGCCGGCCGTACTGCTCGTCACGCACGACGTGGACGAGGCGCTGTCGCTGGCCGACCGGGTGCTGGTGCTGGCCGGCGGGCGGATCGCCTACAGCGGCCGGGTCGACGCGCCGCGGCCCCGGGACCGGGACGATCCCGGCCTGACCGAACTACGTACCCGCCTGCTCACCGAGCTAGGCGTCGCCCTGGAGGTGAACGGATGACTACGTACCGGAACCCGGCGGCCGCTCCGGCTGGCCGCCCGCCCTGGCCCTGCTCGCGCTGATCGCGGCGGGCTGCTCGTCAGCCAGCGCCGGCAGCGGCTCCGCCCATCGAGCGGCAGCGGCTCCGGCTCGCAAGGCCAGCACCGACCGATGTCTCCCAGGTCACCCTGCACATCGGGGACCAGGCGGGCTCCGGGTCGCAGGCCCTGCTCACCGCGGCCGGCCTGATCAGCAAGCTGCCGTTCAAGGTGACCTGGTCCGACTTCACCTCCGGGCCGCCGATGCTGCAGGCCATGGCCGGTGGCGCGGTGGACATCGGCAGCGTGGGCAACGCGCCGCCGGTGTTCGCCGCGGCGGGCGGGGACAACCTCGCGATCGTCGGCGCGTTCCAGGCCAACCCGCACGGTTCCGCGCTGCTGGTGCCGAAGAACTCAGCTATCCACTCGATCGCCCAGCTGCGCGGCAAGCGCATCGCGGTGGCCCAGGGCAGCTCGGCCGACTACCACCTGCTCACCGTGCTGAAGAAGGCCGGGCTGAGTGTGCACGACGTCACCCTGGATTACCTGCAGCCCGCCGACGGCCTGGCCGCGCTGGCCTCCGGCCACGTGGACGCGTGGGACATCTGGTCGCCATTCGTCGAGCAGGCCGAGGCCCAGGATCACGCCCGGCTGCTGGTCAGCGGGGTGGGCTACGGCAGCCCGTACTCGTTCACCGTGGCTGCCCGCGGCGCGCTGGCCGACCCGGCCAAGGCGGCCGCGATCCGCGACTACCTCAAGCTGCTCGCCCAGGCGCACGCCTGGGCCGCCACCCACCAGGCCGCCTGGGCCGCGGTGTGGGCCAAGGCGACCGGGCTGCCGGCCGGCCGTCATGACCAAGGCGGCCAAGGATGACGCGGCCATCGCGGTGCCGATCACCCCCGCGGTGGTCACGTCCGAGCAGCAGGTCTCCAACGCGTTCACTGCGGCCGGGCTGATCCCCGGCCACGTGGACTTCAGCAAGTTCGTGGACACGGCGTTCAACAGCACCGCCGGAGGGACGTCCTGATGAGCCTGACCTTCCACTGGTTCCTGCCCACCACCGGCGACGGCCGCGTCCATCATGGGCCGCGGGCACAGCCTGCCCCCGGCGAGCCCGGCCAGCCAGCCGGGCGGCCGGGCCGGCGGCCGGACGCCCCGCACATCCGGGGCGCCGCGGTGCAGGAACGGCCGCCGGACATCGAGTACCTGGCCCAGGTCGCCCGCTCCGCCGAGCAGCTCGGCTTCGAGGCCGTGCTCACCCCGACCGGCACCTGGTGCGAGGACGCCTGGCTGGTCACCGCCGCGCTGACCCGGGAGACCGGCGGCTGAAGTTCCTCGTCGCGTTCCGGCCCGGGCTGACCTCGCCCACGCTGGCCGCCCAGATGGCCGCCACCTACCAGCGGCTGTCCGGCGGCCGGCTGCTGCTCAACGTGGTCACCGGCGGCCAGGCCGACGAGCAGCGCCGGTTCGGCGACCACCTGTCCCATGACGAGCGGTACGCCCGGACCGGCGGAGTTCCTCGCGATCGTCCGCGGCGCCTGGGGCGGCCAGCCGTTCGACTTCGACGGCCAGTACTACCAGGTCGAGGGCGCGACCGTGCTGCGCCCGCCGGACCCGCTGCCCGGCATCTACTTCGGCGGCTCGTCGGCGGCCGCGGGCCCGGTCGCGGCCGAGCACGCGGACGTCTACCTGACCTGGGGCGAGCCGCCGGCCCAGGTGGCCGAGAAGCTGCGCCTGGATCCGCGAGCTGGCCGCGCGCCCAGGGCCGCACGCTGCGCTTCGGCATCCGGCTGCACGTGATCACCCGGGACACCGAGGCGGACGCCTGGGCCGAGGCCAGCCGGCTGCTCGACTACATCGACCCGGCGCGAGATCACCAAGGCGCAGCGGATCCTCGGCGCCAGCGAGTCCGTGGGCCAGGACCGGATGCGCGCGCTGCACGCCGCCTACCGGCACGGCGGCTCCGCGCAGGACCTGGAGATCTACCCGAACCTGTGGGCCGGGGTCGGCCTGGTCCGCGGCGGCGCGGGCACCGCGCTGGTCGGCAGCCACGAGAAGGTCGCCGAGCCTGATCGAGGAGTACGCCTCGCTCGGCATCGACCGAGTTCATCCTGTCCGGTTACCCGCACCTGGAGGAGGCGTACTGGTTCGGCGAGGGCGTACTGCCCGAGATCCGCCGCCGCGAGGCCGCCATGGCCAACTCCGGGCGCCCGCAGATGCGCGTCAGCGCCTGAAGGAGGACCGCGTGACCGACCGGCAGCTGCACTTCAACGCGTTCCTGATGAGCTCGGGGCATCACGAGGCCGCCTGGCGGCTGCCCGAGAGCAACCCGTTCGCCAACGTCAACCTGGCGCACTGGCGCAACCTCGCGCAGATCGCCGAGCGGGCCAGGTTCGACTCGCTGTTCCTGGCCGACAGCCCGGCCCTGTGGAACAGCGCCAAGCACCGCCCGGCCGGCGCGCTGGAGCCGACCGTGCTGCTCACCGCGCTGGCCGGGGTGACCAGCCACATCGGGCTGATCGCCACCGCGTCGACCACCTACAACGCGCCCGTACAACCTGGCCCGGCGGTTCGCGTCGCTCGACCACATCAGCGGCGGGCGGGCCGGCTGGAACATCGTGACCACCGCCGAGCGCACGTCGGCGCAGAACTTCGGCTGGACGACCGGCCGTCGCACCGCGAGCGGTACGAGCGGGCGGCCGAGTTCGTCGACGTGTCCATCCGGCTCTGGGACAGCTGGGAGGACGGCGCGGAGCTGGGCGACAAGGCGGCCGGCGTGTACGCCGACCCGGACCGCATCCACCGGGTCGACCACCAGGGCCGCTACTTCCAGGTGCGCGGCCCGCTGAACGTGCCGCGCTCGCCGCAGGGCCGCCCGCTGCTGGTGCAGGCCGGCTCGTCGCAGGACGGCCGGGAGTTCGCCGCCCGGTACGCCGAGGCCATCTTCACCGCGCAGCAGACGCTGGCCGACGGCCAGGAGTTCTACGCGGACATCAAGCAGCGCGCCCGGCGGCTGGGCCGGGACCCGGACCTGGTCAAGATCCTGCCCGGCATCGTCCCGGTGATCGGCGGCACCGAGGCCGAGGCGCACGCGCTGGCCGACCAGCTCGAGCAGCTGATCATCCCGGAGTACGGGCTGGCCCAGCTGTCCCGGGTGCTCGAGGTCGCCGCGGACACCCTGCACCTGGACCGGCCGCTGCCGACCGGAGGTGTACCGCAGGCCGCGGGTCGAGGGGGCGCAGAGCCGGTTCGACCTCGTCACCGAACTCGGCCGCCGGGAGAACCTCACCGTCCGCCAGCTGCTCGGGCGGCTCGGCGGCGGCCGCGGCCACCGCACCTTCACCGGCACCCCGGAGCAGGTCGCGGACACCATTCAGGACTGGTTCGAGCGGGGCGCGGCGGACGGCTTCAACGTGATGCCCGCCGCGCTGCCGTCCGGGCTGCAGACGTTCGCCGAGCAGGTGATCCCGATCTTCCGCCAGCGCGGGCCTGTTCCGCACCGAGTACACCGGCCGGACGCTGCGCGAGCACTACGGCATCCCCCGGCCGGACAGCCTCTTCGCGACCGCCCGCCGCCCGGGCGTACCGGCCCCGGTCGGCTGACCCGGTGGCCCTCTTCTCCTGGCCCGGCGGCGCGGTGCACCCCGAACCAGGCCGCCGCGCGAGGCCGCGGGCCGCGCCCCGGTCATCGCGATCATCGGCGGCGGGGCCAGCGGCACGCTCGCCGCCGTATACCTGCTGCGGGCCGCCGGGCCCGGCACGTCCCGCTGCGGATCGCCCTGATCGACCGGCTCGGCCGCCACGGCCTGGGCCAGGCGTACGCAACCACAAACCCGGACCATTTGCTTAACGCCCCGGCCGGGCGGATGAGCGCCCTGACCGATGACCCGGATCACCTGGTGCGGTGGGCGGCCGGGGCCGGTTTCCCCGCGCCGGGCTTCCTGCCCCGGCCGGTCTATGGCCGCTACCTCCGGGACCTGCTGGGCGACGCGCGAGCTGCGGGCCGCGCCGCTATCCCGGCTGACCGAGCTGACCGCCGGCGTGGTGGCGATCCGGCCGGGCACCGGCGGACGGCCGGTGCGGCTGGTGCTCGGCGACGGCAGCTGCCTGGAGGCCGATGCGGCCATCCTGGCCACCGGCAACCCGCCGCCGGTGGCACCGATCCCGGTCCCGGCCAGCCCGCGGTTCGTGGCCGACCCGTGGGCGCCGGGAGCGCTGGACGCGGTCGCCGACGGCAGCCCGGTGGTGATCATGGGCACCGGCCTGTCCATGCTGGACGTGGCCATGTCGGTGACCAGCGGCCCGTCACCGGCCAAGGTCACCGCAGTATCCCGGCACGGCCTGCTGCCCCGGGTGCACCGGGGCATGCCCGCCCCGGGCGGGGACGGCGTCTGGCTGCCCGCGCTGGCCGGCCCGGCCGGCCCGGTCCGGCTGGGCGACCTGATCTGGCAGGTCCGGGCGGCGATGACCAGCCGGCCGCAGCAGTGGCAGGACGTGGTCGACGCGCTCCGGCCGGAGGTGCCCAGCCTGTGGCAGCGGCTGAGCCCGGCGGACCAGCGGCTGTTCCTGCGGCACGTCGCGCGGTACTGGGAGGTGCACCGGCACCGGATGCCGCCCGCGACCGCGCAGCGGATCACCGCGCTGCGGATCGCCGGCCGCCTCCGGGTGCTGCCCGCCCGGGTCACCGGGGTCACCGGGCAGGCCGGGCAGTGCGGGTCAGCGTGGACTGGGCGGCGCGGTAAGTCAGCTGGCCGCGGGCTGGCTGATCAACGCGACCGGCCCCGGCACGGACATCACGGCCACCCCGACCCGCTGCTCCGTGATCTGCTGGCCGCGGGCTGGCCCGGCCGGACCGGCACCGGCTGGGCCTCGACGCCAGCCCGGCCGGCGCCGTGCTGGACAGCGCGGGCACGCCCAGTGCGACCCTGTTCACGCTCGGGCCGCCGCTGCGCGGGCTGCGCTACGAGACCACCGCGATCCCGGAGATCCGCGACCAGGCGGCCGCCCTGGCTGGGCAGCTGGTCACCGCGCTGGCGGCCCGGTGCGCCCGGCAGCGCCGCCTGACGTCCACGGGCCTACCTGGTGCCTGCGGCCCCGGCCCGGTCCGGCAGGAGCGCCAGGAGCTGTTTCGTGTGGCTGGGCAGCTCTATGTCGGCGAGGCCGGTGAGGATGTCGCGCAGTGACACGGGCTGATCGACCAGGACGGTGTCGTGGGACAGCAGCAGCGTGGGCAGCGCGGTGCCGAGTTCGGCCTCGCTCAGCGCCGGCCCGCTGAGCGCGCACAGGGCGTCGGCCTGGCGGCGGATACGGTCCCGGAGCCCGGCGCTGCCGCCGCCAGCGCGGTGCAGGCGTTCGATGGTCCAGGTGTCGAGCGCGGCAGCGGTTGTCGTACGTCGTGTTCGCCCCGGACGCGACCGTGGCGGCGGCGGCGATGGTGGCGGCGGTGATCAGCGAGACGTGCGCCAGGATCTGGTCCGCGTTCCACTCGCCGGGCGGCGGGACGGGGCTGCCGTCACCGCGGCCGGCCACGGTGGCGGCGGCGTCCAGCAGCGCGCGGTAGGCGTCCCGGAGCGGGGTGGTGTCCATCATCTCGTTTGCCCGCTACAGAGTCAGCCGCTGCGTCCCTCCCAGTGCCTCAGAGGCGCGTCTCATCTCCCACGGCGCCTGCGGGAGGACGTCGCCGGTCTCCAGCAGCGACTTGAGATTCGCCAGCACGGCCGGCCAGCCGCGCGAGATGCCGTTGAGCATGTCCTGGTTGGCGAGGTTCTCGTGGGTCACGGTGAGGCGGACGATGTCCTGGTGCGGCTCGACGAGAAACGTGACGACCGACGGTTCTCTTGGCGGTTCCGCGCCGGGCGAGTCCTCGAACGTGATGACCAGGCGCGTCGGGGGCTCGGCCTTCATCACTTCACCGACGACATCGACAGCGCCTGATCCGTCGACCCGCCGGTGCTCCAGGCCGAGCCCGGCTGCCAGTCCGAGACGTTGGCGTGCCCCCAGTACCGCGCCGTCAGCTCCGCGTCCGTCAGGGCCTGCCACACCTGCTCCGCGCTGGCCCGGATGTAGGTGACGTAGACGTAGCTCGGCACCGGCGCGGGTCCGTTATCATGATGTTCTCCTCTACCTGGTCCGTGATCGCACTGACATTATGCAGGTATCTACCTGCATAATGTCAACGAACCTGGCTAACCCGCCGTTGTCCGCCGCCACCACGGGAACCGGCCAGCAGCTGTTCCCGGTGCCATCGACACGCCGGTCACCAGGGCCAGATCCTGATGTCAAGGCAATCCAGGCCCGCACCCGGAGGTGGACGATGGCCAACCTCGCGCAGCTCCTCACCGACCAGGCGGCCAAGCAGCCGGAGCGGCCCGCCATCCTGGCCGGCGACCGGGTGATCAGTTACGCCGAGTTCGACGACGCCGCCGCGCGGGTCGCCGCGTTCCTGCTCAGCCGGGGTTTCCAGGCGGGCGACCGGGCCGGGGTCGATGCTGGCCGACGTGCGCCGAGTTCGCCGTCGTGTGTTACGGGGTGCTCCGCGCAGGCGGCACCGTGGTGCCGATGAACCCGCTGCTCAAGAGCCGTGAGGTCGAGTACTACCTGAGCGACTCCGGGGCGGCCCGGCTGTTCGCGGCGGCCGACTCGCCCGGGGAGCCCGCCGCGGGCGCCGCCGCCGCGGGCGCGGACTTCCTCCCGGCCGGCGCGGCCGACCTGGCCGCGCTGCTGCAGGCCCAGCCGCCCGCGCCGGACCTCGCCGGCCGTGCCGACGACGACACCGCGCTCATCCTGTACACCTCGGGCACCACCGGGCAGCCCAAGGGCGCCGAGCTCAGCCAGGCCAACCTCCGGACGAACGCCCAGCTCGCGGTGGAGACCCTGTTCAGCCTCGGTCCATCCGACGTGGTCATGGGCTGCCTGCCGCTGTTCCACGTCTTCGGGCTGACCTGCGGGCTGAACGCGGCGATCAGCTCCGGGCGCCGCGCTGGCCCTGCTGGCCCGGTTCGACCCGGGCCAGGCGCTGCAGGTCATCCAGCGCTGCCGGGTCACCGTGTTCGAGGGCGTGCCCACCATGTACGCGGCGCTACTGCACCACCCGGACCGGGACCGTTACGACACCAGCTCACTGCGGGTCTGTGTGAGCGGCGGCGCGGCCCTCCCGGTGGAACTGCTCCGCGGGTTCGAGGCCGCGTTCGGCACGATGATCCTGGAGGGCTACGGGCTGTCCGAGACCTCGCCGGTGGCCTCGTTCAACCACCCGGACCGGGAGCGCAAGCCGGGCTCGATCGGCACCCCGGTGCGCGGCGTGCAGCTCCGCCTGGTCGCCCCGGACGGCAGCGACGTGCCAGGCAGGCCAGGTCGGCGAGATCGCGGTGCGCGGGCCGAACGTGATGAAGGGCTACTGGGGCCGGCCGGAAGCCACCAAGGAGACCATCCCGGACGGCTGGCTGCGCACCGGCGACCTGGCCCGGCAGGACGACGGACGGCTACTTCTTCATCGTGGACCGCAAGAAGGACCTGGTCATCCGGGGCGGGTTCAACGTCTACCCGCGGGAGATCGAGGAGGTGCTCTACGAGCACCCGGCGGTGGCCGAGGCGGCGGTCATCGGCATCCCGCATGCCACGCTGGGTGAGGAGATCGGCGCGGCCGCGGCACTCAAGCCCGGCGCCAGCGCCACCCCGGACGAGCTGCGCGCGTTCGTCAAGGCGCGGGTGGCCGCGTACAAGTACCCGCGGCACGTCTGGCTGGTGGACGCGCTGCCCAAGGGGCCGACCGGGAAGATCCTGCGCCGCGAAGTCAGCCGCCCCGGACGGCCTGGTGCCATGATCCCGGCCCAGGCCCAGCGGACGCGCCTCGGCGCGGCGGCGACGCGCCAGCCGGATCGACGCCCGCGGACACCGCGGGCCCGCTGGACATGCTGCTGGCCGACGCCGCGCTCGGCCCCGGCCGCCGGTTCGTGCCCGGCATGGCGATGGCCCGGTTCGCCGCCCGGCTGGCCAGCCCATCCGCGGCTGCTGGCCAGCCGGCTGTCCGGCCTGGGCGCCGAGCTGGGCCGGATCGCCGCCGGGCACTCGGAGCTGGCCGCGGGCCCCCGGGACCGCCGGTTCACCGACCCGGCCTGGACCGGCAACCCGGTGCTGCGCCGGGTGCTGCAGGCCTACCTGGCCGGCACCGCCACCCTGGCCGACCTGCAAGCCGACGCCGCGCTCGACTGGGCGGACCAGGAGCGGGTCAGCTTCCAGCTCGGCAACCTGGCCGAAGCCCTCGCACCGAGCAACAACCCGGTGCTGAATCCGGCGTTCTGGAAAGAGGCCATCGGCACCGGTGGCGGCAGCGTGCTGGCTGGCGCGCGCCGGCTGGCCGGGGACCTGGCCACGCCGCCGCGGATCCCGGCCATGGTCGAGCCGGACGCGTTCGCGGTCGGGCGTGGACCTGGCCGTGACGCCCGGCTCGGTGGTGCTGCGCACGCCGGTCTTCGAGCTGATCCAGTACGCCCCGGCCACCGCCGCGGTGCGCGAGCGGCCGCTGCTGGTGGTGCCGCCAGTGATCAACAAGTACTACATCACCGACCTCGCCCCGGGCCGCAGCCTGGTCGAGTACCTGGTCTCCGGCTGGCCAGCAGGTCTTCATGATCTCCTGGCGGAACCCGGACGTCCGGCATCGGGACTGGCGACCTGGACACCTACGGCGAGGCGATCCTGGCCGCGCTGGCCGCGGCGCCGGACATCACCGGAGCCGACTCGGCGCTGCTGCTCGGGCTGTGCTCGGGCGGGATCCTGGCCGCGATGGTCGCCGCGCACCTGGCCGGCACCGGCCGCCAGCGCGAGATCGCCGGGCTGGCCCTGGCCGTGACGGTGCTGGACCAGGCCCGGGCCGGGCTGCCCGCTGCCCTGCTCGACCAGCGCACCGCGCAGGCCGCGATCGCCGCGTCCGCGGCCCGCGGCTACCTGGACGGGGCCGCGCTGGCCGAGGTGTTCGCCTGGCTCAAGCCCGGTGACCTGATCTGGACCTACTGGGTGAACAACTACCTGCTGGGCCGGCCGCCGCCGCCGTTCGACATCCTGTACTGGAACGCGGACACCACCCGGATGCCCGCGGGCGTGCACCACGACTTCATCGAGCTGGCCCTGGGCAACAGCCTGACCGTGCCCGGGCCGGGCCAGCATGCTGGGCAGCCCGGTTGACCTGGCCGCGGTCAGCACCGACTGTTATCTGGTGGCCGGCGCCGCAGATCACCTGTGCCCCTGGCAGTCCTGCTACCGCAGCACCCAGCTGCTCGGTGGCGACTGCCGCTTCGTGCTGGCCCGCAGCGGGCATATTGCTTCTATGGTCAGCCCCGTGGGTAACGCCAAGGCGGTGTACCGGACGGCGCCGGTCACCCCGCCCGACCCGGACGCCTGGCTGGCCGCGGCCAGCACCGGGCAGGGCTCCTGGTGGCCGGACTTCGCCGCCTGGCTGGGCGAGCGCAGCGGCGGGAAGACACCTGCCCCGGGCGCTCCCGGCAGCGCGGCCCTGCCGCCCATCGAACCCGCGCCAGGCAGCTATGTCTTCGACCGCTGAACCGTCGGCCGGCGAATCGGAGCCTAGCAGGCCGCTGTGGTCCCGGCTGGCCGGCCGCGGCCGCGGCGGGCGCCCGGCACGCGCACCGTGGTGGTCAACCGCACGCCGCTGCGGATCGCGGTCCGGCCCGGCGCCCCCGCGCAGCGGGCGCGCCGCTGCTGCTGGCCAACGGCATCGGCGCCAGCCTGGAGACGTTCGACCCGTTCCTGGCCATCCTCGACCCGGCCATCGAGGTCATCCGGTTCGACGTGCCGGGCGTGGGCGGCTCGCCGCTGCCGCCCCGGCCGTACCGGTTCCCCGGGCTGGCCCGGCTGCTGGCCGGGCTGCTCGACCAGCTCGGCCACGAGCAGGCCGACATCCTCGGCATCTCCTGGGGCGGTGCGCTGGCCCAGCAGTTCGCGCTGTCGCAGCCACGCCGCTGCCGCCGGATGGTCCTGGTGGCCACCGGAACCGGGACGCTGATGGTGCCCGGCAACCCGTGGGTGCTGGCCACGCTGGCCACGCCGCGTCGCCACCAGGATCCCGGCTACGCCCAGGGCATCGCCGGCCACCTGTACGGCGGCACTGCGCGGCGGGACACCGAACAGGTCGTCCGGGTGATGCACCAGTGGACCCGGGTCGGGCCGTCCCGCGGTTACCTGTATCAGCTGGCCGCGGCGGCCGGCTGGACCTCGCTGCCGCTGCTGCCCAGGCTCCGCCAGCCCACCCTGATCATGGCCGGCGACGACGACCCGATCATCCCGCTGGTCAACGCCCGGGTCCTGGCCCGGCTGATCCCGAACGCCCGGCTGCACGTGTACCACGGCGGCCACGTCGAGCTGGTGCTGCGCCCGGACCTGCTGGCCCCGCCGGTCAGCCAGTTCCTCACCGAGCGCTAGGCGCCGCCCGCAGGAGGTAACGCCGATGCCGCATGACGCCGACTTTTATGGCCTGGAGCAGCTACTCGACGAGCCTGAGCGAGCTGTGCTGCACCAGGTACGGGCGTTCATGGAAAAAGAGGTCGCACCGGTGATCAACCGGTACTGGGTCACCGCCCAGTTCCCGCACCAGCTCATCCCCGGGCTGCGCGGGCTGGGCATCGCCGGGCTGCCGTATCACGGCTACGGCTGCCCCGGCGGGCGGCTGCTGCTGGACGGCCTGGTCGCGCTGGAACTGGCCCGCACCGACCCGTCCATCGCCACGTTCTGCGGCGTGCACGGCGGCCTGGCCATGGGCTCGATCTACGTCTGCGGATCCGAGGAGCAGAAGCAGCGCTGGCTGCCGCCGATGGCCCGGATGGAGCTGATCGGCGCGTTCGGGCTGACCGAGCCGGACACCGGCTCCGGCGCGGCCCGCGGGCTGACCACCACCGCCCGCCGCGACGGCGACAGCTGGGTGCTGCGCGGGCAGAAGACCTGGATCGGCAACGCGACGTTCGCCGACCTCGTCGTCATCTGGGCCAAGGACACCGAGGATGGCCAGGTCAAGGGCTTCGTGGTGGAGCAGGGCACGGCCGGGTTCAGCACCGAGAAGCTGGCCGACAAGATCGCCCTGCGGGTGGTGCAGAACGCCCGGATCACGCTGGACGACGTGCGGGTGCCTGAGGCCAACCGGCTGCAGAACGCCCGCACGTTCAAGGACACCGCCGAGGTGCTCCGGATGACCCGGGCCGGTGTCGCCTGGATGGCGACCGGCTGCGGCCGCGGCGCCTACGAGCACGCGCTGGCCTATGCCGGGCAGCGGGAGCAGTTCGGCCGGCCCATCGCCGGCTTCCAGCTGGTCCAGGACCTGCTGGTGAAGATGCTGGCCAACACCACCGCGTCGGCCGCGCTGTGCGCCCGGCTGGCCGGGCTGCAGGAAGCGGGCCAGGCCGGGGACGAGCACTCCGCGCTGGCCAAGGCGTTCTGCACGATGCGGATGCGCGAGACGGTGGGCTGGGCCCGGGAGCTGATGGGCGGCAACGGCATCCTGCTGGAGCACAACGTAGGCCGGTTCGTGGCCGACGCCGAGGCCATCTACTCCTACGAGGGCACCCGGGAGATGAACACCCTCATCGTCGGCCGCGCCATCACCGGCCGCAGCGCCTTCACCTAACCCACCAGCCCCGGCAACCCACCCCTCAGTCGTGATCTTGACTTTGGGCGAATAGAGTCGCACCTAAGTCATGGTCACGTTGGCCGGGCTGCTGGCGGGCGGCCTCCAGGGCCAGGCACAGCTCGGCCACGTCGCGCGGCGCGGTCAGGCTGCGCCCGGTGGCCGCGGTGATCCGGCGCAGCCGGTGCCGCACCGTGTTCGGGTGCACGAACAGGCGTTCCGCCGCCTGGCTGGCCGACCCGCCGCTGTCCCGCCACGCTTCCAGCGTGTCCAGCAGCACCGCCCGCTCCGCCTCGGGCAGCGCGGCCAGTGCGCCCAGCACCGAGCCGGTCACGTGCCGCATGACCTCCGGTGTGCTGGCCGCGGCCACCGCCAGCGGGGCCCGGTCGAACAGGGTGACCGCCGCGCTGCCCGGGGCGGCCGCGGTCATCGCGATCCGGGCGAACCGCAGCGCCTGCCCGGTGTCCTCCAGCGCCTGGTAGGACGGGCTGACCCCGATCCGGTGCGCCGAGCGCCCGGTCAGCACGGTGACCAGCTGGCCCAGCTGCCGCGGAGTGCGCAGCACGACGATGCCTACCTGCAGGTCGGGCAGCAGCCGCCAGGCCGACGAGATCCCGTCCGCGCGCAGCCGGTTCTCCGCGTCGCGGATCGCCTGCCGGCCCAGCTCGGGGACTTCCGCGGCCACCACCACGTACGGCCCGCGCCGGGTGATGCGCAGGATCTCCGCGGTCTCCCACAGCGTCCTGGTCTCGGTGATCCGCCCTTCGAGCAGCGCGCCGACCAGCGCGGACCGCTCGTGCTCCCGGCTGAGCACCCGCGCGGTCATCGCGTCCCGGTAGCCGGCCGACATGGCCTCGATGAAATCGGTCTGCAGCATCCACACCTGCGACGAGGCGCGGACCAGGGTGGCGCTGTCCGGCGACCCGCTGCTCTCCGCCTCGGCCACGAAGCATTCCCAGATGAACCGGGTGCCGACCCGGTACGCGTCCATCAGCGCGGGCAGCGGCACATCCGCGTCGGCCCGGCGGCGGCCGTTCTGCCCGGCGGGCGAGATGTCCCGGGTGGCCGGCCCGCCGAGCGAGCCGAGCACGTACTCCAGGTGCGCCCGGCAGCTGTCCCGCAGCTCGCCGGGTGACACGGTGGGCTGCTCGCGGTAGAAGCTGACCTCGGCGCTGATCTGCCCGGCCATCGCCGTGGCCAGCGCGTCGATCCGCTTGTTCAGTACCCGGCCGAGCTCGGCCAGTTGCTCATCAACGGCCCAGTCATCCGATTCCGGCTCCATTGCCAGATGATAAGAGGCCGCCCGGCCCAGGTATATGGCCGGGCTGTCCGCGCGCACCCTCCGGTTAACACGCCGTTGTCCGGCCGGACATGGACATCGGCCACCGAGCACGCCTGATCATGAGACATATGACCCGTACGTCTCGGTAACTGGGAGGCCCACATGTCCACTCCCCTGTCCAGAGATATCGGCGATCAGCTCGGCCGGCTTGGACGTCACTGGGGCTGGCTGCTGTTCTTCGGCGTCCTCATGGTGGTGGCTGGGATCTTCGCGGTGGCCTGGCCGGGCCCGACCGTGCTGGTGCTGGCCGTCCTGTTCGGCATCCAGATCCTGGTGTCCGGCATCTTCTCGTTCATCAACGCGTTCGCCGCCGACGAGTCCGGCGGGATGCGGGTGTGGAACGTGATCCTCGGCATCCTGGGCATCGTGATCGGGCTGTACGCGATCCGGCACATCATCGTCTCGGTGGTCGCGCTGGCCCTGCTGATCGGGATCTACTGGGTGGCTTACGGCATCGCGCAGATCTACACCGCGATCGCGCACCGCGAAGCGCCGCATCGCGGCTGGCTGGGCTTCATCGGCGCGCTCAGCGTGATCGCCGGGATCGTCGTGATCATGTGGCCGGGCATCTCGCTGGTCACCCTGGCCTTCGTGCTCGGCTTCTGGCTGATCGTCTACGGCATCATGGAGATCGTGGTGGCGTTCCGGGTGCGGTCCGCGATCCACCACGTGCAGCACGCCGTGACCAGCCCCGCCTGACCCGCCTGGCCCGCCTGGCCCGCCTGGCGGGCCAGCTGAGCCGCCTGTCGGCGGGCACCCGTAGGGTGGCCGCTATGGACGCACAGGAAGCGAAGGCACAGCAATTCCGCGCCCTGCATCAGGGGCCTGACCTGTTCCTGCTGCCCAACCCGTGGGACGCCGGGTCGGCCCGGCTGTTCGCCTGGCTGGGCTATTCCGCGCTGGCCACGACCAGCGGCGGCTTCGCCGCCACGCTCGGCCGCCTGGACGGGTCGGTGACCCGGGACGAGGCGCTGGCGCACGGCGCCGAGATCGCCGCGGCGACCAGCCTGCCGGTGACCGCCGACCTGGAGAACGCGTTCGCCGACGAGCCGGACGGCGTGGCCGAGACGATCCGGCTGGCCGCCGCGGCCGGGCTGGCCGGCTGCTCGGTGGAGGACTACACCGGGCGCGAGGACCAGCCGATCTACGACCTCGGGCTGGCCCGGGACCGGATCGCGGCGGCGGCCGAGGCGGCCAAGGGCACTCCCGGCCCGCTGGTGCTCACCGCCCGGGCGGAGAACTACCTGCACGGCCGGCCCGACCTGGCCGACACCATCAGCCGGCTGCAGGCCTACCAGGAAGCGGGCGCGGACGCGCTGTACGCGCCCGGGCTGACCAGCCTGGACGACATCCGCACCGTGGTCAGCGAGGTGGACCGCCCGGTCAACGTGCTCGCCCTGGCCAGCGGCCCGGGGATCCCCGAGCTGGCCGCCGCGGGCGTCCGCCGGGTCTCGGTCGGTTCCGCGTTCGCGCAGGCCGCCTACGGCGCGGCCGTCCAGGCCGCCCGGGAGCTGCGCGAGCAGGGCAGCTACGCCTTCTTCGGCGCTAGCCGCCGACGGCCGTGCCGCCATCCGCGACGCCTTCCCCGGCTGACCCCCAGTTCACCCCACGCCATGGTTGACGTGCCCGCGCCGCGCACCCGGCTTCGCAGCCTGGGCCGGCAAACGCAGGAGCCAATCAGCCGTCCAGGCTGAGCACCATGGTCGGGCGTTCAATAACGTGGTCTTCGCGGAGCGGGCGGACCGCGGTGCCGATGGCGAAGAACTCGGTGGTGTGCGAGCCCCAGGTGTGGCTGTGCTGGCGCAGCTGCACCCCGACGATGCCCTCCGCGTGCAGCTGCTCGGCCTCGTCCTGCATCCGGCTCATCGCCAGCTCCCGGGCGTCGTACAGGGCCTGGGTGAACTGCTCGAGCTCCACGTTGCGGCCGATGTTGCTGACCTTGCTGCCGATCCGCTGGTGCGCGATGTGGTACACGCAGGAGCCCATCACCATGCCCAGCGGGGCGTAGCCGGCCCGGATCAGCGTCCAGAAGTCCTGCCCGGACAGGTCGGACGTGAACGGCTGCTTCTTGTTATTGCGCCACTCCGTGACACCCGCCGCCGCCCGCGCCCGGCTCGGCCTTGACCGCCGTGCCCACCGCGATGAACTCGGCGATGTCGCTGCCGAACTCTTTCAGCTCGACGTCGAGCCGCACCCCGACGATGCCGTCCGCGCCGAGCGCGTCGGCCTCCGCCTCCATCCGGGTCATGGCCAGCTCGCGGGCGTGGTACATGGCCTGCGACAGCACGTCGAGTTCCTGGTTCCGGCCCCAGCGGCCGACCTGCAGCCCGACGTGGTAGATCGAGCTGCCCAGCACCAGCCCGAGCGGGCGGAACCCGGCCTCGCGCACCAGCAGGAACTCGTTCACGGACAGGTCTGAGGTGAAGATGGCGCCGGGGCGCCCGGGCCGCAGCTCGGCCAGCCTGCGGATGGCGTCCTGCGGGACTCCTTCCGCACTCAGCTCAGTGCTCTGCTGGTCGGTCATCAGCTCTCCCTCAGATGCGTTCTGCTGCCAGTCAGCGGTCCCAGCTTGACCCGGGCGGCCTGACGTCGCTGCGGGTCGAGCGACAGCACGGCGAGCGGCGGCGGCGGCTTGGCCACCGCGGCGAACTGCACCGTGGCCGTGCCGATGATGGTCACTTCCACGACGTGATCCTTGCCGTGCTCCTGCATCGGGCACTCCCGCTCGTGCACCCGCAGGTCCATCCGGGACACCACCACCGCCTCGCCGCCGAGCCGGCGCACGTCCCGTTCCAGTTGCTGCCGCGCGTCATGCCGGCTGTCGTTGACCAGTTCGGTGTACCCGACCACTTCGGCGTTGCCCGCGCCCCAGCGGGTCTGCCCCACGGTCAGCCAGTCGTCGTGCCGCGCGCCCACCGAGATGCCCAGCGCCAGCCCGCAGGGCACATAGCCGGCGTGGATCAGCTTGGCGAAGTCCTGCCCGGACAGGTCCGAGCTGAACGGCTGGCGCAGCGGCACCGCGCCCGGCGCCCGGACCGCGGTGCCGATCGCCTTGAACTCCAGCCCGCCCGCCGGGAACGAGCCGATGCTCAGCGATGACCCCGACGATGCCGTGCCCGCCGAGCGCGGCACATTCTTCCTGCATCCGGCCGATGGCCTGGTGCCGGGCCTGGTACATGGCCTGGGTCAGCGGGCCGAACGACCCGTAGCCGCCCTGCCCGGACACCTGGGTCACGCTCCGGTAGGCCTGTGCGTACCCGTAGCCGGACCACGCGCCCGGGCAGTTGTACCCGCCGGTGAAGCCGATGTTGTACACCGCCGCGCCCGAGCACCTGGCCGACCGGCTCGAAGCCCGGCGCTGCGGATGGCCGCGAACTCGTCGCTGCTGAGCGCGGAACCCCAGGTCCCGCTCTGCCGGATCTCGGCCAGCCGGGCCCGGGCAGCCGTGGGAAGGTCACTGCCCGCGCGGTCCTCGGCCACCGTGCGCCCCTTCCGGCATCGTCGCAGAACCAACGATACCTGGCCGGTCCCCCGATCACCGATGATCGCGGTGCAAGCTCAGTCGTCGTCGTCCGCGGCATCCCACTCTTCGTTGCGCTCCCGGACCAGCTCCAGGGCGTTCTCCGCTTCTTCCTTGGTGGCGTAGGGCCCCAGCCGGTCCTTGCCCGGGCAGCCCGCGCCATGCTCGACCGTCTTGTGCGTGAGGCAGTACCACCAGGCGTCGTCATCGTCCATGCGCACTACACTCGCAGAACATGGCGACTGTGCTCCACCCTGGCCGGCTTTCCCCACCGCGGCGCGTGCCCGCCAGCATCCCGCGGCCGGAGTACGTCGGCCGTAAGTACCCGAAGACCGGCGAACCGGACGTCAAGGACGCGGGCACGATCGAGCGGATGCGGGTGGCGGGCAAGCTGGCCGCCCAGGCCCTGCAAGAGGTAGGCCGGCACGTGGCGCCTGGCGTCACCACCGACGAGCTGGACCGGGTCGGGCACGAGTTTCTCGTCGACCACGGCGCCTACCCGAGCACGCTGGGTTACCGCGGCTACCCCAAGTCGCTGTGCACCTCGCTGAACGAGGTCATCTGCCACGGCATCCCGGACGACACGGTGATCGCCGACGGGGACATCGTCAACGTGGACATCACCGCGTACCTGAACGGGGTGCACGGGGACACCAACGCCACGTTCCTGGCCGGCCACGTGGACGAGGAGTCGCGGCTGCTGGTGGAGCGCACCCACGAGGCCATGATGCGCGGCATCCGGGTGGTCGCGCCCGGCCGCCCGCTGAACGCGATCGGCCGGGTGATCGAGTCCTACGCGCGCCGCTTCGGCTATGGGGTGGTCCGCGACTTCACCGGGCACGGCATCGGCACCACGTTCCACTCCGGCCTGATCGTGCCGCACTTCGACGACCCCGGCGTGCACCTGATCATGGAGGAGGGCATGACGTTCACCATCGAACCCATGCTCACCCTGGGCACGATCGCCTACGACGTGTGGGACGACGGCTGGACCGCGGTCACCAAGGACCGTAAGCGCACCGCCCAGTTCGAGCACACGCTGCTGGTCACCGGTACCGGCTACGAGATCCTCACGCTCCCGTAGGATTTTCCAGCTCCCGCCCGGAACCAGGACGTTTTCTCCAGCGCAACGCCAGTACCGCCGCGATCACGAGCAGCACCAGCCCGGCCACCATGGCCCCGGCGAACCCGGCCTCCTGGCTGGTCGAATGGTGCACCGCGTCGATGACCCCGGGCGGCGCCCCGGAGCCCAGGCGGGCCGAGCCGGCCACCGAACCGGCCCCGCTGGGCGCGGCGACCGGGACCTTGGCCAGCGCGGCCGCCTGGTGCAGCGCGCCGTCCGGGTTGAGCAGGCCAAAGCCCAGCTGCGTCGAGTAGCCGCCGGGCGGTGATCCCGGGCCGACCGGGCGATGGCCAGGTCAACCAGGCTGACCGGCAGATGCGGGTAGACCGACTTGATCAGCGCCACGGTCGCGGCCAGCCAGGCCGCCGAAGCCAGGCTGTTGAACATCTGGTACCCCTGGCCCAGCGGCCCGGTCACGGTCAGCACGTCGCCCGGGGCGGCCACCAGGATGGACTCGTTGGCCGGGGAGGCGATGAACTTCGACGGCGCGGTCATCCCGGGCAGCAGCACCGTAGCGGCGCCGAGCACACCAGGCAGGCTGCCCGGCACCGTGCTGGCGTTGCGCGGCACGCCGCGCCCCGGGTACTCCGGGCTGATCACCACCGCGTTCCTGGCCTCCGCGTACTCGACCGCGCGGTCCAGCACGGCCGCATCCTGGTACGCCTCGCCCGCCACGTAGATCACCTGCGCGCCGTGCCCGGCCGCGTACCGGATCGCGGCCGCGTAGGCCCGCTGGAACGGGCCGTTCCCGCCGTGGCTGGGCACCCTTTCGGCCAGGATCCGGGCGGCCGGGGCCAGGCCGAGCGTGCCGGCCGGGTTGCTGCCGCTCGGCCCGCGCCCGGCCACCCCGGACGCGAACACGGTGCCCGCCGCGTTCGTGTCCCCGGCCACGTTGCCGAACGACGGGCCGGTGGTCACGTCCCCGGCCAGGCCGGGCGCGGTCGGGTCCACGCCGCCGGCCAGCACCGCGACGGTCACGCCCGCGCCCTTGCTGATCTGCCACGCGGCGCGCAGGTCCCGGACCAGCTGCGGGGCGGCCGACCGGCCGAACCCGGCCAGGCCGGCTGGGCCGCGCTGGCCGTGCTGGCCGTGCTGGCCGTGCTGGCCGTGCTGGCCGCGCTGGCCGTGCTGGCCGTGCTGGCCACCGCGGGCGCGGCACGGCCAGCAGGCTGAGTGCCCCGGCGGCCAGCGCGCCGCGGAGCAGCGGCCGGCTCAGCATCGGATGTCCGCGCGTGCGCAGGGTGGCCCGCTCGCTGTGAGCACGCCGTCACCCAGCTCAGCACGCCGCTGCCCGAGCTGCTGGGGCGCGCTGGTCAGATCGCCGGTGCCGCGCCGGCCGTCGGCGAACCCGGCCGCGTAGAGGAAGGCGTAGGGCGCCGCACTGGCCGTCGCGTGGAACCAGCCCCGCTGCGCGTCGCCGTACCCGGCCGCCCGGGTGCCGGGGAAGCTCACCGCCCGGACCCCGGGGTGCCCGGACGAGATGGTCAGGCCGGACACGGCGCTCTGCGCGGCGGCGGCGCTGTGCAGCACCACGACGCCGACGGTCACCGCCAGCGACCCGGAGGCGTCGGCGTAGGTGGCCCGCAGCACGGTGCGGCAGCCGTGCGCACGGAAGATGGCCGCCGCGGCCGGGTCCAGCGCGGCCGCGCAGGACGTGGCGGGCGCGATGCCCACCCGGAGCGCGGTGCTCGGCAGCCGCCCAGCGGTGACGTACCGGATACGGGCCGGGAACAGCGCCCGGCCGTGCAGCCGCTGCCACCGGGTGGCGATCTCAGCCCGGCCCGCGGCGGCGGCTTCCGCCGCGGTGGCCCCCCGGGTGAGCTCCGCGTGCAGCGCGAACCCGCCGACCGCTAACCCGGCCACTCCGGCCAGGGTCAGCACCATCAGCAAGGGCGTGTGCCAGTGGGGTCGGCGCACGCCCGCTCCCCTCACTCCCCTCTCCCGGCGCTGCGGCCGGGGCCGCCGCGGGAGCCAGCGGAGGTTCGTCCGCATGATCTGACACGTTCAAAAAGGTACGGCCGTATGGCAGGAAAAGCGCGGTTTGGCACGTTACGTTCCGGTCTCAGTACCGGGCTCCGGATCGGCAGCGGCCGGCCGGGGTGGGTCGCCGCTGGCCGGGTAGGTCGCCGCCGGCCAGTCCGGCCCGGCCGCGAATCCTGGCCCGGCCGCGAATCCTGGCCCGGCCGCCCCGTCCAGCCCGGGCAACCTGCCCAGCCCGGTCTCGTCCCGGTCCGCCGGCTCCAGCAGCTCGATCAGCCCCACGCTGCGCGACTGCGCCGCCGCGGGCGCACCGGACGGCCCGGCGGCCCCGGCCGGGCCGACCGCGCCCAGCCGCCGACGTCCCGCACCGTGCGCACGGTCAGCACGATCAGCACCGCCAGCGCGATGAGCACCCCGGCCGTGCCCGCCGCCGCCACCCCGGCCAGCACCGCGATCCGGCCCGCGTCCCGGTGGGTGACCTGGATCGGCCCGGGTGCGGCCGCGCCAAAGTGACCGTGCGCGGCCAGCCCGGCGGCTGGCTGGGCCACGGCCAGCCGCCTCGCGGCGCGCAGCGCGGTCACCGCGTCCACCTCGCCGAACCCGGTTGACGGGCTGTACCCGCCGGCCGGCCGGTGCCGGGCCGAACTGATCAGCGCCTGCGCCACCTGCGCCGGGGACAGCCGCGGGTAGGCGGACCGGATCAGCGCCGCCACCCCGGCCACGAAGGCCGACGCCGGGCTGGTCCCGCTGGCCTGCAGGTAACTGCCGCCCGGGCCGGCTCCGATGATGCCGACGCCAGGCGCGGACAGCTCCACCGACGAGTTGCGGTCGGAGAAGGTCGCCCGCTGCCCGGCCCCGTTCACCGCCGCGACCGAGATCACCCCGGTGAACGCGGCCGGGTAGGAGTACGGCGTGAAGCCTGGGCCGGGGTGGCCGCTGTTCCCCGCGGACGCCACCACGACCACGCCGTGC
>CAVWSA010000007.1:0-74829 GCA_963757545.1 uncultured Actinomycetes bacterium | reverse complement strand
CCTTCAGCTAAAGCTAAGGCGCGGTCGCTTCGATGGTGCCGTGACATCCGCCAGCGGCCCGCCGCCCAGCCGTCGGTTTCGCCCGCCGCTGACGATGATCGCGGTCGCCGCGGTGGCGCTGGCCGCCGGAGTGGGTGGGGCCGCGCTGGCCACCGCCTCCTCGGCTGCCTCGGCCGCCAACTCGGCGGCCACGCCCACGCCGTCCGCCCCCGCGAGCAGCGGGCCGTCCAGGCACTGGCCGGCCTTCCGCGGCCCGCTGGGCCACCGAGCACCCGGTCCAGGCGGGTTCTTCGCCGGGCCGGGCGGCATCGTCCATGGCCAGGTGGTGGTGCCGGAGCCCGGCGGCAAGTACCGCACCGAGGACATCCAGACCGGAACGGTGACTGCCGTCAGCAGTTCGGCGCTGACCGTGCGCAGCGCGGATGGCTACACCAAGACCTATCAGGTGACCAGCGCCACCCGGGTGGCCGCCGGAAGCAGCGGAATCGGCTCGGTCAAGGCCGGCCACCAGGTCGCTGTCACCGCCACGGTGAACGGCTCGACCGCCAGCCTGACCCGGGTCCTCGACCTCTCGCTGCTGGGCGGCCGGTTCGCCCCCGGCTGGGGTCGCCAGCCAGCTACGGCCGGCTGACCGGAAAGACGTCTGGGCCCGGCCCGGCCTGCCCAGGGACCGGGCCGGGCCCAGGCACCAGTTGTCGGCAGGCAGGCGGACAATCAGATTGTGCGGGTTGCGGTTGCGGCCGGGCCTGGCCGCACGGCCCTGCTCAAGGAGCTAGCGGACGACGGCAGCGGCCAGGGGGCCGGCGTTCTGCTGAATGATCTGCCGGATGTGGTGGCTGGCTATGCGCGGTCCGGCTCGGTGCGCTGGGTGTGGGCGGACACCGCGGAGACCTACCCGGCGCTGCTCCGGGCCGGGGTCCGGGTGGACCGGTGCCACGACGTGCGGCTGGTCGAGGCGCTGCTGACCGGCCGTGACGGCCCGCCCGGGGCGGCCGGGCCCGGGCCGGTGCAGCGGGGCGCTCCGGGGCTGGCCGCCGACCGGCCCGCGCCCGGTCCAGGGCGGCTGGCGGCGGGCCAGCAGGCGGCCCTGTTCGGGCCGGCCGAGCCGGGTCTGGCCGAGGCGAGCGCGGTCCTCGATCAGCTGGTGGCGGCACACGCTGGCCAGTTGCGCCGGATCGCGGCCGACCCGTATCCGGGCCACTTCGGCCTGCTGGCCGCGGTGGAGTCTGCCGGTGGCCTGGTCGCCGCCGAAATGCGGGCCCGGGGCGTGCCCTGGCGGGCGGACGTGCACGACGCGCTGCTGGCCAGCCTGCTCGGCGCACGGCCGCCTGCCGGGCTGCCGCCGCCCCGGCTGGCCGAGCTGTCCAGCCAGATTTCGGCCGCGTTCGGCAGCAGGCCGGTGAACCCTGACTCGCCAGCCCAGCTGATCAAGGCGTTCGCGGCAGACGGGGTCCGGATCCCGTCTACCCGGCTCGGTGTGCTGCGTGACGTGGACCATCCAGCCGTGCCGGTGCTGCTGGAGTACAAGGAACTGTCCCGGCTGCACACCGCGAACGGCTGGGCCTGGCTCGATCAATGGGTTTCCGGCGGCCGGTTCCGCCCGGAGTACGTGGTCGGCGGGGTGGTATCCGGGCGCTGGGCGACCCGCGGCGGCGGCGCCCTGCAGATCCCCCGGGTGCTGCGCCGCGCGGTGGTGGCCGACCCGGGATGGGTGCTGGTGGTGGCCGACGCGGCCCAGCTAGAGCCCCGGGTGCTGGCCGCACTGGCCGGCGATCACGCGTTCGCCGAGGCGGCCGGCACCGGCGACCTGTACCAGGCGCTGGCCGGCGCGTTCGGCGGCGACCGGGCCAAGGCCAAGGTGGCCCTGCTGTCCGCCATGTACGGCGGGGCGGGCGGCGAGGCCTCGCAGCTGCTGGCTGTGCTGCGCCGCCGGTTCCCGCTGGCCGACCAGTACGTGGAAGCCGCCGCCCGGGCGGGCGAGGAGGGCCGGGTGGTCCGGTCCCGGCTCGGCCGGGCCTGCCCGCCGCCGTCCGCCGAATGGCGCGGGCTGACCGCCGCACCCGACGAGCCGGACGCGGCCGATCAGCGGGCCCGCCGCTCGCTGCGCGCCCGCGGCCGGTTCACCCGTAACTTCGTGGTGCAGGCCAGCGCGGCCGACTGGGCGCTGGTCCTGCTGGCGGGCCTGCGCCGCCGCCTGGCCGGGCTGTCCGCCCTGGACGGCCCGGCAGCCGGGCCGCTGGACGGGCCCGGGCTGGTGTTCTTCCAGCACGACGAGGTCATCGTGCACTGCCCGGAAGCGATGGCCAGCGACGTGGTGGCGGCGGTCGGCGCCGCCGCGGCGGAAGCGGGCCGGCTCCTGTTCGGCGACACCCCGGTGCGCTTCCCGGTCAGCACCGCGGTGGTCAGCAGCTACGCCGACGCCAAGTGAGCTGATCCGGGGCAGCGCGGCCCGTGGCTCAGCCGGCCGTCACCGCGGGCTGGTCGGTGCCGCAGTACTTGCACTTCGAGGCGGCGGCCGGGAGGTCGGTGGACAGGCAGGCCGGGCAGGTCTTGACCGGCGTCGGATCGCCGAACACGGTCTGGCCGCGCCGGGCCTGCACGTGCTTGTAGGGCACCACGATGACGAAGTACACGACGGCCATGAAAATGATGAAGTAGATGACCGACGAGATGAACGCGCCGAAGTTCATGAAGGTCTTGGGGTTGTGGTCGCTGCCCAGCTGCACGCCCAGGCCGATCGACGAGCCACCCTGCAGCCGGGCGATGATCGGGTTGATGATGTTGCTGGTGAACGAGACGATCAGCCCGCTGAACGCCAGCGCGATTACCAGCCCGACCGCGACGACGATCACGTCACCGCGCATAATGAAGTTCCTGAAGCCCCTCATTGGTCATCTCTCCGATTGCGGATGCTGTCCTGGCCCGGTTCCGGTGCCCGCCCGGCAATTTCCGGCCGGCCGTGATCGAAACCCGCTCCCCCTGTGCTGAGCCCGCCGCTTAGCCGCGGCCATTGCCGTACGATCCACGCCCGCGTTCGGTTACGCAAGCTCTTCGGCTGATGTGTCGGAAACGGCGGCAACCTGGTGGTGCCCCATTTGACCGGAACCTTTCGATCTATGATTCGGTCAGCGCCAATCAAGGGGGCGGTCCCATGAGGCGGATACTGCTGGCCATCGTGGGCGCGCTGCTCCTCATCGCCGGTGTCGTCTGGACGCTGCAGGGCCTTGGCTACCTCAAAGGCAGCGTGATGACCGGGGTGACCGTGTGGGCGCTGATCGGCCCGGTGGTGGCCCTCGGCGGCCTGGCCATGACCGTGACCGGCCTGCGCAGCCGGTAACATGTAAGGCGCTTCCTGACAGCCTGCTGTGCGGAGGGCTCACCATGACTGCCGGCCCATCTGGCGCCGTCACCGCCTGCTGCTCGTTCTGCCTCAAGCCCAGCACCGAGGTGGCCACCCTGATCGGCGGACCCGGTGTGTACATCTGCAACCAGTGCGTGCAGCTGTGCGACGAGATCCTCCAGGAGCAGCCGCTGCCGGCTGACCAGCGGCTGGGCCCGCGGGAGCACGAGCTGTCGCTGGACAACGTCATGGCCGCCATCCCCCAGGTGGCGGAGGGGGGCCGCCGGGCCGAGGAACACCTCACCTACTGGGTGCGCAAGGCCCGGTCGCGGGGGGCGACCTGGGCTCAGATCGGCGCGGCGCTGGACATGACCCGGCAGTCCGCCTGGGAGCGTTTCTCCGGAGAAGAATGAGCCGCGCAACCGGGAGCGCGGTGAGAAATGGGCCACCGGCGGCCACAAAGTAACCGCACTGATGCTTGGGCCGCGTCACTCGTCGGTGGAACGGCGCAGGCGTTTGATCTGGGAGCGGCGCTGCTTGGCGGCCAGTCGCCGCTCCTTTGACCCGCGGGTCGGCTTGGTCGGCCGCCGGGCCTTGGGCGGCCGGGCGGTGGCCGCGGTCAGCACGGCCGCCATCCGGCGCGTGGCGGCTTCCCGGTTGCGCAACTGGGAGCGGAACTCGGACGCGCTGACGGTGAGCACCCCGTCCAGCCAGCCGGCCGGCCAGGGTGCGCAGCGCACGCTCCTTGAGCACCGGGCCGAGGGCGGTGGACGAGGCCAGGTCGTAGGACAGTTCGACCCGGCTGTCGGTGGTGTTGACCGATTGCCCGCCCGGGCCCGAGGAGCGGGAGAACCGCCAGGACAGCTCGTCGGCCGGGATCACCACACCCCGGACCTGGATTGGATCGGCCACATCCACCATGATCTACCGGGACAGGGGGTGGGGAGATACCGGATTACCGGCTGAGACGGGAGGACCGGATGGCGGAACAGGACACCGGCTGGATTCCCGGCCTGATCCGGCCGCTGCGGGTGCCGCCTGGCTCGGCCGTGGACCTGGCCAAGGACCATGACCCGGGTGCGCGGTTCGGGCTGCGCAAGAAGCATGAGGGGGTGAACCTGCTCCTCCGGGGGATGCAGTTGCTGGCCGAATACCAGGACCGGCTGGCCGCGCAAGACGTGTACGGCGTGCTGGTCGTGCTGCAGGCACTGGACGCGGCGGGCAAGGACGGCACGATCAAGCACGTGATGAGCGGGGTGAACCCGCAGGGTGTCACCGTGTCCAGCTTCAAAGCGCCGACCGCGGAAGAACTGCACCACGACTACCTGTGGCGGCACACCAGGCGGCTGCCCGCCCGGGGCCAGATCGGCATCTTCAACCGGTCGCACTACGAGGAGGTGCTGGTCGTCCGGGTGCACCCGGAACTGGCCCAGGCCGAGCGAGTGCCCGGGGACGGCAAGGACTGGGCGCTCTGGTCCCGCCGCTACCGCGAGATCAACGACTGGGAACGCTACCTGGTGGATAACGGCATCCAGGTGGTCAAGATATTCCTCAACATCTCCAAGGAGGAACAGCGGGCCCGTTTCCTGAAGCGGATCGACCTGCCGGAAAAGAACTGGAAATTCTCCGCCGCCGACGCACGGGAGCGCCAGTACTGGGACGACTACCAGCGGGCCTACTCTGACATGCTCAGCCACACCAGCACCGAGTGGGCGCCCTGGTATGTGCTGCCCGCCGACCACAAGTGGTTCACCCGGGTGTGCGCGGCCGCGGTCATCGCCGACACGCTGATCCGGATCGACCCGCACTATCCGGCGCCCAGCGCCGGGGCGCGCCGTGATCTGCGGCGGGCCAAGGCCGAACTGGAAGCCGAGGCGCCGCCAGGGGCGGCGAGGGATCCGGCCGCGAAGCAGATCAAGCAGACCTGACCTGGCCCAGCCGGACTGCCACAGTTGCGGCGTGCCCGCTACCGCCCTGGCCACCTCCGCCCTGGGTGGCGCCGCACGGCGCTGAACTGCGACCTGCGCCTCTGCCGTGCGGCGCCGGCGGCTCAGCGCATTCCAGCCCGGCGGAGGCGGTCGTGGGCTTCGTCTTGGGTCAGGCAGGTAACTGGCTGTCCGGCGGCGTGCTCCTGCTTGGCGTCATACGCCTTCGTCCAGACGCCTGCGGCCCAGCAGCGCTGTAGCTCGCCGGGACTGAAGGGCCGTCCGCGGGCGGTGGCGTAGGCGTCGAGGAACTCGCGGGTCTCGGTCACGGTGGGCAGCGCCGGGTAGAGGTAGATGGCCGCAGCCAGCCCGGCGATGGCAGCTTCGCTGCGGGCGATCAGGCTGTCCCAGTCGTAGGCCACCAGCAGCCGGTTGCCGTCCCACCGCAGGTTGTCCGTTATCCAGTCACCGTGCCCGATCACGGCCTGGTCCTGATCTTCCTGCAGCTTCTGCCGGGCGGCCTGGCCCGCCGCATCGATCCAGTCCGGCCCATCCACCTGGTTCAGGTCCACGTCCAGGTCCTCGGGCCAGGGCCACAACCCGCCCTGGCTGTGGTTCCATGCGGCCCACGGCGGCGCGGGCGCCAGCGAGGGCACCTGCCCGGGCCGGGGAGCCAGGTGCACCAGCTGGGCGAGCGCTGCGGCAAAGGGCTGGGCGGTGCGGCCCGAGCCGGGCAGCGCGGCCCCGCCCGGGATGTAGCTCTCGGCGCTGGCCGCATGCTCACCGAGCGGTGCCGGGCCAGCCAGCGGCTGCGGACAGGGATACCCGGAATCGGACAGGCGGCGCTGCACCTCGGTGCACGCAGTGAGCCGCGGCGCGGCTGGGCGGACCCGCACCACGACCTCACGCCCGTCGGCTAGCCGTGTTCCGATCACGCAGGTAAGGTGCCCCGCCCGGAACAGCTCGCTTTCCGCCGGACTGCCTAGATGCGCCTCGCACCAGGCGGCGAGGCTCGCCGCATCGACCACCGGCAGTTCAAATGCCATCTCGCCATTCTCATCGAACCCTCGCACCACGGGACCCGATGTGCTCAATGTCCGCGACCCACGCCCCCGGCGAGTCCACGACCTGTACCGCAGTCGCGCCCGTCTTGGTCTTCACCCTCCTGACATACGGCACCAGCCCACTCTACGACCGTCGTTAGTGCGCAAATCCAGCTCCCGCGAAGGGAAAACCGGCAGGTCAGGGCCTCGCAGCACCGATCACAGCCGAATCTTGGCCCAAGTCGGGCCAGCCGGACTGCCACAGTTGCGGCGTGCCCGCTACCGCCCTGGCCACCTGGGTGGCCGGCGGCATCCCGTGCATCGGCCCGCTGTGCGAGCCGGGCCAGCGTGCCGGGCTGGTGCCGCTGATACCCAACTGGTCACGCTGGACCGGCCTGGTCCGCGGCTCGCCCCGGAACCTGGCCGGCGGCCTGGTCCGCGGCCAGCGCGGCGGCCTGGTCCGCGGCCCGCCCAGCCGGCTGCGGCCGCGGGTGCAGCGACCGGGGTGACGGCCGGCCGCGCGCCACGCCGAATGACAGCAAGCCCATCACCACGGCCAGCACGGCGCTGGCCCCGAACAGTTCGCGCAGGCTGAGCCCGGCATCCCGCAACGGGCCCACGCCGAACGCGGCGATCCCGTACCCGGCCTGATAGCACGCGATCAGCAGGCCGGAGATCACCGCGGCCATGCTGACCAGCTTCTCCTGGCCGAAGCTGATGGTCAGCGGCAGCAGCGCCGAGCAGCCGAACCCGGCCAGCGCGAAGGCCAGGATGCCCAGCCCGCCGCCGCCGGTCGGCAGGACAGAGATCAGCACGAACGCGCCGGCCAGCACGAACGGCAGTACGTGGTACGCCAGCCGGCTGGGGAACCAGTGCTGGATGGCGGCGAACAGCACCCGGCCCAGCGTCACCATGGCCCAGAACACGGTGAGCGCCAGCGAGGCCACGGTGGCGGACACCCGGAGCGAGGTCAGGTCGAGCTGGGACCAGTTCCCGTTCATCGTCTCGCAGCAGCCGTACAGCACCGCGAAACCGGCGAACAGCCAGAACTGGCCCGGAATCGACGGCCGCCGGCCGGCCCGGCGGCCCGCCGCGTCCGCGGCAACCCGGAGCGGCAGCCGCGCGCTCACCGCGAACAGCGCGACCACCGCCGCCGCGGCGAGCACCGGCAGCGCGACCCAGACACCCAGGCCGACGAACGCCGCCACGAACACCGGGGCCAGCGTGGTACCCAGGCCGAGCAGCGAGTTGAGCACCAGCACCGACCGGTCCACCGCGTCCGGGTGGAACGCGGCGGCGAACGTGTTCAGCGACGGCACGGTCAGCCCGAAACCGGCTCCCAGGCAGGCCGTCGCGGCCAGCAGCAGCCCATACGCCACCGGTCGCTCGGCCTGCACGAACCGGCTGGCGATGAGCAGCAGCATGGATGCCAGGTTGGCGGTCAGCCCGGTCAGGTAGACCCGCTTGGCCCCGAACCGCTCGGCCAGCCCGCCCTGGGCCAGCGCGGTGGTCACCGCGACGGCCGCCTGGGGCAGGAACATCGCGCCGTACTGGGTGCTGGACAGGCCGTACTGGCTGGGCGCGGTGAAGATCGTGCTGGCCGCCGGGAAGGTGACCAGGACCACGCCCTGGACCAGCCCGGCCGCGTACACAGTGCGGCTCTCCGCCTGGCTGCTCATCCGGCTGGCTCCCAGCTCAGCGGCCGCAGGCCGGCTGCGGCGGGGTGATTTCCGGCATCCGCCAGGCGGCCGCCGCCGCGGCCACGAGTTCCGCGGTGCCGTTGTACCTGCCCGGCATCCGCACCGTCCCATCGGCCAGGAACCGGTGCACGATCCGCTTGACCTCCGGCGTGCCGAGCAGGTCACCGTGCAGCGCCGGGATCACGAACACGTCCGGCGGCAGCGGGCAGACCGGCAGCGTGACCGCATCGGCCAGCGGGACGAGCAGCACCATGCGCAACGGATGATGCCGGGCCGCGGAGGCCGCTGAGGCGGCATACCGCGCGCCGACCGCGTTGACCGAGTCGATCAGCCGCTGCGCCCCGGAGGAGCCGAACGGTGACAGGCCGCCGACGAACCAGACCACCGCGCGCAGTTCGTCGGCCGGGATCAGCCCGGCGCCGGGGCCGCTGCCCGCCGGGTAGCTGACCTGGCCGGGGGTGACGATCGGGCTCATCATGACCACCGAGCCGAGCGGCAGGCCGCGGCGGGTGGCCAGCATGGCGTCCACGCCCGAGGGTGCCTTCGCTCTCCGCGATGATGTCCACCGGCCGGCCCGTTTCCCGGTGCAGCCGCAGCACCTGGGCGGCGATCCGGTTGCCCAGTTCGGGCAGCGGGAGGTTGCTGGCCGCGCTGCCCTGCGGCAGCGGCTGGCCCACGGCGTTCAGCCCGCGGTAGCTGAACTGCTGCAGGTACGCGCCGGGCGCGACCGACTGCAGGGACCGGGCCCCGCCACAGCAGGCCGAGCCGAAGCCCAGGATGACCAGCACCGGATCACGCTGGTAGCGGTGCCCGGCCCCGGTGCCGTGCCCGGGCGGTGGGCGGCTAGCCCGGCTGGCCCCGGCCCCGCCTGCCCCGCCTGCCCCGCCCGCCTGGATGGCGGCCGCTTCCACGCCCACCTGGCGCGGCCCGCGGCCGACCACGAACGCCAGCCGGGTCATCCCGATCACCAGCGCGATGGACAGCACCGCGGCCAGCGGGGCCAGCGGCAGCCGGAGCAGCGGCCAGGCATCGGCCACGGTCCGCCGGTCCGCTTTCCGGGTCACCGCCCGGACCAGGCCGAACCAGGCCCGGGCGTTGGCCACCCCAGCCAGGCCGGAGACCACGATGGCGATGGGCAGCGGCACCCGCCCGATGGCCGCCGCGGCCAGCGACAGCACGGCGAAGTCGGTCAGCAGCCAGAACACGGCCCGGGCCGGGCGGCAGGGTTCGCCACCACGACGTGCGGATCCCGCCGTGGCTGAGCGGGACCGAGATCAGCAGCATGACGACCAGCGTGCCCAGGTAGGGCCAGGAGAACGGCATGATGGCCACCCCGACGCTGAGCGCGACGATGGGCGAGAGCAGCAGGCAGGCCACCATGGTCAGGGTGACCGACGCGCCGAACGCCGCGCGCGGCGTGGGCCGGGGCCGGTCCGCGGGCCAGGCCAGCAGGACCAGCGTGGCGTTCAGCGCGGAGCGGGCCAGGATCAGCCCGGCCAGCAGCAGCGCGAACGTCGGGCCAGGACTGCTGGTAGCCGAACAGCCAGCGCAGGTCGTGGAACACGGCTAGCGGCGGTACCGCGGTGACCTGGGCGGCCAGCGCCCGGGCGGCGGGCGCGACCGCGCAGAGCAGCGCCGCCTCGGCCGCCGCGCACCCCGCGGCGAACGCGATCAGGCTGCGATGCGCCAGGAACTCCCTGCCCGGCCATGCCCGCACGGTCTGCTTCATGGGCCCAGCGCGGCTCCCTTGGTGTGGTTCAGCGCTGACACAGAGGACTACCGTGATCACATCCTAGAAATTCCCTAGGCGATCACTTTCATCGGGAGCGCCCGGATGCGATTCGCTGGCCAGACAGTCGTCATCACCGGTGCGGCCGGCGGCCTCGGCTCGGCCATGGCGGGCGCGTTCGCGGCCGAGGGCGCCGCGGTGGCCATCGTGGACCTGCCGGACAGTCCCGGCGCCCGGGTAGCCAGCGAGATCAACGCGGCCGGCGGCCCGGGCGAGGCGCTGTTCGCCCCCTGCGACCTGGCCGACCTGACCGCGGCCCGGGAACTGATCGACGGCATCGCCGCCCGGCGGGACGGAGTGGACGTCCTCGTCAATAACGCCGCGATCTATCCCAGAAAGGAAGTCAGCGACTACAGCACCGCGGAATGGCTGGCGGTGCAGCGGGTCAACGTGGACGCCGCGTTCGTCTGCGCCCAGGCCGCGCTGCCCGGGATGCGGCAGGCCGGGGCGGGCCGGATCATCAACGTGTCCAGCATCACGTTCTTCGGCGGGACCCCGTTCCTGACGCCTTACGTGGCGTCGAAGGGCGCGCTGGTCGGGCTGACCCGGGCGCTGGCCCGGGAGTGCGGCGCGGACGGCATTACGGTCAACGCCGTCGCGCCGGGCGCGTTCCCCACCGCGGCCGAGGCGATCCACCCGGACCTGCCCGCGCTACAACCAGTTCATCCTGGACCAGCAGGCGGTCAAGCGGCGCGGCGAGCCCGCCGACATCGCGAACGCGGTGCTGTTCCTGGCCGCCCCGGAGTCCTCGTTCATCACCGGGCAGCTGCTCTGCGTGGACGGCGGCTGGGTGATGCACTAGGCGGCCGGGCGGAGCCCGGCTCGACCAGCCACCCGCTCACAGCCGGCCGGCGTCGATGATGCGGCGCAAGAAGCGTTGGGTGCGCTCGTCTTTGGGGTTGGCGAACAGTTCGGCGGGCGGCGAGTCCTCGACGATCTGGCCATCGGCCAGGAAGCACACCCGGTTCGCGATGTCCCGGGCGAACCCCATCTCGTGCGTGGCGATCAGCATGGTCATCCCGCCGCTGGCCAGCTCGCGGATCACGTCCAGCACCTCGGCCACCAGTTCCGGGTCGAGCGCGCTGGTCACCTCGTCGAGCAGCATGAGCTGCGGGTGCATGGCCAGCGCCCGGACGATGGCCACCCGCTGCTGCTGGCCGCCGGACAGCCGGTCCGGGTAGTCGCCCTGCTTGTCCAGCAGGCCGAACCGGTCCAGCAGCGCCCGGGCCTCGTCCTCGGCCTGCCGCCGGGACAGGCCGAGCGCCTTGACCGGGGCCAGCGTGATGTTGCGCAGCACGGTCATGTGCGGGAACAGGTTGAACGACTGGAACACGATGCCCACGTGGCGGCGCACCGCGTTCTGGTCGATGCCCGGCCGGCTGATGTCCTGGCCCCACAGGATGATCCGCCCGGCGTTGACCGGTTCCAGCAGGTTGACGCAGCGCAGCAGCGTGGACTTGCCCGACCCGGACGCCCCGATCAGGCAGATGACCTCGTGCGAGGCCACCTCCAGGTCGATCCCCTTGAGCACCCGGTTCGGCCCGAACGACTTCTCCAGACCCTCTATTCGCAACGCCTCTGCGTGGTTGCCGCCGTCCGCCGGGACCATGTCGGCGGCACTCATGTTGTCGCCCCGGCCAGCCGGCGCCGCCGGTCCCGGGCGATCAGGTGATCGGTGAACCGGGCCAGCGGGATGGTCAGCAGCAGGAACAGGATGGCCGCCACCACATAACTGGAGTAGTTGAACACCGTGTCGCTGTAGATCTCGGCCGCCTTGTTGGCCTCGATCGCGCCCAGGATGCCGACCAGCGCGGTGTCCTTCTGCAGGCTGATGAAGTCGTTCAGCAGCGGCGGGATGATGTTGCGCACCGCCTGCGGCAAGATCACGTAGCGCAGCGAGGTCCACTGGGACAGGCCCAGCGAGCGGGCCGCGGCCACCTGGCTCTGGTGCACCGAGTTCAGCCCGGCCCGGTACACCTCGGACACGTAGGCCGAGTAGGACAGCACCAGGGCGACGACGCCGTACACGGCGGCCGACTGGGTGGAGACGAAGCCCAGGTTGAGCGCGGGCACGCCGAACCCGATGGCGAAGATGACCAGGATCAGCGGCACGCCGCGGAACACGTCCACGTAGATCGTGCTGACGATGCGCAGCGGGAACATGACCGGGCTGACCGACTGCCGGACCACGGCGATGACCAGGGCCAGGATGAGGATGAGCACCTCGGCGGCCAGGAACATCCGGATGTTCAGCCACAGCGCCGCGCCGACCGAGTAGTAGCCCGCCTTCGGGTCGCCGATGAACGAGTGCCACATGTCCTGCGGGTTGAAGAACGTGTGCCGCACCGCGGCGCTGCCCGGGGCCAGCCAGAACAGCGCGACCAGCCCGGCCAGCACCACGATCGTGCTGGCGGTGGACACGGCCACCGCGCCGCGGCCGCTGCTGAGCAGCCGCGGCCCGCGCCCGGTCTGCGCCGAACGAGGTCTGCGGCGGGCCGGTCATCAAGGCTTGATGGTGGGCACGGACAGGTAGATCTGCAGGTACTTCTTCTGCAGCGCGGCCAGCGTGCCGTTGCTCTTGAGCGTGGCCAGCGCCTTGTTGACGCAGGTCACCAGCGGGTTGCCCTTGGCGAACAGCAGCCCGTAGTGCTCGCCGGTGGACGGGAACTGGGCCACCATGACCGAGTTCTTGATCTCCGAGGAGGAGATGTACTGGGCCGTCGGCGTGTCGGTGACCAGCGCGGCGATCTGATGCGTCTGCAGCGCCTGCTTCACGTCGTTCAGCGTCTCGTACACCTTGGGCGTCTGGGTCGGCTGGATCTGGCTGTTGATGAAGGCCAGGCTGGTCGTGCCGACCTGGTCGCCGAACACGTAGCCCTTCAGGTCGGCCGGGGCGTGCTTGGTCACGATCGGCGTGCCCTTCAGCGCGACCAGCGCCTGCTGCACGTCGTAGTAGCTGTTCGAGAACGTCACCGCCGTGGCCCGCTGCGGGGTGACCGATACCTCGTTGATGTCGAAGTCGAACTTCTTCGGCCCCGGCGCGTAGGAGTCGTTGAACGGCTCGTAGGCCCACTTGACCTGTGAGCTCTTGAAGCCGAGCTGCTTGGCTACGGCGTAGGCCACGGCGCTCTCGTAGCCCTTGCCATTGGCCGGGTTGTTGCCCTAGAACCACGGCGGGTAGGCGGGCTTGTCGGTGGCCACGGTGAGCACGCCCTTGGTGTACAGGTCTTTCTGCACGCCCGGCGTACGTGCAGCTGGCCGCGGCCGGGCTGGCGGTGGCGGCGCTGCTGCTCGGCCGCCGCCCGACCCGGAGCTTCCGCACGCGGCCAGCCCGGTACCCAGCGCCGCGACCGCGGCAGTGATCATGATCCGGCGCATAGTTATCAGCCCCGCCCCTACCCGGGCGCATGACGCACCCGACTGATGATTACGGCGCGTTAGCCTACCCGGTGACAGGCCAGAGGAGGGACTCGGATGCCTGCGTGGATCTGCCGCACTTGTGGCGTGCAGTACCCGGACATCCGGCCAGCCGCCCGGCGGCCTGCCCGATCTGCCTGGACGAACGGCAGTATGTCGGCTGGGGCGGCCAGCAGTGGACCACCATGGCCGAGCTGGCCAGCGACCGGGCGGTGGTGCTGCGCGAGGAGGAGCCGGACCTGATCGGGGTCGGCGTGGAGCCGTCGTTCGCCATCGGGCAGCGCGCCCTGCTGGTCCGCACCCCGCACGGCAACGTGCTGTGGGACTGCGTCTCGCTGCTCGACGACGCGGCCCGGCAGCGGATCACCGAGCTCGGCGGGATCGCCGCCGTCTGCATGTCGCACCCGCACTTCTACGGGGTGAACGTGGAGTTCGCCGACGCTTCGCGGCCCGGATCTTCATTCCGCGCGCTGACCAGCAGTGGGTGCAGCGGCCCTCGCCGCGCATCGAGTTCTTCGACGACGAGGCCGAGCCGGTGCCCGGGCTCACCCTGGCCCGGATCGGCGGGCACTTCGACGGGGCGGCCGTGCTGCACTGGCCGGCCGGGTCGGAAGGCCGCGGCGCGCTGCTCACCGGGGACACCATCACCGTGACGGCGGACCGGGACTGGGTCAGCTTCATGTGGAGCTACCCCAACCTGATCCCGCTGGATGAGGTGACCGTGCTGGACATCGCCGAGCGGGCCGGGCGGTTCCCCTTCGACCGGGTGTACGGCGGCTGGTGGGGGCGGGTCGTGGTGCGCGACGGCCCGGCCGCGATCCGCCGCTCCGCGGAGCGCTACGTGGCCCGGCTGCGCGGCGAGCGCCCTTAGCCCGGGGCGCGGGGGCCGCGGGGCCGCGGGGGGAGCTAGCCGATCCGGCCGAAGCCGCGCGGGAACTGGTGCAGTGATTCCCAGCCGTCCTCGGTCACCAGCACCAGTTCCCCGGTCTGCACCCCGGCCCGCTCGTCTTTGGTGATCACGTTCGGCTGGATGACCACGGTCATCCCGGCCTGGAAGGTGAACTCGGGGGCCTGCTGCCGCTCCAGCGCGGCCCGGGTCAGCACCGGGGGCAGGTACCCGCCGCCGTAGCCGTGCACCAGGTCGTCGTAGACGGTGAAGCCGGCCGCGGTGATCAGGCTGGCCGCCTCGATCAGGTCCGCCGCGGTCGCGCCGGGCCGCAGCCGGGCGGTCATCGCGCCGAACGCCTGCTCGGCCACCTGGTGCAGGTCCTGCATAGCGCGGGGTGGGCGGGGCGCCGACCGTGAAGCTGCGCAGCAGCTGCCCCGGGTAGCCGCCGTAGCTGGCGCTGATCTCGCAGCTCAGCACGTCCCCGGTGCGCAGCGGGCGGCTGGACGGCCACTGCGCGGGCACGCACAGCCCGGGCTGATCCATCGGGGTGACCCCGATATAGCGGATGTGCGTCTGGCCGCCGGCCGCGACGTAGCCGCTCTCCACCAGGGCGCCGAGCGCCGCCTCGGTCATCCCGGGCCGGGCCCCGGCCGCCAGGGCGCCGACCCCGTCGTCGGTCAGCCGGGCGCCCGCGCGCAGCCAGCCGATCTCCGCGGCCGACTTGACCAGCCGCAGCTGGGTGTACTCCAGGTCGAGGAACTCGACCTGGCCGGCCGCTGCGATCAGCTCGTCATGCCAGCGGGCGGGCACCGGCCCGATCACCGCGGCCCGCCCGCGGCTGGCCGCCCGGGCGGCCAGCTCGGGCAGCGCGGCCCGCAGCGCCGAAGCGCCACCTGGCCGGACCTCGGCCGCCGGGGCCAGCCGCCGGGCGTTGGGCACGTGGTTGTCGTAGCCGACGTACAGCACGTCTGGCTGGCCGGGCGCGAAGATGAGCGCGGCTTCCCTGGTCACCGGCCAGCCGGTCAGCCACGGCACGGCCGTGCCGGACCGGTCCGCGCCGTAGACCAGGGCGGCCCCGATGCCGCGCCCGGCCAGCACCCCGGCCAGCGCCGCCCGGCGGCGGCCCATCTCGGCCGGGTCAAAGGCCGGATACCAGCTCAGTGCCGGGCCCAGTAGTCCGGTGGCCTGCTTGCTCTCGGCCAGTGCCTCGGCCGTCTCGAAGCCCGGCGCCATCGAGGCCGAGGTGCCCGGCAGCACCTGGTGGTGCTCGATATTGAGCAGCCGCAGCCAGCTCTGCTGGCCGAAGGTCAGCGCGATGAAGCAGCCCAGCTCGACCAGCTCCGGCTCGGCGAAGTGCTGGTGCAGCCGGTCCCACAGCGCGTCCTCGGCTCGGCTGGTGCCAGGCGATGGCCTCGGCGTAGGCCAGCGCGGCCTTCTCCCGGTCGTCGAACCTGGCTGATGACTCGAAGTTCAGCAGCTCGTCGTACTTGGCCTCGGTGAAGCCCTGCTGCGCGGCCTTAACGACCGCTGGTTGCCGCAGTACTCGCAGTTGACCGTGCGGGAGATGTACACCCGGCACAGTTCCTTGATCCGGTGATCGCAGACGCCCTCCCGGAAGATCTCCTGCCAGGACCGGGCGAACGCCCAGAACGCGGCGGGCACGTGCGCCCGGACCGCCGAGCTCTCCGGCCGCGGGGTGCCCTCCCGCTGGCAGCGCTCCATCTCGGCGCGCATCTCCGGGTCCATCTGGTCCAGCGGAAAGTAGCTGATCCGCTGCTTGTCCGGCAACCTGGTCACCTCTCATCATCATGGGCCTTGTGGGACGAGTTTCGCAGTGCTCGCAATCGTTCGCAATGGCCGTCCGCTGCACCGGTACGGGCCCCGCCCGGCCCGCTGACGGGGTATATCAAGCGGATGGACGCATTCGCCGAGCGGCGCGGGGGGCCGGTGACCGGGCAGTGGTGGGATGGCCTGGACGCGGCGACCCCGGGGCCAGTGGACACGACCACCGATGAGTCCCCGTTCCCGCCGATCGGCGAGTACGGCTTCCTGTCCGACTGTGAGACCACCGCGCTGATCGCGCCGAGCGGCAATGTGGAGTGGCTGTGCCTGCCCCGGCTGGACTCGCCCAGCGTGTTCGGCGCGATGCTGGACCGCTCGGCCGGCGGGTTCCGGCTCGGCCCGGAAGGGGTCACCGTTCCGTCGGCCCGCCGCTACCTGCCCGGCACGATGGTGCTGGAGACCAGCTGGGGGACGCCCACCGGGTGGCTGGTGGTGCGCGACGCGCTGCTGATGGGGCCCTGGCATCACGACCTCGAGCTGTCCCACACGCACCGCCGGACGCCGACCGACTACGACGCCGACCATGTGCTGCTGCGCACCATCCGCTGCGTTACCGGCGAGATGCAGGTCGCCTTCGACTGCGAGCCGGTCTTCGACTACGGCCGCCTGCAGGGCAGCTGGGAGTACACCGACCGGGGCTACGCCCAGGCGGTGTGCCGGGCGGCCAGCCCGGACATCGGGGTCGGGCTGACCCTGACCACCGACATGCGGGTCGGCTTCGAGGGCGGCCGGGCCATGGCCCGGACCCTGATGCGGGAGGGCGAGCACCACTTCGTCGCGCTGTCCTGGACCGTGCACCAGCCCCCGTTCAGCTACGAGGAGGCGCAGCGCCGGCTGGTCTGGACCGCGCACCACTGGCAGCACTGGCTGGCCCGCGGCCGCTTCCCGGACCATCCGTGGAGCCGGTATCTGCAGCGCAGCGCGCTGACCCTGAAGGGCCTGACGTTCGCGCCGAGCGGCGCGGTGATCGCCGCGGCCAGCACGTCACTGCCCGAGGTGCCCCGTGGCGAGCGCAACTGGGACTACCGCTACTGCTGGCTGCGCGACTCCGCGTTCACCCTGTGGAGCCTGTACGCGCTGGGCTTCGACTGGGAGGCGGACGACTTCTTCTGGTTCCTGGCCGACATCGCCCAGCGCGATGACGAGATCCAGGTGGTGTACGGGGTGGACGGCGAGCGGCTGCTCAACGAGCGGATCCTGGACCACCTCAGCGGGTACGACGGGGCCCGGCCGGTGCGGGTCGGCAACGAGGCCTACACCCAGCGCCAGCACGACGTCTGGGGCACCATGCTGCAGGCCATCCACATCCGGCTGGGCAGCTGGCAGCGGCTGGACAGCCGGATCTGGCCGGTGGTGCGCCGCCAGGTGGAGGCCGCGCTGAAGTACTGGCGGGAGCCCGACCTGGGTATCTGGGAAGTGCGCGGGGCACCGCAGCACTTCACCTTCTCCAAGATCATGTGCTGGTCCGCCGTGCAGCGCGGCGCGCAGGCCGCGCTGGCCCGGGGCGAGGCGACGCTGGCCAAGACCTGGCGTGCGGCGGCCGACGAGATCAGGGAGGACATCCTGGCCCACGGGGTGGACGACCGCGGCGTGTTCACCCAGCACTACCAGACCCGGGCGCTGGACGCCTCGCTGCTGCTGCTGCCGATGACCGGCTTCCTGCCCCGGGAGGACCCGCGGGTCCGGGCGACCATCCTGGCCATCGCCGACGAGCTGACCGAGGAGGGGCTGGTGCTGCGGTACCGGCCGGAGGAGACCGATGACGGGCTGCCCGGCGGCGAGGGCACGTTCACCATCTGCTCGTTCCTGCTGGTGTCCGCGCTGTGCGAGATCGGCGAGCCGGACCGCGCCCATCAGCTCTGCGAGCGGCTGCTCTCACTGGCCAGCTCGCTGGACCTGTACGCCGAGGAGATCGACCCGCGGACCGGCCGCCAGCTGGGCAACTTCCCGCAGGCCTTCACCCACCTGGCGCTGATCAACGCGGTCATCCACGTGATCAGGGCGCAGCGTCAGGCCACCGTGCCGGAGCCGCCGGCCGTCTCAGCCGGCTGTCCGGCCGGCCTAGCCGGCTGTCCAGCCGGCTGCCGCCCGAGGCTGGTCAGCCAGGGCCAGGGCTGGAAAGATCCAAGTGGGGAACGAACCGACATACGGCGGAAACGTCCGCTGCTGACGCTGGCGTGCAGCGGGGCCGTGCCAGCCAGCTAAGGAGGCACACGTGGCCGAGGTCATCCGGGCCGGATTGGTTCAGCAGCAGTGGACTGGCGACAAGGACTCCATGATCCGGGCCTCCGTCAACGCGATCGGCCGCGCCGCGTCGGCTGGCGCCCAGGTGGTCTGCCTTCAGGAGCTGTTCTACGGGCCGTATTTCTGCCAGGTGCAGGACGCGGACTACTACTCCTACACCGAGGCCATCCCGGGCGGATCCACCACCCAGCTCATGTGCGACGTGGCCCGGCAGCACTCGGTGGTGCTGGTGGTGCCCATGTACGAGGAGGAGCAGCCCGGCCTGTACTACAACACCGCGGCGGTGATCGACGCCGACGGCAGCTACCTGGGCAAGTACCGGAAGACCCACCTGCCCCAGGTGCAGGGCTTCTGGGAGAAGTTCTACTTCCGGCCGGGCAACCTCGGCTACCCGGTGTTCGACACCGCGGTCGGCCGGATCGGCGTGTACATCTGCTACGACCGGCACTTCCCGGAGGGCTGGCGGGCACTCGGCCTGGCCGGGGCGCGAATCGTGTTCAACCCGTCGGCCACCAGCCGCGGGCTGTCCCAGTACCTGTGGCGGCTCGAGCAGCCCGCCTCGGCGGTGGCCAACGAGTACTTCGTCGGCGCGATCAACCGGGTCGGCGTGGAGCCGCTGGGCGACAACGAGTTCTACGGCCAGTCCTACTTCGTCGACCCGCGCGGCCAGCTGGTCGGTGAGGCCGGCTCGGACACCGGCGACGAGGTGGTCGTCCGTGACCTGAACATGGACGTGCTGGCCGAGGTGCGCGACCTGTGGCAGTTCTACCGGGACCGCCGCCCCGATCAGTACGGCGGGCTGGTCGAGCCATGAGCACTACGGTGATCAGCGGCGGCCAGGTGCTGTCGCCGTCTGGCGCCGTGCCCGCCGACGTGCTGGTGGACGGCGAGCTGATCAGCGGGCTGGCGGCCAGCGGCAGCGAGCTGGCCCAGTCCTGGGCCGCCGGGGCCGGCCGGGTGTTCGACGCCACCGGGCGCTACGTGCTGCCCGGCGGCATCGACGTGCACACGCACATGGAGATGCCGTTCGGCGGCACGTTCTCGGTGGACACGTTCGAGACCGGCACCCGGGCCGCGGCCTGGGGCGGCACCACCACGATCGTCGACTTCGCGGTCCAGGCCAAGGGCACCTCGCTGCTGGCCACGCTGGACAAATGGCACGAGAAGGCCGACGGCAACTGCGTGGTCAACTACGGCTTCCACATGATCGTGTCCGACGTCAACGACGGCACGCTCAAAGAGATGGAGTCGTGCATCGGCGCGGGCGTGAACAGCTTCAAGATGTTCATGGCCTACCCCGGGGTGTTCTACGCCACCGACGGGGAGATCCTGCAGGCCATGCTGCGCGCCGCCGACACCGGCGCGGTGATCATGATGCACGCGGAGAACGGCATCGCGATCGACCAGCTGGTGGCCCGGGCGCTGGCCGCCGGGAAGACCACGCCGGTGCAGCACGGGCTGACCCGGCCGCCGGAGCTGGAAGCCGAGGCCACCCACCGGGCGATCGCCCTGGCCAAGGTCACCGGGGCCCCGCTGTACGTGGTGCACCTGTCCGCCGCCCAGGCGCTGCAGGAGATCGCGGCGGCCCGGGACACCGGGCAGAACGTGTTCGCCGAGACCTGCCCGCAGTACCTGTACCTGTCCCTGGACGACCTGGCCCGGCCGGATTTCGAGGGCGCCAAGTACGTGGCCTCGCCGCCGCTGCGGCCGCGCGAGCATCAGGGCTCGCTGTGGCGCGGGCTGCGCACCAACGACCTGTCGGTGGTGTCCACCGACCACTGCCCGTTCTGCTTCAAGGAGCAGAAGGAACTTGGCCGCGGCGACTTCTCCAAGATCCCGAACGGGATTCCTGGCGTGGAGCACCGGATGGACCTGCTGCACCAGGGGGTGGCGGCCGGCGAGCTGTCGCTGGCCCGCTGGGTGGAGGTGGCCGCCGTCACGCCGGCCCGGATGTTCGGGCTGTACCCGCGCAAGGGCGTCATCGCGCCCGGCTCGGACGCGGACATCGTCATCTACGACCCCGCGGCCAAGCAGACGCTGTCCGCCCGCACGCACCACATGAACGTGGACTACTCGGCGTACGAGGGCTTCGCCATCACCGGCCAGGTGCAGACCGTGCTGTCCCGGGGGCAGGTCGTCATCGACGGCGGGGAGTATCACGGCCGCACCGGCCACGGCCAGTTCCTGCGCCGCGGCCTGTCCCAGTACCTCAGCTGAGCGGGGGGGCCCGATGGATTTCGGGCTGGTGCTCCAGACGGACCCGCCCGCCAGTGCGGTGGTGGACACCATGCGCCGCGCCGAGCAGCTGGGCTTCAGCTACGGCTAGACGTTCGACTCGCACGTGCTCTGGCAAGAGCCGTACGTCATCTACTCGGCCATCCTGGCCGAGCCACCTCGCGGCTGACGATCGGGCCGATGGTGACGAACCCGGGCACCCGGGACTGGTCGGTGACCGCCTCGCTGTTCGCCACGCTGAACGACATGTTCGGTAATCGCACGGTGTGCGGGATCGGCCGCGGCGACTCGGCCCGCCGGGTCATCGGCCAGCGGCCGGTCACCCTGGCCACCATGGCCGAGGCGATGCGGGTGATCAAGGGCCTGGCCGAGGGGCGCGAGGTCATGCTGCATGGCGCGCCGCTGCGCATCCCGTGGGTGCGCGACGGCAAGCTGGAGATCTGGATGGCCGCCTACGGGCCCAAGGCGCTGGCCCTGGTCGGCGAGCAGGCCGACGGCTTCATCCTGCAGACCGCCGACCCGGACATCGCCCGGTGGACGGTCGGCTCGGTCCGCGCCGCGGCCCAGGCGGCCGGCCGGACCCGGATGCGCTCACCATCTGCGTGGCCGCCCCGGCCTACGTCGGCACCGACCTGGCGCATCAGCGCGACCAGCTGCGCTGGTTCGGCGGCATGGTCGGCAACCACGTGGCCGACCTGGTGGCCCGGTATGGCGAAGACGGCCCGGTGCCGCACGAGCTGACCGACTACATCAAGGGCCGGGAGGGCTACGACTACGCCCATCACGGCAAGGCGGGCAACCCGTCCACGGACTTCGTGCCGGACGCCATCGTGGACCGGTTCTGCCTGCTCGGCCCGGCTGAGGCGCACCTGGACCGGCTGCGCGAACTGGCCGAGATCGGCGCCGACCAGTTCGCCGTGTACCTGATGCACGACCAGCCCGCGGAAACCCTGGCCGCCTACGGCAACACCATCATCCCCGCCCTCACCTGACCCGCCGGAGGGCGACCAGTCCTGGCGCCGCCGTCGGCGCTCAGTAACCCGTCACCACGGCGAACTCCAGACCCACCAGTCACCTCGATCACGCTCTTGGGGCACTCTTCACGGATCTGGTGCGCTCACCGCCCGATTTGTCCCGGTACCAGCGCACCACCCACGTGAAAAGAAGTCGGGCGGGCGCGGATCGCGTGCCGAGTCCGCTCGAGAGTGCGGGGGGGAACCCGCAAAGGTGCAGGTAACGGGCTAATCGGGTATTTTGTGTGAGGTTTTTCACCCGGCCGTTATGCGGGTTCCGGCGGCCGGATCGGCGATCTTCGGCATTCTGGGTTGCCGCAAGCACCCCGCGTACGTGATGGCCGCCGACTGACCGCGGCCCGGCGCCCTGCCCCCGCGCCACGTCCTTACGCCGCTGGCCAGCCCCCTTCCTGACGGCTGGTTCTGTGCCCTGGGTGGAAACCGGATGGCGCGACCGCGCCTGAGCAAAGGTCCATCTTGTCCCTCAGCCGACGGACTCCTACTCATCGCAAACCCCGCAAGCACACCAAGGCCACGCTGATCAGCGCGGGCTCGGCGCTGGCCGTCGCGGGCCTGGTGGCCGGCACGACCGCCGCCTGGCCAGGCTCATCGGGCGCGCCGGGCAACCTGGCCGACGCCGCGGCGTTCGCCGGATCGCACGCCACCGCCAGCTCGGTCGCCCCGCAGACCGTGCAGGCGGACACATCGCACCAGCTCCGGGCCATCCAGGCCACGGCGCTGCAGGCCCAGCTGCGGCAGGCCGCGCAGGCCAAGGCCAGGCAGGCGGCCCAGGCCCGGGCGGCGGCCAAGGCGGCCGCGGCAGCCAAGGCGGCGGCCGCGGCCAAGGCGGCCGCGGCCCGGCAGGCCGCTCAGGCCAGCAGCAGCTCAGCGGCTTCCGCCGCCACCCCGCAGGGTGACCCGCAGCAGATCGCGGAGAGCATGCTCGGCTCCTATGGCTGGTCCACTTCCCAGTTCAGCTGCCTGCAGCCGCTCTGGAACCAGGAGAGCGGGTGGAACGTCACGGCCAGCAACCCGACGTCGGGCGCCTATGGCATCCCGCAGGCGCTGCCGGGCAGCAAGATGGCCAGCGCTGGCGCTGACTGGCAGACCAGCGCGGCCACCCAGATCCGCTGGGGACTCGGCTACATCCAGTCCACCTACGGCTCACCGTGCGCGGCCTGGTCGCACGAGCAGGCCGACGGCTGGTACTAGAACCAGCCCCACTGAGCTGCAGCGGCCGTCCCTTCGACCCCCCCGGGGACGGCCGCTGCTCAGCCGCATGTGACATATTTCATACCGTCCTTTATCCCGATTTAGGATTATTAAGGTCAAGATTCCGGCAGGGTGGTCCGGCAAGCACCCCGCGTGCGTGATGGCCGCCACTGAGCCGCCCGGCGCCCTGTACCCGCGTCACGTCCGCACGCCGCCGCCAGCCGCATCGCAGTCTCGATCATGGCTGGCCCGTGTCCCGGGTGGAAGCCGAGCGCACGTGTCAACCGCGCCCGACCGAAGGTTCATCTTGTCCCTGACCAGGACGCCTAACCGTAAATCCACTACCGTCAAAGCTGCGCTCACCGCGGCGGGCACAGCCGTCGCCACGGCTGCCGTCACGGCCGCAGCACTCGTCACCGCCGGCCCCGCGGCTGGCTCGCTGAGCGGCCTGGGCTCAGCGGGCGCGCAGGCCAAGGTGGCCAACGTAAGCACGGTCAACCGCGACTCCGGCCACGCCAGCGCGATCCCCCGCCGGGGGTGACCCCGACCCCGGCCATCACCGGTGCGCACCTGACCATCGTGATCAGGCACGGCACCCCGGCCAGCTGACCCGGCGGCACGCGGCGGCCGCGTCCGCGGCCAAGGCAGCCCGGCAGAAAGCGCGCAAGATGCTCGGCCACTACGGCTGGGGCGCCCGGCAGTTCTCCCCGCTGGTCAAGCTGTGGAACCGGGAGAGCAGCTGGAACAAGTACGCCTACAACCCGTCCTCCGGCGCCTACGGCATCCCGCAGGCCGTGCCGGGCAGCAAGATGGCCAGCGCGGGCAAGCACTGGCGGACCAACGCCACCACCCAGATCCGCTGGGGGCTGGGCTACATCAAGAGCCGGTACGGGTACCCGCGCCGCGCCTGGGACCACGAGCTGGCCTACGGCTGGTACTGACCCCGGAACCCGCGGTGAGTCCCGGCCAGCTCAGAACCGGCCGCCCCGGATCCGGCGGCTGCGCTGGGTCTGGCCGGGCTCACCGTAGGGGTAATCCGGCGTAACCGGCTGGCTCGCCTCGTCCAGCAGCCTGGTCTCCTCGGCGCTCAACGCGAGGTCCGCGGCGGCCAGGTTGCCGGTGAGCTGGTCCATGCTGCGGGCGCCCAGGATGACCGAGGACACGGCCGGCCGGGCGGCCAGCCAGGCGATGGCCACCTGGGCCATCGGCACACCGCGGCCGTCGGCCACCTTGCGCACCGCGTCCACCACCTGCCAGGTCCGCTCGGACTGGCCGCGCTGGTTCCAGATGCGCATCCCCTCGTCCGCGTTCTCCAGTACCCGGGTGCCCGCCGCGGGCGGCTCGCCGCGCCGGTACTTGCCGGTCAGCCAGCCGCTGGCCAGCGGCGACCAGGCCAGCAACCCGAGCCCGGCGGCCTGGCAGGCCGGCACGATCTCCCACTCGACGGCGCGGGACAGCAGGTTGTACTGCGGCTGCATGGACACCGGGGCGGACAGCCCGCGGAACGCCGCGACGTCCACCGTCTTTCTGCAGCTGCCAGCCGGTGAAGTTGGACAGCCCGACGTAGTTGATCTTGCCGGCCCGCACCGCGTCATCCAGGAAGCGCAGCGTCTCCTCGACCGGGGTGAGCGGGTCCCACGCGTGCACCTGGTACAGGTCGACCCGGTCGGTGTTCAGCCGGCGCAGCGACGCGTCCAGCGCGCGGGCCAGGTGCTGGCGGGACAGCCCGTGACCGTTCGGGCTGTCATCGGTCGGGAACCGGCCCTTGGTGGCCAGCACGACGACCTCCCGCATCCCCGGCCGGGCCGCCAGCCACCGCCCGATGATCTCCTCGGAACGCCCGTCCGCGTACACATCCGCACTGTCCACCAGCGTCCCGCCGGCCGCCACGAAGCTGTCCAGCTGGCTGAACGCCCCTGCCTGGTCGGTCTCGTTGCCGAACGTCAGGGTGCCGAGGGCGAGCGCGGACACCGCGCATCCGCTGCTGCCGAGCAGCCGGTACTCCATTACGCTCTCCTCTGCTTGCTTTGCGCCTCCGGGGGCGCTATATCCGCCGCCTTCCCTCGTCGCTCAGTCGCTTCGCTCCCTCGCTCCTCAGTCCAGTCGGCGGCGCGCCCCCTTCGGCGCGGCGTCGTCCAGTCGGCGGCGCGCCCCCTTCGGCGCGGGTCAGTCCAGTCGGCGGCGCGCCCCTTTGGCGCGGGCGCGGAACAGTTCGGCGACCCGGTCCCGGGGGAGTCCGGGGACCCGGTGGCCACGGTAGCCGGTCATCTCTTCACCGGCGCACAGCGCGTTGGCCACTGCTTCCTCGGTGCCCTGCACGACCGCGGTGAAGAACGGGTCGATGGCATCCCACGGCACGAACGACAGCTGGTCGTAAGGCCTCGCATCGCGCTGCCCGTACCGGCTGAAGCCGCCCGGGTTCGCGGTGGAGCAGGCCAGGAACAGATCGCCGGACGAATGCGAGCCGGCCGTCCCGGTGCGGGCCAGGCCCGAGCGTGACCCGCCGGGCCAGTGCCGTGCACTGGTGCGGCAGCAGCGGCGCGTCGGTCAGCACGATGGCGATGACCGAGCCCGCACCGGGCGGTACGGCGTGGTACCCGCTCACCGGGTCGTCTTCGGCCAGCAGCTCACCGAGCGGCCGCCCGGCCAGCACCAGTTCGCGCCGGGCGCCGAAATTGGCCTGCACGAAGACGCCCACCGTGTAGCTGGTGCCACCGTGGCTGACCAGCCGGGACGCGGTGCCGCTGCCGCCCTTGAAGCCGTAGCAGACCATGCCGGTGCCGCCACCTACGCCACCTTCGTCCAGCGGGCCGGACCGGGCCGCCTCCAGCGCGGCGACACAGTCCGCCTCGGTGACGTGGTGCGCGTTGATGTCGTTCAGGTAGCCGTCCCAGGTCTCCGCGGCCACCGGCAGCGACCAGTTGTCGCCCAGTTCCGGGTAGTGCTGTACCGCCCAGGCGATGATCCCGGCGTGCGCGATGCCAACCGCGTGCGTGTTGGTCAGCGCGATGGGCAGCGACGTGGTGCCCGATTCCTCGATCCAGGCCGCGCCGGTCATTTCGCCGTTGCCGTTCTGCGCGGCGTAGCCTGCGGCCACCGGGTCGAGCGCCCCGCCCCGGCCGCGCGGGTGGATTCCGGTCACCCCGGTGCGCGCCGTATCGCCATGGATGATGGTCCGGTATCCGACCTCCACTCCAGGCACGTCGGTGATCGCATTCCACCGGCCCGGTGTCCCGCCGAACGGCACCCCGAGCGACCCGGGCCCGCGGGCGGCGGCTGGCCGCAGTTGCCATCTGGTCGCCGCCGTGCTGCTGATCGGTCACAGGGCAGCAGCTTAGCCGCTGGCAGATCGGGGTCTCCGGGCAGCGGAGAAGGCCATGTGGCGGCGCAGCCGGGACCTCCGGCCATGGTGCCGGGGGACGCGGCCGGTGGATGCTCACAGTGGTATCTGATGCTGGGAGGAACCTCTGATGAGTTACGGGAAGGCTGTCCGGGAAGAACTGCGGGTGCCGACCCGCCGAGCTGCGGCACGCGATCCCGCAGGTGTACGCGGGCTATCGGGAGCTGCATGACTCCGCGCTGGCGCCCGGCGTGCTGGATGTGCGGACGAAGGAGCTCATCGCGCTGGCCATAGCGGTCAGCAAGGAATGTGACGGGTGTATCGCGGCGCATGCGCACGCCGCGGTCCAGCATGGCGCGACCCCGGCGGAAGCCGCCGAAGCTATCGGTGTCACCTTCCTGATGAACGGCGGGCCGGCCACTGTCTACGGGGCGCGTGCCTTCGATGCGTTCTGTGAGTTCTACACGGAGCGGGCCGCCCAGCCGGACCGCGCCCAGCCAGTCGGCTGAGCCGACTGTCAGTAGCGCCAGGCAGCCGGGTCAGCCGGACCCCGGTGAGTGCCCTGGCGCAGCGCCAGGCTGGCCGCCGAGCGGCAGGGAGAACTCTGCGATGCCGTGCTCGATGACGTGCGAGCCCAGCCCGACGCCCTGGAGCAGGGCGCCGATGGGCCGGTTCTCGGCCAGGTAGGAGCCGGTGAACGTGTGAATACCGCGCTCCGCGGCGGCCTTGGCCAGCAGCAGGATGAGTACCGTGGCCAGGCCGTCCCGCCGCCACGCTGGGGTGACCGCTATCGCCACTTCGGCGATGCCCGGACCGGCCGGCTCGTACTGGGCGATGGCAACGCCATGCCCGGTGACCGGGTCGATAGCCACCAGCGCGAACCGGTGCACATAGTCGACCACCGTCACGTGCTGCAGCAGTTCGAGAGTCAGCCGGGGCGGCCCGCCCAGGAACCGGCGGCGCAGCGTGTCCGGATCAGCCGTCCGGATCGCCTCCGCCAGTTGCTGCGCGTCGCCCGGCACGATGGGCCGGATGAGTACCCGCCGCCCATCAGCCAGCGCCAGCTCGTGCTCGTAGCCGGATGGGTAGCCAGGCGGTGGGTCGGTCTGCTGGTGTTGCGCGTCCATGACACCTCACCGGCTTGCCTGATTCAGTGGCCACGTACCGTGTGCAGCGGGGCATCCCATGGGCCGGCCCAGGTCATGACCGCGCGGCGGCCGGCGGTGCGGGCCGGCCGGTCTGCCGGTGCGGCGGCCGCAGGGCCGCCTGTACTGTCCACATGGCCGTGTCGAGTACCTCGAACCTGCGCAGTTGCCGGCGCAGTGCGGCCGCATCGCCGCGTTCGGCTGCCCCGATGGCGTCTTGCGCGGCGGTGGCCATCCGGGCCAGCCGGGCGGACAGGAATCGGGCCACCTCGGCGGCCCGGCGGCGGTCAGTCATGCTTGCCGTCACGGCCTGCCCAGCCATCTCGGCCTGGGCCACGATGGCGCTGGTGAGCTCGCCGAGCTGCGCGGTGAAGTCGGGCGGCGGCGTGGCGCCGCCTACGTCGGCGGCCAGCATCCCCAGCCGGGCCAGCAGCGCCGCACATTGTTCACGCGGGGTTCGCGGGTACCCGGGCACATCATCGGGCGTCCCCCTCGGGTGGGCACATGTCCATCTCATCCAGAGAGTGATCCCTTGGGGGAGGGCCCAACGTCCCGGCGATGGAGGATTTCGGCTGCACAGCGCCAGCCCCGGGTGTGGTACGCGAAGAGCTGATGCGGCAGGAAACGCCGCGATGCTTTACCGGCAGTTAATTTCCCTGGTTAGGTTGAGCCCGGCAGCAGCACCATTCTTGCTGCACAGAATTACCACAGGGGGAAATATATGAAGATAGCGCGAGCTATTCCCATTCTTTCCGGTACCGCGGCGCTGGCGATTATGACCGCCGCTCCGGCACTGGCGGGCCCGGCTCAGCCGGCGACGGGGAGTCACCGCAACATCCGGTCCATCCTGCGGACCGGCAGCATAGTGACCGGGGTCCGCGGTTCCGGGGGCCGCGACGTCGTGCTGACCGGGACGTACCTGGCTGGCGGTGCCTCGTCCGCGTTCCTGTGGCGCGGCCCGCTGTCCCGTGCGGGGGGCGCGGCCGTGTCGGTGCTGCGGCCCGCGTTCCGCGGCGTGACCGGCGCCACGTTCTACGGCCCGGACACCCATCTGTTCAATCCGCGGGCCATCCCGCGCGGCGACGTCCGGGCGGTCGGCAGTTACGTGTCGTCCGACGCCCCGTCCGGCGTGCACGACCAGGGCATGATCTACCTCGGCCCGGTCAGCGGGCGCGGCGGCCGGTGGGCCTCGATCGCGGTGCCCGCGCACGGGCGGCACGTGACGGGGCACGTCTCAGCCTGCCCGCCGCGGCGGCCGAAGTGCGTCGTGATGGACACCATCGCGCACAGCACCATGGGCCACCTGGTGGTGGGCAACTACGACCTGAAGCCCGACCGTGCGCGGCGGCCTGGTATCGGGGAACGCCTTTATCTACAACGTCAGCACCCGGCGGTACACGCTGCTGCGGCTGCACGGCAGCCTGTCCACCAAGAGCTACGTTCTACGGCATCTGGCAGGACGGCGGCCCGGGCAGCCCGCGGTACACGCTGGCCGGCGGCTCATCGGCGCACGGCGGCCAGCGCGGCCTTCCTGATCAATTACAACGAGCGGACCGGCCGGTTCGGGCGGCCGTTCTTCTTCACTTACGCCAATCGGGCGGTACCGACTCACTTCGATGGGATCACTGCCGTACCGGGCGGGTTCAACCTGGTGGCCATAACCCTGGGGCACGGGCCGGCCATGGCCCACATCCGGGCCCTGCGGCACGGTGGGTTCGGCCGGGCCCGGTGGTGGCCGGTGCCGGTGGCCTCGAGTGCGCTGTGCCCGTGCCGGGTCGTCACCGGGAACACGGTGTGGCGTAACCGGGTGATGGGGCTGTACGTGAACACCAGCGCACCGGCCGCCCGCAGCTACCTGGCGGTCATCGCCGGCCGGTAGGCCAGCCAGGCCGGCCCCGGGCACCCTGCCGCACACACCCGCCGCAACACTCGGCAGCGCCACTCGGCGGCAAGCACCCCGGCCCCGGGGCCGGCCTGGACGGTCGATCTGGCTGCAGATCGCCGTACTGGCCAACCCGCTGGTATACGCGAGCGAGGGCCGCGTGCCACGCTCACCCCGCAGCTGCCGCACCTGCCGCGCGCGTGCTGACCGGAGGCTGGCCGCCGGGCTGGCTGCGGCCCGTGGCATCGTAGAGGCATGACCGAGCTGACTGTGCCCAGCCACCTCCCGGCCGCCGCGACGGCCGAGGGCGACGGCGTCGTCATCGGGTCCGGCCCGGTCACGGTGGACGCCTACATCGACTTCCTCTGCCCGTTCTGCCGTCAGTTCGAGCTCTCCTCGGCAGACACGCTGGCCCGGCTGGTCGCTGCGCGGCACATCAGCCTGGTTTATCACCCGATGAACTTCCTCGACGCGGCTTCGACCACGCACTACTCGACCCGGGCGGCGGCCTCGTCGGGCTGCGCGTCCGATGGCGGCCGGTTCGCCGAATACGCGCATGCGCTGTTCGCCAGCCAGCCGCCCGAGGGCGGTCCCGGCCTGACCGACGCCCAGCTGGCCGAGCTGGCCAAGGCGGCCGGCCTGCCCGGCCCGGCGTTCGCCGAGTGCGCGCAGAGCGGCCGCTACCTGGACTGGCCGCCATACGTGACCGCGATGGCCACCGCGCGGGGTGTGCAGGCCACGCCAACGGTGCTGGTCGAACGGGGTACCGGTGCCGGCCACCGCGCGGATGATCACCGCCGCGGTGGCCGCGGTAGGGCGGACAGCTGACCGGCCCGGCTCAGAACACGTCGTCCGGCAGCTCGGGCGGCGGCACGCCCAGGAAGGCGGCCCGGGAGTCATCGAGCCAGTCCTGCACCGGGCGGGCCGGATGCCCGGCGACGTCCGGCACATCGGTGGTCACTGTGGCCGCCCCGCCCTCGCGCACCCACTCATACACTTCCAGCGCCCCGTCCACTTCCCACTGGCTCAGCCCGCTGGCCAGCAGTTCCTCCCTGGCCTGCCTGGCCGGCAGATCGGTGTAGCCGACATCCCGGCCGAACACGGTGGAGATCCGCCGGGCCAGCTGCTGGCCGCTGAGCGCCTCCGGCCCGGTCAGCACGTACGTGCTGTCCTCGTGGCCCGGGCTGGTCAGCACCCGCGCGGCCACGTCGGCCACGTCACTGGCCGCCACGTAGGCGGCCCGGCCCGGCCCGGAAGGTGCGTAGAGCATGCCTTCCCGGCGGATCCGCTCCGCCGCGGCCAGCAGGGTCTCCATGTAGATGCTCGGCGCGAGGTAGCTGACCGGCAGGCCGGACGCCGCCAGGTGCACGGCGATCTCCCGGTGGCTGCGCACGAAGCGGACCTCGACGCCCGGGTCCTGGAAGCCGTCCGCGGCCATCTTGACGATGTGCGGCCGGTGGCCCGCGGCGAGTACCGCGTCGATGAACCGGATCTCCAGCTCGGCCTGCTCCTGCAGCGCCGGGCTGAGCAGGAAGATCCGGTCGAACGTCCGCAGCACCTCGGCAGGCGGCGGATCGTCGAAGCTGGCCACGATGTGCTTGGCCGCGCCCGGCAGGTCGGCGCCCTTGGCTGGCACCCGCACCATCGCGGTGACTTCGGCGCCGGTGTCGGCCAGCGCCTCGAGCAGCGGGTAGCCGACCCGCCCGGTCGCTCCGGTTACCAGGATCACGGGCAGTGCCTCCGACGGTCGCGGGCCAATTTCCCTTCATTCAAGCACCCGGCTGCCCTGGCCCGTGGCCGCCCACAGGGTTTCCGGATTACGCCGTCACCCCGCCGTAATGGGCGATACCTCCGGTGTGCCGTTTCCGGCGGCGGTACCGGGCTAACGTGTCGGCCTATCCGCCGTAGCAGAGAAGGGGAGCGCAGGCGCTGGGACATGGTGAGCCAGCCACGGGGATCCAGTCACGGGGGCTCGACCACGGGAGTGTGCTGCGATGCCAGCTGATGACGGACTGCACGGGATGCCCGCAGCGGATCTGGCGGCGTTTCTGCGAGATCTTCGTGCCCTCCGGGAGCGGGAAGGGCTGAGCCTGGACGGGCTCGCCTGGCCGGCTGAGCTTCCGCCGGGTGCCGGACCTGCTGCGGCCGGCCAGCCTGGCTTCTCCATCACCCGGCTCGGGCCGCGTCTCGGCCCGCGGCGCGAACGCGAACGGTGGCGGCCCAGTGCCGGGCTGGTCGGCGTCACGGCGGCGGCCGTGGCGCTGGCCGCGCTGGCCGCTGGGGGCGCCGTGCTGACCGAGCCGACCGGGCACGGCGAGATCAGCGCGCCCGGCGCCCCGTTACCAGGCGGCGGCCGGTCGATGGCCGACCATGGTGGCCGGATGCACATGCGCACCCGGACGGCGCGGCCCGCCGGGCCTGACCCGCGGCCCGGGCCGGCCAGCCCGGCGCGGGCCCAGCCGGCCCGGAAGACCCGCGTCCGGGTGGTGGTCCCGGTCCTGGCCCGGCCGGCCCGGGCCGGTACCGAAGTGGCGGGCGTTGGCTGCCCGGGCAGCCACCACGCGGGGGTCAGCCTGGCCGCCGCTGCCACCGGTCCCGGGTGGACCACGGCGGGCGGCGGCTGGACCGGCAACGGCTGCGACGGCAGCTCGGTCTGGACCACGGACCCGACCGGCAATCAGGCCAGCCCGTCCACCTTGACCTGGTTCTTCTACCCCAGCCGGCCGACCTCCGCGTGCCGGCTGGCCGTCTTCGTGCCGACCCAGAACGCGCTCGGCGTGGGCAGCTATCAGGTATCCGCCGGGACGGCCAGCCTGGGCACCGTGTCCATCGACCAGGCGGCCAGCGCCGGCCAGTGGGTGCCTCTGGGCAGTTATCCGGCGGCCGGGGGCATGCTGACCGTCCAGTTGCTGCCCGGCGCGGCCACGCTCACCGCGGCCACGTCGGGGAACGGCGGGAACGGTAACTCCGGCAACAGCGGCAGCGGCAACTCTCAGGGTGGCGGCCAGGGCGGCAACGGGCCGGGCGGCAATGGGCCGGGCACCGGGCAGCCGACGCCCACCCCCAGCCCGGCGTCCGGGCGGGGCGCCGCCGTGGCCGCCTCGGCGGCCCGGGCCAACTGCCGCTGAGCGGCAGCCGGCCAGTTATTAGCGGCACATTACAGCTAGCGCAGAGCTCCCTCTCAGCGGTGTATCCGGGCGGCCCGGCATCGTACGGTGGTCTGGTGGCAGAAGCGGCGAAGTGGCGCCGCCGGTGAGCTTGCTGAGCCTGAGCCCCCTCCGCCGTGGGGCGTGGCGCCGATGGTCGATCGTGCTGGCGGGCACCGTGGCGCTGTGCGCGATCCCGGCGGTGATCGCCGCGCTCCCGGTGCAGGGCTCCACCATCGGCGCGGCTGCGCTGCGAGCCCGCATCATGGCCTCGGCCAGCCGGCCTTACCAGGGCTACGCGGAGAGCACGGCCGACTTCGGCCTGCCCAGCCTGCCCGACCTGGGCAACGTCAGCATGCTGCTGGATGGCACCACCGACCAGTACGCGTGGTACCGGTCGGCCGACTACTGGCGGGCCGATGTGGTCTCCGCGGAGGGCGAGAACGACACCTACGGCGACGGCGGCGTGACCTACCTGTGGAACTACGGCAGCAACAGCCTGATCCAGGTCGTCGGCGCGCAGCCGGTCCGGCTGCCCCGGGCGGCCGACCTGCTGCCACCGGAACTGGCCCGGCGGCTGCTCAGCATCGCCGGCCCGATGAGCACCTCGGCCGGCTGCCGTCCCGCCGGGTGGCCGGGGTGACCGCGGCCGGGCTGCGGGTCACCCCCACCGGCCAGGGCACCACGATCGGCGCGATCGACATCTGGGCTGACCCGCGCACCGGGCTGCCGGTGGAAGTGCAGCTCACCGCGCGCGGGTCGGCCCATCCCGTGCTGCTCAGCAACTTCCTGGAGCTGAGCCAGACGGAGCCGTCGCTGGACGCGGTGATCCCGCATCCCGCGCCGCAGCTCGGCCTGGCCACGGCCCGGCAGCCGGACATCAACCGGGTACTGAACGGCGACGGTGACGGGGACAGCGACGGCGACCCGTTCCCGGGCGAGCTGGGCGGGCTGCGCCTGGTGCCGATCCCGGGCGGCCCGCCGGGCGTCGCCATCTACGGGGCCGGGCTGTCCCGGCTGGTGGTGCTGCCGCTGCCGCACAGCGTGGGGCCGCAGGCTTTCAACGCCGCCGTGCAGGCGGGCGCGGACCTGGTTTCACTCACCGGGCAGACCGGCGCGGTGATCCGCACCCCGCTGCTGTCCGTTCTCATGGTCACCGCGGGGTTCCACCACGCCACCTGGCTGTTCGCCGGCGCGGTGACCCCGGCAGTGCTGGAAAGGGCGGCCAACAGCATGGTCAATGACCTGAACCACTTCCGGTTCCGCCGGCCTCCGGGAGGTGGCCGGTGATCGCCACCCGGGCGCTGACCAAGCGCTACGGCCGGCTGCTGGTGGTGGACCAGATCGACCTGGACGTCCGGGAAGGCGACCGGTACGGGTTCCTCGGGCCGAACGGCTCGGGAAAAACCACGGTGGTCCGCATGCTGCTCGGCCTGGTCTACGCGACCAGCGGCGAGATCCAGGTCATGGGCAAGCGGGTGCCCAAGCAGGTCGCCGAGGTGCTGCCGTCGATCGGCTCGCTGGTGGAAGGCCCGTCCGCCTACGGCCACCTGTCCGGCCGGGCCAACCTGGCGCTGATCGACGCGGCCGGCGACGGCGGGCAGCCGGCGCACCCGGCGCCGCCGGATCGCGGACACCCTGGACCGGGTCGGCCTGGGCGGCATCGACAACCGGCCGGTCAAGCGATACTCGCTCGGCATGCGGCAGCGGCTCGGCCTGGCCGCCGCGCTGCTGCGCACCCCACGGCTGCTCATTCTGGACGAGCCGACCAACGGCCTGGACCCGCAGGGCATCCGGGAGATCCGCGACCTGCTCATCGAGCTCAACCAGGCGGGCACCACCGTGTTCCTGTCCAGCCACCAGCTGACCGAGGTCGAGCAGCTGTGCACCCGGGTCGGCATCGTGAACCAGGGGCGGCTGGTCGAGCAGGATGAGCTGGCCGCGCTGCGCGCGCTCACCGGCCGGGCCATCGTCCGTACCCCCGACGTGGGCCAGGCCCGGGACCTGCTCGACGGCCGCGTCGAGCTCAGCGAGGCGGACCGGCTGCTGGTCTCCGGCACCGACACCGCCCTGCTTAACGCCGAACTCGTGGCCGGTGGGGTCCGGGTCACCGAGATCTCTGCGGAGCGGCGGTCCCTGGAGGACGTAGTCCTCGCGGTGACCAGCGCCGGCTCGGACCGGGTGGACAGCCCGGGCCGGGGCGGCCGTCCGGGCGCGGAGCCGGCCCGGGCCTGGCCGCGGCCCCGGGCCAGGGCGAGCAGGGCGACGTGCTGGAGCAGGGCAACGTGGCGGGCAGGGAGCAGGCGTGATCCGGGTCGAGCTGGTCAAGCTGGTGCGCAGGCCGCGCAGCTGGGTGAGCATCCTGCTGCTCTGCGGGCTGCCGGTGGTGGTGGCCGTGTTCGTCGCGGTCACCCATATCGCCCCGCCGCCCGGCCAGGGGCCGGCCCTGCTGTCCGAGGTGCTGTCCAGCGGGACGCTGTACCCGGCCGCCGCGCTGGCCATCGTGCTGCCGATCTTCCTGCCGGTGGCGGTGGCGGTGGTGGCCGGCGACGCCATCGCGGGCGAGGCCAGCGCGGGCACGCTGCGCTACCTGCTGGCCCGGCCGGTGGGCCGGACCCGGCTGCTGGTGGCCAAGCTGGTCACGCTGATCGTGTACACGCTGTCTGCCGTGCTGCTGGTGGCCGGCACCGCCTACCTGACCGGGATCACGCTGTTCGGCTCGAAGCCGATCGCGGCCACTTCGGGCGGCCTGACCACCTCCAACATCGCGGCCAGCGCCGCGGCCACCTCACTGTCCGGCACCGCGATGAGCCCGGCCGACATCGCACTGCGCACCATCGGGGCGATCTCGTTCATCGCGGTGTCCATGCTCGGGGTGGGCGCGATCGCGCTGTTCCTGTCCACCGTCACCGACTCCGCGCTGGGCGCCGCGCTCGGCGCGCTGGCCGCGCTGATCACCAGCGAAGTGCTGGTCACGCTGAACGCCGCCTCGACGGTGGACCCGTACCTGCCCACCCGGTACTGGCTGGCCTGGATCGACTTCTTCCGCGACCCGATCGTCTGGCGCAACATCGAGCGTGGCTTCGCGGTGCAGGCGGTGTACGTGGTGGTGTTCCTCGGCGCCGCCTGGGCGCACTTCGCCACCAAGGACGTGACCAGCTAGGGTCGCGGATCGTGGCTAACTCGATATATGTCGGCAAGGCGGCGGTGGACGCGGAGCAGGACCGGGGCTGGCTGCTCGGCCACTTCAAGCCGGCCGGCGACCCGCGGCACAGCGGCGACGTCGAGGTCAAGTGGGCCATCCACCCGGCGGGCGACCGGCGCCCGCAGTGGGTGGCCGGGGAACAGCGGTCCGCGCTGCTGTTGCTGATCAGCGGCCGGTTCCGGGTCGAGTTGCCGGGGCGCAGCGTGCTGCTCGCCGAGCACGGTGACTACGTGGTGTTCCATGGGCTGAGCCATTCCTGGCACGCCGAGCAGGCCTCGGTGGTGCTGGCCGTCCGCTGGCCCTCGGTCCCCGGCTACGCGATGACGGACGCTGAGCAGCAGGCCGGGTGAGCAGATGACCGACCCAGCCGACCTGGGCGTGCTGCAGGCGGCAGAACTGCTGCGCCACCGGGCGCTGTCCGCCAGCGAACTACTGGCCGCCTGCCAGCAGCGCATCGCGCAGCGCAACGGCGGCGCGCCCACCTTCGACGGCCATCCGGCCGCGGTGAACGCCTGGGCCCGGCTCTACCCGGAACTGGCCGCGGCGCAGGCCCACGCGGCCGACGAACGGCGGTCCCGGGACGGGGATGAGACGCCGCTGCTGTGCGGCATCCCGGTCGGGCTGAAGGACCTGTACGCGGTGGCCGGGCTGCCGCTGACCGCGTCCAGCCGGGTGCTGGCCGGGCAGGTGGCCACCCGCAGCTCCGTCGCGTGGCAGCGCCTGGACCGGGTGGGCATGGTGCTGGCCGGCCACACGCACACCCACGAGTTCGCCGCCGGCGGCACCACCGACCAGGTCGGCAACCCGTGGGCGCTGGACCGCACCCCGGGCGGGTCCAGTGGCGGGTCGGCCGCGGCGCTGGCGGCCGGCATGGTCCCGGCCGCGCTGGGCAGCGACACGTGCGGGTCGCTGCGCATCCCGGCCGCGCTGAGCGGGGTGTCCACGGTCAAGCCGACGCACGGCCTCATCCCGCTGGACGGCGTCATCCCGCTGGCGCCCACCCTGGACCACGCCGGGCCGATGGCCCGCTCGCTGGCCGACTGCGGGGCGCTGCTCAGCGCGCTGACCGCGGGCCCAGCGGAGATCAGCCCGCTGCTGCCACCACCCGCGCCGCCCGGCGCGTTCCCGGTGCGGGCCCGGCCCGGCCCGCACCCGCTGGCCGGGGTCACCATCGCGGTCACCGACCGGCCAGAGCGGGCCGGCCTGGAGCCGGACGTGGCCGACGTCCTCGGCCAGGCCGTGGTGGCCGTGCAGCGGCTCGGGGCCCGGGTCATCACACTGCCCGCGGCACCGGACCTGACCGGCCCGGAGCTGAACACGGTGCTGCTCACCGAGGCCGGCACGTACCACCGGCGGCACCGCGACGCGGCCGCCCGCTACCGGGCCAGCATCGGCGAGTTCGTCGCGGCCAGCGACGATTTCACCGCGGCCGCGCCTTACCTCGCCGCACAGCAGCGCCGGGCCCAGGTCACCGCCGGCTGGGAGGAGTGGTTCGCCCAGCACGAGGTGGACGCGCTGCTCGAGCCGAGCGTCTGCGGGACCGCGCCGCCGCGCGGACGTGGCTACGACCCGGGTCAGCCCGCCGGGGACGGCGACCTGATGATCCGGCTCACCGCCACCTGGAACGCGACCGGCTTCCCGGTGGCCAGCCTGCCCGGCGGGCTGGGCCGCCGCACCGGCCTGCCGGTCGGGCTGTCGCTGGCCGCGCCGCGCGGCGCGGACACCCGGGTGCTGCAGATCGGGATCGACCTGCAGGAGCACGCGCTGCCGCCGCTGGGCCCGGTCGAGCCGCGAGCAGCCGGTTAACGGCAGTCGGCGCGGGTCGGGCCGACCGGGCCGGTGCCGATGGCCTGCAGCACCATGGCGGTGACCGCCGGGTTGGTGGGCAGCTGGGAGTGGCTGATCTGCTGGGCCGGGCAGAGCGACTGGATGGGCACGTTGACCGCGCCGGCCAGCCGGGCCGAATCCGGTGGGTCCACCGTTTTGTCGTCGATGCTCCACAGCGACAGCCAGTTCGGCCGCTGCGGGGTGATGCCCGCCGCGAGCTGGCTGAGCAGGCTGCTGCCCGGCACCAGCTGACGGCATGCGGCCGGACAGGCGTTGGGCAAAAATGCCTCGCCGTCGGCGGCCAGTTCGGCGCCATGGAACGGGGAGCCGAGGGTGACGATCCGCCGGGCCTTGTGCGCGCCGCCGTCCTCGCGCGCCCAGAGCAGGGTGGTCACCCCGCCCGCGGAGTAGCCGATCACGTTGACCGACGGCGCGCCGCCGCGGAGCGCGCGGCTGACCGCGGCGTTCAGCACGCCGGCGTCGCCGACCAGGCTGCCGGTCCCGTTGCCCGGCAGGTGCAGCACGGTGGCCTGGCGGCCGGTGGCCCGGATCCGGCGGGCCAGGATCGTGAGCGAGTTCGTGTTGCCGCCATAGCCCGGCACCAGCAGCACCGGGCCGGGCCGGGCCTGGGCCGGGTAACCGGCCGGCTGGCCGGCCGCGCTGCTGCGCCGGGCGACGACCACGCTGACCACCGTCACCACGACGGCCGCCGCCAGCAGCACGGCCAGGCCGGCCGCGAAGATCCGGCGCCGGGGGGAGAGTCGGCCGAGCCAGCCCATCACCCGGCCACCCCCACCCCAATCCGACATATGTAGGTTCGGCTAGCCCGACATATGTAGACTTGGCTCCTTTTTGGCGGGTGCATAGCTGACACGGTATGCGTCAGCGCGGGGTGGCGGGATCCGTCTGCACGCCGGTGGTGGACGCGGATACCGAGCGGGGGTCGCGGGGCCGCCAGGCGCCGCGCGCCGTGGCCGCCAGGAAGCGGTCTACGGCCGCGTTGAACAGGTCCGGTTCTTCCAGGTTGGCGGTGTGCCCGGTGCGCGGCAGGATGGCCAGGCCGGCGGTCGGGATGGCCCGCTTGAGCATCAGCGCGGCGTCCAGGCAGCCCTCGTCCTCATCCCCGGCCAGGATCAGCACCGGCACGGCGACCCGGGTGAACTCCTCGCGCAGCGCGAATAGTGACGGCCGGCCGGCCTGGACGCCGCGCATGGTCAGCGCCGAGCCGAGCGAGGAGTGCCCGGCCAGCGCGGCGGCGAACTCGGCCCAGCCGCGCGGGTTCTTGTTCTGGAACTGCACCCGGGCTGGGCCGGCCGCGTACCACTGCGCCACCCCGGCCGCGCCGTCGGCCTCGAAGGCGGCCGCGATGGCCTCGGATTCGGCGCGGAACGCGGCCTGCCGGTCCGGCGGTGCGCCATAGCCCGCGCCCGCCGCCACCGCGGACAGCACCCGGTCCGGGTGCCGCAGCACCAGGTGCAGCGCGGTGAAACCGCCCATGGACAGGCCGACCAGGTGCGCGGCGGGGATGCCCAGCCCGTCCAGCACGGCCACCGCGTCGGCCACCGCGCGCGGCTGCGAATAGGCGGCCGGGTCGGTAGGCACATCGGACGGCGGGTAACCCCGGGCCGCGTAGCTGACGCAGCGGAACGCGGCGGAGAAGTACCGGACCTGCGGCTCCCAGCTCCGGTGATCGCCCGCGAACTCGTGGATGAACAGCAGCGGGGCGCCCCGGCCGGTGCTCTGCACGTGCAGCGCGACCCCGTCGTCGGTGCGCACGGTGTGCGTCTCGCTGGGCTGCATCGTCAGCTGGCCCGCTCGGTGCCCATGATGTGCTGGTAGGTCCCCGCGGCCGCGGCGGCCGGATCCCCGGCGCGCAGCGCGGCCAGGATGGCATCGTGCTGCCGGGCGGATTCGGCGTGGCTGCGGGCCACCCTCGGGCCACCGTGCAGGGACGCCCAGAGCAGCCGCATCAGCGACAGCAGCAGCGGGCTGCGCGCGTACTCGTACAGGCTGAAATGGAACTCCCGGTTCAGGTCGGCGTACCGCGGGTCGTCCTCGGCCAGCGCGCGCATCTGGTCGTTCAGCGCCTGCAGCCCGGTGATCCCGGCGGCGTCGATCTTGCGGGCGGCAAGCGACGCGCCCAGCGACTCCAGTGCCGCGCGGATCTGGAAGTTCTCCTCGACCGGGCCTTCCTCCGGCTCGACCACGGTGAACCCGCGGTGCGTGTCCCCGATCACCAGGCCCTCGGACTCCAGCCGGCGCATCGCCTCGCGCACCGGGGTCTGGCTGACCTGGAACCGGGCGGCCAGGTCGCGCTGCCGCAGCTGCGCACCGGCCGCCAGCTCGCCGGTGATGATCTGCTCCCGGATGAGCGCCGCCACCATGTCGGTCTTGCTCACGTACCCCGGGCCGGGTGCTCTCTGTGCGGCCGCGCTCCCGGTGACCGGATGGCTGAGAGCCGCCCGGCCTGACGCCGGGGCCCTCGCCGCTGACTGACTCATCTGCCGCCTCCGCTGCTGGCCAGTTCCTGCACCCGGGCCGCGGTCAGCGGCAGCCGCCCGACGCTGCCGGCCAGGCCGAGCGCGTCCCGGACCGCGCTGGCCAGCACGGCGCCGGCCGCGGACACGCCGCCTTCGCCCGCCCCCCTGACCCCCAGCGGGTTGCCCGGGGCCGGTGCGTCCTGGGTGACCAGGACGTCGATCGGCGGTACCTCGGCGGCGGTTGGCATCCGGTAGTCCATGAAGGTAGCCGACTGCGGCTGCCCGGCGTCGTCGTAACAGAACTCCTCCAGCAGCGCACCGCCGATGCCCTGCGCCGCGCCGCCGCGCAGCTGCCCCTCGACCAGCGCCGGGTTGATCGCCCGGCCCACCTCGTAGGCCACCAGGTAACGCAGCACCTCGACCCGGCCGGTGCCCGGATCGACGTCGACCACGGCGATGTGCACGCCGTACGGGTAGGTCATGTGCGTCACCTCGAACCGGCGCCGCGCGGACAGCCCGGCCGGCTCCCCGGGCCGCAGGTACCGGCTGGCCGGGGCGGTGGCCCGGGCGATCTCGGCCAGCGTGACCCGGGCCACCGGGTCGCCGCGCACGCTGACCGCGCCGTCCGCGCAGAGCAGGTCGCCCGGGGAGGCCTCCAGCATCCGGGCGGCCACCTCGGCCGCCCGGTCGCGCACCGCGCAGGCCGCCGCGTGCACCGCGCTGCCCGCCACCACGGTGGACCGGGAGGCCCACGACCCGCCGCCGAACGGCTGCCGGTCGGTGTCCCCGTTCAGCACGCTGACCGCGGCCGGGCCGATGCCCAGCGCGTCCGCCGCGATCTGGGCCAGCACGGTCTCGATGCCCTGCCCCAGCGAGGTCCCGCCGGAGTACACGTGCACCGCCCCGGTCCCGCTGACTACCACGTCCGCGGTCTCCTGCGGGCCGAGGCCGCTCTTCTCCAGGAACGCGGCCACGCCGAGCCCGCGCCGCCGCCCGGCCCGCCGGCCGCTGGCCACCTCGGCCGGGTAGCCGAGCCGGTCCGCCTCCGCCACCGCCGCCGTGAGCAGGCCGGGGTAGTCGCCGGCGTCCAGCACGACCGCGGTGCCCAGCGTGCTCATCGCCCGCTGGCAGGGCAGCTCACCCGGGGTCAGCAGGTTGCGGCGGCGCAACTCGACCCGGTCGATGCCGAGCTGGCTGGCGGCCACGTCGAGCAGTTGCTCGCGCGCCGCGGCGCCCTCGAACCGGCCCGGCGCCCGGTACGTGCCGCACGGCGTCTTGCTGGTCAGCACCACCTGGACCCGGCCGCGGTAGGCAGGCACCCGGTACGGCCCGGGCAGCATGGCCAGGGTCAGCTCGGGCACGATGATCCCGTGCGTGCGGCAGTAGGCGCCGTTGTCGTGCAGCACCTCGGCGCGCAGCCCGAGCAGCCGCCCGGCGGCATCGAAGGCGGCCGTGAGCCGGTGGGCCTGCTGCCGGGAGTGGTTCACCGCGACCAGGTGCTCGGCCCGGTCCTCCACCCATTTGACCGGGCGCCGCAGCGTGCGGGCCAGCCAGGGCACCAGGAAGTCCTCGGGATAGAACTCGCCGCGCGCGCCGAACCCGCCGCCCGCGTCCACCGCGTGCACGTGAATCAGGGTTTCGTCCATGCCGAGCAGCCCGGCCAGCAGATCCCGGTTGAACACCGGCACCTTGGTCATGCCGAAGATGGCCAGCCCGCCGGTCACCGGGTCGGGGTCGGCCAGCAGGGTACGCGGCTCGAGCGGGACCGCGCCGTGCCGGCCGATCCGGATCTCGGTCCCGACCACGTGCTCGGCCCGGGCGAACGCGGCGGCCACGTCGCCGTAGCCGAGGGTGAAGTCGGCGGCCACGTTGCCGCCCGGGAACAGCCGGGGCGCACCGGGCTCGGTGGCCGCGGCCGCGTCCAGCACCGCGGGCGCCTCGTCGATGTCCACGTCCACCAGTTCGGCCGCGTCCTCGGCCAGGTACGGGTCCTCGGCCACGACCACGGCCAGCGGCTCGCCGACGTAGCGGACCGTCCCGGCGGCCAGCACCGGCTGGAGGTAGCGGCTCAGGTCGATGCCCTGCACGTCGAGCCGGACCGGGATCTCCGGCCGGCCGGGCAGATCGGCCGCGGTGACCACGGCCAGCACGCCGGGCGCCCCTGCGGCCCGGGTGGTGGCTACCGAGCGGAGCCGGCCGTGCGCTACCGGGGAGCGGACGATCCGGGCCCACACCTGGCCGGGTGCGGACATGTCGGCGCCGAACCGGCCGCGGCCACGGAGCAGCCGCGGGTCCTCCTTGCGGGCGACCCGCGCCCCGATGACTCCCCGGGCTGGCCGGGTGCCTAGCCCGGTCATCGCTGCTCCGGTGGGTCGGCGGCGCGCTGCCACCGGGACCGCGCGGTGGCCAGCACGGCCTCGACGATGCCCTGGTACCCGGTGCACCGGCACAGGTTGGCCGCGACCAGCTCACGGATCTCCGCCTCGGCCGGCTCGGCGCCGTCCGCGCCGGGGCGGCGCTCGGCCAGGTAGCCCTCGGCCAGCATGAGGAACCCTGGGGTGCAGAACCCGCACTGCAGCCCGTGCTTATCGCTGAACGACTGCTGCAGGTCGGACAGCTGGTCGCCGTCGGCCAGGCCCTCCACCGTGCTGATCTCGGCGCCGTCCGCCTGGACCCCGAACATCAGGCAGGACCGGGCCGGCTCGCCGTCCACCAGCACCGTGCACGCCCCGCAGATGCCGTGCTCACAGCCCAGGTGGGTGCCGGTGTAGCCGAGCTCGTCGCGGAGCATGTCAGCCAGCGTCCGCCGGGCTTCCACGGCCAGCTCGTGCGGCCGGCCGTTGACCCGGAGCCGGATCAGGTGGAGGTCCTTCATGCCGCGCCACCTTCGCCGCGGGCCGCCCCGGCCAGCGCCGCATGGATGTCCGAGGGCAGCACCGGGATGTGATCGAAGCCGGTCCCGGTGTCGGCCAGGGCATCGTTGACCGCGTTCAGCACGGCGGCCGGAGCGCCGATCGTGCCGCCCTCACCCATCCCTTTGGCCCCCGTTTCGCTGTGTGCCGACGGCGTCTCCAGGTGGGTGATCTCGACCGGGCAGAGCTCGGCCGCGGTCGGCGCCAGGTAGTCCATCAGGGTGGCGCTGCCCGGCTGGCCGTCGGTGTCGTAGCGGACCTGCTCGAGCAGCGCGGCCGCCACGCCCTGGGCCACCCCGCCGCGCACCTGCCCGTCCACGATCATCGGGTTGACCAGCACCCCGCAGTCCTCGACCACCAGGTAGCGGCGCAGCCGGATCTGGCAGGTGCCCACGTCGATGGAGACCAGGGCGGCGTGACAGCCGTTGGAGAACGTGCCCGGCGGGTCGAACGAGGACCGCGCCTCCAGGCCGTAGCGCAGCGGCTCGGGCACCCGGTGCGTCTGGAAGTGCACGATCCGGGCCAGCTCGCTGACAGCGATGGCCGCGGTCTCGTCGCCGCGAACCCGGGCCGTGCCCGCCGGCCAGCTCGATGTCCGCCGCGCTGGCCTCCAGCAGGTGCGCGGCGACCGCCCGGAGCTGGGCCGCGACCTGCTCGGCGGCCCGGCTGGCCGCGCCGCCGCCGATCACGATGGACCGGCTGCCCCAGGTGCCCCAGCCGTAGGAGGACAGGTCGGTGTCGCCCTCGCGCAGCCGCACCTGGCCCGGGTCGATGCCCAGCCGGTCCGCGACGATCTGCGCGAACGTGGTCTCGTGCCCCTGGCCGTGCCCGCACGTCCCGGTGGTCACGATGACCTCGCCGGACGGGTCCATCCGCACCGAGGCGGTGTCGTAGCCGGGGGTCATCCGCATCCGGCGCAGCGACATGGCCGGCGTGCCGTACGCGGTCCGCTCGGAGAAGCAGGAGTAGCCGATCCCGGCGCGCAGCCCCTGGCCGCGCAGCCGGTCCCGCTCGGCCGCCCAGCCCGCCTCGGCCACCTGCTTCTCGGCCCGGTCCAGCGACTCGGCGTAGCTGCCCTCGTCGTAGGTGATCCCGTTCACCCCGGTGTACGGGAACTCGCCTGGGCTGATCATGTTGCGGCGGCGCACGGTGAGCGGATCCAGGCCGAGCTGCCGGGCCGCCTTCTCCATCAGCCGCTCCATCACCAGCACCAGCTGCGGCCGGGACACCCCGCGGTAGGGCGCGGTGGGCGCCTTGTTGCTGGCGATGGCCCGGCCCCGGGCCCGGTAGGCGGGCACCTTGTAGATGCCAGGCAGCTCGGTCGCCGCCATCAGCGGCTCGACCCCGCAGGTGAACGGGAACGCCGAGTAGGCGCCCACGTCGCAGTCGATGTCCGCGGCCAGGCCGAGGATCCGGCCGTCCGCGTCGAACGCCGCCCGCACGTCGTAGCACTGCTCGTGGCCGTGGAACGACGCGGTCAGGTTCTCCTGCCGGTCCTCGGCCCAGCGGACCGGCCGGCGCAGCCGCCGGGCCAGCCCGGCGACGACCAGTTCCTCCCGGCCGACCACGCATTTCAGCCCGAAGCCACCGCCGACATCGGGGGCGATCACCCGGATCTGGCGTTCGGCCAGCGAAAAGGCCTGGGCCACGGCGGACCGCACCTGGTGCGGGACCTGGGTGGAAACGTGCATGACGAGCTGGCCGTCCCGCTCGTCCCACTCGGCCAGGCAGGCCCGGCCCTCCAGCGGGAGCGCGGCCAGCCGGCCGCTGCGCAGCTGGCCGCCGACCAGCACCGGGGCGGCGGCGAAGATGCCGGCAGCCGGTCGTCGTCGAACATGGTCAGATCGACCAGGCAATTGCCGGCCAGCCCATCGTGCACCGGGCGGGCGCCGGGCGCCCGGGCGTCGTCCAGGCTGGCCACTGGCTGCTGCGCGGTGTAGTCCACGGCGACCAGTTCGGCGGCGTCCTCGGCGGTGTACGGGTCGCCGGCGACGACGACAGCCACCGGCTCGCCGACGTGCCGGACCTGGCCGGTGGCCAGCAGCGGCAGCTGGGTGGGCACGAACTCCGGCCGGTCCAGCACCGCGAGCAGCGCCGGGCTGGCCCAGGTCGGCCGCAGTGCACGCGGCGACCACGCCGGGCATGGCCAGGGCTTCGGACACATCGATGGGGCCGAGCGCGGCCGCGGCGTGCGGGCTGCGGGCGAACGCCGCGTGCAGCGTGCCGCCGCGGCTGATGTCGCCGGTGAACCGGCCCCGGCCGAGCAGCATCCGCGAGTCTTCCTTGCGCGGCAGGGAGGCGCCCACCCAGGTCATTGCGCGGCTCGCCTCGGCCAGCGCGCGCTCGGTCAGGGTGGCGGCCAGCCGCTTCCGGTAGCCCGCCGTGCCGTGGCCGTCGGCGGGCGGGTCGATCTGCGCGGCGGCCAGTTCGCCCGGCCGCACGCCAGGTTTCCGTGCTCGCGGGCTGCCCGGCCAGCCCGCCGGTGTCGATCAGGCTGCGGCAGCGGGCCGACGCCGCCGAGGACCACTTTGAGCTCGCGGCAGGCGCCGTCGGTGTCCAGGTCGATGCTGACCGCGGCGGCGACCACCGCGAAGTCGCCCTGGCGCTGGGCGAACTCGGTCAGCGCGGCGTGCCGCGCAGGTGCCGGGAAGTGGATCTCGGTGATCATCTCGTCCGGCCCGGCGGTGGTGCTGTAGAAGCCCTCGAAGAACTCGGTGGCCGGGACGGTGCGCTGGCCGCGCGGGCCGGTCAGCTGGACCTGCGCGTCCAGCAGCACGGCGAGCAGGCACCATTCGGCGGCCGGGTCGGCGTGCGCGATGCTGCCGCCGAGCGTGCCGCGGGCCCGGATCGGGTAGTGCCCGATCCATCGCGCGGACCGGGGCAGCACGCCGAAGCCGGCCAGCACCGCCGGATCGCGGCACAGCTCGATGCTGCGGTGCCGGGTCAGCGCGCCGACGCGCAGGCCGTCCGGGCCAGCCCGGAGGTAGTCCAGGCCCGGGATGCGGGTGATGTCGACCAGGTCGCTCGGCCGGGCCAGCCGGAAGTTCATCATCGGGACCAGGCTCTGCCCGCCGGCCAGGATCTTCGCCCCGTCACCGAGTTCGGCCAGCAAGGCGACGGTCTCCGGTACCGTCCGGGTCCGGTGATAGGCGAACGGGGCTGGCTTCACCGGCCTCCTCCCGGGTGCTGCGGGGCGCGGGCCAACAGGCGGCCCCACGGGTTTGGTATACCATATTTCAGGCACGTGGCCCGAGGCGCTTTCTGGGGAGTCTGCCCATGCCGCATCCGTTCGTCCGGGTAGATCCGGGCCGCCCGGCGGGCTATCTCCGGGTCCGGCTGGACCGCCCGGACCGGCGCAACGCCCTCAACCTGGGCATGGTCCGCGCCCTGCACGTGGTCTTCACCGCCGAGCCAGCCGCGCCCATCCTGCTCGACAGCACCGATCCTGGGGTGTTCTGCGCGGGGGCCGATCTGAGTGTCAATGACGCCGAGCGGGCCGAGATCTCCGACCTGCTGTACCAGTGCTACGAGGCCATGATCACCCGTCCCGGTCCGGTCATCGCGGTGGTCAGCGGCCCCGCCGTCGGTGGCGGCGCGCAGCTGGCCGGGGCAGCCGATCTGCGCGTCGCCGGCCCGGACGGGAGATTCCGGTGGACCGGCCCGCCGGGCCGTGAGCTGGCGGTGGGGGCGTGGCTGCTGCCCAGCCTGGTCGGCCGGGGCGTGGCGCTCGAGCTGACGATGACCGGCCGCTGGGTGGACGCGGCCGAGGCGGAACGGATCGGCCTGGTCAACCGGGTCTATGCCGAGCCCGGGCAGGCCGCCACCGCGCTGGCCGAGCAGGTGCTGGCCCGGGGCGCCGGAGTACCCGGCACGGTCAAGCAGGTCGCCGCGGACGCGGGCTGCTCGACCGGCTGCGGGCCGAGCGTGCGGCCAACCGGGCCGCCTGGGCTACCCCGGCCCGGCCAGCGGCGCCGTGACTGACGGCCGGGCGCCCTCCGCCGCCCGGTGGCTGGCGACCGAATGGAGCCGCGCGGGCTGGCGGGCTCATCTCGGTGCGCCGGGTGCTGACCTTGACCAGCTGGTCGAGCGGCTGGGCGAGAAGACCATCCCAGACCTGGCGGCCGAGTCGGCGCAGCGCTTCCCGGACCGGGTCGCGTTCACCGTGGCCGGGCAGCCGATCACCCACGCCGGGCTGGATGCCGGCGCCCGCCAGGTGGCGGCCTGGCTGACCGCCCGCACCGAACCGGGCGACCGGGTGCTGCTGGCCGCCGGGTCCAGCCTGGGCTTCCTGCGCTGCTACCTGGGCGCGCTGCGGGCCGGCCGGTGGTGGTGCTGGCCAACCCGGGTACACCGCCGCCGAACTCGGTCACCTGGTGGCCGACTCCGGCGCGGTGCTCGCGTTCGCTGACCCCGGCCCGGCGGCCACGCGGCTGGCCAGCCTGGCCAGGCGCGGTGCGGTGCCGCTGCCGGTGGCCCCGGTGGCCGGGCTGCCTGCTGGCGGCGACCGGGCGGGCAGGGGCGTTAGGCATAAGAGGGCGGCGCGGCCGGCGGATGCGGCGCTGCTGGCCTACACCTCCGGCACCACCGGGCGGCCCAAGGGGGTTCCGCTGGCCCACCGTCAGCTGGCGGTGTCCATCCGGGCGGCGCTGGCGGCATGGCGGTGGACCGCCGATGACGTGCTGGTGCACGCGCTGCCGCTGTTCCATCAGCACGGCCTGGGTGGCGTGCACGCCACGCTGGTGGCCGGATCCACCGCGCACCTGCGGTCCCGGTTCGACGCGGCCGACCTGATGACCGCGGTGCGCGCGGTACGCGGCACGGTGCTGTTCGGCGTGCCCGGCCAGCTACCAGGCCCTGCTCGGCCAGGCCGGGCCGGCCGGGGGCGAGCCGCGGCTGGCTGGGCTGCGGCTGGCCGTGTGCGGTTCGGCGCCGCTCAGCCCATCGCTGGCCGCCCGGCTGCCCGGGCTGCTCGGCCAGCTTCCGCTGGTGCGTTACGGCACCACCGAGTCCGGGCTGGACGTGTCCAACCCGCTGGGTGCGGCCCGGGCGGACAGCGTCGGGCTGCCGCTGCCCGGCGTGCAGTGCCGGATCTGCGGCCGGCCGGGATGAGGCCCCCCCGGGGACGGACGGTGAGATCCAGCTGCGCGGGCCGCAGGTGTTCACCGGTTACTGGCAGGACCCCCCGGCGACGGCGGCGGCGTTCACCGCGGACGGGTGGTTCCGCACCGGGGACATCGGGGTGATCGACCCAGCCAGCGGGCACCTGGCCATCCGCGGCCGGAGCAAGGAGCTCATCATCACCGGCGGGCTGAACGTCTACCCGCGTGAGGTCGAACTCGCGCTGGAGAGTCACCCGTCGGTGGCCGAAGCCGCGGTCGCCCCGGTGCCGCACCGGCGCTGGGGCGAGCAGGTGACCGCCTGGGTGGTGCTCCGCCCAGGCTGCCAGTTCAGCGAGGTGGACCTGATTACGCATGCGCGCACGCTGCTGGCCGCCTACAAGTGCCCGAAACAGGTGTTCCAGCTCGACCGTGCTCCCGGGTAACCAGCTCGGCAAGCTGGACCGCCGCACCCTCACAGCCAGCCTGCGCTGACTTTGCGCATCAGGCCCGCACCGAACCGGGTAAATCGGGCAGTCAGTGCACGTCGCGCCGGCAAAGTGGCGGTCCGGGCCAGGTGACGGCGGCCGGCGGGCGTCGACGGGGAGTGGCGAGCGTCACCGGGGGGCCGGGAAGTAGTGCGGCTCGGGGTGTTATGTGGGGGTAGTAGGGAGTCTTCCGTCAAGGTGATATTTGGTATACCATCCAGCAACGCCGTGTCCGTGTGCCGTCTACCGCGGAACCGCGAGCTGCGGAACCGTGGCGGGCCAGCTGGGACGGTGTCTGGCCAGCCGGGAAGGGGTTGCGGTGGATCTGCAGCTGAGCGGGAAAGTGGCCCTCGTCACCGGCGCCAGCAAGGGGATCGGCCGCTCAGGTGGCGGAGCATCTGGCCGCCGAGGGGGCCAGCGTGGCCATCACGGCGCGCACCGCGGAGCCGCTGGAGGTGACCGCCAAGGAGATCCAGGCGGTCACCGGGCGGCCGGTACTCCCGCTGGCCGGCGACATGAGCGTCACGGCGGACGTGCAGCGGTGCGTGGCCGCCACCAGCGACCGGCTCGGCCCGATCGACATCCTGGTCACCTGCGCGGGCAGCTCGCCCGGCGGCCTGCTCGAGGACCTGACCGAAGACCAGTGGTTCGGCCAGCCTGAACCTCAAGTTCATGGGCTATGTGCGCAGCGTCCGCGCGGTCATCGGGCAGATGCGGGAACGTGGCACCGGGTCGATCGTCCTGGTCGTGGGCAACGACGGGCTCAAGCCCAGCTACTGGGAGATGACCGCGGGGGTGGCCAACGCGGCGGACATCAACTTCGCCTCCTCAGTGGCCGAGCAGTACGGCCGGTACGGGGTGCGGATCAACACGGTCAATCCCGGCCCGGTGAACACCGACCGGTGGGACGGCCTGGAAAAGGCGTTCGCCCGGGACAAGGGCGTGACCCAGCAGCGGGCGCACGAGCTGGCCGACGAATCCATCCCGCTGCGCCGGATCTGCGAGCCCGCCGAGGTGGCCGCGCTGGTGACGTTCCTGGCTTCGCCGCGGGCCAGCTTCATCAACGGCGCGCACATCCCGGTGGACGGCGCCCAGCGCAAAGCGGTCATGGACCGGTAGGGACGCCGGGCGTGCAGCTGACCAGCGCGATCCGGATCGGCCGGCCTGCCCCGGAGGTACTCGACGCGCTGCTGGATCCCGGGAAGGTAGCCGCCTGCCTGCCCGGCAGCCGGCTGATCGGCGAGGTGGCCGAAGGCACCTACGCCGGGGAACTGCGGGTCCGGATCGGCCCGGTGCACGCGGTGTACGCGGGCACCGTGCACCTCGACGAGGCCGACCGGGTGGCCGGCACCGCGACGCTGAGCGCGTCCGGGCGGGAACGCAGCGGCCAGGGCAGCGCGGACGCCAGCGTGACCCTGCGTGTCGTGCCGCACGGGGCCACCGCCCGGGTGCTGATCAGCGCGGACCTGATGATCCGTGGCACGGTCGCCGAGTACGCGCCGGGGGCCATCGGCGACGTCGGCCAGCGGCTGGTGGAGCAGTTCGCCGGCAACGTCGAGCAGTTGCTGGCCGCCCAGGCCGGCTACCCCGGGAACCAGGCCAGCCCGGCGGCCGCCGCGCAGGCCCGGGTGGCTGGCCCGGCCGGGCCGGAAGCGGGCGGCCGCGGCGGCAGCGCTGCTGCGCCGCCGGGACGCTGGCCGGCCTGGCCGCCTGGGTGGTGTGGCGCCGCCGCGGCGCGCGCGGCCGGTGAGCTGGCTCCCGGGCCCCTGGCCGCCTGGCGCCGCCGCCGGCGCCCAGCCCAAGACCCCGCAATCCCCCAGTACTCCTCGCCTGAAGGGGCTCGCCATGGCTGACAGTCACGCATCGGACGCTCAGTCAGTATCCGCCGAACTTCGCCCGATGCAGATCGAGGCGAACGGGATCAACGTGATCTCGGATGCCGAGCGCAAGGGCCATCCGCGCGATCTGTTCTGGCCATGGTTCGCGGCCAACGTCTCCGTCCTCGGGCTGGGCTACGGGGCCTTCGTGCTCGACTTCGGCGTCTCGTTCTGGCAGGCGATCGCGCTCGGGCTGATCGGCATCATCGTCTCGTTCCTGCTCTGCGGGTTCATCGCGGTGGCCGGCAAGCGCGGCTCGGCGCCCACCATGGTGCTCGGCCGGGCGGCTTTCGGGGTGCGCGGCAACAAGCTGCCGTCGCTCATCTCCTGGCTGCTCACCGTCGGCTGGGAGACGGTGCTGATCATCCTGGCCACGCTGGCCACCGCGACCGTGTTCGAGCGGCTGGGCTGGGGCGGTGGAACCGGCGTCAAGGTGATCGCGCTGATCGTGGTCAGCGCGCTCACCGTGATCGGCGGGGTGATGGGCTTCGACCTGATCATGCGCATGCAGTCGGTGATCACCTGGGTCACCGGGATCCTCACCGTGGTGTTCATCGCGCTGGTCGCCGACAAGATCCACTGGCACACGGTGTCGGCCATCCCGGCGGGCTCGGCGCAGAAGTTCATCGGCGCCCTGGTGTTCGTGATGACCGGGTTCGGGCTGGGCTGGGTGAACGCCGCCGCCGACTACTCCCGCTACCTGCCGCGCCGGTCGTCGAGCCGGGGCGTGATCGGCTGGACCACGTTCGGGTCCTCCATCGCGCCGATCTTCCTGCTCGTCTTCGGGCTGCTGCTGGCCGGCTCGTCGGCCAAGCTGAGCAGCGCGATCGGGGCCGACCCGATCGGAGCGCTGACCACGCTGCTGCCCACCTGGTTCCTGGTCCCGTTCGCGATCGTCGCGGTGCTCGGCCTGGTCGGCGGCTCGGTGCTGGACATCTACTCGTCCGGGCTGGCCCTGCTCACCCTGGGGCTGCGCATCCCGCGCTACGCGGCCGCGCTCATCGACGGCACGGTGATGGTGCTCGGCACGATCTACGTGGTGTTCGTGGCGCACAACTTCCTGAACCAGTTCGAGGGCTTCCTGATCACGCTGGGCGTGCCGATCGCCGCCTGGTGCGGCATCATGCTGGCCGACATCATGCTCCGCCGGAAGGACTACTCCGAGCCGGAACTGTATGACCGGCGTGGCCGCTACGGTGACATCCGGTTCGCCCCGCTGGCCATCATCGTGATCGCCACCGTGGTCGGCTGGGGCCTGGTCACCAACACGTACGCGAGCTGGCTCACCTGGCAGGGCTACCTGCTCGGCCGCTCGGGCTGGGCGGGAAGACCGGCGCCTGGGCGTTCGCCAACCTGGGCGTGCTGGTCGCCCTGGTGCTCGGCTTCCTGGCCGCCTGGGCGCTGGACTTCGCGCCGGTCCGGGCCCAGGAGTCCAGGCCCGCGCTCGAGCCGGCGGCCACCTGATGAGCGCGCCCGGCCGGGCCGTGCCTGGCGGTCATCGACATGCAGCGGGTGTTCGCCGAGCCGGGCAGCGCCTGGCTGGCGCCGCGCTTCGGTGAGATCATCGGGCCGGTCGGCAAGCTGGTCGAGGCCTTCCAGCCCAACGTGGTATTCACCCGGTTCATCGCGCCGCGGGAGCCGCACGGGGCCTGGCAGCGCTACTACCAGGCCTGGCCGTTCGCGCTGCAGCCGCCGGACGCGGACATCTACCAGCTGGTGGACGACTTCGCCGCCTGGTCGGGGCAGACCCTGGACGCGGTTACGTTCAGCAAATGGGGCCCGGAACTGCGCGACCACGTGCGGGACAGCGGACGGCTGGTGCTGGCCGGGGTGGCCACCGACTGCTGCCTGCTGTCCACCGCGGTGGCCGCGGCCGACGAGGGCGTCTTCGTCCAGGTTGTGGCGGACGCCTGTGCCGGGGCGACCGAGGACAGCCACCGCAACGCGCTGGACATCCTGCGCATGTACGCGCCCCTGATCGAGGTGGTCAGCCTCGCGGACATGCCGGGCGGATGACCAGCGGCGCAGGACCGGGCGGCGGGCGCGCTGTACGGGCTGGCCATCGGTGACGCGCTCGGCATGCCGACCGAGTCGCTGCCCCGGTCGCAGGTCGTCGCCCGGTACGGGCCGCTGCTGGACTGGTTCCAGCCGGGTGCCGCGGATCAGCCGCTGGCGCCCGGCTTGCCGCCTGGCACGGTGACCGACGACACCGAGCAGGCGCTGCTGCTGGCCCGGCTGCTGATCGAGGGCGGCGGCCGTATCGACGCCGCGGAGTTCGCCCAGCAGTTGCTGAGCTGGGAAGAGTCGATGCGGCTGCGCGGCTGGCTGAGCCTGCTCGGGCCGTCCACCAAACGTGCCCTGGCCGCGCTGCTGGCCGGCGCGGACCTGGCCGAGACCGGCCGCCCGGCACCACCAACGGCGCGGCCATGCGGATCACCCCGGTCGGCGTGGCCACGCCCTGCGCCGACCTGGTCCGGCTGGTGGACCAGGTCGTGCGCGGCCAGCCGGGTAACGCACAACACCGGGGTGGCGCTGGCCGCGGCGGCGGCGGTGGCCGCCGCGAGTCAGCGCCGGGGTGGCCGGCGCGTCGGTGCCGGAAGCGACGGACACCGCGATCGCCGCGGCCAGCCTGGCCGCCGGCCGCGGGCACTGGGTGGCCGCGGCCGATGTCGCGGCGCGGATCCGCTGGGCGGCCGGGCTGACCACCGGGCGGGCCACCGCGGCGGCCCTGGACACCGTCTGCACGCTGGTCGGCACCAGCCTGGCCAGCCAGGAGTCGGTACCGGCCGCGTTCGCCATCCTGGCCGCCGCCCCGGATGATCCGTGGCTGGCCTGCCGGATGGCGGCCTCGGCCGGTGGCGACACGGACACGATGGCCGCCATGGCCGGGGCGGTGGCCGGAGCGTGCCACGGCGCGGCGGCGTTCCCGGCCGAGGCGCGGCGCACCGTGACCGAGGTGAACGGCCTGCGGCTGGATGAGGTGGCGGCCGGCCTGCTAGCTGTCCGGGGAACGGGCGGGCAGGCGGCATGACCAGCGGCGGCGGGGCCAGTGGTGGCGGGGCCAGCGGCGGCGGGGCCGGTGCGCTGTTCAGCCGTCTGCTGCATCTCGGCAACGTGGTCATCGACGTCGTGCTGGACATCCCGGCGCTGCCGGAGCGGGGCGGCGACGTGCTGGCCAGCCGCACCGAACTGACGCCCGGCGGCGGCTTCAACGTGCTGGCCGCGGCGGCCCGGCTGGGGCTGCGGACTGGCTACGCGGGCGGGCACGGCACCGGCCCGCTGGCCGACCTGGCCCGGGCCGGGCTGGCGGCGGAGGGCATCGAGGTGCTGCAGCCGCCCGAAGCCGGACCTGGACACCGGCTTCGTAATCAGCATGGTGGACGGCGCGGGGAGCGCACGTTCGTGACCAGCCCGGGCGCCGAGGCGACGCTGACCGCCGCCGACCTGGCCCACGTGGCGGCCGGCCCGGCCGACGCGGTCTACCTGTCCGGCTACAGCCTGGTCCACCCGGCGAACCGGGCCGCCCTGCTCGGCTGGCTGGCCCGGCTGGGCGACGGCACCGTGGTGTTCTTCGACCCCGGCCCGCTGCTGCGGTCCATCCCGCCGGACGGGCTGGCTACCGTGCTGGAGCGGGCTGACTGGGTGACCGTCAACGCCCGTGAGGCGGCGCTGCTGGCCGGTCAGCCGACGGCGGCCGGGCCGGCCGCTGCGGCCCCGCCGACCGCGGCGGCCGCGCTGCGCACGCTGACTGAGCGGCCGTCCTGGACGGCCCGCCCGGGCCAGGGTGTGCTGGTACGCACCGGCGCAAAAGGCTGCATGCTGGCACATTTCAAAACGCCGCTAACGGTGGTTCCCGGATTCCCGGTCGCCGTCCTCGACAGCAATGGGGCGGGCGATACTCATACCGGTGCCTTCATTGCCGCACTGGCTGCCGGGGATGATGTGGTAGCGGCCGCCCGGCGGGCGAATGCCGCCGCCGCGCTGTCGGTTACCAGGCGTGGCCCGGCGACCGCGCCTACTAGTGCTGAGCTGGGACGTTTCCTTTCCGGCCAATCGTGGAATAGCTCTTTCCGTAATTGATCAATACGGGGGGAGATCAATGCCGGTGCAAACCATGGCACGCACCGCCGTTCGCCGCAAATCGGCGACCGCCACGCGTACCGCAGCGAGCCGCAGCAGTGCGGCCAGGAATGCGGCCAGCAATCAGAAGGCCAAGGCCAGCACGAAGTCGATCGCTGGCCGGAATGTGCGCGGCACGGCTACGCCGGCGCGGACCTCAGCAGCTCGCATGGTCGCGGCCCCGCGGGCCAGGGCGGCGCGGACCGGTGCGGCCAAGCGCACCGCGGCCTCGGCGTCACGGACCACGGCGCGACGGGTTACGGCGGCGCGGATTCCGGCCGCCCGGCCAGCCAGCACCCGTGGCGCCAGTGCCGGGACCGCGCGGGCCACCTCGGCGGCGCGGACCGTGTCCGCCGCGGCCGTGAAGGTCACCGCGGCCGCCACGCAGATGGCGGCCGCGGCCACCAAGGCCACGTCGTCGGCCAAGACGATGTCCACCGCCATGCAGGCGATGAACACCGCCAGCAAGACGTTGTCCAGCGCGATGCAGGCGATGAACGCCGCGACCAAGGCGATGTCCACCGCGGCCAAGGCGCTGACCGGGGCGACGAAGCCCCCGGCCCGGGCCCGGACGGCGGCCAAGCCAGCTGCATCGGCCGCCGCGCGGACGTCGGCCACGGCGAGGACCGCCGCGAAGCCGCGCACCGCGGCCAAGCCGAAGGCAGCAGCCAAGTCACGGGCCGCGGCCAAGCCGAAGGCAGCGGCCAAGCCGCGGACCAGTGCCAGGACACGGGCCGCCGCTAAGCCCAAGGCAGCGGCCAGGCCGCGGACCACGGCCAGGCCGAAGGCGGCGGCCAAGCCGCGGGCGGCCGGCACCACGCGGACTGCGGCCAAGCCGCGCGCGACACGCGGACTGCGGCCAAGCCGAAGCCCGCCGCCAGACCGCGCACCGTGGCCAAGCCGCGCACTGCGGCCAAGCCGCGCTCGGTGGCCAAGCCAGGCACTGCGGCCAAGCCGCGCTCCCTGGCCAGGCCCAAGCCGACGGCCAAGCCACGGACCACGGCTACGCCACGAACCACGGCTACGCCACGAACCACGGCTGCGCCACGGACCACGGCTGCGCCACGGACCACGGCTACGCCACGGACCACGGCCAAGCTCGCCAGCAAGCCACGGACGGTGGCCAAGTCCCTGTCGGCCGGTCAATCCAGGACCGCGACCCGGGTGACCACGGCGGCCAAGCCACGGGTGACGGTCCAGTCGCGGGCCACCGTCAAGCCGGGGACGACCGCCAGGCCGGGGACGACCGTCAGGCCGGGGACGACCGCCAGGCCGGGGACGCCCGCCAGGCCACGGACGACCGCCAGGCCAGGGATGTCCGCCAAGCCAGGGCTGGCCAAGCGGCCCGGTACGGCGATCAAGCCGGGGCTGTCGGCCAAACCAGGGCTGTCGGCCAAGCCGGGGCTGTCGGCCAAACCGGGGCTATCGGCCAAACCGGGCACGTCGGCCCGGCCGAAGGCGACGATCCGGGCCGCGATGGCGCGTGACGCGGCGGTCCGTCCGGGCAGCGTTCCGTTCAGCCACGGGAGTTCGGCACCGGGCGGCTCCGCGCTGGGTAGCGCGACGCCGGCCCGGACCGCGCCGGGCCAGGACCGCTACAAGGACATGCTGGCAGGCCTGCTGCGCTGAGTGCCCAGCGCTGTGCCCACCATACAGCGCTGAGTGCCCAGCAGCGAGTCACCAGCAGCGAGTCAGCGGCACTGAGTAGCAGAACGGGTAGCTGAATGGAGTGGCCGGTGCCAGTTACGGCACCGGCCACTCAATTAATCCTAAGTCTATTAAAACAGTCTGTTTTCTAGGAAGATGGGACGGCACTGCCCGATCCCCTAGGAAGGTGGACTGTCACATGCACCGAAGGTCCTTGATGCGGCGGCTGGCCGGCCCGGCCGCCGCACTGGCCGGCCTGCTTCCGGCGGCGATGGCGGCCGGGCCCGCCGCCGCCGGCCGGCCCGGCCGGGCCGCCGCCGGTTACCGTGCTGACCAGCGGGCCGGGCAACGGCACCGGGGACATCTTCATCTCGCCGTACGGGGACACGGCCAGTTACCAGAACGGCCCGGAGATCCTCAGCCCGTCCGGGCGGGTGGTCTGGTTCCACCCGGTACCCGCCGGGCAGGAGGCCAGCGACTTCCGCGCCCAGCGGTACCAGGGCCAGCCGGTGCTCACCTGGTGGCAGGGTACTGGCCTGGGTGGCCTGTCCAACGGCACTGACTACATCTACAACGACCACTATCAGCAGATCGCCACGGTGCAGGCAGGCAACGGCTACACCGCGGACGGGCACGAGTTCCTCATCACGCCGTGGAACACCGCGCTGATCCTGGCCTACACCACGGCCACGGCCAACCTGACCGCCATCGGCGGCCCGGCCGACCAGGAGGTCATCGACGGCGTCGTTCAGGAGATAGACATCCGGACCGGCCGGGTGCTGTTCCAGTGGAACAGCGCCGATCACGTCCCGTACAGCGCGAGCGAGCAGCCGCTGCCCGCCTCGGCCAGCACCCCGTGGGACTGGTTCCACGTCAACGCGGTGCACCTGGACAGCCGCGGCAACCTGCTGATAGACGCCCGGGACACGTGGGCCACCTATGACGTGAGCCGGCGCACCGGGAAGATCCTCTGGACGCTGGGCGGCAAGCAGAGCTCGTTCGCCGTCCGCGCCGCGCCCGGCCAGGTGCTGGACAGTGCCGGGGAGATCTTCGCCTGGCAGCACGACCCGGACCAGATCGGGCCGGACACCTACACGCTGTTCGACGATGAGTCGTCGGGCACCCCGCTGCTGCCGGTCAGCCGGGCGGTGACCGTCCGGCTGGACTTCCGCACCCGGACGGCCACCCTGGTCGCCTCGGATGATCAGCCGGCGGGCCTGGTCGCGTCATCCCAGGGCAACGCGCAGACCACCGGCGCGGGTGACCTGTTCGTGGGCTGGGGGAACCTGCCGTACTTCTCCGAGTTCAGCCCGTCTGGCCGGCTGGTATTCAACGCCGAGCTGCCCGCCGGGGTGAACAGTTACCGCGCCTACCGGCTGCCCTGGCCGGCCCGGTAGCGGCTGATCAGCCGGGGGTCATCCGCCGTGTGTTGGCAGCGCGGCGGATGACCCCGGCCGGGGCGCCGGGTGGCGGCGTCTCTAGGCTCGCGCCGCCCGGCTGGCGGGTGAATCCCCACTGTGCACTCTTGCCGCAACCGAGACTCTAGGAGCAGGGGCCAGCCGGGACCCAGAGCAGACCACGGCGGGTAAGGGATCCGTAAGCCTCAGGGCAATGAGCCTGCACGCCACTTGGCATGCACCAGGTACGCCCATCCCAGGGCAAAGCGGACATCTTCCTGTACGTCGCGCAAGGCATACCAAGTGGACGTTGTGACCGTCAGGTTGGTACCAGTGGGGCCCGATCTGACTAGTGAGATGGGCCGGCGTTCGCTGACCGCGCCGGAGACCCGTGCCAGCTCACGGCCATCCCGCAGTCAAGTCAGCGGGACTGCTGGCGTTCATGACCTCTGTCATGAACGGCGAGTGACCCGAGCCGGTCCGGCCAGCGGACACGCAGCGCCAGCCAGACGATGAGCGCGGACAGCGCCCATCCGGCCAGCACGTCGCTGGCCCAGTGGTAGTCGCACCAGACCAGCGCGACGCCGACCAGCAGCCAGACCGCGGCCAGCCCAGCCAGCGCGACCCGGCGGGCCCGGGCCGGGCGGCCGGCGATGAGCAGCAGGACCGCGATGGAGTAGCACACGCACGCGGTGCTGGTATGCCCGGACGGGAAGTAGCCCAGGCTGCCGGACGCCACGGTGGTGGTGCCCGGCCCGGGCCGGGCAATGATGATCTTGGCTGGGATCACCGTGACCAGCAGCAGCACGACCCCGGCCGCGGCCACCAGCAGCGGGTGCAGGGTGTGCCGGCGGAACGCCAGCAGCACCGCGACCACGGCCAGCACCGGAACGGCCACCGTCACCCGGCCGAGATCGGTCAGCAGCGGGGCGGGCGCCTGCGGGCTGTCACCCAGCCACCGCCACGTCGCCGAGTGTGCCCAGCTCTGCACGGTCTGCCGGATGTGCTCGTCCAGGCTGACCACAGGGCCGTGCAGCAGCACATTGACAGTCAGGAAGACCAGCACCAGGAGCAGTCCGGCGGGCAGTAGCCAGCCCGGCCACGGCCGGCCGTGGGCCGGGCTCCCGGCCTGGCCCGGCGCCGGTGCGGTGCTGGTCACGTTGTCCACTCCGAGTGAGGGTACCGGCCGGGGCTGGCACTCCTGTGACCGCTGTGACCGGGGCCGTCTGGAATAGTTGCTGGTGTGAGCACGCGCAGTGGCCTGATCACGCACCCGGACAAGGTGCTGTTCGCCGAGCGGGGCGAGACCAAGGCCGACCTCGCCGGGTACTACCAGCGGGTGGCCGGGCCGCTGCTGCGGACCATGGGCGGGCGCCCGGTGCTGCTGCAACGCTTCCCGGAGGGCGCGGGCGGGCCGTCGTTCTTCCAGAAGCGGGTGCCGAAGACCGCCCCGGACTGGCTGACCACGACCACGGTGGCCACCCCCAACGGCACCACGTCGCAGGCCCTGGTCGCGGCCGACCTCGATCACGTGCTGTGGGCGGTCAACCTGGGCTGCCTGGGCTTCCACGTCTGGCCCTACCTGGCCAGCGATCCCGGCCACACCGACGAGCTGCGGATCGACCTCGACCCAACGCCAGGGGTGCAGTTCGGCCAGATCCGGGAGGCCGCGCACGAGCTGCGCGGGCTGCTCGCCGAGGCCGGCATCACCGGCTACGCCAAGACGACCGGCCGCCGCGGCCTGCACGTGTACGTCCGGCTGGCGCCGCGCTGGGACTCGTATCAGGTGCGCGCGGCCGCGGTGGCGGTGGCCCGGGAACTGGAACGGCGCCGGCCTGACCTGATCACCGCCGCCTGGTGGAAAGAAGAGCGTGGCCAGCGGGTGTTCATCGACTACAACCAGAACGCGCCGCACAAGACGGTGTTCGGCGCGTGGTCGGTGCGGGCCCGGCCGGGCGCGCAGGTGTCCGCGCCGATCTCCTGGGATGAGCTGGACGACATCCACCCGGACCAGTTCACGATCGCGTCGCTGGCCCATCGGGTGGCGGCGGACGGTGACCCGTGGCTGGGCATGAACGACGATCCGCAGCAACTGGACGCGCTGCTGGCCATGAGCGAGCGGGATCTGGCCGCCGGGCTGCTCGACGCTCCGTGGCCGCCGGTCTACCCCAAGCAGCCCGGCGAGCCGCCCCGGGTGGCACCCAGCCGGGCGCGGAGGCAGTGATCAGGACTCGGAGTCGTACCGGAACCCGCCGATGAACCGGCGGAACAGCCCGCCCTCGTGCGGCAGCGGCGCCTGGGGCGGTGGCGCCTGGTCCCGCTCGTGGCCCTCCGGCTGCGCGTAGTCGGCCCGGGCGATCGCGTCCACGATCTGGGCGTCGTCGAAGTCGGCCGAGCCGGGGATCTGCGGGACGAAGCCGACCAGGTCCCCGTCCTGCATGACTTCGGCCTCCAGGGCGGTGGTGCCCTCGTTGCCCCAGATCGCCTCGCGCCCGTCGCCGAGCGGGATGCGAATGCCGTAAATGTCGATTCCGGCATTCTCCAGGTGCGCATCGATGCCGCGATCCCGGAGCGCATCGGCCACCCGGCGGGCCCGGTTCTCATCCATGGGCGACAACCTACCCGGACTGATCTAGTGGCGCGTCCGGAGGACTGAGCCGTGGGATTCAGGCCTGGATCAGGGGCAGGCCTGCCGTCCCGGCGTTGCCGAAGTCGTCATCCACGCTGATCACCTGGCGGCCCCGCGCGGCGAGCAGAGACGCGGCGGCCAGCGCCCGGTATCCGCTGTGGCAGTGCACCCAGACCTCCCCGGCGGGCACCTCGGCCAGCCGGCCGGGCAGTTCGTGCAGCGGGATGTGCGTCGCGCCCGCGATGTGCTCCTCGGCCCACTCCAGGTCGCGGCGCACGTCCAGCACGACCGGCCCGCCGTCCGCCGCGCTGGCCTGGCGGGCCGCGGCCAGGTCGCCGAACTTGACCAGCCGCAGGGTGCCCAGCGGCCGCCCGCCGGCCCAGGCGGCGGGCGGCCCGGTAGCCGCGGCGGCCGGCCGGTCGATGCCGATCCGGACCAGTTCCCGCTGGGCCGCGCTGACCTGGCCGGGAGTCTCGCCGAGCAGGCTCACCGGGGTACCCCAGGGCAGCACCCAGCCCAGGTAGGTGGCGAAACTGCCATCGAGCGGGAAGCTGACCGAGCCGGGCAGGAAACCGGCGGCGAACGCCACCCGGTCGCGCAGGTCCACCACCCATTCGCCGGCTTCGATGCGGCGGCGGAGTTCGGCCGGGTCGGCACGGTGCGGCGCGGACAGGTCAGGGGCGGCAGGCCCGGCCGAGTTGGCCGGCGCCATGTGCGCGTAATAGGCGGGCCAGGCGTCCAGGCCGGCCAGCAGGGCCTCGACGTAGCTGCGCTCCTCGCGGGTGAGCGCCGGGTTGACCTGCTTCTCGTGACCGATCGTGGAGGACAGTGCCTCGGCCTGGGTGGCCGCGCAGAAACTGCCGAACCCGTGCGTCGGGAAGAGCGGGGCGCTGTCGGGCAGTTCGGTGGCCAGCCGGTGCGCCGACCGGTACTGGGCGCGGGCCAGCGCCGGGGTGCTATCCGGCCCGAGTAGGTCGGGCCGCCCGGTCGAGCCATACAGCAGCGAGCCGCCGGTGAACACCCCGGTCACCCTCCCGTCCGTCTCCAGCACGTAGGCGACATGGGTGAACGTGTGCCCGGGCGTGCCCATTACCCGCAACGCCAGGGCCTCGCTGATCGGCACGCGATCGCCATCGTGCACCGGGGTGCGGGTGAACTGGACCGGGTCGGCCCCGTTGACCAGGTAGCGCGCACCGGCCGCCTGGGCCAGCGCCAGGCCGCCGGTCACGTAGTCGTTGTGGATGTGCGTCTCGGCCACGTGGGTGACCCGCACGCCCAGCTCAGCGGCCAGATCGCTGACCCGGTCCACGTCCCGCTGTGGGTCGATGACCACGCCGACGTCCCCGTCGTGCACCAGGTAACTCCGGTCGCCAAGGCTGGGCGTGTCGATCGGAAGCACGTCAACCATGCGGCGCCTCCCCTGGCCCGGGCTCAGCCGGGCTTTCTCTCCTGGGTTAAATGTACGATCATTCGGACAGGGGCTCAAGGAGGAGGTCCGTGGTCACAGACATGGCCGCCCCGGGCGCCGTGCCCGGCACCGAGGCCCGGCCGCTGGACCGGCGCAGCCCGCTGCCGCTGTGGGCGCAACTCCGGGACGACCTGCACCGGCGGCTGAAGGCCGGCGCGTTCCGCGAGAAGTTCCCCGGTGAGCTGGCGCTGACCAGCGAGTACGCGGTGAGCCGGCACACCGTCCGGGCCGCGCTGGCCGAACTGCGCGCGGACGGCATCGTGGTGGCCGAGCGCGGCCGCCGGCCCGGCTGGCTGGGCCGGGCGGCATCGCCCAGCCGCTGGGCGCGCTCTACTCGCTATTCGCGTCGGTGGAGTCGGCCGGCCAGCGGCAGACCAGCGTGGTCCGGGCCCGTGAGCTGTGCCGCGATGGGGTGGTCGCAGACCGGCTGGGGCTGGCCGAGGATGCGCTGCTGTTCCGGCTGGAGCGGCTCCGGCTGGCCGACGACGAGCCGCTGGCGCTGGACACCGTCTGGCTGCCCGAGGAGGTGGCCGCGCCACTGCTGGCGGCGGACTTCACGCACACCGCGCTGTATGACGAGCTGGCCGCGCGCACCGGTCTGCGGCTGGAGAGCGGCCGCGAGCATATCCGGTCAGTCGTGCCCAGCCGGGCCCAGCGCCGCCTGCTGCAGATCCCGCCCACAGCCGGCGCGCTGGCCATCGACCGGCTGGGCTATGCCGTGGGCCGCCCGGTGGAATGGCGGCACTCACTGATCCGGGGCGATCGGTTCTCTTTGGTGGCCGAGTTCTCGCCACGGTCCGGCTATCAGCTCACCCGGCCACAATACCCTGCCGGGTATCCCGGAGCGGGCCAGCTCACCCGATGACCGAAGAGCAGATGGAGAAGATGTTCCTCACCCTGGCTTGACCGGCGAGGAGAGGCCCCCCGCACAGCGTGGGCAAGGCGTGCGCACCCCGCCCAACCGGAACGGAATCGCATGAGTGAGCGCTCCTCCCTGAGCCGTCCGCCAGGCACCATGGGGCACATTGATCATGACCGGCGCCCTTTTCACGCGGATGGTGCGCTTCCCCGGGTCGTTTTGCCCGTTTCGGCGTACGGCCCGCGTGAAAAGTGGCGGGAGGGGCCAGTACGACTCGTGGGACCGGGACCTGGCGGCGGCAGCAGACACGGATGGACGCACAGGCAGAATGCGGCGGCCCCGGATGCGGCGACGTATCCAGGTGGTTCGCCGCCAGGTCCGGAGCCAGTCAGCAGGCACTGGCGTTAGGTATAGATCATCAGGAGCAGGGCCCGGTTCTCGGGCCGCAGGCCCTGGTAGAGGTGCGGCAGCGCGGCGTCGTGGTGCACCGAATCGCCGGGCGCCAGGTTAACCGGGTCATCGGCTGGCCCGCAGCGGACCTGTCCCGCCGTCACCACCAGGCACTCCTGGACGCCGGGCAGGTGCGCGGCCGAATCCTGCCGGGCCTGGTCCACGGCCAGGTCGTAGACCTCCACCCGGCCGTGCACGTCCAGCCGGTGCAGCAGCCGGGCGTGCACGGCCGCCCCGTCGATCCGGGCGCCCTGATCGGCGCGGACCACCGCGACCGGCGCGGGCCGGTCGTCCAGCAGGTCGCCCAGCGGCACGCCGAGCGCGCCGGCCAGCGCCCACAGGGTGCTCAGCGTGGGGTTGCCCTCGCCCAGTTCCAGTGCGTGCAGGGTGGTTTTGCCGAGGCCGGCCGCGCTGGCCAGATCGGCCAGGGACAGCCCGGCGGCCTGGCGCCTGCGGCGCAGGTTGGCTCCGATGGTGGCCGAGATCGTCACATGTTCCATTGTAACGATACGAGCGTTCTGTATATTGATACGATGCCTGTGTCGCGGTTGCAGCACGTGCCGGGAATCGGTGTGGACAAGGTCGGCGATGCGGCCGACGCGGCCGGGGACCCGCGGTTCCTCCGGCTGGAGAACCTGGACACCGACATCCCGCCGCCCGCGCTGGCCCGGCAGGTCACCCACGAGGCGATAGAGCAGGACGCGGCCAACAGCTATCTGCCGTTCCAGGGGCAGTGGGCGCTGCGCGCGGCGGCGGCCGGGCATGTCAGCGCGATCACCGGGGTCAGCTACGACCCGGCCCGGCAGTGCGTCAGCGTGGCCGGCGGGCTGAACGGCATCCTGAACGTGCTGCTGGCCACCGTGGAGCCGGGCCAGCAGGTGGTCATCTGCGACCCGATCTACGCCGGGCTGGTGAACCGGATCCGGCTGGCCGGCGGGGTGCCCCGGCACGTGCGCTGCGTGCCCGGGCCCGGCGGCTGGGCCACCGACCCGGCCGAGCTGGCCGCCGCGATCGGGCCCCGGACCGCCGCGGTGCTGCTGATGAGCCCGGCCATGCCGACCGGGGCGGTGCTCGGCCCGGAACATTACGCGGCGATCGCCGATCCGGTCAGCCAGTACGGCGCGTGGTGATCTACGACGCGGCCATGGAGCGGATCCGTTTCGACGGGCAGCCGCCCGCCCACCCGGCCGCGCATCCCGGGCTGGCGGCCCGCACCATCACGGTCGGTTCTGCCTCCAAGGAACTGCGCATGATCGGCTGGCGGGTCGGCTGGGTGGTCGGGCCGGAGCCGATCATGGGCGATGTTGGCCTGGTCGGGCTGACCAACGTGGTGTGCCAGGTGGGCATCGCGCAGCAGGCTGTGGCGGCCGCGCTGCGCGCGCCGGACGCGGCAGCTGACGTGGCCGCGGCCACCCGGACCTGGCAGCAGCGCTGCGAGGTCATCCTCGGGCAGCTGGACGGCTACCCGTGCATCCGGCCGGACGGCGGCTGGTCGCTGCTCATCGACACGGCTGCCATGGGGGTCACCGCCGAGCAGGCGTCGGAGCGGCTGTTCCAGGTGTCGCAGGTGGCGGCGACCCCGATGACCGGCTGGGGGCCGAGCGGTGAGCGGTACCTGCGCCTGGTGTTCGCCGACGAGCCGGCCGAGCGGCTCGGCGACCTGCGGGCCCGGTTCGACGCCGCGTTCGGGTGACGGCCGGCTGGTGGCTGGCTGGGCTCAGCTGCTGGCCGGGGCCAGCACGGCGAGCAGGGCCTGGGCCCAGTCGCGGTCGCCGGCCTGGCTCGGGTGGAAACTGTCGGAAGCGAACTTGCCCCGCCACGGCGGCTGGAAGTGCGCGGACACCTCGGCCACCGGGAGGCCGCGCGCGCCGGCTTCGGCGTGGATGGTCCGGTTGATCCGGGCCACGTACGGCACGCAGACCCGGCCGATGACGCCCCACAGCCCGGCGGGCAGCGGCAGGTCGAGGATGACCGTGTCATCGGGCAGCGTGGCGACCAGCGCGCGCAGGTCCCGGAGCAGCCGGGCCGGCGTGGAGTAGAAGATGTCGTTCGCACCGATCCCGCAGGTCACCAGCTCGGGCGCGGTGGGCAGCTGGGCTAGCTGGTTGCCGAGCACATCGCGGATCAGCGCGCCGGAGGTGGACAGGTTCAGCACGCGCCACGGCTGGCCGGTGCGCAGCCGCAGCTCGGAGAGCACCTGGCCGACGTAGCCGCCGTCCGGGGTGAGGGCGCCGAGTCCCTGGGCGGTCGAGTCGCCCAGCACCACCCAGAGCGGCCCGTTTTCGGCGCGGACCCGGTCGTTGTGCGCCTGCCAGTGGCTGGCGAACGTCGTGCAGTCGCCGCGCAGCGCGGCCACGCCATCGGTCCACCGGCCGAACCAGCCCGTGCGCAGCCCGGATACCTCCGCGGCCTGGGTGCGGACCAGGTACGAGGCTGCGTTGGCCATGATCTCGACCGGGGAACGGCGTGCGCTGCCGGTGCCGGAAATGGCGTTCAGCCAGGCGGGCCGGGATACCGCAGGCAACTGCTCCATCCGAGACCTCCCGGTAACCCCGGGCGGGCCGGGTCATTTCCGATGAACGAGGGCGGGCAGGCAGGTCAACAACTGCCGTCGTGCCAGTGTACGTCGGGTTACCGGAGGCGCTGGAGGGTCAGCCGCGGGGGGTTTGCCCGCGCGGTGGACCGGATCATCCGGACCAGATCGTCTGGACCGGGCATATCTGCCGGTGCTGCGCCGGATATGCAGGATATGCGGCTTCGGCAGATATGCGCCGGTTTCCGCGCGGGAATTGGGGCGTCCCGAGCGGGGCTTCATCGGGCCGCCGCGGATTGGCGAGAGCCGCGGGCCCGGGCCTGGTCAGAGGCTGAGGCCGGACGCTGAGGCCGGACGCTGCGGCCGGACGCTGCGGCCGGACGCTCAGGTCGATCGTGCCGTCCAGGCGGAGCGACTCCATCGTGCGCAGCTGTCCTTGAGAGCCGCATAAATGTTCACGGAATCCACCCTCCCCTTTCGCTGGATTGTCTACGGGCACGCCAGCGAAGGACCGTGCGGACTCTCGATGAAAACGGTTCGAATAGTGGCTAACATGACGTAGTCAGCCGGATGCATACTGTGATACAGTCGGTTTTGAGCTGCAGATTTAAGGCTGGCCCACAGTCAGTTCCGGAGCTGTGACCACCATTAACCGGACCAGAATCGCGGCGGGCGGGTGCGGAAGATCAGTAGGCTTGAACGAGTGTGAGCAAAGGTCAGCGGAGCGGGCGTGGGGGATGAAATCCTATGCTGATTCGTAGTTCAAAACTCCTACGAATATTCGTACTACGTGATTCCCGTGCCATTTACTCCGGGCCGCTGTCATGACCCGGGAGGCGGACCTGAACCCGCCGGCCAGATCCGATGACCGGCCCGGACCGCGGGTCACCGCGGTGCTGGAAAGCCTGGCCCTGCAGCGTGCCTCCGGGGTGCTGGAGATCGACGGCAACCCGGCCGGGGCCATCTATCTCGACCGGGGCCAGATCACTTATGCGCAAGCATCCTGGGTCCCTGATCTGGCCGCCCGCTTCTGCGCCAGCCGCCGGCCGCCTGCCGAAGTGCGGGCGCTGCTGCTCGGCGGCGACCACGACAAAGCGACCGGCGGGCCCGGACCTCGGTGCGGTCCTGCTGGGCTGTGTCACCCGGGAGGAACTGGCCGCCCTGCTGAGGTCGGTCATCGTGGACGCGATCCTCGCGCTGACCGTGCCGATGTCCGGCGACATCGCCGTGTCCGGTATCCGGTTCGAGGCACCCCGCCCGCACTGGGCCAGCGCGTTCGCCGGGCAGCCGCTGGACTCGGTCCGCGAGGAAGCGGTCTGCCGGGCGGCCCGGATCGCCCGCTATCAGGTAACCCGGACCACCACGGTAGCGCTGCGCGATCTGGACCAGGGTCCCGTGGTGCTGACCCGGGAGGAGTGGGCGATCGCCAGCCGGATCGGCCGCACCTCGACGGTCCGGGACCTGGCCTGGCGCAGCGGCCTATCGTTGTGCGACACGATCGAGTACGTCGGCCGCCTGGTCTGGGCGGGTGTCTGCACGCTCGGCCCGGGCGCCGCCGCGGCTGGCGGGGGCGCCGCCGCCGCTGGCCGGGCCGTCTCCGCCGCTGGCCCGGAATCCGGGGGAGCGGCGGACCCGGCAGCTGGGGGAGCGGCGGACCCGGCAGCTGGGGGAGCGGCGGATCCGGCAGCTGGGCCAGCCATGCTCCCGGCGCCTGCTGTGCCCGAACCGCTGCCCCGGCGGCAACCTGGAACCCATCTGGCCCGCCAGCTGAACGCGGCGGCCGGCGAGGGGCAGCCAGGCTCCGGGGTGGCCGGGTCCGGGTGGCCGGCCCAGCCCAGCTTCACGCCGCCGCCCCCAGACGTGCTGCACCGCCTGCTGAAGGGGCTGCGCAACCTCAGCTAGCCACGCTGGCGAGCCCTGGCTCACCGGCCACGCGCAGGCCACGGCCGCGGGCAGCAAGCTTCACCGCATGCGGCGACGGCCCGCGCGGGGCGCTTCACCGCACGCAGGCGGCGATGGCCCGGTCACCCCGGGCGATCTCCCCGAGGGTCAGCCACGGATCGGGCAGGATCGCCTGCAGGCACCGGGCGATCCCGGACTTCCCGGAGCTGGGGCCTCCGTTGAGCACGATCAGCTGGGTTGTCACCGCGCCACAGTAGGCGCTATCGGGTACTCGGGCGCCTGGCCGGCCGCGGCCGCGGGCTGTCCCGGTCCGCGGCCCTCCGGGCCTTCGTCTTCCCGGCCGGCGGCGTGTACCGGTCTGGTGTGCCGGGCCTCCAGCGGTTCCCCGCACGCCTGGCAGACGAGCTGCGGTACGAGTCGCTCGCCGCAATGGTGCTCCAGGACCAGTGGCGGCCCGTCCTCGCCCGCCAGGTACCGGTCCCCCCAGCGCATCAGCGTCTGGATGACCGGGTACAGATCACGGCCGGCCTCGGTCAGGTGGTACTCGAAGCGGGCCGGATGGGCCGAGTACTGCCGCCGCTCCAGCATCCCGGCCGCGGTCAGGGTGCGCAGCCGGGCGGCCAGTGTGTCCCGCGGCGCCCCGGTCCGCCGCACCATCTCGTCGAACCGCCGGTCGCCGAGGAACACCTCACGCACCGCCAGCAGGGCCCACTTCTCGCCCACGATATCCAGCGTGCGGGCCACCGAGCACTCCCGCGGCTGCGTGGTTAGCGCGTTCATGCCTTCACGATACCTGCTAAGTCTGATTTCTGGACGTACACGAAGACGCAGGGTATGGTGAGTCCAGATTTCGGACCCACCCACCCGTCCCGCACCCGGCCGCCTGCCAGGAGATTGCCCGTGACTTCCCGTCCCCAGGCCACCCCCGCCCCGTCCGGGGCCGTGGCCGCCGCGGCCGCCCCGGATACCGGGCGGAGCTCCCGCCAGGTCGCCGCGATCATCGGCGTGCTGGCCCTGGCCGTGTTCATGTCCAGCCTGGACCTGTTCATCGTCAACCTGGCATTCCCGTACATCGGCCAGCAGTACCGGGGGACCAGCCTGAGCGAGCTGTCCTGGGTGCTGAACGCGTACACCATCGTGTTCGCCGCGGTCCTGGTCCCGGCCGGCCGGTGGGCGGACCGGATCGGGCGGCGCCGGCTGTTCGTGGCCGGCCTGCTGGCCTTCACCGCCGGCTCGCTGCTCTGCGGCCTGGCCCCGGGGGTCGAGGCGCTGATCGCGGCCCGGGTCATCCAGGCGGCCGGGGCCGGCGCTTATGGTGCCCGCGTCGCTGTCCTTGCTGCTGGCCGCGGTGCCCGCCCCGGCCCGGCCCCGGGCCATCGGCACCTGGGCCGCGGTCGGCGCGCTCGGCGCCGCGCTCGGGCCGGTGATCGGCGGCGCGCTGGTCCAGGTCGACTGGCGCTGGGTGTTCTGGATCAACCTGCCGGTCGGGCTGGCCGCCGCGCTGCTCGCGCTGCGCATCGTCCCGGAGAGCAAGGACGAGCAGTCGCACGGCCGGCCGGACGTGATCGGGGCCGTGCTGCTCGCCGCGTCGGTCGGCCTGGTCGCCTACGCGCTGGTCGAGGCGCCCACCTGGGGCTGGGCCTCGGCTGGCTTCCTCGGCGTGCTGGCCGCCGCGCTGGCCAGCGGCGCCGCCATGGTGTGGCGCTCGCACCGGCACCATTCCCCGGTCATCGAGCTGCAACTGCTCCGGCACCGGACGTTCAGCGGCGCGTTCGCCGCGTCGATCCTGTACTACGCGGGCTTCGGCGCGTCGTGCTCAACTCGGTGGAGTTCCTCACCGGGTCTGGCACTACTCCGCGGTGCAGGCCGGGCTGGCCATCGCGCCCGGGCCACTGATGGTGCTGCCGTTCGCCCGTGTGGTCGCACCCCGGCTGGCCGCCTGGCTGGGCGGCCCCGGCCGGGTCGCGGTGCTCGGCTGCCTGGTGAACGCCGGCGGCCAGGCGCTCTGGCTGAGCCAGATCCAGGTCCACCCGGCGTACCTGACCCACCTGCTGCCCGCCCAGCTGCTCGGCGGCGCGGGAGTCGGGCTCGCATCCCGACGCTGCTGTCCGCCGGGAGCGCGTCGCTCACCCCGGCCCGGTTCGGCACCGGCAGCGGCATCCTCAACATGGCCCGCCAGGTCGGCACCGTGCTCGGCGTGGCCGGCCTGATCGCCGTGCTGGCCCACGTCACACCAGCCGACCCGCTGGCCGCGTTCCGGCACGGACTGTGGCTGATCATCGTGTTCTTCGCCGCCGCGGCGGTCATCGCGGCCGGCCTGCTGACCCGCCGGGCGGCAACCCGATGACCAACCCCTTTCCTGCCCAACGCCAGTACCCGCCTGCCAGCCCACGCCGCCCCCGGTGCCCCGGGTCAGCCAGCCACCGGGCTGAGCCGCCCGATGATGACGAACCGCCACCACAGCACGGACACCTGGTTGCTGGACACCAGGACGAAGCCCGGCGCGCCGTTGCCGGGGACGTCGTCGCCGATGAACGCCTCGAACTGGTGGCGGCCCGTGCTGCTCTCGCTGACCGTGGCCGAGCAGCTGATGCCGCTGCCGCAGACAGCCAGCCCGGCGCCGGTCGTCTCGTCGTAGATCGTGATGTAGTACGGGGTCGGCCCCACGTCGGTGTTGGCCGTCGCGGTGAGCGTCACGGAGGTGCCCACGTAGGGGTCGGTGGTGCTCGCCGCGAGCGAGACCGTGAAACCGTTGCCCGCATCGGGGCGGGCGGCGGCCGCCTGGGCCACGCCGGAGAAGCAGCACAGCGCCGTGGCCGCGGCCAGCACGGGAGCGAGGAAGCGGAGAGCCTTCATGGGACCTATCCCTTCGAGCGGTGAGCCTGACGGGGATAGGAGTCGTCAGCCGCCCGGCCGCCAACAAGAAAACTGATCCGTCTTCCGGGGCGTTGTACCGGCTGCGTCTCGGGGGGAGGATGGGGGAAGCAGGAAGGGGGCAGCGATGCGCCTGGTATTGCGGGTCCTGTTCATCGAGTGTGCGTTGTCGTGGGTGCTGCTGCTGGCCGGGTGTGTGCGGGTTGGCTGGCAGATCTGGCCGTTCGCCACGGCGGGTCTCCGGGGCCGTAACTGGCGGCTGGGCCTGGGGCTGCTGGTCGGTCTTCCGATCGTCGCGGGCTGGCCGGTCATGTTCCTCGCGCGGGGCCTGGCCTTGTCCACGCATGGGGATTGGCTGAACCTGGCCATTCCCTGGTGGGTGATGATCGGCGCGGCCGGCTCGGTGCTGCTGGCCGCGAGGCTGGGCGCGTCCGGGTCACGGACCGAACGCGAGATTGGCTGCCAGTGCGGCACGTGTGCCGCCTACGGCCGGTAACCGCTGCTGGACGGCTCAGCCGCGACCGCTGCCGTGCAGCCACGCCCTGACGGCCACTACGGCGAACACCGCGACGAACACCATCACGATACGGGCCCGCTGCCGGTTCGATTTGGCCCCGTCATACTCCCGTTTGGCGCCCCGGACGCTGCGCTCCCACCTGCGCCACCTGGCGAAGTAATAGCCGACCGCCAGGGATACCACGATCGCCATGGTGGCGGCGTCCTGATCCACCCCGGCAGGATGTCATGGGAGACCTACGGACGGTACTTGCTTGGAAGCTCTGGTTTGCCACCTACTCCGTCGCTGGTGGCCCGATGGGCATGGCGCGCGCGCTTAGCATGCGTCCGGTACGCCCAGTCCGGGGGAAACGGCATTTTCCTGCACGTTCTGCAAGGCATGCAAAGTGGGCGGCCGGAGCCCATGACAGAACGCTGGTGGGGCTGGTGGGGCGCCAGAGGCTCGAACCCTGAACCGACGGATTAAAAGCTTGAGCGCGGCGAGTTCACCGGAATTCAGGGGCATTCGCGCCGCAGCTCAGATCGCACTCGTGTACCTGGGTGAACTGGGACGGACGGCGGTGAACTGCAACCCAAACTGCAACCCTAGGGCCGGGTGATCATCTTGCCTTAGGCAGAGCTCAGCAATGCCCCCGGCTACGGCGATGACGGCCGATATTCTATATTCGTTACGAATCGGACAGATCACGGCCTGCGGCCGAGTAGGGAGACGGGTGCATCAGCAGTCTCAGCCACCGACACCAAGATGGTGCACCAATGAGACTACGCACGGATGCTAACATGTCCACTCTAAGTGCCGAGTTCTCGGACGATTCGCCACTGACGCGCTCAGGGGCATGGCAGGGGGATGGACATGGACGGCACGGCCGCACTGCGTGATGCGCTGCTGACCCTGCCAATTCCGGCCGCCCCGCCACGGATCTCAATGGACGGCGGCGCAGTAGGCCTTGGGTTCCTGGACACCGCCCTGCGCCTTAGTCACGTCAGGCGAGTCACTGAGCGACTGGACATCACAGAGCATCGCATAGCCAAGCGGACAACCGAAGCTGGACATCAGCATAAATATGCTCACCGACACGCAACTCGCGGCGGCTAGGTCTATCCAGGCGCTGACGAGTCACAGCCTGACGCAGGTGCCAGCGCCTGGAAGCACCGATAAACACGTCTTGTGGGTTCCGGTGGCCCGTCTCTCCCGGGCCAACGTCGGTCAGTTCACGCAATGATGCTTCAGGGCGCGACTGCCCAGACTAACCCAGTACGAAACGTCGCGCCTCATCGCATCAGGCCTTTACCGGTCGCTGCGGGGAATACTGGCAAGCCATCGAGACGCCCTCATGGCGGAAAGTGACCTGGGCAAAGCTCTATACCGGATTCACGAACCGCGCTGGCCTATCCAGTCAGCAATCCTCACGATACTGACTGAAGTAAGTAAGCCAGAAGTTGAAGGGGACGCGCGGCGAACAGGACTTTCATTTTGACGCCGCCGATGTCACAGACCCGTACCGGAAGATGGCCCTACATCTCCTCGAGCAGTACAAGCCCTTGCTCAGCGAGTCTTCAGCTCTTTGATGTCGCCATGAACGATCAGATCGTCGTTGTTGCCTTGAACCCTGGATTGACGAACAATCCGCTAACCTACGAACTGCCATTGTATGTTAACAATCCCGGTAAATGGCACGAGCGCCTCTGGCACCTCTTGCGTGCCAGTCGAGAAGGCTACTACGTGCGTTATATAACCGACATTCCCGCCACCCTTCGGTCCTATCATCTCGTTGCCGAAGCTGTGCCGGGCGTTGACATCAGTCAGATTATGCTCACTACAAATGCCCATCAGCAGGAAGTACGGGCACTTGAGCGAGACCTGGTTGATATGGCTCAGTACTACGACTCTAGCGACTCAGATATTTCGATCAGCGGCCGGGGGGAGTCGTAGATCTCGAGATTCAGGTGCTGGTACGCCAGTTGGCGGAGCTCATCCGTAGATGTAAATGGCAGGCAGCTACGGCAGGCGTTACTGCGCCCCAAGAATCCGTAAAGACGTGCCTCTCCATGGCGAAAAGCGCAGAGGAGTACGAGGCCAGTATGCGCCTCAATGGCCATAGCCAGGTGGTTCCCCTCCAGAATCGCATAGACAAGGCCGATCTGCTGGCCGCCGCAGCGGAACTGCGCGCGAACTCACTTCAATATGACCTGGCAACCGAGAAGCAACCTACAAGCAACCAGCGCACGTCTATTGGCGGAGACCGCCGCCTGGGCCTCGCACAGGCGGCCGCACACAGATACATGCGGGGATGGTTTCTGAAGAACAGGGCAGAAACAAGCGCGCGCACAGTACTGGTTTACGCCCTTTCGGTAGCGGGCATCGCATACCTTCTGGCTTCTTTCTGACCGACAGCCTCTGGCCTTTTTATCTGTCCTATGCTCATAACTATGCCAATGTACCCAACGCAGAGGCTGTGATCACAATACTCCTGCTCGTTCTGGGATTTCTCACACCCGGTTCGAACTGCCAGAGCACAACACGGTGGCCAGCCATCTCCGTGTGGTGCCCCGGCTCGTGGCCTACCTATGTATCACGTTGACCGCGGTATTGGCCGCAAGCGTGGCTGCGGGCGCAGCAGACCGGATAACTTGGCTTACATTTATAATCGGCACCTCCTTGCCGATTATGTCCACCTTGCTGCTGACTCGATTGAGATATCATCAGAAAAGCACGGCCCAGACACTGGCACGGCTGGGTGCACCACCGTGGGCTACGGTGGAAGCTGCCGGGGCCGTGCGCCCTATGGTTGCGGACGTTACCTACACCTCTCTGGGCGACTCCACATGAGTACGGACAACTGCGGCCGGGTGATGCGGCCGCGGACGATGCTGCATCGCCTCGTGACCTGGCCGATCCGCGCAAGCCGGCTATGTGATCGTCCGACAGCCGCTAATGCAAGGTATGTTTCGAGGTGCACCATATAATCGACCACCCCGGCTATCTCGTTAATTATTTAGGCCGACCGCGTCCGAGGCCTGCTCCAAAGAATTTCGCTTTTGCCGGAGAGGAAATGGGTGAGCCTAGGTACCCGCCGATGACCCGGCCGAGCTCACCGCTGATTCAGATCCGGCAAGGTTCGGCTTCGGCGAAACACTTACCTCCGGCTCTAGGGGCCTGGGGCTCGTGATCTGACAAGAGCCGGAGTCGGCGTCGGCAGCAGCAGGCAGTACCTGAGGGGTCCACAACCAGAATGTGACGTGCAGGATGAGATTCCCTCGGGCAGCAGGGTCTTCCGTGGTATAGCGCGCCCGAACCCTAACTTCATGTATGAGACCGCATGGCGATTCGAGGCGCTCATATGCCTCGATCCCTGGGAGTCACAGCCCGCGTTCGGCATTGCCGGGTGATGCGTGACGCTATCCATTACATCACGGGTTTGGCCGCGGCCGCTCATTCGCCGATACTGTCGCTTCAATCACCGGCACAAATACGCCCGGAAGAACTGGTGACCGGCCAGGACTACCACCGACGAAGAAAATATGCTAACCCCGGCCAGCTCGCTAGCGGTTCGGTTCACTATCGCCATTCAAAACCCAAGTGCGAGACTTACGACGAGGCTGGCAACCGAGTTGGAGAGATATTGCCAGGAACACGGACTCGGCCTGTGGCTGGCCGACACCAGGCTTGGTAGCCGTCAAGGCAACTGGTGTCGTGTGTGCTCCTATAAGCGCGACGTGAGTGAGCACGCTCTGGCTATGCGAAAAAATGACGATCATCTTGTGCAATTCTGCATGCCGATCACTGTAGTTGGACCCGCGTGGGTCGGGTCAACACACGCGCTAACAACGTTTCTCAGCCAGTATGGCGACGTAGGTATCGCGGCGTGCTCGGCTGTTCCACTGGATGACTTGCTGTTTATTCACCTTGAGCTTTCGATACCAGAAATCGATAGGCACGATCTGTTCGAGATCGTCGGCGAAACCTGGGCTCGAACGAGTTCGGCGCTACTTCCGTCCGAAGCCCTCGCGCGCATGTTCGAGAGAGTAGGGCATGATCGGCGCGCCGACCCTGCGCACACCAAGGCCCTCGTCGATCAAGCGGGCGATTATCGTTGTTTGATCGGACCCCCGCGCAGGGTACGCCAGGGCGAGGACGACAAGCGGATGGCTATCTGGTTCTCCTGGCAGACACATGGCGTAGAACCCGATCTAACTATACCGTTGCGCGGCTTTTTCGAGGCGCTGGCCATGTCAGGCTCATCAACAAAGATGAACAAGATTTCTTGCGGAGTGACTCGTTGCCGAAATTTGGATGTCCTGGTTTGCCGAAACATGGGGAATTCGGTCCTCCGTGGTCGCGGCAGCTGGCGGTGCTACGAGATGCCGCGCTCGGAAGCTACCCGGAC
>CAVWSA010000006.1:0-44018 GCA_963757545.1 uncultured Actinomycetes bacterium | reverse complement strand
TCAGGCGGACGCTCATACCAACTGAGCTACCTGACCGTGCCTGAGCCGCCGGCCGCCGAACGGAGATCAAGCGGACCCAGCCGAGCGGTCCTGACGGGACTTGAACCCGCGACCTCCACCTTGACAGGGTGGCGAGCTAACCGACTGCTCTACAGGACCATGCGTGCCGACCAGCGTGGCCAGCGGTGCCCCCAACGGGATTCGAACCCGTGCCGCCGCCTTGAAAGGGCGGTGTCCTAGGCCACTAGACGATGGGGGCCTGACGGCTTTCGCCGCCGTGACCCTTGGCGTCCGCCGTCGGGGACTGCCCCAGCATAGGGGACAACTGGCGTGCCCGGCAAAGCGTAGCCGGGCGGCCCCGGTCACACCCTCGCGACCGGCCTGTCCATCCAGGCCTGGCCGCTGCAGCCGACAGTCTTGGCGCCGGCTGGTACAGGCAGCCGGACATCCCTGGACGGCCGCGCCGCCCGGCCGCGGCCCACCCAGTGCGGAACCAAGACGATCATGACGGAACCCCTTGCGCAATTACTGATTTTTCGACACGGTAGGCACTCGACCAACGACTCAGGGTCACTACTGCCTGTTACCGGCCTCGTCCGGCCATCCCGGGATCAGTTGCAGAGAGTGAGATAACAATTGCACTGCGCACTACGGCACCGCAACGCCGAGAGGCACAGCAAGCCGAGACCTAGCAGAGAAGAGCACACCGTGCATAACGGAGAGCCTCCCCCGCTCCCCCGAAGGCCGGCCCGGCGACCGCGGGCCATGGACGGCCTGCGCATCCGCAGGCAGCACGCAGGCAGCCGGCGCATCGGAGGCAGCCCGCGGGCTCCCGCCCGCTCCCCGCTCCGGCCGCCACCGGCTGCCCGTGAGCCGCCCGTCCCCCGCCGCGACGTGTTCGCCATCACCGAATTCCGCGCGCTGTGGTCCGCGCAGGCGCTGTCCTCGGCCGGAGATCAGCTCTCCCAGGTCACCATCGGGTTCGCCGTGTACGCCAGGACCGGGTCGCCGTTCCTGGCCGCGCTGGCCTACGCGCTGACCTATCTGCCGTCCGTCGTGGGCGGCCCGGCGCTGGCCGGGCTGGCCGACGCTTTCCCGCGCCAGCAGCTCATGATCACGCTGGACCTGGCCCGGGCCGGGCTGGTCGCGCTGATGGCGCTGCCCGGGATGCCGATACCCGGGTTAGCGACGCTGTTCTTCGGCACCGTGCTGCTCGGCATCCCGTTCACCGCGGCCCGGGCCGCGCTGCTGACCGACGTGCTGCCCCGGCCATGCGGCCGGCCGGCTGGCCATCGGCAACCAGACCGCCCAGCTGGGCCAGATCGCTGGGCTGCTGGCCGGCGGCGGCCTGGTGGCCGCGCTCGGCCCGTACCGGGCGCTCGCCCTGGACTCGCTGTCGTTCAGCCTGTCGGCCGGCATCCTGGCCTGCTGGGTGCGGCCCCGGCCCGCCCCGCCGCCCAGCTTCCCGGCCCGCCCTCCCGGGAGATCACCCGGGCGGGCGCGGCCACGATCTTCGGCACCCCGGCGCTGCGCGTCCTGGTGCTGTTCGGCTGGCTGGCCGGCTTCACCGTGGTGCCCGAGGGCCTTGCCGTGCCGTACGCCCGCACGCTGGGCGGCGGGCCCCCGCCATCGGCCTGCTGCTGGCCGCCCGCCCGGCGGGACGCTGATCGGGGCGTTCGTGCTCGCCGGCTGACCCGGCCGTCAGACCGGCTGCGGCCGATGGGCTGGCTGGCCATGCTGTCCTGCGCACCGTTGCTCTTCTGCCAGGTCCGCCCGCCGCTGCCGGTGGTCGCGGCGCTCTGGGCGCTGGCCGGCGCGGGCGGCGCGTACCAGCTGGCGGCCGCGGCGGCCTTCGTCCGGGCGCTGCCGCGGGCCCAGCGGCTGCGTGCGTTCGCCGTCGCGCAGTCCGGGCTGCTCGCCGCGCAGGTGCTCGGCATCCTGGCCGCGGGCGCGGTCGCCCAGCGCCTCGGGCCACCGGCCGCGGTGGCCCTGGCCGGCCTGCTCGGCCTGATCGCCGCGGCCGTGCTGGCCACCGACTGGATCCGCCGGCACGCCGAGCTGCTGGACCTGCTGGACGCCCAGTACCACCAGCTCAGTAACGCGCACCTCAGCCAGCCAGCGGCCAGACCAGCTGGACGCCCCGCACCACCAGACGGCGACCGGCGGCCAGGCCAGCCTCAGCCAGCCCGCCGGTCGCACAGCAAAACGTCACGGCGGCGTCAGCGACACCCTGCCGGACGGCTCGCTCCGCGTCCCCGCTCCGCTGCTCGGCCGCAGGCACGCCCACCGGGCGCGCGCGTGACCTGCCCGGGCGAAGCCCGGCTAGCTGCCGCCCGTCTTCTTGATCAGATTCTCGGCGATCGACGCGCCTTCCCCCTCTTCCGGGATGATGACCCACCCGGCCAGGTAGATCAGCGCGCCCACGCCGAATGTGATCACCGCAACAGCCAGGAAGATGAGCCGGACCAGGGTGGCATCGATGCCGGCGTACTCGGCGATCCCGGAGCAGACGCCGGCCACCAGCCGGCCGTTCCGGGTCCGGACTAGCCGCTTGGGCGGTTTGGGCTCAGTCATGCCCCGATCATTCCCGGTCATACTGGGTCCAGACAGCCAAACGCCGCACGCATACGCTGGCGGGGTAGGTAACGGTTGACCGGAAGGACCCGCCGATGCCGCACGCCGCAGGCCAGCCAGGCGCCGAACTCGATCTGCTGCGGATCGACAAGCAGCTGAGCCAGGAGGAGATCCTGGTCCGCGACACGGTGCGGGCGTTCACTGCGGAACGGGTGTTGCCGCACGTCGCGGACTGGTTCGAGGCGGGCACGCTGCCCCGTGAGCTGGCCCCTGAGCTGGGCAAGCTAGGTCTGCTCGGGATGCACCTGAGCGGCTACGGCTGCGCCGGGATGGGCGCCATCGCCTACGGCGTGGCCTGCCGCGAACTGGAAGCGGCCGACGCGGGCCTGCGCAGCCTCGTCTCCGTGCAAGGCTCGCTGGCCATGTTCCCGATCTGGAAGTACGGCTCGGACGAGCAGAAAGAGGAGTGGCTGCCGCGAATGGCGGCCGGCGAGGCACTCGGCTGTTTCGGGCTGACCGAGCCGGATCACGGCAGCGACCCGGGCGGCATGGCCAGCACCGCCAAGCCGAACGGGACCGGCTGGGTGCTCAACGGCACCAAGATGTGGATCACCAACGGATCGGTGGCCGACGTCGCCGTGGTGTGGGCGCGGACCCCGGACGGCATCCGCGGCTTCCTGGTGCCCAAGAGCGCCCGGGGCTTCACCGCCCGGAACATCCACAAGAAGCTGTCGCTGCGCGCCTCGATCACCTCCGAACTGCATTTCGACGACGTCAAGCTGCCCGCCGACGCGATGCTGCCCGGGGTGTCCGGGCTGCAAGGGCCCGCTGTCCTGCCTGAGCGAGGCGCGGTACGGCATCGCCTGGGGCGTCACCGGGGCGGCCCGGGCCTGCCTGGAGGCGGCCGCGGACTACGCCCGCACCCGGGAGCAGTTCGGCAAGCCGATCGGCAGCTTCCAGCTCACCCAGGGCAAGCTGGCCTGGATGCTGGCCGATCTGCAGCGCGCCCAGCTGCTCGCGCTGCACCTCGGCCGCCTCAAGGAGGCCGGGGAGATCACCCCGGAACAGGTCAGCCTGGCCAAGATGTGCAACGTGCGGGCCGCGCTCGACATCGCCCGGCAGGCCCGGACCATCCTCGGCGCCAACGGGATCACCCTGGAGTACCCGGTCATCCGGCACGCGGCCAACCTGGAATCGGTGCTCACCTACGAGGGCACCGAGGAGATCCACACGCTGGCCCTCGGCCAGGCCATCACCGGCATCTCCGCCTATCGCTGACCGCCCGTACCGGCCGGGCCTTCCGCTACATAACGCCCGCCCCACCAGCCGGTTGCGGCTGGTGGGGCGGTTTGCGCTGGTTGCCCCGGCCGGTGCGCGGCTACCGGGACGGCCGCGCGTTACCGGTGCGCGGCCACTGGGGCGGACGGCTGGCTGACCTGCCGGCGGCGGCCTGGCGGGTGGTGACCCGGCGGGCCCGGACGGCCAGCGACCCGGTGCGGGCCAGCAGCATGGCCACCGACAGGAAGATCAGCCCGTCGGTCAGCGCGTTGACGGTGACCTGGTTGCTGATCATCCACTGGCCCAGCTGCGCGCCGAACAGGTGAGCCGAGCCGTAGGCGAAGAAGATCCGGCCGCCGACCACGGCCACCCAGACCAGCGCGTAGGGCAGGCCCGCCCAGGTGCGCGCCCGGCCGGACGGCTGGTCGTAGGACACCCGCAGGAACGCGGCGGCCAGCACGCCCAGCGCCAGCCCGGCCGCCACCGCGGCGGCTTCCACCGCCAGGCCGGCCCCGGAGGTGGCCACGCCCTTGAAGTAGAACGGGACGATCACCGCGGCCGCGATGAACGGGCGGATCAGCCGCAGCGCGGTGACCTTGCGCTGGCCAAGGTCGGAGATCAGCACCACGGCGAGGATGATGAGGTTGGGGATCAGGACGCTGGCGGTCATCAGGGGCTCCTAGCTGAACTGGTGCGGTTCGTGACACCAGCAACGCTAGGTCGCCGGCCCCTCCCGGCGCGTCGGCCTGCGGCTTGACCCCGGGTCCAGTCCGGTGGAGAGGCCGCCTCCACCCAACGTCAACCCAACGCAACGAAGCCCGGCGATGGCAGCCAGCCGGCCGCCGATCATGGGTACCTGCGCACTTAGCACGCGCCTGGTACGCCCGTGCCGGGCAAAACGGGCACTTTCCTGCACGTTGCGCGTGCTAAGTGGGCGGCGGCATACCGGGACCTGGTACCGATGGGCCCGATGTAACTAGTGAGACAGCTGGGGTTAAGTCAGCGGCCTGGCAACCAACGTCAGCGCAGCGACAGTGCGGCCAGGGCGGCGTTGACGATGGAGCCGGGGTCCAGGTCGTGCGCCCGGTACAGGTCGGCCACTGTGCCGGACTGGCCGAAGCTGTCCACGCCCAGGCTGACCGCGGGCACTCCGAGCGCCGAGCCGAGCCAGCTCAGCGTGTGCGAGGCGGCGTCGTGCACGGTGACGATCGGCGCCCGGTCCGGGAACGCGGTGCGCAGCGCGCCCGGGATGGACGGCGCGGTTGCGGTGCGCACCCCCTGCCGCAGCGTCCGCTGCCAGGCCCGGTACAGCCGGTCCACCGAGGTGACGTCGACCACGCTGGCCGCGATGCCTTCCTCGCTCAGCTCGGCCGCGGCCGCCAGCACCTCGGGCAGCACCGCGCCGCAGCCCGCGAGATGCACCCGGGGCGCGGTCTCCGCCAGGTCCCCCGCCTCGACCAGCCGGTACGCGCCGGCCAGCACCTGCCTGCGCAGCACCGGCGTCGCCCAGCCGCTCCCGCGCCGCGGCGAACGGCTGCTGGTCGATGCCCCGGGTGGACAGCCGGAAGTAGAACGCACCGCTTTCCACCGCGCCCGGCGGCACCGCCCCCGGTGGCGCGCCGCCGGGCGGCGCGGTGGGCGAGGCACCGCCCGGCGCGGCCCCGGCCGCCGCGATGGCCTGCAGCGCGCCGCACATCAGCCAGTCGAGCGCGACCGCGTAGGCCGGCTCGATGAACGTGACCCCGGGCAGCTCCAGGCCGACCGATGCGGTGATGGTGGACTGGTGCGCGCCGCCCTCCGGGGCCAGGGTGACCCCGGACGGGGTGCCGGCCACGATGAACCGCGCGCCGGAGTACACCGAGTAGATGAACGCGTCCAGCCCGCGCAGCACGAACGGGTCATACACCGTGCCCACCGGCAGCAGCGGCTGGTCAGACAGGTCCCAGGCCAGCCCGAGCTGCCCGAGCAGCAGGAACAGGTTCATCTCGCTGATGCCCAGCTCGATGTGCTGCCCCTCCGGCCCCTCCGCCCACTTCAGCACCGGATCCTCGGTCCACGCCCGCCGGGCGGCCGGGCTGAACACCCGCACCCGGTTGATGAACCCGGCCAGGTTGGTCGAGGTGGCCACGTCGGGCGCCGCGGTGACCAGGTAGGGCGCCACGCTCTCCCGCCGGGACAGGTCAACCAGAATTCTGCCGAACGCTTCCTGGGTGGCCAGTGCCCGGCTGGCCCGGATCCCGGTGGCGTCGGGGATGCTCAACGCGGGCGCGGGCGCCCGCGGCGGCCGGGTCAGCTGCTCACGCCGGGCCGCGGTCCACTGACCGGCCGGGGTCATCGGGTCGAACCGGTCCCACTCGGTCTCCGGGGTCAGCCCGAGCCGGGTCGCGCATCTCGTCGATCTGCTCGGCGGACAGCAGCGCGGAGTGGTTGCGCGGGTTGCCCGCGATCGGCAGTCCCCAGCCCTTGACCGTGTAGACGAACACCACACTGGGCCGGTCCTTCTCCGCGTCGCACGCGGCGAAACTGTCCAGCAGCGAGCCCAGGTCGTGCCCGGCCAGGTCGGTGACCAGGGTGGCCAGCTCGGCATCCGGGATGTCCGCGCAGAACTGGCTCACCTCCACAGGCGCCCCGTCCAGGAACCGGGCCCGCAGCTCGTCGCGGCCGAGGCCGAACAGCGACTGGTAGTGCTCGTTGGGCATGGCGTCGATCCAGTCGCGGAGCTGCGCCCCACCAGGCCGGGCGAACGCGGCGCGCAGCCGCTGGCCGTACTTGGCCTCGACCACGTGCCAGCCGCCGCGGTGAACTGCTGCTCCCACTGGGCGATCCGCACCCCGGGCACCACCCGGTCCAGCGACTGCCGGTTCACGTCCACGATCCACATGACCGAGCCGAGCCCGTCGGTGGCCGGGTCGGCGACTGCCTCCCAGATGTTGCCCTCGTCCAGTTCGGCGTCGCCGATCAGCGCGACGAACCTGCTCCGCGGCCGCGGGCCGAAGTGGGCGTCCACGTACCGCCGGACCGCCGCGGCGAACAGTGGCGCCGCCGCGCCGAGGCCGACCGAGCCGGTGGAGAAGTCGGGTGCGTCCGGGTCCTTGGTCCGGCTCGGGTAGGCCTGCAGCCCGCCGAACGCGCGCAGCGTGGTCAGGTAGCCGCGGTCCAGGTTGCCCAGCAGGTACTGGACGGCGTGGTAGACCGGCGAGGCGTGCGGCTTCACGCTGACCTTGTCCGGCGCGTCCAGGAAGCTGAAGTACAGCGCGGTCATCGCGCTGACCAGGCTGGCGCTGGACGCCTGGTGGCCGCCGACCTTGACGCCGTCGCCGGTGTCCCGGTCGTGATTGGCCGCGTCCACGATCCGGGTGGCCAGCCACAGCACCCGCTGCTGGATCTCCTCCAGCACGGCTAGCTCGGCCTGGGCCGCGGCGCTGCGGCCCGTGCTGGTCGTGGTCATCGCTCTCCAGCATCCCATCCGCGACGGCCGGCCAGCGGCGGCTCGTTCTGCGACGATGGACCAGTGATCGATTCGTCCGAGGTGCGTAATGACACCGCCGGGTCCCGGTTCGTCTCCGGGCCGCCCGGCCACGAAGCCGAGTTGTTCTACCGGCTGCGTAACGGCCGGCTGATACTCGTGCACACCGAAGTGCCCATCGAGCTGGAGGGACATGGGATCGGCGGAAAGCTGGTCAGCGCGGCGGTGGACTATGCCGCCCAGCATGGGCTGGTCGTCGTGCCGTCCTGCCCGTTCGCCCAGTCCTGGCTGGACCGCCACCCCGACGTCGCGGCCCGGGTCCAGCTCGACGAGCCCAGGTAACCGGGCAGGCCATGGCTGTCCCGCTGTTCGCGCGCTACCTGTTCTTCGCCATCGGCGTGTTCCTGGTCATCATCGACGGGATCAGCGTGGTCGGCACGCTGATCGTGCCCCGGTCGGCCGGCGGCTGGCTGATGATCTGGGTGGACCGCGTGGTACACGCGCTGTTCGAGTTGGTCACCGCGCCGTTCGCCGACTACCGGCAGCGGGACCGGGTGCTGGCCGCGGAAGCGGCCACGCTGCTGGTCTGCCAGTTGCTGACCTGGCTGGGGGTCGCGTTCATCGGCTTCACGCCTGATGCTGTGGCCGTTCGTGCCGAGCTTCAGCGACGCCCTGGACACCGCCGGCCCGGCGCTGTGGTTCATCGGCGACTCCAGCGTGCACGGCTGGGGTGAGCGGCTGGTCCAGTACGCGGCGGCGTTCTTCGGGCTGGTCACCGTCACCCTGCAGATCGCCTACCTGCCCACGCTGTACTCGGCGTTCAACCGCCGGGAGACCGACATCGCGCTGCTGAACGCCCGGGCCGGGGTGCCGTCCTGGGGGCCGGAACTGCTGGCCCGCACGCATTACGCGCTGGGCTCCGGGCAGTCCACCATCGACACCCTGCCCGACTTCTACGAGCAGTGGGAGCGCTGGGCCGCCGACATCGCGGAGAGCCACACCACGTACCTGCCGCTGGTCCGGTTCCGCTCGCCGCGGCCGCTGTCCTCCTGGGTCACCGCGCTGCTCGCGGTGCTCGACTCGGCCGCGATGTACCTGGCGCTGTCCCCGAACGCCGCGCCCACCGTGAAGGCCCGGCTGTGCCTGCGCAGTGGCTTCGAGTGCTTCGGCCGAGATCGCCCGGGCGCTGGGCGTCGAGGTCCCGGCTCGACCCGGACCCCTCGATGGGCATCAGCCTGACCTACGACGACTTCCTCAAGGGCATCAAGCACATGCGCAAGGTCGATTTCCCGATCGAGCGCGATCCCGAACGAGGCATGGCCTGACTTCCTCGGCTGGCGGGTCAACTACGAGCAGGCCGCGTACGCGGTCGCCCGGGGCGTCGATGCCGTCCCGTCCCTCTGGTCCGGCCCGCGCCGTCACCCGGCCGAGCCGATCCTGCCGTTCCGCCCGCTCCCGGGCCGGCCGGGCGGGTACCACCCGGCCAAAGGCCGGCCGGGCAAGGGCCGCGCGGCGCGCAACCACCGGTCCGCGGAGCACCGGCCAGCAGAGCACCCAGCCAAAGAGCAACCGGCCAAAGAGCAGCCGGCCAAAGAGCACCCGGCCAAGGCCCATGAGTCTCAGGATCACGCTGTACACGGACCACACAGCCACGGACCACGCGGTCACGGACCCTCCGCACCAGGACGGAGCACAGCCGGGCCGCCCGCCCGCGGAAAACCCACCCGGCTGAGCGCCGCCCGCCCCGCATACTGGGCAGCGTGCCTCCAGGTGGTTCACCCGGCGATTCGCCTGGCCTGCCGCCGCAGGGCGGTTACCTGGCCAAGCAGTGCCCGGTCCGCGCCCAGTGGGACGTGGTCCGGCCGGCCGCACCCCGGCCCGACTCCCCGGTGCTGCGACGGCGGCTGGCCCGGGGCCGCCAGTTCGAGCAGCAGGTCGTCGCCCGGCTGATCGAACTGCACCCCGCCGCGCTGATCATCGCCGCCGGCGAGCGGGCCGGCCGGGAGGCAGCCACCCTGGCCGCGATGCGGGCGGACGTTCCGCTCATCCTGGGTGGCCGCCTGCCCACCGACCTGGCTGGCCATCGGGTCGGCGAACCGGACCTGCTGATACCGGCGGACGGGAGAGCCGGGCTACCGGGCGGTGGACATCAAGCACCACCGCTGCCTGGACGCCGATCCGGCCTGCCGCTCGGCCCGCTGCTCGCCGCTGCACCGCCTGGGCCGGGCGGCGGCGGAACCTGTCCCGGGCTCGGTGGCCCGCAACCGCCGGGAGGACCTGCTCCAGTTGGCGCACTACCAGCGCATGCTGGAAGCGGCCGGGATGGCCGCGGGTGACGGCCGCTTCGGCGGCATCATCGGCGTCGACAGCGTCGTCACCTGGTATGACCTGGACGCGGCACAAGGCAGCCGGGAGCTCCGCTCGGCCATGCAGACCTACGACGCCGAGTTCCAGTTCCGGCTGCAGGTACTGGCGGCGGCGGCCGGGCACCTGGCGGACCCCGGCCGCCCGCTGCTGGTGGAGCCGGCCCGGATCAGCGAATGCGCGGAATGCCCCTGGTGGTCCTGGTGTGGCCCGCAACTGCGCGCCGGGCCAGGTGACGTGAGCCTGCTGCCCCGGGTCGGCTGGCGGGCCCGGCGGGTGCACCGCAGTCACGGCGTCACCAACCGGGCCGAACTGGCCGCGCTGGATCACCGCACCGCCACGCTGGTCGCGGCGGGCGTCGACCTGCGGCCGATCACCGCGGCGCTGGGCACGCGGCCGGACGATACGCCGATCACTGCCGTTATCGGCGCCCGGAAGCGGGCACAGCTGGCCCGCCTGGCCGAGGCCGGTATCCGGACCCTGCGCGACGCACGGGCGTTGGGCAAAAATACGGCTGCCTACGCGGATCAGCCGATGCGCGACCTGCCCGAGCAGATCGACCTGGCCCGGGCCGCCCTCGGCGGCTCGCCGGTCTACCGGCGCCGGGGCATCGGCCAGGTCGGGGTGCCGCGCGGCGACGTCGAGCTGGATATCGACCTGGAGAACGTGGAAGACGGGGTGTACCTGTGGGGCACGCTGCTCACCATCCGGTCCCCGGGCTGGGCTGGCTGCCCCGCGGGGTACCGGGCGTTCTGCCGCTGGAAGCCGATGACGGCGGAGGTGGAGACGGGCCTGTTCACGGAGTTCTGGGCCTGGCTGGCCGGGCTGCGCCAGGCGGCCGCCGGGCCGGCCGCACGTTCCGCGCGTACTGCTACAACGCCTCGGCCGAGGGCGGTCAGTTGCGCCGCCTGGCCGCCGCCACCGGCCTGACCGACGAGGTGGCCGCGTTCACCGGCAGCGCGCAATGGGTGGACCTGCTCCGCGTGTTCGACACCCAGCTGATCACCGGGTCCAGCACCGGGCTCAAGGCGGTCGCTGGGCTGTGCGGGTTCACCTGGGCCGTCCAGGATCCCGGCGGCGGCGAGTCGATGCTGCGCTACGACCAGGCCGTCGGCGCGGCCGATCCGGCCGCCGCGCAGGCGGCCCGCGACTGGCTGCTGGCCTACAACCGCGATGACGTGGCGGCCACCCTCAGCCCTCCGCGACTGGCTCGACCAGACCGCCACCGACCTGCCCGCCGGTCGAGTCCCTCGGCTCCTGACCCTGCACGATGTATCAGCATGTCACCCTGCCAGGTCATAACAATCACCTGGAAGGAGATCGTCATGACCCACATGCATCACATCCGCCGCCTCGTTGGCATCCTGACCGGGCTGGCCGCCGCTCTGGCCGCGGCCATCGCGGTCGCTCCCGCTGCTTTTGCCATGGCAGTTCCGCCGCCGGGGGCCCACTCTCACGATTCGGGCCGCAGCCGGTGGCCAATCCGAAGCACCCCACGGTTCCGGTCCACACCCACACTGCCGTCACGATCGGCATGCCGGGCTGGCAGATAGCCCTGATCGCAGTGGGAGCGGCGATTGCCGCTGCCGCCCTGGCCGTGCTCCTCGACCGGGCACTTGCCGCCCGGCGTCACCCGACGCCGACGCACGCCTGAGCCGATGGGCACGCGCCGGTTAATACCTCGCACGCGGGACCGCACGGTAGGCAGTCACAGCCGTGCGGTCCCGGACGCCTACGATGACCATTCCCCAGACTGCGACGCCTGCGACGCCTCGCCGGCGGGCAAGGCGCGTGGCCCTCGCTCGTCCACGTCCATCAGCTCGAATGACCCACCGGGAGGCGGTTTCCAGCGGCCGGCTATGGAGGCCGGAGGACGATGCGCCCTTCTGCAGCGAGGTGACCCAGACGTAGGCCGCTCGCGCAACTACCGTGATTGGATCCGACGCCACGAATTTGCCCACCGTCGGTACGGGTCCTACGGTAACGGGCACGACATCGTCCGTTACCGGTTGGCACCTGGACGTCATAGAAAGTAGCGACCGCCCCGTTGGCCTGGGTCGCCTGACCGGATATTTCGATTGGCGTATCGGCGTAAGAACTACTGACAGCAAACTGAAGGCTGAGATTCCCATTTCCGTCGAGTTCGATCCTTCTGACCCAGCCGTGCGACATCGATAACTCCTCCTCCACTTTGACCAGGTACCCGAGCGCTTCCCGGGCCCCCGGAAGATTGCCTTTGCGCTGGTAGAGATCGAGGGCCTGGGTGGCCGCGACCTGTGCTTCGGCAGCACGACCGGCCGCGGCCATAGCGTGCGCCAGATCCAGCAAGGCATCGGCATGCTGGCTCAGCAGATCCGTGTGCGCGGCCAGTGCCACCGCCGACGATGCGAGTTCCACCGCCTCGGCATAGCGGCCCCGGTCGGCCAGGATCCTGGCCGACAATCCCTGGCCGATGATCTTGTCTGACAGATCCTCGTCCCCGGCGGCCGCCTGGCTTACCTCAATCAGCTCACCGGCTTCGGCGTACCGCCTTTCCCCCTGCGCCGCGATGGCTCGGGCCAGTAGCGCTGCCGTGGTGGATAGCAGACGTTTCTCACCCATCCGGCTGAGTGACTCGTATTCGAAGCGGAGATGCATCTCGGCGGTCACCGGGTCGCCGGCCAGCATCGCGACGAAGGCGGCGGGCTCGGTTACTGCGGAAGCCATCGTCGGGCCGAGGGTGTCCAGCTGGGACTTAGCCCGGCCCAGCGTGGCCTGCGCCAGCGCGACCTGATCCTGCATGGCATACAGGCCGGCCAGGTGCAGGAGGATCGCAGCCTGTCCGCGGGGGTGGTTCCCGATCTCGTCGAGATAGGCCTGACAGCTCCGTATTCCCTCGGCCGCCGGCTTCGGGCCATAGAGGGCAGCTGACGCGAGCCAGCCGAGTATCTCGGCCAGTTCCCGGCGGTCGTTGACCTGCCGCGCGTACCGGGCGGCGCGCTGCCAGGCCTCCTCGGCAGCGGCGGATCTCGCCTGATCCCAGTGCATGGCCGCCTGCAATTGCAGGGTCCGGCAGAGTCCCAGCTCATCAGGCCCGCGGGCAAACTGACTCGCCAACTCTGGAAGCGCTTGCGTGATCTCCTCAGCCGCCTTGTTCGGGTCCAGGTTCAGCCCCGAAATCAGGGCTTGAGCCAGCGCGTGGGCACGCTGTCCCGTCATCGCCGTTGCCGGCGGCGATGCGCTGTGCGTCGTGCAGCGCAGCCATGGCTTCTTCAAGCTGCCCGGCCTCCGTCAATGCGGTACCGAGGCTGGTGTAGAGCCGCGCGAGAGCCGGGTCATCGTGCCGGCAGGAGTGCCGCGGCGCGGCGCAGCAGATTCATCGCGGCAATCGCGTCGCCGCGGTCGTCGGCAGCGCGGCCAGCCGCCTCGAGATTGCTGGCCGCCCGCCGCGCCAAGGGACTCGACTGCGCTTCGCCGGGCTGCAATTCACCCAGGTAGCGAACTGACTGTTCGAGGTGATAACCGAGGATCTCTGGGCGTTTGGTATCCGGGTCCCAGAAAACGTATTCGAGCCAGTCCGCGAAGCGCTGGTGCAGCTCGGCGCGAAGTGACTTGGGTATCGCCCGGTAAGCCGCTTCCTGGATCAGGATGTGGCGGAAACTGTATTCCTCGCCGCGGCTCTTGCCGGACGGCTCGTGTTCCACCAGTCCTTTCGCCACGAGGGTTTGCAGGTTGCGGCTGAGCGGGCTGCGCGCCTCGGGCGGCAGCAACTCACTGATCGCCTGCGCGCCGAAATCTTTACCGATGATGGCCGCGCGGGCCAGCACGCTGGTTGCGCCCGGCCCCAGGCGCTGCAGGCGCGCGCCCGAGCAGTGCCTGGATCGTGGGCGGCAGCACCGGCCGGGTCTCACTCCGGGCCTGCTCGCTGAGCGAGACGGCCAATTGCTCGAGGTAAAGCGGATTGCCACCGGCCGTCTCAAGAAGCTGTTGCCCGGGTGGAAAGCGGAAGGCGCTCATCTCCGGTCAGTGAATCCAGCAGCGCTGCGGCTGAGCCGTCAGCGAGCGGCGTGAGTTCTAGGGAAAAAGCTCTTCTGTGCTCGCGCCGCCCAGGCGGGACGCTGTTCCAGCAGTTCCGGGCGGGCTGCGCAGACCAGGACAACCGGCGCTTGCGCTGGCTGGCACGGCCAGGGACTCGACAAGGTCAAGGAAGGTCGATTCGGCCCAGTGCAGATCTTCGAAGACAACCAGCAGCGGCCGGGACTGCGCGAGCGTTTCCAGCAGCCGGTGAGCCGCCCAGAAGATCTCTGCCGCGTCCAGTCTGCCCTGGTCACCGGGCCCCAGAGCAAGGCTCAGCCGGGCGGCGACTTCTCCCGCATCCGGCTGGCCGCGAAGAAGCCCTTGATCTCCTGCGGCGAATCGTGGCCGCCGCTCGCTTGCTGGATCACCTCACGTAGCGGCCAGAACGTGATGCCCTTCTCCGTAAGGCAGGCACCGGCCGGTTAGAACATTTGCCTCGTGACCGAGCCGGCGGGCGACCTCGTAGACCAGCCGTGTCTTCCCCATTCCTGCCTCGCCGATCACCGTCACCAGCGTCGTCATCTGCTGCTTGGCTGGCCACTGCGCAGGCCGCCTCGAGCTGCCGAACTTCCTCGTCCCGGCCCACCAGAGGGACGTCCAGGCGCACTGGCAACGGGCGTGCCGCCGCCTCCGCGGACCGGAGGACGAACCGGCCGGCACCCACGGCTGTCCGTTTCGATGGCCGCGGCCGCGAGTTCCTGCGTCTGCTGGCCGATGAGGATCTGACCAGGCTCGGCGGCCTCCGCCAGCGTCACCGCATGAACTCCTACGCTCCCCGCCGACCCCAGCGGTACCGACCCGCCCACCAGTGCCTCGCCGGTGGCCACCCCAATGCGGCATACCAGGCTTACGCCATACCGCCGCAGCATCTCTGCCGATTCAGTGCTGAGCACGTCCGCGCGCATCCAGGCTGGCCCGCACCGCCCGCAGGGCATCATCTTCGTGCACGGAAGCGGCACCGAACACGCCCATCAGCCGCTCGTTCGCGCTGATCGCCAGCTTTCCTCCGTACCGCTCCAGAACTGCGGTCAGGCCAGCAACGGACTGCTCATTGACGACCTCATACGCCTCCGGATCCAGCGCTGTGTCCGAGCCGGATGCCACCCGCAACAGAACGCAGACCACGGTCACGGGCCGGCGAGCCAGCGGTCCCCCCGTCGTGGATGCCGGCGAACCCACCGAGTCATGGCGCAGGATGGCCGTCTCGAGCTCACGCAGTTGCGGGGACGGGTCCAAGCCCAGCTCATCCCGCAGCACGTCGCGGAACTCGCGGTAGACGTCGAGCGCTTCGGTCTGCCGGCCGTCGCGGTAAAGGGCCAGCATGAGCTGGCCGCGGAGCCGCTCCCGTACGGGATGCTCACTGACCAGCCGCCGCAGCTCAGCTACCAGGACGCCTGCCGAGCCGACGGCCAGGTCCGCCTCGATTCGCTCTTCCAGGCAGGTCAAGTGCAGCTCCTCGAGCCGCACGATGTCCGTTCTGGGCGAACGGTTCGTAGCGGAAATCGGCCAGTGCCGGGCCCTGCCACAGCGACAGCGCCTGGCGTAGCGTTCGGGCCGCCTGGTCCGCGGCTCCCGCGGTCAGCGCCTCGCGGCCCTCGGACACCAGTTGCTCGAACTGGCTGACATCCAGTTCCTCCGGGAAGATCCGCAGCGCATAACCCGGTGCCCTGGTAATGAGGCGACCCGCGGGAAGCGTCCGCCGCAATCGTGAGATCGCCGCCTGAAGAGAGTTGGCTGCGCTGCGCGGGGAGTCCTCACCCCAGATATCCATCAGGAGCTGCTCGCTCGGCACGACCTCATTCGCGTGCAGCACCAGGCTGACCAGCACGGCGCGCTGGCGGACCCCGCCGACCGGGATGCGGCGGCCGCCCTCTTCCAGCTGGAAGGGACCAAGTATGCGTGCCTGCATCGCCCCTCCCGCTGTGCTGTCAGCGGGGTGTCAGCCCCCCGGGCCCATTGTCGGACCATGCCGCAGCAAAGACAAGGCATATACGCAGAGCGCACATCGGACGGGGGACGCAATGAATTACATCGGGATCAAGGAATCTGTGCCCGCCAATGACTCAGCGGAACTTGTTGGTCGGATTCGGACCGGCGACGGCTCGGCCTGGCGCGAGCTGGTTGATCAATATGAGCCGCTGCTACGACGGCTCGCCCGCCAGTACCGGCTATCGGGCCAAGACGCAGACGACGCCATCCAGCTGACCTGGCTACGCTGCCTGGAACACATCGACCAGATCACCCACACTGACCGGCTCCGCGGCTGGCTGGCCACGGTATGCCGCCGGGAAAGCATCCGGCTGGCCACGAAGCGGCGGCGGGAGATGGCGGTCGGCGAGCAGACTGTGACGCGGCTGGTCGATGAAGGGCAGGAAGAGCACGATCCAGGCGCCGAGATGGCGCGCCGTGATGAGCGTGACCGGCTCAGTCGTGCCATCACGGCCCTGCCGGAGCGACAGCGGCGCGTACTGATCGAGCTGCTGAAAGAAGAGGGCCGGAGCTATCTCGATCTCTCGCGTCGCCTCGGCCTGCCCGTGGGCAGCATCGGGCCAACCAGACAGCGAGCCATCGCCCGGCTGCGGCAAGATCCCCGGCTCGCCGAGCTGTGCCTGGAGTACTCGTGACCGTCATCCGGGCGTACCGCAAGCCGCATACGCCACGCCAGGTAGCAGCTTGCTACCCCGGCTGTTGGTCACGCGGGATGAGATGATGTCGCAGATGCGCCCGGTTGGGCCGAAGCCGGGAAGCGCTGCCGCCGGCGAGTCGGTACGCTTCGTGCGACGGTGCAGGCCTGGTCGGCCGCGCCGGGGCGTTAGCTCAATGGCAGAGCAGCGGACTTTTAATCCGTCGGTTCAGGGTTCGAGCCCCTGGCGCCCCACCAGCTCCTCGGTGCGTTCCGGCAGGAGCAGCAGGGCACCGATGAGGAAGCACACCGCGCCGATCAGGGTCTGCGTGCTGGCCCGCGCGGCGTTGTGCACCTGGCCGGTGACCGGGTTGACATAGGCGGCGATCGCGGACACGCCGAAGGCGACCGACCCGGCCAGGTTGGCCAGGGTGATCCACCACGACCACTCCTTCGGCCGCCAGGCGGCCCAGCCGTGGCAGACCTCATACCAGGCCAGGAAGCTGGCCACCAGGAAGCACACCGAGCCGATCGCGTCGGGCCGCCAGACATGCTGATGGGCAGCATGCGCGGACAAGTTGGCCGCCGTCGCGGTGCCCGTGCTGACGTTGAAGAACAGGGTCCCGGCGAACTGCACGCCACTGGCCCACCAGTCGATCCGCGTCGGCTGGTAGACGAAGAACCGCCGGCGGTCCGGGTTGAGCGCGGGCGGGGCCGCGTCCACCGCCTCCCGGTAGGTCAGGAACGCGGCCGAGGTGAAGAACAGCGAGCCGATGAAGAACGTGACGTTGTCCCACTCGGCCCCCACCGCGCTCGCGTAGCCGGGTATCGCGCCGAGGGCGAACAACAGCGACCCGATGGCGAACAGGACGGCGATCCACCAGCCCCGGGCCCGCGGCGCCCACCACGTTGACCCGGCAGGCTCTTTCAGGTGCTTGCGGTGGCGGCGGGATTCCCAGCGAACGATCACGCCGTCCGGGCCCACGTGATCGATAAACGTCACCGGGGCGCCGATGCTGAGATCGCGGCCGCCGCGCCGTCCGGGCATGAAGGTGTCCTATCTGCTCGGCTCAATCCTTCGCAGCGGCGCAAGAGATGCTCATCCCCCCTCGCGGGTGATGACGGCCTGAGACAAGGCACGTGGCCACAATGGGCGTCCGCTGCGCACTAACTGGGCAGCGAGCAGGCGCTACCCGCGGGGCAAGTACCGTCAGTAAGCATCGCGTGACATCCTGCCGAGGTGGACCAGGACGCCGCCACCATAGCGATCGTGGTCTCCCTGGCGATCGGCTATTACTTCGCCCGGTGGCGCAGGTGGGAGCGCAGCCTCCGGGGCGCCAAGCGGGACTTTGACGCGGCCAAGCAGAACCGGCAGCGGGCCCGTCTCGTGATGGTGTTCGTCGGGGTGTTCGCCGTACTGGCCATCAGGGCGTGGCTGCACGGCAGCGGGCGCGGCTGAGCCGGCCCAGCACCGGCTCCCAGCAGCGGTTACCGGCCGTAGGCGACACACGTGCCGCACTGGCAGCCAGTCTCGCGTTCCGCCCGCGACCCGGCCACGCCCAGCTTCGCGATCAGCAGCACCAAGCCGGCCGCGCCGATCGTTATCCACCACGGAATAGCCAGGTTCAGCCAGTTCCCGTGCGTGGACCTGGCCAGGCTGGACGAGAGGAACATGGCTGGCCAGCCCGCGGCGACCGGAAGACCGATCAGCAGGCCCAGGCCCAGACGCCAGTTACGGCCCCGGAAACCGGCGGTGGCGAACGGCCAGATCTGCCAGGCAACCCGCACATACCCGGCCAGCAGCATCGCCCACGACAACGCGCACTCGACGAACAGGACCCGCAACACAAGGCGCATCGCTGCCCCCTTCCTGCTTCCCCCATGGTCCCCCCGGGACGAAGCCAGCACAACGCCCCCGAACCAGCGGCCGCGGCTGAGTGAAGACGGGCCAGTTTTCTTGTTGGCGCCGGGGCAGCTGACGACTCCTATCCCCGCAAGGCTCACCTCGTGAAGGGACAGGTCCATGAAGGCGCTCCGTTTCATCCCGGCCCTGCTGGCCGCCGCGACCGCGCTGTGCTGCTTCTCCGGCGTGGCCCAGGCGGCCACCGCCCGCCCCGACGCCGGCAACGGGTTCACGGTCTCGCTCGCGGCGAGCAGCACCGACCCCTACGTGGGCACCTCGGTGACGCTCACCGCGACGGCGAACACCGACGTCGGGCCGACCCCGTACTACATCACGATCTACGACGAGACGACCGGCGCCGAACTGGCCGTCTGCGGCAGTGGGAGCACCTGCTCGGCCACGGTCAGCGAACCCGTCACGGGCAGCCACCAGTTCAAGGCGTTCGTCGGCGACGACGTGCCCGGCAACGGCGCGCCGGGCTTCGTCCTGGTGTCCGGCAACCAGGTGTCCGTGCTGTGGTGGCGGTTCATTATCATCGGGCAGCTCAGCCCGGTGGCTGGCTGACCCGCGGGCACCGGGGGCGGCGTGGGCCCGGCCGGCGGGTACTGGCGTTAGGCAGGAAAGGGGTTGGTCATCGGGTTGCCGCCCGGCGGGTCAGCAGGCCGGCCGCGGTGAGCGCCGCGGCGGCGAAGAACGCGATGATCAGCCACAGCCCGTGCCGGAACGCGGCCAGCGGGTCGGCCGGCGTGACGTGGGCCAGCACGGCGACCAGGCCGGCCACGCCGAGCACGGTGCCGACCTGGCGGGCCATGTTGAGGATGCCGCTGCCGGTGCCGAACCGGGCCGGGGTGAGCGACGCGCTCCCGGCGGACAGCAGCGTCGGGATGCTGAGCCCGACTCCCGCCCCGCCGAGCAACTGGGCGGGCAGCAGGTGGGTCAGGTAGGCCGGGTGGACCTGGATCTGGCTCAGCCAGAGCGCCTGGCCGCCGGCGTTCACCAGGCAGCCGAGCACCGCGACCCGGCCGGGGCCGCCCAGCCAGGCGGCCAGCCGGGGCGCGACCACCCGGGCGAACGGCAGCACCATCAGCGGCCCGGGCGCGATGGCCAGCCCGGCCTGCACCGCCGAGTAGTGCCAGACGCCGGTGAGGAACTCCACCGAGTTGAGCACGAACGCGCCGAAGCCCGCGTAGTACAGGATTGACGCGGCGAACGCGCCGCTGAACGTGGCGGAGCGGAGCAGTTCCAGCTCGATGACCGGGGAATGATGCCGGTACGAGCGCAGCACCATGACTGCGCCGCTGGCCAGCGCGGCGGCCAGCACGCCGAGGAAGCCGGCCGAGCGCCAGCCCCAGGTGGGCGCCTCGACCAGCGCGTAGGCGACCAGGCCGACCGACGCGGCGAGCAGCACGGCCCCGATCACGTCCGGCCGGCCGTGCGACTGCTCGTCCTTGCTCTCCGGGACGATGCGCAGCGCCAGCAGCGCGGCGGCCACCCCGACCGGCAGGTTGATCCAGAACACCCAGCGCCAGTCCACCTGGACCAGGGCGCCGCCGATCACCGGCCCGAGCGCGGCGCCGAGCGCGCCGACCGCCGCCCAGGTGCCGATGGCCCGGGGCCGGGCCGGGCCGGGCACGGCGGCCAGCAGCAGGGAGAGCGACGCGGGCACCATCAGGCCGGCCCCGGCCGCCTGGATGACCCGGGCCGCGATCAGCGCCTCGACCCCGGGGGCCAGCCCGCAGAGCAGCGAGCCGGCAGTGAAGCCGAGCAGGCCGGCCACGAAACCGGCGCCGCCCGATCCGGTCCGCCCACCGGCCGGCCGGGACCAGGACCGCGGCGAACACGATGGTGTACGCGTTCAGCACCCAGGACAGCTCGCTGAGGCTGGTCCCCCGGTACTGCTGGCCGATGTACGGGAACGCCAGGTTGACGATGAACAGGTCCAGGCTGGACATGAACACGGCCAGGGCCAGCACGCCGACGATCGCGGCGACCGGACGGGAGCTCCGCCCGGCACCAGGGGCTTCGGCGGGGACCGCGGGCACGGGTGGCGCCGCGCCGCCGGACGGGGCGGGGGTGGCCTGGGGACGGGAAGTCACGGGCGATCTCCTGGCATGCGGCCGGGTCGGCGGGTGAGCCGAAAGCTGGGTGGGGTCCGATATCTAGGTGGGTCCGAAATCTGGACTCACCATACCTCGGCCCGGTGAGTACGTCCAGAAATCCGACTTACCAGGTAAGCTGGGGTCATGAACGCTCTGACCAGCCAGCCGCGGGAGTGCTCGGTGGCCCGCACGCTGGACATCGTGGGCGAGAAGTGGGCCCTGCTGGCGGTGCGTGAGGTGTTCCTCGGCGACCGCCGGTTCGACGAGATGGTGCGCCGGACCGGGGCGCCGCGGGACACCCTGGCGGCCCGGCTGCGCACGCTGACCGCGGCCGGGATCCTCGAGCGGCGGCCGTACTCGGCCCACCCGGCCCGCTTCGAGTACCACCTGACCGCGGCCGGCCGCGATCTGTACCCGGTCATCCAGACGCTGATGCGCTGGGGGGACCGGTACCTGGCGGGCGCGGACGGGCCGCCCCTGGTCCTGGAGCACCACTGCGGGGCGCGACTGGTGCCGCAACTCGTCTGCCAGGCGTGCGGGGAGCCGCTGGAGGCCCGGCACACCAGGCCGCTGGCCGCCGCCGGGCCAGCCAATTCAGAACCAAACAACTAAGCATTTTAAGATTTAACGCCAGTGCCTGCATAACGGCCCGGTTGCCAATCAGCGGCACGGTGATAATTCGTACCGAACCGGGGTGTATTGCCTGGCGGCGGACCTGGGCAAGTGGCCACGGTGCCCGCGGCCGGGAAGACGAAGGCCCGGCCGACCGCCGGCCGGGCCGTCCCCGCCGCGGACCGGAACGGCCCGCGGCGGCTGCTGAGCAGGTGCCCGAGCGCCCGCCGACGCCGTGCCTGCATCGTGTTAGCGCGCCCAGGGCCCCTTTGCCCGCTGGTCGCCACGCCCGGGACGGCAGCGGAATTCCCTGCGCCGCGCGTTGCCGATCTAGCCTCTGGTTCGTGGTCATGGCCTGGGTGGTAATAGAGCCAACGCCGCTGACTTAGAGCCTGCGGAAAAATAAGCCGTAGCTTTTCGGGATTCCGCCTGTTGGTGTGGTATTGGGTGCCATGGAGGAATCCCGGCAGGTTCTGGCGGCGAAGTTCCAGTCGATCTTCCCGCATCTGGATGAGCGGCAGCGGCGGCTGCTGATGGGGGCGGAGGCCCGTGCGCTGGGTCATGGCGGGATCAGGGCGGTGGCCCGGGCTGCTGGGGTCCGCGAGGCCACGGTGTCGCTCGGCGTCGATGAGCTGGACGCGGGTGCGGAGCCGCTGGGCCGGGCCCGCAGGCCCGGTGGTGGCCGCAAGCGGGCGGCGGACCTGGATCCGGGACTGCGGCCGGCGCTGCTGGCCCTGGTCGAGCCGGATGAGCGGGGTGATCCGGTGTCGCCGCTGCGGTGGACGGTGAAGTCGACCCGCAATCTGGCGGCGGAGCTCACCCGCCAGGGCCATAAGGTCTCGGCCGGCACGGTTGGTGACCTGCTGCGGGAGGAAGGGTTCAGCCTGCAGGGCAACGCCAAGACCATCGAGGGCCAGCGCCACCCGGACCGGGACGCCCAGTTCCGGTACATCAACGAGCAGGTCAAAGACCATCAGGGCACCACGGACCCGGTGGTCAGCGTGGATACCAAGAAGAAGGAACTCGTCGGCGAGTTCAAGAACGGCGGCCAGCAGTGGCGGCCCAAGGGCCAGCCGGCAGCCACACACACGCACGACTTCCCCCAGGACAGCCTGGGCAAGGCGGTGCCCTACGGGGTCTATGACCTCACCGCGGATGCGGGCTGGGTCAACGTCGGCACCGACCATGACACCGCGGCGTTCGCCGTCGAATCAATCCGCCGCTGGTGGAAAGCCGCCGGCCACGGCGGCTATCCGCAGGCCCGGCGCCTGCTGATCACCGCGGACGCCGGCGGTTCCAACGGCTACCGCACCCGCGCGTGGAAGGCTGAGCTGGCGGCGCTGGCCGTGGAGACCGGGCTGGAGATCACCTGCTGCCACTTCCCACCCGGCACCTCCAAATGGAACAAGGTCGAACACCGGCTGTTCTCCCACATCACGATGAACTGGCGGGGCAGGCCGCTGGCCAGCCACGAGGTCATCGTGCAGACCATCGCCGCCACCACCACCCGCACTGGGCTGCGCGTGCACGCCGAACTCGACACCAGCACCTACGACACCGGGATCCAGATCAGCGACCGGCAGATGGACGTCTTACCCTTGACCCGCCACGACTGGCACGGCGACTGGAACTACACCCTCCGCCCCCAGGCATACGACCAGGTCAACACCGCCCCAGATCCGTTCGACCAGCCCAGTCCCGACCTGGCATGGCTATGCCACCCGGCCCTGACCGGCCTGCCAGCCCAGCAATGGGACGCCCTGATCGCCACGCTGATGACCCTCCACGGCCAGCAGCGGGAAGCCAGCCTGGACAAGCGGCGCGGGCACCGCCCCCGCCTGGCCGCCCCCGGCACCGGCCGCCGCCCTGTCCTCACCCTCGCCGACCGGCTCCTGGCCACCCTCCTCCACCACCGCCTCGCCCTGCCCCAGGCCGCCATCGCCCCCCTGTTCAGCGTCCGCCCCGAGACAATCAACAAGCGCATCCGCGACATCCGCCAGCTCCTGGAACAGGCCGGGTACGTCATCCAGCCCGGCCCGCACCGGCTAGCCAGCCTGGACGACCTCTGCAGCCTCGCAGCCGCAGAAAGCATCATGATCCCGCCACAGATCAACACAGCGTGTTAATCCTCTGCAGGCTCTTAAGCACGCGTAGATGATCACCCGGGTTGTTGATGTTGAAGTAGCCGACATTCCTGTGACTGCTACTTCAACATCAACAACAGGCCCCGCTCTAGCCGGGTCTCACTGGTCACACCAGCATCACAGACCCCACCAGCCACACCGCACTGCCCGCGCGTGCCCGTTAAGCCAGCGGCGTGGGGGTTCTAGTACCACCTACGCCATGATCATGCTTGTTGGACGGCAGCGGAGGCCGGTGGTATCCGCGTACCGCCGTCGGAAGATCCTCAGACCTGGTGAACGTCCACGCACTAGGTGAGGTTGCGCAGTCCGTCCAGCAGGCGGCGGAGCACGTCCGGGGGTGGCGGCGTGAAGCTCGGCTGGGCCGACCACCCGGACCCGGCCACCCCGAAGCCTGGCTGCGCCTGGCCTGCCGCCTCGTTCAGTTGGCTGGCCAGATGGGTTCCGGACTGCCGCCGGGGCAGCGGTTCGGGCATACAAGGCATCGGGAGCATAGCTGGCCCAGCTGCCGGGTCCGCGGCTCGCCCCGGTTCCGGGGCGACGGCAGGCTCCGCCGCAACCACTGCCGCCCGCCGGGTCGTCGCCGCATCCGCCCCCGGCTCAGCCGCGCCGGCGGCCGACCGAGTGGCGGATGGCCGGGTCATGACAGCGGCCCGGAAGAAACGGCACGGTAATCGCGCAGTACGAATATTCGTAGGAGTCTTGAACTACGAATCAGCATAGGATTTGATCCCCCCCACGCCCGCTCCGTTGACCTTTGCTCACGCTCGCTCAAGCCTACTGATCTTCCGCACCCACCCGCCGCGATTCTGGCCCGGTTAATGGTGGTCACAGCTCTGGAACTGACATCGGACCAACCGAAAACCAGCAGCTCAGAATCGACTGTATCACACTACGCGTCCAGTTGACTACATCACGTTAGTCATTATCCGGGCCGTTTTCATGAGAGCCTGCACGGTCCTTCGCTAGCGTGTCCGCAGACAATCCAGCGAAAGGGGAGGGCGGATTCCGTGAACATTGATGCAGCTCTCAAGGAAAGCGACGACGATTGACGGCGCTGTGGGCGCAGTACCACCTGATCCGGCTGCGCAAGAGCTCCCGTAACGAGCAGGGACTCTTCTGCACCTGATGCTCTACCGGTCGAAGCGGCCCTGGCCCTGGCCCTGGCCCGGCACAATCTCCGCCGGATCGGGACCGACCTCGGCATCTGACCTCGGCATCTGACCTCGGCGTCTGACCTCGGCGTCTGACCTCAGCGTCAGGCCTGAGCGGCTAACCTCAGCGTGTCTGACTTCAGCGCCTGACCAGGCCCGGGCCCGCGGATCTCGCCAATTCGCGGCGAGCCTGATGAATCCCCGCGCGGGACGCCCGAATTCCCGCGCGGAAACCGGGGCATATCTGCCGAAGCCACATATCCTGCATATTCCGGCGCAGCACCGGCAGATATGCCCCAGCCCAGGCGATCCGGCCCAGCATGCGGGCAATTCCCGCACGGCTGACACTCCAGCGCCTCCGGTAACCCGACGTACACTGGCTCGACGGCAGCTGTTGACCTGTCTGCCCGCCCTCGTTCATCGGGAAATGACCCGGGTCTGCCCGGGGGTACCGGGAGGTCTCGGATGGAGCAGTTGCCTGCGGTATCCCGCCCGGCCTGGCTGAACGCCATTTCCGGTACCGGCGGCGCGCGCCGTTCCCCGGTCGAGATCGTGGCCAACGCGGCCTCCTACCTGGTCCGCACCCCGGTCGCGGAGGTATCCGGGCTGCGCCAGGGCTGGTTCGGCCGGTGGACCGACGGGGTGGCCGCGCTGCGCGGCGACTGCACGACGTTCGCCAGCCACTGGCAGGCGCACAACGACCGGGTCCGCCGCGAAAACGGCCCGCTCTGGGTGGTGCTGGGCGACTCGACCGCCCAGGGACTCGGCGCGCTCACCCCAGACGGCGGCTACGTCGGCCAGGTGCTCACCGAACTGCGGCTGCGCACCGGCCAGCCATGGCGGGTGCTGAACCTGTCCACCTCCGGCGCGCTGATCCGCGACGTGCGCGGCAACCAGCTGGCCCAGCTGCCCGCCGCGCCCGAGCTGGTGACCTGCGGGATCGGCACGAACGACATCTTCTATTCCACGCCCGCCCGGATGCTCCGTGACCTGCGCGCGCTGGTCGCCACGCTGCCCGATGACACGGTCATCCTCGACCTGCCGCTGCCCGCCGGGCTGTGGGGCGTCATCGGCCGGGTCTGCGTGCCGTACGTGGCCCGGATCAACCGGACCATCCACGCCGAAGCCGGTGCGCGCGGCCTGCCGGTGGCCGAGGTGTCCGCGCACTTCCAGCCGCCGTGGCGGGGCAAGTTCGCCTCGGACTCCTTCCACCCGAGCCAGGCCGGCTACCGGGACTGGGCGCAGGCCCTGCTAGCCGTGCTGGCCCCAGCCACCAGCTGACCCACCCGGGCGGGCCAGGCAGGCCGTTCAGCCGAACGCGGCGTCGAACCGGGCCCGCAGGTCGCCGAGCCGCTCGGCCGGCTCGTTGGCGAACACCAGCCGCAGGTACCGCTGCCCGCTCGGCCCCCAGCCGGTCATCGGGGTCGCCGCCACCTGAGACACCTGGAACAGCCGCTCCGACGCCTCCCCGGCGGTGACCCCCAGCGGAACCGTGTCGATGAGCAGCGACCAGCCGCCGTCCGGCCGGATGCACGGGTAGCCGTCCAGCTGGCCGAGGATGACCTCGCAGCGCCGCTGCCAGGTCCGGGTGGCCGCGGCCACGTCGGCGGCCGCGTCCGGCGCGCGCAGCGCGGCCGCCACGGCCTGCTGCGCGATGCCCACCTGGCACACCACGTTGGTCAGCCCGACCAGGCCAACATCGCCCATGATCGGCTCCGGCCCGACCACCCAGCCCACCCGCCAGCCGATCATGCGCAGTTCCTTGGACGCGGAACCGACCGTGATGGTGCGGGCGGCCAGCCCAGGATGCGCGGCCGGGTGGGCGGGCGGCTGCCCATCGAAGCGGATCCGCTCCATGGCCGCGTCGTAGATCACCCACGCGCCGTACTGGCTGACCGGATCGGCGATCGCCGCGTAATGCTCCGGGCCGAGCACCGCCCCGGTCGGCATGGCCGGGCTCATCAGCAGCACCGCGGTGGTCCGCGGCCCGATCGCCGCGGCCAGCTCGGCCGGGTCGGTGGCCCAGCCGTCCGGGCCGCTCCCGCAGCGCACGTGCCGGGGCACCCCGCCGGCCAGCCGGATCCGGTTCACCAGCCCGGCGTAGATCGGGTCGCAGATGACCACCTCCTGGCCCGGCTCCACGGTGGCCAGCAGCACGTTCAGGATGCCGTTCAGCCCGCCGGCCACGCTGACGCACTGCCGGGCCGGGTCGTAGCTGACCCCGGTGATCGCGCTGACGTGCCCGGCCGCCGCCTCGCGCAGCGCCCGGTGCCCCTGGAACGGCAGATAGCTGTTGGCCGCGTCCTGCTCCACCGCCTCGTGGGTGACCTGCCGGGCCACCGCGGGCGGCGGGATGTCGGTGTCCAGGTTCTCCAGCCGCAGGAACCGCGGGTCCCCGGCCGCGTCGGCGGCATCGCCGACCTTGTCCACACCGATCCCCGGCACGTGCTGCAACCGCGACACAGGCATCGTATCAATATACAGAACGCCCGTATCGTTACAATGACACCTGTGACGATCTCGGCCACCATCGGCGCCAATCTGCGCCGCAGGCGCCAGGCCGCCGGGCTGTCCCTGGCCGACCTGGCCAGCGCGGCCGGCCTCGGCAAGACCACGCTGCACGCACTGGAACTGGGCGACGGCAACCCCACGCTGAGCACGCTGTGGGCGCTGGCCGCCGCGCTCGGCGTGCCACTGGGCGACCTGCTGGACGACCGGCCCGCACCGGTCGCGGTGGTCCGCGCCGATCAGGGCGCCCGGATCGACGGGGCGGCCGTGCACGCCCGGCTGCTGCACCGGCTGGACACACAAGGCCGGGTCGAGGTGTACGACCTGTCCGTGGACCGCGCCCGGCAGGATTCGGCCGCGCACCTGCCCGGCGTCCAGGAGTGCCTGGTGGTCACCGCAGGCCAGGTCCGCTGCGGGCCGGCCGACGACCCGGTTGACCTGTCGCCCGGCGATTCGGTGCACCACGACGCGTCGCTGCCGCACCTCTATCAGGGCCTGCAGCCCGAGAACCGGGCCCTGCTCCTGATGATCTATACCTAGCGCCGCACCCGCTGACTGGCTCCGGACCTGGCAGCGACCTTCTCCATCTGCTCTTCGGTCATCGGGTGAGCTGGCCTGCTCCTGGATACCCGGCGGGGTATTGTGGCCGGGTGAGCTGGTAGCCGGACCGCGGCGAGAACTCGGCCACCAAGGAGAACCGGTCGCCCCGGATCAGCGTGTGCCGCCATTCCACCGGGCGGCCCGCCGCGTAGCCCAGCCGGTCGATGGCCAGCGCGCCGGCCGCGGGCGGGATATGCAGCAGGCGGCGCTGGGCCCGGCTGGGCACGACCGACCGGATGTGCTCACGCCCGCTCTCCAGCCGGAGACCGGTGCGCGCGGCCAGCTCGTCATACAGCGCGGTGTGCGTGAAGTCCGCCTCCAGCAGTGCCGCGGCCAGCTCCTCGGGCAGCCAGACGGTGTCCAGGGCCAGCGGCTCGTCGTCGGCCAGCCGGAGCCGCTCCAGCCGGAACAGCAGCGCATCCTCGGCCAGCCCCAGCCGGTCCGCGACCACCCCGTCGCGGCACAGCTCACGGGCCCGGACCAGGCTGGTCTGCCGCTGGCCGGCCGACTCCACCGAGGCGAACAGCGAGTAGAGCGCGCCCAGCGGCTGGGCGATGCCGCCCGGCCCGGCCAGCCGGGGCCGGCGGCCACGCTCGGCCACCACGACGCCGTCCGCGCGCAGTTCCCGCAGCGCGGCCCGGACGGTGTGCCGGCTCACCGCGTACTCGCTGGTCAGCGCCAGCTCGCCGGGGAACGTCTCGCGGAACGCGCCGGCCGCCAGCCGCCGGTGCAGGTCGTCCCGGAGTTGCGCCCACAGCGGCAGCGGGCTGCGCCGGTCCAGCGGCCGGGCTTCGGTGCCTGCCGCGGCGCCCTGGGCGGTCATGCCTGTGACCACGGACCTCCTCCTTGAGCCCCTGTCCGAATGATCGTACATTTAACCCAGGAGAGAAAGCCCGGTAGAGCCCGGGCCAGGGGGGAGGCACCGCATGGTGGACGTGCTTCCGATCGACACGCCCAGCCTCGGCGACCGGAGTTACCTGGCGCATGACGGGGACGTCGGGGTGGTCATCGACCCGCAGCGGGACGTGGACCGGGTCAGCGATCTGGCCGCTCAGCTGGGCGTCCGGGTCACCCACGTGGCCGAGACGCACATCCACAACGACTACGTGACCGGCGGCCTGGCCCTGGCCCAGGCGGCCGGTGCGCGCTACCTGGTCAACGGGGCCGACCCGGTCCAGTTCACCCGCACCCCGGTGCACGATGGCGATCGCGTGCCGATCAGTGAGGCACTGGCGTTGCGCGTAATGGCCACGCCGGGGCATACGTTCACCCATGTCGCCTACGTGCTGGAGGCGGAAGGGAGGGTCGCCGGCGTGTTCACCGGCGGCTCGCTGCTGTATGGCTCGACCGGCCGGCCGGACCTGCTCGGGCGCCGCAGCACCCCGGTGCTGGCCCGTGCCCAGTACCGGTCGGCGCACCGGCTGGCCACCGAACTGCCGGACAGCGCCGCGGTCTTCCCGACGCATGGGTTCGGCAGTTTCTGCGCCGCCACCCAGACCGAGGCGCTGTCCTCCACGATCGGTCACGAGAAGCAGGTCAACCCGGCGCTCACCCGCGAGGAGCGCAGCTACGTCGAAGCCCTGCTGGCCGGCCTGGACGCGTGGCCCGCCTACTACGCGCACATGGCGCCGGCCAACTCCGCCGGGCCCGCCGCCGCTGACCTGTCCGCGCCACACCGCGCCGACCCGGCCGAACTCCGCCGCCGCATCGAGGCCGGCGAATGGGTGGTGGACCTGCGCGACCGGGTGGCGTTCGCGGCCGGTTTCCTGCCCGGCTCGGTCAGCTTCCCGCTCAATGGCAGCTTCGCCACCTATCTGGGCTGGGTGCTGCCCTGGGGTACCCCGGTGACCCTGCTCGGTGAGACTCCCGGCCAGGTCAGCGCCGCGCAGCGGGAACTGGTCCGGATCGGCATCGACCGGCCGGCCGCCGCGGCCACCGGGCCGCCCGCCGCCTGGGCCGGCGGCCAGCCGCTGGGCACCCTGCGGCTGGTCAAGTTCGGCGACCTGGCCGCGGCCCGCCCGGCCAGCGCGGCGGACGGCGGCCCGGTCGTGCTGGACGTGCGCCGCGACCTGGAGTGGGCCGAGGGGCACATCGCGGGCGCGACGCACATCCCGCTGCACGAACTGCCCGGCCGGCTGGCCGAGGTGCCCGCCGGGGAGGTCTGGGTGCACTGCCACAGCGGGTACCGCGCGCTGGCCGCCGCGTCGCTGCTCGCCGCGCAGGGCCGCCAGGTGATCAGCGTGGACGACGACTTCGGCAACGCCGGGACGGCCGGCCTGTCCCTGGTCCAGGGCTGATCCACGGCTCCGCCATCCGGACGTGTCACTGGCCGGGCCCGGGTAGGTTGTCGCCCATGGACGAGAACCGGGCCCGCCGGGTGGCCGATGCGCTCCGGGATCGCGGCATCGACGCGCACCTGGAGAACGCCGGGATCGACATCTACGGCGTTCGTGTCACCCTCGGCGACGGGCGCGAGGCGATCTGGGGTAACGAGGGCACCACCGCCCTGGAGGCGGAAGTCATGCAGGACGGGGACCTGGTCGGCTTCGTCCCGCAGATCCCCGGCTCGGCCGACTTCGACGAGGCCCAGGTCGTGGACGCGATCGCCCGCGCCGACTACGACCAGCCGGAGGGCCATGAGCGGGACCAGGCGCCGCCCCCCGAGGCGCCGCTGCCGCACGAGGGCGGGCTGTTCCGCCGGTTCATCGGCGGGTTCCGGTACGACTCCGAGTCCTGATCACTGTTTCCGCGCCCGGCTGGGCGCCACCCGCGGCGGCTCGCCGGGCTGCTTGGGGTAGACCGGTGGCCACGGCGCGTCGAGCAGCCCGGCGGCCAGGTCCCGCTCGCTCATCGCCAGCAGCGGCTCCAGCGACTGCGGATCATCGTCCATGGCCAGCCACGGGTCATCATCCTTGTCCAGCCGGGCCGCCAGCGACGCGATCGTGAACTGGTCCGGGTGGATGCCGTCCAGCTCAGCCCAGGAGATCGGCGCGGACACCTGGGCGCCCGGCCGGGCCCGCACCGACCACGCGCCGAACACCGTCTTGTGCGGCGCGTTCTGGTTGTAGTCGATGAACACCCGCTGGCCGCGCTCTTCCTTCCACCAGGCGGCGGTGATCAGGTCGGGCCGGCGCCGTTCCAGTTCCCGGGCCACCGCCACCGCGGCCGCGCGCACCTGATACGAGTCCCAGCGCGGCGCCAGCCGGACGTACACGTGCAGGCCACGGTGGCCGGTCGTCTTGGCGTAGCCGGTGATCCCGGTCTCGGTGAGCAGCCCGCGCAGTTCGTGCGCGGCCTCCCGGATCTGGCCGAAGTGCACGCCCGGCGTCGGGTCGAGATCGATCCGCAGCTCGTCGGTGTGGCCGGGATCGCTGGCCAGGTAGGGCCAGACATGGAAACCCAGGCAGCCCAGGTTGACCGCCCACAGCACGTGATCGAGGTCGGCCGCGACCAGGGCTTGCGAGGTGGTGCCGTTGGGGGTGGCCACCGTGGTCGTGGTCAGCCAGTCCGGGGCGGTCTTCGGCACCCGCTTCTGGAAGAACGACGGCCCGCCCGCGCCCTCCGGGAAGCGCTGCAGCAGCACCGGACGCCCGCCCATGGCCCGCAGCAGCGGCTCGGCCACCTGCTGGTAGTACCCGGCGAGGTCGGCCTTGGTCTCACCCCGCTCGGCGAACAGCACCTTGTCCGGGTGCGTGATCAGGCCGCTGCGCGCGCTCACACCAGCAACTATTCCAGACGGCCCTGGTCGCCGCGGTCACCAGGAGTACCGGCCCCGGCCGGTACCCTCACTCGGAGTGGACAAGGTCAGCCGCACCGCACCAGCACCGGACCGGACAGACAGCCCGGCCCGCGGTCGGCCGCGGCCCGGCTGGCTGCTGCCCGCTGGGCTGCTGCTCGTGCTGGTCTTCCTGACCGTCAGCGTGCTGGTGCACGGCCCGGTGGTCAGCCTGGACGAGCACATCCGGCAGACCGTGCAGGGCTGGGCGCACACGGCGGGCTGGCGCTGGCTGGCCGACAGCCCGCACGCGCCCGCCCAGCTCATCACCTGGCTGGGGTCAACCCTGGCGGTGGGCGTGCTCGCCGTGGCCGCGGCGGTGCTGGCCATCCGCCGGCACACCCTGCGCCCGCTGCTCGTTGCCGCAACTGGGGTCGCGCTGCTGCTGGTCACGGTGATCCCAGCCAAGATCATCATCGCCCGGCCCGGGCCGGGCACCGGTGCCCTGACGTCCGGGAGCTGGGGCTACTTCCCGTCCGGGCATACCAGCACCGCGTGCGTGTGCTACTCGATCGTGGTTCTGCTGCTCATCGCCGGGCAGCCGGCCTGGGTGCGCCGGGCCGCGCTGGCCGGGCTGGCCGTGCTCTGGCTGCTGATCGGTGCCGCACTGGTCTGGTGCGATTATCACTGGGCCAGCGACGTGCTGGCCGGCTGGGCGCTGTCCGGGCTCATCGTCTGGCTGGCCCTGCGTGTCCCGCTGCCGGGCAGGCCGCGCTGGCCCACCCGCCGGGCATGACAGGTGTCCTGACCGGCCGGCCAGGCCGCTGCCTCAACTTACGAATCCCTTACCCGCGCTGATCGGGTCTGTGCCGCGGCGGCCGCCTGCTCCTAGAGTCTCGGTTGCGGCAAGAGTGCACAGTGGGGTTTTCCCCGCCAGCCGGGCGGCGCGCGCCTAGAGACGCGGCGACCTGGCGCCCCGGCCGGGGGCATCCGCCGCGCTGCCAACACACGGCGGATGCCCCCCGGCTGCTCAGCCGCCACCGGCCCGGCCAGGGCAGCCGGTGACAGTCCACCTTCCCAGGGGGATCGGGCGGCGCCGCCCCTCTTCCTAGAAAATAGACTGTTTTAATAGACTTTAGGTCAATGGGATGGCCGGTGCCGTGACTGGCACCGGCCACCCCATCTGGACACTCAGCGCAGCAGGCCTGCCAGCATGTCCTTGTAGCGGTCCTGGCCGGGTGCGGTCCGGGACGGCTCCGCGCTGGCCAGCCCGGAGCCGGGCGACGCCGCAAATCCCGTGGCTGAACGGAACGCTGCCCGGACGTACCGCGGCCGCCTGGCGCGCCATCGCGGCCCGGGTCGTCGCCTTCGGCCGGGCCAGCGTGCCCTGGCCGGCGGCCCTGGCCTCGCAGGCAGTCCTGGCCTGCAGGCAGCCCTGGCTTGATCGCCGTGCCGGGCCGCTTGGCCGGGCCCGGCTTCGCGGTCATCCCCGGCTTCGCGATCGTCCCCGGCTTGGTGGTGGCCCGCGACTGGGCCACTGCCCGCGGCTTGCCCGCCGTGGTCATCCGGGTCGCGGTCCTGGATTGACCGGACTTGGCCACCGTCCGCGGCTTGCTGGCGAGCTGGGCCGTGGTCCGTGGCTTGGCCACGGTACGCGGCGTCGCCGCGGTGCGCGGCTTGGCCACGGTGGGCGGCTTGGCCACGGTGCGCGGCTTGGCCACGGTGCGCGATGTGGCGGCGCGCTTCGGCTTGGCCACAGTCCGCGCGGTGCCGGCCGCCCGCGGCTTGGCCGTCGCCTTCAGCCTGGCCGTGGTCCGCGGCTTGGCCGCTGCCGCTGCCTTGGGCTTAGCGGCGGCCCGCGCCGTGGCACTGGTCCGCGGCTTGGCCGCTGCCTTAGGCCTAGCGGCGGCCCGCGCCGTGGCACTCTCGTCCGCGGCCTCGCCGCTGCCTTCGGCCTGGCCACAGTCCGCGGCTTGGCCACGGTACGCGGCTTGGCCGTAGGCTTCGGCCTGGCCACGGTAGGCGGCTTCGCGCCGGTCTTCGCCGTGGCCGACGTCCGCCCGGCGGCCGGCGCTGCGGGCTTGGCCGCCGTCCGGGCCCGGCCGCGGCCTTGGTCGCCGCCGGTTCTGCGCCTTGGCCGCGGTGGACATCATCCTGGTCGCGGTGGACATCGCCTTCATCCAGCGGTGTTCATCGCCTGCATCGAGCTGGACATGGTCTTGCTAACGGTGTTCATCGCCTGCATGGCCGTGGACATCGTCTTAGCCGACGACGTGGCCTTGGTGGCCGCGGCCGCCGATCTCGTTGAGGACGCGGTAACCTTCAGGCCGCGTGAGCGGTCCGTGCGGCCGACGTGGCCCGCACGGCCCCGGCACGGGCGCCGCGGGTGCTGGCTGGCCGGGCAGCCGGAGTCCGCGCCGCCGTGGCCCGTCGTGCGGTGGTCCGTGACATCGAGGCTACGGCGCGCTTGGCCGCGCCGGTCCGCCCCGCTGTGGCCCGCGGGGCCGCGATCATGCGAGCTGCGAGGTCCGCGCCGCCGTAGCCGTGCCGCGCGCATTCCGGCCAGCGATCGACTTCGTGCTGGCCTTGGCTTTCGAATTGTGGCCGCATTCCTGGCCGCACTGCTGCGGCTCGCTGCGGTACGCATGGCGATCGCCCGATTTGCGGCGAACGGCGGTGGTGCCATGGTTTGCACCGGCATTGATCTCCCCCCGTATTGATCAATTACAGAAAGAGCTATTCCACGATTCGCGGAAAGGAAACGTCCTAGTCAGCAATAGTGGGTGCAGTCGCCGGGCCACGCCTGGTAACCGACAGCGCCGCGGCGGCGTTCGCCCGCCGGGCGGCCGCTACCGCATCCTCCCCGGCGGCCGGTGCGGCAATCGAGGCGCCGGTATGAGTATCGCCCGCCCCATTGCTGTCGAGGACGGCGACCGGAAATCCGGGAACCACTGTTAGTGGCGTTTTGAAATGTGCCAGCATGCAGCCTTTTGCGCCGGTGCGTACCACACCCCTGGCCCGCGCAGGGCGTCCAGAACGGCCCGCTCAGTCAGCGTGCGCAGCGCGGTCGGCCCGGCCGCCGCGGCAGGCCCGGCCGCCGTCGGCTGACCGGCCAGCAGTGCCGCCTCACGGGCGTTGACGGTCACCCAGTCAGCCCGCTCCAGCACGGTAGCCAGCCCATCAGGCGGGATGGACCGCCAGCAGCGGGCCGGGGTCGAAGAATACCACGGGGCCGCCGCCCAGCCGGGACAGCCAGCCGAGCAGGGCGTCCCGGTTCGCCGGGATGCACCAGGCTATAGCCGGACAGGTAGACCGCGTCGGCCGGGCCGGCGGCCACCTGAGCCAGGTCGGCGGCGGTCAGCGTCGCCTCGGCGCCCGGGCTGGTCACGAACGTGCGCTCCCCAGCGGCGTCCACCATGCTCACCACGAAGCCCGTGTCCAGGCCCGGCTTCGGCGGCTGCAGCACCTCGATGCCCTCGGCCGCCAGCCCGGCCCGGGCCAGGTCGGCCCAGCGGGCCGGTGCCGTGCCCGCCTGCGTGAGCCAGTCCGCAGCCCCAGCCGGGCCGCCGCGGCCAGCACGTCGAAGCCGCCGCCGGGGGTCAGTTCGGTGCGGCCTGGCCAGCACGTCGCCGCCCCGCTCCGGCAGCGCCGGGGAGTGTCCCAGCGACTACGTCGATGACCACGTTGCCGAGATGCAGCAGACGGCTGAACACCTGCCCGCCCGGTCACGCCGCCTGCCCGCCGGTCATGCCGCCTGCCCGCCCGTCCCCCGGACAGCTTGCCGCCGCAGGCCGCCGCCTGCATCCAGCCGCAGGCCGTTCACCTCGGTCACGGTGCGCCGCGCCGCGGCCGGGAACGCCGCCGCGCCGTGGCACGCTCCGGCCACCGCTCCGGGTCATGGCGGCCCATGGTGTCCGTGTCGCCACCGGCCGAGGCCGCCATCCGGCAGGCCAGCCACGGATCATCCGGGGCGGCGGCCAGGATGGCGAACGCGGCCGGTACCGACTCCTGGCTGGCCAGGCTGGTGCCGACCAGCGTGGGCAGACGGTGTCCAGGGCCGCCGCGGTGGCCCGCCCGGTGGTCAGCCCGGCCGCCCAGCGGATCCGCGCCGCGACGTCGGCCGCGGCCACCCAGTGCCCGCGGCCCGCGGCCAGGCTGGCCGCGGCGATCGCGGTGTCCGTTGGCATCCGGCACCGACGCGCCAGCCACCCCGGCGCTGACTCCCGGCGGCCACCGCCGCCGCCGCGGCCAGCGCCACCCCGGTGTTGTGCGTTACCCGGCTGGCCGCCACGACCTGGTCCACCAGCCGGACCAGATCGGTGCAGGGGGTGGCCACGCCGACCGGGGTGATCCGCATGGCCGCACCGTTGGTGCTGCCATGGCGGCCGGTCTCGGCCAGGTGCAGCAGGGGGCCAGCAGCGCGGCCAGGGCACGTTTGGTGGACGGCCCCAGCAGGCTCAGCCAGCCGCGCAGCCGCATCGACTCTTCCCAGCTCAGCAACTGCTGGGCGAACTCCGCGGGGTCGATACGGCCGCCGCCCTCGATCAGCAGCCGGGCCAGCAGCAGCGCCTGCTCGGTGTCGTCAGTCACCGTGCCCACCACCAGATCAGGGGGCCAGCGGCTGATCCGCAGCACCCAGCTGGAACCAGTCCAGCAGCGGCCCGTACCGGGCAATTTCACCTGCGACCGGGGCAGTGACTCGGTCGGCATGCCGAGCGCGTCACCGATGGCCAGCCCGTACAGCGCGCCCGACCGCACGATCCTGCGCCCCGGTAGTCCGCCCGGCATGTCCGCGAGGCTGACCACCTCGATCAGGGGCGCGTACATGCGGAGGATGTCCAGCGCGTTGCGGTGACTTTCCTCGGTCGCCCCCGCGCAGGCGTCCGCCACAACCTGGACGAAGACACCCTCGTCGGCCGCGGCCACCGCGGTGGACAGCAGGCAGCAGTCGGTGGCCACCCCGGCCAGCACGAGCAGTCCGCTGTCCCGCACGTGGTCGCGGAGTTCCGGGCCCCATTTGCTGAACGTAACCGCGTCCAGCGTCTGCCCGGACCAGGCGGCGAAGTCGTCCACCAGCTGGTAGATGTCCGCATCCGGCGGCTGCAGCGCGGAACAGGCCAGGCCTGGTAGTAGCGCTGCCAGGCCCCGTGTGGCTCCCGCGGTGCGATGAACCGGGTGAATACCACGTTGGGCTGGAAGGTCTCGACCAGCTTGCCGACCCGGCCCGATGATCTCACCGAAGCGCGGCGCCAGCCAGGCGCTGCCCGGCTCGGCGAACACCCGCTGCATGTCGATGACCGCCAGGCACGGCCCGGCCGGGCTGCTCATCAAGTGGCCGCCGGCTCGAGCGCGGGCCTGGACTCCTGGGCCCGGACCGGCGCGAAGTCCAGCGCCCAGGCGGCCAGGAAGCCGAGCGCCAGGCTGACCAGCACGCCCAGGTTGGCGAACGCCCAGGCGCCGGTCTTCCCGCCCAGCCCGAGCGGCTGCAGCAGGTAGCCCTGCCAGGTGAGCCAGCTTGCGTACGTGTTGGTGACCAGGCCCCAGCCCACCACGGTGGCGATCACGATGATGGCCAGCGGGGCGAACCGGATGTCACCGTAGCGGCCACGCCGGTCATACAGTTCCGGCTCCGAGTAGTCCTTCCGGCGGAACATGATGTCGGCCAGCATGATGCCGCACCAGGCAGCGATCGGCACGCCCAGCGTGATCAGGAACCCCTCGAACTGGTTCAGGAAGTTGTGCGCCACGAAGACCACATAGATCGTGCCGAGCACCATCACCGTGCCGTCGATGAGCGCGGCCGCGTAGCGCGGGATCCGCAGCCCCAGGGTGAGCAGGGCCAGCCCGGACGAATAGATATCCAGCACCGAGCCGCCAACCAGGCCGAGCACCGCGACGATCGCGAACGGGACCAGGAACCAGGTTGGGCAGCAGCGTGGTCAGCGCTCCGATCGGGTCGGCCCCGATCGCGCTGCTCAGCTTGGCCGACGAACCGGCCAGCAGCAGCCCGAAGACGAGCAGGAAGATCGGCGCGATGGAGTTTCCCAACGTGGTCCAGCCGATCACGCCCCGGCTCGACGACCGGCGCGGCAGGTAGCGGGAGTAGTCGGCGGCGGCGTTCACCCAGCCCAGCCCGAACCCGGTCATCACGAACACCAGGGCGCCGATGAACTTCTGCGCCGAGCCCGCCGGGATGGCCGACACGGTGTGCCAGTGGATCTTGTCCGCGACCAGCGCGATGAACACCACGGTGAGGATTCCGGTGACCCAGGTGATCACCGACTGCATGCGCATGATCAGGTCGAAGCCCATCACCCCGCCGGCCACGGTGAGCGCGCTGACCACGATGAGCGCGATCACCTTGACGCCGGTTCCACCGCCCCAGCCCAGCCGCTCGAATACGGTCGCGGTGGCTGGGCTGGGGCGGTGGAACCGGCGTCAAGGTGATCGCGCTCATCCAGTGTGGTCAGCGCGCTCACCGTGGCCGGCGGGGTGATGGGCTTCGACCTGATCATGCGCATGCAGTCGGTGATCACCTGGGTCACCGGAATCTTCACCCCGTGGTGTTCATCGCGCTGGTCAGCGGACAAGATCCACTGGCACACCGTGTCGGCCATCCCAGCTGGGCCTCTTTCAGAGTTCATCGGCGCCCTGGTGTTCGTGATGACCGGGTTCGGGCTGGGCTGGGTGAACGCCGCCGCCGACTTCTCCAGCTACCTGCCGCGCCGGTCGAGGAGCCGAGGGCGTGATCGGCTGGACCACGTTCGGGTCCTCCATCGCGCCGATCTTCCTGCTCGTCTTCGGGGTGTGCTGGCCGGTTCGTCGGCCAACCTGGGCACTGCGATCGGGGCCGACCCGAATCGGAGCGCTGACCACGCTGCTGCCCCCTGTGGTCCCGTTCGCGATCGTCGCGGTGCTCGGCCTAGCCGGTGGCTCGGTGCTGGATATCTATTGCGCTTCAGGGCTGGCCCTGCTCACCCTGGGGCTGCGGATCCCGCGCTACGCGGCCGCGCTCATCGACGGCACGGTGATGGTGCTCGGCACGATCTATGTGGTCTTCGTGGCGCACGACTTCCTGAACCAGTTCGAGGGGTTCCTGATCACGCTGGGCGTGCCGATCAGCTTCCTGGTGGGCGTCGTGCTCGCCGACATCATGCTCCACCAGAGGGGTACTCAAGCAGGAACTATAAAACCCACGTGCGCCCCTACGGTGACATCCGGTTCGCCCCGCTGGCCATCATCGTGATCGCCACCGTGGTGGTTGGGGCCTGGTAGCCAACACGTACGCAAGCTCGGCTCACCTGGCAGGGCTACCTGCTGCAGCCGCTCAGGCTGGGCGGGAAGACCGGCGCCTGGGCGTTCGCGGGGCCTGCCGAGCTGGTCAGCCTGGCGCTCGGCTTCCTGGCCGCCTGGGCGCTGGACTTCGCGCCAGTCCCGGGCCCAGGAGTCCAGGCCCGCGCTCAGGCCAGGCAGCCACTTGATGAGCAGCCCAGCCAGGCCGTGCCTGGCGGTCATCGACATGCAGCGGGTGTTCGCCGAGCCGTGCAACACTGGCTGGCGCCGCGCTTTCGGTGAGATCATTGGGCCGGTCGGCAAGCTGGTCGAGACCTTCCAGCCCAACGTGGTATTCACCCGGTTCATCGCACCGCGGGAGTGGCCCACGGATGGGGCAGCGCTACTACCAGGCCTGGCCGTTGCGCGCTGCAGCCGCCGGATGCGGACATCTACCAGTCCGTGGACGACTTTTCACCGCCCTCGGAACTGGCAGACGCTGGACGCAGTTTCAGTCAGCGATGGGGCCCGGGAACACCGCGACCAGCGTTCGGGACAGCGGAATGCTGGTGCTGGCCGGGGTGGCCACCGAGTCTGCCCCTGCTGCCCACCGCGGTGGCCGCGGCCGACGAGGGTGTCCTTCGGTCCCAGCCTGCGCGGGGGCGACCGAGGAAAGTCAGCCCGCAGCGCGCTGGACATCCTCCGCATGTACGCGCCCCTGATCGAGGTGGTCAGCCTCGCGGACCAGTCGGGCGGGATGACCGGGGCGCAGGATCGTGCGGCGGGCGCGATGGACGGGCTGGCCATCGGTGACGCGCTCGGCATGCCGACCGGGGCACGTCCGGTCGCAGGTCATCGCCCGGGTACGGGCCGCTGCCAGACTAGTTTCAGCCGGGCGCCGAGGATCAGCCGCTGGCCCCCGGTCTTCCGCCGACGCGAGGTCACTGACGACACCGAGCAGACGCTGCTGCTGGCCCGGATACATCGCGGGGCGGCCGCCGGTTGTCGACCCCGCGGAGTTCGCCCAGCAGTTGCTGAGCTGGGAAGAGTCGATGCGGCTGCGCGGCTGGCTCAGCCCTCGCTGGGGCCATCCACCAAACGTGCCCTGGCCGCGCTGCTAGATAGCGCAGAAGAGCCAAGCCAGGCCGCCATGGCAGCACCAACGGTGCGGCCGTGCGGATCGCCCGGTCGACGTGGGGACCCCCTGCACCGATCTGGTCCGGCTGGTGCAAGCCCGTCGTGGCAGCCAGCCGGGTAACGCACAACACCGGGGTGGCGCTGGCCGCGGCGGCGGCGGTGGCCGCCGGAGTCAACGCCGGGGTGGCTCGCGCGCCGGTGCCGGATGCCACGGACACCGCGACCGCCGCCGCCCAGCCTGGCCGCGGGCCGCAGGGGCGCTGGGTGGCCGCGGCCGTCGTCGCGGCGCGGATCCGCTGGGCGGCCGGGCTGACCACCGGGCGGGCCACCGCAGCAGCCCTGGACACCGTCTGCACGGGGGTCGGCGCCAGCCTGGCCAGCCAGGAGTTGGGACCGGCCGCGTTCGCCATCCTGGCCGCCGCCCCGACGTGATTAGCGGATGGCCTGCCGGATGGCAGCCCCGGCAGGTGGCGACCGGACAGCCATGGGCCACCGTGAATCCGGAGCGGTGGCCGGGGCCGTGCCACGGCGCGTGTGTTCCCGGCCGCGGCGCGGCGCACCGTGACCGAGGCGCCCCCCCTGCACTGGAGTGAGGTGGCCGCAGGCCTGCTGATCTGTCCGGGGGACGGGCGGGCAGGCGGCATGACCGGCGGGCAGGCGGCGTGACCCGCGGGCCGGTGTTCAGCCGTCTGCTGCATCTCGGCAACGTGGTCATCGACGTAGTGCTGGACATCCCGGCGCTGCCGGAGCGGGGCGGCGACGTGCTAGCCAGCCGCACCGAACTGACCCCCGGCGGCGGCTTCAACGTGCTGGCCGCGGCGGGGCCCAGCTGCCGGGGCTGCGGACTGGCTACGCAGGCGGGGCGGAGCCACCGGCCCGCTGGCCGACCTGGGCCCGGCCGGGCTGGCGGCCGAGGCTGCTGCAGCCGCCGAAGCCGGGCCTGGACGCGGGCTTCGTGGTGAGCATGGTGGACGCCGCTGGGGAGCGCACGTTCGTGACCAGCCCGGGCGCCAAAGCTGACCGCCGCCGACCTGGCTCAGGTCACCGCCGAGCCCCAGGCCGACGCGGTCTACCTGTCCGGCTATAGCCTGGTGCCGTCCGGCGAACCGGGACGCCCTGCTCGGCTGGCTGTCCCGGCTGGGCGGCGGCCCCGTGGGTATTCTTCGACCCCAGCCGCTGCTGCAGTCCCATCGGAGTGGGCTGGCTACCGTGGTGGAGCGGGCTGAGCTTGGGTGACCGTCAACACCGTGAGGCGGCGCGGCTGGCCGGTCAGCCGACAGCAGCCGGCCGGCCGCGGCGGCCGGGCCGACCGCGCTGCGCACGCTGACTGAGCGGCCGTTCTGGACGCCCTGCGCGGGCCAGGGTGTGCTGGTACGCACGGCGCGACAAAAGGCTGCATGCTGGCACATTTCAAAACGCCACTGACAGTTTGGTCGGTTCCCCGGTCGCCGTCCTCGACAGCGATCGGGGCAGGCGATGCTCCATACCAGCACTTTCATTGCCGCACTCGGCCGCCCGGGATGCGGTGGGGCCGCGAGCCGCCCGGCGGGCGAATACCGCCGCCCGCGCTGTCGGTTACCAGGCGTGGCCCGGCGACCGCACCTACTATTGCTGAGCTGGGGACGTTTCCTTCCAGCCAATCGTGGAATAGCTCTTTCCGTAATTGATCAATACGGGGATCGATGCCAGGTGCAAACCATGGCACGCGCCGCCGTTCGCCGCCGAATGGGCAAAGTTTCCGCCCAAGTTACCGCAGCGAGCCGCAACAGTGCGGCCAGGAATGCGGCCAGCAATCCGAAAGCCAAGGCCAGCACGAAAGTCGATCGCTGGCCGGGAATGCGCGCGGCACAGGCTACGGCGGCGCGGACCTCAGCAGCTCGCCGTGGATCGCGGCCCCGCGGGCCACGGCGGGGGCGGACCGGTGCGGCCAAGCGCGCCGTTTGGCGCGTCACAAAATTATGCACGACGGGCCACGGCGGCGCGGACTCCGGCCGCCCGGCCAGCCAGCACCCGCGGCGCCCGTGCCGGGGCCGTGCGGGCCACGTCGGCCGCACGGACCATCTGCACCGCGGCCGTGAAGGTCACCGCGGCCGCCACGCAGATGGCGGGCGCGGCCACCAAGGCCACGTCCATCAGCTGAGGCAATATCCACGGCCATGCAGGCGATGAACACCGCCAGCAAGACCATGACCAGCGCGATGCAGGCGATCAGCACCCGCCGAAAACCAAGGCGATGTCCACCGCGACCAGGGTCATGTCCACCGCGGCCAAGGCGCTGACCGGGGCGACGAAGGCCCCCGCCCGGGCCCGGACGGCGGCCAAGCCCGGGCACGAGCCAGCCACCCGGGCGGACGATTCTCACAGCGCGAACCACGCCTCCCCGCGGACCGTGGCCAGGCCGAAGCCTGCGGCCAAGCCGCGTCCCGTGGCCGAGCCGCAGACTGTGGCCAGGCCGAAGGCAGCGGCCAGGCCGCGGACCAGTGCCACGGCGCAGGGCCGCCGCTAGGCCTGAGGCAGCGGCCAAGCCGCGGACCCCTGCCGCGACGCGGGCCGCCGCTAAGCCCAAGGCAGCGGCAGCGGCCAAGCCGCGGACCACGGCCAGGCTAAAGGCGACGGCCAAGCCGCGGGCAGAAGGCACAGCGCGGATTGTGGCCGAGCCGAAGCGCGCCGCCACATCGCGCACCGTGGCCGACCGCGCACCGTGGCCAAGCCGCGCGCCGTGGCCAAGCCGCGCGCACAGCGACGCACGTACCGTGGCCAAGCCACGGACCACGGCCCAGCTCGCCAGCAAGCCGCGGACAGTGGCCGAGTCCGGTCGATCCAGGACCGCGACCCGGATGACCACAGTTGGCAGTGGCCCGGTCGCGGGCCGCCGCCAAGCCGGGGACGATGGCGAAGGGGATGACCGCGAAGCCGGGCCCGGCCAAGCGGCCCGGCACGGCGAGATCAAGGCCAGAGCTCCACCAGGCCAGGCTCGGCCAGGGCCAAGCCGGGCGCGCTGGCCCGGCCGAAGGCGACGACCCGGGCCGCGATGGGCCGCAGCGGTACGCTGGGGCAGCGTTTCGTTCAGCCACGGGAGTTCCGGCGTCGCCGCTCCGGGCTGGCCAGCGCGAGGCCGCCGGACCGCGCCCGGCCAGGACCGCTACAAGGGATGGCGCGGCCTCTGCGCTGAGTGTCCAGATGGGGTGGGCCGTGCCAGTTAGCGGCACCGGCCATCCCATTAACCTAAAGTCTATTAAAACAGTCTATTTTCTAGGAAGAGGGGCGGCGCCACCCCCGATCCCCCTGGGAAGTGAGCCTGCCCTGGCCCGGGCCGGTGGCGGCTGAGCAGCCGGGGGCGTCCGCCGTGTGTTGGCGGCGCGGCGGATGCCCCCGGCCGGGGCGCCAGGTCGCCGCGTCTCTAGGCGCGCGCCGCCCGGCTGGCGGGGAAAACCCCACTGTGCACTCTTGCACAACCCGAACTAGGAGCAGGCGGCCGCCGCGGCACAGACCCGATAAGCACGGGTAAGGGATTCGTAAGTTGAGGCGGCGCGTCAGGACACCTGCCACGGTGGGCCAGCGCAGCCTCGGCAGCGGGACACGCAGGGCCAGCCAGACGATGAGCCCGGACAGCGCCCACCAGCCACTGGCCCAGTGATAATCGCACCAGACCAGTGCGGCACCGATCAGCAGCCAGAGCACGGCCAGCCCAGCGGCCCGGCGCACCAGGCCGGCTGCCCGGCGATGAGCAGCGACCACAATCGAGTAGCACACGCACGTGTGCTGGTATGCCCGGACGGGAAGTAGCCCCAGCCAGACATCGGGTCCGGCCCGGGCCGGGCGATGATGATCTTGGCTGGGATCGCCGTGACCAGCAGCAGCGCGACCCCGGCGACGGACACGGCGCCAGGCGGATCGCCCGCACCAGCGGCCGCGCGAGCACGCCCACCAGGGTTGACCCCAGCCAGGTGATGAGCTGGGCGGGCACGTGCGGGCTGTCGGCCAGCCAGCGCCAGCCCGCCGTGTGCGCCCAGCCCTGCACGGTCTGCCGGATGTGCTCGTCCAGGCTGACCACCGGGCCGTGCACCAGCACGCTGACGGTCAGGAAGACCAGCACGAGCAGCAGCCCAGCGGGCAGGCAGCCAGCCGGGCCGCGGCCGACCGCGGGCCCCAGGGCTCTCTGTGCCGGTCCGGTGCTGGTGCGGTGCGGCTGAGCCTGTCCCAGCTCCGAGTGAGGGTACCGGCCGGGGCCGGTACTCCTGGTGACCGCGGCGACCAGCCGTGTGCGAATAGTTGCTGGTGTGAGCGCGCGCAGCACGTGATCACGCACCCGGACCGGTGCTGTTCGCCGAGCGGGGTGAGACCAAGGCCAGACCTCGCCGGGTACTACCAGCAGGTGGCCGAGCCGCTGCTGCGGGCCATGGCACGTGCGGTGCTGCTGCAGCGCTTCCCGGAGGGCGCGGGCGGGCCGTGGTTCTTCCAGAAGCAGACCACCCGTGACCACGACCACGGGGTCGCCCAACGGCGCCCGCCTCGC
>CAVWSA010000005.1:0-25422 GCA_963757545.1 uncultured Actinomycetes bacterium | reverse complement strand
GGCGCTGATCCAGCACTACGCCCGGTTCGGCCGCGGGCATATCTCGGTCACCGCGTCGTCCACCTATACCAGCGACCCGGAGGACCAGCCCTGGTCGGCGTTCGACGGCAACCCGGCCACCAGCTGGGTGGCGGGCGCGGACGACGCGCACCCCACGCTCACCATCCAGTGGTGGCACCCGCGGCGGCTCAGCCAGATCACCATCCAGCGGCCGCCCGGCGCGGCCGGCCTGCTCCAGGTGCTGCTGGTCGGCTCGCGCGGCCAGGTCCGCGGCGGCACGGTCAGCCCGTCCGGGGTGGTGCGCTTCGCGATGATGCGGACCAACCGGCTGACGATCCGGTTCACCCCGCTCGCCGTGCCGCTGCAGATCTCCGGGGTGACCATCCCCACCGTGCCGACGCTGGGCACGCCGTCCATCCCGTTCCGGCTGGCCTGCGGGCTCGGGCCGCTGGTCGAGCTCAACGGGCGGGCGGTGCCGACCCGCGTCTCTGGCACGTTCGCCGACCTGCTCACCGGCCGCCGATGCAGTTCACCGCCTGCTCACGGGTGCGGCTGGCGGCGGGCAGCAACCAGCTGACCGAGCCGGCCACGGACGCGTTCTCGGTGCGCAGCGTCACGCTGATCCGTCCCGTCCCCGGGCTGGCCAGCCCGGCCACGGCCGCCGCCGCGGTCCGGATCGTGTCCTGGACCCCGGCCCGGCGGGTCCTCCAGGTATCTGCGGCGACGCGCTCGTACCTGGTGGTGAACGAGAACTACAACCCGGGCTGGCAGGCCACGCTGGACGGCCTGCCGCTGCCCGCCGTCCGCCTGGACGGATGGAAACAGGGCTGGGTGCTGCCCGCGGGCACCTCCGGCCAGGTACTGCTCACTTATTTGCCTAACGCCAGCTACCGCGACTCGATCGTCGGCGGCCTCGCGGCATTGGCGTTCATCATCGTGGTCGCGGGCTGGCCGGTGGCCTGGTGGCGGCGGCGGCGCAGCGGGCCGGTCAGCACCGTGGCGGCCGGACCGGTGGGCCGGCCGGGTAGCACAGGCCGGCCGCGCTGGCGGCCCGGCGCACGGGTGTCCGCGGTAGGCGCCACCCTGGCCGCCGGGTGCCTGGTCGGGCTGGCCGGGCTCTGGCTCGGCGGGTATCCGGGCATCGTCATCCTGCTCGGCTGCACCGGGGTTTTCATGGCCGCGGCCAGCTACCGGCACACCAGCCGGTGGTGGGGCGAGCTGGGCCGGCCGTGGCTGGTCGCCGCCGCGCTGCTGGCCGCGGCGGTGTGCGGCGCGGTCGGCGAGAACCTGCGCCAGGCGGCGCACACCGGCGCCGTGGTGACCGGGCTGTGGAACACCGCGCCGCAGGTCATCTGCCTGGTCATCGTGGCCCGGCTGATTACCGCCCTGGTCCTGCCCGACCCCTGAGCCGCTGGGCCGGGCGTTCCAGCAGGTAGTAGCTGGCCACCGAGATCGCGATGGTGAACACGGTGACGCCGAGCAGCACGCCCACCGCAGCCAGCGGGGAGTAGGACCCGCCGTGGAAGGCCGTCTTCAGATGCAGCAGGGCGAAGAACAGGTACGCGGCCAGGAACTGCCACAGGAAGATGCCGTAGGAGATCCGGCCCAGGAACCGGAAGCTGCGGCTGGCCAGCACCCGGCTGGCCACCGTCGGCTGCGCGCGCCAGGGCTGGAACGCGAGCGGCGCCACCACCGCCACCGCGATGACGGTGTAGAGCGCGGTCTTGAACTCGGTGTTCCACAGGCTCGGCACGCCACCGAACTCGGGACCGGTGAGCGGGGTGCACGCGATGGCGAACGCGCACCCGGCGATCAGCCAGCACATGCCAGCCGAGTCGGCCACCGCCCGGCAGAACCGGCTGGCTGGGCCGCTGGCCCCGGGCTCGGCCGCGGCCCAGGCCGAGCCGACCGCGATGGCCATCCCGGCCGCGAACCAGATCAGCAGCGGCGGCAGCGTCCCGGCGAACCACAGTTCCGGCCGCGGGTAATAGGCCAGCACGGTCCAGCCGAACGAGGAGACGGCCAGGATGGCCAGGGCTGCGAGCATCCGCCGGGCACGCCTGCCTATGTCGGCTTGGCTGGCCGGGGCGGTGCTGCGCCGCCGGGACAGGACCAGCCCGGTCAGCGCGGCGGCCAGCAGCGGCAGCACGAGGTAGAAGGACACCTCAACGACCAGGCTCCACATCTGGGACAGGCCGGTGGCCCCGGTGCCGGTCCACCACGGATGCGGGTCGTAGTTCTGCGCCAGCAGCAGGTACTGGACCCAGGTCCAGGCGTGCCGGGCGGCGTTGGGATTGAGCACCGGCAGCGCGATGAGCACCACGGCCCAGTACGCGGGCAGGATGCGCAGCGCACGGCGGCGCAGGTAGGGCAGCACCTGGCTGGCCGCTGCCCGGTGAGCACGGCGGTGGCCCAGGGCCGGTAGAGCAGCAGCCCGGACAGAGCGAAGAAGACCGGGACGCCGACATCCCCCCGGCTGATCACCCAGGAGGCGGGGGTGCCGGTGAACACATAGCCGGTCAGGCCGCCGACGTGAGTGAGCAGGACGGCGGCGGCGGCCACCGCGCGCAGCCCGTCCAGCGCGTCCTGATGCCGCGGCACAGCACGGACGTCGGCCGGGGCCGGCCGCTGGTCCGCCCGCGGGATAATCAAGGTCTGCTCACCTCAAATAGAACGTGTTACAGTTACCCAACGGTATCGGACTGCAGCAACACTGTCGTTGCCAGCGCCAGGAATGGTGCCGGCCGTTCCCTGGAGGATCGATGCGCCGCATCATCGGTATCAGTCTGGCCGGCCTGGGCGCATTTCTCATCGTTGCCGCCTTGCTACTGGTCGGCTACGTGAGCGGGCAGGTAGTCAAGTACCCGCTCAACGAGTACCTCAAGACGCAGCTCCGGGGCACCGGGGTCAGCTATTTCAGCGCTCCGCTGGCCCGCGAGGTATCCGGGGCCACGCTGCTCACGACCAGTACGGTCAAGGGCGATGCGGCGGCCGGGAACTCGTCCACCGCGGTGTGGAACGAGTTCACCTACCTCTACGACACCGGCAACAAGGTGCCGTTCGAGTACACCACTCGCCGCTTCGCATTCGACCGCCGGACCGCCGAGCTGGTCAACTGCTGCGCGGCGAACGTGAACGGCGACGCCTCGATCCGCCAGTCCGGCCTGGTCGGCTTCCTCTGGCCATTCGGCACCCAGCAGCAGACGTATCAGATATTCGACCCGGTGCTGAACAAGCCCCGGCCGGCCCGGTTCGCAGGCACGTCGACGATCGATGGGATCAGCGTCAACCGCTACGTGGAGCAGGTGCCGCCGACCCGGGCGGGCAGCGAGACGCTGCCCGCGTCGCTGGTCGGCATGAAGGGCACCGGCATGGTGACCCTGCCCGAGTACTACACCGGGACCAACACGTTCTGGGTGGACCCGGAGACCGGGGCGCAGCTGAACACCACGCAGGTGCAGAAGATCACCCTGGAGGACTCCACCGGGGCGCAGCGGCTGGTCCTCCTGGATGGCCGCCTGGACTTCACCCCGCAGAGCATTCAGACCGTGGTGAACCTGGACAACTCCGCCCGCAGCAAGGTCCAGTTGCTCGAGGTCATCCTGCCGCTGGTGGCGGGCGTGGTCGGCCTGATCGCGCTGGTCACCGGGATCGTGCTGGTCCTGCGGCGGCGCGACGACCAGATGCAGGAGGCTGGCGAGATCGTTCCGGAGCCTGCCCTGGGCGGCCGGTAGCGTCCGGGGTCCCGGCCACCACCCGCTGCAAGACCACGAGGAGATTCCAGGTCAGGAACTCGCGCAGCCCGGGAATGCGCAGCATCGGCCGGGACCAGTCAGGGAGGTAACGCGGCACGGCATCGACCAGCACGGCACTTTCCGCGGACTTAACCCAGCGCAGGACGCCCGCTACTGAAACCGGGTGAAGGCTTTCGCCAAAGCGGTTCTTAGGTGGCTGGCCGTGCTGCCGGGCATATCGGGCGGCTGCCCATTCGCCGCCGAGATAATGCCAGGGTGAGGTTTCATGCCCGCCCCACGGTGACAGCCAGTTGGTAAACGCGGCAAAGACAATTCCGCCGGGCCGGGTCACCCGCACCATCTCGGTCAGCATGGCCGGCCAGTCGGCGACATGCTCCAGCACGTTGGACGACAAGCACACGTCCACCAGGCCGGTGCCCAGTGGCAGGTGCAGCGCGCTGCCCATCGTGCTGCCCGGCTCCGGCCTGCCCTGAGCAGCCAGTTCGCCCAGGTCGGTGTCCACGCAGAAGGCGCGCGCCCCAGCCGCCCGCAATTCCCGGACGAAGAAGCCAGGACCGCCGCCGACGTCGGCCACCACCTGGCCGCTCAGGTATGTGTATTGGCTGAGCTGGCTGATGGTGTCCTGGGCCAGCAACGCGTAGTAGCCGGAAGAGTCGGCCTGCTCGGTGCGGAATGCGCGCAGCAGGCGCACGGAACGAGCCAGGTCGGCCCGGAATCCAGGAAAGTCACTCACGACGTCACCCGGCTCTCCGCCTTTCCCGGCATCGTCAAATTAAACACATTGCAGCCTTGCCCGGTCAACGGTCGCTGTCTATGTTGAAGGGGACCATACCAAACAAGCGCATGCTTGGTACAGCGGCGCAGCCGCGCAGCGGGCTGGCTGCGGCGGGGGCAGCCGCGCAGCGGTCTGAGCATGTCTGCTTGCCGGAGTGAGGAGAGACGATGAAGCCTCCACACCGCGGCGCCGGGCCGTCCCGGCGCTCGTTCCTGGCCGGCGCGGCCGCGGCTGGCGCGCTGGCCTGGATCCCGGTATTCCGGGTCAGCCCGGCCAGCGCCCAGGCGACCAGCGCGGCACCACCGAACTTCCCGTCGTCGATCCCGCTGTACCAGCAGGCCTACCAGAACTGGGCCGGCATGATCGTCATCGACAACGTCTGGACCTGCGCCCCGGCCTCGCCCAGCGATGTGGTCACGCTGGCCAATTGGGCCTACGCCAACGGCTACCGGCTGCGCGCCAAGGGCATGAGCCACAACTGGTCGCCGATCGTGCTGCCCGCGGGCAGCACCGGGGCGGGCTACGTGCTGCTGGACACCACCCAGCACCTCACCTCGGCCAGCGTCACCGCCGGGCCGCCCGCCACGGTCACCGCCCAGGCCGGCATCACCATGGACACGCTGACCACCGCGCTGGCCGCCGCGGGCTACGGGTTATGCGCGATGCCCGCGCCCGGCGACATCACGCTGGGCGGCGTGCTGGCCATCAACGCGCACGGCAGCGCGATCCCCGGCACCGGGGAAACACCGCTGGCCGGGCAGAGCTACGGCTCGCTGTCCAACCTGGTCGTGTCGCTCACCGCCGTGGTGTGGAGCGCGGCGCAGGGACAGTACGTGCTGAAGACGTTCCAGCGCGCCGACCCGGACATCCGTGCCTTTCTGGCCCACCTGGGCCGCGCGTTCATCACCAGCGTCACCCTGCAGGTCGCGGCCAACCAGACGCTGCGCTGCCAGAGCTGGGTTGACGTGTCCGCGGCCGACCTGTTCGCCCCGCCGGCCAGCGCCGGGTCCAGTTCCCTCGCCAGCTACGTGGACGGCGCGGGGCGGATCGAGGCGATCTGGTTCCCGTTCACCGACACCCCGTGGCTCAAGGTCTGGTCGCTGGCGCCCACCAAGCCGCTGCTGTCGGTGCAGGTGACCAGCCCGTACAACTACGGCTTCACGAACAGCGTGACCAGCGCGGAGAACACGTTCTTCGACGAGGTGGCCACGGGTGACACCAGCGGCACCCCCGCGTTCGAGGGGATCGCGATGTCGCTGGTGGACACCGGCCTGGTGTTCGACGGGGTGTGGGACATCTGGGGCCAGTCGCAGAACGTGCTGCGCTACGTCAAGCCGAGCACGGTCCGGATCGTCGAGGCGGGCTTCGCCGTGCTCACCGCCCGGGCCAGCATCCAGCAGGTGGTCAGCGACTTCTACACGCAGTACACCAGCCGGCTCAGCTACTACCAAGGGCTCGGGCAGTACCCGATGAACGGCCCGGTCGAGATCCGGGTCACCGGCCTGGACCGGCCGGCCGAGTCGGTGGTGAGCGGCGCGCAGTCGCCGATCCTGTCCTCGGTCCGGCCCCGGCCGGACCACCCTGGGTGGGACGTCGCGGTCTGGCTGGACATGGGCACGCTGCCGGTGACGCCGGGCTTCGCGCAGTTCTACACGGACATGGAAACGTGGATCTGGAGCCACTACACCGGCAGCTACGCGACCGTCCGCCCGGAATGGTCCAAGGCCTGGGCGTGCACCCCGGCCGCGCCGTGGACCAGCAGTTCGATCCTGGGCAGCACCGTCCCGGCCACGGTCAGCGCCGGCCAGGCCAGCGGCGACGGCTGGTCCACCGCGGTCTCCATCCTGTCCGGCTACGACCCGCACTCGGTGTTCAGCAACCCGTTCCTGGACACCTTGCTGGGCTAATCGGTGCGGTGGTCGGCCAGCGCGGCCTGTAGCCCGGACCTCGTGCTGATCTCCAGTTTCCCGTACGTGCTGGTCAGGTGGTTCTCCACCGTTCGCTGGGTGACGAACAGGGCCTGCGCGATCTGGCGGTTCGTGTGCCCACCGAGCGCGAGCTGCGCGACCCGCAGTTCGCTCGGCGTCAGCGCGTCACGTCCGCGCAGCGCAGTTCGCCGTGGCCTGCTGCCGGCCACCACCAGCTCGCGGCGGGCCCGGCCGGTGAGCGCGGCGCCGCCCAGCGAATGGGCGATATCCATACCCTCGCTGAGAGCTTGCCGCGCCCGGCCGCGAGCGCCGGCCCGGCGCGCCGCGGCGCCCAGGTCGATCAGCGCGCGGGCCAGTTCCAGCCGCGCCGGGCTGCCGCGCAGCACGCTGACCGCCTCAGTGAGCAGCTCGATGCCCCGGTCTCCGCCTTCGACCAGGCCGGCCGCCCGGGTAGCGACCCCGATGGCCCGGGCCGCGCCCCACCTGTGGGCCAACTCGGTCTCCTCGGCGCAGAGCCGGCTGGCCTCGGCCCGATCACCCAGGGCGAGCAGGGACAGCGCGGCGTCCGAGCGCCAGGGCATCATGGCTGGGTTCCGGATGCCCCAGCGCACGGCCAGCTCGCCGGCCGCCAGCAGGTCGGTGAGCGCCGCCTGGTGCGCGCCCGCCGCGGCGTGCAGGCAGCCCCGCGCGTGCCGGGCCACGTTGAACGGCCACGTCGGGGGAGCTCGCCGGCCAGCTCGCGCGCGGCCAGCATGGCCCAGGCCTCGTCGATCGCACCGCGGTCGATCAGCGCGGGGATTACGAACGCGGCCGCGATCGAGGCCACCCACATGCCGTGGCCGGCCTCCATCGACTGCTGGCCGTACGCCGCCGCCTCGCTGACCTTGCCACCGTACTGGGCGATCAGCGACGCGACCGAGGCCGCGACCGCGGTGGCCAGCGGCCAGCCGCGCTGCTGAGCCAGCCGCAGCCAGGTCTGCGCCTGCTCACCGGCCTCACCGTCAAGGCCCGCGAACAGCAGCACCGACACCGCCTCGGGCAGCGCGGTCGAAGTGACCGACATCAGCCGGTGGGTGGCCCGCACCGCCTCGCGGGCGTGCTGCACCGCGCCGTCACGGTCCAGGCCGGCCGCGGCCAGTTCGATGGCCAGGTTCGCGTGCAGCTGCGGGCTCAGCTTCTCGCCGCCCGCCGCCCGCGCCTGCACCCGGGCCAGCAGCGGCCGGGTGGCCGGACGGGTATCCAGGTCCCAGCGCGCGGTGTTCAGCATCGCGGCCTCCAGCGCGGTGGCCGCCGAGCCGCCTGGCTCGGCCAGCAGGCCGTCCAGCATGGCGACGGCCTCGGCGAACCGGCCGCACAGGGCCAGAGCCTCGCTCAGTGCGAGGGCCACCGCACCGCGTTGGGGCCAGCCCGGCGTGCCGGCCAGCGCCGCGGCCAGGTGCCTGGCGGCCGTGGCCGGGTCACGCATGACCTCCAGCCGGCCCAGCTCGAAGAGAACGTCCGGGCGGTCCCCGATCGGCGGCGGCTCGGCCAGCGCCCGTTCCAGGCACAGCCGGGCCACGTCGGGCGCGCCGCGGCCACGGGCGTCCGCGGCCGCGGCACGCAGCCGCCCGGTGACCCAGGAACTTCCCGTGCTGCCCGCGGCGAGCAGGTGCACGATCACCTCTTCCGGCGACGCGCCGCCGGCGTCGAGCAGCCGGGCGGCCCGGCCGTGCCAGCGCTGCCGCAGCGGCGGTGCCATGTCCTGGTAGACGGCGGACCGCACTAGCGGGTGCACGAACCGCAGCGCCCGCTCGCCTTCGATCAGCCCGTCCGCCATCAGCGCGCCGATCGCCTCGGTGGCCGCGTCCTCGTCGAGCCCGGCCAGCCAGCCGACCCGGGCCACGGTAGCCGTGGTGCCTAGCACGGCGACCGCGCGGGCCGCGGTCACGGCGGCGGCCGGCATCCGGCCCAGCTGGAGCAGGACGCTGCGGGACACGCTGCCCGGGGTCAGCCCGCGCAGCCACGGCACGTCCGCGTCGGTGCCGGTGACCCCCTCCGCGGTCAGGCTGCTGAGCAGCGCCCGCAGCAGCAGCGGGTTGCCTCCGGTGCGCTCCCGGCAGGCGGCCAGGAACGCGGCCGAGGGCTCCTGGCCGAGCGCGCCGCGGAGCAGAGCCGCGCAGGCGCCGCGGCCGAGCGCGCCGGGCCGCAGCACGGTGACACCAGCCTCCTCGGCCAGCCCGGCGATCATCGCCTTGTCCTGTGCGGTCCCCGACCTGGGCTCGCGCACGGTGAGCACCAGCAGCACCGGGAGACCATCCAGCCGGCGGGCCAGGTGCGCGATGAACCGCAGCGACGGCTGGTCGGCCCAGTGCAGGTCATCGACCGCCAGCAGTAGCGGCGCCTGCTCCGCGATACCCACGGTCAGCCAGTACAGGCCGTGCAGCACCGCGAACGAGTCCTGCTCGCTCCGGGTGCCGAGGGCCAGTGCCGGGCCGGCCAGCCGGGCCGCGTCGCCCGCTAACCGCGGCCCGCCACCCGCCCGCATGACCGGCTCGAACAACTGCCGGACCACCCCCCACGCGTAGCCGCCCTCGAACTCGGCGGCCCGTGCCGTCAGCACGGTCAGGCCCGCGTCCGCCGCGCGCTGGCACGCGTGCAGCATGAGCCTGGTCTTGCCGATCCCGGCCACGCCCTCGACCAGCAGCGCCGACCCTGACCCGGATAGCGCGGCATTGACCGCCAGCGCAATCGCCCGGAGTTCTTCGGCACGGTCAAGCAGCCGGCCGGCGGGCGCCCGCCTCGCCCCCCTCATGCCCCGATGGTAGGCCGCTACCCGCCGCCCGGCTATCTCGGATTTCGCGGCAAATGACTGTGGTGCGCACCGTGACGCGTGGCTGGCCAGCCGGGCGGACCATGTGGCAGGTGATCGCCGGGGTGCGGCGGGGGGTGTGTGCCGCCGCGAGGCCAGCGGTCACGGGGGACGGGGATACCACCGACAGGAGCATGACTATGTCCCAGCAATGGCTCTATGCGCGTGACCAGATCACCATCAACGCCGCGCTGGCCGCGGAGATCTCGGCCGAGGCGGCGGCCGGCCACCTGGCCTCGGGCGACACCATCGTGCTCGCCGCCCGGGTGTGCAGCCAGGACCCCAGCTACCTGTGGGCGCCGGAGTATGTCAGCCCGTCGGGCGCCGTGAGCTGGTTCAACGTCATCGTGGTGGCGGACCGCTACGTGTTCGCCAGCGGGTCCGGCCCGGGCGGGATCGGCTACAACGGGACGCCGGGCGGCAACGGCGCCCCGGGGGCCGCCGGGCCGACCCCAGGTCGCGCGGGCGGCAACGGTGCGAACGGCACACCGGGCGGCGCGGGCTGCCCGGGCAGCATCACGATCGTGGCCGACACCCTCGATCCGGTCAGCCTGACCGCGATCGGCGCGGCCGGCGGGAACGGGGGCCGGCGGCGCAGGCGGTGCCGGGAGAGCGGGCAGCATCATCAACAAGCCGGGCGGCAACGTGACCCCGCCGATACCAGGTGGCAACGGGGGCAACGGCGGCAACGGCGGCAACGGCGGCGCGGGCGGCGGCGTCACCGTGACCTACGTTAACGCCGGGCCCGCGGGCAAGCTGTCTGTGACGACCGCCATGGTGGCGGGCGGCGCGGCCGGGGTAGGCGGCGCGGCCGGGCGGGGCGGCGCCGGGGCCAGTGGCGGGATCCCGGCGCCAGCGGGCAAGGCCGGCACGGCCGGCGCGAACGGCACCGCGGGCGCGAACGGCACGCTGACCGTCTCGGTCGTCGCGCAGGCCGGGTACTGGACCGCCGTGGCCGCCGCGCTCACCCCGGCCAACCTGGCCGCCTGGGCCAGCTACCGGCTGAGCGTGGGCCGCTACTTCTACCGCACGTTCGACGCCGCCGATCCCACGCACTCCGGGGACCTGGTGCTGGCCAGCACGGAGTTCGCGGCCGTGCAGGCGATCGGGGGCAGCGGCCCGGCCGCCGCGGCCGCCCAGTGGGCGGGCTGGATCGCCAACAACCTCAACGCACTCGGCCTGCCGTACGACTACTGGGTTAAGCCCGACTTCGCCAACTTCGAGTCCACCTACGTCGGCTACCTGCCGGTGATCGCGCCGCTGGTCACCGCCGTAGGCCAGCTGGTCACCGACGCGGTGGCCGAGGTCAGCGTGGCGACCCAGCTCGGCCTCCTGCAGACCCAGGTGCAGAACGAGCAGGCGGCGCTGACCGTCAACCTGGCCGCGGCCCAGCAGGTGGCCAGCGACGCGCAGAGCACGCTGACCGACCTCGACGGGCAGCTGACCACCCTGCAGAACGAGATCAACGCCAAGCAGCAGGCGCTACAGCAGGCGGAGTACGAATTCCAGGCCAACCTGCCGTGGACGACGGCCTGGGACGTGATCCAGGCCGTGCTCGACCTGGCCGCGGCCGCGGTACCCGTGCTTGGCCTGGTAGGCATCGTCATCCCGGCCGGATCGGCCCTGGCGGCCGGCGTGGCCGCGCTGATCGCCACGATCACTGCCAACAAGGGCCAGGTACCGCAGTCGATCAGCCAGGACATCGGCGGCCTCAGCGCACTGGTCGGGGATGTCGGCAAGGCGCTCGGCCTGTTCCAGAACCTGTCCGAGAACAGCGACACCACGATCACCGCCGATCAGCAGGCCATCCAGCAGCTCACCGCCCAGGCGCTCAACCTCAAGTTCCAGATCCTGCTGCAAGGCGATCAGGTCACCGAGTCGCAGCTCCAGGTGGCGGCGGAGAACGCGCACATCGCCGCCTGCTCGGCGGATCTCACCGCGATCAGCGCCGGCCTGTCGCTGACCGCCGGCAACCTGGCGGAGGTGGCGAGCCTGATCGGCAGCCTGATGGACGCCATCGCGCGGATCAGCGAGTTCGTGCTCCGCTATGTGTTCCTGGCCGCCCGGGCGCTGGACGTCTTCGCGTTCACCGATGGCGTGGTGGTCGCCCCGGCCACGGCGGCCGCGCAGCCGCTGGCCAACGTCTACCAGCTCCCGATGAGCTTCGGCGTCACCGCACCCGACCTGCTGGCCGAGGCCCAGCTGGCGCTGGCCCGGGCGAACGACGGCCCAGCGGTGGCGCTGTTCGGCTCGCTGGCCGCCAACTGGGCGGCCGCGGTGCCGACCTGGGAGTCCTACACCGACCAGGGCACCAGCCTGGGGCAGCAGTTCAGCCCGGGGCAGGTGTGGATCCCCATCACCGATCCGGCGGTCATCGCGCAGTTCCAGGCGCCCGGGCAGAGCGCCACGTTCCAGATCGGCTCCGCCGCGCTGCCCGCCGGCAGCTACGAGCTGAAGCTGACCAGGATCTACCTCAACCTGATCGGAGCCACCTCGTCCGTGCCCAGCCTGACCGGTGCGCTGACCCACACCGGGTACGCCCAGGCGCTGCGCCGCGACGGGGCGACGCTGCTGCTCTCGTCCCCGCCGATGCAGAGCTTCGTCTCGATCGGACTGGCCAGCGGGCAGACCCCGTCGGCCACGGTTCCGGTGGCCACGCCAGCGGCCAGCCCGGCGACGGCCAGCCCGGTGCCGACCAGCACGGCCCCGGCCAGCACCGCCGCAGCCAGCACCGACACCACATCCTCAGACGCCGAGCTGCAGATGTTCTACGGCCGCAGCCCGGTGGCCACGTGGTCGGTCACCATCACCGACCCGGCTCCGGTCGATCTCTCCGGTCTCACCGAGGTGCAGGTCGGCCTCGAGTTCCTCGCCATCTCGGCTGAGGGCTAGCCCGGACCACGCGGCACAGGAGGCACAGCCGATGAGCAGGATCATGTACGACGCGGTCAGCTGGGAGAACATCCCGGACAACGCGGAGATGGTGGCCGGATATATCGACGGCCCGGCGTCCCAGTGGTCGGCCGAGGCGTGGGCCAGGTTCCCGCACGCGGTCAAGGTGCGGATCACCGTCAACCCAGCCGACAACGAGGGAGACGTGCTCGACGTCGAGCAGGGCGACGCGAATCCCGCGGACGCGCCCGGCTGGATCAGGCGCCGGCATGCCGCTGGCGCCCCGTTCGTCACGATCTACTGCAACCGGTCCACGCTGCCGGCCGTGCAGGCGGCCGCCCAGGGCACCGAGTACAGCCTGTGGATCTCCACCCTGGACGGTACCCAGCAGGTACCGGGCGCGGTCGCGGTCCAGTATCAGGGCGGCCCGCACGCGCCGTACGACATGTCGGTCGTGCACGACGACTCGTGGCATCCCGCGGCTGGGCCGGGTCCCGGCCCGCACGTACCCGGTGATCTCGGCGGCGACTGGGCCGGCCCATCTCGGCCCGGCAATGGCCCGGGGTCACCGTGGTCGCCGGGATCGTGGCTGGCTGCGTGCACGTGACCCGGCAGCAAGCCGGGCAGGGCTGGTCCGCACCCAAGCAGGTCAGCCAGGACAAAGCCAAATCCGTGGCGCTGCTCACCGGCCCCGGGGGCAGCGGCCAGCTGTTCTACGTGGACGCGGCCAACGGTCACCTGATCCGGCTGGTCACCAGAGACATGGGCATTACCTGGACCTAGCGTCCGCCCGGACCCGCCGGCGGGCTACGTCCCGCCGGCGGCCCGGGCGACGCCTGCCGGCGCCGTGACCGCCACCGTCGCGGCCGCGGCGGGCGGCCCGTCGGCCACCGCCCGTCCGTCACCACCCAGCCGGCGCTGGCCGCCAGGCCATCGCAACCGAGGACGGGTAGCTGACCAAGCTGCTCAAGTACGTGCCGGTCGAAGTGCTCGGCGGGTACCTGTTCATGGTCACCGTCATCGACAGCAACGTGACCGGGCACCAGCGCGCGATCTGGCTCGGCGGGCTGCTGGCCGCCATCCTGTTGCTGACCATCGCTTACGACTACTGGGTGCTCACCATCGTGCGCTGGCAGCAGACCGCGATGAGCCTGGTCGGCCTGGCCGTGTACGTCTTCAGCGTCGGCGGCTGGTTCGCGACCACGAGCTGGTACCACCAGCGGTACGCGAGCATCGCGATCGCGCTGTTCGCACTGCTGGCCGGCGTGCTCAAGCCCCCGTCGCTGCTGCCCGCCAAGCAGGCTGGCGGCCGAGCGGTCAGCGCAGCAGCAGCCGGGCGGCCAGTTCGAGGTGGTTGCTGACGTCGTTGGCCGACGCGCGCCGGGTCACCCAGGCGACCAGGTTGGACAGCCACACGTCGCCGATCACCCGGGCGATCGCCTTGTCGTCCTCGGACGGCTCGCCCTCGTGGATCGCCCGGGTCAGGGTCTGCTCCATCAGCCGGGCTACGGTGTTGACCTCGGCCGCCGCGCTCGGGTCGGCGAACATGAAGGCGCGGGTCATCGCCTCGGTCAGCATCGGCTCGCGCTGCATGGCCCGGGTCATCCGGCTCAGCACGTAGAGCATCCGGTCGTACGGCGTGTCACCCGGGAGGGGCGCCCGGTTCAGCTTCTCCTGGGTGCGCTCGAACTCCCGGGCCAGCCCCGACACCAGCAGGTGGATCTTGGACGGGAAGTACCGGTACAGCGTGCCCAGCGCCACGTCGGCCCGCTGCGCCACGGTCCGCATCTGCACCGCCTCGTAGCCGCCCTTGGACGCCAGGGCCAGGGTGGCGTCGAGGATCCGCTTGCGCCGGTCGCGTTGCGCGGCTGAGCCCAGGTCCGCATCCGTCGGGGCATTAGGCGCAATAGTGGTACGTGTTCTCGGCGATGCCATCGAGGCCTCTCGTCCTGTCCCATGACTCGGAGCCATTTCCCGGCCTCAGCCACCGGCACATCGGGTAAGCCGGGCTGGTTGCACGGTTCGTTCTACAGTCCAGCGTACCAATCACAGCTGGGCGGGGCAGGTCTGCGGGCTGGCCCCAGCGAGGTATAACGTGTTCTAATTTTGAGGGCTGAGGCGAAGAGGAGGGCCGGTGCCGATCGCCATCACGGAGGAGCAGCGGGCCCTGCAGGCGGCCGTGCGCGACTGGGCCAAGAGCGTTGACCCGATCGCGCTCGTCCGGCAGCTGGAGCCCGGCTCGCGGCCCGGCGCGGGGCGCGGTGGCCCGGACGGCGGCGCACCCTCACCCGGCGCTAATCCGACATATGTAGCCGAGGTGGCCGGCTGCTGGGCCGGGCTAACTGAGCTGGGTGTCTTCTCGATCGCGCTGCCCGCCTCGGTGGGCGGTGCGGACGGCACCGTGGCCGACCTGGCCGCCGCGCTGGAACAGGTCACCGTCGCGCTGCTGCCCGGCCCGGTCATGCCCACCCTGCTGGCCGGCCTGCTGCTGGCCGCCGGCCCGGCCCAGCCCGCCGCGTCCGCCCTGCTGCCCGGGCTGGCCGCGGGGCAGGCTACCGTCGCGGTGGCGTTGTCGGCCGGGACGCTGCACGCTGCCTGGCAGGCCGACGGGACGCTGCGGGTGACCGGCCAGACCGGCCCGGTCCTCGGCGCGGGCAGCACGACGCACCTGCTGCTCGGCGCGACCGTGCCGGACGCCGCGGCAGGGCCGGACGCCGCGGCGGCCCCGGCCTGCCCGGACGGTGCCATCTGGTTCCTGGTCCCGGCCGGCCATCCCGGGCTGACCGTGCTGCCCCGGCCGCCGGTGGACTTCTCCCGCGCCCTGGGCGGGGTCCGGCTGGACGATGCGGTCATCGATCCGGCGCAGATCATCTCCGGGCTGGTCACGTCCCAGGTGCGCGACCTGGCCGCGACGCTCGCCGCGGTGGAGGCGGCCGCGGTGGCCAGCTGGTGCTGCGACACCGCGGCCCAGTACGCCCGGACCCGGCACCAGTTCGGTCGGGCGATCGGCTCATTCCAGGCGGTCAAGCACCTGTGCGCCGGGATGCTCTGCCGGGCCGACCGGGCCACCGCGCTGGCCTGGGACGCGGCGCGGACCGCGGGCGAGGCGCCGGGCGAGCACCCGCTGGCCGCGGCCGCCGCCGCCGCGGTGGCCCTGGACGCCGCGGTGGATAACGCCAAGGACTGCATCCAGGTGCTCGGCGGGATCGGCTTCACCTGGGAGCACGATGCCCACCTGTACCTGCGCCGGGCGCTGGCCCTGCGCCAGCTGCTCGGCGGCTCGGCCGCCTGGCGGCGCCGGCTGGCTGACCTGGCCCTGGGCGGCGCCCGCCGCGGGCTCGGCGTCGAACTCACCGGCCAGGACCCGGAGCCGCCCACGGAGGATCGACCGCCCCAGCCCGCACGGCCGGCCGCGCCGGCCTTGGCGCGGAGCGGCGATCGGGGGCCGGGGGTTCCGGGGGTAGTCCCCCGGGGGAGCAGAGCGGGGGGTCGTCCCCCCGGGCGAGCAGAGATCCGCGAGGTGGCCGCGGCGGTCGCCGCGCTGCCCGCGGAGCAGCGCAGGAGCGCGCTGGCCGACGCAGGCTACATCGCCCCACAGTGGCCCGCCCCCTACGGCCAGTCCGCCCCGCTGGCCACCCAGCTGGTCATCGACGAGGAGCTGAACCGGGCCGGGCTGACCCGGCCCGACCTGGTCATCGGCGGCTGGGCCGGGTACGCCATCCTGCAGCACGGCACCCCGGCCCAGCGGGACCGGTTCGTCTGGCCCACGCTGCGCGGCGAGATCACCTGGTGCCAGCTGTTCAGCGAGCCGGAAGCCGGCTCCGACCTGGCCGGGGTGCGCACCCGGGCCGAACAGGTGAGCGCGGGTGGGGAGGGCGAAGAGGGCACGGGGAGGCGGGCGGGAGGTGGAGCCTGGCGGCTGACCGGGCAGAAAGTCTGGACCTCACTGGCCCACCAGGCGGACTGGGCGATCTGCCTGGCCCGCACCGACCCCACCGCGGCCAAGCACCGCGGGCTCAGCTACTTCCTGGTCGACATGACCAGCCCGGGCATCGACATCCGGCCACTGCGCGAGATCACCGGCCGCGCCATGTTCAACGAGGTGTTCCTGGACGGGGTCGTGGTGCCCGGCGACTGCCTGCTCGGCCAGCCGGGCGACGGCTGGCGGATCGCGCGCAGCACGCTGGCCGCGGAACGCACCGCGATGGGCCAGGGACCCGCCTTCGGGGACGCCGTGGAAGGGCTGATCGGCCTGGTCCGCGCGGCCGGCCTGGACGCTGACCCGGCAGTGGCCGAGCAGGTCGGCGGCCTGATCGCCGATGGCCTGGCCGGATCGCTGCTGGACCTCCGTGCCACCCTGGCTGAGCTGGGCGGGGCGCAGCCCGGCCAGCAGGCGGCGGTGCGCAAGCTGATCGGGGTGGCGCATCGCCAGGCCGTGGCCGAGGCCGCGCTGACGCTGTCCGGCCCGGACGGCGCGGCCACCGACGGCGTGGCGGCCGACGCGGTGCAGGAGTTCCTGCTCACCCGGTGCCTGAGCATCGCCGGCGGGACAACCCAGATCCTGCTGTCCCTGGTTGGTGAGCGAGTGCTCGGCCTGCCCAGAGAAGAGGTGCGCTGAGTGGACTTCGCCGGCACAGAGTCCCAGCAGGCGGTGCTGGCGGCCGCCGCCGAGGTGCTGGACCGCGGCCGGCCAGCCGGCAAAGTGCCCGTGGGGTGGGAGAGCCTCTGGAAAGAGCTCGGCCAGGCCGGGCTGCTCGCGCTGGCCCTGCCGGACTGGCTGGGCGGTGACGGTCTCTCGGTGCTGGACACGGCGGTCCTGCTGACCGAGCTGGGCCGCCGGGCCGAGCCCGGGCCCGCGCTGGCCACGCTGATGCTCGGGGTGCTGCCTGTCACCCGGTGGGCCGGCCATGACGTGCAGCAGGCCGTGCTGGCTGGGGTGGCGGCCGGCGATACGCTGCTCACCGCGGCGGTCCGTGAGCCATCCGACCCGATGCCGGTGACCCCGGCCACCACCGTCACGCTGGGCACCGGGCCGGGAGACACGGCGCCGGGAGCTGGCCACGGCACCGTGTCCGGAACCAAGATCGGCGTGCCGTACGGTGCGGAAGCGCGCTGGGTCCTGGTGCCGGCCAGCTTCACCGCGGGCGGCACCGGGGTGGTGCTGGTTGACCCCGCGGCGCCGGGAGTGACCCTGCTGCGTACGCCGAGTTCGGCTGGTGAGCCCGAGTACACGCTGCGGCTGGACCGCGTGCCGGTCGGCCATGTGCTGAACCCTCAGCTGGACGGGCGCGATGTCGCGGATCTCAGCCAGCTCGCGCTGGCCGGCGCGTGCTGCCTGGCCGACGGCCTGCTGGCCGGCGCGCTCGCCCTGACCACCGCGCACGTCGCGGCGCGCGAGCAGTTCGGCCGGCCACTGGCCACATTCCAGGCGGTGGCCCAGCAGATCGCCGACGTCTCCATTACCGCCCGCACCCTGCACCTGGCCACGCTGTCCGCCTGCTGGCGGCTGGATACCGGGCGGGACGCCGCCACCGACCTGGCCGTGGCCGGGTTCTGGCTGGCCGAGCACGGGCCGCCGGCCCTGCGCGCCTGCCACCACCTGCACGGCGGGCTGGGCATGGACGTCAGTTACCCGCTGCCCCGGTATTCGGCGCTGGTCAAGGATCTGGTCCGGTTCACCGGCGGCGCCGACTACCGGCTCGATGCGCTCGCCGCACGAGTCTGCGATTGAGGCTTCGAATGTTCATAGATCTCACTGACCAGCAGCGGGCGTTGGGTAAAGAAGTCCGGGAGTATTTCGCTGGGCTGCTGTCCGCGGCGGAGCGGGCGGAACTGCTCACCGAGCGGCACGGTGACGTGTACCGCGAGGTGGTCCGGCGGATGGGCCGGGACGGGTGGCTGGGCGTGGGCTGGCCGGCGGAGTACGGCGGGCGCGGGCTGGGCCAGGTGGAGCAGCAGATCTTCGTCAGCGAGGCGGCGCGGGCCGACGTGCCGCTGCCCGCGGTCACCTTGCAGACGGTGGGGCCAACCCTGCAGGCGTACGGCACGCCGCAGCAGAAGGACTTCTTCCTGCCCCGGATCCTGGCCGGTGAGGTGCATTTCGCGATCGGCTACACCGAACCCGAGGCTGGCACCGACCTGGCCGCGCTGCGCACCCGGGCCGTGCGGGCCGGGGAGGAGTACATAGTCAACGGGCAGAAGATCTTCACCACCGGCGCGCACGAGGCCGACTACATCTGGCTGGCCTGCCGGACCGACCCGGACGCGCCCAAGCACAAGGGCATCTCGATCCTCATCGTGGACACCACGGATCCCGGGTTCAGCTGGACGCCGATCATCACCCACGACGGGGCGCATCACGTCAACGCGACCTACTACAGCGACGTGCGGGTGCCGGTCAGCATGCGGGTCGGCGCGGAGAACGCCGGCTGGCGGCTGGTCACCACGCAGCTCAACCACGAGCGGGTGATGCTCGGGCCGGCGGCCGGCTCGCCGCGCTGCACGAGCGGGTGCACGACTGGGCCGCGGACCGGGCCGGCCCGGACGGGCGGCCACTGCTCAGCCAGCCGGACGTGCGCCGGGCGCTGGCCCGCAGCTACGCCGGCCTGCGGATCAACGAGTTGCTCAACTGGCAGGTGGCGGTGGCGCAGCAGGTGGACGTGGCCGACGCGTCGGCCACCAAGGTCTACTCGTCGGTCCAGGTGCAGGACCTGGGCCAGCGGCTGGAGGAGGTGGTCGGGCGGCACGGTGACCCGGCCGATCCGGGCACCGCCGAGCTGGCCCAGTGGCTGGACGTGCAGGCCAAGCGGAACACCGTGCTGACATTCGGCGGCGGCGTCAACGAGATCCAGCGCGAGCTCATCGCCACGGCCGGGCTGGGCTTGCCCCGGGTGCCGCGGTGAAGGGCGGCACCCCGGAGATGAGTGCCGCGGTGAAGGGCGGCACCCCGGAGATGAGCGCCGAGGTGAAGGGCGGCACGCCGCAGACGACCGCCGCGGTGAGCGCGGACGAGGCGATCCGGGAGGCGGCGGCCCGGATCGTGGCCGCTGGGCCGAGCCGGCCCCGGCTGGGCCGCGACCCGGTCAACCAGCCGATGATCAACAACTGGGTCGAGGCGATCGGCGACGCGAACCCGGTATACACCGACGCTGCCGCAGCCGCCGCGTCGGTGCACGGCGGGCTGGTCGCCCCGCCCGCCATGGCCCAGGTCTGGACGATGGGCGGGCTGCATCCGGCCGTGCCGGAACGCAGCGACGACCCGCTGCACCTGATGCTCCAGGTGCTCGACGAGGCCGGGTTCACCTCGATCGTGGCCACCAACTGCGAGCAGGAGTACCACCGCTACCTGCGGCACGGCGAGCGGGTCAGCGTGCGGACGACGCTGCAGGACGTGACCGGCCCGAAGCGGACCGCGCTGGGCGAAGGCTGGTTCGTCACCACCAGGAGCACCTGGTACGTGGCGGACGAGCCGGTTGCCTCGATGATGTTCCGGGTGCTGAAGTACCGGCCACCCGCGGCGCCGCCCCCGGCCGCGGCCAGGGCGGCCGGGGTGGCCGAGCCGGCCGCTGGCGCGGTGCTGCGGCCGGTGGTGTCGCCGGATACCGCGTTCTTCTGGGCCGGCACCGCCGCCGGCGAGTTGCGCATCCAGCGCTGCGAGGGGTGCGGCGCGCTGCGCGCATCCGCCCGGCCCGCGCTGCCCGGCCTGCGGCGCGGCCAAGCCCGGATACCAGGTCGCGGCGGGCACCGGGGAGATCTACAGCTACGTGGTGCACCACCACCCGCCGGTGCCCGGCAAGCGGCTGCCGTTTGTGGTCGCCCTGGTCACCCTGACCGAGGGGGTCCGGATGGTCGGCGAACTGCTCGGCGTCCCGCCGGATCAGGTGCGGATCGGCCTGCCGGTCCGGGCCGAGTTCGTCCGGGTGGATGACGGCCTGACCTTGCCCGCCTGGCGGGAGGACCCGAGATGACCGCGCTGACCCTGCCGGAACTGGTCATCGAGGCCAGCCCGACGTTCGTCATCGCCAGTGCCATCGCCACCCGCGACTTCCAGGATGTGCACCACGACCGGGACCGGGCCGTGCAGCGCGGCAGCAAGGACATCTTCGTGAACATCCTGACCACGACCGGCCTGGTGCAGCGGTTCGTGACCGACTGGGCCGGCCCGCAGGCCGTCGTGCGCAAGGTGGCCATCCGGCTGGGCGCGCCGTGTTACGCGGGCGACACGCTCACCTTCACCGGGCAGGCCGAGCAGGCCGGCGCGGAAGCCGGGCCGGGCAGCGCGGAGGCGGGTCCGGGCGGCGATGGAGCTGGGCCGGCCGGCGAGGAAGCCGGGCCGGCGGCACGGAGTACCTGGTCCGGGTCACCGGACGGTGCAGCCTGGGTGATCACGTGACCGGCACGGTCCAGGTGCTGATCCCGGGGCGCCCGTCATGATCAGCGGCGCGGCAGCCATCGCCGGGATCGGGGCCACCGAGTTCAGCAAGGACTCCGGCCGCAGCGAGCTGAAGCTGGCCGTGGAGGCGGCCGAGGCCGCGCTGGCCGACGCCGGGCTGCCGGTGCGCGCCGTGGATGGGCTGGTCACGTTCAGCATGGACAACACCGCGGAGATCGCGCTGGCCCGCGAGCTGGGACTGGCCGAGCTGCGCTTCTTCAGCCACATCGGGTACGGCGGGGGAGCCGCCTGCGGCACCGTGCAGCAGGCGGCGCTGGCCGTCGCGGCCGGGCTGGCCGAGGTGGTGGTCTGCTACCGGGCGCTGAACGAGCGGTCCGGCCACCGGTTCGGCCAGGTGTCCCGGGCCGCCGTCGCGGCACTGACCTCTTCCGGGGTGGACAACGGCTGGCACTACCCGATGGGGCTGGGCACCCCGGCCGCCACCGTGGCCATGATCGCGCGGCGGTACATGCACGAGTACGGGGCCACCAGCGCGGACTTCGGCCGGGTTACGGTGGCCGACCGGCGGCACGCCGCGGTCAACCCGGACGCCTGGTTCTACCAGCGGCCGATCACCCTGACCGACCATCAGGCGTCCCGGTGGATCGCCGAACCACTCCGGCTGCTGGACTGCTGCCAGGAGAGCGATGGTGCGGTCGCGGTCGTGGTGACCAGCCTGGACCGGGCCCGCGATCTCCGGCAGCGGCCGGCCGTGATCCGCGCCGCCGCGCAAGGCAGCGGCCCGGACCAGTTCGTGATGACCAGCTACTACCGCAACGAGCTGGGCCTGCCCGAGATGGGCGTGGTGGCCCGGCAGCTCTGGCAGCAGTCCGGTCTCGGCCCGGCCGACGTGCGGACCGCCGTGCTGTATGACCACTTCACCCCGTACGTCCTGCTCCAGCTGGAAGAACTCGGCTTCTGCCCGCGCGGCGAGGCCCGGCACTTCATCTCCGGCGGCGCGATCGAGCTGGGCGGCCGGCTGCCGCTCAACCCGCACGGCGGCCAGCTCGGCGAGGCTTACATCCACGGCATGAACGGCATCGCCGAGGCTGTCCGCCAGGTCCGCGGCACATCAGTCAACCAGGTCCCCGGCGACGGCCCGGTCCTGGTCACAGCCGGCACCGGCGTCCCCACCAGCGCCCTGATCCTCGGCCCGGACTGACGCGTCTGCCCCGTCTGCCGCATGTGCCGCGTCCGTCGTGCCCGGCTCGGCCAGGAGTGCTTCGGCGCGGGCCGCGTGGGTGGCGATCTGGGTGAGCACGCGATCCGGGTCGGCGCTGCCGCGGTCCCGGTGGGCCCAGTGCTCGGCCTGGCCATGCAGCAGGCTGACGGGGCGGCGCAGCTGATCACCGACCGAGAAGAGGTGCCCGGCCATCCGGTCGGTAGCTGCGCGGGCGGCCGCCGCCGCGTCCGCGCTCGCCGTGAACCGCGCGCCGAGCTGGTTCAGCATGGTGTTCAGCGACCTGGCCAGGCTGCCCGCCGCCCGCTCCGGTACCCGCTGCGCCAGTCCGTCCGCGGCCGTGCTGCCGTCGCCCTCTAGGGCGGCGGCGACCGCGTCGGCGGTCTGCGCCGCGCGGGTCACCGGCCGGAGGCTGAACCGGACCGCGGCCCAGAGCAGGCCGCCGCCGATCAGGATCGCCGTCGCGCTCACCGCCACGGCCAGCAGGGTGAGCCGCTGGACCGTACGGCCGACACCGGCCAACTGGACCCCGACTACCAGCGTGCCGGCCTGCCCGGTCCCGTGCCCGCCGGTGACCGCGAAATCATCAGCGCCGTAACCGAACACCAGGCGCCGCGCCTGGAGGTGCACCGGCTCGGCGATCACCAGGTACTCGCCACCGCCCGTGGCCTGGACCGTGCGCAGCTCGCCGGTCTGCGCCGGGATCGGGGCGAACGGTGCCGGGAGGGCCTGTCCCGGCCTGGTCCCCGGGCCCACGCTGAGCAGCAGTTGCCCGCTGGGACCGCGCAGTTCGATGCTGAACGCCCCGGTCGCGGTGACCGCCGTGCCCGGCGCGCTGGCCGCAGCAGCCGCACGGGCCGCGCCGGACAGACTGGCCGTGCCGGGCGCCCGGGCGCCGGTCGCATCGAACGGGGCTGTCGTCACGGGGGTCCCCCGGGCTGTGTCCAGCACCTGGAATGGGTGGCTGGTGAGCTGGTTCACGTAGGCCCGGAGCTGCGCACCGGCCTGGCTGGTCAGCTGGCCGCGCAGCGCGCCGGCGCCCACCGCGACGATGACCGCGGCCCCAGCGGCCAGCAAGCACAGCGTCACGGCGACCAGCTTGACCCGCAGTGACGGCCCGGGCCGCCGGACGCCTGGGCGGGACGCGTTAAGCCACACGCTCCAGTGTGCCTTCCCGCGCGTACCGTGGCCCAGTGGACTGCCCGTGCGGATGCGGCGCCGAGGTCCCGCGATGGTGGCCGAGCGGGAACGAGGGCTGCGCGCTGAGACGCTGGCCGCCGCGCCAGAGCGCACACTGCCTGCCCGGGAGCACGCCAGGGCCTACCTGCTCACCGGCGTGCCGGGGGCGGGCAAGTCGACCGTTGCCCGGCTGCTCGCGCTGCACTTCGACCGGGCCGCGCACATCGACATCGACCTGGTGTTCCACGGATACCAGCCAGCAGACCCCGCTGGATACCAGCCAGCAGACCCCGCTGGATACCGTCCGGGTGATCCTCGCGCACGGCACCGCCGGGCGTCTCTGACCAGGCCGCAGGTTACGGTAACGCGCCCGGCGGCCGCGGCGCCGGGCCCCACGGCGGTCCGCCGGTGACCTGCGGCTGCCCGCCGTTCGGCCGGGCCAGACCGTCTGGCTCAGCCGGGCTCCCCGGCTCAGCCGGGCTGTCGGGCACCAGCCGCGGCGGCCGGCCGGACTGGTCCGGCTGCCGGATCGGCCGCGGCGTCTGCCCCTGCCCCTGCCCGGCAGCGGACCCAGCCGCGGGCCGGGCGTTCTGCCCAGCGGCGGGCCGGACGGTCTGCCCAGCGGCGGACCGGGCGTTCTGCCCGGCGGTGGCCCTGGCCGAATGCCGCCCGTAGGACGGCGCCGGGTACGCGGGCCACCGGTCCACCGGCTGCGGCCCGGCCGGCTGGCTGCAGGCTCCTCGGCCGGCGGCGGCGGATCCAGGGCGGCGCGGATGACCACTAAAACCGACGCGCCAAGCAGCAGCGTCAGCGCCGCGATAAACCCCAGCCAGACCTCATCGGCCAGCCCGCCACTCACTGTCCCACCCGGCCGAGGGCTCTCCGGAAGCTGACTGCCCGGAGTGGCTGGGCGTCGCACATGTCCTCATGGACGCCTCCTCTCAGGCCCCACTACTAGACGCCGTCCGGACGCCGATGGTGCACAACTCCGGCCGCTCGACTGCAACTACTTAGAGGCTACGCGTCTAGTGCCGGGTGGTCCGGCAACCTGGAATCGATCAGCCGCGCGAACCGGGCAGATGTGCAAAGCAGTCATTTCCGCTCACGGAGGTTGACATGTGCCGCACCGTCCACCCCAGCCTGGCCAAACTCCTATTGCCCAACGCCAGCGCCCGCTAACCCGCCGCCGCCAGGTCCAGTGCCGCCAGGTAGCCGAACGTCATGGCCGGGCCGATCGTCGCCCCCGCACCGGCGTAGCTGTGCCCCATCACGGCCGCGCTGGTGTTCCCGGCCGCGTACAGCCCGGGGATCGCGGAGCCGTCGGCCCGCAGCACCCGGGCTCGCTCGTCGGTGCGCAGCCCACCCTTGGTGCCCAGGTCGCCGGGGACGATCTTGATGGCGTAGAACGGTGGCTGGCGGAGCGCGGCCAGGCATGGGTTGGGCCGCTGCCGCGGGTCGCCGTAATAACGGTCGTAGGCGGAGTCGCCCCGCTGAAGTCCGCGTCCCGGCCGGCCGCGGCGAACTCGTTGAACGTGGCCACCGTCTTGGCCAGTGCCTCGCCGTCGATACCGAGCTGGCCCGCCGAGCCCGGGCAGGTCCGGCGCGCGGAACACCGCGCCCGCCGCGTACCACCGGCGGGGCAGCGGGCGGCCCGGCGGCAGCCCGGCGAACACGTAGCGGTCCCGGTACCGCTGGTCGGTGATCAGCCAGCTCGGGATGTGCGGCACGTCGGGCGTGTGCCCGGCGTACATGGCGTGCACCGCGTCCACGTACGGCGCGGACTCGTTCACGGAACCGCTGGCCCGCCCCGTTGACCAGGATGCAGCCCGGCAGGCTGCGTTCGGCCAGGCAGAAGTAGGGCCCGCGGGACAGCGGGATGGCCGGGCCCCACCAGGCGTCGTCCATCAGGTCGAGCGCGGCCCCGGCGGCCTCACCCGCGATGACCCGCGTCGCCGGTGTTGCCCGCCTGCGCCGGTGGTCCAGTCGGTGCCGATCGGCGGTCGCTGGTAGCGGGCCCGCATTGGCCCGTTGTGCTCGAAGCCGCCCGCGGCCAGCAGCACACCGCGCCGCGCCCTGATCAGCATGGCCTGGCCATCCCGGGTCACCTCAACCCCGGTGACCCGGCCGTCCTCGGTGTGCAGGCCGGTCATCGGGGTGTCCAGCCAGACTGGCACGGCCAGATCGCGCAGGCCGGCCCGTAGGCTGGCCGCCAGGGCCTGGCCCAGGGTCAGCATGCGCTGGCGCAGCACCCGGTACCGGGCCAGCCCTCTGGCCACCTTGACCGACGCGAGCATGGCCCGGGGATGCCGCGGGCCCAGGCTGAGCCAGCGGTATTCCGCCTGGGTGATGGTCACCCCGCCCGGTGCGGGCACGTAGGGCGGGTTGAGCCGCGCCAGGTCCGCGCCGAGCACCCGGCCGTTCAGCGGGATGGGTT
>CAVWSA010000004.1:0-236001 GCA_963757545.1 uncultured Actinomycetes bacterium | reverse complement strand
GCGTCAGGTTGAAATACGGCCCGGCCACCGGGTTGGCCGCCCCGGTGATCTGGCCGATCTTGTCGGGCCAGCCCGCGTACCAGACCCACCGGTCGATGGCCGCGGCGACCTGCTGCGCCGCCTTGGCCGCGCCGGCCCAGCCGCCTTAACGCTCTCATCGGCGAACTGTGCCGCGCGGCCCTCGAGGAGTTCGGCCACCCGGTAGAGAACCTGGCCCCGGTTGTACGCGGTCGCCCCGGACCAGCCGGGGAACGCCTTGCGCGCGGCCAGCACCGCGTCCCGTGCGTCCTTGCGCGACGCCCGCGCGGCGTGCGCCAGCAGCTCGCCGCGGCGCCCGGTGACCGGGTAGGACCGGCCCGACTCGGAACGCGGGAACGCGCCGCCGATGAACAGCTTGTAGGTCTTGCGGACGTCGAGCCGGGCCGGCTGGCTGCGGTCAGGCATCGAGATGCCCCGCCGTCAGGTACCCGGCCAGCCCGTGCCGACCGCCTTCCCGGCCGAACCCGGATTCCCGGTAGCCGCCGAACGGGCTGGCCGGGTCGAACCGGTTGTAGGTGTTGGCCCAGACCACCCCGGCGCGCAGCCGCTGGGCCATCCAGAAGATCCGGCTGCCCTTCTCGGTCCAGATGCCTGCGGACAGCCCGTACGGCGTGTTGTTCGCCTTGGCCACGGCCTCCTCCGGGGTGCGGAAGGTGAGCACCGACAGCACCGGCCCGAAGATCTCCTCCTGGGCGATCCGGTGTGCCTGGCTGACCCCGCTGAACACGGTGGGCGGGAACCAGTAGCCGCGGTCCGGGATCGGGCAGGCCAGTGTCCAGCGCTCGGCGCCTTCCTGCTCGCCGGCGGCGGACAGCTCGGTGATCTTGTCCAGCTGCTGCCGCGAGTTGATCGCGCCGATGTCGGTGTTCTTGTCCAGCGGGTCGCCCAGCCGCAGCGTGCCCAGCCGCCGCTTGAGCCGGTCCAGCACGGTGTCCGCGACCGACTCCTGGACCAGCAACCGGGAGCCGGCGCAGCAGACGTGGCCCTGGTTGAAGAAGATGCCGTTGACGATGCCCTCCACCGCCTGGTCCAGCGGGGCGTCGTCGAACACCACGTTGGCCGCCTTGCCGCCGAGTTCCAGGGTGAGCTTCTTGCCGGTGCCCGCGACCGCGCGCTGGATCTCCTTGCCCACCTCGGTCGAGCCGGTGAACGCGATCTTGTTCACGCCGGGGTGGGCGACCAGGGCCTGGCCGGTGGCGCCGTCGCCGGTCAGGATGTTGACCGTGCCCGGCGGCAGGCCGGCCTGCTGGATGACCTCGGCCAGCAACAGCGCGGTGAGCGGCGTGGTCTCGGCCGGCTTGAGCACGCAGGTGTTGCCCGCGGCCAGCGCCGGAGCCAGCTTCCAGGCCGCCATCAGCAGCGGGAAGTTCCACGGGATGACCTGCCCGGCCACGCCGAGCGGGCGCGGGTCCGGGCCGAACCCGGCATGCTCCAGCTTGTCCGCCCAGCCCGCGTAGTAGAAGAAGTGCGCGGCGGCCAGCGGGATGTCCACGTCCCGCGATTCCTTGATCGGCTTGCCGTTGTCCAGGCTTTCCAGCACGGCGAACTCGCGGGACCGCTCCTGCAGCACCCGGGCCACCCGGTACAGGTACTTGGCCCGTTCCTGGGCGGGCATGCCGCCCCAGGCGCCCTGGTAGGCGTCCCGGGCCGCGCCGACCGCGCGATCCACATCCTGCTCGGTGGCCTGGGCCACCTCGGCCAGCGGCTGCTCGGTGGCCGGGTTCAGCGTGGCGAAGTGGCCGCCGCGGGCTGGTGGGACGAACTTCCCGCCGATGAACAGGTCGTAGCTGGGCGCGATCGACACGATGTCCGTGGCCTCGGGGGCCGGCGCGTAATCCCACGCCTGGCCGGTGTCCAACGCCTGGTCAACCATGGCGCTAAGGTACCGCGCCCCAGCGGGCCGCGGTTCAGTAGGTGAACGGGTATGGCGTCCTGGACGAGATGCCGCAGGCCGACACGTACAGGCTATAGGTCAGCGCGCCGCGGCCGCCCCCGCCGCGGCCAGCACGGTGTGCTGGATCAGCATGGCGGTGGTGACCGGGCCGACCCCGCCCGGCACCGGGGTGAGCAGGCTCGCGATGCCGGTGACCGCCGCGGCGTCCACGTCGCCGACCAGGCCGCCGCCGGGCACTGGGCTGGTGCCCACGTCGATCACCACCGCCCCGGGCGCGACGTGGTCCGGCCCGATCAGCCCGGCCCGGCCCACCGCCACGACCAGCACTTCGGCTTCGCGGCACACGGCGGCCAGGTCCCTGGTACGTGAGTGGCCGATGGTGACGGTGGCGTCCTCGGCCAGCAGCAGCAGCGCCACCGGCTTGCCCACCACGATGGACCGGCCGACCACCACGGCGCGGCGGCCGCGCAGCGTGACACCCTCCCGGCCGAGGATCTCCAGCACCGCCGCGGCCGTGGCGGGCGGGAACGCACCGGGCAGCCCGGCCGCGACCGGCCGAGGGACGCCGGATTGGCCCCGTCCACGTCCTTGGCCACGTCGATGGCCTGGCCCACCATGGCCAGGCTGCTGCCGGGCGGCAGCGGGGTCTGGCAGATGATCGCGTGCACCGCCGGGTCGGCGGACAGCCCGGCCAGCCGGCCGGTGATCTCTGCGGGCCCGGCCGTCTCAGGCAGCCGGCCCACCTGGCAATCGACGCCGGCCCGCGCGGCGGCGCGCTCGATGGACCGGACGTACCAGGCCGCGCCGGGATCGTCGGTGGGCAGCAGCACGGCCAGCCCCGGGACGGTGCCCGCGGCGCGCAGCCCGGCCGCGGCGGCGGCCGCCTGGCCGGCGATGGCGGCGGCGATGGCCCGCCCATCCACCAGCTGCGTCATGGCCGGCCTCCGCGACTTCCCGGAATGTGCGCCTGAAAGAGAGCTCCAGGCGAGCTGAACGAATTGGCGAAGCTAGCTCCGCGGCAGGCCGGCCCGGCCTTAGGCTGCCGGTGCATGGCGTGGTGAACCGTTACTTCGCCGACAACGTGCACTATTTCGCCGGGCTGTTCGGCCTGGGAACTGTCTGACTCTAGTCCACCCCGCTGCCGGTACCCGCTGCGTCGCTCGCCCCTACCTGGACACATCCCATCTCTCATCGTCAAGGAAAGCCATGGACCGCAGGTACCTCGCACGCACCCACGCCCGGCCGCTGCTCGCGGCGGCCGCGGCCACCGGGCTGGCCCTGGCCGGCTGCGGCAGCCCGTCCAGCAGCGGCGCAGCCGGGTCCGGCGGCGGCGCCAGCCAGCCGGCCGCCAGCAGCGGCGCCAGTTCGGCCGCCAGTTCCGCGGCTGCCTCCGGCACGGTCACCGCCCCGGCCATCTTCCCCATCGCGGTCGGTGACACCTGGGTGTACCAGGAGAAGCTGACCGCGATAAAGGGCACGGTGACCAACCAGGTGGCCTCGGTCACCCCCGGCGCCGGCGGCGAGCGGGTGATCATGAAGAGCAGGAATGATCTGTCCGGGATCCCGCACACCGCCACCAGTTCCACGTTCATCGTCCATCCGGACGGCTCGATCTCGGTCCCGCTGACCCAGGTGGGCAGCACCGCGATCACGGTCAAGTCAGGCAGCATCGTGTGGCCGGGCGCGAACCAGCTCGCCTCCGGCCAGCCGTACCCCAGCACGCTGGTGGTCTCGATCAACGAAGGCGGCCACACGCTGACTGAGCAGGCGCACATCGTGGTCCGCGGGGCGGGCACCCAGACCGTGCACGTGCCGGCCGGCATGTATCAGGCCACCGTCATCAACGAGACGATGACCGTGAAGGTGATGGGTTTCGCGGTCGGCATGGACATCCGCACCTGGCTGGCCTCCGGTGTCGGCCCGGTCAAGTCCGAGGTGAGCACCAAGCAGGGCCCGCTCAGCAGCGGCATCGCCAGCGAGCAGGTCCTCAAGTCCTTCACCAAGGGCTGACCACCGGCGGCGTAAACCAGATGACCGCCGCGCACTAGCCGGGCAGGATCGGCGGGATGGAGACGGCGTTCCTGCCTGGGCTGGAGCTGGCCGGGCAGTTCTACGCGGACGCGGTACGGCCGCTGCTGGACGAGCGGTTCCCTGGGCTGCGCTACTCGGCAGCGCTGCTCGGGCCAGGCTCGGAGGTACTCGGTTTCGACACCGACCGGTCCACCGACCACGACTGGGGTCCCCGGCTGCAGGTTCTGCTGGAGCCGGGGACGCCAGGCACCGAACCGGACCGGATCGTGTCGGCGCTCGACCGCGGGCTGCCCGCCAGCTTCCGCGGCTATCCGGTCCGGTTCCCACTCAGCGGTGAGCCACCCAGCGCGGCCCGGCATCATGTCCGGGTCGGCGCACTGCACGGATGGCTGTGCGGCCATCTCCGTTTCGACCCACAGGCCGGGATCGGCGTGCTGGACTGGCTGGCCACCCCCACCCAGCGGCTGGCCGAACTGGCGGGCGGCGCGGTATTCCACGACGGCCTGGGTGAGCTCGAGCCGGTCCGGGCCAGCCTGGCCTGGTATCCCCGGGACATCTGGTGCTACCTGCTGGCCTGCCAGTGGCACCGGGTCAGCCAGGAAGAACCGTTTCCGGGCCGGTGCGCCGAGGCCGGCGACGACCTCGGCTCGGTGGTCATCACCGCCCGGCTGGCCCGCGATCTGATGCGGCTGTGCCTGCTGATGGACCGGCGCTACCCGCCGTACAGCAAGTGGCTCGGCACTGCGTTCACCCGGTCCACGGCCGGGCCGGCGGTGGGACCGCCGCTGCGGGCCGCGCTGGCCGCGGCGGACTGGCCGGCCCGCCAGCAGCACCTGTCCGAAGCGCTGCTCGCGGCGGCCGCGGCGCACAACCGGCTGGGCCTGACCGCGCCTGTCCCGGCCACCATGCGGCCGTTCTATGACCGGCCCTACCTGGTGCTGGACAGCGGCCAGTTCGCCACCGCGCTCCGCGAGGCTATCCGGGACCCGGCCATCCGCGGGCTGCCCATGGCCGGCGCCGTCGACCAGTTCATCGACAGCACCGACGCCCTGGCCGACGCCGCCACCCTCCGCACCGCCGTCGCCGCCCTGCTCCACCCGGTCTCGGCTTAGCGCGGTGCATTGTGCCCCGCCCGCAAGGCACAATGCACCGCACTAACCAGGGACAGCCGTCAGCTCGGCGCGGCGCCGACGATGATGCGGTCGAAGTCGGGCGCGTAGGCGGACGGGTTGCTGAACTCGATCGTGTTGTTCCCGGCGGTCAGCGACAGCGGGATGGTCATCGTGCCCACGGTGCTGAAGCTGCCGGTCGGGGTGAACTGCACCAGCTGAGCCGTCCCGCCGTTCACGCTCACGTCGGCCTGCCGCCCGGTGGCCGAGCCGTCCAGGTAGGCGATCGTCACCTGGTACGTCCCGGCGCCCGGCACCGACACGTCGTTGAAGGTGAGCGTGCCACCCTCCCCGACGAACCCGACCTTCTGGCCACCGGAGCAGGTCGAGCACGCGGTGGCGCCCGCCCCGCCCGCGATGGTGTTCGCCGCCGCCTCGGCCTCATACGAGGTGGCCAGCGGCGGGGTGGCCGCACTGCCAGTGACGCTGAACCCGTTGAACGTCGCCTGGCCGGGCTGGCCCGCGGCGTGCGAGGTGAGGAACATCCCGGCGTCCTGGGTCGCCGCCTGCCCGGTCAGCGTGGCGCTGCCCACCTGGAGCCAGGACGCGCCGTCGTAGGAGTAGTAGCCGGTGTACGTGGACCCGTTCCGGACCAGCTCCAGGTAGACCGGCAGGCTCTCCGGGATGGTGCCGTTGGCCGGGGTCACCGAGTTGATGTAGTCCCCGCCGCCGGACGCCCACTCCAGCTGGATGCCGCCGGACGGCGACTCGAACAGGATCACCCCCTCGGGTGACGTGCCGGACCCGGTGATGTCGTTGCGCACCATGATGCCGGCCTTGGCGTAACCGGTCATGTTCTGCTGCGCGGTGACCTCGGTCTGCACGGTCGCCGTGCTGCCGACCGCGCCCGGCTGGTAGATGCTGCTGTACGCGTCGGTCCCGCTGTACAGGTCCGCACCGGCCCCCTCGATCGCGAACTGCTGGCCGGACTGGCCGAACGCGGCCGGGGCGTCGGTGGCCGAGGAATAGGTGTGGTACGGCGCCTGCACCGGCGAGGTGGTCGTCACGCTCACCGTCACCGAATTTTCCTGTCTCAACGCCCTCCATTGGTAGCTGGCCTGCGCCGTCACGCGTGCCGCTGCCGAACAGCTCCCCTGCCGGGGGCGCCGGTGCGGTCACGGTGAACTTGGCCTGCACGGTCGCCCCGGGGGCCACCGGCCCCAGCGACGCCGACCCGGGAGTGACTGTCCAGCCCGCGGGGGCGGCCAGGGTGAGCCGGACCGCGGGCACCGGCTGGACGCCGTCGTTGCTGAAGGCCACCGTGGCCGTGCCCGGCTGGCCGCCGGTCAGCGTGGACAGCCCGGATTCGGTCAGCGTCGTACTCGGCGGCACCAGGCCTGCCGCCGCCTGCGCTATCGGCCGGATGCGCAGCAGGCGACCCCGTGTGCGGGGACATCAGCCGCGATGGCCGGGCCGGATTCGGTAAGCCGGTGCGACCAGAGAGCGTTGAGTAGATAAGCGTTGCTGGCCGGCAGGCCGACGGCGGCGGCCGTGGTGGACACCACCTCAGCCTGGCTGCTGGTGTTGAACAGGCCCGACGACTACGTCGCCGGACTTCTCCGTCTTGGCGAACACCTGGGCGGTGCTGCTGTCCGAGACCCGGGACGCGTCGATGCTGTCCTGGTCCACCGAGAGCACCGCCCGGTTGGTCAGGTAGCTCAGGTCGAGCGGGTCGAGGTGGGTCAGGTCGGTGCCCAGGATGAGCGGCGAGGCGGCCAGCGCCCACAGGCTCATCTGGGTCTGCCGTTCCGCCGGGGTCAGCCCGTCGTTGCTGCCGTTGCCCAGCTCCAGCGAGTCGTAGTCGTTGAACGCGCCCGGCCCGCCGTACGGCTGCCACTGCGCGACCTGGTCGAACCGGGACTCGACGTTGGCCCAGTCGGTCAGCGGGTAGCTGCTCCCGCTCGGCTCGCACCCGTAGCACTCGATGTCGCCGCCGGTGCGCCAGCCGTTGGAGCTGCGCGCCCAGGTGCGACGCGTCGGCGATGGCCAGGCTGTTGGACAGCTCCAGGTGGATCGGCCGGCCGGTCTGCCGCAGCGCCTGCGACCAGGCCTGCACGTCGGGGATGTCGAACGAGCCGACGCCGTCCAGCTTGAGGTAGTCCACGCCCCAGGACGCGAACTCGTCGGCCCAGGAGTCGATGAACGCCTGCGCGCCCGGCTTGCTGTAGTCGATGCCGACCATGCCGCCGCAGTTGTAGTTGTGCTCGGAGACCGACGGCTCGGCGATCTGGTCGGCGGTGTACGGGGTGCCCTCGATCGGGGTGTTCTGCGCCACCGCCTGCTTGGAGATGCCCGGCGTGACGTACAGCCCGAACTTGAGCCCGAGATGGTGCACGTAGTCGGCCACCACCTGGATGCCGTTCTCGCGTGCCGTCCGGCGGGAACTTGGTCGGGTCGGTCACCCAGCGGCCGTAGGAGTCCACGTTCGGCCCCTGGCTGCCCGGGCACTCGTACCAGAAGTCGTCCACGTTCACGTACTGGAAGCCGGCGCGTGGCCAGCCCGCTGCTCTTCATCGCGCGGGCCTGGGCTTCGATGTCGGCCGCGGTGGGGTCGTGCCGGATGAAGCTCCAGCTGCTCCAGCCGAGCGCCGGCGTCAGCCCCACCCCGTTGTCCTCGGCCTGCGCGGCGGGCGCGGCCGCCACCGCGGCGACCAGGCCCAGCGGGATGAGCTGGTAAGGCGGCGATCAGCGCGCGGATCAGTCTCCTCATCCGATTTGCCTCCTTTGCCCAGAGTTCTGCGTTCCTTCTCTTCGTACTGCGTGGCACAGGTCCGGTCAATGTCCCCCGCAATCGAACACAAATGAACAGTGGGATGCGCGGGGCTTCGTAACGGTTAGCTCGCCAGCGGCCGGTTTGGGCTAGCATCCTGCGCAGGCTGAGCGCAAGAGCATGGGCAAGGGGCACGGCGATGAGGTTCTACGGCGAGATGCGGGTGCAGGGCAGCGGCCCGCTCGACGGCGCCCGCTTCGACGCGCTCGCCTACGCTCTCGCCGAGATCGAGGAGACCGACCCGGCGGTGGACGAGGTCGACCTCACCGCCTCGCTGGCCCAGGGCTGGATCACCGCGTCGATGGTCATCGACCAGGAGACTCTGGAGCTCGCGGTGGCCAAGCTGATGGCCACGGTGCGCACCGCGATCTACCCGAACGGGGACACGCTGGGCGGCTGGAAGTTCCTCACCGAGACGGCCGGGCTGTCCGTGCAGCCAGCCGCCGCCCGGGCCGGCGAGGAGGCCAGCCGGGCGGCGGAGACCAGCCGGGCGGCAGACGGCCGCGCAGCGGACGGCCGGGCAGCGGAGGGCCGGGCAGCGGAGGGCCGGGCGGCCGGCGGGCGGCGCGGACGACGGCCGGGCCCAGGTACCGCAGCCCAGCTGACCGCCACCGCATAACGTCAGCGGGCCCGTCCCGGGATCACCTGGGGACGGGCCCGCTGTGTGCTTACTCCTGGATCAGAAGAAGCGGTGGTGGTGGTGCCGCTGGCGCGGATACGCGCGGGGTTACCCGCTGGCCGGCCCGGCCAGTTCGGCGGCCACTTTGCGCCACGCGTCCAGGGCGGTGTCGATGTCCGCCGTGGTCACGTCGGCGTGGGTCAGCATCCGCAGCCGCCCGGCCACCATGGTCACCAGCACCCCGTGCGCGGCCAGCCGCTGCCGCCACTCCTGCACCGGGTGGCCGGTCCGGGTGACGTCCACGAACAGGATGTTGGTCTGCACGGCCGCGGGGTCCAGGGCGTCCGGCATGGTCTCGGCGATGCCGCGGGCCAGCCGCTGGGCGTTGTCGTGGTCCTCGGCCAGCCGCCCCGGGCCGTCGCGCAGCGCGACCAGGCCAGCCGCGGCCATCAGCCCCGCCTGCCGCCAGGCCGCGCCGAACAGCACCTTCAGCCGGCGGGCTTCCCTGATGAACTCGGCGTCCCCGGTGAGCAGCGACCCGATCGGCGCGCCGAGCCCCTTGGACAGGCAGAACATCATCGCGTCCACCTGCCCGGCATACTCGGCCACGGTGGCGCCGGTGACCGCGCACGCGTTGAAGATGCGCGCGCCGTCCAGGTACAGCGGGGTACCCGCCGCGGCGCACGCCCCCGAGATGGCGGCCAGGCTGTCCACCGGCATGACCGAACCGCCGCCCACCTGGTGGGTGTTCTCCAGCGCCACCAGGTCCACCACGTCGACGTCGTACGGATCGGGCTGCAGCGCCACCGCGACCTGGTCGGCGTCCAGCAGCCCGCGCTCGCGCGCCGCGACCCGGCGGAACGCGATGCCGGACAGGCTGGCCGCCGACCCGGCCTCGGTGCCGCCGATATGGGCGGTGGCCTCGCAGACCGCGAACCGGCCGGGCCGGACGAAGGCGTGCAGCGCGATCTGGTTGCACGCCGTGCCGGTCGGCAGGTACAGCGCGGCCGCCTTGCCGGTCAGCTCGGCCGCGGCATCCTGCAGCCGGTTGACCGTCGGGTCGTCGCCGTACCAGTCATCGCCCACCTCAGCCTCGGCCATCGCCCGCCGCATCGCCGCCGACGGCCGGGTCACCGTGTCCGACCGCAGATCGATATAACCGTCCCTATCCGCCGTCATCCCTGTCCTCTCCGCCCGTCCGAATTGTCAGCCGTCCCTCTTATGGTGCGTCCATGGCCAAGGCTGCACGCATCCTCGCGGCACTGAAGCGGGATGGGTGGATCGAGGCCCGGCGCTCCGGCTCACACCGCGTTCTCACGAAGGGGAACGAGCAACGTATATGGGCCTACCATGACGGTGTGGACTTAGGTGCAGGCCCTGGCCCGGATTGCCCGGGACTACGGCTATACCCTTGCTGAACTGCGAAGACTATAGGACGATCACCGAATGAGCATGCTGCGGGTTGAGCTGTTCTACGACGATGAAGCGGGCAATTGGCACTATCGCGTGCCAGCCCTGCACATCAACGGCGGCGGCACCTCGACTCGCGAAGAAGCTGAACGGGACTCTCTCGGCGCCATCTCCTTCGCACTACAGGGTGATCCACACGACTTCGACACCGACGCCGAGGCGATCACTCTCGATGTGACCGTCGCCCCAGCGGCCTGACTGCCGGCCGGATGCTGGAGGGGGTCGGCGGGACGGGGCTGACTATCGCCGGGATCCGGGCGGCCGAGACCGAGCGGCCGGACCGGCTGTTCGCCGACCCGCTGGCCGGGGCGTTCGTGGCGGCGGCCGGGTCCCCACCGAGCCGGGCCACCGGGCGGCAGGCCGCCGCGCTGCGGCTGTGGGTGGTGGCCCGCACCGTGTTCCTCGATGAGCTCGTCATGGCTGCCTGCGCGGACGGCGCCCGGCAGGTGGTGCTGCTCGGCGCGGGCTTCGACACCCGGGCGTTCCGGCTGCCCTGGCCGCCCGGCGTGCGCTGCTTCGAGCTGGACACCCAGGACGTGCTGGACAGCAAGCAGCAGGTGCTCACCGCGCAGCACGCCGTGCCCGGCTGCGAACGGATCACCGTCCCCGGCGACCTGCGGGCGACTGGCCGGCCGCACTGCGGGCGGCGGGCCTGCGGCCGGACCGAGCCGGCCGGCTGGGTGGCCGAGGGCCTGCTCGTCTACCTCAGCCCGGACGACGTGGACCGACTGCTGGACCGGGTGACCAGCCTGTCCGCCCCGGGCAGCCGGCTCGGCCTGACCTTCCGCAGCCGCGCGCCGGCCGACCAGGCGTCCCCGGCGGTGGCGTTGCGCCGGTCGGCCGCCCCGGACGACCCGGTCGGCTGGCTGGCCGGGCACGGCTGGGCCGCGCAGCTCACCGGCGCCCGCGAGGTGCTGCAAGCGCACGGCCGCGCGGTCCCGGCCGCACCACCTGGCGCGCCGGACCGGGCGCCCGCCGCGCGCGCTGCTGATCAGCGCGGCCCTGGACCCGACGCTGCCCCGGTCCCGCCCGGCCCGGCCGCGCCGCCGGCCGGCCAGCGCGGCGCCGCGTCCGCACCTGGCCGCCCCGGCCGGCCGCGAAGCGTGCCGGCGGACCGCCCGCTGCCCGCGCTGCTGTCCCAGGCCCTGGTCGCGTTCACCATCGAGTTCGACAACGAGTCCGAGCACCAGATCCAGCACCGGACTACCCGCGGCCCGGCGGCCGGGTCGCCGTGGGCCGTGGCTGGTGTCCCAGGCCATGTGGGCCAACTTCATGCGGTTCATCCCGCCGGGCGGCGTGCCGTTGCGGGACGTGTCGGCACTGGCCGCCATCACCAACCTGGCCGGGCTGCAGCGCTGGGGCTATGTCACGGTCGAGCCGGACCCGGCCGACGGCCGGGCCAAGCCGCCCCGCCTGGACTGGGTGGTCCGCCCCACGCGCGGCGGGCGAGCGGGCCCAGTACATCTGGCGGCCGCTTCGGGACGAGATCGAGCGGCGCTGGCGGAACCGGTTCGGCGCGGGCCAGATCAGCGCGCTGACCGGATCGCTGCGCACCCTGGCCCGGCAGACCGGCCTGGTCCTGCCGCCCTACCTGCCGGTGGTGGGCGTGTACCCGTCGGATCACGGCAGCTGGCTGGCCGCGGGCCGCCAGGCTGGCCGCGGGGTAGGCCCCGGTCTCCCGGCGCTGCTGTCGCACGCGCTGCTCGCCTTCGCCATCGACGTGGAGCGCGAGTCGCCGCTGACCATGGTGGTCGGTTCGGGCGCGCTGCGCGTGCTCAGCCCGGACCCGGTGCGGGTGGCCGACCTGCCACTACCGGGCCGGGCTGTCCAAGGAGGCGATCAGCGTGGCACTGGGCTGGCTGGAGCGGGGCGGCTACGCGGTGACCGAACCCGATCCGGCGGCCCGCCGGGGCAAGGTAGCCCGCCTCACCGCGCGCGGCCAGCGGGCCCAGCAGGACCACCAGCGGCTGGTCAGCGCCGTCGAGCAGCGCTGGCGGGACCGGTTCGGCGCGGCGCACATCGCCGCGCTGGCCGACGCGCTGCGCGGGCTGTTCGCCGACCAGGATGGCCAGCAGCGGATCGCGGCCGGCCTGATGCCCTACCCGGGCGGCTGGCGGGCGCACCCGCCCTACCTCAGCCAGACCGAGGCCATGCTGGCCGACCCGGCCGCCGCGCTGCCGTACTACCCGATGGTCTCGCACCGCGGCGGCTTCCCCGACGGCAGCTGAGCCCGGCTATCCAGGTCGCACCTATCGGTTCGTAGTCTGCTGGACGTACTGCCAGCGGAGCCAGGTCGGTGAGGCGCGCCCAGCCAGGCGATCGAACTTCCCGGCTCTGGATCGCGGCCGTGCACTGGCAACTCGTCCCAGCTCGGTCCGCCGGTCCAGGGTGACGAGCACCTCTGTCCCAGTCGGCCAGGGAGCCGTCACGTCCACTGTCCTCCACCGCGTGCGTCGCACGGCCATCGGCCAGCGACGTCGGCCAGCGCGTCGAAGCGGCGGTCATCGCTCAGGCCGCTACCGCGCAGCTGCATTCCTCGTCCGCCAGCTTCGTGGCCGGTCCTCCCGACCAGAGTCCCAGCCCGTACAACGCTCGAGGTCCTGCCTCAGATTCTGCCTCGTGCCGCCGCACCTTGCGGGGGTGAGCATGAACCGTCTTCCGGCACTCGCAGCCATTCGGCCACCAGAGCCTGCCGTATCGCTTGTCCCTGGTGACACGCCAGCCGCGCGCCTCCGCCTCCCGTAAGACGAGCTTCTAACTCTTTCACTGGGTGCCGTGGCCTCGTCACGCAGCGATCGTGGCACGGCCCACCGTCAGTCCAGGGTGAAGTCGGGGCTGGCGTAGGCACCGGTGAGCTGCTTGCGACGCTGGCATGAGCAGATCGTTCAGCAGGCCGGAGGTCAGCCGTGCCCTACGGTGATCAGGTGAGCGATGAGTTCCGCATTGACCCGAATGCACCCAAGCTCGTGTACGTCCAGGTGGCCGACCACATCACCGCGCGCATCGCCGCTGGCGAGCTGGCCCCGGGCGCCCGGCTACCCGCCGAGCGGGACCTCGCCGCCGAGTACGGCGTGGCCTATGACACCATCCGGCGGCGCGACCGCCCTGCTGCGGGACCGCGGGCTGATCCTCACCATCGTCGGCCGCGGCACGTTCGTCTCCCCGGAGTCGGGGACCTGAGCTGCCCAGCCTGAGCAGCAGCTCACGCTAGTGAACTCTTGTTCGCTCAATCGCCCGGGCTAGGTGACGGACGACCAGGACCAAGCGGTCACCCAGCCGCAGCTCGCGCAGCTGGTGCGCCAGCTCGCGGCCAAGCTCGTGGGCCAGTTCGCGCAGTGGCGTCAGCTCCGGCCGCTCCGGTGGCGGTTCGGTCTGCCTCAGCCGCCCTTCCCGCTCGGCAGCATCGAACACGGCGTGGATCCGCGCCGGGTCCTCGTCCTCTTCGTAAAATCGCCTGGCCTCGTCGGGCCTCATACCAGCCATGATGCCTCCTACTGGGTTCGGGATGGTCATCCCAGCGGCATGGCAGATGGTGAGGATGCGCCCGCGCGAGGTCCGCGATGCGCTGGCACACTCCAGTCAGGCGCCCGGCCCGGTCAGGCGATCGAACGTCCCGGCCTTCGCGGCCGTCAGGAACTCGGCCCACTCGGCCGCGGTCAGGTGCAGTACCTCGTCCGGGTGGCGAGTGTGCCGCACGTCCACCGCTCCCCGGTGCGTGCACGGCACGGCCTCGACACGGCCGGGCGGCAGTTCACCCTCACCCATCGCTGGCCGCTTCCTCGGCCGCGAGCTTGTAGCCAACTCGCTGGCGTCCCGACCAGTGACGATCTCCTGCGCAGTCGGTGTCGGCCGCCGCACCGCGATAAGGCAGAAGTCGCTCGTCTCGATCTGCCACTCAGTCCCGTATCGGGCCAGCACCTCACCGATGGTCACAACCGTCTTGGTGCCAGAGTCATCCGTCATGGCCGCTGATCGTACCGCTGTATATAGACCTCTGTAGATAGCTATAGGGGTAGCCATCTGTTTATGCAGGTCACCGTGTGCCTATGGTGATCACCATGCCGGACAGGGAAGACGGGCCGCGCTTCGACCCGCATGGTCCCGACCTGGTCTATGTCCTCATCGCTGACGACATCGCCAAGCAGGTCCAGGCCGGGAAGCTCGTGCCCGGTCAGCGTCTGCCTGGGGAAGACGACCTGGCGGCCGAGTATGGCGTGGCCCGGATGACCCTGCGCCGTGCGATGCGCGAACTGCGGGAGCGGGGCATTGTGCGCACAGTTGCGGGCAAGGGAACGTTCGTTATGTCTGCGAAGCCCAGCAATCCGCAGCGGGACTGACCAAGCGGTGGCGCCGTCCGCGGGGCCGGGCACTCTGTGATCAGTCCAGGGTGAAGTAGTCGGGGCTGGCGTAGGCGCCGGTGAGCTGCTTGCGGCGCTGCATGAGCAGGTCGTTGAGCAGGCTGGAGGCGCCGATGCGGAACAGGTCCGGGGTCAGCCAGTCCGGCCCGGCCGTCTCCTTGACCAGCACCAGGTAGCGGATCGCGTCCTTGGCCGTGCGCACCCCGCCGGCCACCTTCACCCCGACCTGGTGGCCGGTGGCGGCGGCGAAGTCGGCCACCGCGGCCAGCATGACCAGGGCCACCGGCGGCGTGGCGGCGGGCGAGACCTTGCCGGTGGAGGTCTTGATGAAGTCGGCGCCGGACAGCATGGCCAGCCAGGACGCCCGGGCCACGTTGTCCAGGGTGGCCAGTTCCGCGGTCTCCAGGATCACCTTCAGGTGCGCGGACCCGCAGGCCTCGCGGACCGCCCGGATCTCGTCGCTGACCTGGCCGTACCGGCCAGCCAGGAAGGCACCCCGGTCGATCACCATGTCCACCTCGTCGGCCCCGGCGGCCACCGCGTCCGCGACGTCGGCCAGCTTGACCGCGAGCGATGCGCGCCCGGACGGGAACGCGGTGGCCACCGACGCGACGGCCACGCCGCTGCCGGCCACGGCCTCGCGGGCCACCGCGACCAGGTCCGGGTACACGCAGACGGCGGCGACCGGCGGCACATCGGCGTCCTGCGGGTCGGGCCGCCGCGCCTTGGCGCACAGCCCGCGCACCTTGCCCGGCGTGTCGGCGCCCTCCAGCGTGGTCAGGTCGGTCATCCGGATGGCCGCGTCCAGCGCCCACAGCTTGGCCTCGCGCTTGATGGACCTGGTGGCCAGCGCGGCCGCGCGCTGCTGCACGCCGACCAGGTCGGTGCCGGGCAGGCCGTGCAGCACCTGGCGCAGCGCGCCGTCCGACCCGACGATCTCCGCCGCCCAGTAACCCGCCTGACCGGCCGCCGCCGTCGCCGGCCTGGCCTGTACCGATCCGCTCACGCTGCCCGGTTACCCCACTTTCGGCCCGTGTACCCGGACCACAGCATCACTCGCCGCGCGCGCGGTGGCAAACCCGGGCTTGATCACCGTGTTGATGATCCGCAGCCGCTGGTCGAAATGCGCGAACGCGCTCTTCATCGCGTTGATGGTGAGCCACTCGTAGTCGGACCAGCCGTAGCCGAACGCCTCGCCGAGCCGGTGGAACTCCGAGGACAGGGTGACCCCGCTCATCAGCCGGTTGTCGGTGTTCACGGTGACCCGGAAGGACAGCTGGCGGAGCAGCCCGATGGGGTGCTCCTCGATCGACGGGGCCGCGCCGGTCTGCACGTTCGAGCTCGGGCACATCTCCAGCGGGACGCGCTGGTCGCGCACGTAGCTGGCCAGCCGGCCGAGCGAGGCGGTGCCGTCGGCCCCGATCCGGATGTCGTCCACGATCCGCACCCCATGCCCGAGCCGGTCCGCGCCGCACCACTGCAGCGCCTCCCAGATGGACGGCAGCCCGAAGCCTTCGCCCGCGTGGATGGTGATGTGGAAGTTCTCCCGGGCCACGTACTGGAAGGCGTCCAGGTGCCGGGTCGGCGGGCTGCCCGCCTCGGCCCCGGCGATGTCGAAGCCGACCACGCCCTCGTCCCGGTGCCGGACCGCGAGCTCGGCGATCTCCAGCGAGCGGGCCGCCGTCCGCATGGCGGTGAGCAGGGCGTAGACCGTGATGCCGCGGCCGGCGCTGCCGATCCGGAACCCTTCCAGCACCGCGGCCACCACCTGCTCCAGGGTGAGGCCGCGGCTGACGTGCAGTTCCGGCGCGAACCGCACCTCCGCGTACACCACGCCGTCGGCGGCCAGGTCCTCGGCGCACTCGGCCGCCACCCGGGTCAGCGCCTCGGGGGTCTGCATCACCGCGACCGTGTGCTGGAACGCGTCCAGGTAGAGCTTCAGGTGGCCGCGGTGTGCGCCGCGGCGCAGCCAGCGCGCGACCTCGTCCACGTCCTGGGACGGCAGCTGGTCGTAACCGATATCCCGGGCCAGGTCCACCACGGTGGCCGGCCGCAGCCCGCCGTCCAGGTGGTCGTGCAGCAGCACCTTGGGGACGGCCCTGATCTCCTCGATCCTGGGAGTCATCAGCCCATTCTCACAGACGGTGTCTAACTCACAGTAGCGTTATTCGACGATCACCCGCACCGCCCACTCGCGCAGACCCTTCGGGCCTGCGCTCGTTAGCCGGTCTCGGATAACGCTACTAGCCGGTCGATGATCGGCGAGCTGGCGGCGGGCGGCTCGGCGCCGACCTCGATGGCCCCGGTGAGCGCCTCGGCGGCCCGGGCGAACCGGGACTCGTCGTCGGCGCGCAGTTCCAGCACCGGCTGGCCGCGCTCCACCCACTCGCCGGGCTTAGCCAGGCAGAGCACACCCGCCGCCGGGTTCACCGGATGCTCCTTGAGCGCCCGCCCGGCGCCCAGCCGCCAGGCGGCCACGCCCACCGCATACGCGTCGAGCTTCCGCAACCAGCCGGAGGCAGGGGCGTTCAGTATGCGGCGGGTGTGCGCGGCGGCGGGCAACGGGGCGTCAGGGTCGCCGCCCTGTGCGGTGATCATGGCCCGGTAGGCGGCCAGCGCGCGGCCGTCGGCCAGCGCGGCCGCCGGGTCCGCGTCCAGGCCGGCCAGCCGGAGCATCTCGCGGGCCAGCGCCAGGGTCACCGCGACCAGGTCGGCCGGGCCCTCGCCGCGCAGCGTGGCCACCGCCTCCTCGACCTCGACCGCGTTGCCGACGGCCCGGCCGAGCGGGGTGTCCATCCTGGTCAGCAGCGCGGAGGTGGCGACGCCTGCCTCGGCGCCGATGGTCACCATGGTCTGCGCCAGCCGCCGGGCATCGGCCTCCTCGCGCATGAACGCGCCGCTGCCCACCTTGACGTCCAGCACCAGCGCCGCGGTGCCCTCGGCGATCTTCTTGGACATGATGGAGCTGGCGATGAGCGGGATCGACTCGACCGTGCCGGTGACGTCGCGCAGCGCGTACAGGCGGCGGTCGGCCGGGGCCAGGCCCGGGCCGGCCGCGCAGATGACGCAGCCGACCTCGCGCAGCACGGCCAGCATCTCGGCCGGGGACAGCAGTGCCCGCCAGCCCGGGATGGCTTCCAGCTTGTCCAGGGTGCCGCCGGTGTGGCCGAGGCCGCGGCCGGACAGCTGCGGGACGGCGGCGCCGCAGCTGGCCACCAGCGGGGCCAGGATCAGCGAGACCTTGTCGCCCACGCCGCCGGTGGAGTGCTTGTCCACGGTCGGCCGCCCGGCGCCGGTCAGCTCCAGCCGCTCGCCCGAGTCGATCATGGCCGATGTCCAGGCGCGCAGCTCTCCGGTGCCCAGCCCCTGGAAGTAGATGGCCATGAGCAGCGCGGACATCTGCTCGTCGGCCACTTCACCAGCCAGGTAAGCCTCGATCAGCCAGCCAATCTGCGCGTCGGTGAGCGGTTGCCCGTCCCGCTTGGCCCGGATCAGCTGGACCGCGTCGGGCGCCGTGACCAGCGGCTCAGCCATCGCGCCGGGCGCCCAGGTCGGTGCCGCTGAAGGCGGCTGGGAGCAGCGCGCTGAGCGGCTGCGGCCCGCCGTCGGTGTCGATCAGCAGGTCCGGGCCGCCCGCTTCGAGCAGCAGCTGGCGGCAGCGGCCGCACGGCAGCAGCGGCGCGCCGTCCCCGGCCACCACGGCGACCGCTTCCAGCGTGCCGCCACCGGTCGCGTGCAGCGCGCTGACCAGCCCGCATTCGGCGCACAGGGTCAGCCCGTAGGACGCGTTCTCCACGTTGCAGCCGGTGACCAGCCGCCCGTCCGGGGTCTGGCCCGCGGCGCCGACCCGCAGCTTCGAATACGGCGCGTAGGCCCGGCCGGCCACCTCGGTGGCCGCGGCCCGCAGCTGTGCCCAGTCAACCGCCACCCTGGTGCCTCCGGTCCGGTAGCTCGCGATGATCTCTCGGCACCGAAGCTAGCAGGCAGTCGCCGGCCGGCCCGGGATGCTCGGCCGGGCCGGCGGCCGGCGGCGCGGCGTCAAACCGGCCGGGCGGCCGCGGACTGTGCCTCCCGGCCCAGGGCCAGCTTGAGGCCGACGTGGACCAGCAGCCAGCCGGCGTTCTGCCGCATCTGGTGCCGCGCTGAGGGCTGGCTCAGCTGCACCCGGGCCGCCGCCCGGGCCAGCTGGTCCTGCCGGTCGCTGATCAGTTTCTCGTAGTAGTAGGGGTGCATGACGGAATTACCTCCGGTCAGGTGATGGTCGGCTGGGTGGGGTGCGGCGGTCAGGCCGTGGGCTCGCCGCCTTCTGGTTCGCTGTCTTCCGCTTCGCCGTTTTCGGGTTCGCCGTTTTCGGGTTCGCCGTTTTCGGTTCGCCGGCATCCGCGCCGGGCACGGCGATCGGGTAGGAGAACAGCAGGTATTCCACCGGGAGCGCGCCCGGTGGGCGTTTCGGCGGGTCGGTGAGCCGCTCCCGGAACCGGGTGATGATCGCCTCGGCCAGCTCATCGTTGAGCTGCTTGAGTTCGTCGGGGGTCACGAACAGGACCCATTCGCTGCTGCCCGCCGCCTGCCGCCATTTCCGTGGGTAGCTGGCCATGGACCGGGTCCAGGCCTGGTACCGGGCGATCTGGCGGTCGGTGACGAGCCTGCCGAGAGCGGCCGCGGCGATCTCGGTCTCGGGATCACCGATGCCGCGGATGTTCATGCCAATCGACGTCATCTTCCACGGCCGGGCCCGGCCCTTACCGCCGCCCGCTTCCTCCACGAACCCGTACCTGGCGAGCTGGCGGAGGTGGAACGAGCAGGTGGTCGGGGACTCGCCGATCTGCTCGCCGAGCTGCGTCGCGGTCATCGCGCCACCCAGGCTGAGGGCCTCGAGGAGGGCGATCCGCACCGGATGGGTGAGCGCGCGCAGCGTTCGCGCGTCGCTGACGTCCCGCATCTGAGAGAGGAGGCGGGCCGCCTCACCCGAGCGCTCGGCCCCGGTGCCCGAATCGTCGAGAGACATGTCTCAATAGTCAGGTATCGAGAGAAGTTTGTCAAGAAAACTCTCTCGAAAGGTCTCTTCCGAAGATCGGCCGCACGGGCCCGGGCTCACCTATCCCGCCGGGCGCGTGGTTTTTTGCCTGGCCTGACGGGAGATGCCGGGTCAGCCGACCCTGGGCTGCGCCTGCTGGCGGCGGACGGCCAGACGACGGTGAGGGCGCGGCCGGCCCAGTCGGCCGGGATCGTGGCGGCGGCCAGGTAGCGGGCGTAGCAGGAGCCGACCAGCAAGCTGACGGTCACGTCGAGGTCCAGCCGGGCGGGCAGCTGGCCCTGCTCGACGCCGGCCAGCAGGGCGCGGCGCAGCCGCTCGCGGCGCGGCTCGACCAGCCGCCGCCGGAACCGCTCCAGCAGCAGCGGGTGCCGGTTCTCCTCGGCCAGGATGCTGCCCAGCGTGGCCATGCCGTCCGGGCGGAGCATGTTGGCCCGCAGGTTCTCCAGCACGGCGAGGGCATCGGCCCGCGGGTCGCCGGCCGGCTCGGGCAGCGGCTCGATGCGCAGCGTGTCGATGACGGCGGCGGCCAGCTCGGTCTTGCCGCGGAACCGGCGGCGCAGGCTCGGCGTGGTGGTGCCCGCGGCGGCGGCCACCGCCTCCAGCGACATCCCCGCGAAGCCGCGCTCGTGCAGCTGGCGCTCGGCGGCGGCCAGGATGGCCTGATCCAGCGCGGCGTCCCGGGGCCGGCCGGGCGGCCGGGACGAGCCGGCCCCGGCCTGGTCAGGGGGCCCAGACTGGCCGTCACCAGGCGCCCCACCGCGGTGCGCGCAGGCCATGGTCTCACCGTAAGCCCGGCCGCGCGGGTCAGCGCCGTCCGACTCGCGCGGTTAGCTGGCGCTTCGTTGCTAGGGTGACCGGGTGATCCCGCGGGCCGCCACGCCGTTCGTGCTTGCCTCCGGATCGGCCGGGCGGCTGCGGCTGCTGCGCGCCGCCGGGCTGGATCCCGAGGTCGTGGTCAGCGGCGTCGACGAGAGCCACGACGGGCAGCTGGACACGGCCGCCCTGGTGGTCACGCTGGCCGAGCGCAAGGCCGCCGCGGTGGCCCGGCTGCGCCCGGACGCGCTGGTGCTGGGCTGCGATTCACTGCTCGATCTCGATCACGCGCCGGTCGGCAAGCCAGCCTCGGCCGAGCAGGCGGCCAGCCTGTGGCGGCAGCTCGCCGGGCGGGTGGGGACGCTGTGCACCGGGCACTGCCTGATCGGGCCGGGCGGCGGCCGCCGGGTCGCGGATGTGGCGCGCACGACGGTCCGGTTCGGCACCCCGAGCGACGCGGAAGTCTCGGCCTACGTGGCCACCGGTGAGCCGCTGGCCATGGCCGGGGCGTTCAGTATCGACGGCCACGGCGCGCCGTTCGTCGACGGCATCGACGGCGACCCGGGCAACGTCATCGGGCTGTCCCTGCCGCTGCTCCGCCGGATGCTGGCCGAGCTGGGCATGGCCATCACCGAGCTGTGGCGCTGAGCCCGCAGTCCCCATTGTGTCCCGCAAGCCCCATTGTGGTGAGGAGTGAGCCAGCATGACACCGACCGCGCTGCTGATCATGGATGTGCAGCAGGGCATCGTGAACCGGTTCGGCGGTGCCGAGCCAGGCTACCTGGCCCGGCTGGGCGGCGCGATCACGGCCGCGCGGGACGCCAGGATCGCCGTGATCTATGTGACGGTCGGGTTCCGCGCCGGGTATCCCGAGGTCAGCCCGCGGAACAAGATCTTCGGTGCGATCGCCGGCTCCGGCCGGCTGGCCGGCGGCGACCAGGCCCTCGACGTGCATCCGGCCATCGCCCCGGCGCCGGGTGAGGTGATCGTGACCAAGCGCCGGGTGTCCGCGTTCGCGGGCAGCGACCTGGACGTGGTGCTGCGCGCCCAGGGCATCGGGCACCTGGTGCTGGCCGGCATCGCCACCAGCGGGGTGGTGCTGTCCACTCTGCGCCAGGCAGCCGACCTGGACTACCAGCTCACCGTGCTGGCGGACGGCTGCCTGGACGCCGACCCGGAGGTACACCGGGTGCTGCTGGAGAAGGTCTTTCCCCGGCAGGCCGAGGTGGCCGGCATCACGGAATGGACGGCCAGCCTGCGTTAGCCGCAGGGCATAACCGGCCGCAGGCCATGGTTAGCCCGAACCGGACAGGCCGGGGCGGGCCCGGCCAGAAGGAACGGAGCAGCCATGCCGAAGGCCGTGCGGTTCGACAACTACGGCGGGGTCGACGTCCTGAACGTGGTGGACGTACCACGGCCGGTGCCCGGCCCGGGGCAGGTGCTGGTTCAGGTCAAAGCGGCCGGGATCAACCCCGGCGAGGCCAAGATCCGGGATGGCCTGCTGGCCGAGCGGTTGCCGGCCACGTTCCCCTCCGGCCAGGGCAGCGACCTGGCCGGGATCGTGGCCGGGACCGGTCCCGGGGTGACCGGTTTCACCGCCGGGGACGAGGTCATCGGCTACACCGACAACCGGGCCAGCCAGGCTGAATTCGTCGTGGTGGAGGCGGCCAACCTGACCGCCAAGCTGGCCGAGGTGCCGTGGCCGGTGGCCGGTGCGCTGTTCGTCGCCGGGGCCACCGCCTACGCGGCGGTCCGGGCGGTGGCCCCGGCCAAGGGCGACGTGCTGGTCGTGTCCGGCGCGGCCGGCGGGGTCGGCTCGATCGCGGTCCAGCTGGCCCGGCGGACCGGGGCCACGGTGATCGGCCTGGCCAGCCCGGTGCACCACGAGTGGCTGGCCGCGCACGGGGTCATCCCGGTCAGCTACGGCGATGGGGTGGCCGACCGGATCCGGCAGGCCGCGGGCCGGGTGAACGCGTTCATCGACACGGTCGGCGGCGGCTACGTCCGGCTGGCCCTGGACCTGGGCGTGGCCGCGGAGCGCATCGACACCATCGCCGACTTCGCGGCCATCGCGGAGTACGGCGTCAAAGGCGACGGCAACGCCGCCGGGGCCAGCGCCGCCGTGCTGGCCGAGCTGGCCGCGCTGATCGCGGACGGCGAGCTGGAGATCCCGGTCGCCGCCACCTTCCCGCTGGCTGAGGTGCGCGACGCGTACCGGCTGCTGGCCGAGGGGCACATCCAGGGCAAGATCGTCCTGCTGCCCTGACATGATGGCCGGGTGGACATCACCCAGCTGATCCTGGACGACCACCACGAGCAGCGCCGGCTGTTCGCCATCCTGGAGCAGGTGGACCCGGCCGACCAGGACACGCTGCGCGCGGTCTGGGACCGGCTGGCCGCCTTCCTGGAGCTGCACGCCGCGGCCGAAGAGGAGATCTTCTACCCTGAGCTGCTCCGGGTCGGCACCAGCGCCCGGCGGACCGGCCAGGTAGCAGGACGAAACGCTGGACGCCATCGGTGACCACAACGACATCCGGGACGCGATCGCCGGGGTGGCGGAGCACGCGGTGGGCTCGGCCGAGTGGTACGCGGCGGTGGCCGCGGCCAACCTGGCCAACAGCGATCACATGGCCGAAGAGGAGCGCGAAGGGCTGACCGACTTCCGCCACCTGGCCAGCCTGCAGCGGCGGCATGACCTGGCCGTTGCCTTCATCCGGTTCGAGACCCAGCACTACCGCGGCGTGCCGCCGGTGGACAAGGACCCGGCAGGGCTACGTGCGCACGATCGAGGAGCAGGCTGGGGCGGCCGGGGACGAGCCAGCCGCGGGCCGCCCGGCGAGCGACGGGTCGCTCAGTATCGGCAGCCTCAAGGCACCCTGACGACGTCCGCCGGCACCCGGAGTAACGGCTGAGGCGGGGCGGGTTTCGATTTGGCAACGGGACGGCTGCGGCACGCCGCTGCTCCTTCCCTGGCCGCGCTACCCGGTCTAGCCTGCGGACATCGCAGAGCGGGGCGTTCTGGATCTTCGAACCGGTTCACCCGCATCGGGGCGGAGGGGGATAGCGCCCGGACCGGGCGAACCCGCCCCTGGAACAGGAGGTAACCGTGAGACAGACCGTCCGGGCCGCGGCCACGCTCGCCATCGTGGCTCTCTTGGCGGCCGCGTGCGGCAGCAGTGGCTCAGGCAGCGGCAGTTCCTCGAGCAGCCCGTCCAGCAGCTCAACAGGCGCCAGCACAACCGCAAAATTCACCGGCTGCATGGTCACCGACACCGGCGGCATCGACGACAAGTCGTTCAACGCCTCGTCCTGGCAGGGCATGCAGGAAGCGCAGTCCGCCGAACCGAGCAAGGTCACCGTCAAGTACCTGCAGTCCACGTCGTCGGCTGACTACGCGTCGAACATCTCGGCCTTCCTCGGCCAGAAGTGCGGCATCATCGTCACCGTCGGGTTCCTGATGGCCGGCGCGACCGGCACCGCGGCAACGTCCAACGCGTCGTCCAAGTTCGCCATCGTGGACTGCGCCATCGCCACCGCGAACTGCCCGACCAGCGCGTCCGGGAAGCCAAGCACACCGCCGACGAACGTCGACTCGCTGGTGTTCAACACCGTGCAGGACGGGTTCCTCGGTGGCTATCTGGCCGCGGGCATGACCAAGACCGGCAAGGTGGCCACGTTCGGCGGCGAGAAGCTGCCCACCGTGACCATCTACATGGACGGGTTCTGGGACGGCGTGCAGTACTACAACCAGCAGCACCACAAGCACGTGCAGGTGCTGGGCTGGAACGAGACGACCCAGTCCGGTTCGTTCACCAACAGCTTCACCAACCTGACCATGGGCCAGACCATCACGCAGCAGTTCATCACCGAGGGCGCGGACATCATCTTCCCGGTGGCCGGCGGCGTGGGCCTCGGCGCCATGAAGGCGGTGCAGAACGCGGACAACGCGGCCGGCACCCAGAAGGTGAACGCGATGTGGGTGGACACCGACGGCTGCGTCAGCGCGGCGCAGTACTGCAAGTACTTCATCACCAGTGTGGAGAAGGGCATCCAGACCGCGGTGAAGACCGTCGGTGCCTGGACGCGGCCAACGGCACGTTCAAGGGCGGCACCTACGTCGGCACGCTGGCCAACGGCGGCGTGACGCTGGCGCCGTACCACGACTTCGCCAGCAAGGTCCCGGCCAGCCTGCAGTCCGAGATCAACACGATCAAGCAGGAGATCATCAGCGGCAAGATCAAGCCGGCCACGAAGAGCCCGGTGTAACCCGTTTCGCCAGGCTGGGCCGGGGCCGTGATAGCTGCCCCGGCCCAGCCTGCGTCACACTGAGCGGGTAACTACCGGGAGCGTCAGCAGAGGGACAGCCGTGGAACTTGAGCTGCGCGGCATCACAAAGCGCTTTGGCAGCCTGGTGGCCAACGACCACATCGATCTCCGGGTGGCGCCGGGCGAGATCCGCGGCCTGCTCGGCGAGAACGGGGCGGGCAAGACCACGCTGATGAACGTCCTCTACGGGCTGCTGCAGCCGGATGAGGGCGAGATCCGGGTCGACGGCAAGCCGGTCGTCGATCCACTCTCCCAAGGACGCGATCAACGCGCACATCGGCATGGTGCACCAGCACTTCATGCTGGTCCCGGTGTTCACCGTGGCCGAGAACGTGATGCTCGGCGTGGAGCCCACCCGGGCGCTGGGCCTGCTCGACCGGCGGCAGGCCCGCCGCCAGGTGCGGGAGCTGTCCGAGCGGTACGGGCTGCAGGTCAACCCGGACGCCCTGATCGAGGACCTGCCGGTCGGCGTGCAGCAGCGGGTGGAGATCATCAAGGCGCTGATGCGCCAGGCCAGCGTGCTGATCCTGGACGAGCCCACCTCGGTGCTCACCCCGGGTGAGACCGAGGACCTGTTCCGGATCATGCGCGAGCTGCGCTCCGGCGGCCGGTCGATCGTCTTCATCTCGCACAAGCTCAAGGAAGTGCAGGCCATCGCCGACCAGATCACCGTGATCCGGCGCGGCCAGGTGGTCGGCGAGCGGCCGCCCACCGCCACCGACGCCGAGCTGGCCGCGCTGATGGTCGGCCGGCCGGTGGAACTGCGGGTCAGCAAGGAGCCGGCCCGGCCGAAGGACGTGGTCCTCGACGTCAGCGAGCTGACCGTCACCGGCGAGCTGATCCCGGACGAGACCGGGCACAGCCGCGCCGCGCTGGACGCCGTCTCGTTCCAGGTCCGCGGCGGAGAGATCCTCGGGATAGCCGGCGTGCAGGGCAACGGGCAGACCGAGCTGTGCGAGGCGCTGATGGGGCTGCTGCCCGCCACCGGGACAGTGCGCCTGGACGGCCGGGACATCAGCCGGGCCAGCCCGCGGGACCGGCTCCGCGCCGGGATGGCCTACATCCCGGAGGACCGCCAGGAAGACGGCATCGTCAAGGACTTCTCGGTCGCGGACAACCTGGTGCTGGACACCTACGACCGGCCGCCGTACGCCAAGGGCATCGCGATGGACCTGCCGGCCATCCGCGAGCACGCCAAGAGCCTGGTGGCCGAGTTCGACGTGCGGACCTCCTCGATCGACACCACGGTCGGCACGCTGTCCGGCGGGAATCAGCAGAAGGTGATCCTGGCCCGGGAGGTGGGCCGCCGGGTCCGGCTGCTGCTGGCCAGCCAGCCCACCCGCGGCCTGGACGTCGGGTCGATCGAGTTCGTGCACCGCCGGATCGTCGAGGAACGCGATCAGGGCGTCGCGGTGATCATCGTCTCGTCCGAGCTGGACGAGATCTACGCGCTGGCCGACCGGATCGCCGTCATGTACGAGGGGAAGATCACCGGCTTCCGGCCGCCGACCGTGCCGGTGGCCGAACTCGGCCTGCTGATGGCGGGGGCCAGCACCGGGGACGGGGAGGCGCCAGACGGTGCGGACGGGGCCAGCGTGGAGGCCAGCGGCGCGGCCATCGAGGCGGCCAACCCGGCACTCGGCGTGATACCCGTGACGACCACGGAGCCGGTGGTCACCACGCACCCGCCCGAGGGCAGCGCAGCCGGCGGCAGCGCAGCCGGCGGCAGCACGGCCGACGGCAGTGCCGCCGACGGCGCCGGCGACGGCCAGCCCGGTGGCGAGGGCACGGACGGCCCGGATGGGCAGGCGGAGCAGACATGAGCGACGAAGTCAGCGGCCCTCCCCCGGGCCCTGGCCAGGGTCCCGGCCAGGGCGCCGGCCCGGACCCGGAGCAGCCGGCCACCGGCCGCCCAGGCCAGGCGGCCGACGGCGGCCCGGGCGCCGCCGTGACCACCCAGGCGGCCGCCCCGCCGGCCGAGGGCACCGAGCCACCCAAGGGCCAGGGCCTGAACCACGTCATCATCGAGTCGATCACCCAGGGCAGCCCGGCCGTCACCACCACGCTGGCCATCCTGGCCGCCCTGGTGGTCGGGGCGCTGATCATCGCGTTCAGCGACACCCCGGTCCTGCACGCCTGGTCGACCTTCTTCGCCAACCCGGGCGCGGCGATCTCCGCCGCCTGGGATGCGGTCGCCGCCGCCTACTCGGCGCTGTTCGAGGGCGCGATCGTCAACCCGCACACGATCTCGGCCGCGTTCCACGGCGGCTCGGTCGGCGCCATCTTCTACCCGCTGTCGCAGACCGCCTCGCAGGCCACCCCGCTGATCCTGACCGGGCTGTCGGTGGCGCTGGCGTTCCGGGCCGGCCTGTTCAACATCGGCGCGGCCAGCCAGTGGATCGGCGGCGCCATCGTGGCCACCTACCTCGGCTTCGCGGTCAGCCTGCCGCTGGTCATCCACGCGATCGTCTGCCTGGCCGGCGGCTTCGCGGGCGGCGCGGTGCTGGGCTGGCTGGTCGGCGACCTCAAGGCGCGCACCGGCGCGCATGAGGTGATCGTCACGATCATGCTCAACTACGTGATGTACGACCTGCTGTCCTACCTGCTCGGCACGCCGACCGCGCTGCAGCTTCCGCACCAGGCCAACCTGATCAGCCCGACCATCGACGAGCAACGCCCAGCTGCCGCACGTCGGCGGGCCGCCGCCGCAGGTCGGCGTCGGGTTCCTGGTCGCGCTGGCCGCCGCGGGCGGCGATGTGGTGGCTGCTGGCCCGCAGCACCATCGGTTTCGAGTTCCGCACGGTCGGGGCCAACCCGAGCGCGGCCCGCAGCGCCGGGATGAGCGTGGGCCGGACCTGGGTGCTGGCCATGCTGCTCGCCGGCGGCCTGGCCGGGCTGAGCGGCGCGGTGACCATCCAGGGCACCTTCTACAGCCTCAACTTCCAGAGCTACGGCACCTACGGCATCGACCGGCATCACGGTCGCGCTGCTCGGCCGGGCCAAGCCGCTCGGCGTGGTGCTGGCCGCGCTGCTGTTCGGCGCGCTGGACGCGGGCAGCACCGTGATGCAGGCGGCCACCTCGGTGCCGGTCGATATCACCGAGGTCATCCAGGGCCTGATCGTCTTGTTCGTCGCGGCACCGCCGCTGATCCGCGCGGTGTTCCGGCTCCGGCAGGCCCGGGCCACCGGGCTGGAAGCAGTGGCGAAGGGGTGGAACGGATGACCGCGCTCGCCACCGTCACCAGCGCGCGCCGCCCGATCACGGTCAACCGCCGGTATATCGCCGCCGGGGTGTTCGTGCTGTTCGGGCTGGTGGACATCTTCCTGTTCGGGATGTTCGCGCACAAGGGCGACGCCACGTTCGCGCTCGCCCTGCCCACGTCCTCGATGCACGTGCCGAGCATCCACGCACCCGCCCAGCTGGTGGCCTACATCCTGGGCGCCGTCTCGATCGCTGCTCGGCATCCTCGCGCGCCACCATCGACGAGCCGCCGTGGGCCAAGCGGCTGAGCATCGGCGCGGTGCTGCTGTTCTTCGTCATCTCGCTGCTCTGCTGGGCGGACACCGGAAGCTGGGCCAACGGCATCCCGGTCAACGTGGTCAGCCTGCTGCAGAACACGCTGACCGCGTCGATCCCGCTGATCCTCGGCGCGCTGGCCGGCTGCATGGGCGAGCGGGCCGGGGTGATCAACATCGCCATCGAGGGCCAGCTGCTGCTCGGCGCGTTCACCGCGGCCGTCGTGGCCAGCGCGGTCGGCGTGCTCTGGCTCGGCCTGATCGGCGGGTCGCTGGCGGGCGGCCTGGTCGGCCTGGTGCTGGCCCTGTTCGCCATCCGCTGGCTGGTCGACCAGATCATCCTCGGCGTGGTGCTCAACCTGCTGATCAGCGGCATCACCGGCTACCTCTACGACCGGCTGCTGGTGCCGGACGCGAACACCTACAACAACGCCACCACGTTCAGCGCGATCAAGGTCCCGGGACTGGGCGACATCCCGATCCTCGGGCCGATCTTCTTCGACTCGACGCTGTTCCTGTACATCACCTACGCGGCGATCATCGCGGTCCAGGTCGGCCTGTTCAGCACCCGCTGGGGGCTGCGGGTGCGCGCGGTCGGCGAGCACCCGACGGCGGCCGACACGGTCGGCATCAAGGTCAACGGCATCCGGTACGGCAACCTGATCATGGGCGGCATGCTGGCCGGGATCGGCGGCGCCTACCTGACCATCGGATCGGTGGGGACGTTCAGCAAGGACATGTCCTCCGGGCTGGGCTACATCGCCCTGGCCGCGATGATCTTCGGCCGGTGGACCCCGCTCGGGGCCACCGCCGCGGCGCTGCTGTTCGGCTTCACCGAGGCGCTGCAGAGCTTCATGGGCAGCATCACGGTGCCGATCTCGCCGTTCCTGCTCGGCATGCTGCCCTATGTGGCCACGATCGTCGCGGTGGCGGGCCTGGTCGGCCGGGTCCGGGCGCCCGCCGCGGACGGCAAACCCTACGTGCGGGCATGACCGGCCCGCAGCCAGCGCAGCGCGATCCGGCCGCCGATCCCTACCGGGCGGCGGCGGCCAGCGCGGCCCGGCTGGCCTGAGCTGACCGGCCAGGACCGGTACGACGTGGCCGTGGTGCTCGGCTCCGGCTGGGCCCCGGCGGCCGACGTGCTGGCCACCGGGCTGGACGCCGAGGTGACCGAATTCCCCGCCACCGAGCTGGGCGGCTTCCCGGCGGCTACCGTGTCCGGGCACGCCGGCACCATCCGGTCGCTGCGCGCCGGGCCGCTCAGCCTGCTGGTCTTCGTCGGCCGGGTGCACCTGTACGAGGGCCACCCGGTGCCGGTGGTGGTGCACGGCGTGCGCACCGCGGTCGCGGCCGGGCTGCCAGGTCGTCGTGCTGACCAACGCGGCGGGCGGGATCCAGGGCGGGCTGCGCGTCGGCCAGCCGGTGCTGATCCGCGACCACCTCAACCTGACCGGCCGCTCCCCGCTGACCGGCCCGCCGCCACCGGCGGGCTACCCGGGCCGGTTCACCGACCTGACCGACCTGTACGCACCCCGGCTCCGCACCCTGGCCCGGGCCGCCGACCCAGGCCTGGCCGAGGGCGTGTACGCCGCGCTCCCCGGCCCACATTACGAAACGCCAGCTGAAATCAGCATGCTGCAACGGCTCGGCGCCGACCTGGTGGGGATGTCCACTGCGCTGGAAGCCATCGCGGCCCGCCATCTGGGAGCTGAGGTGCTCGGCCATTTCGCTGGTCTCGAACCTGGCCGCCGGACTGTCCGGCCATGGGCTGGACCACGCCGAGGTGGTCGCGGCGGGCCGGGCCGCCGCGGGCCGGATGGGCAGCCTGCTGGCCAGCGTGCTGCCCGCGGTCAGATGACCCCCGGTGAGCTGACCGAGCGGGCCCGGGCCTGGCTGGCCGACGACCCGGGCCCGGCCGACCGGGCCGAACTGGGCGGCCTGCTGGCGGCGGCCGGGCAGCCCGGCCCGGCGGGCCAGGCCGCCCAGGCCGAGCTGGCCGACCGGTTCGCGGCACGGCTGGAGTTCGGCACCGCGGGCCTGCGCGGCGCGATGGGTGCCGGGCCGAACCGGATGAACCGCGCGGTGGTCCGGGCCGCGACCATGGGCCTGGCCCGCTGGCTGCACGAACGCTGGCCGACCGCGGCCCAGGCCGGGGTGGTGCTCGGCTGGGACGCCCGGCACCGGTCGGCCGAGTTCGCCGAGGAGGCAGCGGCCGTGCTCACCGGGGCAGGCATCCCGGTGCACCTGCTGCCCGGCCGCAGCCCCACCCCGCTGCTGGCGTTCGCCGTCCGGCACCTGGCCGCCGGGGCCGGCGTGATGATCACCGCCAGCCACAACCCGCCCGCGGACAACGGCTACAAGCTCTACCTGGGCGACGGCGCGCAGATCGTGCCGCCGGTCGATGCCCAGATCGAGGCGGCCATCCGCGAGCTGGGGCCGCTGTCGCAGGCCCGGCTGGGCTCGCTGGACGGCCCGCTGGTCACCCGGCACGGCGCCGAGATCGCCGACGCGTATCTGACGGCGATCGTCGCCGCGGTCCCCGGCCCAGCCTGGACGGCCGCAGTGCCCACCCGGGGGGACCACCCCCGCTCTGCTCCCCCGGGGGACTACCCCCGGAACCCCCGGCCCCCGCTCGCCGCTCCGCGGCGAGCGCCGGCGAGCCGCCGCAGCCGGCCAAGCTCAGCGTGGTGTACACGGCCATGCACGGGGTGGCGGGCGGGCTGATGGTCCAGGCCATCGAGCGGGCCGGCTACCCGGCACCGCACGTGGTAGCGGCGCAGGCGGAACCTGACCCGGATTTCCCGACCGTGTCCTTCCCCAACCCGGAGGAGCCCGGGGCGCTGGATCTGGCCCTGGCCGAGGCCGCCCGGCGCGGCGCCGACCTGGTGCTGGCCAGCGACCCGGACGGCGACCGGCTGGCCGTCGCGGTGCCCGACCCGACGGCCGCCTGGCGGCCGGGCACGGCTGGCGCACGCTGACCGGCGACCAGGTCGGGGCGCTGCTCGGCGCGTTCCTGCTCGAGGTCACGGCGGGCGACCCGGATCCGCAGCGGCGCCTGGTCGCTTCCACCGTGGTCTCCTCGGAGATGCTGGCCGGCATCGCCGCCGCGGCGAGCGTCAGGTATGCGGAGACGCTGACCGGGTTCAAGTGGATCGTGCGGGCGGGCGAGCAGCAGCCGGGCAGCCGTTTCGTGTTCGGGTACGAGGAGGCGCTGGGCTACGCGGTCGGCGACGTGGTCCGGGACAAGGACGGGATCAGCGCCGCGCTGGCCCTGCTCAGCCTGGCCAGCCGGGCGCGGGCCGCCGGGCAGCGCCTGCTGGACCGGTGGGACGCGCTGGAGGTGGCGCATGGCGTGCACCTGCGGGCCCAGCTGACGGTGGCCACCCGGGCGCCCGGCGAGATCATGGCCGGGCTGCGCGCGGCGCCGCCCGCCGAACTGGCCGGGCAGCCGGTGCTGGACGTCACCGACCTGGCCGGCGGCGGCCCGCTGCCGCCGTCGGATGTGCTCATCTTCCGGCTGGCGGGCAGCCGGGTGGTGCTGCGGCCGAGCGGCACCGAGCCGAAACTCAAGTGCTACCTGGAGGTCGTCGAGCCGGTGAGCGACGGTGGCCTGGCCGCCGCCCGGCGCCGGGCCGCGGCCCGGATGGCCCCGCTCCGCGCCGCGGCCATCGCGCTGCTGGGCCGGCCGAGCTAATTACGGGGGCTTCGGAGTTAGCCGGGATCAGGATTCCGTCCGGTTACTGAACGTGTCTTCTTTGGGATTGCGGTTGGTGGCCGGCGCCGGTAGCCGCGGGTGTCGTCGTGCTGGGCGCACCAGTGGTCCGGGTTTCCGGGGCGATGGCCCCGGAACCCGGAACATTTCGGGGTGCCTCAGCGGGCGAGCAGGGGGATGAGGACCTGGGCGTCGGGGCTGCCCCAGCCGGTGACCGGGTCCCAGCCCGGTCCGGCCTGGTAGCCGGTGACAGTGACCCCGTTGAGGACCACGGTGTTGTTGCCGGTGGTGATGTCGTGGAACGCCTTGTGGTATAGCGGGCCGCGGGCGATCCGGTAGATGGCCGGGTTGACGAAGCCGAGCGGGTCGGCCGGCCTCCTGGTCGGCCAAGGCGATCAGCCCGGCCCAGAACGGCGCGGCGGCGCTGGTGCCGCCGGCCCCGATGAGCTCGTAGCTGCCGCCCGGCGCGCTGAACGCGAGCGCCATGCCGGTGCTGCCCGAGGCGTCCGCGGCGACGTCCGGCACGCCCCGGGTGGCGCCGATGCCGGGCACGCCATCCTGGTAGGCGGGCCGGGCGAACAGCCGGCTGAACCCGCCACCCGACGCGGACGGCTGGTTACCTGGGTTGCTCCAGGCGGTCTCGCTGATGTACGCGCCGGTGACCGGGTTCGCGGTCAGGCTGGTGCCGCCGGCCGCGAGCACCAGCGGGTCGGACGTGGGCAGGATGATCTCCTTGACCGGCGTGGTCGAGCCGTTGCCGATCGCGCCCTCGTCTCCCGACGCGACCACGACGGTGACATGGCGGGCGGCGGCGTACTGCAGCGCCGAGTTCATGGTCGCCACCTCCGCGCTGGTCCAGGAGCCCTCACCCAGGTTGAAGTCCTGACCGATGCCGCTCTGCGAGATCACCTCGCCGTGGCGGGCGGCGATCCGCACCGCCGTGGCCCACGTGGCGGCGAACTTCGCCGGGGTGCTCACGTCCGTCGGGTCGACCAGAATCTCACGGATGGTGGCGTCCGGGGCGACGGCGTGCACCAGCTCGGTGTCCTCCACCTCCTCCACGCTGGCCAGCCACGGCGAAGCGGACGAGCCTGCCAAGGCCGTGATGACCTGGATCCGTGCCGGGGGCAGTCCGAACCGGCTGTCGAAGTCCGCCAGGTCCTGCCGGATGTCGGTGACCGACTGCAGGAGGCGAGAGACCGGCTGCGGCCGCGCCGGCCCCGATTCGGCCTGCTCGGGCAGCGCCACCGTGACGCCGCGGCCGTCGATCCCGCGGTCCAGCAGTGGCTGGATGCCATAGGCGACCCGGAACTGCCGGGGGGTGTAACACGGCTGGGAGCCCGGGCAGTCAGCCGCCGCGGCGCCAGCCGGGCTGGCCGTCGCCGGCGCTGTGCCGCTGCCCGTCCGCGTGCTGCCGGCAGGCAGCAGGTGCTTGCAGGCGTGATAAGCCCGCGCCGCGGGGCTGTTGCCGTGCGGGTGCCCGCTGACGCTGATGCTGAAGCCGGCCGATGGATGGGGATCGGGGAAGCCCGGCACGCCGTGGGTTCGCATGCACTGCGCGTAGGCAAGATCCGCCGGGTAGGTCGCCGACTCTGCCGGGGCTGAGCCGCTGGAGGATCCGAAATGCACATGTACCACGCCGCACGCCGTGGCCAGCATGGCGACGGCTGCCACGACAGCCAGGGCTGCCGCACGCCGCGGGCCCCGGCTGCCACCGGTCTTGCCGTTCATCGCGGCCTCCTCAAAAAGCCAAAACGGTACATCATGTCTTTCTCCTGCTTCTCCCTGGCAACCAGTTGTACAGAATGGGAGGTGACAGCACGGGAACCGAAAATGTGACCTGCCTGTCACCTGCGGCCTGCGACCCTGGGAAGCAGGCGGCTGACATGCCGTGGGGCACACGAAGCGGCGGGCAGGCGATGCGGGTTCTGGTGACCGAGGACGACGAGATCCTGGCCACGGCACTGGCTGCCGGGCTGCGCCGGGAGGGGATGGCCGTCAACATCGCGCTGGACGGCGGTGCGGCCCTGGAGCACCTGGCGGTCAACCGCTACGACGTGGTGGTGCTGGACCGGGACCTGCCCGGCGTGCCCGGCGACGATGTCTGCCGGGCCCTGGCCGCGGGCAGATCCGAGAGCCGGGTGCTGATGCTCACTGCGGCGAGGTCGGTCAGGGACCGGGTGGAGGGCCTCGGGCTGGGCGCCGATGATTACCTGCCCAAGCCGTTCGATTTCGCCGAGCTGGTGGCCCGGATCCGGGCCCTGGGGCGGCGCGCCGCCGCGCCGCTGCCCGCCAGTCTCGAGCACGGTGACCTGAGCCTGGATCCGGCCCGCCGGGTCGCGGTCCGCGCTGGGCGTCGCCTGCCGCTGACCACCAAGGAACTGGCCGTGCTGGAATGCCTGCTCGCCGCGGACGGGCGGCCGGTCCCGGCTGAGGAACTGCTGGAGCGGGTATGGGACGAAGCGGCCGACCCGTTCACCAGCACCGTGAAGACCACCATCGGCCGACTGCGCGCCAAGCTCGGCGACCCGCCGGTGATCCAGACCGTCCGGGACAGCGGCTACCGCATCGGAGGACCCTAATGCGCACCCCCCGCCCGCGGGCCTGCCGCCCGCGCCGGCTGCGGCTGCCCCGCCGCACCGCCCGGCTGCGCCTGACCGTCCGGTACGGCGGCGCGGTGTTCCTGGCCTGCGGTGCGACCGTGCTCGCCGTTACCTACCTGCTCTACGGCCAGCTCGGGAACGCGCCGCACCTCGTGATCCACCGCCTTCTCCAGAAGGGAGGCAAAGTAATCCCCATCGCCGCCGTCCAGCCGCCCGCGGTGACGATTCACATGACGGGTCTGGGGCAGCTCTCCCTCGACAGGCAGCAGCTGCTGATCGCCGCCGGCATCGCCCTGGTGGTCATCGCGGTGGCCGCCGCCGCGATCGGCTGGCTCATCGCCGGCCAGGTACTGCGCCCGCTGCGCACGATCACCGCCGCCGCCCGGCGGATCTCCGCCAGCAGCCTGCACGAGCGGCTGGCCGTGCCCGGACCCGACGACGAGCTCAAGGAACTCGCCGACACTCTCGACGGTCTGTTCGCACGGCTGGAGGCCTCCTTCGAGGCCCAGCGGCGCTTCGCCGCCAACGCCTCGCACGAGCTGCGCACCCCCCTGACCAGGGAACGCACCCTGCTCCAGGTCACCCTCGCCGACCCGGCCGCCACCACCGGCACCTGGCAGGCCGTCAGCCAGGACCTGCTCGCCTGCAACGCCGAGCAAGAACGCCTCATCGAGGCGCTGCTCACCCTGGCCAGCAGCGAAGCCGGCCCCGGCCAGCGCGAGCCCGTCAACCTGGCCGCCATCACCAGCGAAGCCCTGGCCGCCGCCCGCTCCGCGATCAGCCGCCTCGGCCTGAACGTCCAGACCGACATCCGGCCCGCCGCCCTCGACGGTGACCCGCTCCTGGTCCAGCAGCTGGTGACCAACCTGATCGACAACGCCGTGCGGCACAACATCCCCAGCGGGGACATCCAGGTCGCCACCAGCACCAGCCAGGCCGGCGCCGTCCTGTCGGTGATCAGCTCCGGTCAGGTCATCCCGGCCGCCGACGTCGACCGCCTGTTCCAGCCCTTCCAGCGGCTCGGCCCCCGCCCTGCCCGCCGCGACGGCGGCCACGGCCTCGGCCTGTCCATCGTCCGCGCCATCGCCACCGCCCACGCCGCCGCCATCACCGCCCAGCCCCGGCCTGACGGCGGCCTGGCCATCGGCGTCACCTTCTCCCCGGCCACCAGCGCACCGGCCTGCCGCACATCCCGCGACCACGCCATCACGGCCTCATGAAACGAGCAGGACACGACCGCAATCCGGCACGCCGCAGCCGCCGGCCAGTCCGTGACCGCGCCACACCTCCACCATGCCGCCCGGTTAACTTCGAAGGCCCTCATTACCGGCAATTCCGGCCAGAATAATCCGGCGAATTAAACGCGGGCTGCTTTTCATCAGCGCGGTGACCCGATTCCCGGGCGCGGGGGCCAGCCTGTGGCGAGGCGGGGCGCTCCGTGGCAAGCTCGGTCGTATGGGAAACGAGGGGGAGACCACCAGCCTGCGGGACCACCCGGGGCTGGCTGACGACATCGATACCGCCGCCTGCGCGGTCGCTCATGGCCACGCCCCGGCGCCGGCCACCAACCGGACGCTGGTCGCGGCGTTCGCCTCGCCGGTCGCGCACTACCTGCTGCATTTCGCGAGCGACACCGGCTTCCGGGCCGTGCTGGTCGAGCCCGACCTGGCCCGGGCGGGCGCCGAGTGGGCCACGCATTACCTGGTCACCGGCGAATTCGGGGACTACCTGGACGACAACACGGACGTGGTGGTGACCGATCACCACCGGCCCGAACTGGGCGTGGTGCTGCGCGACGCGCTGGCCAGCAAAGCACGCTGGGTGGGCATCCTGGGCAACCCGCGGCACCGGGGGCCGCACATCCAGGCGCTGGCCAGCCTGGGCGTGCCCGACGAGGATATCGCCCGGGTGCACCGGCCGGTCGGGCTGAACATCGGCTCCCGGACCCCGCCGGAGATCGCCATCGCGACGCTGGCCGGGCTGATCGCAGACCGCAACGGCCGCCCCGGCGGCTTCGAGTTCTGACCCGGCCGGCCCGCAGTCTCCTGACCCGGCCGGCCCGCAGTCAGAGCCAGCCCAGCCAGGACATCACCTCCGCGGCGACCACGCCGACCGGCCGGTCGCCCTGGACTACTGTGTCCGCCACCCCGGGGCCTTCCCCCGCGGCGGCGGACGCGGCCGCATCGGCCAGGTCGTCACGCCTGCCGCTGGTGACGTCGCTGGCCAGCCGCTGCTCGATGTCGGCCATAGGCACGGCCAGCCGGACCACCCGCAGCGGCGCGCCCAGCGCCTGCTCGATGCCGTGCCGTGCGGCGCGGTCGCGGACGAAGTAGGCCAGCACGAACGTGCCGATCCCGGCCGCCCCGGTAGTTCGGCGCGACCGCGGCCAGGAACTCTAGCCCTTCAGCGCGCCGGAGACCAGGCCGCGGACGTAGAAGCGCTGCAGCGCGACGTACACCAGGATGCACGGGATCATCGCGATGACCGCGCCGGCCAGCAGCAGGCCGTAGTTGACCGACCCGTAGGTGCCGGTCTCCACGTTGCTCAGCGCGACCGGCAGGGTGAACAGGCTGTCGTTGGTCAGGAAGCTGAGCGCGCCGAGGAACTCGGTCCAGGAGAACAGGAACGCGTACAGCGCCGTGGTGGCGATGCCCGGCATGACCAGCGGCCGGTACACCGAGAACAGGGTGCGCAGCACCGAGGCGCCGTCGATCTGCGCCGCGTCCACCATCTCGCCGGGCACCTGGAGGAAGCTGTTCCGCATCACGAACACGCCGATCGGCAGGTTGAACGTGGTGTAGAACAGGGCCAGCCCGAGCAGGCTGTTCAGCAGGTGCAGGAAATGCAGCTCCAGGAACAGCGGGGTGAGCACCGCCTGGAACGGGATCATAAAAGCCAGCAGCACTATGCCGAACGCCAGTCCCGAGTAGCGGAAGCGGAACAGTGCGAAGCCGAAGCCGGCGAACAGCGACACCACTGAGGTCAGGATCGCGGCCAGCACGGACACGATCAGGCTGTTGATCACGTTGCGCAGGATGTCGTCCTGGCCGGACAGCAGCGTCTTGTAGTTATCGAACGTCAGGTGGGTGAAGCTCGCCGCGGACGGCGGGTTGCTGACGGCGGATTCCGGCTGCAAGCGAGCGGAACACCTCCCAGAGCAGCGGCACCACGAACACCGCGCCGATGGCCACGCCCGCGATCAGGTACCAGACCAGCCCGCTGCGGCTGGTCCGGCTCCGGCGCTGGGCCGACCGGTCGTACACTGCGGCAGCCATCAGTCCGCGTCTCCTTGCAGGTACCGGAACTGGAGGAAGGTGATCAGCCCGACCACGATGATCAGCACGATCGACATCGCGCTGGCCAGGCCGACGTTGAAGTCGGCGAACGCGGTCTGGTAGATGGCCATCACCACCGACTGGGTGCTGGTCCCCGGCCCGCCGTCGGTGATGATGAAGAACTGGTTGAAGGCCAGGAACGAGCCGACCACCGAGATGATCAGGCTGAGCGCGATCGAGCGGCGCAGCAGCGGGATGGTGATCCGCCGCTCGGCGCTCCACCAGGACGCCCCGTCCACCCGGGCCGACTCGTACAGCTCCACCGGGATGCCCTGCATGCCCGCCATCAGCAGCATCATGGTCAGCCCGGACGCGAACCAGATGACCAGCACGCTGATCGCGGTCAGCGCCAGCCCGGTGTGCACCGTCCAGGCGGTGGACGCTTTGACGATGCCGAAATGGGCCAGCACGAAGTTGACCGTGCCGGAGTCGGGCTGCAGTTCGACCACGGCCATGAAGCTCTCCGCGACCAGCCCGACGATGTACGGCACGAAGATCATCGTGCGGAACACGGTGCTGCCCGGCCGGTTGGCCCGGACGAACACGGCCAGCGCGTAGCCGATGACCAGGATCGGCAGCGTGACGATCGCGGTGTACTCCAGGGTGAACCGGATCGACTGGAGGAACACCGAGTTGTGTATCAGCGCGGTGTAGTTGGCCAGCCCGATGTAGTGATACGGGCCGACCAGCGGCCAGTTGGTCAGCGAGATGTAGACGCCGAAGCCGAGCGGGATCAGCGCGAAGGCCGTGACGAACGCCAGGGCCGGGGAGATCAGCGCCAGGCCGGTGCGGGTGGTGCGGCGGGAGGCGGCGGTGGACCGCCGCCGCGGCGCGGGCCCACCCGCGGCTGGCCGCCCCGCGGTGGGTCCACCGCGGGGCAGCCAGCTGTGGGTCAGGCCGCCCCGCCGGCGGGCCTTCTGTTCCGACGGCGGGGCACTGACCTGGCCTGACACGATTCGACTCAGCCCTTCACACTCGTCACTGTGCTCTGGATATTGGTTTGCCCGGAGGATATGGCGCCGCTGATATTGCCGTTGTAGACCGCCTCCTCAAACATCTTGAACCAGGGCGAACCCGGCTCGTTGAAAACCGCGTCATAAGCCAGCGTGTATTCCACCGAGCCCTTGGCCAGCGCCTTGAGCGCGACCGCGTCGTCCGGGTTGGTCTTGGCGAACGACGGGGTCAGCACGTCGGTGCGGATCGGGGTCATCCCCTCGGACGGGTACTTGGCCTGCTGCTGTGGCTCCAGCGCCCACTTGATGAACTCCCAGGCGCCGGACGCGTTGGGCGCGCCCGCCGGGATGACGAAGTCGTCGCCGCCGTCGAACGTGCTGTAGCCGCCGCCGTTCACCGCGGGCAGCGGCGCGTCGGCGAACTCGGCCTGATTCGTCAACTTGGTCGCGAAGCCGTAGTCACCGGGCAGGATGCCGACCTTGCCCGCTTCGAAGTCGGCGCCCCAGGTCAGCCCGTTCTGGGTCTGGTCGGCGACCGGCGTCATGTGCCCGGCCCACATCGTGTGGTACGCCTCGAGCATCGTCTTGAGCGGCGCGTCGTTGGCCACGTTGACGGTCTGGTTGCCGAGCGGGCCGTTGATCATGTGCTGGCTGGCCGCCCACAGCGACGGCAGCATGGTGAAGCCCAGGCAGCCCTGGCAGTCGCCGGCGAACGAGAAGCCGTAGATGCCATGGCCCGAGCGCGGTGATCTTCTTCGCGTCCGCGACGATCTGCGCGTAGCTGGTCGGCGGGTCGTCCGGGTTCAGGCCGGCCTCCTTGAACAGCTTCTTGTTGTACCAGAGCACGGACAGGTCGGCCAGGTAGGGCAGCCCGTAGTCCTGGCCGTTGTAGGTGGCCAGCTTGAGGTGGCCGGGGCTGAGCGAGGTCTTGTAGGGCAGCGCGTCGATGTACTTGGTCAGGTTCATCAGCGCGTTCTGATGGCTGAACTCGGGCACGTCGATGTCGTTCAGCCCGACCACGTCGGGCACCGACCCGGCCCGGATCGCGGTGGCCAGCTGGCTGGTGTCGTCGTTGGGCGGGGTCAGGTGGAGCACCACCTTGAGGTTCTTGTGGGTCGCGTTGAACGCCGCGACCAGCGCCTTGGCCGGCCCGTCGGTCGCCTGGCGGGCCCAGAAATGGACCGTCCCGGTGGCGTTCACGCCGAAATCCTTCGTCAACGGCGAGCTGGATGACCCGGATGAGCCGCCACAGGCCGCGGCCAGCAGGGCAGCCACGCCCAGCACGGCGACGACGAGCAATCGTTGCTTGTCCCGCATGAGTGTTACCTCCGCATTGAGGAGAGTGAGCTAGTCGTGCCGTCAGGGGGTGGGCTGAGCCAACGGCAGCCACACTCGCATGGCCTGGCCGTCCCGGTTGTCCCACTGGAAATAGGGAATGGCGGTCGCGGTTACCTGGTCCCCGGCCGGATTCGCGGCCGGAGTGGTGGTCTCAGGGTCCTGCTGGTAGGGCAGGCCTGAGACGCTGTGGGCGGGCGCGCTGCGGGTTGGCTGGCGGAGCGCGGCGGCCTCGATGAGCACCGTCGGCCCGACCCCGGGTACGGTGACGGCCCGCTCGCCGAGGTCACCCGGGACAAGGGCAAGGTCTTCCAGGCCGGCGCCGGCTGGCTGGTCGGCCTGCTCGAAGCAGTACACCAGCGGGCCGCGCTCGATCGCCGCGGTCCCGCGCACCGCGTCGATCCGCCGGTCCGGGATGGTCAGCCGCGGCGCGGCGTCCAGCTGGTAGCTGAGCACGTCGCCGGGCTGCCACTGCCGCTCGAGCACCAGGTACCCCGCACTGGTGGCGTCGGCCGGCACCGGCTGGCCGTTGAGCAAAAGATGCGGGCTGGTGGCCCAGGCCGGCACGCGCAGCGCGAGCCCAGCCGGTCCGGGCGGGGCGCTGGTCACCTGGATCCCGACCGCGCCGGACCACGGGTAGCTGGTGTCCACCCGCACGGCCAGCTCGCCGCCGGCCAGCGGGGCGGCCAGCGCCACGCCGCTGAACTGGTGCAGGTACAGGGTGCCGCCGGCCACCGTGGCCAGGTAGTTCTGCAGCGAGGCGGTGAGCCGCATGATGTTCGGCGGGCAGCAGGCGCAGGAGAACCACTCGCGGCGGCGGCCGGGGTCGTCCTTCTCGAAGTGGTCGGCCCGGCGCTGCAGCGGGTTGACGTAGAAGAACCGCGTCCCGCCGGTGGCGATCGCGCCCGCGAAGCCGTTGTACAGGATGCGTTCCATGTGGTCGGCGTACTTGCCCTCACCGGTGGCCAGCAGCAGCCGCCACGCCCAGTGGAAGCTGGCGATGGCCGCGCAGGTCTCGTTGTAGGCCCGGTCCGGCGGCAGCTCGAACCGGTCGCCGAAGCTCTCCCCCTCGTGCCGTGACCCGTTCCCGCCGGTCAGGTACGTCTTCGTGGCGATCATGTCGGCCCAGCGGGTCGATGGAGGTCCGCAGCAGCGCCGCGTCTCCGGTCTCGGCCGCCACGTCGGCGACGCCCGCCTCCAGGTACAGCGCGCGGACCACGTGCCCGACTTCGGTGCTGGTCTCCCGGACCGGCTGGTGGTCCTGCAGGTAGCGCAGGCCGAAGCCGGAGCTGCCGATCCGCCCGTGCCCGCGCTGCTCGATCCACTGGCTGGCCAGCTCCAGGTACGGCCGGTACCCGGTCTCCCGGTACAGCTCCACCAGCGCGGTCTCCACGATCGGGTGGCCGTCCAGCCCGCCGCTCGTGCCCAGGAACGTGTCCACCAGGTGATCGGCGAACCGCCGGGCCACCGCGAGCAGCCGGTCGAAGCCGGCCCCGCGCTGGCCGGCGATGGCCGCCTGGATCAGGTGGCCGGCGCAGTACATCTCGTGGCTGTAGGCCAGGTTGCTGTACCGCGGCTGGCCCGATACCTGGATGGCGGAGTTCAGGTAGCCGTCCGGCTGCTGCGCCTTCTCCAGCAGTGCGGTCGTTTCCTGGGCGAAGTCGGCCAGCTCCTGGTCGCCGCCCCGGCTCAGCTCCCAGCCGATCGCCTCCAGCGTCTTGTAGATGTCGGAGTCCATGAACACCGGGCCCCGGTAACCCTCGTGCGCCCCGGCGATGGCCAGCCGGAGGTTGCCCAGGTTCCCGGCCGCCTCCAGCTGGCGCAGCGCGAGCGGCAGGCTCGACGCGTGGTTGCGCTCGCTGCCAGTCGTGCAGCAGGCCGGCGCCGAGCCGTGCGGCCTGGCCGGCCAGCGGCCGGTGCGCTGACCGCGGCGGCGGGCGTGGGACTGACCGGGCCACGAGCCGGTTGGATGGAATCTGCACTGCTCACCTGGCGCACTCCAGCTCCCGGGCCGTGATGCTGGTGGGGCGGCAGCCGCCACGCAGGCGGCTAAGCGCTTCCCCAGCATCACCGGCCCGAAGGAATAGGTTTTCCCCAGCAAGGTAGGAGTCGTAGCCTTAGGCGTCAAGCCTGTATAGTCCCGATTTGATTACATATCCCGGCCAGCCAGGCCGGGCCCGGATCCCGGAGCAACCCTTTGCCTGCCTAGCTCTCAGCCGCCCAGCTCAACGCCTCCCGCTGACGCCGGCCGACCGTGACCCGCGCTCAGCCCGCGTGCCGGAGCTCGCCAGCCAGGCGGGTGACCATCCGGGATGTCGCCGCCCACGCTGGCGTCTCGATCGGGACCGCCTCCAAGGCCCTCAACGGCCAGGGCAAGCTGCGCGCGGAAACCCGGGACCGGGTCGCGGCCGCCGCCCGCGAACTCGGCTTCGCGCCTAACGTGCTGGCCCGCGGGCTGCTCGCCGGGCGGACCTACACGGTCGGCGTGATCACCACGGACAGCTTCGGCCGGTTCAGCATCCCGGTCATGCTGGGCGCCGAAGGACGCGCTCGGGGCGGGCCAGATCTCGGTGTTCATGTGCGACACCCGGGACGACGCGGACCGGGAACGGCAGTACCTGGACATGCTGCTCAGCCGCCGGGTGGACGGCCTGATCGTGGCCGGGCGGCGGATCGAGCCGACGGCCCAGCATCGGGCTGCGCCTGGGCATCCCGGTGGTGTACGCGATGACCCAGTCGATGGACAGTGACGAGCCCGCCGTGCTGCCCGACGACACCGGCGGCGGCCGGCTGGCCGCCGAGCACCTGCTCAGCCTGGGCCGACGGCGGTTCGGCCACATCACCGGCCCGGAGCGGTTCCTGTGTGCCCGCAAGCGCGCCCGGGGATTCTGCGACGCGGTGACCGCGGCCGGCGCGGACTTCGCCGCGCACGACGTGCTGTACGGCGAATGGAGCGAGCGCTGGGGCCGGGAGGCGGTCCGGGTGGTGCTGGGCAGCACCCCGGATGTGGACGCGATCTTCTGCGGCAGCGACCAGATCGCCCGCGGCGTGACCGACACGCTGCGGCTGATCGGCAAGCGGGTGCCGGAAGACATCGCGGTGGTCGGCTACGACAACTGGAGTCCCATGGTGCTCGGCGCCGACCCCCCGCTCACCAGCGTGGACATGTGCCTGGAGCGCGTCGGCCGGGTGGCCGCCGAGCACCTGCTGCTGGCCATCAACGGCGAACCCACGCACGGCGTGCACACCGTCCCGTGCCGCCTCGTGCCGCGCGACTCGACCGCGGACCCGGCTGCTCAGCCGGGCTCAGCCGGATGAATACCGCGGTCGCTGCGCGGCTGGCCGGGCCGCACTTGACCTGGGATGATGTGAACGATAACAATCTCTCCAGCATTGGACCGGGGTTTGCCTACGTGCGTCTAAATTGGGGGCGACCGGGTGCGGAATGGGCACCGCCCACGTGGCGTCCCGACCTGATGGTGGCCTGCCGTGGCTAGGCGGCCAGGGCGGCCGGTGAGCGGCGGGACGGCGGCGGCCGGGCGCCGCGCCACCGGCCCGGCGGCCGGCCAGCGACGAGCGAGGGAGGTGAACGTGGAGCTGCCGGAGCGGACGCGGAGCAGGCCGCCGGTGATGACCGACGTCGCCCAGCTCGCCGGGGTGTCGCACCAGACCGTCTCCCGGGTGCTGAACGATCACCCCAACGTCCGGCCACAGACCCGGGCCCTGGTGCTGGCCGCGATCACCGAGCTGGGCTACCGGCCGAACGCCGCCGCCCGGACCTTGGTCACCCGGCGCACCCACACCCTCGGCGTGATCAGCTTCGACACCACGCTGTACGGGCCCGCGTCCATGCTGTACGGCATCGAGCGGGCCGCCCGGGACAGCTACTTCGTGGCCATCGCCAGCGTGCCGGAACTGGACCGGCGCTCGGTGCTGGACGCGGTGGACCGGTTCGCCGGCCAGGGCGTCGAGGGCATCATCGTGATCGCGCCGCAGGACTCCGCGGTGGAGGCGCTCTACCACGTCCCGGAAGACATCCCGCTGCTCGCGGTGGGCTGCCGGACCAGCCCGCCGGTGCCCTCGGTCGCGGTGGACAACGCGGAGGGCGCCGCGCTGGCCACCCGGCACCTGCTCAGCCTGGGCCACCGCACGGTCCATCACCTGGCCGGCCCGGCCAGCTGGCTCGACGCGCAGGCCCGGGTGGACGGCTGGCGGCAGGCGCTGCGCGAGGCGGGCGCCGCGGAGCCGCCGCTGCTGGCCGCCGACTGGTCTGCCGCCGGCGGGTATGACCTGGGCCTGCGGATCGCCGCGGACGACAGCGTGACCGCGGTGTTCTGCGCCAACGACCCGATGGCGCTCGGCCTGCTCCGGGCGCTGTCCGAGCAGGGGCGGCGGGTGCCCCAGGACGTCAGCGTGATCGGCTTCGACGACATCCCGGAGTCGGCCTACTTCCTGCCGCCGCTGACCACGGTCCGGCAGCACTTCGGTGAGCTGGGCCGCCGCGCGCTGGACGCGCTGGTCGGCCTGATCCACGGCCGGGACCAGGCCGGATCAGCCGAGCCGGTCGCCCCGCAGCTGGTGATACGGTCCAGCACCGGGCCGCCCCGGAGCTGACTTACCGGATACTTCGCAGAACAGGACGATCGATGACTGTTAGCGCTCACCGTGACGAAGCTCACCCGGACGGCACTGCCCCGGACAAATACGTGGTGGGCGTGGATTACGGCACGCTGTCCGGCCGGGCCGTGGTCGTCCGGGTCAGCGACGGGGCCGAGCTCGGCTCGGCGGTGCGGGCGTACCCGCACGGCGTGATGGACGCCAAGCTGGCCGCGACCGGCGACCCGCTGCCACCGGACTGGGCGCTGCAGGACCCGGAGGACTACCGGGAGGTGCTCCGCCAGGCGGTGCCGGCCGCGGTCCAGGCGGCGGGCATCGACCCGGCCCGGGTCATCGGCGTCGGCACCGACTTCACCGCGTGCACCGTGCTGCCCGTGCTGCGCGACGGCACCCCGCTGTGCCACCTGCCCGGCCTGGCCGACCGCCCGCACGCCTACGTCAAGCTGTGGAAGCACCACGCCGCCCAGCCGCAGGCGGACCGGATCAACGCGCTCGCGCATGTTCGCGGCGAACCGTGGATCGCCCGGTACGGCGGCAAGATCTCCTCGGAGTGGCAGTTCGCCAAGGCGCTGCAGCTGCTCGAAGAAGACCCGGACATCTACGACCGGGCCGAGCGCTGGATCGAGGCGGCCGACTGGATCATCTGGCAGCTCTGCGGCACCGAGACCCGGAACGCCTGCACCGCCGGGTACAAGGGCATCTACCAGGACGGCCACTACCCGTCGCGGGACTACCTGGCCGCGCTGAACCCGCGGTTCGCCAGCTTCGCCGAGGACAAGCTGGCCCACCCGGTCGCCCCGCTCGGCGCGCGGGCCGGCTCGCTGACCGCCGAGGCGGCCGGCTGGACCGGCCTGCCCGAAGGCATCGCGGTCGCGGTGGGCAACGTGGACGCGCACGTCACCCCGCCCGCGGCCAACGCCATCGCGCCCGGCCAGATGGTGGCCATCATGGGCACCTCGACATGTCACGTGATGAACGCCGGCACGCTGGCCGAGGTGCCCGGCATGTGCGGGGTGGTGGACGGCGGCATCGTCGCCGGCGAGTTCGGCTACGAGGCCGGGCAGAGCGGTGTCGGTGACATCTTCGCCTGGTTCCTCGATCACGCCGTGCCCGCCTCCTACCGGGACGAGGCGGCCCGCCGCGGCATCTCCCTGTTCGACCTGCTGGCCGGCCAGGCGGCCGGGCAGCCAGCCGGCGCGCACGGCCTGATCGCCCTGGACTGGCTGAACGGGAACCGCTCGGTGCTGGTGGACCATCACCTGTCCGGCGCCATCGTGGGGCTGACCCTGGCCACCCGGCCGCCGGACATCTACCGGGCGCTGGTCGAGGCGACCGCGTTCGGCACCCGGGTGATCATTGACACGTTCGCCGCGTCCGGCATCCCGGTCACCGAGTTCGTGGTGGCTGGGGCCTGCTCAGGGACTCGTTCGTGATGCAGGTGTACGCGGACGTGCTGCGCCGCCCGCTCAGCGTGATCGTCTCGGAGCAGGGCCCGGCGCTCGGCTCGGCCATCCACGCGGCGGTGGCCGCGGGCGGCTACCCGGACGTGCCCGCCGCGGCCGCCGCGATGGGTGCGAAGCGGGCCGACGTGTACACCCCGGACCCGGGCAGCGCCGACGTCTACGACGAGATGTACGCCGAGTACACCCGGCTGCACGACTACTTCGGCCGGGGCGGCAACGAGGTCATGCACCGGCTCCGCGCGCTGCGCGACCGGGTGCTGGCCGCCGAGCCGGCCCGGCAGCAGGCCTACGCCAATGACCACACCGAGGAAGGGGCGGAAACGTGAGCAGCGGACCCGTGAGCGAGCACGCGATCAGCGCGGCCATCTCGCACACCCGCGCCGAGGTCTGCGCCCTGCACGCGGCGCTGGCCGAGAACAACCTGGTCGCCTGGACCTCGGGCAACGTGTCCGCCCGGGTACCCGGCACCGACCTGATGGTGATCAAGCCGAGCGGCGTCGCCTACCCCGACCTGACCCCGGGCAACATGGTGCTCTGCGACCTGGACGGCCAGCCGGTGGAGGACGGCTACAGCCCGTCCAGCGACACCGCCACGCACGCCTACGTATACCGGCACATGCCGCAGGTGGGCGGCGTGGTGCACACCCACTCCAGCTACGCCACCGCCTGGGCCGCCCGGGGCGAGGCCATCCCGTGCGTGATCACCGCGATGGCCGACGAGTTCGGCGGGGAAATCCCGCTCGGCCCGTTCGCGCTGATCGGCAGCGACGAGATCGGCCGCGGCATCGTGGGCACGCTGACCGGGCACCGCTCCCCCGCCGTGCTGATGCGCAGCCACGGCGTGTTCACCATCGGCGGCACCGCCCGGGCCGCGGTCAAGGCCGCGGTGATGTGCGAGGACGTGGCCAGGACCGTGCACCTGGCGCGGGCCTACGGCGACCTTGAGCCGCTCGAGCCGGATCAGATCGACGCACTGCACAAGCGCTACACGGAGCAGTACGGCCAGCGCTGACCGCGCGGGCCCGGACGGCAGTCCCATCAGCCGGCGTTAAGTAAATGAGAAAGGGTTGCCATGACTGGACGGAAGCCTCGGATCGGGATCCTGGGCGTCATGCAGGACCTGTATGACGACATGATTCCCGGCATCGCGCAGCGCCAGGAGGGCTACGCGGCGGAACTGGCCGCCCACCTTGCCGACGTTGGGGAGTTCATTCCGAGCAAGGCGATCAAGTACCGGGAGGACGCCGTCCGCGCGATGCGCGAGTTCGAGAACGCGGACCTGGACGGGGTGATGGTGGTCATGCTGACCTACGGCCCGGCCATGCGGGTGGCCCGGCTGCTGGCCGAGTCCCGGTTGCCGGTGCTGATGGCCAACATCCAGCCCGAGCCGAACGTGACGCCGGCCTGGGACATGGCGGACATGACCTACAACCAGGGCGTGCACGGCGCGCAGGACACGGCCAACGCGATGGTGCGCGCGGGCAAGCGGTTCGCGGTGCTCACCGACGACTGGAAGAGCGAGCAGTTCAAGGCGGACGTGAGCCGGTTCGCCCGGGCCGCGTGCGCGATCACGGCCTGGAAGTCGCTCAAGACGGCGATCTTCGGCTACGCGATGAACGACATGGGCGACATCCGGGTGGACGAGTCGGCGCTGATCCGCTCGCTCGGCCCGGAGATCCTGGCCGTCGCGCAAGGTGACATGTACCGCGGCATGCAGGCGGTCACCGGCACGCAGATCGCCGACGTGATCGCGTTCGAGGACGAGAACTTCGAGATCGACCCGCGGCTGTCCGCCGAGGAGCGGACCGACCACGCCCGGATGCAGGTGGCCATCGAGCAGATCCTGGTCGAGCGCGGGTTCGGCGCGTACACCGCGCACTTCGACGCGATCGGCGAGGACGGCCGGTTCAGCCGGCTGCCGCTGGCCGCGGCGTCCTCGCTGATGGCCAAGGGCTACGGGTACGCGGCCGAGGGCGACGTGCTCACCTCATGCCTGGTCTACGCCGGGCACCAGCTGATCGGCGACGCGCACTTCACCGAGATGTACGCGATGGACTTCCCGTCCAACTCGATCCTGCAGAGCCACATGGGCGAGGGCAACTGGAAGATCGCCCGGACCGACCGGCCGGTCAAGCTGATCAAGCGCCCGCTGGGCATCGGCCGGCTGGCCGACCCGCCGACGTTCCTGTTCCAGTACCAGCCCGGCCCGGCCACCCTGGCCACGCTGGTTTCCCTGGAGGGCACCCGGTGGCGGCTGGTCTGCGCGGAAGGCGAGAACCTGGACAGCCAGGAACTGCCCGCGCTGGAGATGCCGTACGGCCAGTTCCGGCCCGCGTCCGGGGTGCGGGCCTGCCTGAACGGCTGGCTGGCCGCGGGTGGCCCGCACCATGAGGTGATGAACCTGGGCCACCACGCCGCCGACTGGAAGGTGTTCTGCGACCTGGCCGGCATCGAGTTCGTCCAGGTCTGACCGGCCCGCGTGGCCGTCGTGATCATGACTTTGGTGCTACTAGATACGCACTAAAGTCATGATCACGACCGGCGGGGGCCGGCATGGACCTGGCCCCCGCGTGGGTAAGCGCGTGATAAGCGCGTGATGAGCGCGTGGGTAAGCGCTTGCGCGAACGTTCGGCCGGAGTAAAACCTTTGCCTCACGATCTGGCATAACCGCACAGCTTCCCGCGCCAGCGGCCCGGGCCTGCGGAAATAGGCCCCAATCCGGCTACTACCGGCGGTAATACGGCGAAACCGTGACCGAACCGTGTCTTGACCGCAAGTCCGCCCGAACTTTACCGTCTAGGCGAACGTTCGTTCATCAGGGCGAACCAGGTCACGGCAAGGACGTCATGGCGCGTCGGTATGTCTCGATCAAGGAAGTCGCGGCCCGGGCCGGGGTCAGCTTCCAGACCGCGAGCAAGGTGCTCAACGGCGGCAACGTGCGGGTGTCGGCGGAGACCGCGGCCCGCATCATGGCCGTGGCGGACAGCCTGGGCTACCGGCCGAACAGCGTCGCGCGCAGCCTGGTGCAGCAGTCCACCGCCACCATCGGGCTGCTCGCCGGGGACATCACCGATGGCGCGCTGTCCCAGTTCGCGGTGGCCGCCGAGCGCACCGCGCGCAAGCACGGGCACGCGGTCCTGGTCGGCAACCTGGCCGATGACGGCCGGGACGGCGCCGCGGTGGTACAGATGCTCATCGACCGCCGGGTGGACGGGGTCATCGCCGCCGCCCCGCAGCTCGAGGGCGACACCAAAGTGGCCGACATGCTCCGCCGGTACGTGCCGTCGGTCAGCCTGCACCACGTGCCGGGCGGCGGCGTCCCGCTGGTCGGCTCCAACCACCGGGCCGGGGCCCGGACCGCCACCGAGCACCTGATCCGGCTCGGGCACACCTCGATCGGCACCGTCACCGGCCCGTTCCGCCGGCACGTGGTGCGCAGCCGGCTGCACGGCTACGAGGACGCGCTGCGCGCCGCGGGCATCGAGCCGGGCGAGGACCTGGCCGTGGAGGCGGACTGGACGCCGGGCACCGCGGCGGCCGCCACCCGGCTGCTGCTGGAGCGCGACCCGGAGATGACCGCGATCTTCGTGCACAGCGACACGATGGCCATCGGCGTGCTGAGCGCGCTGGCCGCGGCCGGCCGCCGGGTGCCCCAGGACGTCGCCGTGGTCGGCTGCGACGACATGCCGTTCGCCGAGTACCTGATGCCGCCGCTGTCCTCGCTGCGGGTGCCGTTCGCGGAGACCGGCGAGCAGGCGGTGGAACTGCTGCTGCACAGCATCGCCGGGGAAACCCCACCGGAGGCTCCGGTGCGGCTGCCAGTCGAGCTGATCGTGCGCGAATCCTGCGGGGGCGGCGAGCGCCAGACCGCAGAAAACCCCAACCGACCAGGAGGACTCGTGACCCGGATCGTGGTGGATCCTGCCCGCCAGCTCGGCACCGTGGACCGCAACGTCTTCGGCGGCTTCGTCGAGCACCTCGGCCGCTGCATCTACGGCGGCCTGTACGACGAGGGCTCCCCGCTGGCCGACGAGCACGGGTTCCGCAGCGACGTCATGGCGCTGCTCCGCGAGTTCCGGATGGGCGTGCTGCGCTGGCCGGGCGGCAACTTCGTGAGCAACTACCACTGGGCCGACGGCATCGGCCCGAAGGACAGCAGGCCGCGGCGGCCGGAGCTGGCCTGGGGCGGCGTGGAGTCCAACCGGTTCGGCACCGACGAGTTCCTGGCCTACTGCCAGCAGCTCGGCACCGAGCCGTACATCTGCCTGAACATGGGCACCGGCACGCTGGAAGAGGCGCTGGCCTGGGTCGAGTACTGCAACGGCGGCGGCGACACGGCCTGGGCCAACCAGCGGCGGGCCAACGGCCACGCCGCAGCCGTACCACGTCCGCTACTGGGGCCTGGGCAACGAGATGTACGGCGACTGGCAGGTCGGCGCGGTGTCGGCCGAGGAGTACGTGCGCACCGCGACCCGCTGGGCCCGGGCCATCAAGATGCTCGACCCGCAGGCCAAGCTGGTCAGCTGCGGGATGAACGGCTGGAACGACTGGGACCGGGTGGTCATCGACGGGATGGCCCCGCTGGTCAACTACCACTCGCTGCACATCTACACCGGGTCCGACGACTACTGGACCAACGTGCTGCAGCCACTGCAGGCCGAGCGCGCGATCAGGGTCACCCGGGCGCTGATCGAGCGGGTGGCCTACGTGAAGAAGATCGCCAACCCGCCGCGGATCGCCTACGACGAATGGAACGTCTGGTACCGGGAGCCGGACGGCGCGCTGGAGGAGCGCTACAACTTCCCGGACGCCCTGGCCGTCGCCACCTACCTGAACATCTTCATCCGGAACAGCGCCTGGGTCCGGATGGCCAACCTGGCCCAGATGGTGAACGCCATCGCGCCGATCGTGACCAGCCCGGAAACCGTGGCTACCCAGCCCATCTACTACCCGGTGCTGCTGCACGCGAAAGCCGCCCTGGACCTGGCGGTCGACGTGCATGTGAGCGCTCCCAAGATCAGCCCGCTGGGCGAGGAGCGGCACAGCCGGTGGCCGCACCGGGTCGCCGACCTGGGTCCGTTCACCATGGTGGACGCGGCCGCCACCGTGTCCACCGACCGCGGCAAGCTCTCCCTGACCCTGGTCAACCGCAATCCGGACGAGCCGGAAACTGTCGAGATCGCACTGCGCGACCTGGCCTTCGACGGTGACGCACAGGTCGCGACCGTCACCGCGGAACGTGGGCCGGGTGCCCGCGTGCTGCCCGATGTCGAGGGTGCCTGCCTGGAGGAGGGGTCGGAAACCCCGAAGGGGGCAGTGCTCACCCTCACGCTCCCGCCACAGTCGTTCACCGTGGTCGAGGCGATGACCGCCGGCGGGTGACCCGTCCCCCGGCCGCGCCCCGGGCATGCCCCGATGCACGCTCCGTGGCAAACCCCCAGGCGGCCGGACCGGACACTTCCCCAGGAAACCTCATCAGGAAAAGGACAAGGCTCACCATGAGGAGTTTTGCGAAGATGCCCTTCCCCTCGCGACACAGCTGGCCCCGCCCGCCGGGGTCGCGGCACACCACCGGACGCACCACCGGGCACACCACCGGGCTCACCGCCGGGCGCCGCGGCCGTGGCCGGGCTGGCCGCCGTGGCCGCCGTCTCGCTGATCGCCGCGTGCGGCAGCAGCGGCGGCAGCAGCACGTCCGCGTCAAGTTCGAAGAGCGCCGCCCCCGCCGCGAGCGGCGGGGCCACACTGGAGGCAGGCGCCTCCTGCAAGTCGTCCAGCGCCACGAAGATCACCTTCTGGGCCTGGGTGCCGGGCATGGGCCGGGCCGTCACCGAGTTCAACAAGACCCACCCGAGCATCTGCGTGACCCAGGAAGATGTGGGCGCGGGTGACCCCGAGTACGTGAAGATCTCGGACGCGCTCAAGGCCGGCTCGGGCGCGCCCGACGTGGCCGAGGTCGAGTTCGACGAACTGCCCTCGTTCGAGGCCACGCACAACGTGGTCAACCTGGTCAAGTACGGCGCGGACAAGTACCAGAGCGACTTCGTGCCGTGGGCGTGGAAGGAAGTCAGCCAGGGCTCGGCCGTCTACGCGATGCCCGGCGACGCCGGCCCGATGGCCTTCTACTACAACTCCAAGCTGCTGGCCAAGTACCACATCACGCCGCCGGCCACGTGGGCGCAGTTCGCCACCGCCGCCGCGGCGCTGAAGAAGGCCGACCCGTCGGCCTACATGACCAACTTCTCCGCGACCGACCTGCAGTGGGTGATGAGCCTGATGGCCCAGGACAACGCCTGGCCATTCGCCTACAGCGGGGGCAGCAAGGTGACCATCAACTGGACCGGCCCGGCCCAGATGAAGTTCGCCGCGTACTGGCAGAAGCTGCTCAACGCGCACGAGGTCAACGGCACCACCGACGTGTCCGCCACCTCGTTCGCCGACATGGACAAGGGCATCGACGCGAGCTGGCTCAGCTCGGCCTGGGGCCCGTCCTACTTCGCGCCGGACGCCAAGTCGTCGGTGGGCGACTGGCGCGCCGCGCCGCTGCCACAGTGGGCCGCGGGTCAGGACGTGGCCGCGAACTGGGGCGGCTCGACCTACCCGGTGTTCACCCAGAGCGCCCATCCGGCCGCGGCGGCGGAGTTCTCCGAGTGGCTGAACGGGACCACCGCGTCGTGGAACATCACCAAGACGGCCCCGTCCTCGCTGTTCCCCACGTTCAAGCCGCTGCTCAGCGACCCGTCCTACAAGAACATCACCGTCCCGGTGTCCGGGTCGTCGCACCCGGACCAGGTGTTCACCGCGGCGGCGGGCAGCATCCAGGGCGTGCCCTGGCCGCCGTTCATGACTGAAGCGCTGACCGAGTCCGCCACCGTATTCGCGGGCGTGCTCAATGGCAAGGAAACGCTGGCCTCGGCATTCCAGAACTTCCAGAATGTCCTGGTCAACTACGCCAAGCAGCAAGGCTTCACGGTTTCCAGCTGATAGCTGGCTGGCGGGCGCCCGACCTCCCCAGCCGGGCGCCCGCCAACCCTGCCGCCCCGGACACCTGCTCCCGGCACTCTGCTCCCGGCAAGACTGGCCCCGCCGTGGAGGGTAAGGAGAACACCATCGTGAACGGCACCGCCACCACGGCGCAGCGCCGCCCGCTCCCCAGGCGGAGCGTGCTGGTGCAGTCGGCGTGGGCCCGCCGGCGCGACCGGAAGGGCTTCTGGTTCGTCGCCCCGTTCCTCGCCTTCTTCGTCGTCCTCATGCTGGCGCCGCTCGGCTACGCCATCTACACCAGCCTGTACACCACCCGGATCATCGGCGGCACCACGTTCACCGGCGCCGCCAACTACACCCAGACGCTGCAGTCCGGCGAGTTCTGGGGCGGCGTCGTCCGGGTGATCATCTTCGCCGCGATCCAGATCCCGGTCATGCTGGCCGTCGCGTTCTTCTTCGCGACCATGTTCGACCTGGGTGTCGCCAAGTACGGCACGCTGTTCCGGACCATTTTCTTCATCCCGTTCGCGGTGCCCGCGGTGGTCGGCGCGGTGATGTGGTCGTTCCTGCTGGAACCGCAGTTCGGCCCGTTCGTGCACCTGGCCCACGCGCTCGGCTTCGCCAACACCGACTTCTTCTCCAGCAACCTGATCCTGCCCTCGATCATCGTGATCGTGATCTGGGAGTGGACCGGCTACAACATGGTCATCCTGTACACCGCGCTGAAATCGGTGCCCAGGGACGTGGTGGAGGCGGCCATCCTGGACGACACCCCGCTGTGGAAGATCATCCTGAAGGTCAAGCTGCCGATGGTCCGCCCAGCCATCGTGCTGCTGGTGTTCATCAACACGATCGGCGCGCTGCAGCTGTTCACCGAGCCGCTGATCCTGCAGTACTTCGAGACTCAGGCGATCTCGTTCAGCTTCACGCCCACGCTGTACATCTACAACACCGCGATCGCGGGCGGGCAGTACCAGCTGGCCGCGGCCGCGGCGGTGATCCTCGGCCTGGTGATCGTGGTCATCTCGGTCGGCTCTCTGTTCCTCCGCCGCCGCAGGGGTGATATCTGATGAGCGCATCAGCTGCCGTCCTGGAGCAGGACCAGCCACCCGCAGCACCGCCAGGTGAGCCGCGCCGCCACTGGTGGGGTGGCCCGGACGAGGACGCCATCCCGATCGAGTTCTACGGGCTGCGCCGCGGCACGGTCACCGCGGTCACCACGTTCTGCGTGCTGTTCGCCATCTTCACGCTGATCCCCATCGTCTGGCTGATCATCAACTCGACCAAGACCCAGGCCAACATCTTCGAGACGTTCGGCTTCTGGTTCGCCTCCCCGTTCGTGTTCGGCCGCAACTTCGGCCTGCTGTTCCAGAACGTGGACGGCTACGGCATCTACTTCCAGTGGTTCGGCAACACCGTGCTGTACGCGGTGCTCGGCGGCGGCGGCGCCACCGCGCTGGCCGCGCTGGCCGGCTACGGCTTCGCCCGGTTCCGGTTCCGCGGCTACCGGGTGCTGTTCTACCTGGTGATCGCGGCCCTGCTGGTGCCGATCACGGCCATCACGCTGCCGCTGTACCTGAGCTACGCCAAGGTGGGCCTGATCAACTCGATCTGGGGGATGGTCCTGCCCAGCATGGTCAGCCCGGTCGGCGTGTACCTGATGAAGGTGTTCGTCGAGGTGTCGGTGCCGCGCGAACTGCTCGACGCGGCCCGGCTGGACGGCGCGGGCGAGTTCAAGATCTTCTGGCGGCTGGCCGTGCCGCTGATGGTGCCCGGGCTGATGACCGTGCTGCTGCTGAACATCGTCACGGTGTGGAACAACTACTTCCTGCCGCTGCTCATCTTCAGCCAGAACCAGCTCTACCCGCTCACCGTGGGCCTGGGCCTGTGGTCGGAACGCGCCCAGAACAGCGGCAACGCCGAGCTGTTCCCGCTGGTCGTGCTCGGCGGGCTGGTCACCATCGTGCCGCTGATCGCACTGTTCCTGATCTTGCAGCGGTACTGGCGCAGCGGCCTGCTGCTCGGCAGCATCGCGAACTGAGGGAGGTGGCCCCGTGCCTGCCAGAACCGTGTCTGCCAGTGTGACCCTGGACCAGCTGACCAAGGTTTACCCCACCGGCGTCACCGCCGTGCGGGGCCTGGACCTGCACGTCGACGCGGGCGAGTTGGTCGTCCTGGTCGGCCCGTCCGGCTGCGGCAAGACGACCGCGCTGCGCATGGTGGCCGGCCTGGAGCGGATCAGCGCGGGCACCCTCCGGTTCGGCGACCGGGTGGTCAACGACGTGCCGCCGCGGCAGCGCGACGTGGCCATGGTGTTCCAGAGCTATGCCCTCTACCCGCACCTCACCGTGGCCGGGAACATCGGCTTCTCGCTGGAAAACAAGAAAATCCCGAATACTGAACGCCAGCGCCGGGTGCGGGACACCGCCGCCATCCTCGGCCTGACCGGGCAGCTGAACCGCAAGCCGCGGCAGCTGTCCGGCGGCCAGAAGCAGCGGGTGGCCATGGGCCGGGCCATCGTCCGCGAGCCGGCCATTTTCCTGATGGACGAGCCGCTGTCCAGCCTCGACGCCAAGCTGCGGGTGCAGATGCGGGCCGAGATGCTGGCCGTGCACCGGCGGATCGGCGCGGCCACGCTGTATGTCACGCACGACCAGACCGAGGCGATGACCATGGGCGACCGGGTGGCCGTGCTGCGCGACGGCGAACTACAGCAGGTGGCCGCGCCCCGGGAGCTGTACGACCGGCCGGCCAACATGTTCGTGGCCACGTTCATCGGGTCGCCGTCGATGAACCTCTACCCGGCCCGGCTGGACATCGTCGGGGACACTGCCGAGCTGATCCTGGGCAGCCAGCGGCTCACCCTGCCGCCCGCGGTGGTCAAGCAGTCCACGGACCTGGCCTCGTTCAACGGCGCCGAGCTGATTGCCGGCATCCGGCCGGAGAGCCTGACCGACCCGGCCAGCACCGGGGCGGCCGCCGTGCCCGGGGCCAGCCTCACCGCCGAGGTGGAACTGGTCGAGGTGCTCGGTACCGAGCAGCTGGTGCATTTCCAGCTGGACGCGCGGCGAGCTGGCGACGAGCCGGCCGGGGTAGCGAGGGTCGCTCCGCGGGCCCGGATCCAGCCGCATGGCCGCGCCGTGCTCGCCGTGGACACCGAGCGGCTGCACTTCTTCGACCCGGCCACCGGGGCCGCCATCCGCTGACCCGGGACCGCGGCTAATCTGCCAGGGTGAGCACACCGGCTGGCTACTCCGGGACCCCGCTGCCGGCCAAGCTGGGCATCCGGCCTGAGGCCACGGTCGCCCTGGTGGGGGCGCCGCGGGGCTTCCGCGACCTGCTCGGTGACGTGCCCGGCGCGGAGCTGCTGGATGAGCTGCCCGCCGACGGCGGCCCGCTGGACGTGATCGTGTTCTTTACCACCTCGCGGGCCGAGTACGAGGCCGAGCTGGGCACGCTGCGCGCGCACATGGCCCCGGCCTGCGGGCTGTGGATCGCCTGGCCGAAGCGTGCGTCGAAGGTACCCACCGACATGACCGACCACGTGGTCCGCGAGGTCGCGCTGCCCACCGGCCTGGTGGACAACAAGGTGTGCGCGATCGACCAGGTCTGGACCGGCGTGCGCCTGGTGATCCGCCGGGAATTGCGCTAGACACGCGCCGGACCAGTTCGCCGGGGAGGCGGGGCGCGCCGAAGGCGTGTTCCCGCCGAGCCGGCGTTCGGCGCGGAGCGGCGATCGGGGGGTCCAGGGGGGTCGTCCCCCCGGACTAATTCAGTCGATCAGGTGGCGGCCGTCGAACTCGCCCAGGTCCTCACGGTACAGCTCGAGCCCGACGCCGTTCGGGTCGCGGAAGTAGATGCTCTCTTCCACCCCGCGGTCCGGCCCGAGGTACTCGATCCCGGCCTCGTCGAACTTCTGCTTCGCCGCGTCGTACTGTTCCTGCGGGATGGAGATGGCCAGGTGCTGCACGCCGCCGATGGTCTCCTGCCACGCCGGGTGGTCATGCCCGGGGAAGTCGAAGAAGCCGAGCATGTTCTTATTGCCGATGTCGAAGAAGAAGTGGCTGGACCCCGCGTAGTCCCGGTTCTCCACCAGTTCGACCAGCGGGAAGCCAAGGAACTCCTGGTAGAACTGGATGGTCTCCTCCACATCGCGGCAAATCAGCGCGAGGTGGTGCACACCGCGCACCGGGGTGGCAGGCCGCTGGCCGGCCGGGCGCAGATACCGCTCGCGTAGTTCCGCCCGGCGTGCCCGGACCTTCTCCAGCTCGGCTCCCTGGGGCTGTGGCATGACCGGCCTCCCTGCTTCGTCCATCCGCCGCTGCCTTCAGGCTAACTCAGCAGCGCTAACCTGGTCCGGTGAGCCAAGCAGGCGAAGAACAAGCGAAGATTTTGGTTTTCCTCCTAGACGATCACGAGATCGTCCGGCGCGGGGTGCGGGATCTGCTCGAGGCCGAACCCGACATCACGGTGGTCGGCGAGGCCGGCACCGCCGCCTCCGCGCTGGCCCGGATCCCGGCCCTCAAGCCCGATGTCGCCGTGCTGGACATCCGGCTCCCCGACGGAGACGGCGTCACCGTATGCCGGGAGATCCGGTCCCGGATGCCTCAGGTCGGCTGCCTGATGCTCACCTCGTTCACCGACGACGAAGCGCTCTTCGACGCCATCATGGCGGGCGCCGCGGGCTACGTCCTCAAGCAGATCCGCGGCACCGACCTGGTCGGTGCGGTCCGCACCATCGCCTCCGGCCAGTCCCTGCTCGATCCCGAGGCGGCCAGCCGGGTGATGCGCCGGATGCGCGACCAGGCCGTCCACTCCGACCCGCTGGCCGGGCTGACCGACCAGGAACGCCGCATCCTCGAGCTCATCGGCGAGGGGCTGACCAACCGGCAGATCGGCGACCGGCTGTTCCTGGCCGAGAAGACGGTCAAGAACTACGTCTCCGCCCTGTTCGCCAAGCTCGGCATGCAGCGCCGCGCCCAGGCCGCCGCCTACGCCGCCCGCATCTTCGACGAGCCGCCTGACGGGCGCGAGGGACGGAATTAAACCAGAGGTCACGCGTCAACCCGAGCCACGACGGACGGTGTAAGCGGCGGGACCACCGGGTGAACGCGGCCGCCGGAAATTCGGTGGCGACGCGGGGCGCGGCGCAGCCGTGTCCCCGCCGAGCCACCGATCCGGGGGTGCGGGGGGGCTCCCCCGCCTGCGGCGCCGAGGCGGGGCGCGCCGGAGGCGTGTGCCCGCCGAGTCGGCGTTCGGCGCGAAGCGGCGAGCGGGGGGCCCGGGGGGTCGCCCCCCGACTAGGGGAGCGGCACCCGCCAATCGAGCTGAGTGCCGCCACCCTCGGCCGGGGTGATCGCCAGTTTGCCGCCAAGTTCGGTGGCCCGCTCGGCCAGGTTGGCCAGGCCGCTGCGCCGGGTGCTACTGCCCATCCCGGCGCCGTTGTCGCGCACCCGCAGAGCCAGTTCCGTGTCGGCCTGCACGGTCACGTCCACCCGGGACGCGTGCGCGTGCCGGGCCGCGTTCGACAGCGCCTCGCGCAGCGCGCCGAGCAGGTGCTCGCCGACCTCGGACGGCACCGTCTCGTCGAGCGGGCCGACCAGCCGCAGCGAGGGCGCGAAGCGGAGCAGCGCGCTCATCTCGTCCACCACGTCGAGCACCTGGGCGCGCAGGCCCTGCGCCCGGCTGTCCCCCCGCGCCTGCAGCGAGAAGATGGCCGACCGGATCTCCCGGATGGTCTCGTCCAGGGCGTCCACCGCGTTGCTCACCCGGCTGGCCGCCTCGGGCCGGGTCAGCAGCGGCACCGCGCCCTGCAGCGACATCCCGGTGGCATACAGCCGCTGGATCACCAGGTCGTGCAGGTCCCGGGCGATCCGGTCGCGGTCCTGCAGGATGGCCAGCCGCTCGGCGTCACTGCGATGTTCGGCCAGCTCCAGCCCGATGGCCGCCTGCGCGGCGAACGTGCTGATCATCTCGATGGCCTGCGGGGCCAGCGGCATGGATCCCGGCTCGCGGCCCACGGTAAAGACGCCGCGGACGTCGCCCGGCTCGCCCAGCGGCAGCAGGATGGCCGGGCCCAGCGGCAGGTGCTGCTGGGCCGCGCCGGCCACCCGCTCGTCATGCCCGAAATCGGCCACGGCGACCGGCTCGCCGCTGGCCATCACCTGGCCGGACAGCGACCGGCTCACCGGCAGCACCAGCCCGATCGCGTCCGCCGCGGCGGCGCCGGCGGCGTGCTGGATGACCAGCTGCTGCCGGTCCGGCGTGGGCACGGCCAGCGCGACCAGGTCCGCGCCGGACATGTCCAGCGTCTGCTGGGTGATCAGGGCGAGCATCTCATCGGAACTGGCCCCGGACAGCAGCCGCCGGGTCACCTCGCTGCTGGCCCGGAGCCAGCGCTGCTGGCGCCGGGCTTCCTCGTACAGCCGGGCGTTGTCGATGGCCACCCCGGCCGCCGCGGCCAGCGCCACGAGCAGCGCCTCGTCCTCCTCGTCGAAGTCGGCGCCGCCCTCCTTCTCGGTCAGGTAGAGGTTGCCGTACACCTCGTTCCGGACCCGGATGGGCACGCCAAGGAAGGACCGCATCGGTGGGTGCCCGGGCGGGAACCCGTGCGACTTGGGGCTGACCGCGATGTTCGGCAGGCGCAGCGGCCGCGGGTCGCTGATCAGCGCGCCGAGCAGGCCGAGCCCCTCTGGCCAGTGATGGATCGCGGCGATCTGCTCGTCAGCCAGGCCGACCGGGATGAACTCGATCAGCCGGCCGCCGTCGCCGATCACCCCCAGCGCGCCGTAGCGGGCCCGGACCAGCGTGATGGCGGCCTCGACGATCTTCTTGAGCGCCATCTCCAGGTCGAGGTTGGCGCCCACCGCGACGACCGCCTCGAGCAGCGCGTAGACCCGGTCCCGGGTGGCCAGCACGGTCTGCAGCCGGGACTGGAGTTCGGTCAGCAGGTCGTCGAGCCGTAGCTGCGGCAGCATCGGATGTGGTTCCGGCGACTCCACGGCCTCCTCCCCAAGCACTTAAGCTGCTGGTAAGCCTGAACCAACGGTAACGGCTGGCCGCTGCGCTTGTCTGTAGCGGGCGGCCGGTGGCGAAGGTGGCGGGTCGCGGAGCGGAGTGCTCCGGCTAGAGGGATGATGGTGCTGTGACGCGGACACCGATGCGCTGGGTGGCTGCGCTTGCCCGCCGGGCAGGTCTGGACGCCAACCCGCTCCGCCGCGGCTCGGACCGGGCTGAGGCGTGGCTGCGGATCGGCCTGGTGCTCGTGTTCCTGATCGCCAGCCCACTGGCCGCGATCGGCCTGGGCAACCTGACCAGCGCCGCCTCGGCCAGCGCGGCGCGAGCTCAGGCGGCCAGCGAGCGGCAGGTCAGCGCGGTGCTGGTGGACAAGGTGGCCCGGGCGGCCGACGACCCGCTGTATGGCTCCACCGGCTTCGTCTGGGCGCGAGCCCGGTGGACCGCCCCGGACGGGCAGCAGCGCAAGGGCGAAGTACCTGCGCCGGTCGGCAGCAAGGCGGGCCGGGCCGTGACTATCTGGGTCAACTCCACGGGCCAGCTGGTGTACCCGCCGATCGGGGAGAGCCAGATCGCCAGCCGGGTGATCGCCGTGATCGCGCTCACCCCGGCCGTCCTCGGCATCGTGCTGCTGATCGCGGCGTGGCTGGCCAGGTCGGTGCTGGACCGCAGGCGGCTGAAGGACTGGGCGGCGGAGTGGTCGGCCGTCGAGCCGCAATGGACCAAACGGGCGCACTGAGCGCAGCCGGCCGGTCTCATTTGACGCCAGCTGCCTGGGTGAACATAATTCCCAAAGCGCCCAGCGCACCCAGGACGTAGCCCGGCAGCGCGGCTACCTCTGTCACTTGTGACAGCAGGAGTCAGCCGTGCTCGAAATGGAAACCGAGGGCCCGCCGGTCAGCACCGGGCCGGCCCTGCCCGCCCGCCCTGGCCCCCTTCCCGCGCCCGACCGCGACGTGCTGGACAGCGCGCGGGCCCGGCTCGCCGCGGCCCGCGCCCGGCCGCCAAGCCACGCCCGGGCCGCCGCGGATCAGCGCGCACCGGCCGCCCGGCATCTCCCCCGCCCGCTGGATGACCTGCGCGCGGCCAGTGCGGTGGCGCAGCAGGCCGGCCCGCCCGGGCACCTGCCCGCCGAGCCGCTCGATGTGGGGGCGGCCCTGGTCCTGCTCAGCAACGTGCGGCTCTACCTCGACCGGCTGGAAGCCAGCCTGCTCGAGCTGGCGCAGCAGGCGGAGATGAGCTGGGACCTGATCGCCGCGATCATCGGCATCCCGGCGGCCGAGGCCAAGGATCGGCTGGCCGCCCTGCACGGCCGCCCGGAGCCCGGGTGAGTTCGCCAAAGCGCCGCGGCGCCGACTGGACTGCCGCGCCGAAGAGGGGCGCCGCCGACTGGACTGAGGAGCGCGGAGCGAGGAACGAGCGACAAGCGACGAGGGAAGGAGGCGGGCCTAAGCCCCTCGGAGGCGCAAAGCAAGCAGAGCAGGGCCGGGCCAGCCGGGACGCCTACCGGGGCGGCGTCCTGGCCTGGCCCGGCCGATTGGCCGTTTGAGCGGGCCCATCGGCGGCAGATAACAGGCTGCAGCCAATTGCCGTGCACCGTGACCAGGCCGAGAGGAGGTTACGTTGGTTGCCGAGGAAAAGCCCGCTGCACTGCCTAGCGAGCGCTATGAGGACCTGCTCGAATCACTGACCGAGCTGGGCCGCACGCTGGCTGAGGACGAGTCGGTCCAGGAGACCCTGGGCAGCATCCTCACCCTGGCCACCCGGCTCGTTCCCGGCTGTCACGCGGCAAGTGTCACCGTCCTGGACGACGACGGCAAGCCGGCCACCGCGGCCGCCACCGACGCGGAACAGGACGAACTGGACCGCCGCCAGTACCTGCTGCACGACGGGCCGTGCCTGGACGCCGCCCGGCGGCAGCAGATCAACAGCTGGAGCCTGGCCGAGGCGGAGCAGCACTGGCCGGACTTCACCGCCCTGGCCACCGAGATGGGGCTGCGCAGTTACCTGGCCGCCGGGCTTGGCCTGGGCAGCCAGCGGCTGGGCGCGCTGAACCTGAGCAGCCGCGGCTCGGACGGCTTCGACCGGCTGGACGAAGGGCTGGTCGGGCTGTTCGTCCCGCTCGCCTCGGCCGCCATCGTGACCGTCAGCCGGTACCAGCAGGCCCGGGAACTGGCCGCCCAGCTCAACCAGGCGCTGTCCTCCCGGGCCGTCATCGACCACGCCATCGGCATCATCATGGCCGAGTCGAAGGTCCCGGCGGAGCAGGCGTTCGCCGCGCTGCGCCGGGCGTCGAACAACCGCCGGATGAAGCTGCGCGAGCTGGCCACCGAGATCGTGACGCGGGTCGGCGGGCAGGCGCCGGCCGAATACGCCCCGGGGGCTTAGCGCGGGTCGGCGGCAGGTCTACGGCCGGCGAAGTACGATTTCCCGCAGATGCACAGCAACATGATCCACGATTCGCCCGGCGAGCCGGCTGACCTGGCCCGCGCCGAAGCGGGGCTCTCCGTGCTGGCCGAGACGTGGCAGCGTGCCGTCGAGCAGCTGGGCTCCGTGACGCCGCCGGCCCAGCTGCGCGCGCTGCTCATCGTGGACGGCGCCGGCGCGATCAACCTGACCAGGCTGGCCAGCACGCTCGGTGCCTCCACGTCAGCCACCAGCAAGCTGTGCGACCGGCTGGTAGCGGCGGGCCTGCTGGCCCGGCAGCAGGCCGCGGCCAGCCGTCGGGAGATCACCCTGCGCAGCACCGAGTCCGGTCAGCGGGTCGCGCAGTGGGTCCGCGACCAGCGCCGGGCAGCCCTGGACCGGACGCTCGCCTCGCTCAGCCCGGAGGGCCGCCGGGACCTGGCCCGCGGGCTGGCCGAGCTGGCCCGCCTGGCTTAACCGCCGGACGGGCAATTCTGGCTGGACAACTAGGGCCTACCGGGTGCGCCGCCGGGACCTTGGTCCCTATCCCCGGCCTGCCGTAACGCTGGATAGTGACGCTCTAACCCGGGGTGCACGGCCGATCGGCGGGAGGTGCCATGACCATGACCGCGCTGCGGCGGCTAGAGGCAATGCCCCGGGCGGAGTCACTGCGGCTGCTGAGCACGGTGTCGCTCGGCCGCCTGGTGTTCACCCACCTGGCGCTGCCTGCCATCCGGCCGGTCAACCACGCCGTGACCGGCGATCAGGTCATCATCCGGGCTTATCTGGGCACGGCGATCAGCGCGGCGGTGCGCGACCAGTCCGGCACGGTGGTGGCTTACGAGGCCGACCTGATCGACCCGGACACGCATCTCGGCTGGAGCGTGATCATCGTGGGCCGGGCCACCCGGCTGACCGACCCGGCACAGGCGGTCCGGTACCGGAAACTGCTGCAACCGTGGGTGGTCGACGGGGCGGACGACATCATCGTCATCCAGGCCGACATGGTGGACGGGTTCCGGCTGGTCGAGACGCCGGCCTGAAGGCCGGCTCAGCGGGCGGGCTGGCTGGCCGGCTGGATCTGCGCCGCCGCCTGCATCCGGTGGTACAGGCCACCGGCGCGGAGCAGTTCCGGGTGCGTGCCGCGTTCGGCCACCCGGCCGTGATCCAGCACGACGATCTCATCCACCTGGTCCAGCCCGTCCAGGTCGTGCGTGATGAGCAGGGTGGCCCGGCCTTCCGTCGCGGCCAGCAGGTCCGCGGTCAGCGCCCGCCGGTTGTCCGGGTCCAGGTGCGCGGTCGGCTCATCCAGGATGAGCAGCGGCGGGTCGGCCAGCAGGGCCCGGGCCAGCGCGATCCGCTGCCGTTCCCCACCGGACACCGCGGTGCCGCCCGGGCCGACCATGGTGTCCCAGCCCGCCGGCAGGGAACGGATCCAGGTCAGCAGCCGGACCCGCGCGGCCACCCCGTCCAGCTCTTCCTGGCTGGCCCCGGGCCGGGCCAGCCGGATGTTACCCGCGATGGTGGTGTCGAACAGGTGCGGATCCTGCGCGCAGCCGCTGATCACGGTGCGCACGTCAGCCGGGGCGTAGCTGGCCAGGTCGGCGCCGTCCAGGGTGGCCGTGCCACCGGCCAGGTCGATGAACCGGAACAGCACGGCGGCCACCGTGGACTTGCCGGACCCGCTCGGGCCGAGCAGCGCCACCCGCTGCCCGGCGGCCAGGTCCAGGTCCACCCCGTCGATGGCCAGCGGGCCATCCGGCTGGTAACGGACCTGGGCGGCACGCAGACTCACCCGCAGTGAGCCACCGTCCAGTGCAGGACTGGGCAGCGGCCGCGGCACGGCCGGCCCGGCCACCGGGTCCGGCGCGTCCAGTACCGCGCCGACCCGGACCGCGCTGGCCCGCGCCTGGCCGAGCTGGAGGGCGGCCGCGGGCAGCGCGATCACCGCCTCGAAGGCGGCCAGCGCGGTCAGCGTGATCACGGCCAGCGGCACCCGGGTCAGCGTGCCGCCGCCGACCGCGGCCACCCCGAGCAGCAGCACGCCCCACAGCGTCAATCCGGCCACCGCCTGGGACAGCCCGCTGCCCAGCGCGGCGCCCGCCGCGGTGCCGCGGGCCAGCCTGGTCAGCTCGTGATCGGCGGCGTCGGCCGCGGCCAGCGCGCTGTCCTGCGCGCCCGCCGCGTGCAGGTCGGCCGAGCCGGCCAGCAGATCGGTGACCCGGGCGGTCAGCTGGCCGCGGGCCGGTGCGGTGCGCCGGCCCGCCTGCCGGGCCCGCGCCGCGGCCAGCCAGGACACGGCCAGGCCAGCCAGCAGCAGCCCGGCGGCCAGCACGAGCCCGGCCGGGGCCAGGATGAGCAGCACCGCCCCGGCCGCGCCCGCCCCGACCACCGCCGCGGTCAGCGGCGGGGCCAGCCCGCGGAGGAACAGGTCCTGGGTGGCGTCCACGTCAGAGACCAGGCGGGCCAGCAGGTCCCCGGAGCGGAACTCGGCCAGCCCGGCCGGGGCGAGCCGGGCCAGCTGCCGGTAGACCCGGACCCGCACGTCGGCCAGCACCCGGAACGCCGCGTCGTGCCCGGCCAGGCGCTCCACGTAGCGGAACACCCCGCGGCCGACGGACAGCCCGCGGACGGCCACCACCGCGACCGAGATGGCCACGATGTTCGGGTGCAGCGAGGCCCGGGCCAGCAGGAAACCGGAGGTGGCCAGCAGCGCGACGGCGCAGCCGGTGGACGCCGCGCCGGCCAGCACGGCCAGCACCAGCTGGCCGCGCAGCGGCCGGGCCAGCCGGAGCAGCCGGAGCAGCGGATGCTCTGTTTCATTGCGCCTCCGGGGCGCTTTACCCCGCCTCCTTCCCTCGTCGCCCGGTCGCTCGTTCCTCGCTCCCTCGCTCCTCAGTCCAGTCGGCGGCGCGCTCCCTTCGGCGCGAGTCAGTCCAGTCGGCGGCGCGCTCCCTTCGGCGCGAGTCAGTCCAGTCGGCAGCGCGCCCCTTTGGCGCGGTCATGGCGTGCTCACCAGCGCACCCGGCTCGGACGCGGTGCCGAGGCAGCCCGAGGCCAGCACCAGGCGGCCCTGATCGAGCCTGAGTTCCCGGCTGGCGCGAGCGGCCGGGCCCGCGGCGGACCAGCCCTGGCGGTGCGTGACCAGCAGCACGGTCCGGCCCGCCATCAAGCGCTCGATCGTGTCCATGATCTGCCGGGCGGTGATCGGGTCCAGGTGCGCGACCGGCTCGTCCAGCAGCAGCAGCGGGGCATCCCGGAGGAAGGCCCGGGCCAGCGCGATCCGCTGCCGCTGCCCCGCGGACAGCCTGCTGCCGCGCTCGCCGAGCGGTGCGGCGTAGCCGCCGGGCAGCGCCTCGATGAACTCCGCCGCCCCGGCCGCGGCAGCCGCCCGCGCGACATCCGCCGCGGTCGCGTCCGGCTGGCCCAGCGCGATGTTGCTGGCCACGGTCCCCTCGAACAGGTGCGGGCGCTGCGGCACCCAGGCGATCTGCCGCCGCCACGCGGCCAGGTCCAGGCCGGCCAGGTCCACCGGGTCCGGGCCGTCGTCTTCCCGGCTGACCGTGATCCGGCCTTCCGCCGGGACAGTGAACCGCAGCAGCAGGGCCAGCAGGGAACTCTTCCCGGCCCCGCTCGGCCCGGTGATGGCAACCCTGTCACCAGGCCTGATGGAACAGGACACATGATCCAGGGCCGCGCGCTGCCGGGTTTCATAGGCCAGGGTTACGGCGTTCAGCCGGATGGTCGCGTGCCGTAGATCGGGCGGGATGGGCGCCGCGGAGCCCAGCCTGGCCGGGACAGGGGCGCCGTGCGGGAGGGGCACGTCCAGAATGTCGCAGACGCGGCCGGCCGCGGTGACGCCCTCCATGCTGGCGTGGAACTGGGCGCCCACCGCGCGCAGCGGCAGGTAGGCCTCGGGGGTGAGCAGCAGGACGAGCAGCGCGGTCTGGTAGCCGACGTGGCCGGCCAGCAGGCGGAGACCGATCTCCACCGCGACCAGCGCGGTGGCCAGCGCCGCGGACAGCTCGAGCACCAGCGCGGACAGGAACGCGATGCGCAGCGTGGCCATGGTGGCGGACCGGTACTCGTCGGTCACCTCGTGGATCACGTCGGCCTGGGCGTCGGCCCGGCCGAACAGCTTGAGCGTGGGCAGCCCTTCCACCACGTCCAGGAAGTGGCCGCCGAGGCGGGCCAGCAGCCGCCACTGCCGCTCGGTCCTGGCCCGGGTCTGCAGCCCGACCAGCACGGCGAACACCGGGATGAGCGGCAGCGTCACGGCGATGACCAGCGCCGAGATCCAGTCGGCCAGCGCCACCCGGATCAGCACCGCGACCGGCACCGCCACGGCCAGCACGAGCTGGGGCAGGAACCGGGCGAAGTACGGGTCGAGCGCGTCCAGGCCCTTGCTGGACAGGGCGGCCAGTTCGCCGGCCTGCTGGCCACCGAGCCAGGCCGGGCCGAGCCGGACCAGGTGCGCGGTCAGCTTGCGGCGCAGCTGCGACTTGACCGCGGCGGCGGCGCGCAGCGCGGCGATCTCCCCGCCGTAGACGGCCAGCGCGCGGGCGGCCAGCACGGCCAGCAGCACGCCCAGCGTGACGGCCAGTGCCCGGGCGCCGGTGCCGAGCGCCGCGCTGGCCAGGGCGTGCGCCAGCAGCCCGGCCTGAGCCAGGATCAGCCCGGTGCTGACCAGGCCGGTCGCGACGGCGAGGACCAGGTACCCCCGGGCGGCCGCGGCATAGTGCAGCAGCCGCGGATCGACCGGCCTCATGAACCGCTGGGTGCGGCCCAGGTCATCACGGTGCGAGTGTAGTGCGACGACGACGCGTTGTGCATGATGCGGCTGTTCATGGCCGCGGTGGCAGGGACGTCCGGGCCGGCCGGCCGGGACGATGGTCACCGGCCTGCCTGGCCGCCAGGCCGCCAAGGCCCAATGGCCCGGCAGCCAGGGACGTCGGCCTGGCGCTTCCGCCGCGGTCCCCGGGCAAGGTGGAAGCAGGACCAGCGGCGAGAGCCGCCCCGCAGCTCAGCCCGGCCGGCTGGGCGAGCGCCGGGAGGAGGCGATGACTGTGCAGGCCAACGTGGGTGACAGCCTGGTCATCGACGGCGCCGGCGGCCACCGGGAATGCCGGATCATCGGCCTCCAGCATCCGGATGGCTCCCCGCCCTACGTCGTCCGCTGGCTTTCCGACGGGCACCTCGCGCTGTTCTTCCCCGAGCCGTACACCCGCCTCGTGCGTAGCGAGGACCCGGTGGCCCGCGCCGCGGTGGCCACCTGGCCCGGCGATGCCCAGTTGGCCGGACGGTGAACGGCGGATGACCCGCTGCGCACAGCCCGGCGCCAGGGCCGGAAACTGGCCGTTCGCATAGCCAGCGCGGGCCGCCCAATGGTGCGCACGGACAGCGGGCAGGCCATCATGGTGATGCAGGCGACCGGCCGCCCGGCGATGCGCGGCCCGCCGGAACCGAATGGGCCTGCGGGGATCATGGCTCTGGACCCTCGGCCCTGACCCCAGACGATCATGACCGGCGCTGCTGACAGCCAGCCCGGAAGAGCGAGGAGATACCACGTTGACTGCGCTCAGCGCACCCGGGTGCTCGTACGCACTGCTCGCCGATGGCGCCACGATCACCATCCGGCCCGCCCGGCCGGACGATTTCGAACAGGTCAAGCGGCTGCACGACGAGATGTCCCCGGACAACCTCTATCTCCGCTTCTTCAGCCTGAGCCGCAACGCGGGCGAGCAGGAGGCCCGCCGGGTAACCCGCGCGGACGGATCGCACGGGGCGCTGCTCGGCTTCCTGGGCGACGAACTGGTCGGCGTGGCCAGCTACGAGCCGACCGGCCAGCCCGGCACGGCCGAGGTGGCGTTCGCGGTGGCCGACAACATGCACCACCGCGGGGTGGCCACGCTGCTGCTCGAGCACCTGGTGTCGCTGGCCCGGGCCCGCGGCGTGCAGGTCTTCACCGCCGCCACGCTGCCGGAGAACACCGCCATGCTGCGCGTGTTCGCCGACGCCGGGCTGAACGCGACCCGCCGCCTGGAGGACGGCGTGGTCGAACTGACCATGCCTATCCCGCGCAGCGTGGGCCTCGGCGAGCCCAGCCGCTACCTTGACGCGGTCGCCGGGCGGGAGCAGCAGGCCGAGCGTGGCCAGCCTGGAACCGCTGCTCGCCCCGCGCTCGGTGGCGGTGATCGGGGTCAGCCACCGGCCCAGCTCGATCGGCCGGTCGATCCTGCTGAACATCCGCGACGCGGGGTTCACCGGCGCGCTCTACGCGGTCAACCCGCACGGCGGCGACGTGGACGGGATCGGATGCGTGGCGTCAGCCACCGCGCTGCCCGAGGCCCCGGACCTGGCCGTGGTGACGGTACCGGCAGACGTTGTGCTCGATGTGGCCCAGGAGTGCGGCGAGCGCGGCGCGCGGTCGCTGGTGGTGATCACCTCAGGGCTGACCACGGCCCAGTCGGCCCGCCTGCTCGCCACCTGCCGGCGCACCGGCATGCGGCTGGTCGGCCCGAACTGCTTCGGCGTCGCGGTGCCGGGCATCGGGCTGAACGCCACGTTCGCGGCGCATCACCCGCGGCCCGGCCGGGCCGGGCTGGTCGTGCAGTCCGGCGGGGTCGGCGTGGCGCTGCTGGAGCACTTCTCCCGGCTCGGCATCGGCATCTCGTCGTTCGCCTCGGTCGGCGACAAGCTGGATGTGTCCGGCAACGACATGCTGCAGTGGTGGGCGGAGGATGGCCACACCCGGCTGGCCGTGCTCTACCTGGAGTCGTTCGGCAACCCGCGCAAGTTCGCCCGTACCGCGGCCCGGGTGAGCGCGCACATGCCGGTGCTCACCGTGCACGCCGGACGGTCCGCGGTGGGCCAGCGCGCGGCCGCCTCGCACACCGCGGCCGCCGCCGCGCCGATGATCACCCGGCAGGCGCTGTTCGAGCAGGCTGGCGTCATCGCCACCACCAGCTTCGGCGAACTGCTGGAGGCGGCCGTGCTGCTGGCCGAGCAGCCGGTCCCGGCGGGCAGCCGGGTGTGTGTCATCTCCAACGCGGGCGGGGCCGGCGTGCTGGCCGCGGACGCCTGCGTGGAGGCCGGCCTGTCCGTCGCCACCCCCAGCCACCAGGCTCAGGCCAAGCTCATCGCGGCCCTGCCCGCGGGTGTGGCGGTCACCGGCCCGATCGACACCACCGCCGCGGTCAGCGCGGACGCGTTCGGCGCCGCGCTGGCCACCGCGGCCGGCGACACCGGGGTGGACGCGGTCCTCGCCCTGGTCGTGCCGACCTCGGCGTCCGACCTGATCCCGGCGCTGGCCGCGGCCAAGCTGCCGGTGCCGCTGGCCACGGTCGTGCTCGACCAGGCCGATTCGGTGCGGCTGCTGCCCGGCGCCGACGGCGCGCCGGGCGTACCCGCGTACGCCTACCCGGAAAGCGCGGCCCGGGCGCTCAGCCGGGCCGCCCGGTACGGCTCGTGGCGGTCCCGGCCCGCCGACACCGTGCCGGACATCGAGGGCCTGCAGGTGGCCGAGGCCAAGGCGCTGATCGCGTCCTTCCTGGAGCGGCTGCCCGGCGGCGGCTGGCTGCCCGCGGCCGAGGCCGACCGGCTGCTGCGCTGTTACCAGCTGCCGATGGCGCCGTTCCAGCTGGTCACCGACGCGGACCAGGCGGCCGCCGCGGCCGTGGAACTCGGCGGCCAGGTCGCGCTCAAGGCCGAGGTGCCCGGCCTGGTGCACAAGAGCGACGCGGGCGCGGTGCTGCTCGACCTGGACGGCCCCGGCCAGGCCCGGGCGGCGTTCGGCACGCTGGCCGAGCGCTTCGCGGGACAACTTCTCCGGCGCCGTCGTCCAGCCCATGATCACCGGCGGCACCGAGGTCATCATCGGCGTGGTGCAGGAACCGGTGTTCGGCCCGCTGGTGGTGTTCGGCCTGGGCGGGGTGGCCACCGACGTGCTCGATGACTACGCGGCCCGGCTTGCCCCGCTGACCACGACCGACGCCGACGACCTGATCCACTCGATCCGGGCCGCGCCGCTGCTGCTCGGGCACCGGGGCCAGCCGCCGGCCGACATCGCGGCACTGCGCGACACTCTGCTCCGGGTATCCCGGCTGGCCGACGACCTGCCCGAGGTCAGCGAGCTGGACCTGAACCCGGTGATCGCCCGCGCCGACGGCGTAACCGCGGTGGACGCCCGGATCCGGGTCACCGCGCACGCGGCGGCCGACCCGTTCCTCCGCCAGCTACCCCAGGCCCGATCGGCCGGTACCTGATCCCGCCAGGCAATCCCCGCCCAGGAATCCCAGCCAAGGAATCCCAGCCAAGGAGCTGATCCGAGATGACCGTGACCGCCCAGGCCGAGCTCACCAGTGATCAGCTCCGGGCGCTCGACGGATACTGGCGCGCCGCGAACTACCTGTCCGTCGGGCAGATCTACCTGATGAGCAACCCGTTGCTGACGCAGCCGCTGCGCCCGGAGCAGATCAAGCCGCGGCTGCTCGGCCACTGGGGCACCACCCCGGGCTGAATTTCCTCTGGTCCCATCTCAACCGGGTGATCGTCACCCACGACGTGAACATGATGTACGTGATCGGCCCGGGGCACGGCGGCCCGGCGGCCATCGCCGGGACCTGGCTGGATGGCAGCTACACGGACATCTATCCCAGCATCGGCCAGGACACGGCCGGGATGGCCCGGCTGTTCCGCCAGTTCTCCTTCCCCGGCGGGGTGCCCAGCCACGTGGCGCCGGAGACCCCGGCTCGATCCACGAGGGCGGCGAACTCGGCTACTCGCTCGCGCACGCGCACGGCGCCGCGTTCGACAACCCGGACCTCGTCGTGGCCTGCGTGATCGGCGACGGTGAGGCGGAGACCGGGCCGCTCGCCACCAGCTGGCACGCGGGCAAGTTCCTCGACCCGGCACGGGACGGCGCGGTGCTGCCGATCCTGCAGCTGAACGGGTGGAAGATCGCCAACCCGACCGTGCTGGCCCGGATCCCCGAGCCAGAACTGATCGCGCTGCTGCGCGGCTACGGCTGGGAACCGGTGATCGTGGCCGGGTCGATCCCGGCCCGGTGCACCACGAGCTGGCTGCCGCGCTGGACGGCGCCATCACCAGGATCCGGGAGATCCAGCACGAGGCGCGTGCCGGTTCCGGCGGGCCGGACGGGACGGGCCCGGGGCCGCGCTGGCCGATGATCGTGTTCCGCACGCCGAAGGGCTGGACCGGCCCGGCCACGGTGGACGGGCTGCCGGTGGAGGGCACCTGGCGGGCGCACCAGGTGCCGCTGGCCGAAGTCCGCACCAACCCGGAGCACCTGCGGCAGCTTCAGGAGTGGATGCTGTCCTACCGGCCGGGTGAGCTGTTCGACGCGGCCGGGGCCCCCGCCCGGAGATCCTCCGCTTCGTGCCCGGCGGCGAGCGCCGGATGGGCAGCAATCCGCACGCCAACGGCGGCCTGCTGCTGCGCGACCTGGCCATGCCGGACTTCCGCCAGTACGCGGTGCCCGCCGCCCGCCCCGGGCCCAGGTCTCCGAACCCACCCGGGTGCTCGGCACGCTGCTCCGCGACGTGATGGGCGGCAACCTGGCGACGAGCAACTTCCGGCTGTTCGGGCCGGACGAGACCGCCTCCAACCGGCTGGAGGCGGTGTACCAGGTCAGCGTCAAGACGTGGGAAGAGGCCACGCCTGCCGGTGGACGAGCACCTGGCGCCGGCGGGCGGGTGATGGAGATCCTCTCCGAGCACACCTGCCAGGGCTGGCTGGAGGGCTACCTGCTGACCGGCCGGCACGGCTTCTTCCTGCTATGAGGCGTTCATCCACATCGTGGACTCGATGTTCAACCAGCACGCCAAGTGGCTGAAGACCTGCCGCACGCTGCCCTGGCGGCGGCCCATCGCGTCGCTGAACTACCTGCTCACCTCGCACGTGTGGCGGCAGGACCACAACGGCTTCAGCCATCAGGACCCAGGCTTCATCGACCACGTGGTGAACAAGAAGGCCGAGGTCGTCCGGGTCTACCTGCCGCCGGACACGAACACCCTGCTGTCCACCGCCGACCACTGCCTGCGCAGCCGGAACTACGTGAACGTGATCGTGGCCGGCAAACAGCCCAACCCGGACTGGCTGGACATGGACGCCGCCATCCTGCACTGCACCCGCGGCGCCGGGATCTGGGAATGGGCCAGCAACGACTACGACGGCGTGGAGCCCGATGTGGTGCTGGCCTGCGCCGGGACGTGCCCACGCTGGAGATACTGGCCGCCACCAGCATCCTGCGCGAGAACCTGCCGGAGCTGAGGGTCCGGGTGGTCAACGTGGTCGACCTGATGCGGCTGGAGCCCGACACCGAGCACCCGCACGGGATGAGCGACCGCGAGTTCAACTCGCTGTTCACCGCCGACCGGCCGGTCATCTTCGCCTACCACGGCTACCCGACGCTGATCCACCGGCTCACCTACCGCCGGGACGCGCACAACAAGATCCACGTCCGCGGGTACAAGGAGGAGGGCACGACGACGACGCCGTTCGACATGGTCGTGATGAACGACATGGACCGGTTCCACCTGGTCATGGACGTGATCGACCGGGTCCCCGGGCTCGGCGGCCAGGCCGCCTGGCTGCGCCAGCGGATGGTGGACAACCGGACCCGGCACTGGGCCTACGTCCGGGAGCACGGCGAGGACATGCCCGAGGTGCGCGACTGGGTCTGGCCGCCGCCCTGTCCGCGACCCGGCGCGCCCGGCGCGCCCGGCCCGGACGCGCCGGCCGGGCGTGCCCGCGCAGCCCGGCGCGGCGCCAGCCGTCCGCGGAGGATCCGTCCTGACATGAATGTCCTCGTGGTCAACGCCGGGTCGAGCAGCCTCAAGCTCAGCCTGCTCGACCCGGCGGACGAGATCCTCGCCGCCACCGAGGTGGAGCACTGGGACACCGAGGCCCACCGGCCAGCTCGCGCGCTTTCCTCGACGCCCTCCCCCGGCGTCGATGCCGTCGGCCACCGCATCGTGCATGGCGGGCCGAAGCTCACCGCGGCGGCGCTGCTCGACGCCGCGGTGCGGCGGGAGATCGAGGCGGTCACCGAGCTGGCGCCGCTGCACCAGCCCCGGGCCCTGGGCGGGATCGACGCGCTGCCGCGCTGCTGCCCGGCGTGCCCGAGGTGGCCTGCTTCGACACCGCGTTCCACGCCGGGATGCCGGCCGCCGCGGCGACGTACGCGCTGCCCGCGGCCTGGCGGGAGCGGTTCGGCCTGCGCCGCTACGGATTCCACGGCCTGTCCCACGCGTATGCCACGCGGCGCGCCGCGCAACTGCGGGCCGCGCCGCCGGAGCGGCTCCGGGTGGTGTCCTGCCACCTGGGCGCGGGCGCGTCGCTGGCCGCCGTCCGGCGGCCGGAGCGTGGACACCACGATGGGCTTCACCCCGCTGGAAGGGCTGGTCATGGCCACCCGGGCGGGCAATACCGATCCCGGTCTGCTGGTCTGGCTGCTCCAGGACGGCCGGCTCACTGGACGAACTGTCCACCAGCCTGGAGCAGCGGTCCGGGCTGGCCGGGCTGGCCGGTGCGGCCGACATCCGGGACGTGCTGCGCAGCGCGGCTGGCGGCGACGCCGACGCCACCCTGGCCATCGAGGTGTACCTGCACCGGCTGCGCCAGCTGATCGCGGGCATGGCCGCCGCCATGGACGGGCTCGACGTGCTCGTGTTCACCGGCGGCGTGGGCGAGCACCAGCCGCCGATCCGGGCCCGGGCCGCGCCCAGTTTCCTCGGCGCCGCCATCGACGGGCAGCTCAACCAGGCGGCATCCAGCGACGCGGACATCACCGCCCCCGGTGCCGCCGCGCACACCCTGGTGATCACGGCCCGGGAGGACATAGAGATCGCCCGCCAGGTCCGCGCCGTCCTCAGCTAACGCCCTGCTCCGGCCGGCGCCGGTGCATGACAGACCGCTCGTTCTGTCTGAGGCTCGACGTTACGGTCGCGTCGTGCCCATGAAGATCAGTGAGATCATCGTCTTATTGGAACGCGATGGCTGGAAGCTGAAGCGGTTATCCGGCTCCCACCGTCCCTTCGCCGCACCCGGTGAAACCTGGCCTGGTCACCGTAGCGGGCAAACCGAGCGCTACCTTGAACCCAAAGACGGAGTCAAGCATCCTGAAGCAAGCGGGGCTGCGAAAGGAGCGGCCGTGACAGGCTACATAGTCGTTCTCGAGGGCAACGACGACTCCGGGTACTCGGCATACTCCCCTGACCTGCCGGGAGTCGTGGCGGCCGGTGCTTCCCGGCAGAGAGACCCGAAGCTCTGATGACCGAGGCCATGGCCGAGCACATTGCCCTGCTGAAGCAGGAAGGTCAGCCTGTGCCTGAGCCCTCTGCCGCCGTCAGCGTCGTGATCATCGACCCAGCTGCCGCGTAACCAGTGTCCCAGGGTTGCTTCAAGCACGTCTACGTCGTCCTCAGCTAGGCTTTCTCCGCCCAGCTCCCGAGCGCCTGGCCCATCCATCAGCGCGGTGGAAAGGTGGTCACCGGCGGCCGCAAACCCACCGCGCTGCTGGGCTTGGCACCCCTTGCGCACCCCGTCGCTCCCCGGCTCTCGGGCCAGGCCCCGGCAAGGTGATTGCCACACGCAGTTGACAGCGTAGCTCAAATATGAGAGTAGCTTTCTTTTTAGATCAGCTACCACGTTACCTGAGCGAATGATCGAGGGTGGTGACCATGAGCGCTTCGGATGCCCGCAAGTGGTGGGCGCTGCTGGCAATCGCGGCGAGCGTGCTCGTAGTCGGGCTCGACCTGACCGTGCTCAGCCTGGCGCTGCCGGTGCTGTCCACCCAGCTGCACGCCTCCGACCACGGACCTGCAGTGGTTCTCCGCCGCCTACAGCCTGGTGCTGGCCGCGGCGCTGCTGCCGGCCGGCCTGATCGGCGACCGGATCGGCCGGAAGAAGCTGCTGCTGATCGCCCTGGTGCTGTTCGGCGTCAGCTCCGCGGCGTGCGCGTTCTCCACCTCCTCGGCCGAGCTGATCGCGGCCCGGGCGGTGCTCGGGCTGGGCGCCGCGGCCATCTTCCCGATGTCCATCGCCGTGCTGCCGGTCCTGTTCACCGAGGAGGAGCGGCCCCGGGCCATCGCGGTCATCATGGGCGCGACCTTCATCGGCTACCCGGTCGGCCCGCTGCTCGGCGGCTGGCTGCTGGACAACTTCTGGTGGGGCTCGGTCTTCCTGATCAACGTGCCGGTGGTGCTGCTCGCCCTGGTGGCCGTGGCCGCGCTGATGCCGGAGTCCCACGGGGCCCGGAGCACCAGCATCGACATCCCGGGGATCGCCCTGTCCAGCCTGGGCCTGGCCAGCCTGACCTACGGCTTCATCAGGGCGGGCCAGGATGGCTGGGGCGACGCCGCCGCCGTGGCCACGATGGTGGCCGGGGCCGTGGTCCTGGTGGCGTTCGTGGCCTGGGAGCGCTGGATCACCGGCCGCGGCGGCCAGCCGCTGATCCAGCTGGAACTGTTCCGCTCCGCGGCGTTCACCTGGGGCACGGTGCTGACCACGTTCGTGTCCTTCGCGATGTTCGGCATCCTGTTCGCGATGCCGCAGTACTTCCAGGAAGTGCTGGGCTTCGACTCGTTCGGCAGCGGGCTGCGGATGCTCCCGTTGATCGGCGGGATGGTGCTCGGCATGCTGGCCGGCACCCGGCTGCAGACGGTACGCAAGGCCGCCGACGGCGAGCCGGCCAAGCCCGCTCCGCTCGGCGCCAAGCCGCTGGTCACAGCGGGCTTCGTGGTGCTGGCGGCAGCTCTCGCGGTAGGCGCGGCCACCAAGGTGACCAGCGGCACGGGCTTCGCAGTGGCCTGGTTCACGGTGGCCGGCCTGGGCCTCGGCCTGGTCATGCCCGCGGCCATGAACGCGGCCCTGGGCGCGCTGTCCACCGAGCGCAGCGGCTCCGGCTCGGCGCTGATCACCGCCCTGCGCCAGGTCGGCGCGACCATCGGGGTGGCGGTGCTGGGCACGGTGCTGCTGTCCGGCTACCGGGACCGGCTTAGCCTGGGCCACCTGCCCGCCGCGGCGGCTGGCGCGGTGCGCAGCAGCGTGGCTGGCGGGGTCGCGGTGGCGCACGCCGCGGACTCGGCGGCCCTGCTCGTCATGGTCCGGGCGGCGTACGTGCACGGCCTGGACATCATGCTCGCGGTGTGCGCGGTCATCGCCATCGCCAGCGCCCTGCTCGCGCTGATCTTCCTGCCCCGCCGCGCCGCGACGCCCGCCGCCGCACCCGCTGCCCCGGCGACGCCCGCGACCCCGGCCACCCGGCCGGCCCGGCGCCGCCCGCCCTGACCACGGACGGCACCGGCCTGCCGGGCATGACCGCAGGTAACGGCGCCGCGCGGCGAGTCGCCAGCGGGCCGCGTTCCGGGGAGAATCAGGGTCATGAGCGAGATCGGCACGGCTGACCGGCCCACCGGGCTGCGCGAACGCAAGAAGGCCAAGACGCGTGCCGCGATCCGCGAGCACGCGTTGCGGCTGTTCCGCGAGCAGGGCTACGCCGGCACCACGGTCGAGCAGATCGCCGAGGCGGCCGAGGTCTCCCCGGCCACGTTCTACCGGTACTTCCCCACCAAGGAAGACGTGGTCCTGCAGGACGACCTGGACGTGCTGGCGTTCGGCGAGTTCGAGGCGCAGCCTGCGGAGCTCAGCCCGCTGGCGGCGGTGCGCGCCGCGATGGCCGCGGCGCTGCCCAAGTTCACCGCGGAAGAACGCCAGCGGTTCCAGGAGACGACCGCGCTCACCCTCGCGGTGCCGGAGATCCGGGCCCGCGCGATCGACGAGTTCGCCCGCACCATCGACGTGTTCGCCGCCCTGCTGGCCCGCCGGCCGGCCGGGACCCGGGCGATCTCGCGGTGCGTGCCCTGGCCGGCGCGATCTTCGGCGTGATCATGGCCACCGCACTGCCCGTCCTGGACCAGGGGCCGGTCGAGGTCGGCGACCTCTTCGCCATGATCGACCAGGGCCTGGCCCAGCTGGAGGCGGGCCTGCCGCTGTAAGACCCGATAACCGGGTCAGCGCACCCCGCGTGGGCGGAACTGGACGCTGATCCGCGGTCCGGTGGCCCGGCCCGTCTTCGGCACCGCGTGCTCCCAGGTGCGCTGGCAGCTGCCGCCCATCACCAGCAGGTCGCCGTGGCCCAGCTCATGCCGCAGCGCCGGCCCGCCGCCGCGCGGCCGGAGCAGCAGCGCCCGGGGCGCGCCCAGGGACAGGATGGCGATCACGGTGTCCTCGGTGGAGCCGCGGCCGATCCGGTCACCGTGCCAGGCGACGCTGTCCCGGCCATCGCGGTACAGGCACAGGCCCGCGGTACACAGCGGCTCGCGCAGGTCCGGCCAGTAGTGCGCGGTGAGCGCGTCCCGCGCGGCCAGCAGCGCGGGGTCGGGCAGCGGCTCGCCCTCGGCGTAGAAGCAGAGCAGCCGGGGCACGTCCACCACCCGCTCGTACATCCGGCGCCGTTCCTCCCGCCACGGGACGGTCTCCCGCAGCCGGTCGAACAGCACCGCGGCACCCGCCATCCAGCCGGGCCGGATGTCCACCCAGGCGCCGTGGGCCAGCCTGGTCCGGCGCACGGACCGGCCCAGCGGCCCGGGGACCGGCTCATCGGCCAGGTCGAGCAGCGACGCCTGCAGTGCGGTGTCCATACCATGAGCATACAAAACTTCTCAAATATTTGTTCGAGACACAATCGGGCAGTCGGCTCCGCCGCGGCGGCCCGGGGCCGTAGGGTGATCCCGTGGCAGGGCGTGAGCTGAGCGAGATCATGGACCCCGGCTGGGCGGCGGCGCTGGCGCCGGTGGCCGACCGGATCAGCGCGATGGGTGACTTCCTCCGGGCCGAACTGGCCGCCGGGCGCCGGTATCTGCCCGCGGGCGACAAGGTGCTGCGCGCGTTCCAGCAGCCACTGAGCGGGGTACGGGTGCTGATCGTCGGGCAGGACCCGTACCCGACACCGGGGAACCCGGTCGGTCTGAGCTTCTCGGTGGCGCCCGACGTGCGCCGCCTGCCGCCCAGCCTGATCAACATCTTCCGGGAGTACACCGCGGACCTCGGCTACCCGGCCCCCGCCACCGGCGACCTCAGCCCGTGGAGCGAACGCGGTGTGCTGCTGCTGAACCGGGTGCTCACCGTGCAGCCCGGCAAGCCGGGCTCGCACCGGGGCAAGGGCTGGGAAGAGGTGACCGAGCAGGCCATCCGGGCGCTGGCCGCCCGGCAGCAGCCACTGGTGGCCATCCTGTGGGGACGCGACGCCCGCAGCCTGGCCCCGCTGCTCGGCCGTGTCCCGCTGATCGAGTCCGCCCACCCCAGCCCGAACTCGGCCGACCGCGGTTTCTTCGGCTCCCGGCCGTTCAGCCGGGCCAACGAGCTGCTGGAACAGCAGGGCGCCGCGCCGGTGGGCTGGAAGCTGCCGTAACCGCCCAGGGCCCGGTCCCGGGACCCGCGATATCGTGCCGCCGAGCGCCGGTCCGAACGGGTCAACTGGCGGGAATGTTGAGCGATCAACTACTGTTGCTGGGAGGCACGAGCAACTGTCCTAGAGGAGATGCCATGCCAGCGGTGACAGTCGAAGACATCCTGGTCCTGCCGCGCGTCGCGGAGCCGGACCCAGCCACGGCGGCCGGAGCGGCCGGTGCTTTTCGGTGACCACCGCGCCGTCCGGGTTCGAGGGCGAGGGCTTCCCGGTCCGTCGCGCTTCGCCGGGGTGGAGCTGAGCCAGCTGGACCCGTTCATTCACATGGACCAGATGGGCGAGGTCGACTACGCACCGGGCGAGCCGAAAGGCACCGCCTGGCACCCGCACCGTGGCTTCGAGACCGTCACCTACATCATCGACGGCGTGTTCCGGCACCAGGACTCCCACGGTGGCGGCGGCATGATCACCGACGGTGACACCCAGTGGATGACGGCCGGCGGCGGCATCCTGCACATCGAGGCGCCGCCCGAGGAACTGGTGGTCAGCGGCGGCCTGTTCCATGGCTTCCAGCTCTGGGTGAACCTGCCCCGGCGGCTAAGATGACCCACCCGCGCTACCAGGACATCCGCGGCCCAGCAGGTGTCGCTGCTGTCCTCGCCCGACGGCGGCGCGCTGATCCGGGTGATCGCCGGGGACATCGCCGGGCACCCGGGCCCGGGCGTCACCCACACGCCGATCACCCTGCTGCACGCGACGCCTGCAGCCCGGCGCCGAGCTGCGACCTGCCCTGGCGGCGCGACTTCAACGCACTGGTCTACGTGCTGGCCGGATCGGGCACGGTCAGGCCCCGACCACCGCCCGGTGCGCGCCGGCCAGCTGGCCGTGTTCGGCGCGGGCGACACGCTGCCGTCAGGCCAGCCGGACGCCAGGACGGCCGCGGCCGGGAGCTCGACATCCTGGTCCTGGGCGGCGAGCCGATCCGGGAGCCGGTGGCCGCCTACGGCCCGTTCGTGATGAACACCCGGGACGAGCTGGTCCAGGCGTTCGAGGACTTTCAGGCCGGCCGGCTGGGCGTGATCCCGGCCGAGCCGCACACCGGCCACGACGTCCTGTAGCCAGGCCCGCAGCGAGGGTTTGGCCGCGCCGATGAAACTTTCCTGATCGGCACGGCTTTTCACCAGGTCCCCCGAGGGCCAGCCCGCTGCCCGCCAGTGCCCCCCGCGCGCACCCCGCCCATCCAGCAGAACGCTCCTGCTCACAGCCGTGCCGCCAGGCCCGCCCGGCGCCGCCGCGGGTCAGTCAAGCGGCTTCCGCCGCATCCGGCCCGGCCGCGCGCCGCGCAGCCGTCTGTACCAGCCCTCCGGGGTCGTGCCTATCTTCGCCGCAGAGAGCGGCCCGACGTGGACTGCCCCGAGGAGGATCCCTGCATGAGACCAACGTTGCGCATCAGAGCTGGGTATTTCCGGCTGCGGCGGTTAGTGCTGACCGCATTAGCCGTGCTCGGTCTGGGCTGCGCGGGCCTGGCGGCCGTCACCGCCGCACCGGCCAGCGCGGCTACTTCGTGCCAGGTGGCGTACTCGGTGAACCAGTGGAGCACCGGCTTCACCGCGTCGATCACCATCACCAACCAGGGCTCCGCGCTCACCTCGTGGTCGCTGACCTACTCCTACAGCGGTAACCAGCAGCTGACCCAGGGCTGGTCGGGGAACTGGTCCCAGTCCGGCCAGAACGTCACCGTGACCAACGCATCCTGGAACGGATCCCTGGCCACCGGCGCCTCAACCCAGATCGGCGCCAACTTCAGCTACAGCGGCACCAACACCGCACCCACCGCCTTTGCCATCAACGGCACCGCCTGCAACGGCGGCGGCGTCACCTCCTCACCCACCCCCACCCCCACCAGCAGCCCCACTTCTTCGCCGACCTCATCGCCCACGCCAACCGCGTCGCCCACCTCGACCGGCACCGGTGGCGGCGGGTCGTGCAGTTCCGGCCTGGCGCTGCAAGCTAACCCGCCACGTTCTCGGTGGCTCAGGGCACCAGCGAGGTGTTCGGCGTGTCGCTGACCGCGTCGCCGTCCACCCCGATCACGGTGACGGTGGCCAACACGGCCGGGAACAGCGGGCTGTCCGTATTCGCCGGCGGTTGCCATCACGCTGTCCTCCAGCAACTGGAACCTGCCGCAGCCAGTCACGGTCACCGCGAACGCGGCGAGGCACCGGCGCGGCCACGTTCACCGCCAGCGCGCCGGGCTGTACCTCAGTCACGGTGACCGGGTCCGAGACAGCAGCCGGCTCGACCAGCACGCCATCGCACGTGGTCAACCCGTTCACCGGGTCCAACTGGTACGTCAACCCGGACTACGCGGCCGAGGTGGCCACCTCGGCCTCCGGCGCCAGCGGCACCCTGGCGTCGCAGATGACGCTGGTCGGCCAGCAGTCCACCGGGATCTGGCTGGACCACATCGGCGCCATCTACGGCGGGTCGGCCAACAGCAGCCGGATGAGCCTGCAGGCCCAGCTGGCCAACGCGGTGAGCAAGGAGTCGGGCAGCACCCCGGAGATCGTGCCGATCGTGGTCTACGACCTGCCCAACCGGGACTGCGCCGCACTCGCCTCCAACGGTGAGCTGACCGTGAGCAACAACGGCCTGCAGTACTACGAGCAGGACTACATCAACCCGATCGCGCAGATCCTGACCGACTACGAGCACACCAACCTGCGCATCGTGGCCATCATCGAGCCGGACTCGCTGCCCAATCTGGTGACCAACCTGAGCGACGCGAACTGCTCCCAGGCCAACTCCAGCGGGGCCTACGTGTACGGCGTCCAGTACGCGCTGAACAAGCTGCACGCGATCCCGAACGTGTACAACACATCGACATCGCGCACTCGGCCTGGCTGGGCTGGCCCAGCAACATGGGCCCGGCGGTCTCGCTGTACAAGTCGGTGGCCTCCGGCACGACCGCGGGCGTGGCCAGCGTGGACGGGTTCATCAGCGACACGGCCAACTACACGCCGACCACCGAGCCGTACATGACCGCCACCGAGAACGTGGACGGCAACCCGGTTGACTCGGTCAGTACTACTCCTACGACCCGTACATCGACGAGCTCAGCTACGACGAGGCGATGTACTCCAACCTGGTCTCGCAGGCTTCCCGAGCAGCATCGGGATGCTGATCGACACCTCACGCAACGGCTGGGGCGGCCCGAACCGGCCCACCGCGGCGTGCTCGACCAGCACGTGCACCACGACCGCCTCGTTCGTGAACGCATCCAAGATTGACCAGCGCCCGTTCCGTGGTGACTGGTGTAACCAGAACAACGCGGGCCTGGGCGCATTCCCGCAGGCCAACCCGGTGTCCTCGTTCCCGAACCTGTACGCGTACGTGTGGATCAAGCCACCTGGCGAGTCGGACGGCGACTACCCGAGTGCCACCCACTCGCACGGTGACCCGCACTGCGACCCGGACGGGACCAATACCGACGGCAGCGGGAACACCTACTCCACCAACTCGATACCGGGCTATGACATCCCGGCCGGCCAGTGGTTCCCGGCCGAGTTCCAGATGCTCGTGCAGAACGCCAACCCCGCCGTCCCGTAACCCGCCCTCAGCCGCCTGCCCGGGTGGCCCGTCGCGGGGCGGGTACCTGGCCAGGCACTGGCGTTAAGCAGCATCCTGACCCGGCGACCGGGGCCACCACAGGATGTAGCCCCAGGCGGTAATCGCCGGGAAACAGCGCGTCGACTCGCCGAACGGGATCACATCACCGGCTATGAAGTACAGGTAGCCGGTATCCAGCCGCTGCCCAGCAGATGATACCGGCCGCCGGTAGATCTCCGAGCGGGATACGGACAGCGGCTAGACCTGCGGCAGCCGTCGCCATGGCGAACGCGGTCCGACCAGGTCCAGCAGGAGCGCACGCGCTGTCCCGGCCAGCAGGATTACCGATCTTCATCCGTCAGAGGCCAGCAGCCGGGTCGATGACCTCTTCATGCGACAGCCGCCCGGGCAGCCCCCAGCGAGCCATTCGTCATGGGCCAAGCCGTCGCCTCGGTCTCGGCCTCCTCCAGAACCTCCGGTGATGCGTGCCGCGCGGCCCGCGGCGGACCAGGTTCATGGCGAATGCCTGCATCGCCAGGGCATGCAACCGGGGCCGCAGCGGCACGACCCGGTGCACCATTGCAAACGACTGCGCCTGGCTAACGCCGCCGCCGTCCGCCTCATGAACAAAACCTCTTCGCTGGCTACGCCGCGGCCACCACGAACGTGCCCTTCGCCGGGCAGGGTGACTACCAGCCCGCGCGACCGCAGTTCCTCGATTGCCCGCCGCATCGTGCCGAGTGCCACCTGGTATTCGGCGGCCAGGTCACGCTCACCCGGCAACCGGGCTCCTGGCCGAGCTGGCCAGTCTTGATCTTGGCCTCGATATGGTCGGCCACCGGGCGTAGACGTACGCCGGCCCGGCCTCATCCGGGTCGAACTGCGGCACGTCCACCATGTAGATCAACATAAAGCGCCGCTGAACTGCACGGACATGCAGGACGCGGCATAGTGCTTTATGCCGCGTCATATAGCGTTGTAGGCTGTCGGCATGGATGCGAATATGGGCGGTCTCGGCGACCGGGGCGGGTTACGCCAAGCGAGGCCGGTGACGACCAGGGGAAGCTGCGCGCGCTGCTGCTCGCCTACGGTGCCCGCTGGGAGATCGAGCAGGGTGCCGCATGGGTGGCCTGCCTTGCAACGGCTCGTTCACCCAGTGATCGCCGCGCGCAGCCTGGATGACCTGCGAGCCAAGATCGGGGCCGCGACCAGGAGGACACCGGCCCGGAAAACGCCACCGCGGGGATCGCGGCCAGGCTCGCTGAGCCGAGCCGCCGGGGTGATGCCCGCTGTCAGCTGACCGGCGCGGCCTTCCCGTTGGCCGCGCTGGCTCCGCCCTGTTCCGGCTCGGCCGTGGTCATCGCCACGGCCCGCGGGGCCCACACCAGTTCGGGTCCGGCGTGCCGTTCGGGCACCCCGACGATGGCGGCCAGGTCCGAGCCGTCAACGGTCTCCCGTTCGAGCAGGAGATCAACGATCTGACGGAGGGTGTCCAGATTCTGGCGCAGCAGTGTGGTCGCCCTGCTCTCGGCCTCCCGGAGCAGCTTGGCCACTTCCTGGTCTATGGATCGCTGCGTCTCCTCGGCGTAGGGACGGCCGGCGAACGGGTTATCACGGCTCGGTCCTTCCGGGCCGTAACCGATGGGCCCGACCTCAGCGGAGAAGCCCCACTCCCGCACCATGCGGGTGGCCAGATCGGTGGCGCCGGCGAGGTCATCCGCCGCGCCGGTCGATGGCTCCCGAGAACGATGATCTCCGCAGCCCGGCCGCCCAGCCGCACCGCGAGCGAATCGGTGAGGTAGCTCGGGGATACAAGTGGCGTTCGGATTCCGGCAGTTGCTCGGTCACGCCAAGCGCCGCGCCGCGGGGGAGGATGGTGACCTTGGCCACCGGGTCGGCGTGCTCGGACAGCAGGGCGACGAGCGCGTGGCCGGACTCGTGCACGGCGACAGAGCGCTTCTCCTCGGGCAGCAGCGCGTTGGAACCATCGCGCCGGCCGATCAGCAGGCGGTCCCGCGCCGCGGCGAAGTCGGCGGCGGAAAGGACATCGCGCCCGTCCCGCACGGCGTTGATGGCCGCCTCGTTCACCAGGTTGGCGAGATCAGCGCCGGAGAACCCCGGTGTCCCGCGGGACACCACGTCGAGATCCACGTCAGGCCCGAGTCTCCTGCCCCGTCCGTGGATGGCCAGGATCGCCATCCGCTCCTTCTGGTTGGGCAGCGGGATCTCCACCTGTCCGGTCGAAGCGGCCGGGCCGCAGCAGGGCCGTGTCGAGGATCTCGGCCCGGTTGGTCGCTCCATCACCACCACGTTGGCGCCCGGCTCGAATCCATCCATGTCGGATAGCAGCTGATTGAGGGTCTGCTCGCGCTCGTCGTTCGAGCCGAACCCACCGGGACCGCGGCGGCCCCCGATGGCGTCGATCTCATCGATGAAGATGATCGATGGAGCGTGCTGGCGGCGTCGGCGAAAAGATCCGGACCCTGGATGCGCCGACACCGACGAACATCTCCACGAAGCTCGACCCGCTGAGGGCGAAGAAGGGGACGCGCGCCTCGCCGGCCACCGCCTTGGCCAGGAGCGTCTTCCCGGTCCCGGGCGGACCCACCATGAGCACGCCCTTAGGGCCGACCGCGCCTGCCTGCGCGTAGCGCTGAGGGTGTTTCAGGTAGTCCACGACTTCCATGACCTCGGCCTTGGATCCTTCATAACCGGCAATGTCCGTGAACCGCGTGGAGGCCTCTCCTCGTCGTAGAGTTTGGCCTTTGACCGGCCAAAACTCATGATTCCGCCGAACTGCTTGCGGCCGCGGCGCGCCAACCAGATGAAGACGCCCACCAGGAGCAGCAGCGGCCACAAGGAGAAAAGCAACGTCGCTACCGAGTATGTGCTCGGACTGGCGCCCGTTACCTGGACCCGGTGCTTGAGGAGGAGAGGGGATAGGCTGTTGTCGTTCAGTGCGGTGGGGATCTGCGAGCTGTAGGCGACGCCGTTGGCAAGTTTCCCGGTCACCAGCCCGGTCGAGCTGATCGTCGCCGTCGAGACCTTATTGGCCGTCACTTCACTGACGAAGCCGCTGTAACTGAAGTCCCTGGTCGTCGAGCCCTTGATACCCGAGTGGAAGAGGAGGATGGCGCCGAGCACCACTCCGCCGAGCAGGAGCCACAGCGGCCACCGCGGACGCGGCGGCGGCGTGGGCGTGGGCGTGGGCGGCCGCCTGTTCAGCTTGTTTATGCTGTTCGGTGGCCCCTGCCCGGCCGGGGTCAACCGATGAGCGATTCTCATGCCCAGATGAAGTCGGTCGAGCGGGAAATTACGTCCATGCCAGCCTCGGCTCTAAAAAATTCGAAAGTACCGCCGAGGTCCAGGGCAGCCAGGCAAAGTCGTCGTGCGCGTGCGCGACGGAAGGAAGACATTTTCCGAACGGACACCGGGCTGGCACATTCGGAGCGACTGCAGACACCGCGATGACCGGCGGCCCTGAGCATTAGCCCGTGCAGTGCGGCCGCCTTCGCATGTGATCCTCCGTATGTAGAGCGTACGCCGTCCCGTAGATATTTCCGGGCCTGGTGTGGCACGGACCCACGCGATCGAGCCTGGACGGCGGAGTGACGTTCAGCCTTGCCGGGCGGGCCCTCTGGCTCTGCCCCGGCCGGCCCCGCGCCGCGCACGCTGAAAGTTGGCTGGCCGTATCAGCGGCGGCCGGACAGCAACAGGAGATGGTCATGCGAGCGCTTGTTTACCATGGCCCAGGGCGCAAGGCCTGGGAAGAGGTGCCGAAGCCGGGCATCACCGCGGACACCGACGCGATCGTCCGCGTCGACGCCGTGACGATCTGCGGCACTGATCTGCATATTCTCAAGGGCGACGTGCCCGCGGTGACCGACGGACGGATCCTCGGCCACGAGGCGGTCGGCACCGTCGAGACGGTCGGCAGCGGAGTCAAGACCGTCAAGGCCGGCGACCGCGTGCTGGTGTCCTGCATCTCCGCCTGTGGAACGTGCCGGTTCTGCCGCGAGGGCCATCCCGGGCAGTGCCTGGGCGGCGGCGGCTGGATCCTGGGCCACAAGATCGACGGAACCCAGGCCGAGTACGTCCGGGTGCCGTTCGCGGATACCTCCACCTACCCGGTGCCGGACGGGGCGAGCGACGAGGAAATCCTCATGCTGGCCGACATCCTGCCCACCGCCTACGAGGTCGGCGTGCTCAACGGCGGCGTGCGGCCGGGTGACGTGGTGGCCATCGTGGGCGCGGGCCCGATCGGGCTGTCCGCGATCATGGGCGCGCGGCTGTTCAGCCCCAGCCACATCGTCGCGATCGACCTGGCCGACGCCGGCTGGAGGCGGCCAAGAAGTTCGGCGCGGACATCACCGTGAACAACGCCGGCCAGGACCCGCTGGAGGTGATCCAGCTGCTGACCGATGGGCTCGGGGCCGACGTGGCCATCGAGGCGGTCGGGGTGCCCGCCACCTTCGAGCTGGCGGCCAGCTGGCCCGGCCGGGTGGCCGGATCGCGAACATCGGGGTGCACGGCGAGCCCGCCACGCTGCACCTCGAGGAGCTGTGGATCAAGAACGTGACCATCACCACCGGGCTGGTAAACGCGTACTCCACCGGCGACGCTGCTCAAGCTGCTGATCGGCCACCAGCTGGACGCCGCGAAGTTCATCACGCATCACTTCGAGCTGGACGATTTCGACCAGGCTTACGACGTGTTCAGCCGGGCCGCCGACACCGGCGCACTCAAGGTGGTCCTCTCCCGCTGAGGCCGCACTGCGTGATCATGACTTTGGTGCTACTAGATTCGCACCAAAGTCATGATCACGAACGGGAGGGGCGCCGAGTGCGGGGCCAGTGGGATGCCTGGGGTCAGCGGGGTCAGCGGGGTTAATGTGATCAGCTCCACGTCGTGGAAGCGCATCACGCCGAACCAGTCGCTGTTCTCGGCCCGCATTACCCGCTCGGCGTCGGCCGCGATCTCGTGGATCCACTCGATGGACTGGGCCCGGCTCAGGTCGGCTTCCAGCTGCCGCAGCAGTCCGGCCATCCGCTGGTAGCGCTGGCAGTGGCGGCGGAACTCGGACTGGGTCCTGATCCCGTGCAGGGCGGCGCCGACCGCGGGCACGCAGATGGACAGCACGATCAGCACCAGCCCGAGCTCCGAGGCCTCCCCCGCGTGCTCGCCCCAGCCCAGCAGATGCAGGAACGCGGCCACCGCGGTGATCGCGAACAGCACGCCGGTCGCCGCGAACAGCCGGCTGTCCCACGCGCCCTGCTGCCGCGCGGACCTCTCGTGGTAACGGATCTGGGCCCGGATCCACCGGTCGCACAGGTACTCGCGGAGCGGCGCGATGTCGCCCGGGCCGAGCCGGACCTCCGGGCGCAGCGCGGTCACCTCCTCCAGGGCGCGGCGCAGCCATACCTCGGTCGGGTCGGACGACCAGCCCGGGCGCTCGCGCCGCTCCACGCCGGCGGCCCGGTCCCCCGCCCCGGCCAGCGCCAGGAAGTAACCGGACCGCAGCCGCTCGGCCAGGAACCGGTAGGAGATCCACCGGTCCAGCAGCCGCCGGCGCCGGCTGACCAGCGGCGCCACCACCAGCAGCAGGAGCAGCAGCACCTCGAGCGCGGCGATCCACGTCTCGTGCGGCGCGAACGTGACCTGGGCCGTCCACGATGACCACCGCGGCCGCCGCGGCCAGGAACATCGCCCAGCTGGTCAGGTTGAACACCCGCTCCAGCCCGGCTGGCCAGCACATCCGCCCGGACGAAATAGGGCATGACCCACCGGCCCACGCTCTGCGCACATTTTGCTGAACGCCGCGATCCTGGTTCGCGCCGTCGGCAGCCGGCTGCAGCCGCTGCCACTCGGCGCGCTCGCGCGCGGCGAACTGGCTGATCGCCGGGGTGTTGTACTCGCGGAACTCGCGGGCCGCCTCCTCGACCCGGGCGGCCCGCTCCTGGTCGTACCAGAACACCGGATCTGCCGCAGCGGTGTCCCGGGGGCCGGGGGTAGTCCCCCGGGGAGGCCGGGCCGGGCGCGTCCCCCCGCTAGCCGCCGTGTTCACCCAGGCCACCGGGACCCCTGGGCACGGGCGTAGGACACGATGGCTGGCGGTGCCGCCGCGGCCGCGCGACGGCTGGCCGTCCCACAGCGCGATGACCACGTCGGCCCGGTCCACCATGCGCCGCCCAGCCCGCTCGTAGGCCTCCTCGCGGCTGCTGCCCGGCGGCACCTGCCAGACCCGGACGGCCCGGCCGAGCAGTTCGGTGAACTCGCCCGGGACGCCTCGTCGGCGAAGTCGCGCCAGGTACTCGCGGGCGGGCAGCGGCAGCACCACCTCGAGTGCGGCCGCCGGCCCGGCCAGCACCTCCCGGGCCACCAGCCGGTCGGCTCCCTCGGCCAGCGCCGAGATGACCAGCAGCGCCGGGTCGGCCTGCCGGCGCCCAGGAAACGCTCGATGAGCCCCTGGATCGCGGCGTCGCATCGCCGGGACCAGCGCGTCCGGGTCGGCCAGCTTGCGGTGCCCGGTCACCCCGATGCGCAGCGCGAACGGGAGCCGCCCCTCCCCCTCCGGCCACCACGCCGCCGGCGGCCTGGCCCCGGCCACGCCGGTCATCCGCCGCATCCCAGCTGGGCAGGCGGCGAGCTGGAGATGTACCGCCGCCAGTCCTGCGCGGTCAGGCTGTGCCCCGAGGTGGTGCAGGCCACCTGGACCCACTGCGCGGGCACCAGGCTGAGCTGGGTGAGCACGCCCGTCGGCGAGCTGCTCGTTGCCCTCCGTCACGGTGACCAGGCCCCGGTTCCCTGGGGTGAACGCCATCGTGGTCTGCTGGAACGGCGACGCTTTGCCGACCGGGAACACGCCCAGCACGTGCCCGGTCCGAGGTCGGCGATGACCCCCTGCCCGTTCGCCCGTTCCTCGGCGACCAGGCCTGGCCCGGTCCCGCGCCCGGGCTGGCCGACCGCGAAGTTGCCGTAATTCCACGGGGTCCCCGCCTGGATGGAGCGGATCAGCTTCTTGCCGTCGGTGCCGCGCAGGTCGATGTCCCCGTTCTCCCGCTGGATGACCAGCCGCTGGCCCCGGCGTAACCCAGCTGGTAGGCCCGGATGCCGGGAAGCCGCCAGCTCGTTCCTGGTGCTCAGGCTGATCACGTAGACCTGCCGGGCTGACCTGGTCGATGACGGCCGCCCGGGTACCGTCCGGGCTGACCGCCGCCTGGTTCTGGTACAGACCGGGGTTTGGGTGCACCGCGGCCGGCGCGCTGACCAGGGCGCCGCCCTGGCCGGTGTAGTCGGTGCCGATCCTGATCCGGCCCGCCGCGTCGATCCGGGCGAACTTTCCGCTGCCCTCCGAAGATCGATACGTACTGCGGCGGATCCGGCTCGGCCTGGACCGCCGCGCTGCCTGCTCGCTCGACCAGGCCGATCCAGCGCTGCCGCGTCCCCTGGCCCGGGGTGATCGTGTAGAGCCTGGCCCCGTACAGGTAGAGCTGGTCGCCCGCCGGGCTCCACTGCGGCAGCCCGTACTGCTGGGTGCGGCCGGTGGCCAGCTGGGAGATCTGGCCGAACGCGGCGCCCAGGCCAGCCGCTGGAGCAGGTTCCCGTTGCTGTCGGTGATGACCACTTCCTGGCTGCCGGGCCGGATGGCCAGCCGCGGCCCGGGGCAGACCAGCCCGCACTGCCAGGGCATCCGGATCCGGGCCGCGTCGCCGATCCTGGAGTACTGGCTGAGGTTCCACAGCGTGAGCAGGTCGCCGGACGCGGAGACGAGCTGGGTGTCGCTGCCGCCAAGGAAGGCCAGCGAGGTGACGAAGATCGGCTCAGCGCCGGGATAGGACCTGGCCCGGCCAGCCCGCCCGGTCGCGGCGATCCGGGATACGTGGATGCCGCTGGCGTCCTCGGACGCGACCCAGCGGCCATCCCGGCTGATGGCCAGGGCCAGCGCGAGCCGGCCGCCGAGCCGGGGCCCGGCCACGGCCGGGACGGCTGGCCGACCGACCACACCCGCAGCGCCCGCCCGGCGGCCACGTTGCTGTAGCTGGCCAGCGTGCCGGCCGGGGACAGCGCGTACGCGTAGGCCGGGAACTTGCCCAGGCCGAACACGTTGTGCGCGGAACCGGCCACGGCCAGCCCGGGCAGCGTGATGCGCTGCCACGAGCCGTAGTACCCGTTGAACGCGACCAGCCCGGAGTCGCTGGGCACGGCGATGCCGGTGACGGTGGCGGGGCGGCCGCGGCGGCGGGCGGAACCCGGTCAGCCGCCGCTGCGCCCAGGACCGGCCGTGGCTGTCCAGCACGTCGAGCCAGGGGTAGGCCCCGAACGCGGCGAACCGGCCGGACGGGGACACCCCGACCGCGGTGAACCGGTGCCCGGGCGGCGCCGCGTGTGACTGCATCACGCCGCCGGGCCGCCACACCCTGGCCTGGGCCCCGGCCGCGGCCGCGATCGTGGTCCCGTCCGCGCTGACCGCGACCCCGCTGACCGGGCCGTCGAGCCGGCCGACCGTGGCCGGCCGGAAGCCGGGCAGCGTCCAGCGCTGCACCCAGCCGGTGGCGGTGGCGGCGACGATCATGCGCCCGTCGGCGGCCGTGCTGATGGCCGACACCGGCCCGCGGGCCTGGATGAACCGCTGCACCTGCGGGTCGGACTGCACCGCGGCGAACAGCGCGGCTCTGGTCTGCGGGTTGCCCGGATCGAGCTGATAGGCCTTGGCCGCGAACAGCTGGGCCAGGTCAGGGTGCGAGCCGGTCAGCGAGATGGCCGTGGCGGCGAGCTGGCCCGCGGTGGCCACGGTCTCCTCCCGGATGGCCCGGTCCCGCTGGCCTTTGGCGATGACCGCGGCGGTCACTGCGACGGCCAGCAGGATGATCAGCGCGGCCAGCGCGGCGGTCACCGACCGCATGGTCCGGCGCCGCTGCCGGATGTGCTCACCGATCAGCGAGTCTTTGGGCAGCTGGCGGATGGTGGCGGCCAGGTCGGCCACCGCGTCCTGGAACCGCGGGTCGGCCGCCCGCAGGCTGCCTGCCTGAGCCCGCGCCCAGCGCACGTCGACCCAGCGCGGTTCCTGGCTGAAACGCGTGCCCCAGCGCCTCCTTGGACAGCGCGGTGCTGGCCGCCCAGTCCAGGTCGCCGGCGCTGGCGTCCCAGACCAGCTCGCCGTCGGTGACCGCGATGAGGATGTGACTGGCCGGCCGGTGCTCGCGCCACCAGCCGATCTCCTTGGCCACCCAGGGGGACTGGGCCGACTCGGGGGAGGCCATCAGGATCAGCCAGCGCGAGCTGTCCAGCGCCTGCTCGATCGTGGCCCACAGGTGCGGCGACGCGGCCAGGCTGGTCTGGTCCCGGAACACCCGGATCGCGCGCATCTGGTACCAGGGCTTGGCGAAGCGCTGCAATTCTGCCTGCAGCCGGGCCGCGATAGCCGCGTCGAGCCGGTGGCTGTACGAGATGAACGCGTCGTAGCCCCGCTCCTCGGCTGCCACCCCGATCCCCCCGGTGCGGTGTGCCCAGATTCCCCCGGTACGCCCCCTTCGCCAGCAAGCGTCACCGAGGGCTTGCTACAGGCTACAGGCCGTCCCATTCACGGTGAAGGCGGTGGGGGCGGCGTCGCTGCTGGTCCAGGTGCCCTGGAAGCCGAGCTGGGTCGAGCCGCCGGCCGGGATGCTGGCGTTGTAGCTCTCGTTGCCGATGGACACACCCGGCCCGCTCTGGGTGACCACCCCGTTCCACGAGTTGGTGATCTTCTGGTCGCCGGGGAAGCTGAACGTCAGCGTCCAGCCGTTGATCGCGGACGTGCCGCCGTTGCTGATCGTCACGCTGGCCACGAAGCCGCCCGCCCACTGGCTCACGGTCGAGTAGCTGACCGTGCACGCGCCGGCCGGGCCGCTGACCGTCCAGCTGAACGTGGTGGACCCGGTGGCGCCGGTGCCGTCGGTCGCGGTGACCGTGACGGTGAACGTCCCGCCCGCCGTCGGCGTGCCGGAGATCAGCCCGGTCGAGGAGCTGATCGACAGGCCCGCGGGCAGCCCGGCCGCGGTGTAGCCGAGCGTCTGGCCGGCCGCCGAGTCGGTCGCCGTGACCGGCAGGCTGACCGCGGTGCCGGTGGTGCCGGTCTGGTTGCCGGGGTTGCGCACCGTGACCGTGTTCCCGGTGCTGGCCGAGCCGGCCGGGATGACGTAGCTGACCAGCGACCGGGCCGGGATGGTAGCGCTGAACGCCCCGCCGCTGACCGTGGTCGGGGTCTGCGCCGCGACGTCGCTGGCCGAGTTGGTCAGGTACGGGGTCACCGTGGCGCCGTTCGCGGTGCCGGTCCCGGACAGCGTGTAGGTGATCGGGTCGGCGCTGGTCGCGGTGTTCAGCGCCACGATCGCGATCGAGCCGTCGGTGTTCTTGAACGCGGTCAGGTCGACCGCGCTGTTGGAGCTGGTGGCCGCGATCCGGACCGCACCCGGGCGGACGTAGCGGCTGTAGTTGGCGAACGCCCACAGCCGGCCGGATGCGGCGACGGTGGAGCCGTTGATCTGGATCAGCCCCTCGTTGTCCCCGTTCTCGGCCGGGGTGGTGCTGCCCCACCAGTACAGGAACGCGTTCAGGTTGGCCGCGGTCAGCCCGGTGTAGATGTGCTGCGCCCAGGTCAGCCCGGACGCGTCGGTGTTGTCGTCCCAGGCCGGGTCCCAGCTCTCGAACGTAGACCACTCGGTCTCCCACACCGGCTTGGTCCAGCCGGACAGCGCGGAGTTGGGCGGCGCGCTGTACCCGTGGCTGGTGAACAGCGGGGTGTAGGAGCTGGCCACCGGGTCGGCTTCGATGGCCGCGGCGTACTGCTGCGCGGAGTCCCAGCCGATCGCGGTGCAGCACTCGGCCTGGGTGGACAGCCCGGACGCGGCCAGCGTGGGGCCGAACACGTCCATGAAGTTGGCCGCCTGGGCCGGGGTCATGGTCATCCCGTCGTACCCGCTCGGGGTGAAGCTGGGCTCGTTGAACGGGCCGACGTAGCTCAGCGGGATGCCGTCGGCCGCGTAGTCCTTGGCGTACTGGACCAGGTAGTTCGCGTACGCCTGGCGCCAGTCGCCGCTGCTGCAGGCGGTCGCGCCGGGCGCGCCGCACAGCGTGCCACCGTCGATCGCCGATCCATTGGTCTTCATGAAGCCGGGCGCGCTCCACGCGTCGGCGAACACGTTGGTCACCCCGAAGTCCGCCTTGATCTGCTGCGCGAACCACTCCTGGCCCTGGTCATTGCCGAGCGCACTGTACGTGGGGGTAGCTGTCGGGCTGGCCGGCGCGGTGGGCTCGATGGTGCTGCCCGAGTCCGCGCTGATCTCGTTGCGCAGGATGGTCAGGCCAGCTCCCGCGGTCGGGCTGTACAGCAGGTCCAGCGCCTGCTGCTGGGCCGCGGTCGGGGCGTTCATCACCGCGTCCGCCTCACCGAACCCTTCGGATGCGCCGAACCCGGCCATGGTCTGGTAGGTGGTCGCGCCGTTGATGGTCGCGGTGTCCGCCGCCAGGGCCGGGCCGGACACCGCGACCATCCCCGCGGCGATCAGCGCAACCGCCGCGGCGCAGGGCAGGACGGTCCGGCGGATCATGCCGCGCACCCCGTCCCGTTGACAGCGAAGCTGGTGGGCGAACTGTCGCTGCTGGTGTAGCTCCCGGTGAAGCCGATGGTGACCGATCCGCCGGGCGCGATCGTCGCGTTGTACGGCTCGTTGGCCGCGGTCACGTTCTCCCCGGACTGGGTGTAGCTCGCCGTCCACATGCTGCTGATCTTCTGGTCACCGGGGAACGTCCAGGTCAGCGTCCACGGGCTGATCGCGCTGCTGCCGGTGTTGGTCAGCACGATCTGCGCCTGGAAGCCGCCCGGCCAGGTGTTGGTCAGCGAGTACGCCGCCGAGCAGGCCACCGGGGCCGCGCTCGCGCTGCCGGTCGGCGATGGCGTGCCGGTCACCGCCCCGGGCAGCGGGAACTGGATCGAGGCCAGCAGCGACTGCTTCAGCGCGCTCACCGGGGCCGGGTCGTAGCTGCCGTCCAGCAGGTCGTAGGAGTCCTCGCCGTTCAGCGCCCAGTACGTCCAGCCCATCCAGGGATGCGCGGACAGGTAGCTGACCAGGCTCTGGAACCACTGGCCCTGCGAGCCGGCCGTGCTGCTCTCGACGTCGGCCGCGGTGTTGTCGGTGCCGAACTCGCCGACCCAGACCGGCGCGATGCCCTGGTTGTACAGATAGCCCCAGTTGGCGTCCCACACCGCGTCCAGGCTGGCCGCCGTGGTCGAGGAGTTGAACCAGGTCTGCTGGAACAGGTTCGGGCCGTAGTCGTGCGCGGAGTACACCACGTGCCCGGGCGAGCTGAGCGTGACCGGGAACTGGCCCGCCTCGGCCAGGTCACCGCCCCACCAGGTGGCGTTGGTGCCGCCGGATGAGGTCGGGTTCTCGCTGATCCCCTCGCAGAAGATCAGCGCGTTCGGGTTCACCGCCAGGATCGCGTTGCCCGCCTGCTCGTAGGCCAGCCGGATGTCGGTGCTGGCGTCGCCGGTGCCCCAGGTCGCACCCTGGGCGTACGTGTCGCCGGTGGGCGTGTGCGGCTCGTTGCGCAGGTCGAAGCCGACCACGGTGGGGTTGCCGGCGAACATCTTGGCCAGCGTGACCCAGTCGTTGACCCAGTCCTGGCTGGTGTAGGTGCTGGTGTACCACAGGCCGTTGGCCTCCGCGGACTCACCGGCCTCGGACCGGTGGTCGTCCAGGATGACCTTGAGCCCGACCTGGCCCGCGTAGCTGACGATCTTCTGCAGGTCCTGCAGCGAGGTCAGCCCGGCCAGGTCGGTGTTGATCGGCCCGGTGTTGTAGAAGCTCAGGTTCTGCGGCACGATCGGGTCCTCCACCATCTGGTTGGAGAACGGGATCCGGATCGTGTTGTAGCCGAGCTTCGCGATGTCGTTGATGATCGTGTGGTAGTCCTGCGCCCACAGGCCGTGCGCGATCTCGTCCGGGGTCTCGAAGCCGTACCAGTTGATCCCGGCGACCCGCACCGGGTTGCCCGCGGCGTCCAGGATCTGGTTGCCGCTGGTGTGCCAGTACCCGCCGCCGACGCTGCTGGCCAGCGCGGCCTTCGCCGCCGCCAGGCTCATCGGCGCCCGGCTGGCCGCAGCGCCCGCCGCGGCGCCGCTGAGCACGCCGGCCCCGGCCAGGCCGCCGGCCACCAGGGCCAGCGTGCCGGCTAACGCGGTGAATGGTCTGGTCAGCTTCATGGGGGTTGCCTCCAGACGGGCCGGGTCAGCCCCGGGCCAGGGTGAGCATGGTGATCGAGTAGGGCGGCACGGAGGCCGCGGCCGCCCGGGCCTGCGCGCCGGTGAGCGTCTGCACCGCGCTGCTCTGTGCGCCGTAGTACAGCACCGGCGCGCCGGTGAGGTGGTAGCCCGGGCACGTTCAGGCCCAGGTCATAGCGGCTGGCCGGGTCGTCGTTGACCACCATGGCCCGGACCGCACCCCCGGCGGCCCGGGCCGCGAACACCTGCACCAGCCCCTGGCTGGAACTGGCCGTCAGCAGCCGGTTCCCCGGCTGGATGAACCGGCTGAGCAACTGCAGGCCGTAGTAGGCGGGGAACGGGGTCTCCGCGGGCGGCTCGCACACCTGGGCGCCGGAAACCGTGCCGCAGCTTCCATCCGACAGCACGCCGTAGTCGCCGTAGTCCGCCGTCCCGGCCAGGCTGGCCTCGTTGTCCCCCGAGGTCACGATGCCGTTGTGGATCTGCCACCAGTCCACGTTGGACACCCCGTTCTCCAGCCAGGTGAGGTAGTCCTGCTCCAGGTAGAGCGCGTTCACCACGCTCAGCGTCTGCTTGCCCGGGTTGGACGACACCGAGTTCGTCTCGGTGATCATGATGGGCAGGCCGGGGTTCCCAGCCCAGTCCGCGAACTCGGTGCGCAGCGCGCTGACCGAAGCCGGGATCTGCGCGGTGTCCGCGAGCAGGCCAGCGTCAGTCGGCCCGGGGGGCGTTATGTTGCTGGGATTTTGCGGGTACCAGTGCACGTCGGCGAAGCCGATGCTCAGGCCCCGTGGTTGGTTACGGAGCGCGGAGAGCACGGTCTGGTTCCACGACTCGGGGCTGGTCTGCGGGTTGGTCACGCCGTCCGGCCAGTTGTTCGGCGCGCCGGACGCGGTCAGCACGACGCCGACCGAGATGTGCGGGTCCACCGCCTTCATCGCGGCAATGTAGGCCGCCGCGTTGGCCGCGTACACGGCCGGGCCGCAGTTGTAGGTCTGGCCGGGCTCGCTGCCCAGCACGACCGGGCCGCCGGTGGGGGTGGTCGTGCAGTGGTCGTCGGCTTCCCAGTCGGCCCCGTACGTGCCGTTGCCGTAGACCTCGTTGCCGATCTCCCAGTACTTGATCCCGTAGTGGTGCTGGATGTTCGCGTAGCGGACCCAGTCGGCGGCGATCTGCGGGCCGGTCTCACCGGAGCCGTCCTGCTGCCCGATGGTGTTGCCGGTGCCGTAGTCCACGGTCACCATGGCCTGCGCGCCGGCCTGCCGGATGACCGACATGAACTGGTCGAAGTCGACCGCCTCGCGGAAGTTGCCGATCACATCGGTGTCGGTCTTCCAGTCGTACTGGTCCGATTCGCTGCCGCCGGGCACCCGGACCAGGCTGATGCCGGCGTTACGCAGCAGGCCGGGCACCTGCGGGTCCAGCAGGCTGCTGTCGTACGCCGAGCCGTTGATGCCGATCGCCGTGCCGGGCACGGTGGCCAGCGGCTGGGCCGGGCTGACGGTGAGTCGCGCGACCGGGTTGCCGGCCGCCAGGCTGGGGCCCGCCGTGATCGCGGCGGCCGCTCCGGTGAGGGCCAGGGCCAGCGTGGCGGCGGCCAGGCGGCGGGCCCGGCGCGGCCTGGCCGCCGCAGCCAGGGGTACGGCCCCGGCTGGCGTGCCGTCCGCGGGCCCGGTGCTGGGCTGGTCGTCGCTGCGCCGCATGGCCTGCTCCTCATCGTCGAGGGGCCGCCGACCGGGCCGGCGGGTGGGAACGCCGGCCCGGTGGCGACCGCGCCGGGCGGCACCGCCCGGCCTCATCGTGGTAACCGTGCCGCGCCGGTGCCCGGCTTGGTCCCGCCGGGGGGACCGTGCCCGGCGGAGGGGCGCCGGGCACGATCCCCGCGGAACCGTGTCGGGGTACCGCGCGGGCAGTGGCGCCGGCCGCGGGCGTGAGGGCGCCGCGGCCGGCGGCTCGCGGGGAACGTATCGGCCCGCCATTCCAGGGGTCCAGAGCCGCCCTCGTGGCGTCCCACCCGCAACACCCTTTCCGCAGCTCAGACCGCCCGCGCCAGGCATCCCCGAATGAAATTAGCTGAAATACCGCGGGGTCAGCCGCGGGCCAGGGACGGCTGGTGCGCCTCGTACCCCGCGCCGTGGCCAGGAAGTGGCGGGCTCCCGCAGCACATTCGGGAGCCCGCCACGTGGCGACCGGGCCGGCCGGGATCTGCTCGTCATCCCGGCCGGCCCGGCGGCTAGCCGAGCCCGGCCAGCGACTGGAGGTGGGCCTGCACGCCCACCCCGTAGCCGGTGGGCGTCCCGGTGTAGTCGCTGATCAGCCCCGGGCCCGAGGAGCAGTTGAAGTCGGCGTTCCAGGCCCAGGCCAGGTAGCTGATGCCCGCGGTATCCATCCAGTTCATCAGCGGCGTGACGTACCCGTCGGCGCAGTCGTTCTCGCCGATCTCGCCCGCCACCACCGGAACCTGCGCCGCGACCGGGGCCACCTCACTGGTCCAGCAGGACTGGCTGGAGCAGGTGTTGAAGTTGTACGAGTGCCAGGACGCGACCAGGTTGTGGTCCGGGTCGGTCGGCTCGTAGCTCAGCCAGTCAGTCAGGTCGTTGGCATACTCCTCGCCGCCCAGCATGAGCACGTTGTTCGCCCCGGCCGAGCGGACCGCGTTGACCATCGCCTGCATGCCAGCCACCTGGTAGCCGATGCCGGCGCAGGTGCCGCCGCTCAGCCAGCACTGCCAGCCGGTGGTCGTGCTGCCGGTGGCCCGGGACGCGTACGGCTCGTTGAACAGGTCGAAGATCACCGCGTCGTTGCCCTTGAACGTGCTGGCCACCGACGTCCAGAACGGGATGGCCTGCGCCGCGTCCGGCATCGGCTTCTGGCAGGTGGCCTCGGCCGATGAGCAGCCGGAGGAGTTCCCGGTGTACAGCCCGTCGGTCCAGTGCAGGTCCAGGATGGCCACCATGCCGTTGGCGTTGAGCAAGCTGACGTAGGCCTTGATGGCGTTGATGTAGTTGGCCCCCGCGTAGGCCGAGTTGACGTAGGACTCGGCGTTCCAGCACGCCTCGTTCAGCGGAACGCGCACCGCGTTCACGCCCCAGTTCTTCATCGCGGTGATCGAGGCCTGGTCATTGGGGCCGTCGAAGATGCCGTTGCCCTGCACGCACGCGTACTCGGTGCCGGACCGGTCCACCCCGTGCAGCAGCACGGTCTGGCCGCTCGCGTTGACCAGCTTGTTGCCGGACACGTGCAGCTGCGGGGCAGGCCCGCTGGCCGTCGAGGTGGGCGTCGGTGTCGGGGTGGGGGTCGGTGAGCTGGTGGGGCTGCTGGTGGGGGTGGGGGTGGGTGAGGAGGTGACGCCGCCGCCGTTGCAGGCGGTGCCGTTGATGCTGAAGGCTGGTGGGTGCGGTGTTGGTGCCGCTGTAGGAGAAGTTGGCGCCGATCTGGGTGGAGGCGCCGGTGGCCAGGGCGCCGTTCCAGGACGCGTTGGTCACGGTGACGTTCTCGCCGGACTGGGTCCAGTTCCCTGACCAGCCCTGGGTGAGCTGCTGGTTGCCGGTGTAGGAGTAGGTCAGCGTCCACGCGGTGAGCGCCGGGCCTTCATTGGTGATGGTGACCGACGCGGTGAAGCCGGTGTTCCACTGGTTGACCGAGTAGGCCACCTGGCAGGACGTGGCCGCGCTGGCCGGTGCGATGCCGGCCACGGCCAGCGTGCCCGCGGCCAGGGCCCCGGCGGCCAGCCCGCATGCCAGGTAACGCACGCGTCTGGGCAATCGGATCGCGTCGAGTCTCACGACATACACCTCCTGCTTGGTTAGCAACTGCGTCGTGTATTCACCGGGCCGCACTTACCGGTATCCGGGAATGCCCCGCCGGATGACCGCATTGGTCTCGGGCAGTCTGCCAGATATGGCTAGACGCGGACCTCAAACATGACACGCCGACCATAACGGCCGTGTACTAAACCGGTCAAGTAACCGATCCACGTGAAAATAGGCCCGCTATTTTCACGACCGGGCACCACGGGCCCCGGCCAGGTTCGCCATCCCCGGCCCACAGCCTGGGACCCCGACGCCAAGCCCGGTCACCAACCCCGGCTCTCCGCGCCCAGTCTCCGCGCCCGGTCCCCTCACCAGCCCGGCTGCCCGGCGCCTCGTCGCGTCACCCAGCCCACTGCCCGGCACCCAGCCGCCTCATCCAGCCCCTCTTTTCACGCGAAAGGTACGCTGCAGTGGGCGTTATGTCCCTTTCTCCCACGCCATCCGCGTGAAAAGTTCGTGCCAGCAGCCGGAAAGAGAGCGGGGCGACCGCACTGACCAGATGGGCGACCTACCGTGAAAATTTCATGGCTCCGGCTCGTGGTGTTTCGGGGCCTTGACTCGGGATGCCGGGCGGGCAACTCTCGTCTTCTGATCGAGGAGGCGCGCATGTCCGTGGCGAGGCAATACAGGGCGAAATTAGCGAGGGTGGCGGCGCGGCGGCGGGCCGCGGGCGGGCCGCCGGGCGGGCTGGGGGCCGTGGTGGGCCGCCGGGCGGGCCGGGCCGCCGCGGGCCGCCGGGCGGGCCGGGCCGCGGCGGCCCGGGCTGGGCCGGGTGTGCGCGCTGCTGGCGGGCTGCACGATGCTGGCCAGTTGCACCGTGTCCTCAGACCAGCCGGTGTTCAAGCGGGTCGGGCCGATGATCACACTGCGGGTCGGCGTGTTCGGCGATCCGGGCTACCAGCGCGCCGGGCTGTACACCCAGTACGAGCGGCTGCACCCGAACATAAAGATCATCCAGACCGATACCACGGACCAGACCAGTTACTGGAGCACGCTTCAGGCGCGGCTGAAGTCCGGCCACGGGCTGGACGACATCCAGGCCGTGCCGATGGCCGGCATCTCCGCCGTGACCGGGCCGCTGGCCAGCGACTTCGTCCCGCTCAACACGCTCGGCGGGGTATCCGGCGGGAACAGCGCGTTCACCGACGACTGGCTGCCCTGGGTGGCCCAGCAGGCAGCCAGCCGGGCCGGTGTCAGCTATGCGCTGGGCGCCGAGATCGGCCCGATCGCGGCCTGCTACCGGACCACGTTGCTGCGCGAGGCCGGCCTGCCGACCAGCCCCACCGTGCTGGCCAGGGACTGGTCAAGCTGGGCCGGCTACCTGAAGTTCGGCCGCGAGTTCCACGCGCGCATCCCGCGCGGCCCGGCCTTCACCGACTCCGCGGCCAGCTTGTACAACACGATGGCGGCGCAGGCCAAGGAGCAGTACTACAGCCAGACCGGCGGCCTGGCCGTCGCCGCCAACCCGGCCATCAGACAAGCCTGGGACACCGCCGTGCAGGCGGCCAAGGACGGGCTGAGCGCCGGGCTCACCCCGCAATCGGCAGCCTGGGACCGGGGCGTGACCCGTGGGTCGTTCGCCACCGTGATGTGCCCGGCGTGGCTGCTGCACCAGATCGCCACGCTGGGCGGCCCGCTGGGCTCCGGCGGCTGGAACGTGACCACGGCACCCGGCGGGGCGGGCAACTCCGGCGGGTTCTACCTGGCGCTGCCCAAGGCGGGCGGGCACCAGCAGGCCGCGTTCCAGCTGGCCACGTTCCTCGCCGGGGAGCAGGCGGGTGTCGAGTTGTTCCGCACCCAGGGCGAGTTCCCGGCCAACTTCGCCGCGGCCACCGCGGTGAACGGGATCACCAACCCGTACTTCAGCGGCGCCCAGGTAGGCCGGATCTTCGGCCGCTCCGCCGACCGGACGCCGGCCGCCGTGCTCGGCCCGGCCAGCGACGCGATCGGCACCGACATGGACAACGCACTGGCCCGGGTCGAATCCGGAACGGCGCCACCGGGCCCCGCCTGGCGGGCCGCGGTCCAGCAGGCCGCGGCCGCCGCCCGGGCAGGCCCGCGATGAGTGAAAAGTTCAGTCACCGATGGTGACCGGGCGGGCCGCCACCGACCGGCCCGGCCTGGCCGGCCCCACGCGGCCGGTCGGCGCACTACGACTGATCGGTCGGCCCGCACAGGTCAGCGTGACTGGCCCGGGTTCCGCCGGGGCAGCCGACCCGGCCGGGGCCGGGGCCCTGGTGGCCGGGTTTGCGCTCACTCGCCGTGACCGACAGCGCCGCCCACCGCTGGTCACTTCACGGGTCAGAGGGCCGAACTTAGACTCCGGCCAATTGTGAAAGCGCTTTCCGATTCGCATCACGCGCGGTGCGCGCGAGCAGGGAGCGCCCCACCCCTGGCTGCCCGGCTCACCCGCCACCAGCAGCCCTATCCGCGAGGAGGAGCGGATGCGACAGTTAGCGCGAAGATCGCTGTTGCGCGCGCTGGCCAGCGGTGCGGCCAGCGCCGCACTGCTGGCCGGGATGCTGGCCGGGGCGGGCAGCGCCGCGGCCGCGGTGACCGGTCCGGCCGCCGCCGCCCAGCCAGCCGCGGCGGCCCGGGCCGCGGCGGCCGCCCACCTGGCCGCGCCCGGTGGCGCGGCGGCCGCCAAGCAGGCCGCGGCCGCGCTCAACCCAGCCGCCACCACGGTCACCTCGTGCCAGGTGACCTACACCGTGCAAAGTGACTGGGGCACCGGGTTCACCGTGGCCATCACCATCGAGAACACCGGCTCGGCCATCACCAGCTGGACGCTCGGCTACTCATACGCCGGCAACCAGACGCTGGCCCAGGGCTGGTCGGGGAACTGGACCCAGAGCGGCAAGGCCGTCACGGTGACCAACGCGAGCTGGAACGGCAGCCTCGGCAGCAACGCATCGGTGCAGATCGGCGCGAACTTCAACTACAGCGGCAGCAACGCCGCGCCGACCTCGTTCACGCTGAACGGGACGACCTGCAACGGCGGCAGCACCGCCTCACCGTCCCCGTCGCCGTCGCCCACCTCGACGGCCACCTCCTCACCATCCCCCTCACCCAGCCCGAGCCCGACCTCGACCGGCGGGGGCGGCAGCGGCAGTGGCAGCGGGGCGTCGATGGTGTCCATCACCAGCCCCACCGCCGGGGAGATCTTCACCCCTGGCTCGGCCATCACGCTGCAGGCCAGCCCGGTCAGCGGCTCCGGCACGGTCACCTCGGTCACCTTCTACCAGAGCACCAGCGCAGCCAACGACACCGAGATCGGCGTGGCCACCGCCAGCCCGTGGGCGGTGCAATGGGCGAACGTGCCCGCGGGCAGCTACTCAATCACCGCGGTAGCCAGCAACGGCAAGGAGAGCCTGGTCTCCTACCCGGTGGCGATCACCGTCGAGTCGCCGACGGTCGTGGTCAACCCGAACCAGATTGCGGTCCAGCAGGGCAACTCGGCCACGTTCGGCGTGTCCCTGTCCGCGCAGCCGTCGTCCAGCGTCACGGTGTCCGTGGCGGAGAGCGGCGATTCCGACCTGTCCATCTCGTCCGGCGCCACGCTCACGTTCACCACCTCGAACTGGAGTGTGCCGCAGACCGTCACGGTCAAGTCCGGGAGCACCGCGGCGGACGGCGGGGCCCAGGGCACGGTCACCGCGTCAGCCACCGGGTACACGGCCGGCACCACGACGGTCACCGAGGCACTGGCGGCCGGCTCGCAGTCCGCGTACGACCAGTGGTTCCTCAACCTGTACGACACGATCATGAACCCGAGCAACGGCTACTTCAGCCCCAAGGGCATCCCGTACCACTCGGTCGAGACGCTCATCGTCGAGGCCCCGGACTACGGGCATGAGACCACGTCCGAGACGTACAGCTACTACCTGTGGCTGACCGCGGACTACGGCGGGGTCACCGGCAACTGGACGCCGTTCAACAACGCCTGGGCCAACATGCAGGAGTACATGATCCCCAGCGCGTCCGAGCAGCCGGGGCAGAGCACGTACAACGCGTCGGCGCCGGCCGAGTACGGGCCGGACGAGCCGTACCCGAACGACTACCCGGTCGCGCTCAACTCCTCGGTGCCGGTCGGGTCCGACCCGCTGGCCGCCGAACTCACCTCCACCTATGGCACGTCCAACATCTACGCACCCATGTGGATCATGGACACCGACAACCGGTACGGCTTCGGCCAGTGCGAGGACACCACCTCCACGCCGAGCTTCATCAACTCCTACCAGCGCGGCCCGATGGAGTCGGTCTGGGACACGATCCCGCAGCCCGACTGCGACCTGCTGAAGTTCGGCGGGCCGAACGGCTTCCTGGACCTGTTCAACAACGGCGGCGGCAGTTTCGCGTCGCAGTACAAGTACACCGACGCGCCGGACGCGGACGCGCGGATGGTCCAGGCCGCCTACATCGCGGACACCTTCGCCAAGGCCCAGGGCAAGGAGTCCCAGATCGCCAGCACCCTGGCCGATGCGGCCAAGCTCGGCGACTACCTGCGCTACTCCATGTTCGACAAGTACTTCAAGCAGATCACCGCGGCGTGCAGCCAGGACGGCTCGGTGGCCTGCCCGGCCGGCACCAGCAAGGCGAACGAGGACACATACCTGCTGTCCTGGTACTACGCCTGGGGCGGGTCCAGCACTGGCGCCTGGTCCTGGCGGATCAGCGGCGAGGCGATCCACGAGGGTTACCAGAACCCGCTGGCCGCGTGGGCGCTGTCCACCGACCCGGACCTGATCCCGCTCTCGCCGACGGCCAAGGCCGACTGGGCGGCCAGCCTGACCACGCAGCTGAACATGTTCCAGTGGCTGCAATCCAGCCAGGGCGCGATCGCCGGCGGGGTGACCAACAACTGGGGTGGCAACTACGGCGACGTGTCCAAGCCGCCGGCCGGTGACACCACGTTCGACGGGATGTACTACACGCCCGATCCGGAGTACGCCAACCCGCCGAGCAACCAGTGGTTCGGCTACCAGACCTGGCCGATGGAACGGGTCGCCGAGTACTACTACGACACCGGGAACGCCCAGGCCGGCGCGATCCTGGCCAAGTGGGTGTCCTGGGCCGAGTCGGTCACCTCGTTCAACACGAGCACCGGCGCGATCTGCCTGCCGGGCACGCTGACCTGGTCCGGGCAGCCGGGCGAGAACTACACCTCCAGCGCCACCGCACCGCCCGCCAGCACCGGCCTGAGCGTGTCGGTGTCCGGCTGTTCCGCGGACATCGGGATATCGGCGTCGCTGGCCAAGGTGTACGCCTACTACGCGGCCAAGTCCGGCAACACCACGGCCGAGACCGACGCGCAGAACATCATCGACATCATCCACAAGTTCTACGCCGACTCGCTCGGCTACTCCGCGCCGGAGACGCGGACCGACTACAGCAACTTCACCAGCGCGTACAACACGACCAACTACGAAGGGGTGTACATCCCGTCTGGCTGGACCGGGACCTACCCAGGCGGTATCCCGCTCAGCTCGGCGACCAACACCTTCCTGTCCATCCGCCCCTGGTACATCGGCGACCCGGAGTGGTCCAAGGTCCAGGCCTACCTGAACGGCGGGTCGGCCCCGGTCTTCAACTACCACCGGTTCTGGGCGGAGGTGGAAATCGCCACCGCCTTCGAGTCGTTCGCGCAGCTGTTCCCCACGACAGCACCGCCGTCCGGATTCTAGGGCCGTCCATATCCGCAATTCGAGGTAACGAACGGCCGGGGCAGGCACGTGAGCATTCCCGCGGGCCTGCCCCGGACCCAATGACCTGCTTCCCGAGTGCGCAGCTCGGGAATTGGCCCGGCGCTGCCAAGGGATGGGAACGATGACTGTGCTGCGACGCTGCGTGATGTTCACCGTGCTGCTGTCGGCAATGGCGACCGCGGCCGGATGCGGGAGCGGCGGCAGCAGTCCGGGGCCGGTGCCCGGGGTCACCGGCCGGTTCGGCGCCGACCCGCTGATCACCATCCCCACCGGGCACCCAGCCAGCTCGCTGATCGTGCGGACCGTCATCCCGGGCCGCGGGCCGGTGGTGCAGCCGGACGACTACGTGCTGTTCAACGTGGAGGGCAAGGTGTGGGCCGGGGACCGGGAGGTGGTGGACAGCTACACCGACCGGCAGCCGCAAGGCCTGCCGCTGCAATCCGGCCTGCCCGCCTGGCGGCACCTGGCCGGGCAGCGGGTCGGCAGCCGGGTGCTGATGGTGGTACCGCCGCGATACGGCTTCGGCCACAAGGGCGACCCGCAGGCCAACATCATGAGCACCGACACGCTGGTGTTCGTGTTCGACCTGCTGGGCGCGATGCCACAGCACGGGCAGGCGGCCGGCACCACGCTGCCCTACCGGCCCGGGCCGGGCCTGCCCCGGGTGACCGACGGCAGCCGCGGGCCGGTGATCACCATCCCGGCCCAGGCCACCCCGCCCAGCAAGCTGGTCCGGCAGGTGCTGATCCGCGGGCACGGCAAGCCGGTGCAGGCCGGCCAGACCGTCGTGGTTCAGGATGCCGGTGTGGTATGGCGCACCGGGAAGGTGTTCGACTCGAGCTGGACGCGCGGCTTCCCGGAGTCGTTCGTGCTCGGCTCCGGCCAGGTCATCCCGGGCTGGGATGCGGGCCTGCGTGGCCTGCCCGCAGGCAGCCGGGTGCTGCTCATCCTGCCCCCGAAGCTCGGCTACGGGCAGGCCGGTAACCCGCCGGACGTCGGCGGCCACGACACGCTGGTGTTCGTGATCGATATCTTGGCCGCGGTCTGATCACGCCGTCCGCCCGCCCGGCAGTAAAGATCCCAGGTAGGGTCGGTATGAAACTTTCATAGCCGTTGTGGCTGCACTGACCGGGCGTGCACTGTGCCGCGATTGCCAGGTTTTGCCCCTTGACAGGGCAGTGAATTTAGCCGGAACATTCAGCAGAGAGTTTGCATATCCGTAACACTCTCGATACAAAGCCGGTGCGCGACATAGGCACCCACGCCACTTCTGATGGCCTGCCGCCGCCTAATTCCGCGCCACCGGAAAATGGCTGGCGAGGAGGCTGGCGTGCCGGGCGACACAAAATTACGGCCCAAACTCGCTGACGTCGCTCGGCAAGCTGGGGTATCCCCAGCGACTGCGTCCCGGGTGCTGACCGGTTCGGCCCGGGTGCGGCCGGAGACGCGGCAGCAAGTCGAGGCGGCCATCGCGCACCTCGGCTACGTGCGCAACCGGGCACCGCGGGCGTCCGCATCCCGCGGTACCGGGTCGATCGCGTTCATGGTCTGCGAGGACAACGCCCGCGTCTTCTCCGAGCCGTTCTTCCCGCTGATGCTGCGCAGCGTCAGCCGGGAACTGTCCGCCCGCGGCATCCAGTTGGTGCTGCTCACCGCGCACTCCCCGCGCGACTACCAGATCGCCTCGCGGTACCTGCGCAGCGGCCACGTGGACGGGGCACTGCTGGTCAGCATGCACGGCAAGCGGCCGCTCGACCTGCGCAGCCTGGGCGTCCCGGTGCTGCTGGCCGGCCGCTCGTTCGGCAACGACGACGGGATCTCCTACGTTGACGCGGACAACGCGGGCGGGGCCAAGATGGCGGTGGAGTACCTGCTCAAGACCGGCCGGACCACGATCGCCACGATCGCCGGGCCGCCGGACATGGCGCCCGGGGCGGACCGGCTGGCCGGCTACCGGGCGGCGATGAACGAGGCTGGGCTGACCGACCCGGGCCTGATCGTGTTCGGTGACTTCGGCCGGGTGTCAGCCGAGCACGGCCTGTACCGGCTGCTCGACCGGCGCCCCGGCATCGACGCCGTGTTCGCCGCGTCCGATCTGATGGCCGCCGGTGTGCTCGGCGCGTTGCGGCGGATCGGCCGCCGGGTGCCGGACGACATCGCGGTCATCGGCTTCGAGGACTCCCCGCTGGCCCAGCACACCGACCCGAAGCTGACCACGGTCCGGCAGCCGGTCGAGGCCATGGGTGCCCGGATGGCGGCCGAACTGCTCGCCCTCATCGCCCGGGGCGGCCAGCAGCCCGCGCACATCATCCTGGACACCGAACTGGTCATCCGCGACTCCGCCTGACCGGGCCAGCGCAGCGCCCCCGGCATGCTCACCAGTTGGTGATCATGACTTTGGTGCTACCAGATTCGCACCAAAGTCATGATCACGAATTTCGGCCGGGCGGGGCCGGGCCGGGACGGGACGGGCCGGGCGGGGACGGGCCAGGCCCGCTGGCCTCACGGTTTGCGGGCGACGCCGCCCATCCCGGGCACCTCGTCCTGGCTGGACGGGCTGGTCTCCGGCCGCCAGTGGTTCAGCTCGACCACGCCGGGTGGGACCAGGTCCAGGCCGTCGAAGAACCCGGTGAGCTGCTCCGGGCTGCGCGGATGGTAGGTACTGGCCGAGTTCTCGTTGTAGTGCCGGACCGCCTCGGTGAACGTCACGCTGGTATTGACCCCGTCGCTGAGCGCGAGATAGCTGCCGGACGGGAGCGGGCTCATCAGCTGCCTGATGATCGACTCCGGCCGGCTGGCGTCCGGCAACTGGCCCACGATGCCCAGCATCATCAGCGCCACCGGCTGGCTGAAGTCCAGCGTCCGGGCGGCCTGGGCCAGGATCGCGGCTGGGTCGCGCAGGTCGGCGTCGACGTAATCGCAGGCCCCCTGCGGCGTGCTGGTTAACAGGGCCCGGGCGTGCACCAGGACCAGCGGGTCGTTGTCCACGTAGACGATGCGCGAATCCGCCGCGACCGCCTGGGCGACCTGGTGCGTGTTGTCCGCGGTCGGCAGGCCGGTGCCGACGTCGAGGAACTGGCGGATCCCGGCCTCGCCGGCCAGGTACCGGACGGCGCGGCCGAGAAACGCCCGGTCGGCCCGGGCCAGCCGGGTGATGTCCGGGAACATCGCCATTACCTGGTCGCCGACCATCCGGTCAGGCGGGTAGTTGTCCTGGCCGCCGAGCCAGTAGTTCCACACCCGGGCCGAGTGCGGCACGGAGGTGTCTAATCCGGGCGGCTGCTGGCTGGGGGACGAATCATCAGTCACGGTGCCTCGCTCCTGAGTCTGGCCGCTCGCAGTGGACGATGGCGAGCCTAGTCCGCCGGGACGGGGCTGGGAACGCGGCGGCATCGCGGCTTGGTTACATTTCATGGCCGCGCCGCGGCGCGCGGCATCGGCCCGGCATTGGCGTTCTGAGCTGGGAAGATTCGGCCCTGGCCGGGAACGCGCGGAAGCGCTTCGACAAGGCGGCTGGACGGCGGGCCTGCGTGCTCCTACGACAGTTCTGACGGCTGCCGCGTAAGGCGGGGTGGCTGAGGATCGCGAGGAGGCCGCGATGCAGCACCGATTGACCCGAAGAAGTCTCGCCGCGCTGGCCGCGTTCATGCTGGCGGCCGGCGGGTTAGCCGGCACCACCACGGAGCACGCCGCGGCGGCCACGCTGACCGACTCGGTCACCGTGAACGCGACATCCGGGCTGGGCACCATCCCGGCCAGCGCGATCGGGCTGAGCACCGCCGTCTACGACAGCGACATGAACGACACCGCGATCCCGGGCCTGCTCAAGGCGGCCGGCATCAACGCGCTGCGCTACCCGGGCGGGTCCTACTCGGACATCTACAACTGGCAGACCGACACCGCCACCGACAACGGTTACGTGGCCCCGGGCACCAGCTTCAGCAGTTTCATCGGCACGGCCCAGGGGGCCGGGGCGCAGCCGATCATCACCGTCAACTATGGCACCGGCACACCGGCGCTGGCCGCGGCCTGGGTCCAGGACGCCGACGTGACCAACAACTACGGCATCCAGTACTGGGAAGTGGGTAACGAGGTCTACGGCAACGGCACCTACGGCGCCAACTGGGAGACCGACTCGCACTGCAACACCTCGCTGAACGGCAGCCCGGTCACCGTGGGCAGCGAGCCGTCGCAGACCTACAACTGCGGCCCGGCCGAGTACGCGGCCAACGTCAAGCAGTACATCTCCGCGATCCACGCGGTGGACGCGAACGCCAAGGTGTGCGTGGTGCTGACCACGCCCGGGTTCTGGCCGGACGGCGTGACCAACTCGGAGTACCCGCAGTCGTGGAACCAGACCGTGCTGACCGCGCTCGGCATCGCCACCCAGTGCGTGATCGTGCACTACTACCCGGGCGGGTCGTCCACCGCCGGGATGCTGACCGACCCGCAGGACATCTCCGGGATCATCAGCACGCTGCACAGCGAGATCAGCCAGTACGCCGGGATCAGCAACGCGGCCAGCGTGCCGGTGCTGGTCACCGAGACCAACTCGTCCATCGACCTGGACACCCAGCCCGGCGCGCTGTTCGCGGCCGACATGTACATGACCTGGCTGGAGAACGGCGCGGCCAACGTGGACTGGTGGAACGAGCACAACGGCGAAGGCACGGTCAGCACGGTGGACGGCGCCACCGACTACGGCGACCAGGGCATCTTCTCCAACAACACCGACTACGGCGGGACCGCCGAGCCGGCCGTGGACACCCCGTTCGCGCCGTACTACGGCATCGAGATGCTGACCAAGCTGGGCGCGCCGGGCGACGAGATGGTCACCTCGACGTCCAGCAACGCGCTGGTCCGGGTGCACGCGGTGCGCCGGGCGGGCGGCAGCCTGGACGTGCTGATCGACAACGAGGACCCGAGCAACTCCTACACGGTGGGCCTGAGCTACAGCGGCTTCACCCCGTCCGGCTCGCCGACCGTGTACACGCTGGGCAACAACGCGACCTCGATCACCAGCGCGACGCAGTCGTCGACCTCGTCGGTGACGGTCGCGCCGTACACGCTGACCGTGGTGCAGATCCCGGGCAGCGGCGGCACCGGGGTCACCGCGCCGGGCGCGCCCGGCCAGCCCACCGTGTCCGGGCTGTCCTCCAGCACGTCCAGCAACACCTCGGGCGTCGCGACGCTGTCCTGGCCCGCCGCCAGCCGCCGGCACCTACCCGGTGGCGTCCTACAACGTCTACCAGGAGGGCAGCAACGGGGCCAGCACGCTGGTCGGCAACACCTCGACCATGTCGCTGTCGCTGACCGGGCTGACCATCGGGGCCAGCTACACCTACAACGTGGTCGCGCGTGGACAGCCACGGCAACACGTCGCTGCCGTCCCCGCCGGTGACGTTCACCGTGCCGCCGCCGGCCAACAGCAGCTGCGCGGTGCACTACGCGGTGACCAGCAGCTGGCCGGGCGGGTTCGGCGCGTCGATCACCATCACCAACAAGGGCACCACGGCGATCAACCCGTGGACGCTCACGTTCACGTTCCCGGCGTCCGGTGAGGCGGTTTCCGACGGCTGGGACGGCACCTGGTCGCAGAGCGGCGAGAACGTCACGGTGAACGCGGCCAGCTGGAACTCGGCATTGGCCGCCAACGGAGGTTCGGTCACCATCGGCTTCAACGGCAGCGACACCGGCCAGGACACGGCCCCGACCGTGCTGTCGGTGAACGGCACAGCCTGCGCCAACGACTGATCCCGCATCCCCTAGTGCTGGTGGGGCCGCTCGCGACGCGCGGGCGGCCCCGCCCTTTTATGCCCAACGCCAGCTGGTGGCCGGTCGGCGCCCGCCCCAATGCCGCTGACTTGACCGGCAGGAGACGATCATCGCGGTCGTGATCATGAGTTTGGTGCGAATCTAGTAGCACCTAAGTCATGATCACGATCCGCTCCGCCGGGCCGCTCGCACTGGTCACACCAGCACCACGGTGCTCAGCAGACCGGTGCCGGCCGAGGCTCCAGCGCGCGGCACCGGCTTAAGTCACCGGCGTTGGCGCCCGCCCTGACCGGTGCTAGGTGGCACTGGTGCTAGGTGGCACTGGTGCTAGGTGGCACGGCGCTAGGTGCACTGCGGGACAGGGCGGTGATCTCGTCGTTGAGCACGGTGGCCGCGCTCACCGTGACCGCGCCCTCGCTCACCCGGGTCCAGAGTTTCTCCCGCAGCGTGGTGGCCAGCTGGGCGACCGGCGCGGCCTGGCCCGCGGCCAGCTCCGTCTTGACCGGCTCGATGAGGTTGTCCATGTCCACCCCGACGTCCTGGCGGACCTGCCCGGACGCCACCTCCGCGGCGATGGTCCGGGACAGCTGGCTGATCGCGGCCAGCGGGGACAGCGGGAGCCGCCTGGCCGTCGGGGTGCTGGTGGCCAGCACCGGTGACGTCGCCTCCGGGGTGGGCAGCTGGCCGGTGCCGGCCGGGCTGGGCCCGGCCACGACCGGGTGGCCGGTCCGCGCGGCGGTGGTGGACGAGGCCGGGCTGGCCGGGCCGCGGCCCGGGTGAAGTGGCCAGCAGCACGGCCACCACGGCGGCCGCGGCGGTGCCCACGGTCGCCACACCGCCCACCGTGACCAGGCGCCTCCGCTTTCTTGCGCCTCCGGCGCGCTTTACCCGCCGACTTCCCTGCGCTTGCGCCGCCGCGCGCTTACCCGCCGCTCGTTCCTCGCTCCCCGCGCTCCCGCCGTCCGCGCGCGCCTTCCTGGCCGTCAGTCCAGTCGGCGGCGCGCGCCTTTGGCGCGGGTGTCCAGTCGGCGGCGCGCGCCTTTGGCGCGGGCGCGGGTGCGGGCTGGTTCTGGGCGGCGGACCAGGATGCGGCCGGCGCGGCCGCCGGAGAGCGCCTGCCGGGACATCACCGCGGCGTGCGCGGCGCTGGGCCGTTCCGCCGGGTTCGGCCCGAGGCAGGCCGCCCACAGCGCGGCCAGGCCGGGCGGCACCATGTCCAGCGCCTGGTCCTCGATGGGCGCGTGGTCCGCCGCCCGGCCGGCCGGGTCGGCCGGGCTGTCCAGCGGGCTGACCTGGCCCGGGGTGAGGCCGCCGGGGCCGATCCCGGCCAGGCAGGCCAGGAACACCACACCGAGCGCGTACATGTCGGCCGCCGGGGTGGCCGGGCCGCCCTCGGCCAGTTCGGGCGCGGCGTAGGACAGTGCGCCGGGAACCCGGTCCTCATCCGGCCGCGGCCGCAGTGCCCACAGGCCGAAGTCAGTCACCCGGACGCCATCCGGCGCCAGGATGATGTTGGCGGGCACCAGGTGCCCGTGCGCGATACCGGCCCGGTGCGCGGCGGCCAGCGCGTCCGCGGTCGCGGCCACCACCCGGAGCGCCTCGCCGGGCGGCAGCGGCCCGGCCCGCAGCCGCTCCCCCAGCGTCCGCCCCGGGATCAGGTCCCGGACCAGGTAGGGGACGATGCGGCCATCGGCCAGTTCCGCCTCACCGAACTCCCGGACGTGGGCGATCCCGGGATCGGAGAGCTGCAGCACGGTGCGCGCGACCAGGCGGAACCTGGCCTGGGCCACGGTGTCGCCCGCCGCGTGCGCGGCCAGTGCCTTGACCGCCACCTCATGGCGCGTCGCGGTGTCGGCCGCCCGCCATACCCCGCCGGGACCCCCGGCCCCGACCGGCTCGATCAGCCGGAATCGGCCCCCCACGACCGATGCCTCCCGTAAATGATCCACAGCGCCAAGTGTGCCGTATTGGTTTGCGCCTCCGGCGCGCTTTACCCCGCCGACTGCTCTGCTGCCTTGCGCCGCCGGCGCGCTTAACCCGCCGACTTCCCTCGTCGCCCTGTCGCTCGTTCCTCGCGCCCTGCTCCTCAGTCCAGTCGGCGGCGCGCGCCTTTGGCGCGGATCAGTAACACGTGCCAGGGTGGGGGTCGATGGGGCAAACGGCGGAGCTGAGTTGCGGTTCGCTGAGCTGTTGCGGCAGCTGCGCACCGAGGCCCGGCTGACCCAGGAAGAACTGGCCGAGGCGGCCGGCCTGAGCCCGCGCTCGGTCAGTGACCTGGAGCGGGGCATCAACCGCACGGCCCGCAAGGACAGCGCCCGGCTGCTGGCCGACGCCCTCCAGCTGAACGGAGAGGTGCGGGTGGTGTTCGTCGCGGCGGCCCGCGGCCGGGCGCCGGCCGCGGAGGTGCTGGCCGCCCGGCGCGCCGCGGCCACCGCGGTGCCCACCGCGGCCGCTACCCGGTCCCTGCCGCGTGATATCGGCGGCTTCACCGGCCGGGAGCCCGAACTGGCGCGGCTGCTGGGCACGCTGGCCGGGCCGGCCGACGGCGGGCCGGTGGGCATCCACGCGATCGACGGGATGGCCGGGATCGGCAAGACCACGTTCGCGGTGCACGCGGCGCACCGGCTGGCCGGGCGGTTCCCCGACGGCCAGTTCTTCCTTCCGCTGCACGCCCACACGGCCGGGCAGCGACCCGGTGGACCCCGCGGACGCGCTGGCCAGCTTGCTGCTCACCGCCGGGGTCCCAGCCCAGCACATCCCGCCTGACCTGGAGGCCCGGGCCGGCCGCTGGCGGGACCACGTCGCGGGCCAGAGAATCCTGCTGGTGCTGGACGACGCGGCCGGGCACGAGCAGGTCCGGCCGCTGCTGCCCGGTACGCCAGGCAGCCTGGTCCTGGTGACCAGCCGCCGCCGGCTGACCGCGCTGGACGACGCGGCGGTGATCAGCCTCGAAACGCTGTCGCCGGGCGAGGCCGCGGCGCTGCTGGCCCAGCTGGCGGGCCGCGCCGACCTGGCCGCCCCGGCGGGCCCGGCCGGGGAGATCACCCGGCTGTGCGGTTACCTGCCGCTGGCCATCGGGATGCTGGCCCGGCAGCTGCGGCACCACCCGGCCCGGACCGGCGCCGAACTGGCCGCCGGGCTGGCCGCGGCGCGCGACCGGCTGGCCGTGATGCGCACCGAGAACCTGTCGGTGGCCGCCGCGTTCGACCTGTCCTACCAGGAGCTCACCGGGGACCAGCAGCGGCTGTTCGGCCGGCTCGGGCTGGTCCCAGGGCCGGACATCGACGCGTACGCGGCGGCCGCGCTGGACGGCACCAGCGTGGCCACCGCCCGCAGCCAGCTCGACGAGCTTTATGACCATCATCTGATCACCGAGCCGGCGCCCGGCCGCTACCTGCTGCACGACCTGCTGCGCGAGTACGCCCGCGCGCTCGCGGCCGGCGACACGGCGGATTCCCGCGCCGCGGTCGGCCGCCTGGTCAACTACTACGCGCACGTGGCCGCGGCGGCCAGCCGGCACATCGCCACCTGGACCACGGCCGGCGGCCGGCTGCCGCCGACCAGCCCGCCAGCCAGCGCGCCCGAGCTGGCCAGCTCCGCGGCAGCGGCCGCGTGGCTGGACGCCGAGCGGCCCAATCTGCAGCTGGCCGTGAGCTACGCCGCCGCCCAGGGCATGCCGCAGCATGCCATCGCCATCGCCGCCGCGATGGGCGGCTTCCTGCGCGCCCGGGGCCACTGGGACCAGGCCGCGGACCAGTACCAGACCGCCCTGGTCGCGGCCCGCCAGGCGGGGGACCGGGCCGGCCAGGCCGGGTTGCTCGACGAACTCGGCCTGCTCCAGCAGCTGACCAGTGACTACCCAGCCGCCACCGCCACCCTGGCCGAGGCCATCGAGCTGTTCGGCGAGCTGGGCGACCTGGCTAGCCAGGCCCACGCGCGCAACCACCTGGGCCTGGTGCAGATCGACGTAGCGGACTACCCGGCGGCCGCGGCCAACCACCGGCAGGCGCTGGCCCTGGCCCGCCGGGCGGGCGATCAGCTGGCCGAGGCCGTCTCGCTCATCGACCTGGGCCTGGTGCAGTTGCTGACCGGCGACTACCCGGCCGCCCTGGCCAGCTATCAGCAGGCGCTGCCGCTGGCGCGCCGTCTCGGTTCGGCGTTCGACGAGGCCGACGCGCTGTGTGAACGTGGCGCCGCGTTGCGGCTGATGGGCGACTATCCGGCCGCGTTCGCTGACGAGCAGCAGGCCCTGGATCTGTTCCGCCAGCTCGGCGACCGGCTCGGCCAGGCTTGGGCGCTGGACGAACTCGGCCTGCTGCACCAGCTGACCGAGGACTACCCGGCCGCCGCGGCCAGCGCGGCCGCGGCCCTCGAGCTGTTCCGCGACCTCGGCGACCGGCACGGCCGGACCAAGGCGCTGAACAGCCTGGGCGAGCTGTCCTTGCGGACCTCGGCCGTCGACGACGCGGCCCGCCAGTTCGGCGAGGCGCTCACGCTCACCCGGCAGCTCGGCACCCCGGCGGAGGAAGCACGTGCGCTGGAGGGCATCGGCCGCAGCCTGCTGAGCCGCGACCCGGCTGAAGCGGCCGCGCAGCTGCGCCAGGCACTCGCGATCTACCAGCGCATCGGGGTGCCGGATGCCCAGCGGGTCCAGCAGACGCTGAGCAAGCACGGACTGTGACGGCCTGGGGTCAGTAGCCGCGCGGCGCGGCGGCGAAGCGGTGGCGGTCGTCTTCCATCCAGGTGGCGCTGTCCGCGGCCCCGGTGCTGCCCTGGAGCAGGCGGGGGGCGTTCAGCAGGGTCCACAGCCGGGCGCTCATCCGGCGGCGGCGGCTGTTCCGACGGCTGGTCGTAGCGAGCGGCTGAGCGGCTCGCCAGATGTGGGTTCCGGCCATTGTCTCTGCCTTCCTGTGTCATTTGGCTAGCTCCAGCCTGGCCAGCTGACGGGACAGGAACCACACGTGCCGGCCCACAGCACTGGCCACAGTTTTGCTTTGCGCCTCCGGCGCGCGCCTTTGGCGCGGTCAGGCGCGCTTGCGGGCGACGCCGCCCAGGAAGCTGCCTTGCCGCGGTTCCAGCTCAGGCACCTGGGCGTCGCCGGCCCAGCCGCGCACCGGAACCACCCCGGGCGGCACCAGGTCCAGGCCGTCGAAGAAGCCCACGATCTCGCTGGGTGAGTGGAAGTACAGCCGCGCGGCCGTGTACGCCGTCCGGAAGTCCTTGGCCACCGCGTTCTCCGTCCCGGTGCCCACCGAGATGACCAGGTAGCTGCCTGCCGGGATGTGGCCGGTGAACGTGGCGGCCACCTGCCGTGCGGTGCTCGCATCCAGGAAGTGCAGCACACCGGAAAGCAGCACGCAGACCGGCTCGTTCAGGCTGATCAGCTTGGTCAGCCGGGGATCGGCCAGGATGGCCGCCGGGTCACGCAGGTCACCGGGCAGCGCGATCACGCCGGGCGCCTTGGCCAGCAGGGCCTGCGCGTGCGCCAGCACCACCGGGTCGTTGTCCAGGTAGGCCACCCTGGCCCCGGGGGCGGCGCGGCCGGCCACGTCGTGCGTGTTCACCGCCGTGGGCAGGCCCGCGCCGACATCGATGAACTGCCGGATGCCACGGCCGGCCACATACTCCACGGCCCGGCCCAGGAACTGCCGGTTCTCCCTGGCCATCTGGGCGGACAGCGGGTAGATCTCCAGCATCTTCCGGGCTAGCTCACGGTCCGCGGCGTAGTTGTCTTTCCCGCCCAGCCAGTAGTCCCACACCCGGGCGATGTTCGGTTTCGCCGGATCGAACGGCTGCACGGTCTAAACCCTCCATCCGGCCGGGCCAACCTGGGAAGTGGCTCTTAACCTAGGCGATACTCGGGGGTGTGCAGCCGTTGGCCCGCCATCTGCTGCGGGCGAAGGACCTGGCCGACGCCCGCTACTTCGAGCCGCTCACGGTGCGGGATCTGGCCCGCGCCGCGGGGCTGTCGGCCGCGCACTTCAGCCGCGAGTTCCGCCGCGCGTTCGGCGAGACGCCGCACCAGTACCTGCTCACCCGCCGGCTCGAGCGGGCCGCCGCGCTGCTGCGCAACACCGACCGCAGCGTGACCGACATCTGCTTCGATGTCGGCCTGACCAGCGTCGGCTCGTTCACCACCAGCTTCCGGCGGATGCTACGGCACGTCCCCCAGCACGTACCGGGCGGGCTTCCCGCCGGCCGCAGCGGCACATCCGGGTGCCCAGCTGCGTGGCCCGGGCCTACGGCCGGCCACAGAACCGCACGTTTCGAGAAGCCTCGGCCGGCGGCGGGCCGTAGCGTCGGGCGTGACCGACGACACGAGGGAGACCAATGATCAAGATCGCCAACGCGCAGTTCTGGGTGCACGACCAGGACGAGGCGCTCGCCTTCTACACCCGCAAGCTCGGCTGGGAGGTGCGGGCCGACGTGACGATGGGCGAGTGGAACTTCCGCTGGCTGGTGGTCGGCCCGCCCGGGCAGGACGGCATCGGGCTGGTGCTCATGCCCGTCCCCGGGGCACCGATGCTCGACCCGGACAGCAGCCGCCAGCTCAGCGACCTGGTGGCCAAGGGGGCGGGCGGGACGCTGTTCCTGGAGACCGACGACTGCCAGGCCGCCTACGACGACTGTCCGCTCGCGGTGTCGTGTTCAACGACCCGCCGACGCCGCAGCCCTACGGCATCGACACGTCGTTCCGCGACCCGTCGGGCAACAACATCCGGCTCACCCAGGTGCTCGAGTTCTCCTTGGACCGGCACTGATTCCAGCGCGGACGGTAGTGCCGGGGCCGGGGGCAGGATCGCCTTCGGCCGCAGCGCGTCCCGGCCCCGAGATCGTGCCGTTATTTGGCCCGCCGGAGGGATTAGTTTCGGCCTCCGCCGGTGTCATTACCAGTATGGATCGGTGCCAGCCGGCCCGAGAGGAGGGTGTGGGATGAGACAGCTGCAGATCAGCAGACAGCAGCGTGCGGCCAGCGCACGCCGGCGCACCCAGGTGGCGGCGCTGCTCCCCCTGGACCCTCGCGACCCGGACATCGTCCGGGCCAAGCAACTGCGGCGCCAGCGGCGCTCGGCGCGGTCGTAGCGCAGCCACTCTGCCGCCCCAGCATGCCCCGCTGACCCGCTGACCGGCCGACGACGCTCCCGACGTGAGCTCCGACCAGCGGGGGCCGCGGGCGGTCAGGACTCCAGGTACTTGATCGCGGCCAGCACCCGGCGGTTGTCGTTCTGCGACGGCGGCAGCCCGAGCTTGGCGAAGATGCTGGCCACGTGCTTCTCCACCACCCGGGGCGAGATGGTGAACGCGCCGGCGATGGCGGCGTTGGACCGGCCCTGGGCGATGAGCGTGAGCACCTCCCGTTCCCGCGGCGTGAGCACCGCCAGCGCATCGGCGCGCCGGCTGGCGCTGAGCAGCTGGCGGACCACTTCGGGGTCGAGCACCGTGCCGCCCGCGGCCACCCGGCTGATCGCGTCGATGAAGTCGCTGACGTCGGCCACCCGGTCCTTGAGCAGGTAGCCGACGCCGCCCGGCGCGCCAGCGAACAGCTCCGCGGCGGACTGGGTCTCGATGTACTGGGAGAACACCAGCACGCCGACTCCGGGGTGGTCACGGTGGATCGACTGGGCGGCGCGCAGCCCCTCGTCGGTGTGCGTGGGCGGCATCCGCACGTCGATGATGGCCACGTCCGGCCGGTGCGCGTCGACGGCCTGCCGCAGCGCCCCGGCGTCGGCCACCGCGGCCACCACGTCATGGCCCCGGCGGGCCAGCGTCTGGGTGAGCCCATCCCGCATGATCGCGGCATCCTCGGCGATCACGATGCGCAGGCCAGGAGGAGGGGGCGGCATCAGGCGTGCCTCGGCAGCTCGATGGTGATGACGGTGGGACCGCCGGGCGGGCTGCTCACATCCAGCCGGCCGTCCACCGTCTGCACCCGGGCCAGCAGCCCGGCCAGCCCGCCGCCCGGCGCCAGCTGGGCGCCGCCTGACCCGTCGTCGGTCACCGTCATGAGCAGCCGCCCCGCCTGGTCGGTGACGCTGATCGTGGCCCGGCCCGCGCCGCTGTGCTTGGCCACGTTGGCCAGCAGTTCCGCCGCGCAGAAGTAGGCGATGGCCGCGATGGCCGGGGACGGCGCTTCGGTACTGCTGATGTGCAGGTCGGCCGGCACCGCGCTGGTCTCGGCCAGACTGGACAGCGCGGCGCCGAGGCCGCGGTCGAGTACCGGCGGGTGAATGCCCCGGGCCAGATCGCGCAGCTCGGCCAGGGTCTCCTTGGCGTTCTGGTGCGCCGCGCTGACCAGCATCCGGGTCCGGTCACCGGCATCGGCGCCAGCGGGCGCGCTGTCCAGGTATTCCTTGATCTCGCCCAGCGTCATGGCCAGCGCGGCCAGCCGCACCTGAGCCCCGTCGTGCAGGTCGCGCTCGATCCGGCGGAGCCGGGCCGCCGACTCGTCGATGGCCAGGGCGCGCCGGTGCTGGAGCTCGCTGGTCCGCTGCGCGGCGGCGGCGATCCGGGTCTGCGCGTCACGCTCGGCTTCGGCCCGGGCGGTGCGTTCCTCCAGCGAGGCGTAGTACTCGCGCCGGTAGCGGTAAGCCATGGAGTCGCCCAGCACCCAGGCGGCCAGGGCTGTCCCGCCGAGCCCGGCGGCCGCGATGAAGAGCAGATTCGACGAGGCCGGGAGCTGGGCGGGGGCCCAGCGGGTGATGGCCACGCCGGTGGCCAGCAGGCAGACGGCCAGGGCGGTCACCGAGACCCGCCGCGGGCGGTGCGCGGCCACCGTGTACAGCAGCACCGGGATGACCACGTCGGTGACGGTGGGCTCCAGGGCCCGGAGCAGCCGGGCCGCCGCCGCCCGCCTGCATGCCGAGCAGGACCTGCGCGGCGGCGATCGTCATGGCCGCCGTGAACGCGGCCACCGGGTAGCTGCCGCCGCAGCAGCACCGTCGCGGCCAGCAGCCCGCTGACCAGCACGCCGACTATCAGGCTGACCCAGCGATCGGCTCGGCCACTGGCCAGAACTGACCGCGAACAGCAGCACCGCCAGCGCGCCGTCCAGCAACTGCGGGTGATCGCGCACCCGGGCGCCCACCGTGAGCATGAGCCCAGGGTATGCACGGCTCCCGCGGCGCGCTGCTCTCGCAGGCTGACCTGCCTCCCGGCTGCTAGCCGACCGATACGCGGCCCGGGCCGCGCAGCACGACGGCCTGCCAGCGGAACCCGCCGGGCGGCTGGCAAGGCCTGCGTTCCACCTCGTCGCCGGTGATGGTGACGCTGAACCGGCCGCTGATCCCCCGGTACGCGCCGGTGCCCGAACCCGGCACGATGGCCATGGCGCGCTGGCCGTCATGTAGTCCGAGCAGGTGCCGCGGGTAGATCGGCTCGTGGCTGGCCACCGCGACGAACTTCTTGTCCAGCTCGGTGATGCTGAGCTTGAACGTCCCGTGGGTCAGCTTCAGTTCCAGGTCATGGGTGTGCGACGGGTCGACCTTGCCGTTCGGGAAGACAGTCACGGCGGGCCCGTAGTCGCCGATCGCCCCGGTCACGATGGCCCGGAAGTCCGGCCCGTCGCTGTTGATGCTGTACACCATCAGGTGCGCGGTGTCGCTCGGTGCGGTGGCCGCCGCGGTCGCGCCGGTCCGGCCGCGCCGGTCCGGCCGCGCCGGTCCGGCCGCGCAGTGCTGGCCGCGGACGCGGCGCACCCGGTGACGGCGAGCGCGCCCGCCAGCACGGCGGCGCCGAACAGGGCGGCCGGACGGTTCCTGAGCATGGGCATCTCCTTGACTGGTTCCGGATCAGGCGTCGCGGCGGCGCAGCAGCAGCGCACCCGCGACCAGGACGACGGCCGTGTAGCCACCGAACACCGCAAACTCGCCCCAGGCGGTGAACAGATGCTGCGGGAGCTGGCGTTGGGTAGTAGTGATCGCGTTTGTCACATCGCCGCCCGGCAACCACCGCACCGCATCCGCGTACCACTGGCTGGGCAGCGCCTTGGCCAGCTGGGGCACCAGGAAGAGGAAACCGTAGGCGGCGGTGAGGGCCCCTGCCGTGCTGCGCAGCATGGCGCCGATACCGAAGCTGAACAGGCCGGACAGCGCGATGTACAGGGCGCGGCCAGCACGGCGCGCAGCACATTCGGCTGGCCGAGCGTGGCCGCCTGGTGCGTGCTGCGCAGCAGGTACTGGCCGACGAAGAACGCGGCGAAGCTGGTCGCGGTGGCGATGACCAGGGTGACCACGGTGAGCACGATGGCCTTGGCCGCGAACACCACCCCACGCCGCGGCAGCACGGTGAGCGAGGTACGGATCATGCCGGTCGAGTACTCCGAGGTGATCGCGAGCGTGCCGAGCACCACGACGATGAGCTGGCCGAGCAGGGCCAGCCCGGCCACGCTGTCCTGGGTCGCATCGAGGCCGCGGGCCTGCGGGGGTGTCTGCGCCCAGTGCGCGGCCACCCCCGCGCAGTTGGCCACCGACCAGGCCATGCCCGCCAGCACCAGCAGCGCCAGCGCCCAGTAGGTGGACCGGACCGAGCGCAGCTTGGTGAACTCGGAGCGGAGCGCCCCGGCCAGGCCGGCCCGGCGCCCCCGGGCCGGACCGGCGTCTTGGGTGCTCCGCCCGGCCGTGATGGCAGCCATGTCAGGACTCCGTTCCGTGGCCGCTGGCCACACTGGCCGCGGGTACCCCCGCGTGGTACTCGACGCTGTCCGCGGTCAGCTCCATAAAGGCCTCCTCCAGCGAGGCTCGCGTGGGGGCCAGGTGGTGCAGCGCGATGCCGCTGGCCAGCGCGAGGTCGCCGATGCGGGCGGGCGGCAGGCCGCGCACCTCCATCTCCTGGCTGCCCTGGGCGGCCGGCGCCACAGTGCCGCCCGCGGCGGTGACCGCCCGGGCCAGCGCGTCCGGCTGCGGCGTGCGGACCAGCACCGCCTGGCCGGTGCCCTTGGCGATGAACTCGGCCATGCCGCAATCGGCGATGAGCCGGCCACGGCCGATCACGATCAGGTGATCGGCGGTGTTTTCCATCTCCGACATCAGGTGGCTGGACACGAACACCGTGCGGCCCTCAGCGGCCAGCGATCTCATCAGGGTGCGGATCCACAGAATGCCTTCCGGATCCAGCCCATTGACCGGCTCGTCGAACATCACGATGCCCGGGTCTCCGAGCAGCGCGGCGGCTATCCCCAGCCGCTGGCTCATGCCGAGCGAGAATCCCTTGGACCGCTTCCCGGCCACCTCGGCCAGCCCGACAAGGCCGAGCACCTCGTCCACCCGGCGCTCTGGAATGTCATTGGTCTGCGCCAGGCAACGCAGATGATTGCGGGCGCTGCGGCCGCCATGCACGGCCCGGGCGTCCAGCAGCGCGCCGACCTCACGCATGGGGCTGGCCAATTGCGCATACGGCTGGCCGTTGATAGTGACGGTCCCCGCACTGGGATAGTCCAGGCCGAGGATCAGCCGCATGGCCGTGGTCTTGCCCGCGCCGTTCGGGCCGAGAAAACCCGTTACCACGCCGGGCCGGATCGTGAAGCTGAGCTGATCAACCGCGAGGGTGGCACCAAAACGCTTGGCCAGCCCAACTGCCTCAATCACCGGGCATTCTCCTTAACGAGCGTGAGTTGCGTCAGCCATCACGCTACGGAGACGCCGCGCCCAGCGGCAGCAGGCCATCACCCAACTTCATATGCCGGTTTTCACCCACGCGCGCCAGGCGCGGCTGGGCGGTCATCCGGGTACCGGCTAAGCCGGGGCCGGGCTGAGCCCAGCCAGGTGCGGCAGCAGGTGCTCGACGCCGATCGGCAGTTCGCGGACCCGGTAGCCGGTGGCGTGGTAGCACCGCGTTGGCGATCGCGGCCGCGGACCCGACCTGGCCGATCTCGCCGACGCCCTTGACGCCGAGCGGGCCGGCAACGTGGTCCTCGACCTCGATCAGCTCGACATCGACCTCGGGTGCGTCGGCGTTGACGGGGACCAGGTAGTCGCCCAGGCTGGCGTTGGCCCAGCGGCCGAGGCTGGTGTCCATGTGGGTGCCTTCGAGCAGGGCCTGGCTCATGCCCCAGAGCATGCCGCCCATGAGCTGGCTGCGGGCGGTCCTGGGGTTGAGGATCCGGCCGGGGGCGAAGGCGCCGACCATGTGCCGGACCCGGATGATGCCGAGGTCGGCGTCGACCGCGACCCTGGCGAACTGGGCGCCGAAGGTCAGCAGCCCGTACGGGGTGTCCAGCGGCGGCGGATCCCAGCTGCCGATGGCTTCCGCGTCGTTCATGAAGTGCCGCTGCATCAGGCTGCTGTAGGTCTCGCCGGTCTGGCGTCGCCCGCCAGCGCCATCCGCCCGCCCTCGACCACCACGCGGGCCGGGTCGGCGCCGTGCAGCGGCGACTGGCTGTCGCCGACGGCCAGGCGATCAGCTGATCCCGCACCGCGCTGGCCGCGTTATGCACGGCGGCGCTGACCATCATCGCGCCGTTCGAGCCCACCGGCGAGCCCGCGGTCGGCAGGTCGGTGTCGCCGAACTCGAACCGCACGTCCCGCAGGTCGATGCCGAGCCCGTCGGCGGCCACCTGGGTCATCACGGTCGCCATCCCGGTGCCGAATTCCTGCGTGGCGGTCTGCACGATGGCGGTGCCGTCGGCGTACAGGTGCGCCCGGGCCCGCTGGGTGTGCATGAAGAACGCGACCGGGTAGGCGGCGGTCGCCATCCCGGTGCCGATCAGCCAGTTCCCGTCGCGCTCCGAGCGCGGCCGCGGGTTGCGCCCGGCCCAGCCGAATCGCCGCGCGCCCCGTTCGTAGCATTCCCGCAGCCCGTAGCTGGACCAGGGGTGGCCGGTGTTGGGGTCGACGTCGGTGAGGTTGCGCAGCCGCAGCTCGATCGGGTCGATGCCGAGCTCGCTGGCTAGCTCGTCCATCGCGCACTCGAGGGTGAAGACGCCGAGCTGCCTCGCCCGGTCCGCGGGTGAACGTGGGCGTCATCGTGTTGCCGCGCACCAGGCGGTGCACGCCCTCGAAGTTGGGGCAGGCATAGAGCTGGGAGGCGACGCCGAAGGCGGGCTCGGCCCAGTCATCGAACGGGGAGGTGACCGAGATCTTGTGGTGGCGGATCGCGGTGAGCTTGCCGTCGCGGGTCGCCCCGAGCTGGATGTGCTGTTCCTGCTCCTCGCGGTGCCCGCACGAGGTGAACATCTGGCCGCGCGGCAGCGCGAGCCGGACCGGCGCCGGACGTGCTGGGCGGCCAGCGCCGTGAGGGTCACGTGCGGCCAGACCATCGCCTTGCAGCCGAAGGCCCCGCCGACGTAGCGCGTCAGCACCCGGACCTTCGACGGAGACATGCCCGAGCAGCGCGGCGACGGTCAGCTGCACGGCCTTGATGCCCTGGCAGGAGTCATAGAGCGTCAGCTGGTCGCCATCCCAGGCCGCCGTGGTGGTCAGCGCCTCGATCGGGTTGTGGTGGTTGGCCGCGAACCGGAACGGCGCGTCGATGCGGAGGTCCGCGGCCGCGAGCCCGTCCTCGACGTTCCCGCGCCGCGTCTGCGCCGGCATCAGGCCGCCGAAGATCTTCTCCGGTTCGTAGGCGTCAGCCGCGGCCCTGGTCGATCGTGGTGATCGACGGCGTCTCGGCGTAACTGACCTGCACCAGCGTCGCGGCGTGCTGGGCTCGCTCGAGGCTGTCGGCCACCACGATCGCGACCGGCTGGCCGGCGTAGTGAACCACGTCGTCCTGCATCGGGAAGAACGTCTCGCCGGGTGCCGGGCCGCCCACCAGCGACGGGACCAGCGGCACCGTTGTTCACCTTCGGCATGTTGCGGTGGGTCAGGATCCCGGCCACGCCCTCGGCGCGCTCCGCCTGCGCGGTATCGATCGAGGTGATCCGGCCGCTCGCCACCCTCGCGCCGACGATCTCGGCGTAGGCCAGGTCCGGCAGCGCGATCTCGCCCGAGTAACGCGCCGACGCCGGTGACCTTGGCCGGGCCGTCGACCCGGCTGACCTCCTGCCCGATTGCACCCGCTCATCGTGCATCTCGTCCCATTCGCTGTAGTGTCGTCAGCGCCCGGACGATCGCCCGCTGCGCGAGCTCGACCTTGAACGCGTTCAGCGGCCTCGGTGTCGCCGCGGCCAGCTCCTGGCCGGGCGGCCTCGGCGAAGCTGGCTTGCCGCGGCCGGCTGGCCGAGCAGGCTCCGCTCGGCGCGCCGGGCGCGCCACGGCTTGGTGCCGACGCCGCCGAGCGCCAGCCGCACCTCGGCGATCGGCGCCGTCCTGGATGCGCACCGCGGCCGCGACCGAGACCAGGGCGAACTCATACGACTCGCGGTCGCGGAACTTCAGGTAGACCGACCGGCGGGCAACGGGCGTCGCGCGGTACCTCGATCGCGGTGATCAGCTCGCCGTGCTCCAGCGGATGCTCGCGCTCCGGGGTGTCCCGGGGAGCAGGAAGAAGTCGTCGATCGGCGATGGCCCGCTCGCCGCCGAGCCCGCGGCGTGTGCACGACCGCGTCCAGGGCGACCAGCGCGACGCGCCACGTCCGACGGATGCGTCGCGATGCACTTGTCGCTGGTGCCGAGGATGGCGTGCCCGCGGTTGAAGCCGTCCAGGGCCGCGCAGCCGCTGCCGGGATCGCGCTTGTTGCACGGCGACGTCGCGTCGCGGAAGTAGCTGCACCGCACCCGCTGGCACAGGTTGCCGCCCATCGAGGCCATGTTCCGCAGCTGCGCCGAGGCGCCCAGCAGCAGCGCCTGGGAGATGACCGGGAACCGCTGCGACGACGCCGGGCGCCTGGGCGACGTCGCTCATCCTGGCCAGCGCGCCGATGCGAAGACCGCCGTCCGGCAGGTCCTCGACGCCGGTTCAGCGGCAGGTCGTTGATGTCGACCAGCAGCCCGGGCCGCAGCACGTTCTGGCGCACCAGGTCGACCTCGGTGGTGCCGCCGGCCAGGAACGCGCCGTCCGCGTGCTCCCGGACCAGTCGCGATCGCGCTGTCGACGTCGGTTGCCCGCGCGTAGCTGAACGGCCGCATCGTCACTCACCGCCCGCCGCGTCGCGGACCTCGCGGATCGCGGCGCGGATGTTCGGGATAGGCGGCGCAGCGGCAGATGTTGCCGCTCATCCACTCGCGCGATCTCGCGCGTCGTCGCCGGCGTGGCCCTCGTCCAGCAGCGCCACCGCCGACATGATCTGGCCCGGCGTGCAGTAGCCGCACTGGAACGCGTCGTGCTCGATGAACGCCGCCTGCATCGGATGCAGTTCCCCGCCGGCCGACAGCCCCTCGATCGTGGTGACCTCGCGGCCCTCGCAGGTGACCGCGAGCGTCAGGCACGCCAGCACCCGCCTGCCGTCCACCCACACCGTGCACGCGCCGCACTGTCCCTGGTCACAGCCCTTCTTCGAGCCCGGTCAGCCCGAGGTGCTCGCGCAACGCGTCGACCGGCGCGGCGACGTTGCCGGCCAGCAGGCGGCGGGACCGCCCGCACCGGTGACGAAGATAAGCGCCGTGGCCGCATGCCCCGGCTGACCCGGTATCGGGCCGCTCGGACGGTCACGGGATGCTTGGGGTGATGGACGGGACCAACCACGGAACCGGTGCTGTGCTCGAGCGGCTGGCGCGGGACCGGCTTGGCTTTGACCGGCTCCGCCCCGGGCAGCTGCGCGCGGCCGAGGCGCTGGCTGGCGGCCGCGACGTGCTGGCGGTGCTGCCGACCGGCGGCGGGAAGTCGGCGATCTACGAGCTGGCCGGACTGCTGCGGCCCGGGCCGACGGTCGTCGTGTCGCCGCTGATCGCCCTGCAGGATGATCAGCTCGCCCACCTGCGGGCGGCTGGCCTGCCGTCCATCGTGCTGAACTCCCAGCAGTCGGCTGGCGCCCGCGCGGCGGCGCTGCTCGCCTCGTGTGACTCCGGCACGTTCGTGTTCCTCTCCCCGGAGCAGCTGGCCAACGCGGAGACCCGCGAGACGCTGCGCCGTGCCCAGCCGGGCCTGTTCGCCGTGGACGAGGCCCACCTGATCAGCCAGTGGGGGCACGACTTCCGGCCTGACTACATGCGGCTCGGGGCCCAGGCCGAGGCGGTCGGTGCACCGCTCCGGGTGGCGCTGACCGCGACCGCGGCGCCGCCGGTGCAGCAGGAAATCATCCGGCGGCTCGGCCTGCGCGACCCGGACGTGGTGCTGGGTGACTTCGACCGGCCGTACCTGCATCTCTCGGCCCACCACGTGCGAACGATCGACGACAAGGAGCGCGAACTGGTCGACGCGGCCCGCGAATTCAGCGGCCCCGGGATTGTCTACGCCGCGACCCGCGCCGACGCACAGGCGGCCCGCGACACGCTCGCGTCAGCAGGTGAGCGGGTGACGCTGTATCACGCCGGGCTTTCCGGGCGGGAGCGGCACGAGGCGATGACGGCGTTCCTGGACGGCCGGGCCCGGGTCATCGCGGCCACGGTCGCGTTCGGCATGGGGATCGACAAGCCGGACGTCCGCTGGGTGCTGCACGTTGACCCGCCGCCGTCGCTGGACTCCTACTACCAGGAGATCGGGCGGGCGGGGCGGGACGACCGGCCAGCGCAGGTGCGGCTGCTCTACCGGTTCGACGACTTCGAGCGGGCCCGGCATCTGATCGCCCGCAGCGTGCCCGCCGCGGCCGTGGCGCGGGCCGCGGCCGCGCTGGCGGCCGGCCAGCGGGTGGACCCCGGCGACCGGCAGCAGACGGCCGCGCTCACCCGGCTGGCCGATCTCGGCGCCGCGGCCTGGCAGGCGGACGGCGATGTCCGGTGGAGCGGGGCGATGAATGTGGCGGCCGCGCTGGCCGCGTCGGAGGCGGTCACCGCACGCGAGGACGAGGTGGAGCGCTCCCGGCTGACGATGATGCGCCGCTACGCCGAGCACACCGGCTGCCGCCGTTCGTTCCTGCTGACGTATTTCGGGCAGGACTACCCTGGCCCGTGCGGGAACTGCGACAACGACGTGGCGGCGGCCGGGCCGGCCGACGGGGGCGGCCCGGCGTCCCGTTCGCCGTGGGCACCCGGGTGGTCAGTGAGCGGTGGGGCCCCGGCACGGTGCAGCGTTATGACGACGACCAGGTCACCGTGCTGTTCGACGAGCACGGCTACCGCGAGCTGTTCGTGCCGCTGGTGCTCGAACGCGGCCTGCTCCGGCCCGAATCCGGCTGATGTACGGACCTATCCTGGACGTAACGTGCTGTCCCTGGCGAGGACCGTGATGTGGTACCTGATCGCCGCCGACCTTGTGCTCGTCGTCCACCTGCTGTTCATCGGCTTCGTGGTGGGTGGCTCCTTCCTGGCCTGGCGCTGGCCGTGGATCATCTGGGTACAGCTGCCGGCGATGGTCTATGGCGCTCTCGTCGAACTGGTCGGCTTCAACTGCCCGCTCACCGCTGTGCAGAACTACCTGCTGCACCGGGGCGGGCAGGGTGGATACCGGGGCGGCTTCATCTCGCACTACCTGATCCAGGTGATCTACCCGCCCGGCCTGACCCGCGGCATCCAGATCGGGCTCGGGCTTTTCGTCGTGGTCATCGCGGTGATCGGCTACGGCGGATACCTGCGCCTGCACGGGCCTGGGCCCTGCGGGCCACTCACTGACCGACACGTGCGCCATCTTCACCTGCTGCTCTCCCCAGGGGTGGTATTCCGCAACGGGCACTGCGGTCATGATCGGAGTTTTACGCAGGTTTTGCCCGGTGAGGCGGCGCAGCGCGGCGCGGGCCACCGCCGGGTCGGTGGTGACCCAGAACGGCGGCAGCGACGCACGCAGGAACCCGCCGTACCGGGCGGTGGCCAGCCGCGGGTCGAGCACCGCGACCATGCCCCGGTCATCCATGGTGCGCAGCAGCGCCGCGCCCTGCGCCAGCAGCAGCGCGGCATGCGACACGGCGATGGCCATGAACCCGTTGCCGCCATGCGCGGCCACCACCCGCTGCCGGGCCGAGGCCAGCGGGTCGTCCGGCCGGGGGAACGGGATCCGGTCGATGACCACCAGTTGCAGCGACGGGCCGGGCACGTCCACCCCCTGCCACAGGGACAGCGTGCCGAACAGGCAGGTGGGCTCGTCCGCGGCGAACTGGCGGACCAGTTCCGCGGTGGCGTCGTCACCCTGGCAGAGCAGCGGCTGGTCGATCTCGGCCCGCAGATCCGCGGCCGCCTGCCGGGCCGCGCGCATCGACGAGAACAGGCCTAGCGTGCGGCCACCCGCGGCGGTGATCAGCTCACGCAGTTCGGTGAGGTACTCCGCGGGCAGCCCGTCCCGGCCGGGCGGCGGCAGCTGGCGGGCCACGTAGAGGATTCCGCTGCGCGGATGGTTGAACGGCGAGCCGACGTCCAGCCCGGTCCAGGCCAGGCCGCCCGCGCTGGCCCCATCCAGCACTCCGGCCTGGGTATCCCCGGGTTGTCCAGCCGGCCCGTCCCCGGGTTGTCCGGCCGGGTCGGCCGCGGCCACCTCGGCACCCGGCGCGGGCAGCCCCCACTGCCGGGCCAGCGGCTGGAACGAGCCACCCAGGGCCAGCGTGGCCGAGGTCAGCACCACCCGGCGGCGGCGGAACAGCCGCTCGGCCAGCAGCCCGCCCACTTCCAGCGGGGCCACCCGCAGGGTGGCCGGCCGGCGCGGGTCGGGCACCAGCGGCCGGTCCATCCAGACCACCTCGCGCCGGGCCGCGATGTCCGGGCCGAACGCGGCCAGGATCCGCTCGGCCGTCCGCTGCATGTCATCCAGCGAGGCCAGCGCGGCCCGGAGCGCGGCCAGCTGGCCGGCGTCCTCACCGGCTTCCTTGGCCGCCGCGCGGACCTCGGCCGCGCAGCCCGCCGCGGCGTCCCGCAGCGCGGTCAGCGCGACGGCCAGCGGCTCGGCCAGCACGTCCATCCGGCCGTCGCGGACGTCCGGGAACAGCTGGCCGATCGTCTCGCCGGCCGCCCGCAGCCGGCCGACCGTCTCCTGGGAGACCAGCCGCCCGCAGCGGCGGGCCGCGGTCTCCGGCGCGGCCGCGGACAGGTCGGCCGCGGCCTGCGTGGTGACCCGGTTGACCAGGTCGTGCGCCTCGTCGATGATCACGACGTCGTGCTCGGGCAGGACCGGGTAGTCCTCCAGCGCGTCGATAGCCAGCAGCGCGTGGTTGGTCACCACGATGTCCGCCTGGCCGGCCGCCTCGCGGGCCTTCTCGGCGAAGCAGCTGGAGCCGAACGGGCAGCGCTGCGCCCCGATGCATTCCGGCGCGGGCACCGAGACCTGCCGCCAGGCCCGGTCGTCCACCCCGGGCACCAGCTCATCCCGGTCACCGGTGCTGGTCCGGTCGGCCCACTCGGCCAGCCGCTGCACCTGCCGGCCGACCGCGGACACCGCGCCCGGGTCGAACAGCATGTCCGCCGGGTCCTCCGGGGCGCCGGAGCGGAGCCGGTGCAGGCACAGGTAGTTGCGGCGGCCCTTGAGGATGGCGAAGACCGGCGGCCGGCCGAGCAGCGGGGTCAGCGCCTCGCTGAGCCGGGGCAGGTCGCGGTCCACCAGCTGGCGCTGCAGTGCGATGGTCGCGGTGGCCACCACCACCGCGGTGCCGCTGGCCATCGAGTGCGCGGCCGCGGGTACCAGGTAGGCCAGTGACTTCCCGGTCCCGGTGCCCGCCTGGACGGCGAGATGCCCGCCCTCCCGCAGGCTCCGCTCGACCGCCTCGGCCATGGTCACCTGGCCGGGTCGCTCCGCACCGCCGATACCGGCCACCGCGGCGGCCAGCAGCAGCCTCGTGTCCAGCTCCCCGGTGCCCGGCAGCTCCCCGGTGCCCGGCAGTTCCCCGGCGTCCGGCGCGGACTCATGCCGGGCCGGCGCGAGCTCGTCAGTGGGAGGCACGCTCAGCACGCTACCGGTACCCGCCGTCACTCACGCCCCGCCACCCCGTCCGCCGCGCACGCCCCGCCAGCCCGCCCGCCGCGCACGATCCACCCCGCCGCCGGGCATGATCCGCTCGCGAGGCTCCCATCGCCGCGGCCCACCTGCCACGATGGCTGCATGACCGATGCGCAATCACCGACGCTTGCCTTCCGTTCCGCCCGCGATCTGCTGCTCCGGCATCGCGAGGACTACGCCGCCGCCCGGGCCGAGTTCAGCTGGCCCCAGCTCACCGCGTTCAACTGGGCGCTGGACTGGTTCGACGTGATCGCGGCCGAGCACCCGGAACGGGACGCGCTGCGGATCGTGGCCGACGGGGACGCCGCCGCCCGGATGAGCTACGCCGCGCTGGCCGAGCGGTCCAGCCAGGTGGCCAACTGGCTGCGCGGCCTGGGTGCGCGGCGCGGCGACCGGCTGCTGCTCATGCTGGGCAACATCGCCCCGCTGTGGGAGGTCATCCTGGCCGCGATGAAGCTCGGCGTGGTCATCATCCCGGCCAGCACCCTGCTCGGCCCAGACGACCTGGCCGACCGGGTGGCCCGCGGCGACGTCCGGCACGTGGTCACCGAGGCGGCGCTGGCCGACAGGTTCGCGGGCGTCCCGGGTGACTGGACCCGGATCGCGGTGCACCTGGGCTTCGCCGAGGCCCCGCCGGCGGGCTGGCACTCGTTCACCGAATCTGGGCAGGCGGACCTCCGGTTCACCCCGGACGGCGTGACCATGGCCAGCGACCCGCTGCTGCTCTACTTCACCTCGGGCACCACGGCCCAGCCCAAGCTGGTCGAGCACACCCATGCCTCGTACCCGGCCGGCCACCTGTCCACCATGTACTGGATCGGGCTGCAGCCCGGCGACGTGCACCTGAACATGTCGTCGCCGGGCTGGGCCAAGCACGCCTGGAGCAACGTGTACGCGCCGTGGAACGCCGGGGCGACCGCGCTGGTGCTGGGCTACGACCGGTTCTCCGCCAGCGCGCTGCTGAGCACGATCGGCGAGCGCGGCGTGACCACGTTCTGCGCGCCGCCCACCGTGTGGCGGATGCTGATCCAGGCCGACCTGGCCGCTGCCGACGTGGCCAGGCTGCGCGAGTGCGTGGCGGCCGGCGAGCCGCTCAACCCGGAGGTGATCGAGCAGGTCCGCCGGGCCTGGCAGATCACGGTCCGGGACGGGTACGGGCAGACCGAGACCACCGCGCAGGTGGGCAACACCCCCGGCCAGGAGCTGCGGCTGGGGTCGATGGGCCGGCCGCTGCCCGGCTACACGGTCGCCCTGGTCGACCCGCTGACCGGGCAGCCCGCCGGGGAGGGCGAGATCTGCCTGGACCTGTCGCCACCGCCCGCTGGGCCTGATGACCGGGTACCGGGGCGACCCGGAGCGCGACGCCGCCGCGATGAGCGGCGGGTACTACCACACCGGCGACGTGGCCAGCCGGGACGCCGACGGGTACCTGACCTACGTCGGCCGCACCGACGATGTGTTCAAGGCCTCGGACTACCGGATCTCCCCGTTCGAGCTGGAGAGCGTGCTGATCGAGCACGAGGCGGTGGCCGAGGCGGCGGTCGTGCCGTCGCCCGACCCGATGCGGTTCGCCGTGCCCAAGGCGTACGTGATCGCTGGCCGCCGGGCGCCGAGCCGTCGGCCGAGACGGCGCTGGCCATCCTGGGCTACGCCCGGCAGCGGCTGGCCCCGTACAAGCGGATCCGCCGGCTGGAGTTCAGCGAGCTGCCCAAGACGATCTCCGGCAAGATCCGCCGGGTCGAGCTGCGCGGCCAGGAAACCGCCCGCCTCGGCCCACCTGGCTCCGCCCAGCCACCGGCCGACGGGGCCACCGGGGGCCCGCGTGGCACCCTCGAGTTCTGGGAGGAGGACTTCCCTGACCTCAAGGGCTGACGGCCACTACGTCCTGGTGCTGCTGCGGCATGGGGAAAGCGAGTGGAACGCGAAGAACCTGTTCACCGGCTGGGTCAACGTCCCGCTCAGCCCGGCCGGCGAGCGCGAGGCGGTCCGGGCCGGGCAGCTGCTGGCCAGCCACGGCCTGCGGCCCGGCTTCGCGCACACCTCGGTGCAGCGCCGCGCCATCCGCACCGCCGAGCTGGCCCTGGCCGAGTGCGACCGGGACTGGATCCCGGTGCGCCGGTCCTGGCGGCTCAACTCCAACCACTACGGCGCACTGCAGGGCCGGAACAAGGCCGAGGTCCGCGCCGAGGCCGGCGCGCAGCAGCTGGCCCGCTGGCGCCGGTCCTTCGACGCGGCCCCGCCGCCGCTGCCCGACGACGCCGACGCACTCCCAGTTCGCCGACCCGCGGTATGCGGCCATCCCGCCCGCGGAGCGGCCGCGCACCGAGTCACTGAAGGACGTGACGGCCCGGCTGCTGCCGTACTGGTACGACGCGATCGTCCCGGACCTGCGCACCGGGCAGTGTGTGCTGGTGGCCTCGCACGGCAACACGCTGCGCGCGCTGATCAAGCAGCTGGAGCGGATCCCCGACCCGGACATCGCCGGGCTGGACATCCCAACTGGCACGCCGATGGCTTACCAGCTGGGCCCGGACATGCACCCGGCCTGCCCGCGGCTCAGCTGGTGACGTCGGCGCTGCTGAACCGGGCCCAGGCCAGCGACCAGAAGATCACGATATAGACGGCGAAGGACAGCAGCCCGTGCAGCAGGCTGGCGGTGTCGATCGGGGTGCGCAGCAGCGAGTCGAAGGACAGCCAGAAGTGCGTCGGCAGGTATGGGTGGATCACCGCGAACTGCGCCACCTGGTCGGCTACCTCGCTGGCCACCGCGAGCACCAGGACGGCCGCGATGGCGCCGATCGGGTGCTCGGTCAGCGACGAGATGGCCAGCCCGATCGCGCCCAGCGCGGCCATCGCGGCGGCCACGTACAGCGTGACGTAGAGCAGGTGGAGCAGGCCCACGCCGAGCGACACGGTCGTCCCGGACAGCAGCGTCACCGGCCCGACCGGGAACAGGATCACGCCCATGATCAGCGATACCGCGGTCACCAGCAGGCAGGCGGCCAGGCCGAAGATCACCACCGCGGTGTACTTGACGGTGAGCAGCCGGGTCCGCCCGGCGGGCACGGTGAGCAGGTAACGCAGCGTGCCGGCGCCCGCCTCGCCGGCCAGCGAGTCGCCGGACACCACGGCCATGACCAGCGGCAGCACCAGGGTGAGCAGGATGCTCAGCGCGATGAACGCGAGGAACACCCCGTTCCCGGCCAGCTGGCCGAAGAACGTCGCCTCCGGCCCGCCCCCGCCGCCGCCGTTCGGGCCGGCCACCTTCAGCCCGATGCCCAGCACCACCGGCAGCACCACCAGCACGGCCAGCAGCGCCAGGTTCCGCCACCGCCGGAAGATGAGGCGCAGCTCCGACGCCAGCAACCGGCACCATTGCCGAACGCCCCCTGGTGCCCGGTCAGCCGCCGCCAGCGCGCCGCCGTCCGGGGTGGCGGTCAGCTCAGCCGTTGACATCGAATCCCTCCCCGGTCAGCCCGACGAACAGGTCTTCCAGGCTGGGCCGGGGCGTGTCCAGCCCGGCCACCGGGATGTCGGCGTAGACCAGCTCACGGCAGATGTCCTGCGCTGCCCGGTCCCCCAGGGCCGCGGTGACCTCGCCGTCGGCCGCCTGCACGTCGGCCAGCCCGAGCTTGCCCAGCACCTCCGCGGCGCGCTGCGCCTCGCTGCGTGCGGACCTGGATCCGGGCCGCGCCGCGGGCCCGCAGCTCGTCCAGCGTGCCCTGGAAGACCAGCCGGCCGGTGCGCATCACCCCGACGTGGCTGCAGATCTGCTCGACCTCGGCCAGCAGGTGCGAGGAGACCAGCACGGTGATCCCGTCGCTGGCGATCTCCCTGATCAGCCCGCGCACCTCGCGGGTGCCCTGCGGGTCGAGCCCGTTGGTGGGCTCGTCCAGGATGACCAGCTCGCGGGGCCGGAGCAGGCTGGCCGCGATGGCCAGCCGCTGCTTCATGCCCAGCGAGTACGCCCGGTAGTGCTTCTTCTTCGCGGCCAGCAGGCCGACCCGGTCCAGCGCGCTGCCGATCCGGGCCTTGACGGTGCGCGGGTCGGCGGTCCGGTCGGCCGCGTCCACCCGGGCCAGGTTGTCCCAGCCGGACAGCTGCGGGTAGAACGCCGGTCCCTCGACCAGCGAGCCCACCCGGGGCAGCACCCGGACGGTGCCGCCGGCATCGGCACGCCGAGCAGCGCGTGGCTGCCCCGGGTCGGGTAGACCAGGCCGAGCAGCATCCTGATCGTGGTGGTCTTGCCCGACCCGTTGGGCCCGAGGAAGCCGTACACGCTGCCCCGCGGCACCAGCATGCCCAGGTCGTCCACGGCCAGCTGGCCACCCCGGAACCGCTTGGTCAGCCCGGAGGTCACCACGGCCGGGGTGGCCTGCGGGTCAGCCGGGTCAGCCTGGCTGGCCGCCTGGGCGGTGGCACTGACCGGCGGTGTGCTCACTTGACCTGCGCCGCCGCGTTCTCCAGCACGGCCGGCGTGACCGCCCCGATCAGCACGTGCCCGTTGTTAGTGATCAGCACGGACACCAGGCTGGTGTGCAGCAGCTGCCCGCTGCCCCAGGCGCCGTGCACCGGGGTGGCCGCGGCGATCAGGGTGCGCAGCATCGCGGCGGCCTCCCCGCTGCCGGTGCCGGGCGGGCCGCCGGGCACCGCCGACTGGGCCATCTGGCCGGTGGCGCCGGCTGTGCTGCCCGCGGTGACCTGGCTCAGCACCGACGACGGCAGCACCGCCACGGACAGCCAGTCCTTCCCGATGACCTGAACCTGGCTGGCCGCCGTCCGCTCCGCGGCGGACGGCTTCGGCTGGCCCGCGGTCTCGCTGGGCACGGTGACCGTCTTGACCTTGGCGCCCGCGGGCGGGGTGAAGGTGAAGTTGGCCGCGGCCGGGCGGACGAACGAGATGGCCGTGTAGCCGACCTGGAACGCCGGGGCGCTGGCGCCCCGGGCGAACACCTGCACCCGCAGCGGCACGTTGTTGCTGGCGTCGATGGCGATGTTCACCCGGCCGACCAGCGACCCGCTGGACCTGGGGCTGAGCACCAGCTGGTACGCGGGCTGCCCGGCCACCGTGACGGTGCGCTGCACGCTGACCCGGGTGCTCGTGCCGACCGCCTTGAGCACCTGGCTAGCCGCCTGCTGCGGGGTGAGCGGGACCTGGGTCGGCGCCGGGGTGGCCTGCGCCCGGGCGGCCTGGGCCGGCAGGGCCAGCTTGGTCACGCTGTTCTTGTTGCTCTGCCACAGCCACACCTGGCGGCCGTTGCGGATCACGTCGGTCTCGCTCATCGTCACCGGCATGGCCAGCCGGAGGTGCGCCGGATCCTGGTACCAGACCTTGACCGTGTGCGAGCCAGCCAGCAGGGATACCGGCGAGTTCTGGTTGCCGAGCTGCGGGAGCTGCGGGATGCCCAGTGCCGCGCTCTCCACCACGGTGCCGGTGAGCGGGGGCGGCGGCCCGGTCCGCGCGGCCAGCGCGGCCAGCAGCTGGGCCGGGGTCTTCACCGGCAGCTCGGGGGACGCCGACGCGGCGGCACTGATCAGGACACCGGCTGTCACCGCGCCCGCGATGGCCACGGCACCCGAGGGCACCGCCCACCGGGCGCGGCGGGAAAACGTCGGCAGCGCAGTCATGGCAAACCTCACTCCTTCGTGCACTCGCTGTCATTCATCTTGCCGCACGCTGGCTGTGCGCAACCTGTGAGGGTTTCAGCGCGGTCACAGCGGCCGGGTAGCCTCGGGGCCGTGCGAGTGCTCGTCGTGGAGGACGAACGGAGGCTGGCCGCCGCGGTCCGCCGCGGCCTGATGGCCGAGGGCTTCGCGGTCGACCTGGCGCACAACGGGGAGGACGGCCTGCATGCCGCGCGGGAAGGCGGCTACGACGCGGTCGTGCTTGACCTCATGCTGCCCAAAGTGTCCGGCTACGCGGTGTGCCAGCAGTTGCGGGCCGAGGAGAACTGGGTGCCGATCCTGATCCTGTCGGCCAAGGACGGCGAGTACGACCAGGCCGACGGCCTGGATCTGGGGGCCGACGACTACCTGGTCAAGCCGTTCTCCTATGTGGTGCTGGCCGCCCGGCTGCGCGCCCTGCTGCGCCGCGGCGCGGTGCCCCGCCCGGCCCTGCTGCGGGCCGGTGACCTGCTGCTCGACCCGGCCAGCCACCGGGTGCGCCGGGGCGACGCCGATGTGCAGCTGACCGCACGGGAGTTCGCCGTGCTCGAGTACCTGATGCGGCGGCCAGGCCAGGTGGTGTCCAAGTCCGAGCTGCTCGAGCATGTCTGGGATTGCTACGACTCGCGCGACCTCAACGTGGTCGAGGTGTACGTGGGCTACCTGCGGCGCAAGATCGACGTGCCGTTCGACCGCGCCACCTTGCAGACGGTACGCGGGGCCGGCTACCGGCTGGCCGCGGACGGCGGCTGACCGGCGGCCCGGCCGATGGCCCCGGCCGGGGCACCGAGCTACCCTGGCTTAGAGAGTCGTGCCTGGTTGCGAGGAGGCACGGATGCCTCGCCGGATCGCCTGCTGGCTGGCGTTCGCCGCCGCTTCCTTTGCCGTGCTCTGGGTCGGCTGGGCCGGCCCGGCCGGCCGATCCGGCGACGCGTGCTCACCCGGGTCGATGTGGTCGCGGCCGTGCTGATCCTGGCCGTGGCGCCGTGGCCCGCCCGGCGCCGCTTCGGCCCGGCCGGCCCGGGCTGGCTGGCCCGGACGGTCCGGGTTCTCGGCTACGCCGCGGTGTTCGCCCTGCTGCTGGTCAAGGCCGAGGTGGAGCGCCGTGACGGGATAGCGGCAGGTGGCCATGCCGGGTTGGCCGGCGCCTGGACGGGCGAGATCGTCTTCCTGCTGGTGCTGGCCGCCTACACGGCCGGGCTGCTCGCGATGACCGCGCGGCGGCCGCTCCGCGGGCCGCACCGCGCTGGCCATCGGCACCGCCGCCGGTGTCGCGGCCGGCCTGGTCAGCTATGCGCTGCCACCGCTGCACCCGCTGCACGTCCCGGCGGGCTGGCTCGACCGACCTGTACCAGGCGGGGCGGCTGCTCGCCGTGCCGCTGCTGCTGGCCGCGGGGGTAGCGGCCGGCCTGCTGGCGGCGCGCCGGACCCCGGCCCGGCGCGGGCGGCTGACCGTGGCTGGCACGCGGTCCCGCCAGGGATTTGCCGCCGGGCTGTGCGCGGGTGGCGCCGCGGCGCTGCTGTTCGTGCTGCTGAGCACCGGCACGATCGTGCTGGCGCCGCATGTGCTGGAGCCGCTGCGCTGGACCTTCCATGCCGTGCCGAGGCCGGCACGGTGCGTCAAACCCGCTGCTGGACCGCTTCGGAGTGGGCGCGGCCAACACCGCGGCCGGCTACCTGGCCGCGCTGATCATCTTCCCGGTGGTCTTCGCCGGGCTGGGTGCGTGGGGCGCGATGTACGGCGCCGACCGCCCGGGGCAGCGGCCCGGCGGCGGGGGCGGCGGAGGCGGCGGGGTGGTCCCTGGGATCCGGAGCCGCCACCCCCGGACGGCGGCGGCCGGCAGCGCGATGACGACCTGCCCGCCATCCTGCGCGGCGGTTACCTGAAGGAACTGCCGCCCGTTCCCGGCCTCGCCCCGGTCCCCGGGGACGAGCACCCGGCCCGGCAGCCGGCCAGGCCTGCGCTCAGAACACGTGCAGCGCCCGGGCGATGGCCAGCTGGGCCTCGTCCCCGGTGGCCTGCACGCCCAGCTCGGCCCAGCTGCCGCGCTGGGTGACCCAGCGCACGAACGCGGCCGCGGCTGAGCTGATCCGGGCCACCGGCTCGCCCTGGCCGAGCCGGATGACCCGGGCGGCGGGGCCGGTCACGGTGATCATCAGCGTGCCGGGCAGCACGCCGAGGCGGGCGGCGTTCTGCTGCGGCAGGGCCGCCTCGATCCAGTCCAGCACCGGCCCGAGCGCGGGCGCCGGATGGCGGCGGCGGGCCGGGCAGCGGCCCGCGCGGGGCGAACAGGTCGGCCCGGATATGCGTGTAGTGGTCGAACGAGTACGCGCTGGGCAGCAGGCTCGCTGGGTAGCTGCCGAAGTCGCCCAGGGTCACTTCGGCCTGCTGGCCCGCCAGGCTGGCCAGCACATCCAGCCCGCGGCTGCTCACCGATTCGTAGTCGGCCAGCACGTCGGCCGCGGACATCGGCCGCCGGGCGGCGACCACCGCGTCCTGGGCCTGCTCGGTGGGCATCCCGGTGGTGTCCGGCAGCGCGGCCGGGTCGGTGGCCAGCCAGTACAGCGCGCCCAGGTGACTGACCACGTCCTGCACCGACCAGCCGGGGCAGCCGCTGCCGGCCTGCCATTGCGCGTCGGTCAGCTGGCCGCCGATCTCCAGCAGGGCCGCCCGGTCCGCACGCAGCGTGTCGACCGCCGAAGCCGTCATCGCATCCTCCCGTGCATCTCGATGAGATCTTGAATAATTTCTGAATTTGACATAGCGATGCTATGTGAGTCGCCGGATGGGCGCAAGACCCCGGCCGAGGGGCTATACAGATGTCGTGACCGAGCTGCCGTGGCTGGGCGGGCTGGGCCGCTGGTGGCGGCGGCGCAGCCTGCGCGGCCGGGTCACCCTGGCCGCCACCGCGGGCCTGGCCGTGGCGCTGGCCGGCGCTGCCCTGCTGCTGGCCAGTGCGCTCCGGCTGTCGCTGATCCGCGGCCTGGACAACTCGGCCCGGCAGGGCGCCCGGGAAGTGGCCGCGCTGGCCAACGCGAACCACCTGCCCAACCCGGTGCCGGTCGGCCCGGGCACGGTCACCATCCAGGTGCTCGATCGGCAGGGCCGGATCACCCACGTGTCGCCGGACGGGGACCTGCTGGTGCCACTGCTGCCACCGGGGGTCGCCGCGGCCAACGCCCGGGACGGCCGGGCCGTGTTCCTGGATGGGCGGCCGTTCGGCCTGCCCGGCGAGGTCCGGGTGGCCACGGTGGCCATCCGCGGCGGCGGCACCGTCATCGCCGCGGTCGCCTACAACCCGGTGGCCGAGAGCCTGGCCACGCTGGGCCGGGCGCTGGTCATCGGCACCCCGGTGCTGCTGGTCCTGCTGGCCGGGGCGGTCTGGCTGATCGTGGGCAGCACGCTGCGGCCGATCGCGGAACTGCGCCGCGGCGCCCAGGACGTCACCCGTACCGGGCAGCCGCGCGCGCTGCCGGTGCCCGCCGCGCACGATGAGGTGCGCAGCCTGGCGGTGACGCTGAACGACATGCTCAGCAGGCTGGGCATGGCGCAGCAGCGGCAGCGCGGGCTGATCTCGGACACCGCGCACGAGCTGCGCAGCCCGATCGCCAGCATCCGGGCCCAGCTGGAAGTGGCGCTGGATCACCCGGACAGCCAGGACTGGCGGCAGACCGCGGGTGACGTGCTCACGGACACGCTGCGGCTGGCCGCGCTGGCCGAGGATCTGCTGGTGCTGGCCCGGCTGGACGAGGCGGATCAGCCGCGGGCGGCACAGGGGGTCGAGCTGAGCACGCTGGCCGCGGACGTGGTCAGCCGGTATCCGGACGCGCCGGTACCGGTGCTGCTGGCGCAGGCGGAGCCGTGCCAGGTGGCCGGGGACCCGGACGGGCTGGGCCGGATGCTCGGCAACCTGATCGACAACGCGGCCCGCTACGCGCGGACCCAGGTGGCGGTGTCGGTGTCGCTGGACGGGGCGGCCGCCCGGCTGTGTGTCGCCGACGACGGCCCGGGCATTCCCGCGGCGGACCGGGAGCGGGCCTTCGGCCGGTTCACCCGGCTCGAGGCGGCGCGCAGCCGGGACGATGACGACGCCGGCGGGGCCGGGCTCGGCCTGGCCATCGTGCGCGCCACGGCCCGGGCGCACGGCGGTTCAGCCTGGCTGGAGGACGCCGCGCCCGGGCTGCGCGCGGTGGTGCTGCTGCCCGGCGCTACCCGGCCCGCCCCGGCAGCAGCGCGGTGACCAGCGGAGTCACTCTGGTCCGGCCGGCTCTTCGCCTGGTGCCAGGTCGTCGGCGGAACTGTCACCGACCGCCGTATCGCTGACCGCCGTGTCGCTGACCGCGGTGTCGCTAACCGCGGTGTCGTCATCATCCGCTGGGATGTCATCGCGGAGCGCGCCCACCCTGGGCGGCGTGGCGCGGTCAGCGAGCGGCTCCACCCCACCCGCGGAGGTCGCGGTCGGGAAACCAGCCGCCGTGGCCGCGTCCCGCGCCGCCTGCGGCTCGGGGGCCACCGGCCTGGCGCCCTCGATCGTGCGGTGCCCGGGGGCGCTGCGTCGCCGGCTGAAGACGAAATACATACCGATCATGATCAGGATGAACAAGCCCAGCGGCAGGACCAGCGTCAGCACCGCCCCGCCGGTGCTGTAGCCGAACAGCGCTGCCGGGCGAACCACCGCGTGCACCTACCACGTCCCCCACGGCAGCAGGGCGGTGACGGCGATCACCGCGAACAGCAGCGTGAGGTACGCGATGGACAGGTGGAACAGGCGCATCGGGGCGGGGTTCACGCTGGGCTGGATCAGCCCGGCGCAGGCCCCCTCGGTGACGCCGCGGCCGGCCGCGGCGTCAGCGGGCCCAGCCGTCACGCCGACCGCGGTCGCCACGTCCACCGCGGTCGCGGTGGCCGTGCCCACCGGGCCTGCCGCCATGTCCCCGGCCGGCACCGGGCTGGGCACCGCCGCCTGCCGCGCGCCGACCGGCTCATCCGCCCCGGGCATGGCCGCGACCCGGGCGCGCAGCCGGTGCGCTTCGATCAGGAACCAGCCGCCCAGGCCGGCCGCGCAGGCCGTGTACAGCCAGCCCGCGTAGGGCGCCAGGGCCAGGGTGACCGCGACCATCAGATACGAGTAGATGAGGATCTTGCGGGCCACCTCGGCCGGGGTGGCCACGGCCGGCAGCATCGGCACACCGGCCGCGACATAGTCGTCGCGGAACTTCATGGCCAGCGCCCAGGTGTGCGGCGGGGTCCAGAAGAAGATCACCGCGAACAGCACCACCGCGGGCAGGCCCACCGTGCCGGTGACCGCGGACCAGCCGATGAGCACCGGCATGCAGCCGGCCGCCCCGCCGATGACGATGTTCGACGGGGTCCGCCGCTTGAGCCCGAGCGTGTAGACGAACACGTAGAACAGGATCGCGGCGTCGGCCATCCCCGCGGACAGCCAGTTCACCAGCGTGCCGAGGAGCAGGGTGGACACCGCGCCGAGCACGATCCCGAAGGCCAGCGCCTCGGCCGGCCTGATCACCGCGAGCTTGCCGTGGCCGGTCAGCGGGCGCCGGGAGGTGCGCCGCATCACCGCGTCGATGTCCCGGTCGATGTAGCAGTTGATGGTGTTCGCGCTGCCCGCGGCGAACGCGCCGCCCACCAGGGTGACCACCAGGACCCGGATGGACGGCAGGCCGCGCTGCGCGAGCAGCATCGTCGGGATCGTGGTGACCAGCAGCAGTTCGATGATCCGCGGCTTGGTCAGCGCGAACAGCGACCGGGCGACCACCCGGGCGGAGCGCCGCCCCGCGGCAACGGGTAGCGCGTCGGTCGCTGGTGTCACTCGGGGTCCTCCGGCTTTCCGGTGTCCGGCGCCTGCTCCGGGGCGCTCTCGCCAGTGCTGCTGTCGGCGGCAGGTGCCGCCTCCCCCGTGTCGCCGGCCGCTGCGCCCACCGCGGGCGGGGTGGCCCGGTCGGCCAGCGGCTCGGTGCCAGCCGCGCTGGTCGCGGTGGGGAAGCCAGTGGCAGCTGCGGCGGGCGCTGCCGCTCCGGTAGCCGGGGCGACCGGCCTGGCCCCGCGAAGCGGCTGATGCCCGGGCACCGTGTGCGGCCGGCTGAAGACGAAGTACATCACGGTCATGACCACGATGAACCAGCCGAGCGGCAGGACCAGCGTCATGATCTGCGCACCTAGCGGGTAGTACGACAGGTTTACCACGGGAATCACGCCCTCCTGGCGGGAGTCACTTCGCTGATCATCTCAGCCCGGACCGCGTGGGCCAGGCGGACTTCGACGGCCGGAGCATCCGCTCCAGGCTGGCCGACAGAGCCTCGGACTCCTCGTCGTTCAGCCACCTGATGAGGAGGGAGACTCCTGTGATCACGTACGGCAGCAGGACCAGGACCCACAACTCGGCCCCGCCGAGTTGCTGATCCCCGGTGACCGTGAGCAGATGATGACTCCCCACCCCGCGGTACCCCGGGTAGATGACGTTCGCGCCGAAGCCCAGCACCATGCCGAGCACCGTGCTGGCCAGCACGACGGCGGCGATGAGCATCACCCGGTAGAGCGGCGCGAACCGCGGGGTGAACGGCCGGGAGCCGATGAGCTGGAGCCAGAACAGCACACCGACGCCAAGATAGCTGACCACCTGCGCGGCCAGCACCACCGGGTGGCGCAGCCCGGCGTCGTACAGGGCAGGCACGTACCAGCCGCACCAGACCAGGATGAACAGCCCGGTCACCGCGACCGGCCAGGAGCGCAGCCGGGGCGGCTCCCGGCGGCGGGCCGGGGCCGCCACCGCGGCGGCCTGCTCCGCCTCGGCCAGTACCGCCGCGCCGGGCCGGGCGGCCCGGCGGCCCAGGCCGCGCCGTAGCACCAGCCAGGGAGCCCCCAGTACGATCAGCGATGGCGCCACCACGCCGAGCAGGATGTCCTGCAGCACGCGCACCCAGATGAAGGTCCCAGACCAGTAGCCCAGCGGTGACACCAGAGCCAGCAGCACCGCGAGCAAGCCACCGTAAAAGGTGGTCGCCTCCAGCCCCAGCCCGCGCGGCAGTGGCGCACCCCCGTGCCGGGCGTCGACCCACAGCCCGCGCAGGCCGGCCAGGTGCACGGCGGTGACCAGCGCGCATCCGGACAGGACGGCTGCGTTGGCCGACCAGTGCGAGACAACCATGTTCATAACGGGGCGCGGCCGCTCAGGCGACCAGGTAGAACAGGATGAAGAAGACGATCGTGACAATGGCCAGGAAGTTCCAGATGAGCGTGAAGGCGCTCAGCGAGGACTGGAAACGCTGCACCGCGAACGCCTCGGCGTAGGTCGGCGGCTGCTCCACGAAGGAGATGGCCGGCAGCGACCTGGCCCGCATGACCAGGATCTCCAGCCAGATCATCGCGGCCAGCCAGCTGACCAGCATCACCGGGTAGAAGCCGGTAAACACGCTGGAGAAGCCCGAGCTGCCGGGCTGGAACGGCAGGCTGAGCAGCTGGACGATCTCCAGCGCCACCGCCGCCAGCCCGAGCAGCAGGGCGACCAGGGCCGCGCCCTGCCAGGCGCTCTTGGCGCCGGCCTTGATCCGGGTCAGCCCCACGTACTGGACGATGGCGCTGACCACGACGCAGGCCAGGATCGCCCAGCCGTAGCCCTTCTGCGGCGCGTGGTACCCCGAGCCCTCCCACCGGCCACTCGAGTTGACCGAGCGCAGGTAGAAGTAGGCGAACGCGAACGCCCCGTACAGGAAGGACAGCGCACCGAGAGCGAACCGGGAACCGGTCCAGGCCGCGTTCAGCGCCGCCTCGTGATAGAAGCCGGCTTCCTCGGCCGCCCGGTCCAGCTCGGTCGCGGGCTGTGACGTCTGCTCGGCCATGGCTTATGCCTCCACTCCGGTGGCGCCCGCGGTCGCGTACGAGGCGCTCACCACCCCGACCGGCGGGTTCAGGTCAGCCACCGGCGGCGCGTCCTTCACGCCGTAGTCGTACGGGCCGGACAGAACCACCGGGATGTGCTCGAAGTTGCCGGGCGGTGGCGGCGAGGAAACCTGCCATTCCAGGCCCCGGGACTGCCACGGGTTGCCGGTTTCCTTTTCCCGGACGATCACCGTGGACCAGATGAAGTTGATGACGAAGATCAGGATCGAGCCGCCGAGCAGGAACGCGGAGACCGACACCCAGACGTTGAGCGGCTGCAGGTTCCGCGCGTACTCGAACACCCGGCGCGGCTGGCCCAGCATGCCCACCGCGAACAGCGGCAGGAACGTCGAGTTGAAGAAGATGAACATCGTCCAGAAGTGCAGATAGCCCAGCTTCTGGTTCAGCTTGATGCCCATCATCTTGGGCAGCCAGTAGTAGGTGGCGCCCATGAAGGCGAAGATCAGCCCGCCCATGATCGTGTAATGGAAGTGCGCCATCACGAAGAAGCTGCCGTGCTCGGTGGTATCCGCCGGGACGTCGGACAGGAACACCCCGGAGATGCCGCCGATCAGGAAGTTGAAGTACAGCGCCATGGCGAACAGCATCGGCACGGTGAACCGGATCTTCGCCTTCCAGAACGTGCCCATCGCGACCAGGTAGATGAACCCGGTGGGGATCGAGATGAGCTCGGTGGTCAGCATGAACAGCGGCCGCATCTCCGGGTTGATGCCGCTGTCGAACAGGTGGTGCTGCCAGACGAAGAAGCTGACGCAGCGCCACCCCGATCATGCCGGCCCCGGCCACCCGGTAGCCGAACAGCGGTTTGCGGCAGAACACCGGGATGAGCTCGGAGACGATGCCGAACCCGGGCAGGGCCAGGATGTACACCTCGGGGTGGCCGAAGAACCAGAACAGGTTCTGGTACAGGTAGCTGCTGCCGCCGAGCTGGTTCGCGAAGAACGCGGTCTGCACGGTGCGGTCGGTGATCAGCATGTACAGGCCGCCGACCAGGACCGGCACGGACAGCACCATCAGGAACGAGACGGTGATCATGGACCAGACGAACATGGGCAGCCTGCTCCACCGCATGCCCGGCGCCCGGTAGTTGATCGACCGTGACGAAGATGTTGAACCCGGCACAGGATCAGCGAGATGCCCATGATGCCGAAGGCCAGCGCGTAGGAGTCCATGCCCTCGGTGGCCTGGACGCTGAGCGGCGCGTACCCGGTCCAGCCGGTCGGGAACCCGCCGAGCAGCACGCCGGAGAGCAGGATGACGTAGGCCGCCGGGGTGAGCCAGAAGGCCAGCGCCTCCAGCCGGGGGAACGCCATCCGCTTGGACCCGATCATCAGCGGCATCAGGTACTGGCCGAACGGCCCGAGCACGACCGACGACATCATCATCATCATCATGGTGCCGTGCTCGCCCACCACCATCAGGTAGGAGCTGGCGCTCATGATGTGGTACGTCGGCGACAGCAGCTCGGTCCGGATGGCCATCGCGAACAGGCCGCCGGTGCAGAAGTAGACGATCATGCCGACCAGGTACTGGATGCCGACCACCTTGTGGTCCAGCGTGTACCGGAAGTACCGGGCCAGGCCGGTGGCCGCCTCTGCCTCCTCCTCGGCGACCGGCACCGGCTTGCCCAGCATCTGCCGGAACAGGTCGTTGAACACGCCCAGGCCGGCCAGCCAGCCGACGGTCCCGAACACGTAGCCGAGCACGAGCGGGAAGTCGTTCATGTCGGACAGCGCGTTGCGGGCGTAGCCGTAGGACAGCATGTTGCCCAGCCAGTGCCCGAGGAAGTAACCGATGACGGCGCCGATGATGCCGGTGTGGAAGGCAGGCCGCATCCACCACGGCCGGGCCGGGCGCGGGCCAGCAGGCCCAGATCCCGCAGGCTCCTGCGCCTTCTCCGGCTCTATCTCGATGGACATCCGGTCACCTCTTCATCGCAGTGTCGGCCATGAGGACTGTGCCGCCGCTCACGGCGTCACCGGGTCTTGCGGTGGGTAGTAGTAACCAGCCGCGCCGGTGATCCCGCTGACCTTGGTCAGCGTCACGCCGAGCTGCGGGATCACCGTCGGGTCGTAGGCGAGCGAATAGGGCGGCAGCGCGCGCAGCATGCCGGACTGCCGCTCGGCCAGCTCGGTCGCTCTCGCCCAGGTCAGGAATGCGGACGGGGTCTCGACCCGGCCGTAGCCGTACATCGCGCCGTGCCAGATCCCGCACAGCTCGTTGCACCGGACCGCGAACTTGCCAGTGTGCTTGGCGGTGGTGTAGGCGACGTTGTTCACGTTCGGGTTGGCGTCCGCCTTCACCCCGAGCAGGTAGGCCCAGAAGCTGTGGATCACGTCCAGCGAGGTGACGTTGAACTGGATGGGCCGGTTCACCGGCAGCATCAGCTGCGTGCTCTCCATGCCGCCGAACTGCGGGTAGCGGTAGGTCCACTGCCACTGCTGGCCGATCACCTGCACCTGGAGGTAGTTGCTGCCGGACGGCTTCCACACCGGGTTCGGGCCCTCGCCCGCGCCCGCGCCGGCCGGCGCGATCAGCTCCACGGTGCCGAACACGAACGCGGCCAGCACGATCACCGCGGTGCCGCCGATCCAGGCGGCCTGGATCCCGGTGTGCCCGAACAGCGCCGGGCCGTCCTCGTCGTCACCCGTCCCGGTGGTGCCAGTTGATCAGCGCGTACCCGAAGTAGATCCAGACGAACAGCATGACCGGCGCGGCGGCCAGGGCCAGCACGGCGATGTCGAACTGCTGGTGCTGAGCCGAGGAGGTCATGTCCCCCGGCGGCATGTGCGGGTACCAGACGAACCAGATGAGCAGGTCGGCGACGAGGGCCAGCACGATCCAGATCAGGAAGATCCGCAGACCGTGATTCGGTTCCGCCTTGGCCGGGCGGCCGGGGCCTGGGACTCGGCCATCAGGCTGACACCTCCATGTTGCCCATCATGAAACCGAGCGTCTGCATCGGGCCGCCGTTGCCGTCCAGGAAGCCGCCGCCGCACGGGACGAAGCACTGCCAGCGGAACGTGCCGGTGCTGTCCGGCGTCATGAAGCTGAACTTCTCCATCGAGTGCGGCCCGGAGGTGCACGGCGAGGTGCTGCACGCGGAGCTGTTGAACAGCGCCGTGTTGGGCGAGGCGACCGGGACGAACACGTTCAGGCCGGGGATCGCGAACGTGTGCCCCACGCTGCACGACGCCCAGGAGTCGATCACCCCGAACGTCCTGGCCGGGCCGAGCGGCTGGCCGACGGTCTTGAACTGCTGCACGCTGACCGTGTTGCCGACGGTGCCCTGGACCTTGCTGAAGTAGTTGTTGCGCAGCGGCGTGCAGCCGTCGTAGCCCAGGATCGTCATGTTCACCCGGGTGTCCTTGGGCACCTGGAACAAGGTGGTGTGCACCCACGCGTGCGTCTTCGGGTCCTGGACGAAATAGCTCACCCAGTCCGGCCTCGATGACACCGTGTTCTGCGGGTCCTCCTGCAGCACCACGTTGACCGACGCCGCCATGCGCCTCGGGCGTGAAGTTCACCATCGGCGGGTTGCCGCCGATGTAATAGACGGCCAGGAAAGCCGCACCGCCCGCCACGGCGGCGAGCGCCACCAGCAGGGTCACGATACGGGCCGGCAGAGACACCAGTCACCACCTCGCTTCTTCGCGGCGCCTCGCGCACACGACTGGGGCCGGCCGCAATGTCCCCATGACTCCGGGCCGGAAGTCTCGTATGTCCCTGATCTTGCGATCGTTCGCCTTGCCTGGGCAACTGCACGGGCCTTGAATGACGAAATTGTCATGATCAGCGAAAGTCGTGTGGGTAACGTTTGTGTCTGGAACACGGCGATCACTACGCTAAGGCCTCTTCCCGCTACTGACTGTTACTAATCACCGCCCCAGGGCCACCCGCAGGTCACAGTCCTGCATTGCAATGGTTTGCCCCAGATAACGAGGGTTGACCGCGCGTCCCTGTGCGGTACATCCTCAGCACAGGGGATCGCCCAGGCGGTGGCGCAGGCCGCCACCGCACCGCGCTGCCGCGTCGCCCAGATAGCCCATGGAACCTAATTCACCTGCGAAGACGATCCACCCGCCCGGGCCAGGCCGCACCACGGCACGGATCCTCGTCGTTGACGACGAGCCGCAGATTCGCGAGTTCATCGCTCGCGCTCTGGCGGCAGCGGGCTATGCAATCGATTTCGCGGCCGAACGGCAAGGACGGCCTGGCCCGGGCCACCGGCCACGACTACGACCTGGTGATCCTTGACCTGGTGATGCCGGACATGGACGGGCGGGAGATCCTCGCCCGGCTGCGCCGGGACCGGCCGGAGCAGGCCGTGCTGGTGCTGTCCTGCCTGGCCGACGTCACCACCAAGGTGGACTGCCTGGAACTGGGCGCCCAGGACTACCTGACCAAGCCGTTCTCGCTGGCCGAGCTGCTGGCCCGGGTCCGGGTCCGGCTGCGGGACGACGGCCACCCGCTGAGCGAGGTGCTCCGGGCAGGAGAGCTCGTGCTTGACTTCGGCCGGCTGGAAGCCAACATCGGGCACGGCCCGGTGCCGCTGACCCGGCTGGAATTCCTGCTGCTCCGGGAGCTGATGGAGCACGTGGGCCAGTCCGTGCCCAAGGGCCAGCTGCTGGCCTCGGTCTGGGGCTACGACTTCGACCCCGGCTCCAACGTGGTCGACGTGTGCGTGCGGCGGCTCCGCTCGAAGCTCGGCTTCGACCTGATCAAGACGGTGCGCGGTGAGGGATACCAGCTCACCGCGTGATGCCGGGCTGGCCAGCCCGGCACCGCCCAGCCGGTCCCGGCTGCGCCAGGCGCTCCCGGCGGGCCAGGGGGCTCGCCCCGCCGGCACGGCATTTCGCTGGCGAGGGGGGCGCGCCGGAGGCGTGTCCGGCCGAGCCGGCCCGGGCGATCCGGCGCCCCGCCGCGGACCGGTACTGCGTTCTCCTGGCCGTGGCGGGTGACCTGGGTCGACCTGGTCTGGGTGCTGTTCTCACTGGCCAACCTGGCCTGCATCCTGATCTTTTCGCGCTGGGAGACGATCCCGTTCCACTTCATCTGGATCAGCCTGACCCTGCTCTACGGGTTCCGGGTCTGGGCCACCCGGCCCACCCTGTGGGTGCTCGGCGTGGTCATGGCCACCACGTTCGGGGCCATCGGCTGGGACGTGTACATCGGCGCCCAGTCGGTGGACGAGCTGAACGAGGTCCCGCTGATGGCGGCCATGTTCTGGATGATGGTCTGGCACGCGCGGCGGCGGCTGGACTCGGACCGGGAACGTGACCTGGTCAGCGACGAGAACGCGCGGCTGCTGGCCACCCAGCGCCGGTTCCTGCAGGACGCCTCGCACCAGCTGCGCACGCCGATCACCATCGCGCTGGGTCACGCCGAGCTGCTGGCCCGGGAACTCACCGAGCGGACCGAGCGCCGGGACATCCAGATCGTGGTGGGCGAACTGACCCGGCTGCGCCGTCTCGGCGAGCGGCTGCTGGTCATCGCCGCCGCCGAGGACCCGGACTTCCTCCGCCCCGAGCCGGTCGCCCTGGACCGGTTCACCATGGACGTGATCAGGCGGTGGCGGCCGACCGCCGAGCGGCAGTGGCGGATCGGCCGGCTGGACATGGTCACAGTCAGCGCCGACCGGGAGCGGCTCGGCCTGGCCGTGGACGCGCTGCTGGAGAACGCGGTGCGGCACACCACCGACGGCGACACGATCCAGCTCTCCGTGGTGGCACCGGGCGCCGGGCAGCCGGTGCGTATGATCGTCGCAGATACCGGGGCAGGAATCCTGCCCTCGGAGCTGGCACATATCTTCGACCGGTTCCGGACCGGCTCCCCGGTCAGCCTGGCCACCGGCAGCGGCGCGGCCAAGGGGACCGGGCTGGGGCTGGCCCTGGTGCGCGCCGTGGCCCATGCGCACGGCGGCGACGTCCGGGTGCGCAGCACCCCCGGCGAGGGCAGCGAGTTCGAGCTGGTGCTGCCCGCCCCGGCCGCCGCGGTGAGCGCGGGCTCGGTGCACCCGGCCCGCGCGCTGAGCCTGGCCGGCCGGGGCGTGGACGCCGAGCCGGACCGGACGCTGAAGGACGACGCATGGCCGAGCAGGAACCGATGATCGCGCAGCCACGTACCGGCTGGTTTAAGCGCCTGGGCCGGCGGGGGCGGCTGGCGGTGACCAGTTCGGCCGCGGTGCTCGCGGTGCGTGGCCGCGCTGCTCGCGCTCGGCGCCACCTCGGCGGGCAACGCGAAACCCACGGTCAGCCACCCGCGCGCGCCCCGGTTCAGCCTGGCCGTGCTGGGACACCCGGGTCAGCACATCTCGCTGGCCCAGTACGCGGGCCGTCCGCTGGTCATCAACTTCTTCGCGTCCTGGTGCGCCCCCTGCCAGCGGGAGACCCCGCTGATCGCCCGCTTCTACCGCTCCGAGCACGGGCGGGTGACCATCCTCGGCGTGGACGTCAACGACCTCACGCCGAACGCGCTGGGCTTCGTGCACAAGACCGGCGTCGGCTACCCGGTGCTGACCGACCCGGAACCAATGACCACCACGCTGGCTTACGGCGTGGTGGCGCTGCCGCAGACCTTCTTCCTCAACGCCCAGCACCGCATCGTGAAGCGGGTCATCCGGCGCGGTGACCCTGACCGATCTGCGTACCGGAGTGGCCATGATGACCAGCCAGAGCAAGCGGAGCTGAGCGCCGTGGAAACCCCGACCCGGACCGACCCGCCATACGTGCCCATCCGCAAGACCGGCTGGGCCGGGCAGCAGAAGGCACCGCGCTGGCTGCTGCTGGCTGGCCTGCTGATCGTGGTGGGCATCGTGCTGGTCGCCCTGGTGCACAAGCCGAGCAAGTCCGAGCAGGCCAGCGACCTCAAGGGGTTCCTGACCGACATGCGCACGGACACCGAGTCGTGCGCCGCCGGGGTGAGCGAGTCGCTCAACGCGCTGCACCACATCCACGCGGGCGGCAGCGTGCGGCAGAACACCGCGGACACGATCGGCATCGCCCGGTACGGCGCGTCGAACTGCTCACCGGCGAACAACATGCAGCTCGATGACCTGACCGGTTACCAGGTGACCGAGTCGCTGGCCGCGCTTCCACCTGGCCAGCGCGGTGAACGACCTGGTCACCTGGTGCTTCCCGTACGCGCAGCGGGTGCAGAACGACGTGGCCAACCTGGCCGGGGCGCACACCGCGGCCAACCAGGCCAGTTACGCGGCCGCGCTGCGGCGGGACACCGCGGATCTGAACCGGCAGCGCGCCGCCATCGACAAGATCCTGCGGAACGCGATCACCGCCACCGGCGCGACCGGCGCCCAGGCGCGGCTGCCCAACCTCCCCGGCTAGCAGCTAGCGGAACCCACCGTCCAGCCCCAGCGCGGAGCAGCGCGGCGCGCAGAAGACGACTCCCAGGCGGCCCGGTGCTGCGCCGCGGCGGTCGCCGGGCCGAGATCCTCGGCCGCGGGCTTGATCCGGTCGGCGGCGGCCAGCGCGTTGCGAACCACCGCGGCGGGCCGGGCCGAGGTCACCCAGGCGCCGCGCTCCAGTTCGTGCTGCAGGTTGTCCCGGCCGTGGCCGGGCACCACGTCGAGCAGCAGCAGCGGGCGGCCCACCACCCGCGCCTCCGAGCAGGTGTCCCCCGAGCTGGTGATGACCAGGTCGGCCGCGGCCATCAGCTCGGGGATCCGGTCGGTGAAGCCGAACACGTGCAGCCGGGGCTGGTGCCGGGCGGCCGCCCGCAGCCTGCTGTCCAGGCGCTCGTTCCGCCCGGCCACGGCCAGCACCTCGAGGCCGGCCGCGGCCAGCCCGGCGGCGGCCGCGCAGACCGGCCCGAGGCCCCAGGCGCCAGACATCAGCAGCACGCAGCGGGCGGTGCCGGGCACGCCGAGCCGGGCCCGGGCCTGGCCCTGGCTGGGCGGGGTGTAGAAGGCGGGCCGGACCGGCATCGGCACCACGGCGACCCGCGCGGTGGGCTGGAACCGCTGCACCGCCGCCTCGGCGGCCAGCGAGGTGACCAGGTAGGCGTCCACGTTCGGGTGCACCCACAGCCGGTGCGGGGTCACATCGGTGCAGAACACCACGTGGGTCATGGCCGGGTACCGGCTGGCCAGCGCGCTGGCCGCCGACGCCCCGGTGGCGAACACCGAGATGACCAGGTCCGCCGGGGTGGCGTCCAGATACGCGCGGAGCCGCGGCACCAGCTGCCGCCGGGCCGCCGCGTCGGCCAGCAGCGCGGGCCAGGCGCCGGTGCGCAGCGCGGCGAAATGCACCGCGTCGTAGACACCGGGCAGCGCCAGCATGGACCGGAAGACCGCCTCGCCCACCGGGCCGCCGCGCTCGCCGAGCAGCCGCATGGCGTCCAGCGTCTCGGTCCGCCAGCCCTGCTCGGCCAGCGATCCCGCGCAGGCCTGGGCGAGCACGTCGTGCCCCATGCCCAGCGACCCGGACAGCAGCAGGGCCCGGCGCGGCCTGCTCACCGCAGCCACTCCAGGTACCGGTGCACGCCCTCGGCGAACGGGGTGACCGGGACCCAGTCGAGCAGTTCCTTGGCCAGCGCACCGGACACGCTGACGCCCTGATAGTCGGCGGTGCGGGCGGGCACGTACTCGACCGGGACGGCGCGCACCAGCTCGCGCACCGTGTCCGCGATCTCCCGCACCGACACCGGCGCGGCCCCTTCCAGGGCCAGCGTCTGGTCCGCCGCGGCCGGATCGAGCGCCCGCACGTGCGCGTCGGCCAGGTCGGCCACGTAGACGTAGTTGCGCTGCTGCTCCCCGGTGCCGGCGATGGTGATCGGCCGGCCGTCCAGCGCGGCCCGGACGAACCGGGCCACCACGAGTTGCTCCCGCATCCGCGGGCCGTACGGGATGCCGTACCGGAGGATGGTGAAGTGCTGGCCGTACATCTCCCGGTAGCTGTGCACCAGCAGTTCCGCGCTCAGCTTGGTGGCCACGTACACGTGCCCGGCCCGGCGCAGGTCCATCGCGGCGTCCTCGGCTAGCTCGCCCGGCCCAGTGGCCGCGCCGTACACCCACACCGTGCTGGCCAGCAGCACCCGGCCGCAGCCCTCGGCCCGGGCCGCGTCCAGCACCCGGGCGGTGCCCTCCACGTTGAGCCGGACCGCGGCCACCGGGTCGGCCGCCACCTCGTTCACGTCGGCCGCCCCCGCCAGGTGGAACACGGCGCCGCAGCCGGCCAGCCCGCGCCGCAGCGCGGCCGGGTCGAAGAGGTCCCCGGTCAGGTACTCGGCGGCCGGATTGCGCCAGCCGCCGCCGACGTCGAGCACCCGCACCTGATGGCCGGCCGCCAGCAGCTGGTCCACCACATGCGAGCCGATGAAGCCGCACCCCCCGGTCACGGCCACCCGCATCGTTGCCCTCCTTCTCTGTTGACTCCGCTGGCCGTCCGGGCCCCCGGCCCGGCCAGCTCCCCTGGACCCTAGACTCCCGCGACCGCCCCATAGACCGCAGTCACCGCGGTCACTACCTGGTCGATCTCGTCGTCCCGCATGTCCGAGTGCACCGGCAGGCAGATATGCCGGGCCGCGATGTCCTCGGTGGCGGGCAGCGGCGCCCGCGCGTACTCGGCGAACACCGGCTGCTGATGCAGCGGCAGGTCATAGACCTCGCCGGCCAGGTGGACGTCGTGCCGCGCCGCCACCTCCCGCTTGAACCGCGGCCGGTCGGCCCCTGGCGGCAGCAGCACGATGTACTTGTAGACGTTGCTCCGGCAGCCGTCCGGTTCGGCCAGTGCGGCCAGCCCGTCCAGCCCGGCCAGCGCCGCGGTGTACTGGGCGGCCACCTCGCGGCGCCGGGTAATGAACTCGGCCAGGCGGCGCAGGTGCACCAGGCCGGTCACCGCGTGCAGCTCGCTCATCCGCCAGGCGTAGCCGCGGCGCTCGTGCCGATTGGCGCCGAACGATCCTTTGCCCTGATCGCGATAGATCCGGGCCTCGGCGTCGGCCAGCTCGGACGCGGACAGCAGCATCCCGCCCTCGCCGCTGGTCAGCACCTTGGTCGGGTAGAAGGAGAACGCGGCGGAGACACCGAACGCGCCGGCGAACTGGCCCTGGCAGGTAGCGCCGTGCGCGTGCGCCGCGTCCTCGATCAAGGTGAGCCCGCGTTCCGCGCACAGCTGGGCCAGCGCGGCGGCCTGCGGGCTGATCAGCCCGCCGATGTGCACCAGCACCACCGCGGCGGTGCGGCGGGTCAGCGCCGCGGCCACGGTCTGCGGGCTGAGCGCGAACGTGGCCGGGTCGATGTCGGCGAATACCGGGATGCCGCCGGCCTGGATGACCGCGGCCGCGGTGGCGAAGAACGTGTTGGCCGGGACGATCACCTCCCGGCCCTGGACCTGGGCCACCCGCAGCGCGATGTCCAGCGCGGACGTGCCGCTGGCGGTGGCCGCCGCATACTGGGCGCCGTGCGCGGCGGCGAACGCGGCTTCGAACTGCCGGGTGTACGGCCCCAGGGTGAGCGAGCCAGTACCCAGCATCTCGCTCACCGCGGCGGCTATCTCCGCCCGGTCGGCCGCCGGGAACACGATGCGTGCTGCTGGGACTCCCACCGGCTCTCCCCGAATGAGTCGCGGCGCAGCCGGCCAGCCATCCCGGCATGGCGCCATCTGGCACGTAAGCCAGCATGGCAAAGGCTGGCTGAGAAAACGCTGTTCCAGCCGGGCGGCCGGGGGCGGTGTCCAGGCGGACGGCGCCGTAACGTACCGTGGCGGCACGGCTACGCTCGTGCGTGCATACCCTGAGAGCCTGCTAGGTAACCGCACTGAAGATCGCCAGCCCGCTCGGCCGCGTGTTCGCTGAGAGCTGACAAAGGAGCCCCGTGGTGAACCGCGCGCTCGGCACCGCCCTGCTCGCCGCCGGGGCGGTCGTGGCCGGCCACGGCGCGCCCGGCCTCACCGCGATCGGCCCGGTGCGCCGGGCCCTGTTTCCCCGGCTGGCCGGGCTGGGCCGCCCCGGCCACGTGGCCCTCACCTTCGACGACGGCCCTGATCCGGGCTGCACGCCGGACGTTCTGGCCGCCCTCGACCGGGCCCAGGTGCGGGCCACCTTTTTCATGCTGGGCCCGATGGCCCAGGCCGACCGGGGCCTGGCCGCGGACGTCGCCGCGGCGGGCCATGAAATCGGTGTGCACGGCTGGGCGCACCGCTACGCCACGCTGCGCGGTCCCCGGGCGCTGCTCGACGACCTGGCCCGGGCCAGCGACGTGCTGGCCGAGGCGACCGGCACCGTGCCCCGGCTGTACCGGCCGCCGTACGGCGTGCTCAGCGCGGGCGCACTGGCCGCGGCGCGCCGGCTGGGACTGCGGCCGATCCTGTGGAGTTGCTGGGGACGCGAGTGGGCGCCCGGCGCCACACCGGGGTCGGTTCAGGCCACGCTGAGCCAGGGCGCTGGGCGGCGGCGCCACCGTGCTGCTGCACGATTCTTCCTGTACCAGCCCGCCTGGCGCGGCCCGCGCGGCGCTCGGCGCGCTGCCGTGGCTATTCGAAGAATGCGGCCGGCGCGGGCTGAGTGTCGGGCCACTGGCCGAGCATGGATGAGGAATCCTCAGCACGCGTTCAGCTAACGTCCAGGCTCGGGTGCTTAGTTAAGAAACGCCTCTGGGGCCCTGCGCCACGAGCCCGCGGCCACCGGGACGACACTGGCACATAGGCTGTAATCCGGGACAAAGGTGATACGGATGCAAGAAGGTCAGGACCGGAGTGGCGACCAGTCACCGGAATACATGGGTGCCTGGTCACCCATTCCGGCGGGGGACCAGCCGGACCAGCCCTCCGACAGCACCCCACCCGGGGACGGCACACCCGGGCCCGACACCTGGGTCGTCCCTGACGACCCCGCCCAGCCCGGGCTGACCGGCGCCGCCGAACCGGGCGCGCGCCGCTGAGCCGCCCGGCCCGGGCCAGCCCGGCTACCGAGCCAGACCAGCCCGCAGCAGCCGGGGTACCCGCAGCCCGGCCAGGGACAGCCCGGCTACGGCTACCTGCCGCCGGGCTACACCCAGCCCGGCGGGTACGGGCAGCCAGGCTACGGGCAGCAGGGCGCGGGTACGGACAGCAGGCCCATGGACAGCAGGGCGGCGGGTACGGCCAGCAGGGCCAGGCCTACGGCCAGCAGCGGCTACCAGCCAGCCCGGTTACGGGCAGCCCGGCTATGGCCAGTCCGGTTATGGCCAGCAGGGCTACGGGCAGGGGCCGTGGAGCCAGCCGCCGGGCGGCGCGGGCAACTGGGGCCTGCCCGGGGACATCATCGGCTACGGCCCGGAGCCGCCGCGCCGGCGGGGTCCGCGCGCGCTGGTCTACGTCGTGGTGGCCGCGGTGGCCGCGGCGGTTGGCGCCGGCACCGTGGTGGCGCTGAACCAGAACTCGCAGAACCCCAACTCGGTCTCCTCGCAGCAGATCCCGTCGCCGAACCGGAACGCGGCCGGCAACGCCAACACCACCAATCTCAACGAGCAGTCGGTGGCGAACAAGGTGGAGCCGGGCGTAGTGGACATCAACTCCCAGCTCAAGTACGCGAACGGCGCCGCCGCGGGCACCGGGATGGTGCTGTCCTCGAACGGCCTGGTGCTGACCAACAACCATGTGGTGGACGGGTCCACCAGCCTGCACGCGACGCTCGTGCTCGGGCGGCAAGACCTACCCCGCCCAGGTGCTCGGCGTCGATCCGGTAGACGACGTGGCGCTGATCAAGCTGGACGGCGCCTCCGGGCTGAAGACGGTGTCGGTCGGCGACTCGGCCAAGGTCAGCCTGGGCACCGGCGTGGTGGCCATCGGCAACGCGGGCGGCACCGGCGGCAGCCCACGGTGACCAGCGGCACGATCACCGCACTGAACCGGACCATCACGGCCAGCGACTCGGGCAGCGGCGCCAACAGCGAGACGCTGCACGGCATGCTGCAGACCAACGCGCCGATCGCGGCGGGCGACTCGGGCGGCCCGCTGTCCAACGCGGCCGGCCAGGTGATCGGCATGGACACCGCGGCGAACAGCCAGTCGCTGGGCGGGGCGGGTACCAACATGGGCTTCGCCATCCCGATCAACCAGGCGCTGGCCATCGCCAGGCAGATCGCGGGGGGCAAGGCAGGCCCGCACATCCTGATCGGGCAGAGTGGCTTCATGGGCATCGGCGTGGACTCGATCAGCGACGCCCAGCAGTGCCTGGCCAACGGCGGGATCGGCGCCAACTACCAGGTGCCGGCCAAGTCGGGCGCGCTGATCTGCAGCGTGTACCCGGGCACCCCGGCGGCCAAGGCCGGCCTGGCCGCGGGCGACGTGATCACTTCGGTGAACGGCCAGCCGGTGAGCTCCGCGAACGGGCTGACCACGGTCATGCGCAAGTACAAGCCGGGCAGCACGATCTCACTCGGCTACGTGAGCATCAGCCGGCAGAGCCACACCTCCTCGCTCACCCTGATCCCCGGCCCGGTTAAGTAAGCACCGTCAAGTAGGCAGCACGCGGCTGATGCCGGCTAACCCGACATATGTCGGGTTAGCCAGGCATCAGCCGGTGAGCCAGGCTCGCAGCCGGTCCTCGACCTCGGCGATCTGGGCCACCGGGACGTGCTCACCGCGGGAATGCGCGATCTCCGGGTCGCCCGGGCCGTAGTTCACCGCGGGCATGCCCAGCTCGGCGAACCGGGCCACGTCGGTCCAGCCGAACTTGGCCCGCGGGGTGCCGCCCACCGCGGCCAGCAGGCTGGCCGCCGCCGGGTCGGCCAGCCCCGGCCGGGCCCCGGCGGCCCAGTCGGTGAACTCCACCTCGAAGCCGCTGAACACCTCGCGCAGATGCTGCTGCGCCTGCTGCACCGTCCGGTCCGGCGCGAACCGGTGGTTCACCGTGACCACGCACTCGTCCGGGATGACGTTGTGGGCCACGCCCCCGCTGACGAAGACGGCGTTCAGCCCTTCGTGGTACCGCAGCCCGTCGACCTCGGGTTCCCGCGGCACGTACGCCTGCAGGATCTCGAGGATGCGACCGGCCAGGTGAATAGCGTTCTGCCCATTCCAGGACCGGGCGGAGTGCGCGCGCTTGCCGGTGGTCCGGACCTCAGCCCGCAGCGTGCCCTGACAGCCACCCTCGATCCTCCCGTTGGTGGGCTCGAGCAGCACCGCGAACATCGCCGGCCAGCAGGTCCGGGGCGTTGCGGGACAGCCGGAGCAGGCCGTTGCGCTCCGCCTCGACCTCCTCGCCGTCGTAGAACACGTAGGTCACGTCGCACCGCGGCCGGGGCAGCGACGCGGCCAGCCGGAGCTGGACGGCCACCCCCGACTTCATGTCGCAGCTGCCGCAGCCGTGCAGCAGGCCGCCTTCGACGTGCGAGGGCAGGTTGCCGGCGATCGGCACCGTGTCGATGTGCCCGGCCAGCACCACCCGCTGCGGCAGGCCCAGCCTGGTCCGGGCCACCATCGCGTTGCCGTCGCGGACCACGGCCAGGTGCTCGATGCCGTGCAGCGCGGTTTCGATGGCGTCGGCCAGCCGCTCTTCGCCGCCGCTGACCGACGGGACATCCACCATCGCCGCGGTCAGCGTGGCCGGATCCAGGGAAAGGTCAAGGTCTAGGTCCACCCGGTGAGCCTAGCTCGGGGATCATGAGAGACGTCAGTACCTACCCATGGTGAACGGGGGAGCAATGTTCCACGTCGATTCCGAGGTCGGCCGGCTGCGCCAGGTGGTGCTGCACCGGCCCGGTCTGGAGCTCGAGCGGCTCACCCCGGACAACGCCAGCGAGCTGCTGTTCGACGGCGTGCTGTGGGCGGGCCGGGCCCAGGCGGAACACGATGAGTTCGCCGACGCGCTGCGCGGCCGCGGGGTGACCGTGCACTACTACGGCGACCTGCTGACCCAGACCCTGGACATCTCGCAGGCCCGGGAGTACATCCTGGGCCGGGTGTTCGACCCGCGGCTGCACGGGCCGCTGGCCTGCCCGGCGCTGCGCGAGGCGGTCGAGGGCCTGGAATCGGCCGCGCTGGCCCAGGCGCTGACCGGCGGGATCACCAAGCGGGAGATCCTGGACCTGGCCCCGGAACCGAAGAGCATCGCGTTCCACTCGCTGGACCCGGACGGCTTCGTGCTCGCGCCGCTGCCCAACCTGCTGTACCAGCGGGATACCTCGTGCTGGATCTACGGCGGGGTGTCGGTCAACGCGATGGCCATGCCGGCCCGGAGCCGGGAAACCGTCAACGACGAGGCCATCTACCGCTGGCACCCGATGTTCGCGGGCAGCGCGTTCGAGGTCTGGTACCACGGGGCGGATGCCGCGCCCGCCACCATCGAGGGCGGCGACATCCTGGTCCTGGGCAACGGCGCGGTGCTGGCCGGGATGAGCGAGCGGACCACCCCGCAGGCGCTGGAAATGCTGGCCCACCGGCTGTTCTCCGCTGGGGCGGCACGCTGCCTGGTGGCCATCGACATGCCGAAGGCACGCGCGTTCATGCACCTGGACACCGTGATGACCATGTGTGACTACGGCGTGTTCACGAAGTACCTGGGGCTGGGCATGCTGCCCTCGTACACGATCGAGCCGGGCGCCTCGGCCCGCGAGCTCAAGGTCACCGACCACCCGCCGGAGGACATGCACACCGCGCTGGCCGCCGCGCTTGGCCTGCCCAGCATCCGGGTGCTGACCGCCAGCCAGGACATCCCGGCGGCGCAGCGCGAGCAGTGGGACGACGGCTGCAACGTGCTGGCCATCGAGCCGGGCGTGGTGGTGGCCTACGACCGGAACGTGACCACCAACCAGTACCTGCGGGACAACGGCGTCGAGGTGGTGCCGGTACCGGGCAGCGAACTCGGCCGCGGCCGGGGCGGCCCGCGCTGCATGTCCTGCCCGATCGAGCGCGACGCCTGAACCGCCCGGGAAGCGGCACGCCGGGCGGCCGGAGGTCAGGGTTGGGGTGACCGGAGCGGCCCCCTGGGGTGCTACGGGCCGGGGGTGCGGGTCGGGACGGCGCGGCGGCCGGGCAGGTGCTTGGCCCCGTTGTGCAGGGCGGCCAGGATGACGGCGACCGAGGGCCGCCGCACGCTGGCCGTGCGGGCCACCGCGTAGACGTCCCGGGCCGCATCGGAACCGGGCAGTTCGCGGACCACGACCCGGCCCTCACCCGCGGCCAGCGCCAGCCGCGGCACGGCGGCCACCCCGATGCCCCGGGACACCAGGGACATGATGGTGCCCAGGCCCTCGAACTCCCACGGCATGGCCGGGCACCCCGCCCGCGGCGGCCAGCAGCCGGTCCACCGCCTGCCGGGACGGCTCCCCCGCCGGGGCGGCCATCCACCGGCTGGTCTCGCTGAGCTTGCGCAGGTCCACCGGCTCGGCCGGGTCGGCCAGCGGGTGCCCGCGCGGCACCACCAGCACCATCGGGTCGCGGAGCAGCGGGTAGAACTGGAGCACCCCGGCGCCGGTGCCGGCCAGCCCGCCGGTCCAGTCGTCAACCAGGGCGACCTCGACCTCGCCCCAGCGCACCGAGCTGAGCCCCTCGTCCCGCCGGGTCTGCCGGAGCAGCAGGGTCAGCGCCGGGTGCGCGCGCAGGCTGCGGGCCAGCGCGGGGGCGAACGCGGCGGCGGCGGTCGGGAACGCGGCGACGGACACCCGCCCGGACGGCTCGCGTTCCCGGGCGGACAGATCGGCCTCGGCTTCCTCGACCTGAGCCAGGATGCGCTCGGCATGGGCGGCCAGCCTGCTGCCCGCGTCGGTCAGCTCGGCCGACCGCGCGGTGCGGTCCAGCAGGATGACGCCGGCCTCCCGTTCCAGCGCGGCCAGCTGCTGGGAGACCGCGGACGGCGTGTAGCCCAGCGCGGCCGCGGTGGCCGCGATCGTGCCCCGGCCTGCGAACTCCTTGAGCAGCCGGAGCCGGTGCAAATCCAGCATAAGATCAGCTTACCCTCAAGGATAGTTATAGCGGCTTGCGCTAACGCATATCAGACGGCATCCTGGTCAGGTGGCCTGGGGGTCGCTCCGACGACCCATCCCGCTGAGGGCCCAATCACGGCGCAGTGCGGCGCGCAGCACCCGGATCGAGGAGTCGAGACCCATGACCATGGCTGATACAGCCATGCCTTTTACCGTGCCCAGCGAAACCCCCGCCACGCGCACCGCACCGCCGCCGGCCACCACCCAGCTAGCGTGCCCGCTCCCCCGCTGGCCGCGCCGCGCCGCCCCCGGCCTGGGCGCGCTGCCGCCCATTCCGGTGTCGGCCACGCTGGCCGCCAACGAGACCCTGGCCCGCAAGCGCCGGGCCGGCGAGCCGGTGCTGCCGCTGGCCTTCGGCGAGGCCGGGCTGCCCGTTCACCCGCTGCTCCGGGACGCGCTGGCCGCGGCCAGCGGCGGCAACGCCTACGGCCCGGTGGCCGGCCTGCCGGAGCTGCGCGAGGCCGCGGCCGGCTACTGGACCCGGCGCGGCACCCCGGCCAGCGCCGCCTCGGTGGTCTGCGGCCCGGGCAGCAAGGCGCTGCTGTTCGGCCTGCTGCTGGCGATCGGCACCGACGTCGCCGTGCCCAGGCCGAGCTGGGTCAGCTACGCCGCGCAGGCCACCATGATCGGGGCGCGGCCGCACTTCGTGCCCGCCCCGCCCGGCGAGGGTGGCGTGTGCGACGCCGCGGCGCTGGCCCGGACCGTGCTGGCCGCCCGGCAGGCCGGCCGCCGGATCGGCGCCGTGGTGCTGACCCTGCCGGACAACCCGACCGGGCGGCTGGCCAGCCCGGCCAGCGTGCGCGCGGTGTGCCAGGTGGCCCGCGAGCACGACCTGATCATCATCGCCGACGAGATCTACCGTGACCTGGTGCACGACCCAGCCGCCGGGTTCCCCAGCCCGGTGGCTTACGCACCGGAACGGACCGTGGTCACCACCGCGCTGAGCAAGAGCCTGGCCCTGGGCGGCTGGCGGATCGGGGTGGCCCGGCTGCCGGACGGCAGCACCGGGCGGGCGCTCCGGGACCGGCTGCTCGGCATCGGCAGCGAGATCTGGTCCGCTCCCTCGCTGCCCATCCAGCACGCCGCGGCCCTCGCGTTCCGCGAACCACCCGAACTTACCGAACGCATCTCCCGGAGCCGGTCGCTGCACGCCGCGGTAGCGCATGCGATGGCGGACCGATTCAGCGCCGCCGGGCTGCGGGTGCCTGCGCCGCAGGCGGCGTTCTACCTGTACCCGGACTTCGCGCCGTGGCGGGAGCAGCTGCGCGACGCGCACGGGCTGGGCACCGGCGCGCAGCTGGCCGGGCACCTGCTGCACCGGTACGGGATGGGCATGCTGCCGGGCAGCGCGTTCGGCGAGGACGACGCGGTGCTGCGGATGCGGGTGGCCACCGCGCTGCTGTACGGGGAGACCGACGAGCAGCGGGAGACCGCGCTGGCGTCGGACGATCCGGTCCGGCTGCCGTGGATCGCGGCCGCGCTGGCCCGGGCCGGGGACGTGCTGGCCGACCTGGCGCCAGCCGCGCGGCTAGCAGACTGCTGAATAAGGCACCCTTTGTTCAGCGCCCTGCTAGGCCGCGGCGGCGACCTGGATGCTGCCCGACCGGGCGCCCCGGACGACCTCGTAGAGGTGGCCCCCGCCCGGCGAGACCAGCACCTGGACGCAGCTGCCCGGCGCGGGCAGCACCTTCCGCACCGCCTTGGCCACCGGATCGATGATGGCGATGTCGGCTATCCCGCCGAGCTGCTCCAGCACGTACGCGGTGCGGCCGTCCGGGCTGAGGGTGACCGACTCGGCACCGCCGCTGCCCGCCCTGATCTTCGCCAGCAGCTTGCCGGTGGGCAGGCCGATCTGGTCGAGCAGCCCATCGCGCTCCACGGCGTACAGGCTGGCCTGCCGGGTGTCAGGCACCACCGATACCACGTCGGACGGCACGGCAACCTGGCCGGTGACCCGGCCGTCCTGCCCGTTCACGATCATGACCTTGGCCGCGTCGGCCCGCACGGTCAGCACGTAGAACGTGCTGCTGCCGGGGGCCACCGCCACCTGCTCGGCAGGCGCGGGCAACGGCACGGTCCTGGTCACCTTCTGGGTCTGCGCACTCATCAGCTCCAGCGCGCCGGACTGGCCGGTGGCCAGGGCCAGCCCGATGACGCCAGTGGACGATTCGGCCACCGAACGGGCGTTGTCGCTCACCGAGAAGCTGGTCTTGACCTGGCCGCTGGCCGAGCCGATCTCGAACAGCCCCGCGCTGTCCGGGCCGGTCAGCGCCCACATGACCCCGTTGGCCTGTAGTTCGGTCGCGGCCAGCATGCTCTTGGGCGCGGCCAGGATGTGCTGCGCCGGCATGCCGTAGCTGTCGCCCGTCGTCTTCGCCGGGGAGCCGCCGCCGCCGGAGCACGCGGCCAGCGTGAGCGCCGCCGCCGTGAGCCCGATCACCGCTGCCGTACGGCGCGCCGCACCCGCCATGGTTGTGTTTCCTTCCACGTTCGCGCTGGGGATTGCCGACCACGCGGGACACGGCTGGGCCGTATCCGGTCAGGCGGCTTAGCGTAACAGCTCAGCTACCAAACGTGATGCCATCATCGAGCAGCCACTGGACGCCGCCATGCGCGGGCCAGCTGGGCAGGAGCCGACCAGCCCATCAGGACGTGGACTGCTGCATCGCCCCCAGGCCGAGGTCAAGCACAGCCGGGCCAGCCGGCGTTGGGCTAAAGGGCAGCAGTTGCGGGCGCTTCGGCGGGATGCCGTCGCCGGAAGACCGGCCACGGATCCGCCTGCCGACCCAGGGTGCGGCGTGCACCCGGGCCCAGCGCGCGTCCATCCGGCGCGCGGACAGCCAGCAGGCGGTCGCGGACCGCGGCGCCTTGTCCAGCGGCGGCCACGGCTCACGCCAGTCCTCGTCCACCGGTATGCCCAGCACCTCGCAGGTGCGCAGCGCCACCCGGCGGTGCCCGTCCGCGGTGAGATGCAGCCGGTCCGCGCTCCACGCGCGCGGTTCGTGCAGCACGTGCATGGACCACAGGTCCACGACATGGCACTGGTGCCGGTCGGCGATGGCGCGCAGGTGCATGTTGAACGCCGCTACCTTGCCCCGGATCAGCCGGAGCACCGGGAACCGCGGATCGAAGCCGGTGAACATGAGCACCGGGCAGCCCGCCTGCTGCAGCGCGCTGATCACCTGGTCGAACTGCTCGGCCAGCACGTCCGGATCGGCGCCCGGCCGGAGCATGTCGTTGCCGCCGGCGGCGATGCTGACCAGGTCGGGACGCAGCGAAATGGCCACCGGCACCTGGTCATCGGCGACCTGGCTGAGCGTCTTGCCACGGACCGCGAGGTTCGCGTAGCGCAGGCCCGGCTGCCTGGCGTCCAGGTGCTCCGCGAACCGGTCGGCCCAGCCGCGGTAGCCAGCCGTCTGGCGCGGTGAGATCGTCGAGTCCTTCGGTGAAGCTGTCCCCGAGCGCGACATAGGAGCGAATCTCCATGGTCACGTGTCCTCCTATTCCTCCCATCCATTGTGCGTCGGGCGCGCCACCGCATCGTGTCCGCGAGCTGCACGTGTCGTCCGTGACCCACCGAGAACCCTAGGGAGGCCAGCTGCCGGGCGCCTCACCCGGGGCGAGTTAACCCGCGCGGGCGGCAGCGCCGGCTGACGGCAAAGCGCTGGTCATGGCCAGGCCGGGCTGGACGACCAGGAGGTCGCACGGCGCCTCGCTGGCCAGCTGGGCGGTGGCCAGCGCGTCGGCCCCGGCCATCAGTGCGCCCTGCCCGGTCGGCGCGCCGACCGCGATCAGGCCGGCCCGGATCTCCCGGGCCCGGCGGGCGATGACCCGGCCCACATCCGCATGGTCACCCGTGCTGGCCGCCAGGTAGGGGCGGGCCGGGATGCCCAGGTCGCGCAGCTGGGCCAGCCGGTCGTGGATGACGCGTTCGGCCTGCTCGGCCGGTTCCAGCTCGATGGCCTCGGTGTCCACCACGTCGGTTTCCCGGACGTGCATGACCTCGACGCCGACGCCCCGGTTGGCGGCCACCGCCGCGGCCCGGCTGGTGACGGCCACGGCTCCCGGCGAGCCGTCGATCGCGAGCAGCACCCAGCCGGGCTGTGGCGCGGGGCCGGGTGCGGCTCGGGTCCCGGCTCCGCCGCGAAGCCGGCTGCGGCGCGGAAGCTGACTGCGGCGTGGGAGCTGACTTGGCGCGGAAGCTGACTGCGCGGGCGCTGGCTGCGCCTGCAGCGCCGACGCGGCCAGCAGCCGGTGCCCGGTGGACAGGATGATGATCCCGGCCACCACCACCCCGGCGCCGATGTAGAAGGGCAGGTGGACGTTGTACGCGGCGGCCAGCCGGCCAGCCACGTACGGGGCCAGCCCAGCGCCGATGAACCGGATGAAGCCGTACGCGGCCGACGCGACCGGGCGCTCGACCGGCGCGACGCGTCATCACCGCCTGCGTGGTGACCGTGTTGTTGATGCCGATGAACGCGCCGGACACGATCACCGCCACGATCAGCACCGTGCGGTTGGTCGTGTAGAGCGCGATGACCAGCACGTCGATCGCGAACAGGGTCAGGTTCAGGTACAGGGCCCTGGCCACGCCCAGGCGGCGTTCCAGCCGCGGGGCGACGAAGATGGCGAAGACGGCGACCAGCACGCCCCAGCAGGTGAACACGTAGCCGAGCTGGTGGGTGCCCAGGTTCATCGGGAACGGCGCGTAGCCGAGCACGGTGAAGAACGCCCAGTTGTAGCACAGCGCGGTCAGCCCCATGGTGAGCAGCCCACGGTGCCGCAGCGCACGCAGCGGATCCAGGATCGACGTGCGGTGCGCGGGTTTCGGCGTCTTCTCGACCAGGACGAGCGTGGCGATCAGCGCGATCGCCATCAGGACGGTGACGCCGAAGAACGGGCCGCGCCAGCTGATCGCGCCGAGTTCGCCGCCGACCAGCGGGCCGAGCGCGATGCCGACCCCCAGCGCGGTCTCGTACAGGATGATCGCGCCGGCGAATCCGCCGCTGGCCGAGGCCACGATGACGGCTAGCGAGGTGGCGATGAACAGCGCGTTGCCCAGGCCCAGCAGGCCCGGAAGCCGACGATCTCGCTGATGCCACCCGAGCTGCCGGCCAGCGCGCTGAAGATCACGATCAGCACGAGACCGGCCACCAGGGTGCGTTTGGCGCCGATCCGGGTGGACACCCAGCCGGTGACCAGCATGGCCACCGCGGTCACCACCAGGTAGCTGGTGAACAGCAGCTCGACCTGGCTGGGGCTGGCCTGCAGCTTGTCCCGCAGCGCGGGCAGGATCGGGTCCACCAGGCCGATGCCCATGAACGAGATCACGCAGGCGAAGGCGACCGCCCAGACCGCCTTGGGCTGATGGAACGGGCTGACCCGGCGTCTGGCCGTGGCTGCGGTGCTGGCTGGGTGCTGGCTGGGTGGCTGGAACTCACTGGGCGCTCACCTCGGCCAGCGCGCTGAGCGCGGGCAGGGCCATGGCCAGCGCGGCCTGCTGCCCGGCCGGCAGCGCGGCCGAGCAGTTCGGTGAGCCCGGGCCGCGCGGGCCGCGCGCCTGCTTACCACCAGGGCCTCCCCCGCGCCGGTGACCCGGACGTTCACCACCCGGGCGTCTCCCGGGTCGCGGAACCGCTCGGCCAGCCCCTGGGCCTCCAGCCGGGAGACCAGCTGGGTCATGGCTGGCTGCGTGACGTGCTCGCTGTTGGCCAGGTCGGTCAGCCGGCTGGCGCCGTCCCGGGACAGCCGGGCCAGGGTGAACGCGGCGGTCGGGACTCAGCTCGCCGGGTACCGCCAGACGGCGCCACGCGGAGATCAGGCGCTCCAGGACCGCGGAGAACTCGGCGCAGTCGATGGGCGGGGCGGTGCCGGAGCCATGCTGCCGGGCATGCCGGTGGCCGGTGCCGGGCGCTGCTGACTTCCTGCGTTGCGTCCATGCCGGCGACTATATCACGTAGTTATATATCTTGCTTATGTACCTGCCGAGCGGGGGCGCGGCGCGGACAGATGGGACGCAGTTGGCTGATGACTTCAGGGGCGGCGCGGAGATAGATCAACAATTGGTGATCTTGACTCTGATGTCGTTCCCCAGCTGTTGCAGAATCGCGCTGACTTCGTGCGGCGTGTCGTTTGTGCTGGTAGATGATGTTTTGGGATGCTTTGCCCATGGCGAAGAGGTACCGTCCGGTGCGGCGGGATCAGCCGTTCCTGCTGCCGCCGGACATGCGTGAGTGGCTGCCCGAGGATCATCCGGTGTGGCTGGTGATCCGGGCAGTCAGTGATCACCTGGATACCTCGGCGTTGCATGCGCTGCGGCGGACCGGCGGCGCCGGGGACGGCGGGCTATGACCCGGACATGCTGGTCACGCTGCTGATCTGTGCGTATGCCAACGGTGTGACCAGCTCGCGGCGGATCGAGGCGGCGTGCCACACGGATGTGGCGTTCCGGGTCATCTGCGCGGGTGACGTGCCCGATCACGTGACGATCGCCCGGTTCCGCGCCGCGTTCCCCGGCCTGGCGCAGGCGCTGTTCACCCAGGTGCTGATGCTGTGCGCGCGGCTGGGCATGGGCGCGGTGGGCACGGTGGCGCTGGATGGCACCAAGATCGCGGCGGCGCGTCCAAGGCGCGCGAACCGCACGGAGGAGACGCTGCGGAAGCTGGCTGCCCGGCGGGTGGCGGCGCATGCGGCGGCGGACGCGGCCGAGGATGAGCTGTTCGGGGAGGGCCAGCGCGGGGATCAGGTGCCGCCGGCGGCGGTGGCGCCGGGCAGCCGCGATGAGCGGATCGCCCGCCGCGCTGGCCGAGCTGGAAGCCGAGCGGCAGGCCGCGCAGGCGCGAGCGCGACGCGCAGGCCCGCCAGTATCTGGAGGCCGCGGCAGACCGGGCAGGCGCCCGGCGGGCAAGTTCCCCGCTGCCGCGCAGGTCCGGGCGGCGCAGTCCGGCTGAAGCGCGCCGAGGCCGCCCAGCGGGCGGTGATCGCCGTGCGCTAGGAGCGGGATGCGCGGCCCGTGCTGCCGGGCACCCCGGCTTCCGCGGTATCGGCCCTGCCCGGTACAGGCGGCCGCCTAGGTCCGCAAGGCCCGCGCCGCCCTGGAGCGAGCCCAGGGCGGGCCGCGGCGCGGGAGCGCAAAGCCGCCGCGCAGCAAAGACCCTGGCCCGGTCCGCAACATCACCGATCCCGGATTCGCGGCTGATGCCGGTCCGCGGCGGCGGGCTTCATCCAGGGTTACAACGCCCAGAACGTCACCTCCGCCGACAAGCTGATCATCGCCACCGAGCTCACCGCCGACACCATCCGGCACCGGCCTGGTTCGCGCCGATGCTCTCCGCCGCCCGCTGCGCCGCCGCCCTGATCACCGCCCACCAGCCCGCACCCGGCCCGGCCCAGCATCCCCCACCAGCCCGTGACCCCGGCGCCGCCCGCGATGCGCACCACAGCCCCATCAAGCTGTTCCTCGCCGATGCCGGCTACTGCTCCGAGGACAACCTCACCCTGCCGGCCCGGACCGGCTGATCGCCACCGGCAAGCACCGCGACCTGGAAAATCAAGCCCGCTACTGCGCCAGCCCGCGAACCGGTCGCCCGCAGCGAGGCCCTCACCGCGATGGCCGCCCGGCTCGCCACCGAAGAAGGCATCACCGCCTACCGCCAGCGCGCCACATCGCCGAAACCCCCCACGGCCACATCAAGCACAACATGCGCTTCCGGCAGCTCACCATGCGCGGCAAACCCAAAGCCGCCGCCGAATGGACCTTCACCGCCACCGTGCACAACCTCTTCAAAGCCATCACCACCAGCCACCTCTCCACCCAGCCCTGGCCACCCTGGCCCCCTGACACCCGGCCCAGACACCCTGCCACCACCCCAGTGGCCCAGCCACGGCCCCCGCCAGCACCACGCCCCAGAACCCATTCCTCAACACTCTCCAGCAACACCTATTTCAACATCAACAAACCAGGCCCACCCGCGGCAGCCACCACTGACCACATCAGCACCACAGACTTCACCAGCCCCACCCCCTGCCGACCCGTGCCGCACCCACGGGATGGGCGCAACCCGCCGGCCGCCCTAATCAGCGGTGTTGCGCTCCAGCGACACTCAAGTCATGATCACGACGGCCAAACGGCAGCGTGCGCTGGCCGGTGGCGGACCGGAAACAGTTGCGGATACCGCCGGTGCGGGCCGCGAACCCGGGCCGGGTCGGGTCACCCAGCCGCCCGCACCACGGCTGGGTGACCCGACCCGGTCCTGCTAACGGAGGTCGCCGCGCTCGCGGATGGCCCGGATGTCCTGGGCCATCCGGAAGACGACCATGAAGAACTCCAGGGTGATCCGGTACAGCGCGGTGACCACCAGGAAGTACAGCGGCGCACCGATCAGCAGCACGATCAGGCCGAGCCCGACGTTGGTGGCCAGCACGCTGAGGGCGAAGCCGAGCGCACTGAGCCCGACCACGACCACGATCAGCACGTAGAGAACCTTGACCACTTTGGGGGTCACGAACGAGGTGAACGAGAAGTCGAACAGCGCGCCGACGAAACCCTTCGGCTCGGCCACGGGAAGCTGCTGGGTGGCGAATCGAGCGGCGACGGCTCCCGCCTGCCCCACCCGGCTGACCCGCTGGTCCGGCGCCGTAGCCCGGCTGCCCGCGGCTGACCGCCTGGGCTAGTGCCGTAGGTCGGCTGACCGGCCGGTCCGGCCCCGTAGGACGGCTGCCCGGCTGGCCGGTACTGGCCCCGGCCGACATCGTCACCCCAGGGTGGCCCGGGCGTGGCAGCGCCGGCCCCTGGCCCGGCCGCCCCGGCCGAGCCCGGGCCGGCTGCACCTGGCCCGGGGCCGCCGCCCCAGCCCTGACCAGGTGCGCCGCCCCAGCCTTGTCCGGGTGGCTGCTGCGACATTCCGTCTCCCAACCGGGAAGATTTCCCAAACCGGCGCGGCGCCTGGTCCGCGCTTACTTATGTGGACGTGGTAACCGGGTCAGAAGATTACGGGCTAACAGCAACAGAACGGTAACTTAAACCGACAGTGACCTAGCTGGTGACATTAGCGACATTGTGCAGTACGCCCGGTTACAGAGAGCGGAATGCAAGCTGCCGGTGGCGGCGCCCGGAGCGCAGCCACCGGCAGCAACCGGCCACTGGACTCAGCGGGGCGCGGCCGGGGTCACGGTGCATGGACACTGGTCGGCCGGGCCAGCGGCCGGGCTGGCCGGGTTGCTGAGCAGGTGCCGGTGCACCAGCTTGCGGGCCCGCGGCCGGGGCGTGTCGGACATTCTTTATTGCCCCTTTTGGTCAGTGCACTATTCACGTGGGTCAGCTGAGGGGATTGACATCAAATGCGTTCTGCACGCCGAATTACCTGCCGCCACTAATAGTCCATGCCAAATTACAGAGAGTAATGTACCCCCATGGCGTGGCCACCGCCAACCAGGGGCGCACCGGCCGGCCTGCTGGCCGTTACGGGCGGATGCGGGCCAGGACCAGGGTGACGTCGTCTTCGCCGTGCGGGCTCAGCGCCTGGGTGACCGTCTCGCAGCAGTTGTCCAGCGTCCCGTCCGAGCGCCCCAGCGCCGCGGCCAGCGCGTTGCGCAGCGCGGTGATGCCCTCCTCCATCGACCGGGCGCGGGTTTCCACCAGCCCGTCGGTATACAGCGCGAGGGTAGCGCCCGGCGGCAGGGTGACCTCGGTGGTCTCCACCGAGCCGGCCCCGAGGCCGAGCGGCAGCCCGGCCGGCAGGTCGAGCATCCGGGCCGCGCCGTCCGGTCCGGCCACCGCGGGCGGCGGGTGACCGGCCGCGGCGATCAGGCACTCGCCGCCCGCGGTGTCCACTACGGCGAGCGACGCAGGTGGCGAACGGGGCACCGGGCAGGCTGGCCGCCATCCGGTCCAGCTTGCGCAACACTTCGCCGGGTGGCAGATCCAGCTCGGCCAGGGTGTGCGCGGCGGTGCGCAACTGCACCATCACGGCCGCCGCCTCCGGCCCGTGCCCCATCGCGTCCCCGACGATCAGCGCGGCCCGCCCGCCGGGCAGCGTAACGATGTCGTGCCAGTCCCCGCCGACCACGTTGAGGCCTACCGGGAGGAACCGGTGCGCCACCTCCAGGCCCGCCGGGACCTGCGACTCGCCGGGCAGCATGCCCTGCTGAAGGGCAACCGCGGACCGCCGTTCCCGGTCATACAGCCGCGCGTTGTCGATGCTCACCCCGGCCCGGGACGCCAGCTCATCGGCGGCGGCGATGTCCGTGGGCCCGAAGCTGCGGGCTGCTCGGCGCCCGGCAGAACGTCATGCACCCGAGCACCACCCCGCGCGCGGTCAGCGGCACGGCCAGGAACGACGCGTAGCGGGCGGTGAACTCCAGGCCGCCGGGGCGGCGGGCCAGCCGTTCGGTGGTTTCCGGGTCGAGCTGGTCGAAGACCACCGGGCGGTTGCCCTCCATGGCGCGGTAACTGGGCGAGTCCGCGCTCAGCACCAGCACCTCGTCCGGGGGCAGCAGGCCGTCGGTGACCTCGTCGGGCTCGCCGACGACGCGGGCCACGATCCGGCGCACCACGGCGGTCGGCCCGGCTTGATGCCGGCCGGCCTCGTCGGCGGCCAGCAGGCGCTCGGCCACGAAAACGGCGGCCGCGTCGGCGAACGCGGGGACCGAGACGCTGACCACCTCACCGGCCGTACGCGGCAGATCCAGCGTGGTGCCGATCCGGTCGGTCGCGTGCCGCAGCCAGTCCGAGCCGATGACCAGCGAGGCATGCTGCGCGATGACCAGCACCCCGGAGCCCGGCCCGGCCAGCGGCTCGCACCGGATGGAGACCGGCCCGCTGCCGCCCGCGAACGCCATGGCCAGGGTCATGTTCCAGACCCGGCCGGCCCGCACCTCGGCCAGCGCCTCGTGGGCCAGCTCGCGCTGACCCGGGCCGGTCAGCAGCACGTCCCGCAGGTCCCGCCCGATGACCGCGCCGGCCGGATGCCCGAACAGCCGCTCGGCGGTCACCGGCCAGGACTCCACCCGCCCGTCTGGGTCCAGGGTGAACGCGGCCAGGCCAGCCAGATCCGGCGCACGCCGTCGCGGCAGCACTGGCCGGCCATCTCCGGCCACCCAAGACTCCACCGGCACCTGCACCCATCCTGCCGACCAGGCCGTCGGCTACGGGCGGCCAACTCCGGCAATGGCCGCGCGTCATTCGGCCCGCAGTGCTGCGGCCCGCGCACCCATTGCCCAACCGTGCGCTATCGTGCAAGCGGAAATGTACCGCACCAGCAGGGGCAAATACGGCCTGTCCGGCACGATCATGGCGCGGGAATCGCGGCCGGGCAACACCCGCACGCATGAGGAGACCGACAGATCATGCCTGGCCAGCCGGATTGGGTCCCACCGGGTGTGGACACCAAACGGGCAAACATCGCCCGCGTCTATGACTACCTGCTCGGCGGCACGCATAACTTCCTGGCCGACCAGGACCTGGCCCGGGCGATCATCGCCGTCGAGCCGAACATCCGGGCAGGCTCCCGGGCCAACCGGGCGTTCCTCGGCCGGGCGGTGCGCTGCCTGGCCGCGGCCGGGGTCCGCCAGTTCCTCGACATCGGTTCCGGCATCCCCACCCAGGGCAATGTGCATGAGGTGGCCCAGCAGGCCGCACCGGGCTCCCGGGTGGTCTACGCCGACGTCGACCCGGTCGCCATCGCGCACAGCAAGGCCCTGCTGGACGGGCAACCCGGACGCCGACATCATCGACGCCGACCTGCGCGAGCCGGAGAAGATCCTGGCCCACCCCACCACCCGGCAGCTGATCGACTTCAGCCAGCCGACCGGGCTGCTGCTCGGCATGGTGCTGCATTTCATCGCCGACGCCGAGGACCCGTGGGCGGTCGTGGCCACCCTGCGCGACGCGCTCGCGCCAGGTAGCTACCTGGTGCTGAGCCACGTCAACAGCGACAGCCGGCCGGACAAGGCACGGGCCGCCGAAACGGTCTACAACCGCAGCGTGGCGACCAGCGTGCAGACGCGTTCGCGGGCCGACATTCTGCGTTTCTTCGACGGATTCGAGCTACTGGATCCGGGCCTGGTCTACATCCCGCAGTGGCGGCCCGACTCGCCGGCCGATGTGCCCGAGGACCCGAGCAAGTTCTGGGTCCTGGTCGGCGTGGGGCAAAAGCAGCCGTGACGCGGCTGACCGCGGCCGCCGGCGGCGGCGGAATGGGCGTTTTGCCACGCCCCGCCCAGCCCGATCACATACACCGGAAGTTAGCCCGGCAGTGGTTGACTGGCCTGCGGCAACGCTCCCGCCGGCCCCGGAGGGCATGTCATGGACGCAGCGGCACTGGCCGGGCTCAATTCGTTTGGCATCTTCGATGTCGAAGCGGACCGGCTCGACCATTTCTTCGCCGGGCTGGACGCGGTGGGCTGGGCCCGGCCGAGCCGCTGCGACGGCTGGTCCGTGCAGGACGTGCTGGCCCACCTGGCCGGCGCGGAACTGTACAACCACGCCTGCCTGAACGGTGACCTGGACGGGTTCCGGGGCATGCTCCGCGCGGCGGGCATCGCCGGCGGCTACCACGAGTTCAACGAGTGGTGCGTGCGGCAGCGCCGCGGCCTGCCGGTGGCCGAGGTGCTGGCCGAGTGGCGGGAAGCGAACGCGGAGACCCGGCAGCGGCTGACCGACCTCGGCCGGGACGCGCCGCTGCTGACCGCGGCCGGCCCCTACCCGGCCGGCCTGCAGGCGCTGCACTGCAGCTCCGACTACGCCACGCACGCCGATGACGTGGGCGCGCCGGTGGCCCAGGGCGAAGAGCCGGGCCGGACTGCCTGGCGGGTCAGCGTGGCCAGGTTCGCGCTGGACGAGCAGAACTCACCAGTCAAGATCTTTCCTTCCGAACGCTCGGTCCTGGTGCAGCTGGCCAGCATGAGCGCGGAGTTGCCGGCGGCGGACTTCGTCGCGGCCACGGTCGGCCGGCTGCCGCCCGGCTACCCGCTGGACCCCACCCTGCGGGACGCGCTGCGCTGCCTGGCCTGACGGCCGTCAGCCCGCCCGCGCGGCCGCGCGCTCAGCAGATAGGCCAGCGCCGTAGCCCGCGCCGGCGCGGCCGCGCAGGCTCAGCAGATAGGCCAGGCCGCCGAGCAGCAGCAGGCCCAGGCCGCCGAGGGTGAGCCGGAGGGCCGGGCCGCCCAGCGCGGGCGACGGGGCCAGGTTGGCCGCGGCGCACACCGAGGTGGCCAGGATCAGCTTCTGCTGGTGGTCCAGCAGGCGGATCCGCATGGCCTCCACGGTCAGCGTGCCGCGGCCCCCGGTGAACTGCCGGTTCAGCATGATCACGGCGACCCCCGGGACGACGATCCGGGTGTTCGGCGCCGCGCTGGCCGGCAGCGCGATGCTGCGGTGCCCGGCCTGGGTGATCCGGCCCTGGTCGATCCGCGAGCTGCCGGACGCCTGCCCGCGCCTTGGCTGTCGAACCGGCACGAGGACGAGGCCAGCCGGGCCCGCAGCGCGGCCTGCCGGGGCAGCGTGACGGCCAGGCCGGGCACCTTCGACGAGGCGCTGGCCGGGCCGGCCGCGTCGGTGATGAGCCCGGTGCCGAGCAGCCCGGCCGCGTCGGCGTTGGGCAGGATCACCGGCGAGCCGCCCGAGTAGGAGGCCTGGCCCACCGGCTGAGTGCTCATCCGGCCGGTCGCGTACACCGCGTACGACTCGTTCATCGGCGTGCCCGCGGCGGCCGGGGCCGCGCCCGCCATCACGGCGCCGGCCACGAGAGCGCCACGCACCCGGCCGCTCGCACAGCGCTGCTGAGCATCCGGCTCATCGTTATCCCCCCGCACGGCCCGCCCGCCGTCGTTATCAGGGCATAGCCCGCCCGGCCGTCGTTATACCCGGCACGGCCCGCCCGGCCGATTTAACTTTAGGTAGTGGAACCATAGCCCAAAGTCATCATCGAGGCGGCGGGACTGGCGGGTGGAATGCCAGCCAATGCCGAAGGCGCCGGTCCCCCGGACCGGCGCCTTCAGTCGCTGAACCTGACTCAGCAGCGCTGGTGGGCGGCGGTGTGTGCCGACGGGCAGCACCGGGTGACCCCGATGTTCAGATTCTCCGGCCCGGCCTTGACGTTGATCGCCATGACCATCAGCGTCTGCCCCCAGTCCGGACCTGCTGGTTGAAGGTGATCGTCGCCCCGAAGAAGTGCACCTTGGTGTTGGGCGCCGGGTTGGTCAGCGGGTTGTCAAGGTCGAATGCCGCCCTGCACCACCGACCCGCTGAAGATGCTGGCCCCGCCGAAGACGAACGGGCCGGCCACGTGGCACCACGAGGTGACCTGGTCGGCCTTGATCGTCGCCGCAGCAGCGGGTGATCTGCACCAGCGGGGAGTTCACCAGCGAGTAGCCGGTGGTCCGGCTGGCCCGGTCGATGATCAGCCCGGTGGTGAGGAAGTTGGTGTAGTTCGCGTTGGAGGCCACCTCCGGAGTGTCGAACGGCGTGGCGAACGCGACCGGGGGGAAGTGGATGGGCCCAGACGCGTCCGCCCCCCAGGCGGCGATCGGCGCCATCGGCGGCGGCCCCGGGGCCGGGGCCGCGCTGGCCGGGAGGGCGGTCAGCGCGATGCCGCCGACCACCCCCAGCGAGCTGGCCGCCACAGCGGCCCGGTGCAAGAGTCTGTACATAGGTGTCCCCGTTCGGTTGTTTTGAGAATGAGCTGCAAGCCCATCTGTGACTTACGGTAATCGACTGGACTCGTATAGTTACGGACTCGGCAGGCGAGCGCACATGCGAGTTCACCGCACCGAGGGCCGGCCGGTGGCCGGCCCCGCGCCGACCCGCCACACTGGTGCCATGAACGCTCCGGTGAGCTACCACGAGCCCCCGTCCCCGGTGTTCCTGTTCGACCTGGACGGCACCCTGATCGACAGCGTGTACCAGCACGTGATGGCGTGGCATATGGCGCTGTCCCGAGCTGGACATCGACCTGTCGGTGTGGCGGATCCACCGGCGGATCGGGATGAGCGGCGGGCTGTTCGTGTCCGCGCTGATCCGGGAGACCGGGCTGGCGCTGTCCGAAGCGGACATCGACATGCTGCAGCAGGCGCACGCGGAGAGCTACCTGGCCCGGGCGGACACGGTCCGGGCGCTGCCCGGGGCGGCCGAATTGCTGCAGGCGCTGACCAAGCGCGGGGTGCGCTGGGCCATCGCGACCAGCGGCCGCCGGGCCACCGCCGGCCATGCGCTGGGCCTGCTCGGGCTGCCCGAGGACACCCCGATGATCACCCGGGACATGGTGCGCCGGGCCAAGCCCGACCCGGACCTGTTCCTGGCCGCGGCCGCGCTGCTCGGCGTGGAGCCGCGGCACGCCTTCGTGGTCGGCGACAGCGTCTGGGACCTGCTCGCCGCGCGCCGGGCCGGGGCCATGGGGGTCGGCCTGATGTCCGGCGGCTACGGGCGCGAGGAACTGGAGCGGGCCGGCGCCTACCGGGTCTATGCCGATCCGGCCGACCTGCTCGCCCGGGCCGACGAACTCGGCGTCCGCGACCTGGTCAGCTAGCCTCCGGGCCGCCTTCCCCAGCGCCGGCCGCGCCCATCCGGGGCCACCGGCGGGCCGCTTGCTCCGCAGCGCCGGCCGCATCTCCCCCAGGCCGCCGGCCGGGTCGCATCTCAGGCCGGGCGCAGCTGCCCACAGGCCGCGTGCCTCCCCGGCCACCGCGCCACTCCCGCCACCGCGCCGCATACATCCCCGCAGGGGCGCATGGGTTCTGTTAGGAACCGCTGGCGCCGCGCATGGGTGCTGTTTGGACCGGACTTACCCGCCTTTCCTGGGGTTTCACTGAGAAGCGCCAGAGCGTCAGCTACGCCCTGGACGCCACCTGAAGATGCCTGTGCGTACAGGCACGCCCGCCGCCTGCCCCTCCCCCCCGGGGTGGGCGGCGGCCCCAGGTGGCGCACACAGTGGAACGCCTAGGAGGGCGCCGTGTGGGACCTCTTCTATATCGGCCTGACCATCGTGGTTTTCGCCGCGCTCTGGCTTCTGCTCAAGGGGGTTGAGCGCTTTGAGCGTTGAGAACTGGATCGGGCTCATCGGTGGCGTCCTGCTCACCGTGTACCTGTTCGCTGGCCCTCGTCCTCCCGGAGAAATTCTGATGAGTAGCACTGCTGCGGGCTGGCTGCAGTTCGCCCTGCTGTTCGCCGCCCTGGCTGCCTGCTACATCCCCCTGGGCAACTACATCGCGCACATCTTCACCAGCGACAAGGACTGGCGGATCGAGCGCGGCTTCTACCGGCTGATGGGCATCGACTCCAAGGCCGATCAGCGGTGGAGCACCTACGTCCGGAGCATCCTGGCGTTCTCCGCGGTCAGCGTGCTGTTCCTGTACGGCATTGAGCGGCTGCAGCACTACCTGCCGCTGTCAGTAGGCATGGCCGCCGTCCACGCCGGACACCGCGTGGAACACCGCCGCCTCGTTCGTGACCAACACCAACTGGCAGAACTACGCCGGCGAGTCCACCATGGGCTACCTGACCCAGATGACCGGGCTGACCGTGCAGCAGTTCCTGTCGGCCGCGGTCGGCCTGGCCGTCGCTATCGCGATGATCCGCGGCTTCACCCGGTCCCGCACCGACAAGCTGGGCAACTTCTGGGTGGACGTCACCCGGGGCACGGTCCGGCTGCTGATCCCGCTGGCCATCGTCGTCGGTCTGGCCCTGATCGCCAGCGGCGCCATCGACAACTTCAACGCCTACCACACGTACACGACGCTGTCCGGCGCGCACCAGACGATCCCCGGCGGGCCGGTGGGCTCGATGGAGAGCATCAAGGACCTGGGGAACAACGGCGGCGGGTTCTTCAACACCAACGCCGCGCACCCGTTCGAGAGCCCTAACCCGTTCACCAACTGGCTGATCATCTTCAGCCTGCTGCTCATCCCATTCTGCCTGCCACGGGCGTTCGGCAAGATGGTCGGGGACAACCGGCAGGGCTACGCGCTGGTCGCGATCATGGCCATCATCTGGATGGCCGCGGTCGGCGGGATCAGCTACTTCGAGGCGCACACCAGCCTGGGCGGCACCGCCACGGTGCTGGCCGGGCACGCCGCGGAAGGAACGGAGACGCGGTTCGGCACGCCCGGCTGCTCGGTGTTCGCCGCGTCCACCACGGTGACGTCGACCGGGTCGGTGAACTGCTTCCATGATTCGCTGACCCCGTTCGGCGGCGGCATCGCCCTGTTCGACATCGCGCTGGGCGAGATCGCGCCGGGCGGCATCGGGGCCGGCATGTACGGCATCCTGGTCCTGGCCATCGTCACCGTGTTCGTGGCCGGCCTGATGGTCGGCCGGACGCCGGAGTACATCGGCAAGAAGATCCGGCCGGTGGAGATGAAGTACGCGGCGCTGTACTTCCTGACCCTGCCGGTGGTCGTGCTGACCGCGGCGGCCCTGTCGATCGGCACGCACATAGGCCAGAACGTCGATCTTCAATCCGGGCCCGCACGGCCTGACCGAGATCATGTACGCGTTCGCCTCGGAAGCCAACAACAACGGGTCGGCGTTCGCCGGCCTGGGCACGGCGGCCACCTGGTACCAGATCCTCGGCGGCATCGTCATGCTGCTCGGCCGGTTCGCGCCGGAGATCTTCGCGCTCGGCCTGGCCGGCTCGCTGGCCCGGCAGCAGCCGGTGCCAGCCAGCGCGGGGACGCTGGATACCAGGACACCGCTGTTCGTCGGGATGGTCGTCGGCGTGATCCTCGTCCTGGTCGGCCTGACCTACTTCCCTGCTCTCGCACTGGGACCGTTCGCTGAAGGGCTGCACTGATGTCCATCACCACCACACCGGAAACTGGGGGCCGCGCCCCCGAGCGGGTGGCCGGCACCGGGAACCGCCGGCTGGGCGGCGGCTTCCTCGACCCGAAGATGCTGCTGGAAGTCCACGCCGGACGCGTTCAAGAAGCTGGACCCGCGAGTCCAGATCAAGAACCCGGTCATGTTCGTGGTCGAGGTCGGCGCGGTGCTGACCACCGGCACGGCCATCGCCAAGCCCTCAGTGTTCAACTGGACCATCGTGGTCTGGCTGTGGCTGACCGTGGTGTTCGCCAACCTGGCCGAGGCGGTAGCCGAGGGCCGGGGCAAGGCACAGGCCGAGACGCTGCGCCAGACCAAGCGGGACACCATGGCCCGGCGGCTGGTCGGCTGGCAGCCCGGCCAGACGGACACCCACGAGGAAGAAGTGCCCGGCACCGGGCTCACCCTGGGCGACTTCGTGGTCGTCGAAGCCGGGCAGATCATCCCGGGTGACGGCGACGTGGTCGAGGGCGTCGCCTCGGTGGACGAGTCGGCCATCACCGGCGAGTCGGCCCCGGTCATCCGGGAGTCCGGCGGCGACCGGTCCGCGGTCACCGGCGGCACCAAGGTGCTGTCCGACCGGATCGTGGTGAAGATCACCTCCAAGCCGGGCGAGACCTTCATCGACCGGATGATCGCCCTGGTCGAGGGGGCGTCCCGGCAGAAGACGCCGAACGAGATCGCGCTGAACATCCTGCTCGCGTCGCTGACCATCATCTTCATGCTGGCCGTGATCACGCTGCAGCCGATGGCGTTCTACTCGCACGCGCCGCAGAGCCTGGTCGTCCTGGTCGCGCTGCTGGTCGCGCTGATCCCGACCACGATCGGCGCGCTGCTGTCCGCGATCGGCATCGCGGGCATGGACCGGCTGGTGCAGCGCAACGTGCTGGCCATGTCCGGCCGCGCGGTGGAGGCCGCGGGCGACGTCGAACACGCTGCTGCTGGACAAGACCGGCACGATCACCATCGGCAACCGGCAGGCCACCGAGTTCCTGCCGGTAGACGGGGTGACAGCGGCCGAACTGGCCGACGCCGCCCAGCTGTCCTCGCATGGCCGACTACACGCCGGAAGGCCGCTCGATCGTGGTGCTGGCCAAGGAGCAGTACGGCCTGCGCGAGCGGCACGAGGGCGAGCTGCAGGGCGCGGAGTTCGTCGAGTTCACCGCGCAGACCCGGATGAGCGGCATCGACCTGGCCGATGGCCGCCAGGTCCGCAAGGGCGCTTCCTCCTCGGTCCGGCAGTGGATCCGGGACAACGGCGGCGACCCTCCCGGCGAGCCTCGGGGCACATGGTGGACGGCATCTCGGGCGTCGGCGGCACTCCGCTCGTGGTGGCGGAGAAGGCCAACGGGACAGCGCGGGCGCTCGGCGTGATCTACCTCAAGGACATCGTCAAGGAGGGCATCGCCGAGCGGTTCGCCGAGATGCGCAAGATGGGCATCCGCACCGTCATGATCACCGGTGACAACCCGCTGACCGCCAAGGCCATCGCGGACGAGTCCGGCGTGGACGACTTCCTCGCCGAGGCGACGCCGGAAGACAAGATGGCGCTGATCAAGAAGGAGCAGGAAGGCGGCCACCTGGTCGCGATGACCGGGGACGGCACCAACGACGCCCCGGCCCTCGCCCAGGCCGACGTCGGCGTGGCCATGAACACCGGGACGTCCGCGGCCAAGGAGGCCGGGAACATGGTGGACCTGGACTCCAACCCGACCAAGCTCATCGAGATCGTGGAGATCGGCAAGCAGTTGCTGATCACCCGGGGTGCGCTGACCACGTTCTCCATCACCAACGACGTGGCCAAGTACTTCGCCATCATCCCGGCCATGTTCGAGGGCGTGATCCCCGGGCTGGCCAAGCTCAACATCCTGCACCTGCACAGCCCGGCGTCGGCGATCACCTCGGCGATCATCTTCAACGCGCTGATCATCGTCGCGCTGATCCCGCTGGCGCTGCGCGGGGTGCGCTACCGCCCAGCCTCCGCGTCGTCGCTGCTCCGCAGGAACCTGCTCGATCTACGGCGTCGGCGGGCTCATCATCCCGTTCGTCGGGATCTGGGCCATCGATCTCAGTCATTCAGTACATTCCAGGATTCCGGTGATCTGACCATGAACCGTCTTCCCAGCATCGTCCGGCAGCACCTCGCGGCCTTGCGGCTGCTCCTGGTGTTCACCGTGCTCACCGGGATCATCTACCCGGTGTTCATGTGGGGCGTGGCCCAGGGCGCCTTCCACAACCAGGCCAACGGCTCGCTGGTCAGCTACCACGGCCGGGTGGTCGGCTCCAGCCTGCTCTGCCAGGAGTTCGTGGACGCCAAGGGCAACCCGCTGCCGCAGTACTTCCAGCCGCGGCCCTCGGCGGCCATCCTGGCCGGGGCCAAGAACGACTACGGCTGCGACCCGCGGCTACTCGTCCGCGTCCAACTACGGGCCGAACAACCCGGCGCTGATCACGCTGATCAAGCAGCGGCAGAAGCAGATCGCGGCGTTCGACCACGTCAAGATCTCGCAGATCCCGGCCGACGCGGTGACCGCGTCCGGCTCCGGCCTGGACCCGGACATCTCGCCGGCCAACGCCGCCATCCAGGTGAACCGGGTCGCGGCGGCCCGGCACATCAGCCCGGCCGCCGTCCGGGCCCTGGTCAGCCAGTACACCACGGGCCGCGACGCTCGGCTTCCTCGGCGAGCCCGTGGTGAACGTGCTGACGCTGAACATCGCGCTCGACCAGCAGTACCCGCTGCGCTGAACGGAGGATGATCGTGGCAGCTCAGCGCGGGCGCACCGGACAACGAGACCGGTGCGCCCGCGCCCGTCGCGCCGTCTGCGGTGCGGCCCCGCATTCTCATCGTGGAGGACGAGCCCGCCCTGCTCCGCGCGCTGCGGATCAACCTGCGGGCGCGCAGCTACGAGGTGCTCACCGCGGCGGCGGGCCGCCCGGCGCTGGCCGAGGCCGCGCAGCATCCGCCGGACGCCGTCATCCTCGACCTCGGCCTGCCCGACCTGGACGGCGTCGCAGGTGATCCGGGAGCTGCGTACCTGGTCCCAGGCCCCGGTCATCGTGCTGTCCGGCCGGACCGGATCCGGGGACAAGATCGGCGCCCTGGACGCGGGCGCCGACGACTACGTGACCAAGCCGTTCTCCATGGAGGAGCTGCTGGCCCGGCTGCGCGCCGCGCTGCGCCGCGAGGATACGGCGCCGGCCGGCAGCCAGGTGGTCATCGGCTCCTGCGTGATCGACCTGGCCGCGCGGACCGTGCTCCCGGGACGGCCAGCCGGTCCGGCTCACCCCCACCGAGTGGCGGCTGCTGGACATCCTGGTCCACCACCCCGGCCAGCTGGTGCGCGGCCGGCGGCTGCTCACCGAGGTGTGGGGCCCGCGGCTACGAGCAGATGGCCACTACCTGCGCTTCCACATGGCCGGGCTGCGCCGGCAAGCTGGAGGACGACCCGGCCCGGCCCCGGCACCTGCTGACCGAGCCCGGCATGGGCTACCGTTTCCAGCCCTGATCAGGCCGGGCGTTACGGCATCATCCCAGTCGAGCACACTGATCATGAGGGCACCGAGCCAAATGACCGCGGCGCCGACTGCACCCAGAAACGAGATACGAGCGACCAGGGAAGGCGGCGCACTTCGGGCGCCCCGGAAGCTCAAGGCCGCACTGACAGGACAGCAGATGAGCGAGCAAGTGGGACACACTGGGACTGGGTTCCGCGCGGAGACCGAACGGGCCATGCCCGAGCAGGAGCCGGGGCAGCTGCGGATCTACCTGGGTGCCGCCGCCGGCGTCGGGCAAGACCTACGACATGCTGTGCGAGGGCCACCGGCGGGCCGAACGCGGCGCCGACGTGGTGGTGGCCTTCGTGGAGACGCACGGCCGCAAGCACACCGCGGCGCTGCTGGACGGCCTGGAGATCATCCCCCGGGCCAAGATCACCTACCGGGGCACCGAGTTCGAGGAGATGGACCTCGACGCGGTGCTGGCCCGCAAGCCGGAGATCGCCCTGGTCGATGAGTTCGCGCACACCAACGTGCCCGGCTCGCGGAACGCCAAGCGCTGGCAGGACGTCCAGGAGCTGCTGGCGGCGGGTATCGAGGTCATCTCCAACGTCAACATCCAGCACCTGGAATCGCTGAACGACGTGGTGCAGAAGATCACCGGCGTGCCGCAGCGGGAGACCGTCCCGGACGCCATGGTCCGCGCCGCTGACCAGGTCGAGCTGGTGGACATGACGCCGGAGGCGCTGCGCCGCCGGATGGCGCACGGCAACATCTACCCGCCGGAGAAGATCGACGCCGCGCTGACCAACTACTTCCGCACCGGCAACCTGACCGCCCTGCGCGAGCTGGCCCTGCTCTGGCTGGCCGACAAGGTGGACGAGGGCCTGCAGCGCTACCGCGAGGCGACACGGCATCCACGGCACCTGGGAGGCCCGGGAGCGGGTGGTGGTCGCGCTGACCGGCGGCCCGGAGGGCGAGAGCTGATCCGCCGCGCGGCCCGGATCGCCGCCCGGTCCACCGGCGGCGACCTGCTCGCCGTGCACGTGACCCGCTCCGACGGGCTGACCGGCGCGGACCCGGCCGCGCTGGCCGACGCAGCGGCGGCTCACCGAGTCGCTCGGCGGCACCTACCACCAGGTCATCGGCGACGACATCCCCGAAGCCCTGCTCAGCTTCGCCCGCGCCGAGAACGCCACCCAGCTGGTGCTGGGCGCGAGCCGCCGGTCCTGGCTGGCCACGGTGCTCACCGGCCCAGGTTTCGGCCGCGCGCACCATCCGCGGCTCGGGCGACATCGACGTGCACATCGTGACCCACGCGCGGATGGGCCGCGGCCGCAGCCTGCCCCGCTCCCGCGGCGGGCTGACCCGGCGCCGCCAGCTGATGGGCTACGCTGCTCGCCGCGGTGCTCTGCCCGCTGCTGACCCTGGTGCTGGCCGCCTGCGCGGCCAGCTCAACCTGACCAGCGACGTGCTCGCCTTCCTGGTCGCGGTCATCGTCGGTCGCGCTGGTCGGCGGGCTCGTGCCCGGCCATCCTGGTCGCCGTGGCCGGGTCGCTGCTGCTCAACTACTACTTCACCCCGCCGTTGCACCAGTGGACCATCGCCGAGACCAACAACGCGCTGGCCCTGGCGCGTGTTCGTGGCCGTGGCGCTGATGGTGAGCTCGGTGGTGGACCGGGCCGCCCGGCGCACCCGGCAGGCGGCCCGGGCCAGCGCCGAGTCCGAGCTGCTGGTCACCACGGCGGGCAGCGTGCTGCGTGGCCAGCGGGCCGTGGAGGCCGTGCTCGACCGGGTGCGCGAGTCGTTCGGCATGCACTCGGTGACGCTGCTGGAGTGCGCGCCCAGCCAGAGCACCGCGGCGCGCAACCCGAACGCCGGGTGGCGCGCGGTGGCCCATTCCGGCGAGCCGCCCGTGGCCCGGCCAGTCCGACGCGGATGTGGAGGTGCCGGTGGCGAGACCATGTCGCTGGCGCTGCGCGGCCGGGCGCTGCCCGCCGCGGACCGGCGGGTGCTGGGCGCGTTCGCCGCCTACGCCGCGGTCGCGCTGGAGCAGCAGCGGCTGGCCGCCGAGGCCGAAGCGGCCCGGCCCATCGCCGAGGCGGACCGGATGCGCACCGCGCTGCTCGCCGCGGTCAGCCACGACCTGCGCACCCCGCTGGCCTCCGCCAAGGCCGCGGTAACCAGCCTGCGCTCGGCCGACGTGCAGTGGGACGAGCGAGGACCGCGATGAGCTGCTGGCCACCGCCGACGAGTCGCTGGACCGGCTGACCCACCTGGTGGACAACCTGCTCGACATGAGCCGGCTGCAGGCCGGCGCGCTGTCGGTGTTCCCGCGCCCGGCCGGGCCTGGATGAGATCGTCGCCCGGGCCCTCGACGACCTCGGCGCCGGTGGGGCACACCGTCGCCGTGGACATCCCGGACTCGCTGCCCGCGGTCCGGGTGGACCCGGGCATCCTGGAGCGGGTCATCGTGAACCTGACCCAGAACGCGCTGCGCTACTCCCCCGAGGGCAAGCCTGCCGCTGCTCATCGCCAGCGCCCTGGGCGACCGGGTCGAGCTGCGGGTGGTGGACCGTGGGCCGGGCATCCCCAAGTCGCAGCGGGACCGGATCTTCGTGCCGTTCCAGCGGCTCGGCGACACCGACAACACGACCGGGGTGGGCCTCGGGCTGGCCCTGTCCCGCGGGCTGACCGAGGCGATGGGCGGCACCCTGGAGCCGGAGGAGACCCCCGGCGGCGGGATGACGATGACGCTGTCGCTGCCGGCCGTGCCCACCCCGGAGGGTGCCAGGCGCTGAGCCGCTGCCCGCCGCGGGGGTCCCCGGGCCGGATGCGTCCTGAGCCTGGCAGGCTGGTCGGAGTGACCCGCGTCCTGGTCGTCGACGATGAACCGCAGATCCTGCGCGCGCTGCGGATCAACCTCCGGGTGCGCCACTACGACGTGGACATCGCCGCGACCGGCTCGCAGGCGCTGGAGGCCGCCGCCGAGCACCCGCCCGACCTGGTGATCCTCGACCTCGGCCTGCCCGACCTGGAGGGCGTCGAGGTCATCGAGGGGCTGCGCGGCTGGACCCAGGCCCCGATCATCGTGCTGTCCGGCCGGGCCGACAGCACCGACAAGGTCGACGCCCTCGACGCGGGCGCCGATGACTACGTGACCAAGCCGTTCGGCATGGAAGAACTGCTGGCCCGGATGCGCGCCGCGGTGCGCCGGGCCGGGCCGGGCCCAGCGAGCCGCAGGTCCGGCTCGGCCACCTGGTGTGGATCTCGCCGCCAAACGGGTGATCCGGGACGACGCCGGGAATGGTCACCGCGGACGCCGCCGCGGACGGATATCCGGCTCACCCCGACCGAATGGCACCTGCTGGAAGTGCTGCTGCGCAACCCGGGCAAGCTCCTCAGCCAGCGCCAGCTGCTCACCGAGGTGTGGGGCCCGGGCTACGCGGACGCGTCCGGCAACCTCCGGCTCTACATGGCCCAGCTGCGCCGCAAGCTGGAGCCCGATCCGGCCCGGCCCCGCTGGCTGCTGACCGAGCCGGGGATGGGCTACCGCTACCAGCCCAGCCCGGACGGGGCGGACGGCCAGCCGGGCTAGCGCCGGGTACGCTGCCCCGGTGGACCGGCAGCAGATCGAGGTGCGCTACACCGAATGGGGCGGGATCGAGCACTGGCACTTCGTGCTCGAGCTATTAGGCCAGGACGAGCACGGCTGGTGGCTGTTCGGCCGGAAGGGCGTCACCCTGCAGCGCGGCACTGCAACCCCCGGACGACCAGACGGCCCCAGCCGCGGCCGCGATCCCGGCGCTGCTGATCAGGACACGGCTGACCGCCGACCCCGCCGGATGCTTCGTCGCCGTCAGCGGGCGGGACCCGGGGCAGGTGACCGGGGCGCTGCTGTCCGTCGCGCGGCAGCCGCGAAGTAGGCCAGGTGCTGGCCGACGGTCAGGTTCTCGTTGACCACCGGCTCCTGTGGGCAGTACCCGAGCGTCCCGGTACGCCGGACCTCGCCCGGTCGGCGGCCAGCGCGCCGGCCAGGATCTTCAGCAGCGTGGACTTCCCGGCCCCCTCCCCGGACAGCGGGTCGGTGCCGAGCGCATCGGTGAGCTGCCGGCATTCCCGGCTCCCGGCCCGGCCATCTATCGCGTCGTCGCCTCACGGTAGGCCCGTTCCACCGGTAGCTCCCGGGCGCGGCGCCGCTGGTTGAAATACCGGAAAAACCAGTAGGTGCCGACGGTGAACGCCGGGAGCAGCACGGCGACGGGGATGGCGCTCCACAGCACGATGACCCAGACCTGGCTCATGATGACATGCCTCCTAACGCGTGCGGGCCAGCCGCGGCCGCCGGCCAGCACGCATGCGGCCAGGCCGCCGGGCATGAGCTTGCTATGAGCAAGTGTTGCTGATAACAATACTTGTCTGCAGCAATGCCGCAACCGCCGGACCGCCTCTGCCCGGTGCCCACCTGGCCGACCGGGGCAGGTCACTTACCAGCACAGGCTGATAGACTCATAGGGTAATGATCGCACTATGCAAGGAATTGGGTGGGCTGTGAGCCGGGACCCCGTGGATGAGGCGGTGGTGGACGCGGTGCTGACGGCGAGCCGGACGCTCATCGCGGTGGCCACCCAGTCCCTGGGGGCGGCTGCGGAGGAGACCACTATCGCCCAGTACCGGGCCCTGGTAGTGCTGGCGTCCCGGGGCCCGCAGCGGCTGGTCGATCTGGCTACGGCGCTGGAGGTGACCCCGTCGACGGCCGGGCGGATGGGGGATCGGCTGGTGCGCAAGGGGCTGATCCGGCGGCACCGCAGCCGCGCGGACCGCCGGTCGGTCCAGGTGTCGATCACCGCCGCTGGGCGGCAGGTCGTGGATCAGGCGACCGCGCGCCGCCGCGAACTGCTGGCCCAGATCCTGGGCAGGCTGCCCGCCGCTGAGCAGGCCGCGGTGGCCAGCGCGCTGGATACGTTCGCCGCCGCGGCCGGTGAGGTGCCGGACCGTCTGTGGCCGGCCGCGGAACCGGACCTGCCGGGCGGCAGGCCAGCCGCGGCGGCATCCGGCCGGGCGGCCGGGCCGGGCCGCGCCGCAGCGGGAGGACGGAAATGACCGCAACCCCGGCCCCAGCGCGGGTGCCGGCCCAGCCGTGGACGGGCAGGACGGCCGGCTGGCTGCGCGCCTCGCGGGCGGGGCTGTTCGTCATCGCCGTGCTGGTCGGTGTCGGCGCCGGGCTGGGTGCGGTGGCGTTCCGCTACCTGATCTACTTCTTCACCTGGCTGGCCACCGGTCACGTCCAGTTCGGCCAGGACGGCTACACCGGCAGCGCGCACCTGCCCTGGCTCGGGCTGGCGTTCTTCATCGTCATCCCCGTCATCGGCGGGATCATCTACGGGCCGCTGATCTACCGGTACGCGCGCGAGGCGCGCGGTCACGGCGTGCCGGAGGTGATGCTGGCCGTCGCGGAGAACGGCGGGCGGATCCGGCCCCAGGTCAGCGTGGTCAAGGCAGTCGCGTCCGCGGTGTGCATCGGCACCGGCGGGTCGGTGGGCCGGGAGGGCCCGATCGTGCAGATCGGCTCCGCGCTGGCCTCCAGCCTCGGCCAGTGGGTGCGGATGCCGGAGAACCGGATGCGGATCCTGGTCGCCTGCGGCGCCGCGGGCGGCATCTCGGCCACGTTCAACGCGCCCATCACCGGCGTGTTCTTCGGCGTGGAGATCGTCCTGCGGGAGTTCTCCATCGACGCCATGTTCACCGTCCTGCTGTCGGCGATGCTGGCCGACGCGGTCGCTATCCCGTTCCTGGGCAACCGGCCGTTCCTGCACGGCCTCCCGCCGGGCATCGCGCTGCACCATCCGCGGAACTACCTGCTGGTGGCGGTCCTCGCGGTGGTCGCGGGTCTGATCGGCCTGCTGTTCAAGAACGTCGTGTACAAGATGGAAGACCTGTGGGACCTGGCCTGGAAGAACCGGCCCGAGTGGGCCCGGCCCGCGATCGGCGGGATCGCCCTCGGGCTGGTGCTGCTGGCGCTGCCGCAGATGTACGGCGTCGGCTACCCGGTCATGTACAAGGCGGTGGCCGGTGACTACGTGCTGTGGTTCCTGCTCGTGCTGGCGGCCGGGAAGATCCTGGCCTGCAGCCTGACCCTGGGCATCGGCGGATCCGGCGGGGTGTTCGCGCCCGTCGCTGTTCGTCGGCGTCACCTCCGGCATGGCCTTCGGCGAGATCGCCGACCACGTCTTCGGCCCGGGCGCGGGGCAGCCCGCGCTGTACGCCGTGGTGGCCATGGGCGCGGTGTTCACCTCCGCCGCCCGCGCCCCGCTCACCTCGGTCGCCTCCGTGGTCGAGATGACCGGCGACTACGCGCTGACCCTGCCCGTCATGCTCGCCGTCGCCATCGCCACCGCCACCTCCCGGGCGCTGAGCTACGGCACCATCTACACCACCAAGCTGCTGCGCCGCGGCTACGACGTCGACCGCGCCGCGCCCTGGCGGGCATTCGCCGACATGACAGCCGCCGACGCCATGCGCCCGTTCCCCGCGCCGCTCACGGTCACGGCTGGCCGGGACGGCCATGGCAGCCGCACCCGCAGAGTATGGCAGCGCGGCCGCACCCCAGGCGCCGCTGCCCGGCACGATCACCTACCGCAGCGACCCGCAGGCCGTCTACGCCAGCGAATCCCTGACCCAGACCCTGCGCCAGCTGGCGGCTTACGGCCGGGACGGCCTGCCGGTGCTGTCCGGCGACGGCGGCCAGCGCAGCGGGCTGGATCACCAACGACAGTGTGCTGCACGCCATCGCCCGCGCAGATCGGCACCGCCCCTCCGCAAGCCGGTGCACCGGCGGCCCAGGCCGCCGACAGCGGACCCGCCGGATCAGGCCGCGGCAGCCGCCCACCCCGCTGCCCGGCTACCAGGTGCTGGAGATCACGATCGGCCCCAGGCTCCCCGGCGTGCAGGCAAAGCGCATCGGCAGCATCACCTGGCCCCGCGGCTATCTGCCGGTGTCCGTCCTGCACGGCCGCAGCCTGCACGAACCCCATCCAGACCTGGTGCTGGCCCCCGGCGACCGAATCAGCCTGCTCACCCGCGCGGCACCCGGCAACGGTACGGGCCCCGCCGGGACAGCAAACCACACCCCCAACATGCAATCGAACTGACCAGCTCGCCGGCCGGGTCGCGGTGATCGACCATGGCACGGTCATCGCCGAGGGAACGACCGGCGAGCTCAAGGCATCGGCCGGACAGGGAACCCTGCGCATCAGGCTCACCGACCCCGCACGCAGCCGCGACGCCAGCCAGGTGCTGACCCGGAGCCTCGGCGTCACCTTCCAGCCGGACGCCGACCCCGCCGCGCTGACCGCCAGGATCCCGGCCGGCCCGGCTACGCCAGCCTCAACCGAGCAAGCGGCGACCGCGATCACCGAGCTTGCCCGCGCCGGCATCGCCATCGGCGAGTTCGCCCTCGGCCAGCCCAGCCTCGACGAAGTCTTCCTCACCCTCACCGGCCTCCCCAGCCTCAGCAGTCACGCAACTCAGGAGACGACATCATGACCACCGCCGCAGCCCCAGTCACCTCCCCGGGCCGCTGCCTGCCCGCCAGCCCGCGCCCGGCGCCCCCTGGCCCGCTGTCCGCCACGGCCACCTTCGGGTGGCGGGCCCTGCTGAAAATCAAGCACGTGCCTGAGCAGCTGTTCGACGTAATCGCCATCCCGGTCGTCTTCACGCTCATGTTCACCTACCTGTTCGGCGGCGCCCTCGCCGGCTCGGCCAGCCGGTACCTGCAGTACCTGCTCCCCGGCACCCTCGTCATGGCCGTCCTGCTGGTCACCATGTACGCCGGGGTCACCCTCAACACCGACCAGTCAAAAGGCCTGTCCGACCGATTCCGCTCCCTTCCGCTCTCGCAGCAGGCCCCGATCGCCGGCGCGCTGCTCGGTGACGTCGCCCGCTATCTGCTTGCCGCCACCCTGGTCGTCGCGCTCGGCGTCGCCATCGGCTTCCGCCCGGCCGGCGGTGCGCCCCGGCCTGGCCGCCGGGACCGGCCTGCTGCTGGTCTTCGCGCTCAGCCTGTCCTGGGCCTGGACCACCCTGGGCCTGCTCCTGCGCACACCGCAGGCCGTCATGAGCGTCGGCACTGTCGTGCTCTTCCCGCTGACCCTGGCCAGCAGCGTCTTCGTCCGGCCAGCGACCATGCCCGGCTGGCTGCAGGCCCTCGTCAAGGCCAACCCGGTCACCCACCTGGTCACCGCCGAACGCGCCCTCATCGCCGGTCACCCCGCCACCAGCCAGATCACCTGGGTAATCATCGCATCAGCCGCGCTGGTGGCCCTGTTCGCGCCCGCCACTGTCTACCTCTACGGCCGGCAACGCTGACCGCGCTGGCCATGCCGCACCAGGCGGACAGCCACTTCCCCTGACCACCCGGCAGCGTTGCCGTATCAGTGCAGAACGCTAGCCGGGCAGCCCGAAGGACGATGACGGCCAGCAGCTACCCACCGAAGACGGACTGCTGACGGCCGGATGCGCCGCAACGCGGGCAGGGCCGCGGGCCGGGCAGACTGGGGCCGTTCGGTAGCTGAAGGGGACGTCATGCTGGTCGCGTTCGACATGTTCGGGACACTGGCTGACACCGCCAGCGTCATCTCGGAACTGGCCCCCGTCTGCGGGGACCGGGCCAGCGAGGTAGCGCTCGCCTGGCGCGGCAAGCAGCTCGAGTACATGTTCCGCGTCACCGCCATGGGCCAGTTCCCCCCGTTCGGCGAACTCACCCAGTGGGGCCTGGCCGCCGCGCTAGCCGAATCCGGGTTCTCACTGCCGGGATCACAGCTCCGCACCCTGGCCAGCGCCTACCAGCGGCTCCGCCCGTTCGGCGATGCCCGGCCAGCCCTCGCCGCCCTGCACCAGTCCGGGCACACGATCGTGGTGTTCAGCGTCGGACCGCGGGCCTGGCTCGAAGAACTCACCAGCAGCTACCGGGAATTCGTGGACGCTCTCGTCTCCGCCGAGGACGCGGGCGTGTATAAGCCCCACCCCGGCATCTACCGGCATCTGCTGGCCACGATGAAGGCAGGGCCCCCGGCCGCGCTGCTGGTGTCCTCCAACCCGTTTGACCTCATCGGGGCCAGCGCGGCTGGGCTGCGCACCGCGTGGTGCAGGCGCCAGCCGTCCGCGCTATTTGACCCCTGGGGGTCACCGCCGGATCACGTGATCACCGGGCTGGACGGCCTCGCTGGCCTGCTGTCCCCCGCCAGCTGCTGACCGCGCCACGGGCCACCAATCCGGAACGGCTGGGGTACCGAATAACTCCTGGCGGCAGCGATTCGCGGCCGGGGGCCTTCACCTTCCCTGCCGAATCGTATGGCTGACGTCGCAGTTGCCCGGCAGAGACCGTAATGGGCGGACTTTCGCCGGGACTGTCAGGCACGCAAGCCGAACACTCACCCAGGGGGAACCATGAGGATTCCGAAGCCGGGCCCAATTCTGCTCGGCCTCACCACGGCGGCCGCACTCGCGGCCGTCCCCGCCACCGCCTCCGCCTCGACCCACTGGTCGCCGGTCGTCGGACACGTCTATGTCAACGACAACACGGCTGGCACCAACACGATCGGCGCGTTCGACCGTCATGCGGACGGATCGCTAACTCGCGAAGCCGGATCGCCGTTCACCGCCGGCGGCGCCGGAACCGGAGCTGGGCTCGCCTCGCAAGGCGCGCTGCAGATCTCGCCGGATGGCCGCTTCCTCATCGCCGCGGACGCCGGCAGCAACCAGATCTCGGTGCTGCGGATCTCCCGCCGGTTCGCTCCGGCTGGTCCACGATGGTGTGTGTCCTCCGGTGGTGTCCTGCCGGTCAGTGTCGCCATCCACGGCAACCTCGTGTATGTCGCGAACTCCGGTACCACCGGCAGTAACTACACCGGGTTCCGGCTGCACCGCGGCGGTCGCCTGGCGCCGATCCCCGGCTCGGCTGCCGCGCTGCCCAGTGGTTCTCAGCCGGGCGACGTGCTGTTCAACGGCACGGGCAGCAAGCTCGCCGGGACCCGCGTCGGGTCGTCGATGATCGACAGCTTCACGGTGGGCCACGACGGGCGGCTGACCGCCGCCCCCGGGTCACCCTTCCCCGCACAGGGCCTGGGCCCGTTCGGCAGCGAGTTCCGCCCGACCAACCCTGATCAGCTATTCGTGTCGAACGCCCACAACACAGCGGTGGACAGCGGCACGGTCTCGGCGTTCCGCGACTCAGGCGACGGGGTGCTGTCGTCGATCGGGTCCTCCCCGTTCGCGGACCAGCAGATGGCTCCGTGCTGGGTGGAGATCACCCATAACGGCCAGTTCCTGTTTACCGTGAACACCGCATCAGGCACGATCTCCCGCTACTCGATCACCCCGGGTGGCACGCTGACGCTGCTCGGCAGCACGCCGGTCCGCGCCAGCGGCGGTGTCGGCGCCGTGAACGCCCGGCTGAGCCCCGGCGGGCACTACCTGTACGTCGATGAGAGCAAGATCGGCGCCGTCGGCGCGTTCGCCGTCTACGGCGGGAACCTGACTGAGCTGGCCGGGTCCCCGACCTCACTGCCCACCGGCGCCACACCCGCAGGCATCGTCGTCACCGGCTGATCCACCCAGCGCATAACGGAGCCCGGGGGCGGCGCGCCCCCCGGCTCCGGTCATCCCGGCGCCCACGGACACCGGCGTGCGCACCGCGCCTCCGGCCACGCCACCGCGAGGCCGCGACCGACAGCTCGCCGGCCGGCTCCAACGCTATGTCTCAGCGCTGCTGGGGGTCTCGCAGCTGGAGCGGGCCCGGGGAACGCGCCGGGTGCACTGAGGCCCTGGCTGGCAGGCCCCGGCACTGACCGGCGATGCTCCGGAGATCACCTCCGCACTCATCGCGCTGGCCCGCGGCCAGGCCAGCGCGGGGCAGGGGTGGTGATCGGTTCGAAGCCGGGTACCCGGCGGGGAAGAGGTCGCGGGTGTCCTGGCCCGCCCCGCCCGGCTTGTGGTGACGGCGCCGGTGCCCGCTAAGGTGGTGGTGGCGCGCCGGGAAGTCTGGTCGGCAACCATCCGTGGATCGAGCTGGCGAGGTCAGCGGCATGCGCAGTGTGGAGACTGTTCTCGTTCTCGTCGTGCTGGGCACGGTGGTCGCGGCTTTCGCCGGGCGGCTGCGCATCCCGGCTCCCTCGCTGCTGGTGATCGCGGGGCTGGTCGTCGGCCTGCTGCCGGGCGTGCCCGCGGTCCGGGTGGCACCCGATGTGGTCAGCCTGGTCGTGCTGCCGCCGCTGCTGTATGCGGCCAGCGAGGAACTGCCCTGGCGTGACCTGCGGGCCGTGTGGCGGCCGGTCACGTGCTCGCGGTGGGCCTGGTGCTGGCGTCCGCGGCTGCGGTCGCCGCGGTGGCCGGGGCGGTGGCGGCCGTTCCGGCGAGCATGGCGTTCGTGCTCGGCGCGGTGCTGGCCAGCACGGACCCGGTCGCGGTCAGCGCGCTCGGGCGGCGGCTTTCGCTGCCGCCGAAGGTCCAGGCGCTGGTGCAGGCGGAGAGCCTGTTCAACGACGCGACCAGCCTGGTGCTGTTCCAGATCGCGGTCTCCATCGCGGTCGCCGGAACGGCCGCCCGGACCACGGCGGGCGGGATGCTGCTGCACGGCGCCGGGCAGTTCGCGGTACTGGCGGCCGGCGGCGCGGCAGCGGGGGGCGTGATCGCGGCCGGGGTCATCGCCGTGCGCCGGCGCGTCACCGATCCGGTGCTGGAAACCGTGCTGGCGCTCATCACCCCGTACGCGGCGTACGTGCTCGGCGCGGCCTGCACGTCTCGCCGGTGATGGCGGTGATCGTCGCCGGGCTGGCCATCGGCGCGCGGCGGGCGCGGATCACCACCGCGCAGACCCGGCTGCAGCTGCACTCGGTCTACCAGACGGTCATCTTCCTGCTGGAAAGCGTGGTGTTCAGCCTCATCGGCCTGCAACTGCCCACCCTGATCCGCGCCCTGTCACATGCCGAGGCATGGCCGGCCGACGCGCTCGCGGTCGCTGGCACGCTGATCGCGACGCGGATCTTGTGGGTCTTCCCGCTGTCGGCTGTCATCCAGCGGCGCAGCGGCACCCGGCGCCCGTCCTGGGCCGTGCCCGCCGTCGTGTCCTGGGCGGGCACCCGCGGGGTCGTGCCGCTGGCCGCCGCCCTGTCCATCCCGCTGACCTCCGCCAGCGGGGCACCGCTGCCGCAGCGTGACCTCATCCTGGTGCTCGCCACCGCGGTCATCGTGGTCTCGCTCATCGTGCAGGGGCTCACCCTGGAGCCGCTGGCCCGGTTCGCCGGGATCGCCCGGCCAGCCGCCGCCCGCCACGAGGAAACCATCGCCCGGCTGCGCCTGGCCGAGGCAGCCCTGGCCCGGCTCGACGAGCTCGCTGACGGAACGCCGCCCCTGACGCGATCATCGACCGGGTCCGCGCCAGCCTGCAGGCCCGCATCGGGCGCACCCGCGCCCGCATCGACGGCACCCCACGCGACCGGAACCGGACGGCCTGACCGAACGGGACCTGCGCCGCGACCTCATCGCCGCCGAGAACGCCGAACTCACCCGGCTCTACGACAACGGCACCATCAGCGCGCCAACCCGCCAGCGGCTGCAGCGCAGCCTCGACCTGGAGGCCACCCGGCTCAGCGACGAGCAACGCTGACGCCACTGGGCCGGGCGCATCACCGCCTGCGGGTCCGCTGCCGACCAGTCCGCCTCCCAGCAGGCCAGCCGGCGCCTGTCCAGCAGGAAGCGGTGGCCATCAGGTCCAGATACTAGGGGCGGCTCGTATGCCCCCGCGAAGGCCGCGCCGGCCCTGTGCCTTGATCTCGCCGACCGTCGCGCCGGCTAGGTCAACGTTGCCGGCATACGCTATGGCGACGTTCTTGATGGATGCACCGAGCCTGGCGGCGGCGTGAACCCGACACATCGTTAAGGCGTAGCTGCTGGTGCCCTCTATGCCTACGGCACCCAGATCGCCGAAGGAATGCAGCCATTCGAGCAACGCGCGATGCCCGGGCTTGTGGCGGGAAACCGTTTGTCGCCCAGAAGTTGACCGGCCACGGTAGTCACCGCGGCATGGTGTATGTCCTTGTGGCTATCCACGCCGCCGATGACACGTTGCGGGGTGTTTGCCATGCTGGGCCTGCCTTTCCGCTGGAGGGTTCTGGCCGTGGCGGCCGACGGGCGGTGGCCGCAGTGGTGTCTGCCATCCCGCCCGGCCAGGCCGTCCCACCGCCCGAGCTGGCCCGCGAACTGAGACACAGCCGCCTTACCCGGATGCTGCGCCACCGGACACTGACTGCCGAACAGGTCCTCGGTGACCAGCCCAGCCCACCCAGTTGAGAAGAGAGCCGCATGACTCTGGTCAGTCCAGTACCCCGCAGGCGCGAAGAGTGGATAGGCCGCGTTCGGTGTGGCGCACGACGGCCCGGCCGCTGATACCCATAGCCGCGGCGATCTGGGCGTCGGGCCACTGGGCGTAGTACTTGAGTACCAGCGCTTCGCGCTGCCGGGCTGGGAGCGCCTGTAGCGCCGCCACCAGGAGCGTTCCCGGGATGCTGTCTGGCCAGAAGGCATGCGGTGCGCCGCCCGGCCGGCGGGGCGAATCGGTGGGAGCCACGTCACGGGAGCGTGTCCCGCTGACTACTGCCCCTCTCAGGTAGGCCAGGGCTCTGTCTTCGTCCCCGAGGTACCGCCATGCGCGGTGCAGTGAAACGAAGGCGGACTGCACGATTTCCTCGGCTGCTGCTGTGTCGCTGACCAGGAGCACGGCGATCTGGGTGAGGGACTGGTAATGCGCGCGATACAGCAGGGCCACCGCCTGGTCCGCCTCAGCCGCTGTGCGGTGCCGCCGGTGCGCGGCACGGTGCCTGGATCGCCGCCCCCGGTGCCACCGCCCGGATACCGGTGGCATGGTTGAGCCCCGTTGCTCCGGGCCCGGTCAGACGGGCACGAGGGTGTAGGTGATGTTCCCGTACCCCTCGCCTGCTGCTTCGACCAGCTGGTGAAGCACAGAGGTGAGCTGGGCCCGGCTGGCCGGCGGGAGCTGCCGCAAGATCCGGGTTAGCTCCTGCTCTCGCCAGGCGCCGACCTGGCGGACCAGTTCCTGGCCGGAGGCGGTCAGCTCCAGCGTGACCACGCCCCGGTGTCCCGGCTCGGCTCCCCTGGCCACGTGGCCAGCGGCAACCATCCGGTCTGCCAGCCGGGTAACGGTGGACGCTTCCAGGCCCAGGGCCCGGGCCACTCGTACCGAGCGGGCGCGGCCCAGCTGCGCAAGCACGGCGAGCATCCGGAGCTGCGGCAGCGTCACTGCCCCGTCGAGGACATCCACACTGCGCAGCGCGACGCCCGTCAGGACCCGGGTGGCCGCCTGAAGGGTCTCGATGCTGCCGGGCGCTAGTTCCGGTTCGTCCTGAGCTGACCTTGAGGACGTTCCCATGGCGAAGTATTGTATGAGGAAATATTTGCTTCCTGCAAGGCTGAGGCGATGTCTGCCGGCGGCTGCGACCGGGGATCCCCTGGCCGGGTGGCAGCGGCGGCGCACGGCCGGCGGCGTGATTTCACTCCGGGTGATGTTCACCCCCGCGCCGTAGCCGGTCATGCGAAGTGGCCGAGCGTGAGCATGCCATCCAGCTGCCAGGCCCGCCCCCCAGGGGCACAAGCGGGACAGGAGCAGAGGAGGCACCCGCCCGGTGCTCAGCGGCAGCCAGGTGACCGCCGTGGACCTGGACCTCGACGTGGTCCGGTACTGGGACGGCCGGGTGGCGGTGCTGGACGAGGACGAGTTCGCCGAGCATCAGGTCCAGCTGGGCTACCCAGCCGAGCTGATCGATCAGGCCCGGGCGACCTGCGACTGGCTGGTCAGCACCGTGGCGGCCCGGGCTGAGCCGTTCGGCCAGGCCAGCGCGGCCTGGCTGGCCCGGGCCCGGCAGCAGCCGCCACCCGGCACCGGCTGACCGCCGGGGGCCTAGGCCGCCGTCCGGTCCCACTCCCGGATGGCCCGGTCCAGGGTGAGCTCCCGGTGCCGGAACGCCCAGCCGCGCAGCCCGGTCGTGCTGCCGAGCGCGGCGGGCGGGACGGCCAGCACCGGGCACGCGGCGTGCCGCAGGCAGTAGCGCGCCACCCGGCCGCTGACCAGACGGGACCGCAGGCCGCGCCGGCCCGCGCCGAGCACCAGCAGATCCTCGGGGCCGGCCTCGTCGGCCAGGACCGGGCCTGGCTCGCCACGCGCGATGATGGCCCGGACGTTCAGCCCGTCGGGCAGCCCGCCCCAGGCCGCTTCCAGGGCGTCGCGCAGCCGCCTCCTGGCCGCCTCGGCCCATACCCGGCGCAACTCGGGTGACGGCGCCCGGCGCTCGGCGAACTCACCGCCAGGCGGCGTCCACGCGATGACCGGGACCAGCGTGGCGCCGCTGGAACGGGCCAGGTCTTCCGCATAGCGGAGCGCCCGGATGCTAGCCGGGGAGCCGTTCGCGCCAATGATGATCCGACGCGGGCCGGACATGGTCAGCCTTCTTTCGTATTCAGGGTGCGGAACGCCTTCCAGATAACCCGCCCGGGCAGCGGCAGACGCGCTTCCTTGCGAAACCTATGCGGATCCAGGTTCGCTTCAGGCGGGACGCATATGCGGGGCGCACGCACCGGGTCAGGGCTGCCCGAGCAGCAGCGAGCGGGCCCCGATGACCAGCACGACCAGGGCGGGCAGGAACAACAAGCCGGTATGCAGGATCCCGCCCACGATGCCCGCGACCAGGACCACGATGGCGGCCGCCGCCGCGGCCCGGGCCACCGTGGCGGGGGCGAACGCAGCCAGCGCGGCCAGTGGCGCAGGCGCGATGGCCAGCAGCAACGACCACCAGGTCACCGCCAGCGGGTCCGCGCTGAGCAGCGCCGAGATGGTGATCAGCTGGGCGCCGGCGGCCAGCAGCAATGCCCCGAGCAGCCAGGGACGGCGTGGCGACAGCGTGGTGGTACGTGGCCGCCGTGCGGCCGGCCCGGTGCTGGTGGTGGACTGGCCGGCGGTGACGGTGGGCTCGGTGGTCATGGCGCGCTCCTGGGCTCGGCTCCGAGGCTACGGATATCTGCGCCGACCAGGCTTCCCGGCTCACCTAAGCCACCACAGTAGACCTCGGCGCGGTACCTGCCAAGGCCGTGCCGATCACGCGCGGCCCATGCGCGTTGGGTGACACGGGAGCGGTCCGAGCATACTGTCGAGGTGTGATTATCGCGGCCGCCCTGGCGGGCGTGATCGTGCTGATTGCCGCCGGGCTGGCGCTGGCCGCGCACCAGGTGCACATCGGCAATCTGGACATGCAGGCGCTGGCGGACAAGCTGGCTACGCCGGAACCGGTGTCCGCGCTGGACTGGCCGGAACTCCGGGTACACGCGGTCATCCCGGAACCGGGCGACATGCCTCTCGTCCTGCTCCAGGTGGGCTGGCCCGCACACCCCCGGCAGGCAGCCACTCTGCTGGTTGCGCTGGACCAGGGTGACGAGCGGTCACTGCCGCTGCTGGCTCAGTGGTGCACCCGGCAGTCGTCGGTCGCGCCGGTCCGCCAGCAGGGCGCGCAGCTGGAGTTGCGCCGCCGCCAGAGCCTGGAGCGGGTGCATGCGGTCCTGGTCGCGGAGCATCGCATGGCCACGCCCCATGGCTAGCCGGCCGCGGGAGTCAGAGATGCTGATCTTGTTCGGGGTCTGGGTGGCGGTAGCCGGCGGCGTCGCAGCGCTCGCCGGGCTGGCCGGGCTGCACCGGGTCCGGCGGCTGCGCCGGGACGGAGTGACGGCCTGGGCCCTGGCCATGCCCGAGCCGATGCCGGCCGGCCAGCCGCCCACCGATCCGGACCGCCGGATGAGGCTGCAATACACGCTGGCCGACGGGCGGGTGGTCGAGCGGATCGGCCCGGTGCCGGCCCGCAGGTCCGGGGCCGGGCCGCGCCCCGGGGGACAAGGTGCTCATCTGGTACGACCCCGCCGATCCGGACGACGTCCTGGTCTACGGCCGCTGGGGCCGGGCCGTGGACCGGGCGTTCCTCATCGTCGGCCTGCTGCTCATCCTGATCGGGACGGCGATCTCCGTAGCCGGGCACTGAGCCGGCCAAAAGCGAATGGGCCGCGAGTGGATTCGGGCTCACGGCCCCGGGGCCGCGAGACGGTAGCCGACAGCCGGGTCGCTCTGCAGGATGCGCCCGCTCTCGTCGTGCAGCTTGCGCCGGATCCGGTACGCATACACCTTGAGATAGTGCAGTTCCCGGGCGTAGCCCGGGCCCCACACCTGCTCCAGGATCATCCGGCGGGTGCACACCTTCCCGGCATTCCGGGCCAGGTAGCCGAGGAACTCGAACTCCTTCGGGGTCAGGTCGAGCGGCTGGCCGTCCAGCGTGGCCTGGTAGTGCGGGAAATCGAAGTGCAGCGCGCCCACGTCCAGCTCGGCCGGCTGCTGCTCGGCCACGGCGTGGTGCCGCAGCGCGACGCGCAGCCGGGCACTCAGCTCGCGCATGCCGAACGGCTTGGTCACGTAGTCGTCGGCCCCGTCGTCCAGCGCCGCCACCTTGCGGTCCTCGGAACCGTCCGCGGACAGCACCACGATCGGCACGTCACTCCAGGTCCGGATGCGCTGGCACACGTCCAGCCCGTCCAGGTCGGGCAGGCCGAGGTCGAGCACGATGACGTCCGGCTGGCGCACCGCGGCCTCGCCCAGCCCCGCCTCCCCGGTGCCCGCGGTCCACACCTGGTGCCCGAGCGCGGTGAGCCCCACGGTGCACACGGCGAGCAGGTCAGGGTCGTCGTCAATGATGAGAATGCGCGGCAAGCGGCGGCTCCTCACCGATCCTGGCCGCCACCGGCAGGGTGAACGCGAACCGCGCTCCCCCGCCGGGCGCGTCCTCCACCCAGATCCGCTGACCGTGCGCTTCCACGAAGGTCTTGGCGATGGTCAGGCCCAGCCCGGCGCCCACATCCGACGCGCGCCGGGACAGCAGCCCGAAGATCTCCTCCCGGCGATCCGGCTGAACGCCCGGGCCGTGGTCGGTGACGCTGACCTCGACCCGGCCGTCCGGGCGGGCTTCGCCGCGGACCGCGATGGGGCTGTCTGCCGGGCTGTGCCGGGCGGCGTTCTGCAGCAGGTTGGCCAGCACCCGGGAGATCAGCACCTCGTCAACGTCGACGGCCGGCAAGCTAGCCGGCACGTCCACCTGCACCGGGTGCCCGCGCAGCGCCGGCGTCATGTCGCTGATCACCCCGGTCACCAGGTCGGCGGGCGCGCTGACGCAGCGGCGCGGCTGCAGCACGCCCGCCTGGATCCGGCTCATGTCCAGCAGGTTGCGCACCAGGTCGGCCAGCCGGTCGGCCTGCACGTCGATGAGCTTGGCCAGGCTGTGCTGCGCATCCGGGCTGATCTCGATCTCCGCGTCGGCCAGCGTCGATGACGCGCCCTTGATCGAGGCCAGCGGGGCCCGCAGGTCGTGCGAGCGGCGGCGACCATGGTCCTGGCCAGCCGGGCCATCTCCTCGGTGACCCGGGCCCGCAGCGCCTGCTCGCGGAGCTGGGCCCGCTCGACGGCCAGCGCGATCTGGTTGGCGAACAGCTGCAGCGGCTCGCGCTCACCCGGGGTCACCGCCGCGCCGGACGTGCGAGCAGGCCGACCGGGCGGCCGGACGCGGTCAGCGCCAGCACCAGCAGGCCGCTCCGCTCCACGGCCGGGCCCCCAGGCTGGCCAGCGCACCCGGGCGGGCAGCACCTGGCGCTGCTGCTGCTCGGACAGCGGCTCGCCGGTGTGCCCCAGCTCCAGCTGTCACGGCGGGCAGGAAGATGGCCACCTGGCGGGCGCCGGATACCTCGGTCAGCGAGGTCACCACGACAGACAGCAGCACGTCGAGCGGCTTGTCCTGGATGAGCAGGTCGGTCAGCTCGAACAGCTGCCGCAGTTCGCGGCCCTGCCGCCGTTCCGCGGCGCGCGCCGGTTCATCCCGGCCACCACCCGCGCAACCGGCAGCATCACCGCCACGTACACGACCAGCGCGCCCCAGTTCTCTGGGCGGCCGACCCACAGGGTGAGATAGGGCGGGATGAACCCCGTTCGTAGACCAGGAACCCGGCGACGACGCTGAGCACGCCGACCGCGAACCCGCCGAGCACCACGCCGATGACCACCGGCACGATCAGCACCAGTGCGGTGGTCGCGATGCTCAGGCTGTGCCGGAACGGCAGCATAGCGGCGGTCAGGATGGCCATGCTGCCCAGTGCGGCCGCCGCACCGATCACACTGCGCTTCATCGCGCTCCCTTCCCGGCCCATTGTCCCACCGGAGCCACGGCGGCCGCGTCGTGCCTGGTCAGGCCGAGAGCTGGTAACGCGGATTCCGATGACCAGGCGCCGGCCGCCCCCGGTGACGCCAGGCCAGGTGCCCGGCCACCCCGCAGCGGCGGCCCGGCTCCAGGCCGGCCACCCGGTCCCGGCCGAGGAACAGCAGCTCGATCTCCCCGGTGCTGTCGGCCAGCGTGCACCGCCAAGCCGGCTGCTCCACCGTCACCGCCGTGGCCGTGCGGATCGTGCCCGTCACGTCACCTGGCGTGGGACCGGATGTCGCCGATGCGCTGGCCGCCCCGTTCCAGGTCGCCGGTCGGTCTGCCAGAAGCCGTTCACCGCTGGCCTGCCGAGATGAGCTGGCTGAGCGCCTGGTTGAGCTGGAGCACGTTCATCGTCGCACCCGAGAAGCCGAACTGGCGCCGTAGGTACTGCGTGCGACGACGGACCGTGCCACCGCAGCCGCGCGCCTTGCCACGCGCTGACCTGGCGTAGCGTCGCTGAGCGATGTTCGATCGACCCCGCTGCCCACGTGTAGCCATCTGCGTGCGTGATGCCTTCCGCTGGCTGGCGATCTGCTGGCGCACTCGTACCAGGTCCTGACCTGTCCGATGCTGCCGCCGTGCCATCGTTGTCGCTCCGCCCCCTACCACCGCGCCAGCATCTGCCATCAGCCCACCTACCTAGCACCTCCTTGCCGAACCTCCCACCTCTCCCAGCTACCACCAGCAACAACCAACCAATCCCCCACTACCGCAATCAGACCTCCCTCGCGTCAGGACGATGTCGATGAGCTTGATGCCGATGAAGGGCGCGATGATCCCGCCCACGCCGTAGATGAGCAGGTTGCGGCGCAGCATGGCGGCGGCGCCGACCGGCCTGTACTTCACGCCGCGCAGCGCCAGCGGGATCAGCGCGACGATGATCAGGGCGTTGAAGATGACCGCGCGACAGGATGGCGGACTGCGGGCTGAGTGCAGCTGCATGATGTTGAGCGCCGTCGAGCTGCGGGAAGCGCCCGATGAACATGCGCCGGGATGATCGCGAAGTACTTGGCCACGTCGTTGGCGATGGAGAACGTGGTCAGCGCGCCGCGGGTCATCAGCAGCTGCTTGCCGATCTCGACGATCTCGATCAGCTTGGTCGGGTTGGAGTCGAGGTCGACCATGTTGCCGGCCTCCTTGGCGGCCTGGGTGCCGGTGTTCATGGCCACGCCGACGTCGGCCTGGGCCAGCGCGGGGGCGTCGTTGGTGCCGTCGCCGGTCATGGCGACGAGCTTGCCGCCGCGCCTGCTCCTTGCGGATGCAGCGCCAGCTTGGCCTCCGGGGTGGCCTCGGCCAGGAAGTCGTCGACGCCGGCCTCGTCGGCGATGGCGGCCGGCGGTCAGCGGGTTGTCGCCGGTGATCATCACGGTGCGGATGCCCATCGCGCCGCAGCTCGGTCGAAGCGCTCGCGCGATGCCCGCCTTGACGATGTCCTTGAGGTGGATCACGCCGAGCGACGCTGCGTGGCCTCGGCCACGACCAGCGGCGTGCCGCCGCTGCGCGGCGATCGCCGTCGACGATGGCCTTCGAGCTCGGCCGGGACCGTGCCGCCGTGTTCGCTCGACCCAGCGCCGCACCGCGTCGGCCGCGCCCTTGCGGATCTGCTCGGCCGTCGCAGGTCGACGCCGCTCATCCGCGGTCTGCGCGGTGAACGGGATGAACACGGCGCCGGGCGTCGTCGAGCGTCGCGCTCGCGCATCGCCGTAGCTGCTCCTTGGCGAGCACGACGATGCGAGCGGCCCTCGGGGGTCTCGTCGGCCAGCGAAGGCGAGCTGGGCGGCGTCGGCCAGGTCCGCCTCGGCGACGCCGGCGACCGGGATGAACTCGACCGCCTGCCGGTTGCCGCAGGTGATGGTGCCCGTCTTGTCCAGCAGCAGGGTGTCGCACGTCGCCGGCCGCCTCCACCGCCCGGCCGCTACATCGCGAGCACGTTGTGCTGCACGAGCCGGTCCATGCCGGCGATGCCGATCGCGGACAGCAGCCCGCCGATCGTGGTCGGGATCAGGCAGACGAGCAGTGCGATGAGCACCGTGACCGACGATGCCGCGTCGTCCGCGAGTAGATGCGCGAACGGCTGCGAGCGTCGACGACCACCGAGCAGGAAGATGATGCGTGAGGCCGGCCAGCAGGATCGTGAGCGCGATCTCGTTCGGCGTCTTCTGGCGGCTGGCGCCCTCGACCAGCGCGATCATCCGGTCCAGGAAGCGTCTCGCCCGGGTTCGGCGGTGATCCGCACGACGATCCGGTCGGACAGGACCCGGGTGCCGCCGGTCACCGCCGCAGCGGTCGCCGCCCGCCTCGCGGATGACCGGGCGGACTCGCCGGTGATGGCGGACTCGTCGACCGAGGCGATCGCCCTCGACGATCGTCGCCGTCGCCCGGGATGATGTCACCGGCCTCGCACACCACCACGTCGCCCCGGCGCGAGCTCCGCTCGCCGGCGACCTGCTGCCTCCGCCGCCATCCGGTGCGCAGCCGTTCGCGCCGCGGTGTCCGTGCGCATCTTGCGCAGCGTCGTCCGCCTGGGCCTTGCCGCGCCCCTCCGCCATCGCCTCGGCGAAGTTCGCGAAGAGCACGGTCAGCGCCAGCCACATCGTCATCGATATCAGTCGAACGTCTACGTCTGCGATGCACGCACGAGAATCAGCAGCGATCGTGCCGACGAGACCACGAACATACCGGGTTCTGACCCGGGGTCGAGCTTGCGACCGGCACGGGCTGCGCGGATTCCGGTCAAGCTCCCGCTCGCGACGGCGGCGCCGCGGGGACGGTGGTCGCGGTGAGCATCTAAGAACTTCTGAGAGAGCTGCTCGACGATGGCCCGAGCGAGCGGGGAAGAAGTGAGCGCCGAGATCAACGCCGTAGCAGGCCGATGAACATCGGGTCGTGCGGAACGTCCGCCCGGCACGGTCCTTGCGCAGGCCGCAGGCAGCCGGACGACGCGAACGGCCAGCAGCATCCGATGGGATACGTTGTAGAAGGGTGTTGCGTGAGCCGAAACGCGAGCCGTTGTTGTCCCGAGTATCGTAAGGATCTCGGAACCGTGGGCCGCGTTCGCGCTGGCCGCGCGAACGCGATCGCGAGAGAGCACGGTGACCGGCATACAGACCCGATGGCCAGCTTCACCTCCAGCGCCGCGAGGAACACGGCGATGATGGCGAACAGCAGGATGCTGTACAGGCCGCGCTGCCCACCCCGCCCGGCGAGACCTCGCCGAGCATCATCCCGGTCAGCACCGCGCCGCCGCCCACCGGCGTGTAGGAGTCCTCGGCGGAGTCAACGCTGCCGGTCGAGGTCTGGGTGGACGCGGTCGCGTACAGGGCTGAGGAGGTGTCGCCGAAGCGGATCTCCTTGCCTTCCATGTGGTTACCGGCCCGTCCAGGGTTTGCAGCGCGCCCTGCGCCATGAACACCACGGCACCGACGAAGGCGATGGGCAGCAGGATGTACAGCGTGCCGCGGATCAGGTCCACCCAGAAGTTGCCGATGGTCCGGGAGCCGCGCCGGGAAAACCCCCGGATCAGCGCCACCGCGACCGCGATGCCGGCCGCGGCGGACAGGAAGTTCTGCACCGCCAGGGCACCCATCTGGGACAGGTAGGACATCGTGGTCTCGCCCGCGTACGCCTGCCAGTTGGTGTTGGTGACGAAGGACACCGCGGTGTTCCAGGCCAGCGCGGGCGACACGGCGGGCAGGTGCTGCGGGTTGAACGGCAGCACGCCCTGCAGCCGGAAGATGGCGTAGCTCAGGCCGAGCGCGACGGCGGAGAACAGGACGAGCGACCGCGCGTACCGTTGCCAGGTCTGCTCCTCACCGGGGTCAACCCCGGTGACCCGGTAGGCCGGCCGCTCGACCGCGGCCAGCCAGCGGACCCGGCCATCGAACACGGCCGCCATGTAGGAGCCCAGGAAGCGCCAGGCAATCGCCAGCACCACGAGCAGGGCGACGATGGTCCAGGCGAAGCTCATCAGAACCACTCCGCCTTGAACAGGGCCACGCCGAGATACACGAAGACGGCGATGGACAGGACGAGGAGGATCACCTGGGCGGCGTTCATATCCGCCCCAGGGCCCGGATCAGGCCCAGCATCGCGGCGGTGAAGGCCACGATGGCCAGAACCACAAGGAAGTCAGCCATGCCTGCAGCATGCGCCGGGCCCCGGTAACCGCGCGGTCAACGAACCTGCCCGCCCGGTAGAAAAAAGGTGAACCGCGGCAATGGCCGCGTCAGCTGGCCTCTGCGGCGAAGGTGGACAGCCTATGCAGCCGGGCCACGATCTCCTGGTGGACGGCGTCGGGTGGCTGGGCTCCGTCCACCGCGAACATCCATTCCCGGCCTGCGTAGTACTCCAGCAACGGCACCGTCTTGTCCAGGTACACCTGCAGCCGGTGCTCGATGACCGCTTCTGTGTCGTCCGAGCCGCGCCCCCGGGCCAGCAGCCGCCGGACCAGTTCAGCCCGTGGGACGTCGAGATGGACCGCGGCCTGTACCTCCACGCCGAGCGCGTGTGCGGTGGGGAACGACGCCTGGGCCTGCTCGACCGTGCGCGGGAAACCGTCCAGGACGTACCCGCCCGCCTCGACCGCGGCGACCACCGGTTTGCGCAGCATGTCGAGGACAACGCCGGTGGGCACCAGGTCGCCCCGGTCCACGTACGACTTGATCTGCCGCCCCAGTGAGGTCTGCTCCCGGACGTGCTGGCGGAGCAGGTCGCCGCTGGAGATGTGCGTGATGCCGTACCGCTGGGCCAGGCGCTCGGCCTGCGTGCCCTTGCCGGCGCCCGGCGCGCCGATCAGCAGCAGGCGCATGGCAACGTCCTCATGGCGAGATAGTGCTACAGTCCCGCACTGTTCAGCAACGCTTCCCTACCAGGGCATTCCCGGCACGGTCAGCCGCGGATCTGGTCGCGGACGGTGGCGGTGATCTGGCCGGCCCGGGTGATGATGTCGTCGGCTTTGTCCGTCTCGGCGATCATCTCCAGGCTGGTCTGCTCGTCGCTGATCCCGGCCAGGTTGACCTCCACGTTGACCCGGGCGGTGGCCGCCGCGGCCCGGGCCGATTCGGCGGCCGCCGCCACGTCGCTGAGCACGTTCCGGTTGCCGATCACCACCAGCGCCTCGGCCAGGTCCACCACCATCCCGGCGACGCTGATCACCTGGGCCGGCGGCCAGGCCGCGTTGGCCAGCGCCTGGCTGATGGCCGCCTGGCGGGCGGTCCGCTCCTCCTCGGTGCCCCGCGGCAGCCGGTAGCGCGTCGGTCACCGCGCGGAACGCGTCCGCGTCCGCCTCGGCCAGCCGCAGCGCGATCGCGCGCAGTTCGTCCACCTCGGTGATGATCCGGCCGATGGTCACCTGATGCTCGGCGTACTTCTCCCCGGTGGTGTACCGGGCCACCATGCCGAGCAGGGCGGCACCCTGCGCGGCTTGCAGCGCGGAGGCGGCCCCGCCGCCCGGGGCGGGCACCCGCTCGGCCAGCTGGTCCAGGAAGTCGCCGATCGTCTCGTCAGGGATGGGCACGCGTCCTCCGGTCCGGTGGGCTTCGTCAGGCAGGGCCGTAGCTATATTCTCAGCACACGATTCTCTGCACACCGTGTCTCTGCCCACCGTGGGTCCGCGAGACGACAGGTGGGACCACGTGACGATCAGTGCGACGCAGCCAGGCCGGCCCCGTGATCCGGACGTGGACCGCCGGGTCGCGGACGCGGCGGTGGCGCTGTTCGGCGAGGCCGGCTGGGCGGGCTTCAGCGTGGAGGCGGTGGCCCGGCGGGCCGGCGTCGGCAAGGCCTCCATCTACCTGCGCTGGCAGGCCAAGGAAGACCTGCTGGCCGAGGCGCTGCGGCAGCGCATCGGGATGATCGCCGACGTGGACACCGGCACGCTGCGCGACGACCTCGTCCAGCTCGCCCGCCAGGTGCTCGACCTCTACCTGGGCGACGCGGGCAAGGCCGCGCTGCGGCTGGCCCTGGACGGCGACCTGATCCCCGGCCTGGCCGAACGGCTCAGCGCGCTGCGCACCTCGCAGGTGCGCGCCGCCCGGGGCATCGTGCACCGGGGCATCGACCGGGGCGAGATCCCGGCCGGCACCTCGGTGACCCTGCTGCTGGATACGCTGGCCGGCGGGGCCACCACGCACGTCCAGGCCACCCCGCGGAGCTGCGCCCGGCGCTGCGCGCGAACACCACCCAGTACGCCGAGCAGCTGGTGGACTTCCTGCTGGCCGCGGTCGAGTCCAGCCAGCCGGGCGGCTAGCCCCGCTCCGGCCGGGACGCGTGCCCGGTTCCTCGTCCGGGGCGAGATGGGCCAGCCGGAACCGCAGCCGGCAGATCACCACGTTCTCGGTGCCGCTCATGATGGCCCGGTTCAGCACCGCGCCCCGCTGGTTATGCAGGAACCACCGCCACCAGTGCTCCGGCTGCACCTCCGGGATCAGCGCCACCACCCGCCGGTGCGGATCCTCCTGCTCCCTGGCCCGCAGGTAGTCCACCACCGGCGGCCCCAGCGACCGGTGCTGGGAGTGCAGGGTGACCAGCGGCACGTCCGGATCCCAGGCCTGCCACGCCGCGCCGAAACTGGCGTGATGCTGCTGGTCGTCCTCGTCGTCCGGGTCGTCGTAGCAGACCGTGATCGCGACGACCTGGTCGCCCAGCGACAGCGCCGCGGACACCCCCTCCCGGGTCAGCCGGGACAGCCCGTAGACCGGCACCACGACCAGCGACGGGGTCTGCTCCGGCGGGGGCGGCGTCTGGCCCATCCCGAGCTGCGACGCCGATCCGGTCGTAGGCGCGGTGGATCCGGGTGAAGAACAGCACCAGCAGCGGGATGACGATGACGACCAGCCAGGCGCCCTCGGTGAACTTGCTGACCAGCTCGATGGCCAGCGCGGCCGTGGTCAGCACCGCGCCCAGCCCGTTGATGAACGCCCGGCCGGCCCAGCCCGGACCGTGCTGCTCGCGCCAGTGCCGCACCATGCCGGCCTGGGACAGGGTGAACCCGACGAACACCCCGATCGCGAACACCGGGATCAGCGCCTGGGTATTGCCCCTGGCCACGACCAGCAGCACCGCCGCCGCGACGGCCAGCACGCCGATCCCGTACCGGAACACCTGCCGCTCGGCCTTCAGCGCGAACATGTGCGGCAGGTAGTTGTCCCTGGCCAGCAGGCTGGCCAGCACCGGCAGCCCGCCGAACGACGTGTTCGCGGCCAGCGCCAGCAGCACCGTCGTGATCAGCTGAATGGCGTAGAACAGCGACATTGTGCCCAACGCCGGCCGCGGCGAGCTGGGCCAGCGTCGTCTGCGGTGGCCGACGGGGTGACATGGAACTTCTTGATCAGCACGGCGATGCCGATCAGCATCAGGCCGAGGATGATCCCCAGCATCATCTCGGTGTGCTGGGCCCGGCGGGCGCGCGGCCGCTTGAACTCGGGCACCGCGTTCGCGATCGCCTCCACGCCGGTCAGCGCCGAGCAGCCGGAGGCGAACGCCTTGAGCAGCAGCAGGATGCCGACCGACTCGGCCACCGCCGGCAGGTGACCCGACGGCGGCGACCACCGGGTGGGAGCGGATCAGGCCGCTGACGATGACGATGGCGATGGCCAGGATGAACAGGAGCGTCGGCACGATGAACACCCGGGCCGACTCGGCCACGCCCCATCAGGTTGACCCCGGTGATCAGCGCGAGCACGCCCAGGCACAGCCATACCCGGTCGCCGTACAGGCGCGGGAAGGCGGACGTCAGCGCGGCCACCCCGGCGGATACGCCGACGGCGGCGTTCAGCACGTAGTCGACGGTGAGCGAGGCGGCCGGCGACCAGGCTGGCCTGCCGGCCCAGGTGCCGCTGGGCCACCGCGTACGCGCCGCCGCCGCCCGGGAAGGCGGCGATGACCTGCCGGTAGGAGATGACCAGCACGGCCAGCAGCACGACGATGGCCAGCGTGACCGGGAGCGTGTAGTCCAGCCCGCGGTCCCGGCCGCGGCCAGCACGATGACGATCGCCTCGGGGCCGTACGCCACCGAGGACAGGGCGTCGAGCGAGAGTGCGGCCAGGCCCTCCAGCGCGGTCAGCCGGTGCTTGTCTTCACCCTGGTCCTGCGCGGCAGGCGGGTGCGGCGAGGCGTCGCGGACCGTCATGTCTGCTCATCCTGCCCTGTCGCCCGGCGGCGCACCGGCGCCGCCCGGCTGGGCACTACGCCTCGGGCGGCCGGAAACTTCCTGAAATAGGTGATGGTGCTGCCCGAGCCAGCCGCATTCGAGATGACACAGGGCCGGCATACGGCCGCCCGGAATATCCGGGAAAGCCGGCTAGCCGATGACCAGGAGGGCGATCGATGAACAGGACCACGGCCACGGCGACCACCGGCCGCGCGAGGATGGCCACGCGGTTACGGGGGCACGCATCGCCACGGCGCAGTGTCAGCACCGGAACGCCCGTTCGCGAACGCGCGGAACTGGGCGGTGCTGGCGGACGGGTCCAGTGCTCGGGGTTCAGGCATGGCCCCGACTGTAGCGGCCCTGACCTGGCCATCGAGCGGGTTTTATCGGGGATTCGCGGCGAATTTCGCGGCGCCCGGTGCTTAGCGGCGACTGTGCTTACCGCCCGGCGTCGCCCCGTGGCAGGATGTCGGCCCGGCTGACCAATCGCGATAGCACGATCACGCTGCGGGTGCGGACCACGAACGGCTCCGCGACGATCTGCTCCACCACCTGCTCGAAGTGCTGCACGTCGGCCGCGCGGATGTGCAGCAGCGCATCGGCCTCGCCGGTGATCGTGCACGCCCCGGTCACCTCCGGGTACTTGCTGAGCGCGGCGCCGATGCTGCTCGGCGAGGTCCGGCCCGGCAGAACAGTTCCACGTACGCCTCGGTGGTCCAGCCCAGCGCGGCCGGGTCCACGGTCACGGTGAACCCGGTGATCGCCCCGGACGCACGCAGCCGGTCCACCCGCCGCTTGACCGCGGACGCGGACAGTCCCACCTGGGCCCCGATGTCGGCGTAGCTGGCCCGGGCGTCCTCCACCAGCGCGGCGACGATGCGCTCGTCCAGTTCGTCGAAGGCAGCAGCACTTCCGGGCACGCTCGATCCTGCCCTAGCCCGCCCGTCAGGAATCAGCAAAGACACTTACCAGTAGCGAATTGCGCGGCTGGCCAGACGATACCGAGGCGATACCGGCGCGACCCGGCGGGCGCAGGCATGCATTAGCGGGGACAGCGTGGCAAATCGCATGAACTGCCCGTTTCGCGTACCTTACCGCCGGGGGCAGGACTAACGGGGGAGGGAGCTGCGTGACGGCATGTATTCACGGCGTGTTAGACACCAGGCTGCCACGCGCCCGTTATCCGCTGGCCACCACCCGGTGAGCAGATCCGCACCGAGGGATCGTCCAGCGTCCGCTAACCGCCCGGCCGGCCAGGCCACCCGCGAGCCCGGCCCGGCGGCCTCTTCACGCTCTGATTGCGATCACGGACTGGGAGCAAAGGGATCGTCATGAGAGTCTGCACCAGGTGCGGCAACCTGGCGACCGGGCAGCAGCGCTACTGCACCCGGTGTGTCGCGCCGCTCGATCCGGCCGAGCCTGCTGATAACCGGCCCGCCGCCCCATGGTGGGAAGACGATCCCTACTGGGCCGACCCGGACGCGGTGGACGACTGGTTCACCGGCGGCGAGGCGGAGACCAGCGTGCTGCCGCTGCTCGTGGACGATCCGGCAGTGGACGTCGAGCCGGGCCCGCCCAGCCGCGGTGGCCGGCTGCACTACCCATCGGCTGACCCCCGGCACGCCTCGGCCGGGCGCCGGGCGCAGATCGTCAGCGCGGGACTGGCCGCGGTCGCGCTGCTGGCCGGCACGCTGACCGCGTGGGCCGCGTTCGGCCATCATCAGCGGGCCACCTCGGGCGCCCGGCTGTCCAGCAGCAGCCAGACCACCTCGGCCTCGCGGGCGGCGGCACCCAGCCCGCATCCCGCCGCCTCCGGGCATCCGCGTCCCATCCGGTGCGCCGTCGCGCACCGCACCGGCGGCCAGCCCGGCGCCGCGGCACCCGGGCGGCGGCTTCACCGTGCTGATAGCGCCCGGGCTGAGCCAGCAGTCCGGCGGCCGGCCAGGTGGACAAGCTTGCTGATGACCTACTTCACGGCCATCAACACGCATGATTTCCGGCAGTACGCCAGCACCTTCCTGCCCAGCGTGCGGCGCCAGCTCAGCGCGGCCTCCTTCGCCAGCGGGTACAAGTCCACCCGGGATTCCAACGCCAGCCTGGTCGGCATCGGCACGGCGCCGCGGCACGGCCTCGCCGTCACCGTGACGTTCACCAGCACGCAGCAGCCCAGGCCCAGCCTGGGCGTGACCGGGTGCACCTACTGGGCCATCACCCTGTTCCTCGGCCCGCACGGGCACGCCTTCCTGATCGGGGCGTCGCCGCCCAGCTATCACCCCTACCATCACGCCTGCGACTGAGGGCCTGGGCAGGCCCGGGTCCGGGCGGGCATACTGGCGCCGCTGCTCGTTTCCGGCGACCTGGGGAGAAGTCATGGCACGGCTGGGCGGGATGTACGGACCGGACGCTACGTTCCTCGGCGTGCCCCGGGCGGACCTGGCCGACCCGTCCTCCTGGGCGGGCAGCGACATCCTGATCATCGGCGCGCCGTTCGACGGCGGGACCTCGCACCGGCCCGGCGCCCGGTTCGGCCCGCAGGCCATCCGGTTCACCGACTACCTGCCGCACGACGGGTCCCGGCCGCACCTGGCCCTCGGCGTGGACCCGCTGACCGAACTCCGGGTGGCCGACGCCGGCGACATCGAGATGCCGTCCGGGGATACCGAGCTGTCGCTGCGCCGGCTGGAGGAAGCGGTCCAGCGGGCCGCCGAGGGTGGCGCCATCCCGGTGATCCTCGGCGGTGACCACACCATCGCGTTCCCGGACGCGACCGGCGTGGCCCGGCACGTCGGCTGGGGACGGCTGTCCGTCATCCACTTCGACGCGCACGCCGACACCGGGGACACCCAGTTCGGCTCGCTGTACGGGCACGGCACCCCGATGCGCCGGCTGATCGAATCCGGCGCGGTGCGCGGCGACCGCTTCCTGCAGATCGGGCTGCGCGGCTACTGGCCCGAGCCGGAGACGCTGGACTGGATGGCCGGCCAGCGGATGCGCAGCTACGAGATGACCGAGGTCGTCGCGCGTGGCCTGGATGAGTGCCTGACGGAAGCGTTCGGCATCGCGGTTGATGACTGCGATGGCGTGTTCCTCTCGGTCGACGTCGATGTGGTCAACCCCGGCATGGCCCCCGGCACCGGTACGCCAGAGCCAGGCGGGCTGACCGGGCGGCAACTGCTGGACGCGGTCCGGCGGATCACCATGGAGCTGCCGGTGGCCGGCGTGGACGTGGTGGAGGTCGCCCCGCCGTACGACCACGCCGAGGTCACCGCGTTCCTGGCCAGCCGGGTGGTGCTGGAAGCCCTGTCCGGAATCGCCTGGCGGCGCCGTCGCGCGGCCGGGCAGCCGGGCAAGCCGGCTCGCGACCCGCGGCGGCCGCTGCTGGAAGATCGCGGCTGACCTGCCGTTCCGCGCCGGGACCGCCGGCGCGCCGGTGACGAGAACTTACTCGCGAGTAACGATTACGGGGCACTAACAGGACGTCGCCGAGTGTTCCGAAATGGGCCGGACCAACACCACAATGGCCACATCAGGCGCAGGGCTTGAGGGAGCCAGTGGGAGCACGCTATGCGGTTCTGCCCGAACTGCGGGATACCGGTCGGCGAGTCGCCCCGCTATTGCGCTGGCTGCGGAACGCAGGTCAGCCCCGTCGCCTTCGCCCCGGCCGGCTCCGGGCCGGCCGTCCGGGGGCCGTTCGACAGCGCGCCGCTGCGGGTGGGCTCCGCCGGCCCCGCGCCGGTAGGCCCCGCGCCGGTGGGCAGCGTGTCGGTGGGCAGCGTGTCGGTGGGCAGCGTGTCCACCGTGCCGTCATCGCCCAGCGAACAGGCCTCGGCGCCCGGGGCACCGGGGATGCCGGAGTCCTGGCTGCCTGAGGAATTGTCCGCCGCCCGCCGCGGTCAGCCCAGCCCGGCGGCCGGGTTCGAGGCCGGTGACCCGTGGCCGCACCATGAACTGGCCGACCCGTGGACCCCGGCCGGCCCAGCCGGCTCGCCCGCGGGGGCCGGGCCGGTATCCGTTTCCGCCCCACCCACCTGGTTCGATGCACTGTCTCCCGTCGGCCACCCGCAGGCTGACGGGCTGGCCGGGGCCGCGCCCGCAGCGTCATCGCGGCGCGCGGCCCCGGGCCACGGGCGCCGCGCGGGCTGGTCCGGGCACCGCATGACGATCACGGCCATGGTGGTCACGCTGGCCCTGGTGAGCACGGCCGGTATCGCCGCCTGGCAGGTCAGCCAGTTGCACGCGCAGCCGAGCGCGGCGCCGGCCAGCCTGCACACGCAGCGCACCGGGCGGGCCACCGGCACCGGGCATCCGGGATCGACGCAGCCCGCGGCGCACGGCTCGGCCGCGCCACTGTCCCGGGCGTCCGCGTCCCCGTCCCCGTCCCCGAAGCGCCGGGCCACACCGGCCGTCCCGGTCGGCAACGCGGTGCTGACGGTCGCCCCGCTGGCCGCTCACGTGCCGCATGTGCGCCAGGTGGTGGCCCTGCTGACCACCTACTTCGAGTCGATCAACAGCCAGAACTTCGCGGAGTACCAGAGCCTGTTCGTGCCCTCCATCCAGCGGACCATGAGCCACTTCGGCAGCGGCTACGCGGGCACGTTCGACTCCGGGGCCACGCTGACCCAGCTCGCCGCCACCGGGCCGCACGGCCTGGCCGCGACGGTGGCCTTCATCAGCCACCAGAACCCGGCGAACAGCCCGGACGGCGCCAGATGCGACAGCTGGCTGATCACCCTGTTCCTCAAGCGGCAAGGTAACGCGCTGCACATCCGCCGTCCCCGGCCCGGCTTCCCGCAGTCCGTGCTGGCCTGCCACTGACCTGAGCGCTGCCTTCGCGGGGAGCAGGACGGCTACTCCGCGCGGAGTACGTCCCGGGGCCAGACCATGGCCAGAGTGCCTCCGCTGGCAGGACGTACCGGGCGCCGCCGGCCAGCAGGATCGGAAGAGCCATCACTCCTCCGGCTCGTAGGAGACCGACATGCCTGGCTCATCCACCACGCTCCGCCCAGGCGGCATCCCGGGCACGCTCCGTCCCGGGATCCTGGGCACGCTCGGGCGCGCCTGTTACCGGCACCGCTGGCTCACCCTGGTCACCTGGCTCGCCGGGGTGGCCTGCCTGATCACCCTGTGGACCAGCTTCGGTGCACCGGCCCAGAACAACTTCACCGGCAGCGACCCCGGGCAGACCCTGCTCAACCAGCACTTCCACCAGCAGTCCGGGGACACGCTGACGCTGGCCATCCGGTCCAACGCACCGGTCAGCTCGGCAGCGGTCCGGGCCCGGGTGACCAGCGCACTGGTCCCGTTCGAACACGCGGCCGCACGTCACCGCGGTGGCGAGCCCCTACCAGGTGCCCGGGCAGATCTCCGCGCACGGCCACATCGCGTTCGCCACCATCCAGTTCGGCGTCCCTGGCACCAGCATCAGCAACGCCGAGGCGCTGTCACTCATGCACGAGGCCCGGGCCGCGTCCGGGCACGGGGTGACCTTCGCCTTGGGCGGCGACGTGGTCGACCAGGCCGAGACGCCGTATGGCGGGCCGACCGAGGGAGTCGGCGTGCTGGCCGCGGCGATCGTGCTGCTGATCGCGTTCGGCTCGCTGCTGGCCATGGGGCTGCCGGTGCTCACCGCGGTGCTCGGCATCGGCGCCGGGCTGTCCCTGATCGCGCTGCTCGGGCACATCTTCCCGGCGCCCTGGTTCTCCCCGATCGTCGCGTCCATGATCGGTCTCGGGGTGGGCGTGGACTACGCGCTGTTCATCGTCACCCGGTTCCGCGAGGGGCTGCGCGGCGGGCGCTCACCGGAGGACGCCGCGGTGCTGGCCATGCTCACCGCGGGCCGGACCGTGCTCGTCGCGGGTACGACGGTGATCATCGGGATGCTCGGGCTGCTGGTGCTGCGCGAGTCGCTGATGAACGGGGTCGCCATCGCGGCGGCCGCCACCGTCGCGATGGTGCTGCTCGGCTCGCTCACCCTGCTGCCCGCGCTGCTCGGCTTCACCGGCAGCCGGCTGGCCAGGCCTCCACGGATGCGGCTGCCGCGCTGGCTGGGCGGCCGGGTGCCGGCCCAGCTGGAGCCGGACAGCCCGCCAAGCGCCCAGCGGCCGAACGGTGGGCGGCGATGATCCAGCGGCGCCCGCCGTGGCCGCCCTGCTCTCCGCCGGGCTGATCCTGGCCCTGGCCGCACCGGCGCTCGGCATGAAGCTGAGCATGCCCGATGAGTCCAGCCAGGCTCGCGGGACCATGGGGTACGCGAGCTACGCCACGATGGCCAAGGGTTTCGGGCCCGGGTTCGACGCGCCGCTGATCGTGGCGGCGGCGCTGCCGTCACCGCACGGCCAGCACGGCCCAGCTGCGCACGGCCATCGCGGCCACCCCGGGCATCGCCCGGGTCACCCCGGCCAGGTCAGCCAGGACGGCAAGGCGGCCATGATGATCGCCTACCCGGTCACCGGCGAGCAGGACTGCGGCCACCAACGCGCTGGTCAACCAGATCCGCGGCCACGTGCTGCCGCACGCCACCGCAGGCACCGGCATCCGCGCCTACCTGACCGGGCCGAACGCGGGCAACGTGTCCTTCGCCAACCTGGTCGGCCAGCGGCTGCCCTGGCTGATCGGCGTCGTGGTCGCGCTGTCCATGCTGCTGCTGCTGGTCATGTTCCGCTCGGTCACCGTGGCGGTGAAGGCGGCCCTGATGAACCTGCTGTCGATCTCCGCCGCGTACGGGGTCCTGGTCGCTCATCATCGCAGTACGGCTGGCTCGGCCGCGCTGTTCGGCTTCCCGGAGAAGATGCCGGTGACGACCTGGGTGCCGATGTTCCTGTTCGTCATCCTGTTCGGCCTGTCCATGGACTACGAGGTGTTCCTGCTGTCCCGGATCCGGGAGAGCTACGACGCGACTGGCGACAACGCGGCCTCGGTCGCCACCGGCCTGGCCCGCACCGCCCGGGTGATCACCGCGGCCGCGGCCATCATGGTGGTGGTGTTCCTGTCCTTCGTGCTCGGCGCGAACGTCTCGGTGAAGCAGGTCGGCCTGGGCCTGGCCGTGGCCGTGCTGATCGACGCGACCGTGGTGCGGATGGTGCTGGTGCCCGCGGTGATGGAACTGCTCGGCAAGGCGAACTGGTGGCTGCCCCGGCCGCTGGCCCGCATCCTGCCCGGCACCGCCCTGATCGAGGCTGACCCCGCTCCCGGCGAGCCCTCCGTCCGGGTCCCCGCCACCCGCTAATCCGGCCCACCAATTCGTGATCAACCGATTGGTGCCGTTATATAGCCCGCCCGGCAAGCGTGATCATGACTTTGGTGTCGTTGGGGCGACACCAAAGTCATGATCACGCCTTATATTTGGCGGCTGGGCCGCGGGGTTGAGCATGATCGCTTATTGCTGATCCGTGAGTTGGTAAATTACCTCTGGCGCGACGGGCCGGGCGTGTCGCATGCCCGATAGTCCCGGCACTGGGGAGGGGTCGGCCTATGTGGGAGAAATGCGTCAGCTGTGGTGAAGGGCTGTTTGCCGGTGATGCCTTTTGCGGCAATTGCGGGCGGCCGACCACGCCGGCCGTGCCCGCGGCACGGGAACCCGATGGCGCCCAACCTGCCCGGCCAGATGCCGCCCCCGAGGGCATCCCGCCGGCCGGGCCCGCGGAACCGGATGGTCCCCCGCAACTGGAGCTGAGCCTGGGCCTGGCCCCGGCACTAGGCCCACCAGCCGGGCCAGCACCGGCCGCCGCGGATGCCTTGGCCGCGCCCAGGCCAGTGGCCGCCACCCCCGGTCCAGCGACTCCGGCCGCGGCCAGACCCAGCAGCACGGCCAACGGACAGCTGAGCCCGGCCGAGAACGCCGCTCACCTGCGCGAACCCGCCGAGCAGCGGGAACCGGCCGGGGCGGCCACCGCCCCGGACGAGCCGAGCGCCCAGATCGATCCGGGCACGGAAGCGGCCGGGCAGCCCGAACCGGAGGTGCTGATCATCCCGGCCCGGCAGGCCGGCGGCCCGACTGCTCCAGGCGGGCCGACTGGCCAAGGCGGCCCGACTGGTCCAGGCGGGCCGCTGACCGTGCCCGCCCAACGGCGCGGGCTGCCCAGCCAGCCGGGCCAGCAAGCCGGGCCGGCCCGCCGGGCGCCGCACCGCACCCGGCTCACTGGCCAGGCGAATCTGGACCCGGCGGGCAGCACCCGGTTCCTGCTCCGCGTGCTACGGCAGGCCGCGGTGTTCGCCGGGATCTACGCGCTGACCGAGACGGTCCTGCTGATCGTGTTCCTGAGTCTCGGATTCACCGGGATGGGCCTGCCGAGCGCATTCAGGCTGGAAACACAGAGCCTGTGGCAGGTGGCGCTGGGCCTGGCCATCCTATTCTGGATTATCCCCGTTCCGGCATTGCTGGGGCAATGGGCCATGCTGGTGGAAAGCAGCGCCAACGCCAGCAGCGCGACATTTGAGCATATCGCCATGGCTTTCCGGGACCATGACGCGCCGCTCGATTCGCTGGAGGTGCGGGCGGTCTCGCCGCCGCACGAGAACGCGCGCGACTATCTCGAGCTGCGCCGCGGCCGTTTCAGCGGTTTTATCTCCTGTTTTCCGCACGGCGGCGACCTGTATGTGGGCTGGACGTTCTTTCTCCGGATGTCCCCGGGCCGGCTCCTGCTGACGAGCATCGGCCGCAGCGTGCAGCACGTGACCAGGCGGGGCGGAGACGTCCAGCGCGCACTGTGGTTCGAGTCCACCCGGGCCCTGGTAGCGGCCATGCACAGCGCCACCCTGGCTGGGGTCGGATCCGCGGTCAGTGACCGAGGCGCTGCCGGCGCCAGTACCGACAGCGCGGACGACGTCGTGGTCAAGTTCGGCTGACCGGCGATGAGATTCTGCACCGTATGCGGAACGCCGCTGAGCGGCACGCGGGCCTACTGCACCCACTGTGGCACCGCTATCCGCCGGACTCCGCACCCCGAACTCGAGGCCGCCCAGGTCGGGGTGGCCCAGGCCACCGCCCCGGCACCGGCCGCGGCCGGGCCCAGCACCCCCGGGCCCAGCACCCCCGGGCCCAGCACCCCCGGGCCCAGCACCCCCGGGCCCAGCACCGCTGAGCCCAGCACCGCTGAGCCCAGCACTCCTGGGCCGCCCAGCATCTCGCTGCCCACCACCTGGCTGGCCGACTTCGATCAGCGGCCCGAGCGGCCGGTACGCAGCGAACCGGGGCCACTCCCGGACGCGCCGCCGGCCTCCGGCCGCACGCTGCTCGCGGTGGCCGTGGTGGCTGTGCTCATCGCGGCCGGCTCGGCGGCCTGGATGGCCGGCAGCAGTCGCCCGCGGGCGGGCCGCCTGCCGCTCGCGGCCACCGGGGTCAGCCCAGGAAGGTCGGCCCGGCACCCGGCATCCCGGTCCGCGTCGCCGCGGCCGTCCACGCCCACCGTCACGCCGATCCCCACCAGCCGGCGCGGCATCGTGTCGGTCAGCCGGGCACTGGCCCGGCGGGCCGACGCGCAGCAGGTGGCCGGCTTCCTGGACAGCTACTTCGCGGCGGTGAACCACCGTGAGTACCTGGAGTACTCGAGTTTGTTCGAGCGGTGGCACCACCTGACCCGCGAGCAGTTCGGCCGGGGCTACCGCAGCACACACGACTCGTCGGCTGTGCTGGCCGGCCTGTCCAGCAGCGAAACGGCGCTGACCGCGACCGTGACGTTCACCAGCCACCAGGCCCCGTCAGCCAGCCCGAACCACGCCTCGTGCACCAACTGGCGGATCGTGCTGTACCTGCGCCGGATCGGCGGTGTCTACCTGATCGGCCCGCCCCCGACGGGCTATCACGCCAGCTATCACGGCTGTGGCTGAGCATCGTCAGCCCCGACCGCCCCGGTTCATCTGGTCAGATAGGCCAGTCAGGGGGAAATAGCCGCATAAATCGAGCGGATCTATAATTGCTGGATGCTGGATGTGACCAGGCTCCGCGTGCTGGTCGCGGTGGCCCGGCACGGCTCGGTGACCGCTGCGGCGCGGGCGCTCAACTACGCGCAGCCCTCGGTGAGCCACCACCTGTCCCGGCTCGAGGCGGAGACCGGGGCGCTGCTGACCCAGCGGGCCGGCCGCGGCGTGCGGCTCACCGACGCGGGCCGGCTGCTGGCGGAACGGGCCGAGGAGATCCTCGGCCGGCTGGACGCCGCCGAGAACGAGCTCGCCGCCCATGTCGGACTGCGGGCGGGCCGGATCCGGCTGGCCGCCTTCCCCTCGGCGCTCAGCACGCTCGTGCCCTGGCCGCGGCCACCCGGCTCGAGGCCGAGAACCCGGGCCTGGACCTCAGCCTGGCCGAGGCCGAGCCGCCCGAAGCGCTGCGCATGCTGCGCGCGGGCTACGTGGACGTGGCGCTGGTCTTCCGGCATTACCAGGACGGGGTGACGGTCAGCCCGCCCGGCGACAGCGACGAGGGCACCCGGTCCCGGCTGCTGCTCGACGATCCCGATCCACCTGGTGACCCGGGCCCCGCGGCCGGCCGGAAACCCGCGGGACCCAGGCCGCTGCCGCTGCCAGCCGGCCGGACCTGGCCGACTACGCGGACCACCGGTGGATCGGCGGCTGCGAGCGGTGCCGCAGCTACCTGGTCTGGCAGTGCGAGCTGGCCGGCTTCTCGCCGAAGATCGCGTTCACCACCGACGACTTCGTCGCGGTCCAGGCCCTCGTCGCGGCCGGCCTGGGCATCACGACGCTGCCGGGCCTCGCGCTGCGGGCGGCCCGGCATCCGGGCATCCAGACCGCGCGCGCTGCCCGGGTCGCACCGGCAGGTGCTCGCCCTGACCTATGGCGAGGGCCCCGAGCCGCCCGCCGTGGCCCGGCTGCTCGACGTGCTCAGCATGACCGCGGGCGCCGAGCGCCCCGCCGTGTCCCGGCCTGACCCGGGCCCGCGCCGGGGCGCTAGCAGGGTGGGCTAGATCGACCGGCCCGGGCCTGCCAGTACGGCTCACGCAGACGGCGCTTGAGCAGTTTCCCGCTCGGGTCGCGGGGCATCTCGGTCGGTGAAGTCGATCGCCGATCGGCCACTTCAGCCGGGCCAGCTTCCCGTCCAGCGACGCGAGGATCTCCGCGGCCAGATCCGGCCCCGGCTGACCGGCCCGCCGCGGGCTGCATCACGGCCATCACCCGCTCGCCCCACTCGTCGTCGGGAATGCCGAACACGGCCACGTCGGCCACCCCCGGGTGCATGATGAGCTCCGCCTCGACCTCGGCCGGGTAGATGTTCACCCCGCCGGAAATGATCATGTCCGACTTGCGGTCGCAGAGGAACAGGAACCCGTCCTCGTCCAGATAGCCGATGTCGCCCGCGGTGAAGAAGCCGCGCAGCCGGCTTCGCCTCCGTCTTGGCCGGATCACCCTTGTACTCGAACTCGTGGTGCCCATCTTCATGTACACCGTGCCCGGCATGCCGGGCGGGCATTCCCGGCCCCGTCCTCGTCGGCGATCATGATCTCGCTGACCGGCCAGGGCCGGCCGACGGTGCCCGGGCGGTCCGCCCAGTCCTGCGGGGTGGCCAGGGTGCCGCCTCCCTCGGTGGCGGCGTAGTACTCGTACACCACGCGGCCCCCACCACTCCAGCATGGCCCGCTTGAGCGGCACCGGGCAGGGCGCGGCGGCGTGGATGCATCCAGCGCATGGACGACAGGTCGTACCCGCGCCGGGTCTCCTCGGGCAGCGACAGCATCCGCTTGAACTGGGTGGGCACCATGTGCGTGCTCGTCACCTGGTACCGCTGACACGTGGTCCAGCGCGGTCTCGGAGTCCCAGCCGTCCATGTACACCAGCGTGTGGCCCAGGTGAATGGCCGCGCCGCCGAACAAGGTCACCGCGGTGTGATAGTTCGGCGAGGTGACCAGGTGCACGTTCGGCTGGCCAGACGGAACGCCGAAGATTGCAGCAGGCGGTGGTCAGTTCCGCCGCCTCGTCCGGGTCCAGCCCGGCCGAGCTGGCGGCGGACGCCCTTGGGGCGGCCCGGTGGTCCCCGAGGTGTAGTGCATGGCCGACCCCGCCGTGCGGTCCGCGGGCATGGTGGCAGGCTGCCCGGCCAGCAGGTCCGCGACCGGGCATGAACCCCGGCACGCAGCCGTAGCCGAGGCGGGCGCTGGCGGGCACCCCGGCCAGGTCCGCGGCGGCGGTCCCGGCCGCCGCGTACCGTTCGTGCACGAAGAACGCCTTGGCCTCGCAGTCGGCCACGATGTAGGCGATCTCCGGGGCGGTGAAGTGCCAGTTGATCGGGGTGTAGTACCAGCCGCCCTGCAGCGCGGCCAGGTAGACCTCCAGCGCCGCGCCCCCGTTGGGCAGCAGCCCGCGATGCCATCGCCGGGCGCAGCCCCAGCGCCCGCAAAGCGTGGGTGAGCTGGTTGACCCGGGTGAGCAGCTCGCCCGCCGTGCGCTGGGTGCCGTCCGGCTCAACCAGCGCGGTCCAGGAAGGATCCTGCCTCCGCCCGGCGCCAGAACGCGAGCGCCATTGCTCACCTCCACGGGGAAACCTACCCACGAGTAGATCATGGCGGCCGGCATTCGCCCATGCCCTGCGCCACTTTGCCGCCGGGCCGTACGGTACAAGTTGACCCGATGGCCTTGATCCGGTGGCCCTGATCCGGGGGCCCTTGACCGGGGCCCTTGATCCGGGGGCCTGATCCGGGGGCGGGACGAGAGGCAGGCATGAGGCGGATGCTGGCGGGCGGCGGCCGGGCGGCGCGCCGCTGACCGCCGCCGGGGCGGTGCTGGCCGGATGCCATTTCGCGGTCGTCCCGCCCAAGAACCACGCCGCCAGCGCCACCCCGCGCTCCTGCCAACCTGTACGGCGTACGCGGCTGGCCGATGCGCCCGCGCTGCTGGCCCAGTGCGCGGTGGACACGGCCGGCCTGCGCCCGGGCCCGGGCCTGGACTGGTTCAGCGACGGCCAGGTCACCATCGCACCACCAACGCAGACAACTTCACCAGCTGGTGGTCACGCGCACGACAAGCCGGGCCCCTACCCGCAGACGTTCGTCATCGCCGGGCACCGGACGCACTACCTGGAGTTCGGCACCCCCTGGGTGAAGCGCGGCAGCCTCTGGGTGCCGGCGAACACCGGGAACACGAACCAAGGCGCTGCATTACTCGCTGATCGCCTGGACGAACTGGACCGCGGTCAACGGCAAGCTGCCTCCGCGGTCTGCGGCGACGGGGCCGACCGCGCGGCAGCTGCAGACGCAGATTTTCGGGAACGGCACTCCCAATCCCTGGTGATCCCGCCCCGCCCGCCCTGATCGTCATAGATAACGGCCCGATCGTCACAGATAACGGTCTGATCGTCGCGGGTCACGGCGGGCCGCGACCCGCCCGGTAGGGTGGCTGGCAGGTGAGCCGGGAAGCCTGGTCGGCATCCTGCCCGCATGCCCGGAAGGAACCCGCCAGTGCCCGTCGCCCTGCAGCTCTCGTCTTCTGCCTCGGCGCGGCGGTCAGCCTGGCCACCAGCTATCTCCTGGTCACCCGGCTGGAGCGGATCGGCGAACGGCTCGGCCTGTCCGAGGCGCTGCTCGGCATGGTGGCCGCGCTGGCCGCCGACGCCCCGGAGATCACCTCGGCGGTCACCGCGCTGGCCGCGCACCAGCAGAAGGTCGGCGCGGGCGTCATCATCGGCTCGAACGTGTTCAACCTGGCCGCGCTGCTCGGCCTGGGCGCGCTGGTGGCGGGCCGCATCGCGCTGCACCGCAAGGTGGTCGCTGCTCGGCGGGACCGTCGGGCTATGGGTGGCCGTGATGTGCCTGGTCACCACGACCGGCACCATCCCGCCCGGCGCCGGGCTGGCCGCGGTGCTCGCCGTGCTGCTGCCCTACCTGGTGCTGCTCGGCGCGGGCCGGGCCCGGCTCGGCCGCCTGCCGGTGGCGCGGCGCTGGGAGGACTGGCTGGCCGTGGCCATCCACGAGGAGGAGCAGGAACTCGAGGAGGTCATCCACCCGCCGCACGGCCGGCTCCGGGACGTCGTGGTCGGGGCGGCGGCGCGCTGGTCGTGGTGGCGGCCAGCGTGCTGATGGAACGGTCGGCCACCTCCCTCGGGCGCACATTTCGGGGTGCCGCAGATCATCACCGGCGGCGTGGTGCTGGCCGCGGTGACCAGCCTGCCCAACGCGGTGGCCGCGGTGTACCTGGCCGCGCGCGGCCGCGGCGCGGCCATGCTGAGCACCACGCTGAACAGCAACACGCTGAACGTCACCGCCGGGCTGCTGCTGCCCGCCACGATCATCGGGCTGGGCGCGCCATCGGTGCATTCGGTGCTCATCGCGGTCTGGTACCTCGGGCTGACCGCCGTCGTCGATCGCCTTCACCTTCCGCGATGGCGGGGTGCGCCGCGCCACCGGGGCGCTTCATCATCGGCTCCTACCTGGTCTTCCTCGGGTCGCTGCTGGCCACCGCGCAGGACAGCGCACCCGGGCTGCGGGCTACCGGCGTTCCGCTGCTGGTGACCGCGGCCGCCTGGGCGGCAGGCCTGGCCCGCCGCCCACGCCGCCCCGCCGCCCCGGCCGCCCCGGCCGCCCGGGCCGGCGCCCGGCTCGGCGCAGCCTCGCGGCTTATCCCTGCGCGCCCTAAGCTCGGCGCATGGCGAACTTGCCCGCGGCTGGCGGGCCGAGAATGGCCCGAGCGTACCGGCGGTCCGGGCGTCCGACACCGACCGCGACCGCGTGGCGGCCGCGCTGCAAACGGCGTTCGCCGAGGGTCGGCTGACCAAGCCGGAGTTGGACGAGCGGCTCACCGCGGTCTATGCCGCCGGGACTGAGGCCGACCTGGCCACGATCACTGGCGACCTGCGGGCGGCCACCGCCGAGCCAGGCGCGGCACCTACCTCGACACGAGACGTTGGGATCATTGCCGGGTTCGTGCGCACCGGCCGGTGGAGGGTGGGGCGCAGCTTCCGCGGGCTGGCGGTGATCGGCAACGGCGAGATCGACCTCCGTCAGGCTCAGTTCATCGACGGCGAAACGACTATCCACGCCACCGCGGTCATCGGCAACATCACCGTCGTGGTGCCCGAAGACGCCGATGTTCTTATCGGCGGCACCGGGATCATGGGTGGCTTCGACCACCATGGCCAAGGGCCGGGGACTCCCGGGGCACCCCGGATCACGGTCACCGGCGTCGCGTTCTGCGGATATGTCGATGTCGAGCGGCGTCCGGCCAACGCGGAGCTGCCCGGCCGCAAAGAGAAGCGCGCCCAGCGCCGGCTCGAGCGCAAGCGGCGGCAACTGGAACGCAAGCAGTCGCGCTGACGCCGCGGGCCCGCACTCCTCAGTTCAGCTGGCCGACGCCACGGCGACCTCGGCGGCGAGCAGGTCGTAGCCGTCCAGGTTGACCTCGCCGGCCGGGTCGGCGGCCGCGCCGAGCGCGACGGCGTGCCGCAGCGTGTCCGGCCAGGTCCAGCCGTGCACCACGGCCCGCAGCAGCCCGGCCACCACCGCCTCACCGGACAGGGAAAGGCCGGGCAGGTCGTCCAGCGCGGCCCGCCAGCCCCGGGCGCCGGTCCGGCGGCCAGCACGGCCGCGCCGGACACCATGGCCGCCGCGGCCGCGCCGCGGTCCACCAGGCCGGCCGGGCCTGGCCGATATCCCGGCGCCGGGCGCGCCCGGCGGTGGACGCGACCAGCACCAGCGCCGGATGCCGGTCCAGGCTGTGCCACAGCGCGGGCCCGCCCGCGTGCACGATGGCCGGGACGCTGGCCTCGGCGGCGTAACTGGCCAGCGAAGCGTAGACGTCCGCCGGCAGCCCGGTCGGGCAGCCCGCCGCTCAGCACCACGGCGTCCATGCCGGACACCAGCTTGCGGTATTCGCGCGCGAACCGGCCGAGTTCCTCGGTGGTGATGAACGGGGCCGGCTCGGTCAGCCGGGTGCTCTGCTCGCGGGCCTCGTCCAGCACCTCGACCACCCGGCGCGACTCATGGCCGATCCGGGTGAACGCGGTGGCCACGCCTGCCGGGCCAGGTCGGCCTCGATCAGGTCGGCGGCGCCGCCGCCGGCGAAGCCGGCCGCCACCACCTCCTCGCCCAGGCCGGTCAGCACCCGGGCCACGGTCAGGCCGCCACCGCCAGCCCGGGTGAACATCCGGCCGACGTGGTTCGCCGCGCCCCAGGCGACGTGCTGCGTCTCGTAGCTGACGTGCAGGCTGGCGTTCAGCGCGACGGTGAGGATCACGTGACCAGTTCCGCGGCCATCGTGGCGCCCAGTTCCCAGCATGCCTCGCGGTCGGCGGGCTTGACATCGCCCAGCACGGTGACCGGCGGCCGGGCCCGCCGCCAGCCCAGCCCGGTGGCGATGGACTCGACCGCCCGCACCGCGCCCGCCGGTGTCGCTGTTGCCGTGCACGTACAGCGCATACGGCCGGCGCTGGGTCGCGGTCAGGCATGGGTAGTAGATCATGTCGAAGAAGTGCTTGAGCGCGCCGGACATGTAGCCGATGTTGGCCGGCGTGCCGAGCAGGTAGCCGTCGGCACCGAGCACGTCCACGGCGGTCGCGGCCAGTGCGGGCTGCACCACCACCTCGACATCCTCGATCCCGTCGGTGCCCGCGCCGGCCAGTACCGCCTCCAGCATCGCCCTGCATGGACGGCGAGGAGGTGTGCTGCACGATCAGCAGCCGGGCCATCGCCCACCGGCAGCCGGGCGGCCGCGGCCTGGTATTAGCACCTGGCGAGTGTACGCCCGCCCGCGCGGCCCGGGACGGATCACGTCAGGCCGCACTGTCAGCTCCGGCCTCGGCGGCGACCTGCCGGATCGCCCCGGCCACCACATCCGGCCGCTGCCGGTGGATCTGGTGGCCGCTGCCGTGCACCACGATGTGCCGGCCTCGCGGAGCGGACGCGGCCAGGCCGGCTTGCAGCTCCGTCCAGTGCGCCCGGAACCGGCGCGGGAAGCCCCGGGTGGCGCTCAGCACGACGAGCGGCACGTCGGGAAACGGTGGCTGGATACGGCGGAGTTCGCGCAGCAGGGCCAGGCTGGCCGCGGTGTCGCCGCCGCGCAGCTCGTCGGGCCGGCCCAGCCGGGCCAGCCGCAGCCCGCGCCGGGCCACCCCGGGCAGTGCCTCGGTCAGCTGCTCATAGGCCGGATCGACCAGGACCAGCCCGGCCACCAGGTCCGGCAGGCGCACCGCCAGCAACTGCACCAGGATGCCGCCCCAGCTGTGCCCGGCCAGCACGCACCGGCCCGCGGTCGCACTGGTGATGATGGACGTGAGGTCGGCCACCTGCCGGGTCAGGACGACCGGATCGCTGGCCGGTGGGCTGGCGCCGAGCCCGGCCCGGTCGTACGCGACCACGTGCAGGTGCGGCGCCAGCAGGTCCAGCACCGGCCGCCAGGAGGAAGCCACGTCGTTCCGGCCGGCCTCCAGCACTACCGAGGGGCGTCCGGATCCCACCTCGATCCGGCGCAGCGTGCGACGGCCCACACCGGGAGCCTACGTGCTGCGGATAGGTTGGATCCGCTGCTGGAGCCGGGGCGAGGAGGGTCATGCGTTCTGCTGCTGGGGCGGCCGCCGCCGATCTGGGCTGCGTGCTGCTGTTCGTGGTGATCGGCCGGGCTAATCACCACGCGGGCGGCGGACCCGCCGGGCTGTGGGACACGTTCTGGCCGTTCGCCGCGGGCGCCGTCGCCGGGCTGCTGGCGACCCGCTGGTGGCGGCGCCCGGCCGCGCTGCTGCCGACCGGGGTCGGCGTGTGGCTGGGCACGGTTGCGCTCGGGATGATCCTCCGGGTGCTGGACGGCCAGGGCACCGCGTTCGCGTTCATCCTGGTCGCGCTGGCCTTCCTCGGCCTGTTCCAGCTCGGCTGGCGGCTGCTCTGGCGGCGTCTCGCCCGGCCGGCCGCGGCAGCGGCCGGCACCGGTTCCGTCACGGGAGGTCCCCGCCGATGAGTAGGCCGCCCCAGCTGGCCACCTACCAGGTGGCGCTGCTCCGGCAGAGCAGGCAGTACCACGACTTCGACGAGGAGTCCCGGGAACGGATCTTCCGGGAGCACCTGGCCTACACGCTGAGCATGGTCGCGAGCGGCGAGCAGCTGGCCGCCGGGCCGGTGCGGGACAGCCCGGCCGAGGCGGAGAGCATCTGCGGGCTGGGCGTGTACCAGAAGGACTCGCTGGACGACGCTCGCCAGTTGCTGGCCAACGACCCAGGGGTGCGGCAGGGGCTGTACACGTTCGACGTGATGACCTGGCTGAGCGCGCCCGGCGTCATCACTCCCCCGGCCGGCTGGTCGCCAGGCTGAGCGGGCCGGCCCGCTGGGCCAGCCGCTGCCGGGCCGCGTCGGCGTTGTGCTGCAGCCGGACCGCTTCCTGCTCCAGCACGCCGGCCCCAGCGTCGGTCAGCCGGTAGTACCGGCGCAGCCGGCCCTCGATCACCTCTTCCCGGTCCGGCTCGAGCAGCCCCTCAGCGGCCAGCCGGTCCAGCGCGCCGTACAGCGTGCCGGGCCGCAGTTCCAGCCGGCCGCCGGACAGCGTGGCCACCTCACCGATGATCGCGTAACCGTGCAGCGGCTGAGGGGCCAGCGCGGCCAGGATCAGGAAGGTGGGCTCACGAAGCGCATCGCCCATGAGCGCAATGTAACGGTGATCAATGTATCTTGGCAAGGATCCTGTTACTTGCGGTAGCGGGTAGTCGCCCGGCCGAGCTGAACACAGACGGGGGACGGGGACGGGGACCGGACCGGGACCGGGACCGGGGCCGGGACCGGGGGCCGGGGCCGGGACCGGGAACGGGCCGGGACCGGGGCCGGGGCCGGGACCGGGGCCGGGGCCGGGGCCGGGGACCGGGGCCGGGACCGGGGCCGGGGCCGGGGCCGGGGCCGGGGCCGGGACGAGGCGGCGGGGCCGGGGCCGGGACCGGGGCCGGGGCCGGGGCCGGGACCGGGGACGGGGACGGGGACGGGGACCGGGGGCCGGGGATGGGGGGGGCCGGGACCCGGGACCCGGGACCCGGGGACCGGGGATGGGGACGGGGCGGGGGGCCATGCCGATAGTTTTCGGCGCTGCCCCTGGCCGGGTCACCGCCAGGATCCCGCACACCGGATTCGGAGCCGCGCGGCAGTGGACCCGGTGAAAATTTCCCGCAGGCCAGCCGGCCCGGCCGCAACGGCACGCTGGACCGCGAGCATGTGGGCTGGTCGCGGGCGGGTGGCCGGAGCGCCCCGAGCGCGGGCCCAGACCGCTCCGCCGACCGGTGTTGACGGCAGCCAGGCAGGGCCTCAGGATCCGAAATATTTCGGATATCTATCGAGGAGATGCCATGAGCAGACGGATCCGCGCGCTGGCCGGCCTTGCCGCGGTCTTAGTGGCGGCGGCGGGGCTCTGGCTGCATGCCGTGGCCCCGGCCCAGGCGGCCAGCCTGGTGCAGGTGACGAACTTCGGCAACAACCCGGGCGGCGACCAGATGTACATCTACGTCCCGGACACGGTCACCGCCAACCCGCCGATCCTGGTCGCCCTGCATCAGTGCACCGGATCGGGACCTGGGTTCTATGCGAGCACCGAGTTCGCCTCGCTGGCCAACCAGTACGGGTTCATCGTCATCTACCCGTCGGTGACCCGGAGCGGCAGTTGCTGGGATGTGTCCTCGTCGCAGGCGCTCACCCGCAACGGCGGCAGCGATCCGGTCTCGATCATGTCCATGATCACTTACGCGGAACAGCACTACAACGGCAACCCGAACCGGGTCTACGTTACCGGCGCGTCCTCCGGCGCGATGATGACCGACGTCCTGCTGGGCGACTACCCGGACGTGTTCCAGGCGGGCGCGGCGTTCATGGGCGTGCCGTTCGGCTGCTTCTACACCGGCACCGTGGACGAGTGGAACTCCGCCTGCGCCGGAGGCCAGACCACGATGACCCCGCAGGCCTGGGGGGACCTGGTGCGGAACGCCGATCCCGGGTACACCGGCCCGCGTCCGCGGGTGCAGTTGTGGCACGGCACCGCGGATACCACGCTCAGCTATGTCAACTTCGGCGAAGAGATCAAGCAGTGGACCAACGTGCTCGGCGTGAGCCAGACGCCGACCAGCACCGACACGCCGGTGGCAGGCTGGACCCGGACCCGCTACGCGAACAGCGCGGGCACGGTGCAGGTCGAGGCGTACAGCATCGCCGGCGCCGGGCACGTGCTGCCGGAAGCGGGCATGGCCGCCTACGCCATCCACTTCTTCGGCCTGGACTCCAGCAGCCCGGCCAGCCCGCCGCCGACGCAGCCCACCGCCGACCAGCCCGCCGCCGACCAGCCCGGCTGGCCCGCTGTCCTGCCACGTCACGTACACCACGTCGAGCCAGTGGGCCGGCGGGTTCGTGGCCAACCTGACCATCAGCAACACCGGGACGTCGGCCATCAACGGCTGGACGCTTGGCTTCACCTTCCCCGGTGACCAGAAGGTGACCAACTCGTGGAACGCCACCGTCGCGCAGAGCGGCGAGACCGTGACCGTCAGCAACGCCAGCTATGACGCCGCGATCAGCCCGGGCGGGAGCACCACGCTCGGCATGCAGGGCACCTGGGCCAGCAGCGACGCCGCACCGGCCAGTTTCACCGTCAACGGCACCGGCTGCACCTGAGCGCGCGCCAGGCGGCCTCAGCGCGGTGAGTTTGCCCCACGGGCGGGGGCAAACTCATCGCGCTAATGGCCGCAGGGCCCCGGCGGCGCCCCGGCTCCGCGGCCCTAAGTAAGTCTTGTCAGCGGCTTGGCCCCATGTAGACTTAACGTTCAGTCAGCTACGAGCGGCACCGGGTTGATGTGAGCGGCGCCAGGCCAAAGGAGCAGGACCGCGCCGAGCCCACAGCCAGGGCCTTCCAGCCAATCTCCAGGACATCATCGCCGAGCAGGAGAAGATCTTCGTCGAGCGGCAGCCGGAGTCGGCCCGGATGGCCGGCCTGGCGCAGCACAGCCTGGCCGGCGGGGTCACCTCCAGCTGGCAGATCACCGTCCCGCAGCCGGTCTGGCTCAGCCACGGCGAGGGCTCCAAGATCTACGACGTGGACGGCAACGAGTACGTGGACCTGCACGGCGGCTACGGCGCGGCCCTGGCCGGGCACGCCCACCCGGCCATCGTGGAGGCCGTGCGCAGCCAGGTCGGCCTGGGCACGCACTTCGCCCAGCCCACCCAGAACGCGGTCGCCGTCGGCGAGGAACTGGCGCGCCGGTTCGGCCTGCCGCTGTGGCGCTTCGCCAACTCGGGCACCGAGGCGACCATGGACGCGGTGCACCTGATGCGCGCCGATCACCGGCCGGGACCTGATCATCAAGGTCGAGGGCTGCTACCACGGCCACCACGACTCGGTCCAGGTCTCGGTGACCCCCGAGGCCGACGAGGTCGGCCCGGCCGACCGGCCCGGCCCAGGTCCCGTCCAGCACCGGCATCCCCGAGGCGATCATCAGCTCACGCTGGTCGCCTCGTTCAACGACCTGGCCAGCGTCGAGCGCCTGCTCGACGAGCACCCGGGCCAGGTCGCCGGGATGATCATCGAGCCGATCATGATGAACGCGGGCATCATCGAGCCGGAGCCGGGCTACCTGGCCGGGCCTGAAGGACCTGCTGCACTCCCGCGGCGCGCTGCTCACGTTCGACGAGGTGAAGACCGGGCTGACCGCCGGGCCCCGGCGGCGCCACCGGGCTGACCGGGGTGACCCCGGACATCATCTGCCTGGCCAAGGCCATCGGCGGCGGCGTCGCCATCGCCGCGGTCGGCGGGTCGGCCGAGGTCATGGCGCACGTGGCCGACAACGGCTACGAGATGGTCGGCACCTTCAACGGCAACCCGCTCGCGGTGGCCGCCTGCCGGGCCATGCTCACCGAGGTGGCCACGCCCGAGGCGTACCAGCGGATCGACGCGCTGCGCGCAGCGCGCGGTCAGCCGGCATCGAGCGGGAGATCGCCCGGCACCGGGCTGCAGGCGCACGTGGTCGCGGTCGGGGCCAAGGGCTGCGTGGTGTTCTCCCCCGAGCCGGTCCGCAACTACCGCGGCTTCCTCGGCATCGACGACCGGTACAGCCACGCGCACTGGCTCTTCCAGCACAACGGCGGCGTGTTCCTGCCTCCGTGGGGCAAGACCGAGCAGTGGCTGATCTCGGTCCAGCACGACGAGTCGGACGTCGACCTGCTGGTATCGAACTTCGGGGCGTTCGCGACCGCGGTCACCAGCTGAGTTCACGCCGAACCCCAGCTGGGCGGGAGCTGAGCGCCAGGTTTCGGTCGTGTTTCGCCGGATGAGTGACCCTTTTGCCGGGAGAGCCTTGCGCCTATGCTGTCGCAGTAGTACCTCTTATTGACGGACTGTTCAGTCAGGGTTCATCGGCTGACGGCCGCGGCCAGAGCCTCCGGGACCCGGGGAGCCAGAGCCCGGACGAGCCACGGCCTGGACGAGGCATAGTCCAGGACGAGCCGCCATCCCGGAGGAAGAAGCGAGCTGGTGCACCCGCGAGAAGGCTGGCCGAAGGACGGGTCCCGCCCGCCCCTGTTCTCCCGGCCGGGGCTTCCTGGCCGGCGCGGGCGCCGGCCTGGCCGCGCTGGGCGGCGGCGCGCTGCTGGACGCGTGCGCGCCCGCCCTGGCCGGCTCGGGCACGGTCCCGCTGCCGCGGCCGAACAACCCGGTCAAGTGGCCCATCTTCAGCGAGAACAAGCCGATCGCCAACGGCCTGCAGCCCGAGACCGGGGCCACGCTGCAGATCTACAACTGGGTCGCCTACGTCAACCAGGCCTGCCTGAACCACTTCGCCAAGAAGTACAACTGCAAGGTCCAGGTGACCACGTTCAACACGATGAACGAGGCCCTGGCCAAGCTGCGCAGCGGGCTGTCATTCGACGTGTTCATGGGCGTGACCGTGGACGTGCTCGGCCAGCTGATCGAGTCCAAGCTGGTCCAGCCGCTCAACCACAGCTACATCCCGAACATCCAGCAGGCGTGGCCGGACTTCACCAACCCGTTCTACGACCAGGGCTGGCAGTACACCAGCCCGTACACGATCTACACGACCGGGATCTCCTGGCGTAAGGACCTCGTGCACGAGAACCCGTACGCGATGCGGAACCCGTGGGCCATGCCCTGGCAGCCCAAGTACAAGGGCAAGGTGGCCATCCTCGACGACTACCGCGAGGGCATCAGCCTGGGGCTGATGAAGAACGGGATCTTCAACCTCAACACCACCGACCGGAACCAGATCGCGCTGTCCCGGCAGTCGCTGCAGGACCTGTCCCGCCTGGTTGACGTGCACATCGACAACAACGACTACACCGAGATCCCCAACGGCCAGACCTGGATCCACCACGCCTGGTCCGGCGACATGGCCGCGGCCCCGTACTACATGCCCAAGGGCGTCCCGGTGGAGACGGTCGGCTACTGGTTCCCCACCGACGGGCGGGGCCCGGTGGCCAACGACACGCTCACGGTGCTGCAGTCGGCGAGCAACCCGGTGCTGGCGCACCTGTTCCTGAACTACATGCTCGATCTGCCGAACGTGCTGGAGAACATCAGCTTCAACGGCTACATGCAGCCGCTCAACGCGATCACGCCCCAGCGGCTGGTCAAGGAGAAGCTGCTGCCCAAGAGCCTCATGTCCACCGCGGTGCTGCCGTCCTACTTCCGGCGGGGAGTCAGCGAACTCCAGCTGCCGGTGGACGCGGATGCCCTCTGGCAGCAGGCCTGGCTCGTCGTGAGCAACGGAATCTAGGGGAGGCCATGACAGCACCGCCGGGGCTGCCGCGAGCGACCCACAACCGAGCCGAGCGGGGGGCGCCCGCAAGTCCGGGCGCCAGAGCAAGGTCTTCTGGGTCGCGCTGGCCGCGCCCGGCATCATCTGGCTCCTCCTGCTGTTCATCGTCCCGTTCTACGCCGTGCTGGCCATCGCCATGGGCCAGCTCAACCGGCTGTTCGAGTCCCCGATCGCGGTCTGGAACCCGTTCGGCTGGAGCTCCTCCAACGTCATCAACGTCTGGCATGACCTGTTCGGCGCGACCTCCTTCGCCGGGCCCATCGTGCTGCGCACGCTCCTGTACGTGCTCGCGGCCTCGGTGCTGTCCCTGCTCATCGCCTACCCGGCGGCGTACTTCGTGGCCCGCTTCTCCGGGCCGCCGCAAGGCGCTGTTCCTGATCCTGCTGATCGCGCCGTTCTGGATCAGCTTCATGATGCGGATGCTGGCCTGGATCGACCTGCTGCAGACCAACGGCTACGTGAACCGGCCCTGTCCGCCATGGGGCTGATCTCGCAGCCGATCAACTGGCTCGGCGGCAAGTGGTACACGGTGGTGCTGGGCCTGGTCTACGGCTACATCCCGTACCTGATCCTGGTGCTGTACGCCGGGCTGGACCGGATCGACCCGTCGCTCATCGAGGCCGGCCGCGACCTCGGCCTGAACCGGGTCCGGACCTTCACCCGCGTCACGCTGCCGCTGTCCCGGCAGGCGATCCTGACCGGCATGCTGATCACCGTGCTGCCCATGCTCGGCGACTACTTCACCAACCAGCTGCTGTCCGGCGCGGCGAATACATCCATGGTCGGCAACCTGATCCAGGGCCAGCTCGGCACGCCCGGGCTGGAAGGGCAGGGCGCGGTGCTGTCCCTGCTCCTGCTCCTGGTGCTGCTGATACCGATGATCTACTACGTGACCTCCACGAACCGGTCCACGCGGGAGGCGGCGTGACCGCGACCAGTGCCCCCGCGCGGACCACCGAGTCCTCGGGTACCGCGGCGCGCAGCGGCCTGTCCCGGCTGCTGCCCCGCCGTAACCCCTGGGGCCACCCGTGGTTCCTGGAGGGTTTCACCTGGCTGTACCTGATCTGGTCGCTGGTGCCGATCGGCATCGCGGTGCTGTTCTCGTTCAACAACGGGAAATCGCAGAGCGCCTGGCAGGGCTTCTCCTGGCGGTGGTACTTCAGCGACCCGGTCAACTCGGTGCTGCACAACCCGCAGCTGCATGCGGCCGTGATCCAGACCGTCCGGCTGTCCGTGCTCACCACGCTGATCGCGGTCCCGCTCGGCGTGTCGTTCGCGCTGGGCATCAACCGCTGGCGCGGCGTCACCCCCTCCACGTTCAACTACGTGATGATCCTGTCCTTCGTGATCCCGGAGCTGATCTTCGGGGTCGCGATGTTCTTCGTGTTCACGGTGCTGTTCACCTCGGTCCAGCTGGGCACCCTGGCCGAGGTCCTGGGGCTGGTCACCTGGAACGTCAGCTGGCCGGCCATCATCGTCCAGGCCCGGCTGGTCACCCTGGGCCGCCAGTACGAGGAGGCGGCCGCGGACCTGGGCGCCAACCAGCTGTCCGACCATGCGCCGGGTGATGATCCCGCTGCTCGGCCCGGCCATCTTCGCCAGCGCCGTGCTGGTGTTCTCCGGGGTCATCGACGACTTCGTGATCGTCGACCTGCTGTCCTCGAACGCCAGCAACACCCCGATGTCGGTGATCATCTACTCCACCCAGCACGGCGGCAACGGCGGCCCGGCGCTGAACGCGCTGGGCACGATCATGCTGGCGATGACCCTCGTCATCGCGGGGCTGGGCTATGTGGCTACCGCTGGGCGACCCGCGGCGAACGGGGCAGCCGGGTCGAAGCCCTGAGCACGATCGTGGGCAACGACTAGCAGCGCGACGGCCCTCGCGGACCCGGGCCACCCCGCAGTACCCCCACCGCGAGCTGTCGCTATCCGCCAGACCGGCGTCCTCACAGCCCCACAAGCCCAGGTGCACGACCTCGGCCGCGGCGCCAGCAAACGGCGACACCCAGGTCGAGGCCGTCGAAGAACCGGGCAATGGC
>CAVWSA010000003.1:0-11385 GCA_963757545.1 uncultured Actinomycetes bacterium | reverse complement strand
GGTCGGCTGGGTCGGGGTGGCGTTCGACGAAGCCGGCCCGGTCCAGGTCGGCCAGGACACCGCTGACGGTGGCAGCTCAGATCGAGCCGGGCGGCGAGTTCGCTGACGGTGACCGGCCCGTCCTGAAGCTGCTGCAGTGCGGCCACGTGGCGCGGGCCCAGCGGCGCCGGGACCTGGGGCGCGGCGCGATCCTGGTACAGGCGCATGGCCTTGGCCACGCGGGGCAGCAATTGCATGAGGCGCAGGCACAGCGCGGAGTGCTGTGAGCTGCCCGCGCCATCAGCCGGGTGGCCCGGTTGACCGGCCATGGCTCCTCCCTTGACAGCGTCCTGGCCAGTTTATACGGTTCGGCTAACCAAAGTATTTTGTTAGACGAACCAAAGTTAGGACGGGGAGAGACCGGGATGGCACCATCGGGACAGCTCACCGCACCGGCACTGCAGGCGCTGCTGCGCGACGCCAGCCTGGCCGGGGACTGGACCCTGGACCCGGCCCAGACCACGATCGGGCTGAAGACCCGGCACACCTGGGGCATGGCCCCGCTCAACGGCGTCTTCCACCAGGTCAGCGGGGACGGCACGATTTCCCTGGCGGGCCAGGTGACCGGCCAGATCGCAGTGGCCGCCGCGTCCATCGACACGAAGAACAAGAAGCGGGATGAGCACCTGCGCTCCGCCGACTTCTTCGAGATCGACGCGTTCCGCGACATCACCTTCACCGTGGACCGGATCACTCCGGCCAGCGACCAGGTGACCGTGACCGGCAGCCTCACGGTGCGCGGCCGCACCCGGCCGGTCTCCTTCCCGGCCCGGGTATCGGTGTTCGGTGCCGACCAGGTATGGCTCGACGCCGAGGTCCAGATCAACCGGGCCGACTTCGGGCTGACCTGGAACTGGATGGGCATAGCCGCGATGAAGAACACGATCACCGTGCACGCCGTGTTCGGCAGGCAGTGAGCCCCGGTACCCGAACGCCGCCGCATCACCGACCGGGCACTAGCCCGGTGGCGGGTCGCCGGCCGATCGTTCCGCGGCCAGTTCGCGGATCAGCCCGCGCAGGCCGGCCGCGAGGCCTTCCCGTTCCCGGCCGGACAGCCCGGAGAGGATCCGGGCCTGGCGGGACTGCCAGGCCTGCCATACGACGGCCGCGACCCGGCTGCCTTCCGGGGTGAGGTAGAGCCGGATGTAGCGCTGATTGGCCTCGTCCCGGCCGCGCTCGACCCAGCCCTTGCGCTCCAGCCCGGCGGCCAGCCGGCTCACTGTGCTCTTCTCCAGGCCGAGCAGCGGGCCCAGCTGCCCCTGGGAGATGCCGCGGGCCGCGACCAGCTCGATGAGGGCCCGTGCTTCGGAGGCGGACAGCACCGGCAGCGGCGGCTGGGCTGCCGCACCCGGCCCCGGTGGCACCCCGGGGGCGGCCGGGCTGCCCGGCGGGCGCCCCGGGCGCGGCGGGCACGGCGGGCTGGCCGGCGGCCACCTCGGGCGCGGCCGGCTGCCCGGCGGCAGCGTCCGGGCGGCTCGCCCCGGCGTGGCCGTTCCCGGCGGCCGGGTTTCCCGGCCCGGTACCCTCTGGGCTCACTACCCGGAGCAACTGGGTCAGCAGCTGGACCAGTTCGGAGTCCTCGGCCGAGACGTTCACCCAACAGTTGTACCGCACAACTGGCCCGGTGGTACATTTCCAGGGTGATAGTTGCCCCATACAACTCACTGGCCGGTCCCCGACCGGGACATCCCGGATGCCCGGGAGCGGGCCCGCGCCGCCACAAACCCCCCGTAGGCTCACGGTCGTGAGCAACCAAGGCCGGCTGAGCGCGCCGGGCAGATTGAGCGGCCGGGTGGACGCCGACAGCGGTGCAGGCACCGCGACCGTTAACCGTCCCGAAGAGAACCACCTGGTGCCGCCGGGGTCGCTGCGTGACCTGGCCCTGCAGCACGGGCTGCAGGAGGCCGCGGTGCGCCCGCCGCTGCGCAGCTACGCCCAGGAGCTCTGGAAGCGGCGCTACTTCATCAGCGGCTTCGCCACCGCGCGGAACATCGCGATGTACACCGAGGCCCGGCTCGGCCAGCTGTGGCAGGTGCTCACCCCGCTGCTCAACGCGGGCGTGTACTACCTGATCTTCGGACTGCTGCTGGGCACCAACCGGGGTGTCCCGGACTACATCTCGTTCCTGGTCACCGGCGTCTTCGTGTTCAACTTCACGCAGCGGGCGTTCATCACGTCCTCCCAGGTGATCAGGGACACGCTGCCGCTGATCCGGGCGCTGTACTTCCCGCGGGCCTGCCTGCCGCTCGGTTACGTGCTCATAGAACTGCAGCAGCTCGTGCTGTCCTTCGCCGTGCTGTTCATCATCGTGGTGATCGCCGGCGAGCCGCCTACCCCGTACTGGCTGTTCATCATCCCGGTGCTGATCCTGCAGAGCATCTTCAACGTGGGCTGCGGGCTCATCCTGGCCCGCTGGGGGGCCAGCTTCGACGATGTCAGCCAGCTCCTCCCGTTCATCGTGCGGACCTGGATGTACACCTCGGGCGTGCTGTTCAGCCTGCAGACGCTGACGCTGACGTTCGCGGGCAAGCTGCACAAGCACCCTGGGCTCGCCTACCTGCTGCAGATCAACCCAGCCGCGGTCTACATCACGCTGACCAGGTGGGCGCTGCTGGAGAAGTACCGGGACGCGCTGCCCGGCGCCCAGCCGTACAACCATGCCAAGTGCCTGCTGTACCGGACCTACCCCGGCAACCCCACCTACGCGACCTACAGCGCCTACTGCCATCCGGACACGCTGCCCAGCATCCCGAGCCCTGTGGATCTGGGGGGCAGGCTGGGCGCTGGTCGTGGTGGTCGTCGGCTTCCTGTTCTTCTGGCGCGCGGAGGCGAGGTACGGCCGTGGCTGAGGAACGCCCCATGGTGGTGGTGGACGACCTGCACGTCGTCTACCGGGTGTACGGCGGCAACGCGGACAAGGGCACCGCGGCGACCGCGCTGCTCCGGCTGCTCAAGCGGCAGCGGCGGCCGTCCATCCGTGAGGTGCACGCGATCCGCGGCATCTCGTTCGTGGCCTACCGGGGTGACGCGGTCGGCGTCATCGGCCGGAACGGCTCGGGCAAGTCCACCCTGCTGCGCGCGATCGCCGGGCTGCTGCCCGCCGAGGAGGGCATGGTGTACACCGACGGGCACGGCGCGCTGCTCGGGGTGAACGCGGCGCTGCTGGACGACCTGACCGGCGAGCGGAACGTGGTGCTCGGCTGCCTGGCCATGGGCATGACCACCCAGGAGACCAAGGAAGCCAAGCCGCGGATCGTGGACTTCTCCGGGGTCGGTGACTTCATCAACCTGCCGATGAAGGCGTACTCCACCGGCATGGGGTCCCGGCTGCGCTTCGCCATCGCGTCGGCCAAGAGCCACGACATCCTGCTGGTGGACGAGGCGCTGGCCACCGGGGACGCCGAGTTCCAGCGGAAGAGCCACGACCGGATCGACGAGCTGCGCCAGCAGGCGGGCACCGTGTTCCTGGTCGCGCATCAACTGAGCGAGATCTTCGAGACCTGCAACCGGATCATCTGGCTGGAGAAGGGCCAGATCGTCAAGGCCGGCGACGACGTGCCCGGCATCCTGGACGACTACCTGGTGGCCTCGGGCAGCGAGCCGCGGTTCCGCGAACTGGCGGCAGCCGCCACCGACTAGCCGGCTAGCCCTCGGCGGCCGGGCGGAGCTGCAGCCGCATGCAGGTGCCGCCGCCCGGCCGGGACGAGGCGGCCACCTCGCCACCCTGCGCGCGGGCCAGTTGGCGGACGATGTACAGGCCGAGGCCGATGCCGCCGAACCGGCGCCGGTCACCGGTCTCGCCCTGGACGAACCGGTCGAAGATCCGATCGTGGTCGCCGGGGGCGATGCCGATCCCCTCGTCTTCCACGCTGACCTCGATCCACGCCCCGGCCAGCCGGGCGGCCACGTTGACCGAGCCGCCGTTCGGCGAGTACTTGAACGCGTTCTCCAGCAGCTGGCCGACGATGATGTCGGTGGCCATCGGGTCGCCGTAGGCGGGCGGCAGCCCGTCCGGGATGTCGGCGGACAGGGTGTGCGCCTCGGACAGCGGGCGGAACGCCATGGCCGTGCCGCGGAGCAGGGCGGCCAGGTCGAACGGCCCGTTGGTGACGGTCAGCTGGTCGGCGCCGGCCCGCGAGCCGAGCAGCAGCTGCTCGACCAGCCGGCCGAGCACGCCGGCCCGGTCGGCGATGGTCTGCACCGCGGTGCGCCGCTCCGGGTCGGCCAGGTTGTCCCAGCGCCGGGCCAGCGTGCTGGCGAAGCCCTGCACCACGGTGATGGGGGTACGCAGCTCGTGGCTGGTGGTGGCCAGGAACAGGTCCTTGGCTTCCTCCAGCTCCTTGGCCGCGGTCACGTCACGGAAGTCGATGACCCGCTCGTCGCGGCCGTCCAGCTCGTTGCACAGCACGTCCAGCCAGCGGCCGCTGGGCAGCCGGTGGGTCAGCTTGCCGCCGCCCGGCTCGGGCACCGGGAACGGCGGCGGCCGCCCGGTGACCTCCCGGGCGGACAGGCCGGTCAGGTCGTGCGCGGCCGGGTTCCACTGCCGGATCAGGCCGGTGCTGTCCAGCACCGCTATGCCGTCCGCGCTGGCGTCGATCACGGCACGCTCGTGAGCGCGCTGCCGGATCAGTTCCTCGAACGCCATCGCGTTGCTCAGCGCGACGCTGGCGTGCCCGGCCATCAGCTCCAGCAGTTCCAGCTCGACATGCCCGACCTTGCGCCCGCTGTACAGCGCGTAGAGGCCGCCGTAGGGGCGGCCCGCGACGTGCGACAGGCTGAGCGCGATCGTGTGCAGGCCGGGCAGCGCGGACCAGATGAGGTCGTCGAACTCACCCGATTCCCCGGTGGTCATCATCACCGTCTGGCCGGACCGCATCAGCTGCCCGACCAGGCTGGACTCCAGGTCGGCGGTGCGCCCGCGCAGGCTGCCGGGGAGGCCATCCATGCTGACCAGGCGGAGCTTGTCGTCCTCGATCAGCACAAAGCCGCCCGCGTCGGCCCCGGTCAGCTCGCGCAGGCTGGCCGCGATCCGGTCCAGCACGGCCTCCAGGTCGCGCTGCGCGTTCATGTCGGCCACCACGTCGCCCAGCTTGCGCACGACCCGGGCGCGCTGCGCGATCTGGTACCGGGCCGCTTCTTCCGCGCCGATCCGGTGGCAGACGTTCACCCAGCCGAGCATCTCGCCATCCCGGCCGGTCAGCGCGCTGGTGTCGATGCGCAGGTCGATCAGCGTGCCGTCGCTGCACGCCCGCCGGGTGGCGAAGGAGATCTGCCCGCCGCTGCGCACCCGTTCCAGCACCGCGCTGTGCTCAGCTTGCAGTTCCTCCGGGATGATCGGCGGCTCCAGGCCGAGCACCTCCGCCGCGGGCCAGCCGAACATCCGTTCCGCCGCGGGATTCCACAGCAGCACCGAGCGATCCGTGCTGAACGCGACGATGGCGTCGGCGGCACTCTCCACCACCGCGCGCGCAGTCGCATCCACCCGGTTCTGTCCGGTTTGCTGGTCCAGGGCCACCACCTCATGGTGCCATCAAGCCGCCGCGCCGGCCGGGCAATCAGCGGTGAGCAACGTCACGGTAGCCGCCACCCGGTGCCCGGATCACCCCCCGGGCACGACGCGATGACCAGCTGTGTCCCGCTGGCCGCGCTGTCATCGGGATCGGCCAGGCACAGCCCGGACTGCGGGTTCTCCAGCTGCTGGCCGGCGCCGGACGGGTTGATGTGCCACTGCTGGCCCGGGCCGCCGGTGCACGCGGCCAGGTCCACGACGGTGCCGCTGGCCGTGCCTGCTCCGGCCACCTCGAGGCACCGGCCGGCCTGGCGGACCGTCCCGTCCGGCTGGGCCGTCCACTGCTGGGCGGCCAGCGCGCCGCACGGTGCTATCTGCACCACCGAGCCGCTGGCCTGACTGGAGCTGGCCACGCACTGGCCGGGGAGCTGTGACCGCACCGGCCCGGCGGGCAGCGTCCAGGCCCGGCTGGCGCCGGTGGAGCATGACCCGAGCCACACCCGGCTGCCGTTAGCGCCGCTGGCCGATCCGCTCAGGCACAGCCCGGCGGTGCCGTTGACCAGATGCGCACCGGTGCCGACGGCCCACTGCTGGCTGGCATAACCGGCGCACGGTTCCAGCACTTCCTTGGCCCCGCTCTTGGTGGCCGACCCGGAGACTGACAGGCACTGGCCATTGATCCGCAGCGTCCGGTCCGCGGCGGCGGTCCACTGCTGGGCCGCGCTGCCGTTGCAGGTCCAGACGGTGACCGGGGTGCCATTGGCCGATTTGTTGCCCACGTCGTTCAGGCACTTGCCGCCCACACCGAAGCGCACCGGGCCGGCCTGGCCGGACGCGGCGCTGACGGTCCAGCTGAACGACAGCGAGCCGGTAGCCCCGGCGGCGTCCGACCCGCTGACGTGCACCGGGTAGGTCCCGGCCCGGGTCAGCCAGCCGGTGAGGTTCCCCGCCGCCGTCATGGATACGCCGGGCGGCAGGCCGGTCGCGGTGTAGCTCACGGTCTGGCCGGGCGCCGGGATGGCCGGCCGCAGCTGGAGGCCGGCCGGCGCGCCGTCGGACTGGTCCTGGGTGCCCGGGTTGAGCAGCCCGAGGAAGGCCGGGTTGGCCTGATCGAGATCGGTGTGGCCGGGATCGGAGATGCCGCTCACCGTGCCGGTACCCGAGTACTGCCAGACCGTCCAGTTCGGCCAGCCAACGGGCAGGACCGGGCTCCCGGTCGTGATCGACGGCACCCACAGCGGGTCCGGGCCGAACCCGGTGCTGTCGCCGGTGCAGTAATTCCACCAGCTGGGCGGCGTGTAGATGATCGGCATCCGGCCGGTCCTGGCCTGGATCTGGGCGTCGAACGCGGCCACCCAGGCGACCATCTTGGCGCCCTTGAGCCCGTAGCACTCGCCGCCGGCGTACGGGTTGTACTCGATGTCCAGCATGACCGGCACCGTGCCGGCGTAGCTGCCCAGATACTTGAGCAGGTAGTTGGCCTGGGTGACCGGGCTGTTGCTGCTGCCGTTCCCGTTCGGGATGGCGAACGCGTAGGCCGCCACGGACAGGCCGGCCGCCTGCGCCCCGGCCAGGTCTTTCAGCGCATACGGGTTCTGGTAGTAGGCGCCCTCGGTGGCCTTGACCGCGGCGAAGCCGACGCCGGACGCGGCGACCTGGGACCAGTCGATGGCCGCACCGTTCGGGTGCTGGAACGACGCCACGTCTACGCCCTGCTCGTCGCCCGGGACAGCCGCCGAGGGCGTCACGGCGGGCGCCATCTCCCCGGTGCCGGTCAGCGGGACGTTCCGCGACCGGTTCCTGAACTGGCTGAGCAGCTCCGGCGAGTGCGTGGCGCCCACGTTGGCCCGGTCGCCCGGCCCGGCTGAGCTGGCCGCACCGGCTGAGCTGGCCGCACCGGCCGGGGTGGCCCCCAGGCTGAGCACAGCCACGCTGGCCAGCGCACAGCAGGCGGACATTAACCAGCGATGAGCGCACACCGGCACGAGGTCTCCTCCCCAGGCAACCCATGATCGTAGGCCAGAGGTGATCGTTTTACCGCCAGTCGCCCAAAGCGACGCAGAAGCGGGATCGCCGGTAACAGCGCCGTGACCGGTACCGGTGTTACACGGGCGAGCGGGTCACGGGCCGAGCGAGGCAACGCCGCGCTGCAGCCGGTCCAGGTCGGTGAACCCGGGGTCGTGGATCCCGGGGACAGTCCCGGCGCTGGAGTACTGCCAGATCTTCCACGTGGCCCAGCCGGCCGGCATGGCCGGGCTGCTCGCGGTGGTGTAGTTCGGCACCCACAGCGGGGACTTGTGCAGCGTCGCGCTGCCGCCGGCGCAGGGGTTCCACCACCCTTGCGGGGTGTAGATGTACGGCGCCCGGCCCGTCCTGGCCCGCACTTCGGCGCTGAACCTGGCCACCCAGGTCGCCATGCGCGACCCGCGCAGCCCGTAGCACAGCCCGCCGGAATAGGGGTTGAACTCGATGTCCAGCATGACCGGCACACTGGCGGCGAGCGGCCCCAGGTAGCCCAGCAGGTAGTCGGCCTGGGCCACCGGGCTGCTCCGGCCCCCGTTCCCGTTCGGGATGGCGAACGCGTACGCGCCGACCGACAGCCCGGCGCCCTGCGCGGCGGCCAGGTCGCTCAGCGCGTAGGGGTTCCGGTAGTAGGTGCCCTCGGTGGCCTTGACCGCCGCGAAGCTGATCCCGGACCGGGCCACCTTCGCCCAGTTGATGCCCGCCCCGTTGGGGTGCTGGTAGGCAGCCACATCGACGCCACGCCGCATGCCCGGCTGGGCGGGCGCGTTGCTGGCCGACGGCGCGGCGGTGACCGGGCCGGCCAGCTCGGCGAGCAGCTGGGGCGAGTGGGTGGCACCGACGTTGTACCGGTTACCCGGCTGGCCCCCGGCGCCGCCTGGCCCCCAGCGCCGACTGGCCCAGCGCCGCCTGACGCGGCGCTGGCCGGGCCGGCCAGCGCCGCGGCCGTCAGGGCGCCGCCCAGGGTGGCCAGTGCGGTGGCCGCCGCCGCCCCCCGGCCGGGCCGGCCCGCGCGCAGCAGCGAACGAAGACGTGACGCAGCCATGAGCATTCCTTCCCAGCACCTGTCGATGCTCCCCCATTCGGGAATCCGCCCGGCCCCTCAGGCGACATACCTTCCCTTTCTTACCTGTCCGGACGGAAGCCTGCAATGGAACACGCGCGTAAATGTTTCCCATCAAGAACTAAAGCGGTGCATTACCGCTATCCAGGCAATACGGCCTAGCCCATAATCGGTGATCTGGCCGGCTGGCGCGCCTACCTGGCCTGTTATCTCGCCGCCGCGGGATCCGGCCGTGGTCCTTTTCGCCGGCCTATGCTGAAAACGGGCAAAAGGGACCAGGGATCGGAGCATACGGTGCCCCTGGTACGACTGTGAATAGCTGGGCGCCGTTAGCCCGGTGAGCATGGTGACGGCTGGCGAGTCACAGCTGGCAACTGCCGGGAACCGGACGGCCGCCAGCGGCGTCACATGTGCATGACATTCCCCACGCGGCACCGGCAGCTAGCCGCCGGATACCTGCTGCCGGCCCTGCTGAGCCTGCTCGCCGTGGCCGCCTGCGGCAGCGCGGGCAGCGCCGGTTCCGCTGCCGCCCCCAGCTCAGCGCCCAGCCACAGCCAGGCCGCCCACCCGGCCAAGGTCTCACTCACCGTGGTGGTCAAGACCCGTCCCGGCGCCAAGCCGCAGCGCTGGACGCTGACCTGCGACCCGGTGGGCGGGACGCACCCGCACGCCAAGGCCGCCTGCCGCGAACTGCTGGCGGCCAAGAACCCGTTCGCGCCCATCCCGCGCGGCATCATGTGCCCGATGATCCCGGCCGGGCCGCAGACCGGCACCGCCCAGGTGTCCGGCACATTCTTCGGTGAAAATGTGTCCGGCACGTTCTCCCAGCAGAGCCCGTGCGGGGCCAGCCGCTGGGCCGAGCTCGGCGTGGTGTTCGGCTCCGCCCAGTCGGCGCAGGCGATGTCGGGATCGCCGGTGCACTGAACACCGGGCACCAGGTCCGGGCTAGCGGAGCAGCCGGGACATCCGCCGGTCGGCCAGCGGTTTACCGCCGGTCTGGCAGGTGGCACAGTACTGCAGCGCGGAATCCGCGAAGGACACCTCGCGCACTGTGTCGCCGCATACCGGGCAGGGCTGCCCGGTCCGGCCGTGCACCCGCAGCCCGGACTTCTTCTCCGCCTTCAGGTCGCCGGCCACCAGGCCGGCCGACCGGTCCACTGCCTCGCGCAGCGTGCTCACGATGGCCGCGTGCAGGCCGGCCACCTCGTCGTCGGTCAGGCTGGCGGCCAGCCGGAACGGTGACATCCGGGCCGCGTGCAGCACCTCGTCCGAGTAGGCGTTGCCGATCCCGGCGATGATCTTCTGGTCGCGGAGCACGCCCTTGACCTGGGTCCGGCGGCCGGCCAGCATCTTGGCCAGCGCGGCCACGGTGAACGAGTCGGCCAGCGGATCGGGACCGAGCGCGGCCACCCCCGGCACCTCGGCCGGGTCGGTGACCAGGTAGACGGCCAGCCGCTTCTTGCTGCCGGCCTCGGTCAGGTCGAACCCGGTCCCGTCGGTGAACCGGAGCCGGAAGCCGAGCGGGCCCTTGCCCGGCCGGGGCGGCTGCGTGGGCAGGTCCTCCCGCCAGCGCAGCCAGCCTGCCCGGGCCAGGTGGATGACGAGGTGCAGTGGGCCGGCCGCGGCCGCGCCGGCCGCCGGGACCGCGGTGAGGTCGAGGAACTTTCCGTGCCGGGAAACCTCCCCGATCACCCGGCCGCGCAGCTCGGACAGATCGGGGCGGTAGGTCTTGAGCACCGAGATGGCCGCGCTGTCGGCCCGGTCGATGACGTGCCCGCAGGCCCGCTCGCGGAGGAAGACGGCGAGCGACTCGACCTCGGGAAGTTCTGGCACGCTATCGATTCTGCCTGGTCCCCGGGCGTTGTCAGGCCATGGCCGCCGCGGGCGGCAGCGGCCTGGCCAGCGCCGGCCAGGCCGATACATGCAACATTGCCGCCGTCGAGGGTATTGGATTACGGCGAACCTCTTGCTGGTATGGGATGAGCTGGGTTAGTTGTTTTAGCAAAACTAATAGAGCTTGCGGTAGCTAGCCCGGTAAGCGGACATGGATTCACGAGGATGAGAAGCCATGGACCAGGCAGAGCCTCAGCCCCCTCCGGGCCGGCCTGAGCGGCCCCGGCCGCCCTGGCCGCCGCGGCGTCGGCCGGTCCAGCGTGACCAGCAGCAACGCGACCAGCCACCAGCTCAGCAGCAGCCCCCCGGCCAGCACCAGCCGGAACCGGCTGAGCCTGATCCGGCCCCGCCTGGCCAGTACCCGGCCGGGCCGGAGGACTGCGCCGGGAAGCTGGCCGCCGCGTAGCCGCTGACCGAGGCGGATCATCCGCTGCTGGTCGGCTACGACGGGTCGGCGCCCAGCGGAACGCGCTGGCCTCCGCCGCGGGGATGGCCCGGGGCTCCGCCGCACCCTGCTGGTCGCGTACATCACCAGCCCCGCGCTGTCCTGCGAGCCGCTGACCGGCCAGGTCATCGCGCCCGCCCGGGACTCGGCCGAGACCCACCGCTGGCTGCTGGCCGAACTGGACGAGGTGTGCGACCGCACCGGGCTGGACGTCTGCATCGTGACCCGGCAGGGCAGCCCAGCCCGGGAACTGGCCGCCGCGGCCGACGAGTTCCACGCCGACGCCCGGTCATTGGCGCCCTGGTACCGTGCGGACGAGCTGGGCGGGGTCGGTGCCCGGCTGGCTGGCCCGGGCACGCGCATCGTCCTGGTCATCGCGTCCCTGAGCCACTGGGCCCGGCCGGGTCATCGAGG
>CAVWSA010000002.1:0-233963 GCA_963757545.1 uncultured Actinomycetes bacterium | reverse complement strand
CGTCGCGGTGTCCTCGCCGCGGTCGTAGTACGAAAGCTCGTTCAGCCGCTCCAGGTCGAAGGACAGGCTGCCGCGCTCCCCGTTCAGCTCGATACGCAGCGCGTTCTTCCGGCCCGCCGCGAACCGGGTCGCCTCGAACGAGGCCAGCGTCCCGGCACCGAGCCGGGCGGTGAACGTGACCGCGTCGTCCACCGTGACGGCCCCGGTGCTGCCTGGCCTCCCGGTGGCCAGCGGGCGTTGGGTAATAAAGGTTGTGCTGGTGGCGGACACACCGGTGATCAGCTGCCCGGTCAGGTGCTGGGCCAGGTCCACGAGGTGGCTGCCCAGGTCGCCCAGCGCGCCGGAGCCGGCGTGCTCGCGCTGCAGCCGCCAGCTCAGCGGGAAGGCCGGGTCGGCCAGCCAGTCCTGCAGGTAGCTGGCCCGGACGTGGCGGATGCTGCCGAGCCGGCCGCCGGCTACCAGTTGGCGGGCCAGCGCGATGGCCGGCACCCGCCGGTAGTTGAAGCCGACCATGGCGCGGATGCCCCGGGCCCGGGCCCGCTGGGCCGCGGCGGCCATCGCCTCGGCCTCGGCCACCGTGTTGGCCATCGGCTTCTCGCACAGCACGTGCTTGCCCGCGTCCAGCGCGGCGATGGAGATCTCCGCGTGCCAGTCACCAGGCGTGCATACGTCGATGAGCTGCACGTCGTCGCGGCCCAGCAGGGCGTGCCAGTCGGTCTCGGTGGCGCGGAAGCCGTACCGCTGGGCGGCGGCCGCGGTGGCTGCCGGGTCCCGGCCGCACAGCACGGTCAGCGCCGGCCGCAGCGGCAGGCCGAACACGTGCGGGGCGGTGCGCCAGGCCTGCGAGTGTGCCGCGCCCATGAACGCGTACCCGGCCATGCCCACGCCCAGGACCGGCGGCTGATCCACGTGTCCTCCAGGGGTCAGGTCCCGGTGCTCAGGCCCCGGTGGTCAGGTCAGGGTGCGGGCCTGCGGATCCCAGCCCGCGGGCAGCACGTCGGGCACCGGGAACGTCGTCCGTACCGGCTCGAACGTACCCCCGGCCAGCGAGCGGGCCATGGCCTCCATCGTGTCCAGCACGTGCAGGGCCAGGTCACCGGAGGCGCGGTGCGGCACACCGGTGCGCAGCGCGCGGGCCATGTCCAGCGCGCCGATGCCGCGGCCCGCGGTGGCCCCGGCGGCCGGGATGGCCGTCCACTCGGCGCTGCCCGTCTTGCGGATCCGGACCTCCCCGCCGAACCCGTTCGGGTCGGGCATGGCCAGCGTCGCCTCGGTGCCGGTGATCTCCACGAAGCCATGCCGCCGCAGCGGCGAGTCGAAGCTGAGCAGCACCGAGGCGGCGCCGCCGGCCGCGTAGCTGAGCAGCGAAGCTACATATGTAGGCACGGCCACGTCGAACCGGGTCCCGGCCCGCGGGCCGCGGCCGATGACCCGCTGGTCCCGGCCGCGGCGGCCGAGCGCGGCCACCGAGACCACCGGGCCCAGCACGCTGGCCAGCGCGGTCAGGTAGTACGGCCCCATGTCGTACAGCGGGCCCGCGCCCGGCCGGAACAGGAACTCCGGGTCCGGGTGCCAGCGATCCGGGCCCGGGTCCTGCATCAGCGCCAGCGCGGTCTGCGGCTCGCCGATGGCGCCCGTCGCTGATCAGCCGCCGCGCCGTCTGCAGCCCGGCGCCGAGCACGGTGTCCGGCGCGCAGCCGATGCGCACCCCGGCCCGGGCGGCCTCGGCCAGCAGTTCCCGCCCAGCCGCGGTGTCCATGGTCAGTGGCTTTTCCACCCACACACTCTTACCCAACGCCACTGCCTGGCGGGTCACCTCGGCATGCGCGGCCGGGATGGTGAGGTTGACCACCAGTTCCACGTCGGGGTGCCCGATGGCCTGCGCGGTGCTCCCCGCGCCCGGCACCCCGTACTTGTCCGCCTGGGCTTTGGCCCGCTCCAGGACGAGATCGGCGCAGCACAGCACGCGCAGATCGGGGAATGCGGTCAGGTTGGGCAGGTACTGGTCGCTGATCGTGCCGCAGCCGATCACGGCCACGCCCACCGGCGCCCCGGCCGCCATCACGCGCCCTGCGGCCGGCTGACCGGCTCGGCCAGGCCGTGCGCGGCCAGCCAGGCCAGGCTGTCGCCGACCGCGGTCATCATGTCGGTGGCGCACCGGTCCAGCTCGACCACGTGCCATTCCGCGGACCGGGCCGCGGCCAGGATGCCGGCGACCGGCATCCGCCCGGCGCCGACCGCGGTCATCGGGTCGTCCCTGGTCACCGGCCCGTCCTTCACGTGCAGGTAGCGGACCCGGTCGCCGAGGCGGCCGAGCAGCGCGGGCACGTCCTGCCCGCCGACCGCGGCCCAGTAGGTGTCCACTTCGAGCAGTACCGTAGTCGTCCAGCGCATCGGCCAGCACCTCGAGGGCGGGCCGCCCGCCGACGGACGAGGACAGTTCGTGGTCGTGGTTGTGATAACCGAGCCGCAGCCCTTCGCCGGCCAGCCGGGCGGCCATGCCGTTGAGCTCAGCGGCCACCTCGCGTACGCGGCCGGCGTCGGCGAACCTGGCCGGCGGCAGGTAGGGCACGATGACGGTGCCCGCGCCGAGTGTCCGGGCCGCCTGGATCACCGCGCTGGCCTGATCGCCGGCCGGGATCGCGTGCACGCTGCACACGGCCAGCCCGGCGGCGGCCAGGTCGGCGGCCAGCCCAGCCGGGTCGTCGAGGATGCTGAACGGCTCCACCGCCCCGTAGCCGAAAGCCGCGATCTTGGCCAGGACGCCTTTCCGGTCGCCGGCCAGCTGATCGCGGACGGTGTACAGCTGGACGGCGGGCGGGTTGCTGGTAGTCACGCGGACCGGCTCCTCGGGCAGTTTTCGAAAAGTATTCGCCTGCGAATTCAGGCTAGATTGGCCCTCCAACCTGGTCAATAGGTGGCAGGCAGTTACGATGGGTGCCGGTCTCGCTGATTCGCGCAGGCCAGTCAGATGCATCCTTTTCGAAAAGGTGAGGCCGCTCGTGGCGCGTGAAACCGGCCGCAGCACCCTGGTTGACATCGCGGCCGAGGCGGGCGTCTCGGTCTCCGCCGTGTCCAAGGTGCTCAACGGGCGGACCGACGTGGCCGCCGGAACCCGGGCCCGGATCGCCGCGCTGCTCCGGGAGAACGGCTACCAGGTGGCCTCGCGGCTCGGTTTCGGGGTGGTGGACCTGCTCATCGCGAACCTGCACAGCCCGTGGGCCGAGGAGCTGCTGAACGGCACCGTGCAGGCGGCCGACGAGTCCGCGGCCAGCGTGGTGGTCGCCGCGGTGGATTCACCGGCCGGGTTCACCAGGTGGCTGGACCGGGCGGCCGAGCGGGGCACCGACGGTGCGCTCACCGTGCTGCACCTGCCGGACAGCAGCGAGCTGCAGCGGCTGGCCGCGGCCCGGATCCCGCTGGTGGTGATCGACCCGCCCGAGGAGCCCGGGGCCGGCATCCGGTCCGTCGGCACCACCAACTGGCAGGGCGGCCTGACCGCCACCCGGCACCTCATCGAGCTCGGCCACCGCCGCATCGCGATCATCGGCGGCCCGGAACGGCTCTGGTCCAGCCGGGCCCGGCTGGCCGGGTACCGCGCCGCGTTGCAGGCGGCCGGCCTGCCCACCGCGGCCGAGCTGGTCCGCCGGGACGACTTCTGCACCGATGGCGGCCGCCGCCAGGGCGGTCACCTGCTCGACCTGCCGGAGCCGCCCACCGCGATCGTGGCCGGCAACGACAGCCAGGCCTTCGGCGTGCTGCAGGCGCTGGCCGAGCGCGGGCTGCGGGCCCCGGCCGACCTGAGCGTGATCGGCTTCGACGACGTGCCGGTGGCGTCCTGGGCCACCCCGGCGCTGACCACCATCCGGCAGCCGCTGGCCGCGATGGCCGCGACCGCGTTCCGGATGCTGCGCGGCGGGCCAGCCGGGCGGCCGGGCGAGCCGCAGCACATCGAGCTGGCCACGTCCCTGGTGATCCGGGACAGCACCGCCCCGCCCACCCGGTAGCAGCTGGGCGTTACCTGGCGAGCCAGCCAGACTATGGACGAACATGTACGTATCGGTTGAGGCGCGCCGGCACATCGCTTAGTCTCCCTCTGTTACCCGCTGTTATCAGGGAGACCCCCATGCCTCGTCTCGGCCGCATCCGTGTCCTGTGTGTGGCCGCCGCGGCTGCCTTGCTGGCCGCTGGTTGTAGCGGCAGCGGCGGCTCAGGCGCCGTGGGCGGTCTGGAGAAGACCACCCTGAAGATCGCGGCGGTGCCCGCGATGGACTCGGCCGGGCTGTACATCGCCCAGCAGCGCGGGTTCTTCGCCCAGGAAGGCCTGCACGTGCAGATCCTGGCCGCCACCAGCAGCGCCGACGTCATTTCGCAGCAACTGGCGGGCAAGTGGGACATCACGGCGGGCGCCTACCCGTCGTACATCGCCGCGGACGAGAACCAGCACGCGAACCTCAAGGTGCTGGTGGCCGGGTTGACGATGGCGCCGAACGTGCAGGAAATCGTGGTGCCAGCCGGGTCGAAGATCACCAAGATGTCCCAGCTGTCCGGCCAGACGGTTTACCTCAACGCGAAGAACAACATCGGCCAGCTGCTGGTCGATTCGATGCTGCAGGACAACGCGGTGCCCGGCAAGGTCAACTTCGCGGTCCAGCCGTTCCCGGCGATGGGCCCGATGCTGGCCCATCACCAGATCACCGCGGCGTGGCTGCCGGAGCCGTTCATCAGCTTGTACGAGGAGAAGTACGGCGTCCAGCCGCTGGCCGACGCCAACCAGGGCGCGGCCGAGAACCTGCCCATCGAGGGTTACGTGGCCACCCAGTCCTGGCTGAACAAGTACCCGCACACCGCGGAGGCGTTCCGCATCGCGATGGAGAAGGCGCAGGCCATCGCGTCGACCAACCTCGACGCGGTGCAGCAGGCGATGACCGCGTTCGCGGGCGTGCCGTCACTGGCCGCGTCGGTGCTGCCCTCGCCCGGATTCCCGACCACCACCCAGGCCGGGCCACTGCAGCGGGTGATCACCCTGATGGTGAACTTCAACATGATCAAGGCCTATAACGCGCAGAACCTGATCGCCAAGCTCCCCAGCGGCTGAACCTAGCCGGCCAGGGTGTCCGCCGAGACCTGCCACAGCCGGGCCGCGGCCGCCGGGTCGAGCGGGTACGCCGGCGCACCCCGCGCCTGGCCGCCCGGCTGGTTCGGCCCGGCGTGGCTGAAGCCCGGAATCCCGGTGCCGCTCACCGTGGTCCGCACGTCGAGGTACACCGGCCCGCTCTTCCGGCAGGCCCGGAACGAGAACGGCACCTGCACCGGCCGGAGTCATTCGGCGGGTAGACCCGCAGCCCCACCGCGGTCCCCGGGTCGCACGAAGCGGCCGGGAAGTTGGCCACGTCGACGATCCGCAGCAGGACGTGCGCGGTCGCGCCGCGGCGCAGCGTCACCAGGCGGCTGAGGTCGGCGTAGTCCCGTGACGCCGCGCTGCCCAGCTGGCCACCGCCGCGGCCGATCGCGGACACCCCGGGGAACCCGTACACCGTGCAGGTCCGCCCGGACGTGTTGGACAGCTCCAGCTGGTAGAAGGTGCTCCCGGCGTCGCCGTCGCCGGGCAGCCCCAGCCACACCGTGAGCGCACCGGTGGCACACCGCGGCGCGACCGCCGCCGCGGCCCGGACGGCTACTGCGGGCCAGGCGCCGGCCGCGGGCCGGGCGCCGGCTGACGACGCTGGGGCGGCTCCCGCGCCCGGGGCCCGGCCAGGGCGGCCAGCCGGCGTCGGCCAGGACCGCCGAAGTGACAGCGGACGCGGCCAGGCCGCGCCGCGCCGCGCGGGTAGTGAGCTGCATGGGGATCTCCTTCGGTCCGCGCTTCCGGGGCCACCCGCGCCGGAAATCACGCTATGCGTCATCTAGGACGGCGTCGGCGGGCCGCACTGCTCGGGATCAGCGGCCAGCAGTCGTCGGCCAAGGTTCGTGTAGCTGTCACGTTGAGTTACAGATTCGGGAATCTGCGCCAGTGATGATCAGGGCGTGCCTGTGGACGCACCACCTCCGGCCGGCCGCCACCGCAGCGCGCAACCGGCATCCGGAGCACAGCCGCCGCACGGGACGGGCCGGGCCGTGCGGATAGTGCGGCTGGCCAACTATGTCGCGCCGGCCTCGGGCGGCCTGCGTACCGCGCTCCGTGAGCTGGGCGCCGGTTACCTGGCCGCCGGTCACGAGCCGGTCCTGATCATTCCCGGGCCGCGGCCCGGCCGCCAGTTCACCGGGCAGGGCCTGGTTATCACGGTGCCCGGGGTGATCGTGCCGGGCACCGGCGGCTACCGGGCGATCGCTACCCGGCGGCCGCTCCGGCGGCTGATCGACGACCTGGCCCCGGACCGGCTGGAGGTCTCCGACCGCACCACGCTGCGCTGGACCGGCCGCTGGGCCCGGGACCGCGGGGTGCGGTCCATGATGGTCTCGCACGACAGCCTGGCCAAACTGACCGGCATGTTCGCACCGCCCGGCCTGACCGGGCAGTGGCTGTCCGACCAGATGAACGCCAGTACGGCGGCCTCTTACGACGTCGTGGTGTGCACCACCGGGTGGGCCGCGGCCGAGTTCCGCCGGCTGCACGTGCGCAACCTGCGCCAGGTGCCACTGGGCGTGGACCTGGAATGCTTCCAGCCCAGCAACCGGGACGCCGGGCTGCGCGCCCGGTTCGCCGAACCGGGGCAGCCGCTGCTGGTGCACTGCAGCCGGCTGTCCCCGGAAAAGCGGCCGGAACGCGCCATCGGCGCGCTGGCCGAACTGCGCCGCCGCGGGGTGCCCGCGGTGCTGGTGGTCGCCGGGGACGGGCCGCGGCTGCACGCGGCTGCGCGCCCAGGCCCGCGACCTGCCGGTCCGCTTCCTGCGGTACGTCACCGACCGCGCCGTGCTGGCCCGGCTGCTGGCCACGGCCGACGTGGCGATCGCGCCTGGGCCGGCCGAGACGTTCGGCCTGTCCGCCCTGGAAGCGCTGGCCAGCGGCACTCCTGTGGTGGTCAACGACACGAGCGCGTTGCCTGAGGTGATCGGTCAGGCCGGGCTGACCGCGGCGGACAACGATGCGGCGTTCGCCGATGCCATACAGGACCTGCTGGACACCGACGTGGGCCAGCGCCGGACGCGGGCCCGGGCCCGGGCCGAGCGGTTCGGCTGGCCCGCGGCCGTGTCAGGCTTCCTGGACGCGCACGGGCTGAGCACCGCCGCACCCAGGCTGAGCCCGGCCGCGCCCTACCGGGCCGGCGGTGCCCGATGATGCCCGCCTGCGAGACCGCACCGGGGGCCGGGCCGTCGCCGAGGCCGGTGACCCGGTTCGCCGCGCTGGGTGACTCGGTCACGCTGGGCATGGGAGATCCGATGCCGAGCGGCGGCTGGCGCGGCTGGGCCGCCCTGCTGGCCGGCTCGCTGGCCCCGCCGGACCGGGTCGAGCTGAGCAACCTGGCACTGTCCGGGGCGCTGATCCGGGACGTGGCCGGTGACCAGCTGGACCAGGCGGTGTCCCTGGCCCCGACGCACGCCTCGGTGCTGGTCGGCATGAACGACACACTGCGCGGCACGTTCGACCTGACCGCGATCGCGGCCGACCTGGAACGGATCGTCGCGACGCTGGAGCGGACCGGGGGGCTGGTGCTCACCGCCAGCCTGCCCGACCCTGGCCTGCTGCTGCGCATCCCCGGCTCGCTGCGGCGGCCGCTGGCCCGCCGGGCGCACGCCATCAATGGAGTGCTCGGCCGGCTGGCCGAGCGATACCAGGTGGTGCACGTGGACTTGGCCGCGCACCCGGCCATTTACGACAAGCGGATGTGGGGCGTGGACCGGCTGCACCCCAGCGAGCGCGGGCACCGGCTGCTGGCCCGGCTGTTCGCCACCCGGCTGGCCGAGCTGGGCATGCCGCCGCACGAGATGCCGGACCCGGAGCCGGTCAACCCGGAACCCAGCGCCTGGGCTCAGGCGCACTGGATGGCGACCAAGGGCACCGGCTGGATCGTCCGGCGGTCCCGCGACCTGGTCCCCCGGCTGCTCCAGCTGGCCGCGAGGGAATGGTGGCACGACCGGCGCGGCGGCCGGGACCCCGGCCACGAACTACTATTGCTGGACCCCGGGAGCCAGGATGACTGTGCCCGCGTCAGCTAAAGCCAGCCATGCCGGATTGAGCCCGGGCCGCAGCCCCCGGCGGGGCAGTGACTTCGCGGAACTGTCCCGGCTGATCCGCCGGGACGGCCTGCTGCGGCGGCGCCCCGGGTACTACGCCATGAAGATCACCATCGTCGTGCTGCTGTACGCCGCGGGCTGGGCCGCCGTGGTGGCGCTCGGCGCCTCCTGGTACCAGCTGCTGGTCGCGGTGTACCTGGCGGTCATCTTCGGCCAGCTCGGTTTCCTCGGGCACGAAGCCGGGCACCGGCAGATCTTCCGGTCCCGGCGGGGCAACGACATTACCGGGCTGGTGCTCGGCGACCTGCTGATCGGGCTGAGCTTCGGCTGGTGGACCGGCAAGCACAACCGGCACCACGCGCATCCCAACCAGGTCGGCAAGGACCCCGACATCGGCATCCCGGTGCTCGCATTCACCGCTGACCAGGCGGCCGCCCGGCGAGGCCTGCGCCGGATGCTGGCCCGCTACCAGGCCCAGCTGTTCTTCCCCATGCTGCTGCTGGAAGCGGTGAGCATGCATGTGATCAGCACTTCGGCCGTGCTGCGCGGCGCTGTGCAGCCCGGTACCGGCCGGCCGGGCCGGCGCTGGCTGGAACGCGGGCTGCTGCTGGCGCACTTCGCCGGGTACCTCACCGTGGTCGCCCTGGTCATGTCCCCGGCCCAGGCCGTCGCGTTCATCGCGGTGCAGCAGGGCCTGCTCGGCGTGTACCTGGGCTGCGCGTTCGCACCCAACCACAAGGGCATGCCGGTGCTCAGCGAGCAGGACAACCTGGACTTCCTCCGCCGCCAGGTGCTCACCTCGCGCAACGTGACCGGCGGCCCGCTGGTGGAGACGCTGCTCGGCGGGCTCAACTACCAGATCGAGCACCATCTGTTCCCGTCCATGCCCCGGCCCAGCCTGCGCCGGTGCCGGTCGCTGGTGCGGGCGTTCTGCGCCCAGCATGAGCTGCCCTACCACGAGCTGAACCTGGCGGCCAGCTACGCACAGGTCCTGCGCGCCCTGCACGCCGCCGGGGAAAGCTAGCTGGTGGCCCTCGCCGCCGCTCGGCGCGAAGCGGCGATCGGGGGGTTCCGGGGGGTCGTCCCCCCGGGCTAGCCGAGCAGCCGGGCCCGGCAGGCCAGCTGGAGCGCGAGCCGCTGGTCCGAATCCTCCAGGTCAATGTCCAGCAGTTCGGTGATGGTGCGGATCCGGTTGGCCACCGCGTTGCGGTGCAGGTGCAATTGCTGGGCGGTCTTGATGATGGACCCCTGCTGATCCAGGTAGGCGGCCAGGGTGCGGATGGCCGTGTCGGCCCGGGCCTGGCCCAGATTTTCCAGCGGCGCGAGCTGGTCACGCACCGAGGCGCGGGCGGTGTCGGACGCGTACCACTCCATCAGCATCCGCTGCACGCCCACCGCGTCGTGCGTGGCCACACCGGGCGGCTTGCGGGCGGCCCGGGCGGCGAACAGGGCGGCCCGGGCCTCCGCCGCCGAAGCGCGCAGTCCCATCGGCCCCTCGTGCGGGGCGCCCACCCCGGCGCGGAACGCCACCGCGGGCACCCGGCCGCCGAGCGCCTGCAGCGCCCGCCCGGCCGACCGGGCCGCCTGCGCGCCGGCCTGCGGGCCCGGATCGGAGGCGGTCACCCGGATCAGCACGATGGCCCGGGCCACCCGGGACAGGTGCCAGGTGCCGCCGGCCGCCGCGGCCGCCTGCAGCGCGATCTGCCCGGCCGATTCGAGCAACTCGAACCGGTGCACCTCGTCCCGGCCCGAGCCGTCCAGGTCGTCCGCCTCGATGCGGACCGCGACGTGCCAGCCGCCGAGCGCGATGTTCAGCTGCCGGGCCCGGTCGAGCAGGTCCTCGTTGATGGCCGAGTCGGACATCAGCAGCTCGGCCAGCAGTTCGCTGCGCGACCGGGCGGGCACCTCGCGGGCCTGCCGGGCCAGGTCGAGCAGCCGGCCGCCGCCGCGGCCGCGTTGTGCAGCACGAGCCGGGCGGCGACGGCCAGGTCGCCGTGCGCGTCCGGGGCGGCGAACTGGCCGATGAGCGTGTCGCCGACCCGCACCGGCACGGTGACCTCGGTCAGCGCCGTGCCCGGGCCGGGCAGCGTGCTGCTGGCCGCCACGGCCAGCGCCGGGTTCCCGTCCGCGGCCAGCGCCGGGTTCCCGTCCACGGTCAGCGCCAGGCCGTCGTTGCCATTGGCCCGGGGCCGGAACTCGACCGGCGTGCCCAGCGCCCGGCTGACCGACTCCCGCAGCCGATCCAGGCTGGCCCCGGCGACCTCGGCACGGAGCACCGCGTCCAGGCCCTGCTGGGCCCGGCCCAGCGCGAGGTCGGCACCGCCGCCGATCTCCCGGACCAGTGCCTGGACCATCCCGGCCAGGTCGGCGTTGGCCGGGATGGAGACCAGCGCGATGTCCGCCCGGCCGGCGATGTCCATCGCGGTCACCGTGGGCTCCCACTGCTCGGCGGCGAACGCCGCCACCGCGCTCACCCGGTTCACCGTCGCCCAGCGCAGCGCCATGTCCAGCCGGTAGTCGGTGACCTCGGCCGACGCGGCCCGGGACAGCAGCACCAGGCTGCCCGCGGGCGCCTCGTCCAGTTCGGCGAACCGCTCGGCCAGCCGCACCAGGGCGACCGGGCGGTCACCGCCGCCGCGGCTGACCCGGTGCAGGCCGGCCAGCGGTGAGCTGGCCAGCAGCTCGTTGACCGACGGCATCCGGCCCCCCTCTGTCTGTCCCGAATGACGCGCACAGGTGCGTCGCGCACACTTCAGTCACGATCACAGTGCATTCCGCCCATTCTCCCGGCCTGCACCAGATGCAAGCATGGCATTGCATCCAGCTTTCCGCACCGGCCTGGCCCGGGCCCGCGGCAACTGATGCTCCCAGGGAGAGCAGATGGACAACGAATCCGCAATCGATTTAGTGACTGCTGACGGAGAGGCCCCGGACTGGTGGCCTTATGCCCACGAGTTCCCGTACTGGCACGTGTGGCGGGGGATCGCCGGCCTGCTCTACGCGCGACGGCTGATGTCCAGCCCGCCCCGCGTGGTGCGCAGCCAGGATCCGGTCGAGCTACGCGAGCAGATCATGCAGGCCGAACTGCACCGGTAGCTGGCCGTTCGCCGGAAAAGATGCTCTAGCCTGGCTTGATCGGGAACTATAGGCATAACGCCCCCATCCGCTGCATGCCCTGATCACACTGACGGCCTCACCGATGAAGCGACTGCTCGAGCCGGACGCGCTGCGTGCATTAGCGCGCGGCTGCGCGGTGCTGGGCGCGGGCGGCGGCGGGGACACCTACCTGGCGCTGCTGCAGGCGCTGCAGGCGACCGAGGACTACGGCCCGGTCGCCCTGGTCGACGTGGACGAACTAGCGGACGATGCGCTGATCATGCCGTGCGGCGGGATCGGCGCGCCCACGGTCAGCATCGAAAAGATCGAGAACGGCGACGAGGGGGACCGGCTCCGCGACCATCTGCAGTTCCTGACCGGCCGCCCGGTGGCCGCGCTGATGGCTGGTGAGATTGGCGGCGGGAACGGCGTGCTGCCGGTCACCTGGGCGGCGCGGATGGGCCTGCCGCTGGTGGACGCGGATGGGATGGGGCGGGCCTTTCCCGAGGTCCCGCAGGTCACCATGCAGCTGGCCGGGATCTCGCCGAGCCCGGCGGTGATGACCGACGAGCGCGGCAACCTGGTCCTGTTCCAGGCCATTTCCGGGCAATGGATGGAGCGCCTGGAACGGGCGGCCGCGGTCGAGTTCGGCGGGGCGGCCTCGTCCACCGAGTTCACCCTGACCGCGGCGCAGGCGCGCACCGCCACGGTGCGCAACTCGGTGTCGCTGGCCATCCGGATCGGCGCCGCCGTGCTCGGCGCCACCGGCCGCCCGATCGACGCGCTGATCACCGAGATCGGCGCGTTCCGGCTGGTCAGCGGGAAGGTGGCCGACGTGGAACGGCACACCACCAGCGGCTTCGTCCGGGGCTCGGTGGTCATCGAAGGCCTGGGCGCCGATGCGGGCCGGCTCATCCGGCTGGAACTGCAGAACGAGAACCTGGTCGCCCTGGAGCGGGGCCACGTGCTGGCTTCGGTGCCCGACCTGATCTCGGTGCTGGACAGCGAGACCGCGGAGGCGATCGCGACCGAGCGGATCCGGTACGGCCAGCGGGTGGTGGTGATCGCGTTCGGCTGCGACCCGGTCTGGCGGACCGAGCGCGGCCTCGAGCTCACCGGGCCGCGGGCGTTCGGCTACGACTTCGACTACCTGCCCGTGGAGGAGCTCGCCGGTGCCAGCTCCTGACTACCGCCTCGGCATCGACGTCGGCGGCACGAACACCGATGCCGTGATCATGGACGGCGCGGACCGGGTGATCGCCAAGGCCAAGGTGCCCGGGACGCCGGACATCACCGGCGGCATCGTGGCCGCGATCGACGCCGTGCTGCGCGCCCCGGAGGCCACGCCGGACCGGATCAGCCACGTCATGCTCGGCACCACCCATGCCACCAACGCGGTGCTGGAGCGGCGGAACCTGCGGCGGATCGCGGTGATCCGGATCGGCGGCCCGGCTACGCACAGCATCCGGCCGATGTTCGGCTGGCCGCCCGACCTGACCGCGGCCATCTCAGCCGGCGCGGTGATCGTGGACGGCGGCATCGAGTTCGACGGCCGCGATCTGTCCCCGCTGGACACCGAGGCCATCAGCCGGTTCCTCGGCCAGGTGGCCGGCCGGGCCGACGGGGTCGCGATCACCAGTGTGTTCGCCCCCGTCTCGGCCCGGCATGAGCTGGCCGCGGCCGAGATCGTCAAGCGCGAGCTGGGTGATCTGCAGATGTCGCTCAGCCACGAGATCGGCTCGATCGGACTGCTCGAGCGGGAGAACGCGACGATCCTGAACGGCGCGCTGACCGGGGTGGCCAACGACGTCGCCATCGCCATGCACCAGGCGCTGGACGCGCACGGGATGCGGCCGGTCACCTTCTTCGCGCAGAACGACGGCACGCTGATGGCGCTGGACCAGGCGCTGCGCTACCCGGTGCTGACCATCGGCAGCGGCCCGGCGAACAGCGTCCGCGGCGCGGCGTTCCTCACCCGGACGGCCGACTCGCTGGTGATCGACGTCGGCGGTACCTCCACCGACGTGGGGGTGCTGGTCAACGGCTTCCCGCGGGAGTCGTCGTACGGGGTGGAGATCGGCGGCATCCGGACCAACTTCCGGATGCCCGACCTGGTCACGATCGCGCTGGGCGGCGGCACCGTGGTGGCGGCGGACCAGGGCAAGATACGCATCGGGCCACGCAGCGTGGGCTACCGGCTGCTGCAGGACGCGCTGGTGTTCGGCGGCGGCACCGCCACGCTGACCGACAGCGCGGTCGCGGCCGGCCGGGCCAGGCTGGGCGACCGCGGGCTGGTCGGCGGCCAGCAGCACCTGCTCACCGAGGCGCTGGCCCGGGCGGACGTGATGCTGGCCGACGCGATCGACCGGATGAAGACGTCCCGGGAAGACCGCCCGCTGATCGCGGTGGGCGGCGGCAGCATCCTGATCCCGGACCGGATCCCTGGCGTCAGCGAGGTCATCCGGCCAGAGCACTTCGACACGGCCAACGCCGTAGGCGCCGCGATCGCCTCGGTCAGCGGCCAGATCGACCGGATTTTCCACCTCGGCACCGGCGGCCGGCAGGCCGCGCTCGACGAGGCGTGCGGTGAAGCACGCGAGCGCGCGGTGGCCGCCGGGGCGGAGCCCGGGACGGTGCGGATCGTCGAGATGGAGGAAATCCCACTCGCCTATCTCACCTCCCCCGCGGTGCGGATCCGGGCCAAGGCGGCCGGCACCCTCGGCGGCCTGACCGGCCAGCACCGCGAGTCACCTAACGGATCCCAGGTACCTCAAGGAGCACGGAGGAATCCATGAAGGCCCACCGCGCCGGGCTGTTCGCAGCCGGCTGTGCGCTGCTGGTGGTGCTGGCCGCCTGCGGCGGCTCATCCCAGCCAGCAGCCCACCAGTCGGCTGGCAACCAGGTGTTCACGTATGACACCACCGCCCCGGTGATGGTCGACGGCTGGGACCCCGCGACCGAGTACTCCGACGGCATCATCGCGATGAGCGAGATGTATGAGACGCTCACCCGCTACGACAGCGTCACGCACACCGTCAAGCCGCTGCTCGCGACCAGCTGGTCGTCCTCGGCTAACGGCCTGACCTGGACGTTCCACCTGCGCCAGGGGGTGCACTTTCACACCGGCCGGCTGATGACCGCGCAGGCCGCGGCCGCGGCCATCCTGCGCACCGAGAAGCTGGGCGGCGGGGCCGCCTACGTGTGGGACGCGGTGAAGAGCATCGCCGCGCCGAGCACCTACACGATGGTGTTCCACCTCAAGTACCCCTCGCCGCTGGACCTGGAGGCCTCGGCGTCCTACTCGGCGTACATCTACGACACCAAGGCGGCTGGCTCGGGGTCGCTGACCAAGTGGCTCAACACCCCGCACGACGCGGGCACCGGCCCGTACGAGCTGCAGACCTGGAACAAGGGCCAGGAATTCGAGGTCATCCTCAAGTCCTTCCCCGGCTACTGGGGGGGCTGGCCGGGCATGCACTTCAAGAAGGTGGTGTTCCGGGTAGTGCCGCAGGACACCACGGCCGCCCAGTTGCTCCGGTCCGGGCAGGTCTCGTTCGTTGAGCAGATCAGCCCGTCGCTGTGGAAGTCATTCCAGGGCCAGCCCGGCATCCGGACGATGAGTGTGCCGTCCTTCCAGAACCTGCTCGGCCAGCTCAACGCCAAGACGCTGAGCCTGCCGGTGCGCCAGGCCATTTCCTACGGGATCAACTACGCCGGGATCGTGGCCGCGTTGCAGGGCGCGGCCGTGCAGCCCAGCGGCCTGGTCCCGGCCGGCCTGCCGGGCCACTACACCAACCTGCCCAACTACCAGTACGACCCGGCCAAGGCGGTCCAGCTGCTGCATCAGGCCGGCTACGGGCCGGGCAAGAAGGCGCTGAATCTGAGCCTGACCTACACCCAGGGCGACTCCAACGAGCAGGTGGTGGCGACCCTGCTCAAGTCGAGCCTGGCCAAGCTGAACATCAACCTGTCCACCCAGTCGCTGGCCTGGCCGACGCAGTGGGCCAAGGCGAAGTCCAGCAACGCGGCCAGCCACCAGAGCATCTTCCTCGAGTACTGGTGGCCGGACTACGCCGACCCGTACACCTGGTTCAACAACCTGCTGCTGACCGAGAAGCAGCCGTACTTCAACCTGTCCTACTACTCCAACTCGACCCTGGATAAGCAGATCAACCAGGTGGAGACGCTGCTCGCCACCAACCGGACCGCCGGTGAGCAGCTGTACCGCACGATGCAGGTCGAGGTGCTGCAGCAGGCGCCGCTGGACGTGCTCTACAACATGAACTACCAGTACGCGATGCGCACGTCGTTCACCGGCTTCCAGCCGGACCCGGCCTACGCGAACGTGGTGTACGTCTACAACCTCAAGCCGACTGGCAGTTGACCGTTTACGTCGCGCGCCGGGTCGCCCTGGCCGCGCTGGTGGTCGCGGGCGTCATCATCGCCACGTTCGTGATCGCCCGCGTCGTCCCCGGCGACCCGGCGGCGACGTGGGCCGGCCCGCACGCCTCGGCGGCCCAGGTCGCCGCGGCGCGGCGGTTCCTCGGCCTGGACCGGCCGCCCGCCGTCCAGCTGCTGGCCTACTTCGGCGGGGTGCTCAGCGGGAACTGGGGGCTGTCGGTGCACACCCACCAGCCGGTGCTGTCCGACATCGGCACCGCCGCCCCGGCCTCGCTGGAACTGGTCACCGCCGCACTGATCATCGCGCTGGTGGTGGCGGTGCCGCTCGGCCTGGTCTCCGCGCGCTGGCCGGGCGGCCTGGCCGACCAGGCCATCCGGGCGGGCTCCATCCTGGGCGTGTCGATGCCGATCTTCTGGATGGCGCTCATCCTGCAACTGGTGTTCTCCCAGCAGCTGCACTGGCTGCCCGCGGCCGGCGAGTACTCCCCCGACCTGCTGTTCACCCACCCGCTGGGCCACGTGACCGGGTTCAGCCTGCTCGACGCGCTGCTGACCGGGAACTGGCCGATGCTGGGCAGTATCCTGGCCCACCTGGTGCTGCCCGCCGTGGTGGTCGCCGCCTACCCGGCCGGGCTGATCGCCCGGATGGTCCGCGCCCAGGTGCTGGACACGGTGGGCGAGACGCACATCCAGATGCTCCGCGCGCTCGGCTTCCGGGAGCGTGCCGTGTTCGGCCGGTTCGCCATGAAGCTGGCCTGGAACCCGGTGGCCGCCGCGGTGGCCCTGGTGTTCGGCTACTCGCTGGTGAACACGTTCCTGGTCGAGGCGATCTTCGACTGGCCCGGTCTGGGCAGTTACGCGGCCGCCTCGATCGCCACCCTGGATACCCCGGCCATCCTCGGGGTGACCCTGTTCATCGCGCTGGTGTACGTGGCCGCCAACCTGGTCGTGGACATCCTGCAGGCCGCCCTCGACCCGCGGATCAGGCTCCGATGATCGAAGCGCCCACCCCGGCCGACATCCCGGCCGCCGCGCTGCCCCGGGGCCAGGCGCTGCGCCGCGGCCTGCGGGCCAACCCGCTGCTGCTGGCGGGCGCGCTGACCGCGCTGTTCATCGTGGTCGTCGCCGTGGCGGCCCCGCTGCTGGCGCCGTTCCCCGGCGACGCGGGCACGGCCACGCATCCGTTCGCGGTGCTCAAGCCGCCGTCCGCCGCGCACTGGTTCGGCACCGACCAGGTAGGCCGGGACGTGCTGTCCCGGGTCATCTACGGGGCCCGGATCTCCCCGCTGATCGCGGTCATCGTGCTGGTCATCGCGTGCCTGATCGGCATCCCGCTGGGCATCGCGGCCGGCTACTTCGGCGGCTGGGTAGACGAAGTGATCATGCGGGTGACCGACGTCTTCCTGGCCTTCCCGTCGCTGCTCCTCGCGCTGGCCCTGGCCGCGGTGCTGCCGGCCAGCCTGACCAGCCTGACCATCGCGATCGCGGTGACCTGGTGGCCCTGGTACACCCGGCTGATCCGGGGCCAGGCCGCCTCGGTGGCGGGCCGGCCCTACATCGACAGCTGCCGGGCGCTGGGCATTCCGCGCTGGCGGATCATCGTCCGGCACGTCCTGCCCAACTCGGTCACCCCGCTGATCGTGCAGGTATCGCTGGACGTGGGCGGGGTCATCCTGACCGCGTCGGCGCTGTCCTTCCTCGGCCTGGGCGCCCAGGACCCCACCCCGGACTGGGGGCTGATGGTGGCCGAAGGCCAGAACTACTTCACCACCGCCTGGTGGGTGGTGACCTTCCCGGGCATCGCCATCATGGTCACCGCGTTCGCGTTCAACCTGACCGGCGACGGGCTGCGCGACCTGCTCGACCCCCGGCGGAGCCTGCTGCCATGAACCTACATATGTCGGATAAGTACAGGCTACATATGTCGGATCTGCAGGTGCGGTTCGGCGCCCGGCCGGTGGTGGACATCGCCGAGTTCGGCCTGGGCCAGGCCGAGATCGTCGGGCTGGCCGGGGAGAGCGGCTCCGGCAAGTCGATGACCACGCTGGCCATCCTGGGCCTGGCGCACACCGTGGGGGCCACGGTCAGCGGCAGCATCCGGCTGGACGGCGCCGAGCTGACCGGGCTGTCGCAGCGTCAGCTGCTTGACGTGCGCGGACGGCGGATCGCGGCCATCTTCCAGAGCCCGGCACTGGCGTTCAGCCCGGTATTCAAGGTGGGCAGTGTGGTGCTGCGCGCGCTGCGGCTGCACGGGATGAGCCGGGCGGACGCGGCGGACGCGGCGGCGCGGGCGATGCGGCAGGTGCTGCTGGCGCCGGATCTGCTGGACCGGTACCCGGCGCAGCTGTCCGGCGGGCAACTGCAGCGGGTGGCCATCGCGCTCGCGCTGGCGCTGCGGGCCGAGGTGCTGCTGGCCGACGAGCCGACCAGCGCGCTGGACGTGACGGTGCAGGCCGAGGTGCTCGACCTGCTCCGCGGCCTGCGCGAGCGGGAGGGCATGTCGGTGCTGCTGATCAGCCACGACCTGGCTGTGGTGGCCGAGCTGTGCGACCGGGTGGCCATCATGCAGGGCGGCCGCATCGTCGAGCAGGGCCCAGTTGGCCAGGTGCTGTCCGAGCCGCGGCACGAGTACACGGCTGAGTTGCTGGCCGCGGTGCCCCGGCTCGGTCCGGGCCAGGCCGCGCCCGTCCTCCCGGCGCCCCCCGCCCCGGCCGACGGCGAGGTACCCGGATGACCGCGTTGCTGGAGATCGATGACCTGAGCGTGCGGTTCGGGCCGGTGCGGGCGGTCGATGGGGTGAGCCTGCAGGTGGCGGCCGGGCCGTTCGGCCTCGGCCTGGTCGGGGAGAGCGGCTCGGGCAAGTCCACCATCGGCCGGGCGGTGGTCCGGCTGCTGCATTCGGTCAGCGGGGGGCAGATCAGGTTCGAGGGCGCCGACATCGCCGCGCTGCGCGGCCGGGCGCTGCAGGACTACCGGCGCGCCGCGCAGATCGTGTTCCAGGATCCGGACAACAGCCTCGATCCGCGGATGCGGGTCGGCACCTCGATCCGGGAGGCGCTGGCCGCGCACCGCCTGGTGCCGCGGCGCGCGGCCGCCGCGCGGGTCGGTGACCTGCTGGCCGAGGTGGGGCTGGACCGGGAGTTCGCGTCGCGGTACCCGCACCAGCTGTCCGGCGGGCAGCGGCAGCGGGTAGCCATCGCGCGGGCGCTCGCCGTGGCGCCCCGGCTGCTGGTGCTGGACGAGCCGACCAGCGCGCTGGACGTGCGGGCCCAGGCCCGGATCCTGGCCCTGATCGGCCGGCTGCGCGCCGACCGTTCGCTCGGCTACCTGCTGATCACGCACAACGTGGCCGTGGTGAGCGAGCTGTGCGAGCAGACCGCCGTGCTCTACCTCGGCCGGGTCGCGGAGAGCGGCCCGACTGGGGAGCTGCTGCGCAGCCCGGCGCACCCGTACACCGAGGCGCTGCGGTCGGCCGTGCCGGAGATCGACACCGCGGCCCGGCGGTCCCGGCTGGTGCTGCCCGGCGAGCCGCCAACTCGGCCAGCCCGCCACCGGGCTGTGTGTTCCACCCGCGCTGCCCGCTGGCCACCGATCGCTGCCGCACCGAGGTCCCGGCGCTGCGCGCGGCCGGGCCACCGGGCCGGCTGGTGGCCTGCCACCGGGCTGAGGATGTGCTGCGCGGCGCGCTGAGCCGCGGGTTATCCGCGCCGGACGGCCGTGACCGAGCAAGCGCTAGGCAGACCCCTGCGATAATGGGCAGGTGAGCACGAGGAAAGCCCAGGGCGGCAGCCGGAACGGCGCGGCCGGGACGATGACCGCGGACGGGGCACCACGATCCGAGCGGCGTACCCAGATGGTCGGGCTGGCCGGTGACCTGTTCGCGGAGAAGGGGTTCCGGGCCACCACGGTTCGGGAGATCGCGGACGCCGCCGGGATCCTGTCCGGCAGTCTGTACCACCACTTCGACTCCAAGGAGTCGATCGCGGACGAGATCCTGTCCAGCTTCCTGAACGAGGTGCTCACCGACTACCGGGCCGCGGCCGCTTCGGCGGGCAGCCCGCGCGCCGTGCTGGAGCAGATCGTCCGGTCCACCAGCCACACCCTGTCCCGGCACCGGGCCGCGCTGGCCATGCTGCAGAACGACTGGACCTATTTCGCGGGCCAGCCCCGGTTCGGCTACCTGCGCAAGGCGGTGCGCGAGATCGAGCGGACCTGGCTCACCCAGCTGGAACGGGGCAAGGAGAGCGGCGATTTCCGCGCCGACCTGGATATCCGGCTGACCTACCGGCTGCTGCGCGACGTGCTGTGGATCCCGTCGCAGTGGCGGCAGGCCAGCGGCTTCAGCACCGACCAGGTGGTGGACGGGTTCCTCCGGCTGCTGTTCGACGGCGTCGCCGCCCAGCACCCCTCAGTGTCAGGGGCGGCCGGCGCCGGGGACTGAGACCGGGACAGCCAGGATCTCCCCGGTGCGCGGGCCACTGACCAGCCGCTGGATGTTGGCCGGCGCGCCGTCCGTGATGTACCACTCGGCGGTCAGGATGAACAGCGTGCGCCGGTCCGGGCCGCCGAGCATCAGCGCGAACGGCGCCCGGTTCTCGGCCAGCTCGATGCGCTGCAGGATCTCGCCGCCGGATGCGACCCGGACCACCCCGAACCCGCCACTGGACACCCAGACCGCGCCGTCGGCGTCCAGGCAGATGCCGTCCGGGCCCAGCCCACCGGCGAACACCCGCCGGTGGGACAGCCCACCATCCCGGTCGATGTCGAATGCGGTGAGCCGGGCGGCGAACGACTCGGAGATGATCAGCGTCCGGTTGTCCGGCGTGATGACCATGCCGTTGGGGAACTGGATGTCCCCCGCCACCTGGCGAACGCTGGCCGTCCGGCGTGACCAGCTTGATCCAGCCAGGTTTCGGCGCCTCAGCCGCCGGGTCGAAGTTGAAGTCCGCGCCGTTGATGTAGATGTTCCCGCGGCCGTCCACCACGATCTCGTTGGCCGCCTGGTCGGCCAGGGTGGCCCAGTGGCCGTCCGGCTCCTGGCGGCGCAGCTTGTCGCCGGTGGTGAGCAGCCGGCCGTCCGGCAGCCAGTCGATCGACCAGCCCATCGGCTGGTCCACCGGGGTGGGCAGGTACTCCGCGGCGCCGTCCGGGCGGACGGCGACGATCTGCTGGCCGATCCAGTTGGCGAACCACAGCCGGCCCTCGTGCCACCGCGGTGACTCGGGGATGCCCAGGCCGCTGAGCAGCATCTCTGGTTCGGGCATGACGCCTCCTTGTGTCGTGGGCCTGTCTACCCGCTACACGAACGGGACCCCGGCAAATCGACAGCCCCTCAACCGCCGGGGCGGCTGTTAAGCTCGGTACCAAGCAAGCGTTTGGTACGAGTGGTACGCCGGAGGTGGGCGTGGGTCGGCTGGACGGCAAGGTCGCGCTGATCACCGGCGGGGCGCGCGGCATGGGCAAGTCGCATGTGCGGCACTTCGTGGCCGAGGGGGCCCGGGTCGTGTTCGGCGACGTGCTGGACGACAAGGGCCAGTTCGTGGCGGCCAAGCTGCCCGAGGGCACCTGCCGGTACGTGCACCACGACGTGACCAGCGAGGACGACTGGGCGGCGGCGGTGAGCAGCACGCTTGAGGCGTTCGGCCAGCTGGACGTGCTGGTGAACAACGCCGGGGTGCTGACGTTCGCGCCGATCGCGGAGATGCCGGCCGCGGAGTTCCGGCGCATCCTGGAGGTCAACGCGGTCGGCTGCTGGCTGGGCATGAAGTCGGTCATCGCGCCGATGACCGCGGCCGGCGGCGGGTCGATCGTGAACATCTCCTCGATCGAGGGCTTCACCGGGGCGGCCGGGCTGTCCGCCTACAGCGCGAGCAAGTTCGCCGTCCGCGGGATGACCAAGGCGGCCGCACAGGAACTCGGCCAGTTCGGCATCCGGGTCAACTCGGTGCACCCGGGCGGGGTGCTGACCAGCATGACGCTGTCCCGGGCCGAGACGTTCGAGCATGTGGACCCGGAGGCGCTGCTCAAGTCGATGCCTATCTCCCGGTTCGCCGAGCCAGCCGAGATTTCCCGGCTGGTCGCGTTCCTGGCCTCGGACGAGTCGTCCTACTCGACCGGCAGCGAGTTCATCGCCGACGGCGGGATCCTGTCCGGACCGGGCTACTGAGGAGCAGACCGCGATGAACGAGGCGCTGACGCTGGACGGCCGGGTGGCCATCGTCACCGGCGCGGGAAATGGGCTCGGCCGGGCCGAGGCCCGCGGGCTGGCCCAGGCCGGCGCCCGCCTGGTGCTCAACGACCTGGCCGCCGCGGAGGTGCGCGCGGCGGCCGAGGAGATCCGGGCGGGCGGCGGGCAGGCGGTAGCCTGCCCCGGCGACATCGGCGACTGGCAGACCGGGCAGGACCTGGTGGCCGCCGCGCTGGGCACGTACGGCCGGCTGGACATCCTGGTCAACAACGCCGGGCTGGTCCGGGACCGGATGATCTTCTCCATGTCCGAGCAGGAGTGGGACCAGGTCATCCGGGTGCACCTGCGCGGCCACTTCGTGACCACCCGGTTCGCCACCGCGCACTGGCGCGCCGCCAGCAAGCAGGCGGCCGGCCCGGTCTACGCCCGGATCGTGAACACGTCCTCCGAGGCGTTCCTGCTCGGCTCGCCGGGCCAGCCCAACTACGCCGCGGCCAAGGCCGGCATCACCGCGCTCACCCTGTCCACCGCGCGCGGCTGCGCCCGGTACGGGGTACGGGCCAACGCGATCTGCCCGCGCGGCCGGACCGCGATGACAGCCGCGCTGATGGGCCAGGCGCCTGTTCCGGGTGAGCCGGACCCGATGGCCCCGGAACACGTCGCGCCGCTGGTCACCTACCTGGCCAGCCCGGCCGCCGAGGCGATCAACGGGGAGGTGTTCGTGGTGCACGGCGGGGTGGCCGCCGTCATGGCCCCGCCGCGGATCCGCGCCACCTTCCAGGCCGCCGAGCACGGCTCGGCTGATGGGATGTGGTCACTGGACGCGGTGCACGCCGCGCTCGGCCCGGTGTTCGGCGCGGCTGGCGCTGGGCCGGACGGGCCGCCCCGGGGTTCGCCTGCGAGGACACCATCGCGCTGGCCAGCGAGACGATTGGATTCACCCGGTGAAGCAGCGGGATCAGGTAACCATGACCGAGGCGGAAGTAGCCGCTCTGCTGGCGTCCTCGCGCAAGGTCCAGCTGGCCACGATCAACCCGGACGGCACGCCGCACCTGGTCACGATGTTCTACGCGCTGATCGACGGGCGGATCACGTTCTGGACCTACCGGACCTCGCAGAAGGCCCGCAACCTGGCCCGCGACCCACGGCTGGCCTGCCTGGTCGAGGACGGTGAGGACTACTTCGAGCTGCGCGGCGTGCAGCTGACCGGCACGGTGCGCCGGGTCGAGGACCAGGCCGGCGTGCTGGACATCGGCCGCCGCATCGCAGGCGGGCTGAGCGGCGTGCCGGCCGACGCGCTGGACGACTACGTGGCGCACGCCGCCCGCAAGCGGGTCGGCTTCATCGTGCACCCAACCCGCGTCGTCTCCTGGGACCACGGCAAACTCATCGCCACCGGCTGAGCCGCCACCGCGCAACTCACATCAGCGCGGTGAGTTTGTCGTCGCCGGCGACCACAAACTCACCGCGCTAAGGACGGGCCGCGGCGGCTGGTGCCGGTGTGATCGGTGGTGCAGGGGCTGGCGCGACCCCGCTACATCATTTCGTCGGTGAAGGGGAGCAGGACGGTCTTGAGCTCGGTGTAGGCCTCGATGGCGGGCTGGCCGCCCTCCCGGCCGAGGCCGGACTGCTGGAAGCCGCCGAACGGGGCGTGCGGCTCCAGCTGGTAGCCGTTGATCCCGACGGTGCCCGCCCGGAGCGCCTTGGTCACCCGCATGGCCCGCTTCAGGTCGCTGGTCCACACCGTGGCGGCCAGGCCGTACTCGGTGTCGTTGGCGATCCGCACCGCCTCGTCCTCGTCGCTGAACGGGATCACCGACAGCACCGGGCCGAAGATCTCCTCCCGGGCGATGCTCATGTCGTTGGACACGTCGGTGAACACCGTGGGCGTGACGAAGTTGCCCTCCGCCAGCTCGCCTGAACCGCGGGTGCCGCCGCAGACCAGCCGGGCCCCCTCGGCCTGCCCCTGCTCGATCAGCCCGAGCACCCGGTCCAGCTGCCGGGTGTTGATCAGCGGTGAGGAGGTGACGGCCGGGTCGAACGGGTTGCCGTAGCTGACCATCGCGCCGATCATCTCGGCCATGGCCAGGAACTCGTCGGCCACGTCGCGGTGCACCAGCGCCCGGGTCTGGGCCAGGCAGACCTGGCCGGACAGGCCCATGGTGACGGTGCCCATGGTGATGGCCGCGGCCGTGCCCACGTCGGCGTCCGCGAACACCAGCGCCGGGCTCTTGCCGCCGAGTTCCAGGCTGACCCGCTTGAACGTGCCCGCGGCCGCGGTCATGATCCGGCGGCCCACCGCGCGGCTGCCGGTGAACGAGAGCTTGTCCACCATCGGGTGGTTGATCAGCGCGTCGCCGGTCGGCTCACCCGGGCCGGTGACCACGTTCAGCACCCCGGCGGGCAGGCCGGCCTCCTCGATCAGCCGGACCAGCCGGAGCACGGCGAACGTGGCGTACTCCGACGGCTTGACCACCACCGTGCAGCCGGCCGCCAGGGCCGGGGCGAGCTTCTGCGCGGCCAGCATGAGCGGCGCGTTCCACGGGATCACCGCACCGACCACGCCGACCGGTTCGCGCAGCGTCATGACGATGTGATCGCCGCCCTGGTAGGGCGGCAGCGTCTGGCCCGCCAGCTTGTCCACCCAGCCCGCGTGGTGGTCGAAGACGTCGGCCACGAAGGCCGGTGACGTCGCGTAGACCGAGCCGAAGGTGAGCGGCACGCTGTTGTCCAGCGCCTGCAGCGCGAGCAGTTCGTCGCCGTGCTCACGGACCAGGTCGGCGATCCGGCGCAGCACCCGGATCCGCTCGGTGGCCCGGGCCCGCGGCCAGGGCCCCTCGTCGAAGGCGCGGCGCGCGGCCCGCACCGCGCGGTCCACGTCGGCGGGGCCGGCGATGGGGAACGCGGCCACCTGCTCCCCGGTGGCCGGGTGCCGGTGCTCCCAGGCCTGCTCGTCCCCGGCCGCCGACCAGGTCCCGTCGATCAGCATGAGGCCGTCGCTGAGGCCGATCTCGTCGCGCTTCGGCTTGATGGATGCCACCATTGGCCTGCCCCTTAATAGAACACGTTCTAGTTCTCGCGCCAGATTACACCGGGGGGATTGGCCGCGGCCAGAGATCACAACCGGGGGCTGCCCCGGCCAGAGATCACAACCGGGGGCTGCCCCGGCCAGAGATCACAACCGGGGGCTGCCCCGGCCAGAGATCACAACCGGGGGCTGCCCCGGCCAGAGATCACAACCGGGGGCTGGCCCGGCCAGAGATCACACCGGAGGGTCGGTCACGGCGAGAAACGCCGGGCGCTCGCCGCCGCCGTGCACCAGCAGGGCGGAACCGGTCAGGTAGGCGGCGGCCGGCGAGGCCAGGAACAGGCAGGCGCCCGCCACGTCGTCCGGGCTGGCCATCCGGCCCATCGGGATCGTGCCGCCCACCGCCGCCTCCCCGGCCGCGTCGCCGTAGTGCGCGCCCGCCGCCTCGGCGCCGGTCGCCACCGGTCCTGGTATCACGGTGTTCACCCGGACCCTGGGCGCCCACTCGACGGCCAGCGTGGTGGCCAGGTTGTGCAGGCCAGCCTTGGCCGCGCCGTAGGCGGCGGTGCCGGGCGAGGGCCGGGTGCCGCTGACGCTGCCGATCATGATGATCGACCCGCCGCCCGGCTGGTCCTGCATGACCGCGTTGGCCGCCTGGGCCACATGCAGCGGGGCGAGCAGGTTCAGCTCGATGATCCTGGCGTGGAACCGCGGCGAGGCGGTGGCCGCGGCCACCGGCGGCGACCCGCCCGCGTTGCTGATCACCAGGTCCACCCGGCCGAACCGGTCGGCGGCGGTGCGGACCAGCCGCTGCGCCTGCTCCGCGTCCCGCACGTCGGCCTGGGCGAACACCGCGCTGCGCCCGTCCGCCGCAGGCACCCCGGCGGGGGCGGCCCGGCCGCAGACCAGCACGTCGGCACCGGCCGCCAGGAAGGCGCGCGCGATGCCCGCGCCGATCCCCCGGGTGCCGCCGGTCACCACGACGGCCCGGCCCGCGTGGTCGGCCTCGGACATGCCCACATGTTAGGTTGGCCACCAAGCAAGCGCTAGGTAATGTCAGCACTGGCCACCCAGCGCTGAACCTGGCCGGGCGGTGCTCAGGGTGAGGCTGAAGGCGAGGTGGCGATGGGCATCGAGCTGCGCGGCCAGCACGGCATCGCCGAGGTGATCATCGACTTCCCGCCGGTCAACGCGCTGCCCGCGCAGGGCTGGTTCGAGCTGGCCGACGCGGTGACCCGGGCCGGCGCCGACCCGGCGACGCGGGTGGTGATCCTGGCCGCCGAGGGCCGCGGTTTCTGCGCCGGGGTGGACATCAAGGAGATGCAGCGCACCCCCGGGCACACCGCGCTGATCGACGCCAACCGCGGCTGCTACGCCGCGTTCGGCGCGGTCTACGACTGCGCGGTCCCGGTGATCGCCGCGGTGCACGGGTTCTGCCTGGGCGGCGGCGTCGGGCTGGCCGGCAACGCGGACATCGTGCTGGCCGCCGAGGACGCCAGCTTCGGCCTGCCCGAGGTGGACCGGGGCGCGCTCGGCGCGGCCACCCACCTGGCCCGGCTGGTGCCGCAGCCACTGATGCGGGCCATGGTGTACACCTGCCGGACGGTCAGCGGGCAGCAACTGCTCAGCTTCGGCACCGTGCTCGACGTCGTGCCGAACACCAGGCTGCGCGATGCGGCACGGGACCTCGCGGCCCAGATAGCCGCCAAGGACCCAGCCGTGATCAGGCTGGCCAAGCAGGCACTCAACGGCATCGACCCGGTTGACGTGCAGCGGTCCTACCGGTACGAGCAGGGCTTCACGTTCCAGCTCAACCTGGCCGGCGTGGCCGACCGGGCCCGCCAGGCGTTCGTGGACCGCGCACGATGACCGTCCGCTCCCCAGACGACGTGGCGGCCGAGCTGCGCTCCGGGATGACCATCGGGATCGGCGGCTGGGGGTCCCGGCGCAAGCCGATGGCGCTGGTCCGCGCCATCCTGCGGGCCGGCCTGACCGACCTGGAGATCGTCAGCTACGCGGGCCCAGACCTCGGCCTGCTGCTCGCCGCGGGCCGGGTCCGGAAGGTGGTCACCGGCTTCGCATCGTTGGACAGCATCCCGCTCGAACCGCACTTCCGGCAGGCCAGGCAGAACGCCACCATCCGGCTGGTCGAACTCGACGAAGGGATGCTGTCGGCGGGGCTGCAAGCCGCCGCGCAGCGGCTGCCGTTCCTGCCCATCCGGGCCGGCCTGGGCTCGGACGTCATGCGGGTGAACCCGGAGCTGCGCACCGTGCGCTCGCCGTACCCGGATGGCGAAGAGCTGGTCGCCATGCCGGCCCTGCGGCTGGACGCCGCGCTGGTCCATCTCAACCGGGCCGACCAGCATGGGAACGCGCAGTACCTGGGGCCGGACCCGTACTTCGACGACCTGTTCTGCCTGGCCGCCGAGCGGGCGTACGTGTCAGCCGAGGAAATCGTGCCGGCCGGTAGCCTGCTGGCCACCGGCCCGCCGCAGAGCCTGCTCATCAACCGGGCCATGGTGCACGGCGTGGCGCACACCCCGCGCGGCGCGCACTTCACCAGCTGTGTCCCGGACTACCCGCGCGACGAGGCGTTCCAGGCCGAGTACGCGGCGTCGGCGGCCAGCCCGGAGGCGTGGCAGCGGTTCCACGACCGCTACCTGTCCGGCGACGAGACCGGCTACCACCAGGCCGTGCAGCAGTTCCACGACGACCGCGCCGCGGCGGCAACGTGACCGCGCCAAAGGGGCGCGCCGCCGACTGGACTGAGGAGCGAGGGAGCGAGGAACGAGCGACCGGGCGACGAGGGAAGGAGGCGGGTAAAGCGCCCCGGAGGCGCAAAGCAAGCAGAGCGGAGATCTGCGTGGCCGCGTGCGCCGAGGCGTGGCGCGGCGACGGCGCCATCCTGGCCAGCCCGATGGGCCTCATCCCCAGCCTGGGTGCCCAGCTGGCCCGGCTCACCTTCGCCCCGGATCTGCTGCTCACCGACGGGGCGGCCTACCTGCTCGACGCGGAGCAGCGGGTCGAGGGCTGGCTGCCGTACCGGTCGGTGTTCACCATGGTGGCGGCCGGCCGCTGGCACGCGATGATGGGGGCCAGCCAGCTCGACCAGTTCGGCAACCAGAACATCTCCTGCATCGGCGACTGGGCCCAGCCCAAGGCACAGTTGCTCGGGGTGCGCGGCGCGCCGGGCAACACCATCAACCACCCGGTCAGCTACTGGGTGCCACGGCACTCGCCGCGGGTGTTCGTCCCCGCCGTGGACATGGTCAGCGGCGTCGGCTACGACCGCGCGGCCGGGCTCGGGCCGGCCGGCGGCCCGGTTCCACCAGTTGCGGGTGGTGGTGAGCAACCTGGCCGTGCTGGACTTCCAGACGCCGGACCACGCTATGCGGCTGCGCTCGGTGCACCCTGGGGTCACCGTGGCCGAGGTGCTGGAGGCCACCGGCTTCCCGCTGGTCATCCCGGACGACGTCGCCGTCACCCGGCGGCCCGCCGCGGCCGAACTGGCCCTGCTCCGCGGCAGGCTGGACCCGGCTGGCCGCCGCGACCGAGAGGTCCAGGCCGCCCCGTGATCCGCACGCCGCTGACCAGCCTGCTGGGGATCAGTGCCCCGGTCGTCCAGGCCGGCATGGGCTACGTGTCGGGCGCCCGGCTCGCCGCGGCCACCTCACGCGCGGGCGGCCTGGGTGTGATCGCCTCGGCGACGATGAGTACCGGTGAGGTGCGTTCGGCAATAAAGGCAGTCAAGGAACGAACAGAAGCGCCGTTCGCGGTGAACTTGCGGGCGGACGCGGCCGACGCGGTGGAGCGCATCGAGCTGATCATCGCGGAACGGGTGCCGGTGGCCTCGTTCGCCCGCGCCCCGCAGCCGGAGCTGATCAGCCGGCTGCGCGACGCCGGGGTGATCACGATCGCGTCGGTCGGCGCGCGGCGGCACGCGGAGAAGGTGGCCGCCTGGGGCATCGACGCGGTGATCGCGACCGGGGGCGAGGGCGGCGGGCACACCGGCGCGGTGCCGACCAGCCTGCTCATCCCCCAGGTGGTGGACGCGGTGGACATCCCGGTGATCGCGGCGGGCGGGTTCTTCGACGGCCGCGGGCTGGCCGCCGCGCTCAGCTACGGCGCGGCTGGGATCGCGATGGGCACCCGGTTCCTGCTGACCAGCGACAGCCCGGTGGCCGACGCGGTGAAGCAGGTCTACCTGGCCAGCGACGTGACCGGCACGGTGGTCACCACCCGGGTGGACGGGGTGCCGCACCGGGTGCTGCGCACACCGCTGGTGCAGCGGCTGGAGCAGGCCGGGCGGTGGAGCGGCCTGGCCCGGTCGGTGCGCAACGCGGCCGCGTTCCGCAGCCTGTCCGGGCTGAGCTGGGCCGAGCTGATCCGCCAGGGCCGGGCCATGCGCCGCGGCGGTGACCTGACCTGGGCCCAGGTGCTGATGGCGGCCAACACCCCGATGCTGCTCCGGGCGGCCATGGTGGACGGCCAGCCTGACCTTGGCCTGATGTCCGCGGGCCAGGTCACCGGGCTGATCGGGGACCTGCCCTCGTGCGCCGAGCTGATCGGCCGGATCACCGCCGAAGCCGAGCAGATCCTGGCCCGGCTGCCCACCTTCCTCGCCCCAGACCAATTGCCCGGCTGACGCGAAATGGCTGGCCGGTGTTTAGCGATCGACGGCTGGGTTAGCTAGGCACAGTCCCCGGCCTGCCCGGGCGGGCCGGGTGGCGCCGCACAGTCGTCCCGGGCAATGGCATCCCCTGACCATTGCCCGGGGCGGTGGCGCCATTCCAGCTCCAGCTCAGAGCCGCTCGACGATGGTCACGTTGGCCTGGCCGCCACCTTCGCACATGGTGACCAGGCCGTACCGGCCGCTGGTCCGGTCCAGCGCGTGCAGCAGCGTGGTGAGCAGCCGGGCGCCGGTCGCGCCGAGCGGGTGGCCGAGCGCGATCGCCCCGCCGGACACGTTGACCCGGGCCAGGTCCGCCCCGGTCTCCCGCTGCCAGGCCAGCACGACCGGGGCGAACGCCTCGTTGATCTCGATCAGGTCGATCTCGTCCAGCGTCATCCCGGCCCGGGCCAGCGCGTGCCCGGTGGCCGCGATCGGCGCGGTGAGCATCAGCACCGGGTCGTCACCGCGCGCGCTGAGGTGGTGGATCCGGGCCCGTGGCCGCAGCCCGTGGTCCCGGACGGCCCGGGGCGAGGCGATCAGCAGCGCGGCCGCGGCGTCCGCGATCTGGCTGGACAGCGCGGCGGTCACCGCGCCGCCGGGGCGCAGCGGGGCCAGCGCGGCCATCCGGGCCAGCGAGGTGTCCCGGCGCGGGCACTCGTCCTCGGTCACCCCCGCATAGCCGGCGATCTCGTCCCGGAACAGGCCACCGTCCACCGCGGCCACCGCCCGCTGATGGCTGGCCAGCGCGTACTCCTCCAGCTCGGCCCGGCCCAGGCCCCACTTGGCGGCGATCAGGTCCGCCGCGCGGAACTGGGAGATCTCCTCGTCGCCGTACCTGGCCCGCCAGCCGGCCGAGCCGCTGAACGGGTCAGCCACCCGGTACGCCTGGCCCGCCAGCATGGCGGCGGCTATCGGGATCATGCTCATGTTCTGCACCCCGCCCGCGACCACCAGGTCGGCCGTGCCGCTGAGCACCGCCTGGGCCGCGAAGTGCACCGCCTGCTGCGACGAGCCGCATTGCCGGTCCACGGTGACGCCGGGCACCGCCTCCGGCAGCCCGGCGGCCAGCCAGGCGGTGCGGGCGATGTCACCGGCCTGCGGCCCGATGGTGTCCACGCAGCCGAACACGACGTCGTCCACGGCCCCCGGGTCGGCGCCCGACCGGTCCAGTACGGCGCGGATGACGTGCCCGCCGAGATCGGCCGGATGCGCGGCGGCCAGCCCGCCGCCGCGGCGGCCCACCGGGGTGCGCACCGCATCGACTATGAACGCCTCGGTCACCGGGCCTCCTCGGCCACGCCCGCTGGCCGGCTTACGCACCGCTGGCCACCGGCCTACACTAGCTAGAACACGTTCTACTTTACCGCCGGCGCCGCGGCGCGCCAGGGGGCCGGCGGCCGCGGAGCGCCAGTGGAGGGCGGATGGACCTGAGCTACACGCCGGAACAGGAGAAGCTCCGCCAGCAACTGCGGGATTACTTCGCCGCGCTGATGACGCCGGAGGTGCGCGCCGCGCTGGACAGCGGCGGCGACTACGGCACCGGGGAGGCCTACCGGCAGGTTGTCCGGCAGCTCGGCCGGGACGGCTGGCTCGCGCTGAGCTGGCCCGCGGAGTACGGCGGGCGCGGCGCGCCCATGCTGGACCAGCTGATCTTCACCGACGAGGCGGCGGCCGCCGGGGTGCCGGTGCCGTTCCTCACCATCAACACGGTGGGCCCGACCATCATGCGCTTCGGCACCCCCGGGCAGAAGGCGTACTACCTGCCCCGGATCGCGGCCGGCGAGATCCACTTCTCGATCGGGTACTCCGAGCCGGAGGCCGGCACCGACCTGGCCGCGCTGCGCACCCGCGCGGTCCGGGACGGGGAGAGCTACCTGATCAACGGGCAGAAGATGTGGACCAGCCTGATCCAGTACGCGGACTACGTGTGGCTGGCCTGCCGGACCGACCCGGACGCGCCCCGGCACCACGGCCTGTCCATCCTCATCGTGCCTACCGACGCGCCCGGGTTCTCCTGGACGCCGGTGCCCACCATGGCCGGCCCGACCACCAGCGCCACCTACTACTCCGACGTGCGGGTGCCCGCCGCCGCCCTGGTCGGCGAGGTGAACCAGGGCTGGCCGCTGATCACCAACCAGCTCAACCACGAACGGGTCGCGCTCACCTCGGCCGCGCCCATCCGCACCGCGCTGCGCGAGGTGCGGGACTGGGCCAGCAGCACCAAGCTGGCCACCGGCCAGCGGGTCATCGACGCCGAATGGGTGCAGATCAACCTGGCCCGGGTGCACGCCAAGGCCGAGTTCCTGAAGCTGCTGAACTGGCGGATCGCGGCCGAGGCCGGCCAGGGGCTGAGCCCGGCCACGGCATCGGCCTGCAAGGTGTTCGGCACCGAGTTCGCCACCGAGGCGTACCGGCTGCTGATGGAAGTGCTCGGCGCGGCCGCCACCGTGCAGGCCGGCTCGCCCGGCGCCGCGCTGGCCGGCCGGATCGAGCGGCTGCACCGCTCGGCGCTGATTCTCACCTTCGGCGGCGGCACCAACGAGGTGCAACGGGACATCATCGCCACGGTCGGCCTCGGGCTGCCCGCCGCACGCCGCTGACCCGAGGAAGGCAACCACGGTGGACTTCTCGCTCAACGCTACTGACCTGGAACTCGGCCGCCCTGACCAGGAGCATCCTGGGTGGCGGACGGCATCGCGACGGGCTGGCCGAGGCCACGGCCGGCGCCGACCGGGCTGGACTGACGGCCAGTGGGCCGACCTGGCCAAGGCAGGCGTGCTGTCGGCCGGCCTGCCCGAGTCGCTGGGCGGGTCGGCCGTCGGGCTGCTGGCCCAGTGCGCGGTGCTGACTGAGATCGGCCGCGCCCTCGCCCCGGTGCCCTATCTGGAGGCGATCGTGCTCGGCGCGGGCGCGGTGGCCCGGTTCGGCACGCCGGAGCAGCAGCGCCGCTGGGCCGAGCCGGCCGGCCGCGGCGCGCTGCTGCTGACCGCCGCGCTGGCCGAGCCGGACGGCGACGATCCGGCTCACCCTTCGGCCACCGCGGCACCCGCGGCACACCCCTCGGCCACCGCGGCACCCGCGGCTCGCCCCCCAGCCACCCCGGGTTCGGGCGGCTGGCTGCTCTCCGGGGTGAAGACCGTGGTGGCGGCGGCCCCGGAGGCGGACTGGCTGCTGGTGCCGGCGGCCACGCCGGACGGCAGCGCGGTGTTCCTGGTCAGCGCCGACATGCCCGGCGTAACCGTGCAGCGGCAGCAGGCCACCGGCGGGCTGAGCACCGGCCAGCTGGTGCTGGCCGACGTGGCCGTGCCCGCGGATCAGCTGCTGGGCGGCGGCCCGGAGAGCCAGCGGGCGGCGGCCTGGCTGGCCGCGCACGGCACCGTCGGGCTGTGCGCACTCCAGCTCGGCGTGCTGGAGCGGGCGCTGGAGATGACCGCGGAGTACACCCAGAGCCGGGTGCAGTTCGGCCGGCCTATCGGCACCTTCCAGGCGGTGCGGCAGCGGCTGGCCGACGCGTACACCGACGTGGAGGCGGTCCGGCTGACCATGTGGCAGGCCGCCTGGCAGCTGGCCGAGGGCCTGCCCGCCAGCACCGCCATCGCCACGGCCAAGTTCTGGGCGGCCGACGCCGGCCACCGGGTCGCGCATACCGCGGTGCACCTGCACGGCGGCGTGGGCATCGACGTGAGTTACCCGCTGCACCGGTATTTCACCGCGGCTAAGCGCGGCGAGTTCGCCCTCGGCGGGGCCACTACGCAACTGCGGCACATCGGCGCGGCCCTGGCCCAGTCCGGATGAACAGACGACCAATCGTGAACTGACGGAGGCGCCTATACGTGAAATGAGGGGCGGGGAAATCCCCGCCCTTCAGCAAGGGGGAGACCTATGAAATGCTCGCAGTGCGGCAGCGATGCCGCCACGGGTGCCGGGACGTGCGCGGGCTGTGGGGCTGCGATACCCACCGCCGCCGAGGCGGCCACCCTCACCCAGGCCGGGCCGGCGCTGGCGTTCCGCTTCGACGCGGCACGCTGGACGATGGCCGACCGGATCGTCGGGGGCGCCACCCTCGTCCTGTTCATCAGCCTGTTCCTGCCCTGGTTCTCGGTCAGCGCGGGCTTCGGCAACTTCACCGCGAGCTCGTCGGTGGACGCGCTGACCGCACACGGCTACCTGTACCTGGTGCTGCTGCTGGCACTGGCCATGCTGGGCTATCTGATCTTGTCAGCGGGCCTGGACAGCATGCCGGCCCTGCCACTGGGCCATGAGCAGATCCTCGGTGCCGCGGCCGCCGTCAACCTGCTGCTGGTGCTCATCGGCATGGTCGTCATGCCCGGCGGCGGCTCGTCGCTGGTCAAGGTGAGCTGGGACTTCGGCGCGTTCGCCGGGCTGGCCGCCGCGATCGTGGCCGTCGCCCCCCCGGCGGCCGCGCTGGTCCGCGCCCGGTCCAGCCGCACCGCCTAGTTCCCGCCATTCCCCCGGCTGGCCACGCCGGGGGAATTCCGGCATTACTGCCGCCAGCCGTTCAGCTATTCCGGCAAACGGCTGGCGGATGCCGTTGTTCGGCCCAGCAGAACACTCGGCGGCTTAATCGGTAAATCGCAACGCGTTTTAACCCAGCCCGCCATGACGCGCCGGGGAGTTTTAATGCTGTCCCCATCCGGCGGTGCCATACTTGTCGGCTATGTCCACGTGGATCTTCAAGGCGGACAGCGACGGAGCTGGCCTCCGGGTGGCGGTCAAAGATCTCATCGACGTCGCCGGGCTGCCCACCACGGCGGGGTCCCGGGCGGTCGCCGACCGCGCGGTGCCCGCGGCCAGCGACGCCCCCTGTCTGGCCGGGCTGCGCGCCGCGGCGGCCCGTGGCGAGGCCCGCTTCGTCGGCAAGACCAACCTGCACGAACTGGCCTACGGGATCAGCGGCATCAACGCGGCGTTCGGCACACCGGTTAACCCACTCGACCCGGCCCGGGTCCCGGGCGGCTCGTCGAGCGGGTCGGCGGTGGCGGTGGCCAGCGGCGAGGCCGACGTGGCCTACGGCTCGGACACCGGCGGCTCGATCCGGATCCCGGCCGCCTGCTGCGGGGTGGCCGGGCTCAAGACCACCTGGGGCCGGATCCCGCTGGCCGGGGTGTGGCCGCTCTCGCCCAGCCTGGACACGGTGGGCCCGATGGCGCGTGACGTGGCCGGGCTGGTGGCCGGGATGGCGCTGCTCGAGCCGGGGTTCACGGTGAGCGCCGGGTCGCCACGGCGGGTCGGCCGGGTGGACGTCGGTGCGGACCCGGCCATCGACGCGGCGGTGGACGCGGCGCTGGACGCGACCGGCTGGCCGGTGATCCCGGTCGAACTGGCCGGGCTGGAGGCCGCGACCAGCGCGGCGATGACCGTGCTCGACGCCGAGGCGTGGACGTCTGACGGTGGGCTGACCGAGTCCGCCCCGGACCGGATCGGCCGGGATGTGCTGGCCCGGCTGCGCCAGGCGGGCACGGTCACCGAGGAGGCGCTCGGCGCGGCCTGGGAACAGGCCGCGGTCTGGCGGGCGACCGTGACCGCGCTGTGGGAGCAGGTGGACATGCTCGCCCTGCCGACGTTGCTGGGCTTCCCGCCGACCCTGGATCACTCGCGGGACATGGTGCAGATCCGCGGGGTCACCTCAGCGGTGAATCTGGCCGGGGTGCCGGCGCTGGTGCTGCCGGTGCCGACCCGCGGGCCGCTGCCCGCCAGCATCCAGCTGATCGGCCCGGCCGCGGCCGAGGACCGGCTGCTGGCCGCGGGCGCCGTCCTGGAGCGGGCGGCGCGGAGCTTACCTGGCCTGGTCAGGCCATGCGGCTGCGCACCGTGATCGTCGCCGACCAGCTGCCCGAGTTGCCGGTGAAGCTGTCCCCGTTGACGCCCAGGTACAGCTCACCACCGGTCGCGGTCAGCTGAGCCGAGCTGCCGACGGCGAACGGCGGCCCGGCACCGATCCGGGCGATGAGCGACCAGCAGGTCAGGTCCGGCGCCGGGAACTGGGCGCTCCGCGCCGGGAAGGTGGCCGCGGGCGTGCAGCCGGGCTCGCCGGCCGGGCTTTCACTCGCCGATGTGGCGCCGACGTGGATCTCGCCGGACGCGGTGATGGTCAGCTGGTCGCCGGCCTGCACGGTGATGCCAGTGTCGGTCCACTCCTGGCTGCCCGGAACGGCCCGGGAGTAGCCGCTGGCCGGCGGGCGGGCCGGGCTCGGCGCGGCACTGCTGGGGGTGGGTGCGGCGGCCGGTGGCGATCCCGGCGGCACCGCCGGCTTAGTCCTGCCCGGCGACGGCGACGAGGAGGCGGCCACCGCCATGGTCACCCCGGAGGCGGCAGCCGGCCGGTGCCCGTGCTGGTGCTGGTGCACGCCGGGCCGGTGCGGGCCGCGCGCCTTCAGCACCGCGGCCGGGTCAGGCAGTTTGGCCGCTGCCTTGGCCGGGCCGGTGTCGTGCCGGACGGCGGGCTGCAGGATCCCGGTCAGCATGACGGCCACCAGCACACCGGCCGCGCCCGTCCCGGCGCCGGCCGCAGCCCACAGCCGGGACCGCCGCCGCCGCCCCGGGTGCCGTGGCGGGGCGACGGCGGCGGCGCGCGGCCGCGGCGCGTTCCTGAGCTGGCGCGCCCGGACCACGGTCACCGTCGGTTCCTCATCGATGCCCGGCGGCTGGTGGCCCGGCACGGGAAGCTCGCCGCCCACCACGGGAAGCTCCATGCCAGTCTCGGGAACCTCACCGCTCATCCCGGGAAGCTGCCTCGCTGCCGGGGGACGTGCTGTGTCAGCCGCGGGAAGCGCGCTGCCCCCCACGGCTAGCTGGCCAGCGGCCCGGCGAGCTGGCTAGCTGGCCCGGGGAGCTGACTGGCCGGCGCTGCGAGCTGGCCGGCTGGCACCGGGAGCTGGCTGCCGGTCAGCGGCAGCCAGCCGGGGCTGGCCGTGGCCTGGGCCACCTCGGCCAGCGCTGCCTCGGGTGCGGCGAACCGGCCGAGCATTCCGGCCACGCCGGCCGGCAGCCACGTCCCCGGCCGGCCGGATGCCGCCCAGCTCGGCCAGCAGTTGCGCCGGGCTGGGCCGCTGGCCGGGGTCCTTGTCCAGGCAGCGCTCGACCAGCGGGCGCAGCTGCCCGGGCAGCTGTTCGGTACTGGGCTGGCCGTAGACCACCCGGTAGAGCAGGGCGGCCATGGACCCGGCGCCGAACGGGCCCTGGCCGGTCGCGGCGAACGCGAGCAGGGTACCCAGGCTGAACACGTCGCACGCCGGGCCGACCGGTCCGCCCTCGGCCTGTTCGGGTGACATGAACCCGGGCGACCCCATCACCATGCCGGCCTGGGTCAGCGAACTGGCGCCGGCCGCGCGGGAGATGCCGAAGTCGATGACCCGCGGCCGGTCCGCGGCGACCAGCACGTTGGACGGCTTCAGGTCGCGGTGCACCAGGCCGGCCGCGTGGATCACGCCGAGCGCCTGGGCCAGACCAGCGCCCAGCGCCAGGACCGAGGACGGCGGTAATGCACCGTGCGTGCGGACCAGTTCCGCCAGCGACGGGCCGGGCACGTAGCTGGTGGCCAGCCAGGGCACCGGCCCGCTGGTGTCCGCGTCGGCCACCGCCGCCGTAAACCGCCCGCTGACTTTCCGTGCTGCCGCGACTTCCTGGTCGAACCGGGCCCGGAATGCGGGGTCCCCGGCCAGGTCGGCCCGGATCACCTTCACCGCGACCAGGCTTCCCGCGGCCGACCGCCCCAGGAACACCGACCCCATGCCCCCGCAGCCCAGCCGGCCCAGCAGCCGGTACGGCCCCACCTGCCGGGGGTCACCGGCCCGCAACCGAACGATCATGCCAAGCCCTCCCGCCCCCGGCCATCAAGGGTCTCCGGTCAGGAGAACGGCCAGCGGGCGGGCCCGGTTCAGCGCATCGTGTCGAGCCGGCTGAGCGCGTCGGCGGTTTCCTGCACCAGGCTCTTGACCAGCTCGGCCACCGGGCGGACCTCGGTCATCCGGCCCACGATCTGGCCGACCGGCATCGGCTGCAGGTCGGGCTGGCCGGACCGCATCAGCCGCTGGTGTGCCTCGCTGACCAGCAAGTTCTGCAGCGGCATGGGCAGCGGCTCCGGGGCGCCGGGCTCCGCCCAGGCTTCCGTCCACCGGTTCTTCAGCAGCCGCGCCGGTTTGCCACTGTAGATCCGGGACCGCACCGTGTCCGACGAGGTGGCGGTGAGCAGTGCCTCGCGCAGCGCGGGCAGCGCCGTGCTCAGCGAGTACTCCTCGGTGATCAGCCACGCCGAGCCCATCCAGACGCCGACGGCGCCGAGTGCCAGCGCGGCGGCGATCTGCCGGCCGCAGCCGATCCCGCCCGCCGCGAGCACCGGCACCTGGCCGCCGACCGCGTCCACGATCTCCGGGATGAGCACCATGCTGGCGATCTCGCCGGTGTGCCCGCCTGCCTCGTAGCCCTGGGCCACCACGATGTCCACCCCGCTGGCCACGTGGCTGCGCGCGTGGTCCGCCTTCCCGGCCAGCGCGGCGACCAGCATGCCGCGGTCGTGCGCCCGCTCGATGATATCCGCGGGCGGCGGCCCGAGCGCGTTCGCGATCAGCCGGGCCGGATGGGCCAGCGCCACCTCGACGTGCTGCCGGGCCACCGAGTGCAGCCAGCCGAGCACGCCGGCCCCGGCTGGCGAGCCGTCCGGCAGTGGCGGCACGCCGAGCTTGAGCAGCGTCTGCTCGACGAAGTCCTTGTGCTCCTCCGGGATCAGCTGGCCCAGGTCGACGGGAGCGCCCTCGGCCGGGACCCGGGCTGGCATCACCACATCGACCCCGTACGGGCGGCCGTCGGTGTTGCCGTCCATCCAGTGCAGCACGGCGTCCAGTTCGGCCGGGTCGTTGAACCGGACGCAGCCCAGCACGCCGAGCCCGCCGGCCCGGCTGATCGCGGCGGCCACCTGCTCGGACGGGGTGAAGCCGACGATCGGATGCTCGATGCCGAGCAGGGTGCACAGCGGGGTCCGCACGGCTCTCCTTAGTGGGCGGGCTGGCTGGCGGTGACCGGCCGGCCCGCGCTGGGCGGGTGGTCAGCCACATAGCGGCGCGCCCAGCCGTAGTCGGCCTTGCCGGCCGCGGTGCGGCCGATGGAGCCGACCAGCCAGATGCTGCGCGGCACCTTGTACCCGGCGATCTCACCGCGGACATGGCTGACCAGCTGATCCAGGTCCACCTGGGTGCCCTCGCGGGCCTGCACCAGTGCCGCCACCCGCTGCCCGAGTGTCTCGTCCGGTATGCCGATGACCAGCGCGTCGAATACCGCCGGGTGGGACTTCAGCGCACCCTCGACCTCTTCCGGGAACACTTTCTCGCCGCCGGTGTTCACGCAGGTATTGCCGCGGCCGAGCAGGGTCACGCGTGCCGTCCGCCTCGAGCTTGGCCCAGTCCCCCGGCACGGCGTACCGTTTCCCGTCCACCTCGGCGAACATCGCCGCCGTCTTGACCGGGTCCTTGTAGTAGCCGAGCGGCACGTGACCGCCCCGGGCCAGCCGGCCGATCTCGCCCGGCCCGGCCAGGCCGTCCTGGTCGTTCAGCACGACGACCTCCGGGCCGATGCTGACGGTCGGGCCGCCGCGGTGCTCGGCACCCGCCTTGACCAGGCCTATGCCGGCGAAGCCGGTCTCGGTGGAGCCGATGGCCTCGGTGATGAACACGTTGGGCAGCGCGGCGGTGCAGGCGTCCTTGACCACTGGGGAGAACAGCGCCGCGCTGGAGGACAGCGACACCAGCGAGGACGCGTCATAGTCGCCTTCGTGGTAGGCCTCGATCAGTGGCCGGGCCATCGCGTCCCCGATGACCATCATCACGTTCACCTTGTGCCGCTCGATCTCCCGCCAGACCTCGTGCGGGTCGAACCGCCGGGTCAGCACCACGGTGTCCCCGCTGAACAGCGCGCCTAGCGTGGCCACCTGCGCCGCGCCGTGGATCAGCGGGGCCGAGCACAGCCGGACCATCCCGGCCGACTCCTGCCCGCGGCGAGACTGCTCCCACTCGTCGGCCAGCACCTCACCGGTGATGAAGTCGATGCCGCCGCCCAGCGTGCGCCAGATGTCCTCGTGCCGCCACATGACGCCCTTGGGCCGCCCGGTCGTCCCGCCGGTGTAGATGATGTATACGTCGTCGCTGCTGCGCTCCCCGAAGTCGCGGTCCGGTGACCCGGCCGCCTGCGCGTCGTCGTAGCTGATCCCGGTGCCGAGATCGACGTCGCTGCCGTCGTCGATGATCACCGTGCCGAGCAGCCCGGGCGCGGCGTCTGCCACCGCGGCCACCCGCGCCGTGTCCTGCCGGTCGTGCACCAGCGCGACCGGATCGGAGTCGTCGAGCAGGTACCGCAACTCGTTCTCGACGTAGCGGTAGTTGATGTTGACCGCGACCGCGCGCAGCTTGCACACCGCGAGCAGCGTCTCGGCCGCCTCGACCGAGTTGCGGGCGTACACGCCCACGTGGTCCCCGGGCTTGACGCCGATACCTGCTAAGTAATGCGCCAGCCGGTTGGCACGTTCGTCAACCTGGCGGAAGGTGAACTGCTTGTCACCGCAGGCCAGCGCCGTACGGTCAGGAAAGGCGTCCGCCGCATGCTCGTAGAGGTCGGCGATGTTTAGGGCCATGGGACGAAACTAGAACGTGTTACTGTTTTTGAGCAAGCCTCAGAGGGTTATTCAGATACCAGCTAGCGAGCCCGGGCCAGCGGCCCGGGCGAGCGGCTGGTGCAGGCGACGCGGCGAGAACCACCGGATGGATCTGAATGACCCGAGCCTCTGAACCAAACACTGCCTAGGCCCAAATGAGGAGAGACCGGCTCGATGACATCGACCTCCGCGCCTGCCCAGCTGACCCGGCCGACGGCACGGAACCACCGCACGCGCTGATCGAGCGCCGTGGCCACGTGCTGATCGTGACCATGAACCGGCCGCAGGTGCGCAACGCGCTGAGCGGGCCGATGATGGCCCTGCTCCGCGAGGCGTGGGATCAGGTGGACAGCGACCCGGGCATCCGGGTCTGCGTGCTGACCGGCGCGGGGGGCGCGTTCTGCGCGGGTGCCGACCTGAAGGCGATGACCCGGTCGCACCCGGGCGAGTCGTTCCGGGCCGGGGACCTGGACATGTCCGCGATACCGGGGCTGCTCAAGGGCCGCCGGCTGAGCAAGCCGCTGATCGCCGCGGTGGAGGGCCCGGCCATCGCGGGCGGCACCGAGATCCTGCAGGCCACCGACATCCGGGTCGCCGGGGAGAGTGCCCGGTTCGGGATTTCCGAGGCCCGCTGGGGGCTGTTCCCGCTCGGCGGTTCCGCGGTCCGGCTGACCCGGCAGATCCCGTACACGGTCGCGGCCGACCTGCTGCTCACCGGCCGGCACATCAGCGCCGCCGAGGCCCGGGACATCGGGCTGATCGGCCACGTCGTGCCAGACGGCCAGGCACTGGCCAAGGCGCTGGAACTGGCCGATCTGATCGCGGCGAACGGCCCGGTCGCGGTGCGCGGCATCCTGCGCACGATCCGGGAGACCGAAGGCATGCCGGAGAACGAGGCGTTTGCCGTCGAGGCCGAGATCGGCATGGCCGTGTTCGCCAGCGAAGATGCCAAAGAAGGCCCCCGCGCCTTCACCGAAAAGCGCAAGCCCCAGTTCCGCGACCGCTGATCCCCGGGCATCTCATCAGCGCGGTGGCCTTTAGGCCGCGCGGCGACCGCTTTCTCACCGCGTTGAGCCGCGACCTCAGATGACGCGGTCGCGGTTGGCCCAGTAGGGGTCGCGGAGGCGGCGCTTGTACAGCTTGCCGTTCGGGTCGCGGGGCAGTTCGGCGACGTAGTCGATGGTGCGCGGCAGCTTGTACTTGGCCAGCCGGCCGGCCAGAAAGTCCAGCAGCTCCGCGGTCAGCTCCGGCCCGGGCTCGGCGCCCTCGGCGGGCTGCACCACCGCCTTGATCTCCTCGCCCCAGTCCTCGTGCGGGATGCCGAACACGGCGACGTCGGCCACCGCCGGATGGCAGGACAGCTCGGCCTCGATCTCGGCCGGGTAGATGTTCACCCCGCCGGAGATGATCATGTCGCTGCTGCGGTCGCACAGGAACAGGTAGCCGTCCTCGTCCTGGTAGCCGATGTCGCCCACGGTGAACAGGGCACCGGCCCGGGCGGCCCGGGTCTTCTCCTCGTCCTTGTAGTAGGCGAAGTCCGAGGTGCCCATCTTCATGTAGACCAGGCCCTGCTGGCCGGGGGCGACCTCGTGGCCCGTCGGGTCCAGCACCTTGACCTGCGAGCCGAGCCAGGGCAGCCCGACCGAGCCCGGCTTGCGCAGCCATTCCGCGGAGGTGATCAGCGTGCCGCCGCCCTCGGTGGCCGCGTAGTACTCGACGATGACCGGGCCCAGCCAGTCGATCATGCGGCGCTTGATCTCGGCCGGGCAGGGCGCCGCGCTGTGGATCACCGCGCGCAGCGAGCTGGTGTCGTACCGGGCGCGCACCTCGTCGGGCAGTGCCAGCATCCGGCGGAACTGGGTGGGCACCGTGTGCGTATGCGTCACCCGGTACCGCTCGATGTGGGCCAGTGCCTGCTCCGGATCCCAGCGGTCCACCAGCACCACGGTGTGGCCGAGCTGGATCGAGATCGCGGCGAAGTTGAGCACCGCGGTGTGGTACAGCGGCGACCCGCACAGGTGCACGTGATCGTCGTATGGTGCCAGGCCGAACAGGCCGAAGAACCAGGTGGACTGGGCCCCGGTGGCCACGTCCGGGTCGAGGCCGGTCAGCGGGCGGCGCACCCCCTTGGGGCGGCCTGAGGTGCCGGAGGTGTACAGCATCGGCGCGCCGTGCGTGCGCGGCTCCGGGCGGCCGGCCAGCCCGTCGTCGCCCAGTGCGGTGAGCGGCTCGAAGCCGGGTATCGAGCCGACCGCGAACCGGGCCTTGATCCCGGCCAGGTCGGCCGCCTCGGCGGCCACCGCGCCGAACCGCTCGGCAGCCACGAACGCGCCCGCCTCGCTGTCGGTCAGGATGTACGCGATCTCCGGGGACAGCTGGTGCCAGTTGATCGGCACCACGTACAGGCCGGTCTCGATGGCCGCGAAGTACAGGGCCAGCGCGGTCGCGCTGTTGGGCAGCAGCGTGGCCACCGTGTCGCCGGTAGCCAGGCCGAGCGTGCGCAGCCCGCGGCCATAGCGGTCCGCCGCGGCGGCCAGTTCGGCGTAACTGACTACGGTGCCGTCGGGCTCGATGACCGCGGCCCGGTCCGGGGAGCTGGCCGCGATGGCCCACAGGCCGATGCTGTCCATGGCGTCAATCTAGAACAGGTTCTATGAGGGGACAAGGCAGGCACGCTCCGGCTCGCGGCCCTCTATTGCCCGTCCCATCCGGAACGTGTTTCACTCTGTTGCGTGAGTCCGCCGCTACATGCCCCGCTGGAGATCGGCTTCGACTACACCCGCTCGCTCGGGCCGGTGCTCAGCCAGTTCATGACCGCGCTGGCCGGCCGGCGGATCCTCGGCGCGCGGGCGGCCGACGGGCGGGTGCACGCCCCGCCGTTCGAGTATGACCCGGCCACCGGCGCAGCCGCCCGGCGAGTCTGGTCGAGGTGGGCCCGGCGGGCACCGTCATCAGCTGGACCTGGGTGCCAGAACCGCTGGACGGGCAGCCGCTGGCGCACCCGTTCGGCTGGGCGCTGATCCGGCTGGACGGCGCGGACACGGCCATGCTGCACGCGGTGGACGCCGGGTCGGCCGCGAGCCATGCAGACCGGGCTGCGGGTCCGCGCCACGCTGGGCGGCCACCCGGTCGGCGACATCCACGACATCGCCTGCTTCGAACCCGGCGACTCCGGCGATGCAGCGGACAGCGCCGGCGCCGACCCAGGCCGCGGGCGGCCGGTCGACCATGATCACCACGCCGATCGCGGCTGCGCTACGAGCACACCGCCTCCGCCGGGGAGAGCCGCTACCTGCGCGGGCTGGCCGAGGGCCGGCTGCTCGGGCAGCGCTGCCCGGCCTGCGGCAAGGTCTACATCCCGCCGCGCGGCGCCTGCCCGGCCGACGGGGTGCCCACCGCCGACGAGGTGGAATTGCCCGACACCGGCATCGTGACCACGTTCTGCATAGTCAACGTGCCCTACCAGGGCCAGCGCGTAGTCGCCGCCGTACGTCGCGGCCTCGGTGCTGCTCGACGGGGCCGACATCGCGTTCCAGCACCTCATCCTGGGCTGCGCGCCGGACGAGGTGCGGATGGGGATGCGGGTGGCGGCGGTCTGGAAGCCGCGCGACCGGAGTGGGGCACCACTCCGGAGAACATCGACCACTTCCGGCCCACCGGCGAGCCGGACGCACCGTACGAGTCCTACGCCCACCATCTGTGAAGGACAGGAACCGTGACTGATGTCGCCGTCGTCGGCTTCGCCCAGTCGCCGCTGCGTCCGGCACGACGACGGCACGACCAACGGCGTGGAGATGCTGGTGCCGATCTTCGCCGAGGTGCTGGCCGAGCACCGGGCTGGCCAAGGACTGATATCGGCTTCTGGTGCTCCGGCTCGTCGGACTACCTTGCCGGCCGGGCGTTCTCTTTTGTCCCGGCGGTGGACGCGATCGGCGCATTCCCGCCGATCATGGAGTCGCACGTCGAGATGGACGGCGCCTGGGCGCTGTACGAGGCCTGGCTGAAGATCCTGCACCGGCGAGGCAGACACCGCGCTGGTCTACGGCTTCGGCAAATCCTCGGCCGGCCACCTGCGCCGGGTGCTGGCCCTCCAGCTCGACCCGTACCTGGTCGCGCCGCTGTGGCCGGACTCGGTCAGCATCGCCGCGCTGCAGGCCCGGCTGGGCATCGAGGCCGGCCAGTGGACCGAGAAGGACATGGCCGAGGTCGCCGCGCGCAGCCGGGCCGCGGCGGCCAGCGAACCCGCAGGCGCAGCTCTCCGGGACGTCGCGGCGGAAGACCTGCTGGCCGCGCCCTACGTCGCCGACCCGCTGCGGGCACACGACTGCGCGCCGGTCGGCGACGGCGCCGCGGTGGTGATCCTGGCCTCCGGCCGACCGGGCCCGCGAGCTGTGCGAGCGGCCCGCCTGGATCACCGGGTTCGAGCACCGCATCGACTCCGCCTCGCTGGGCGCCCGTGACCTGACCACGGCGCCGTCGGCCGCCGCGGCGGCCAGGCGGCGGCGCCGCCGGGCTCGAGGTGGCCGAACTGCACGCGCCGTTCACCCACCAGGAGCTCATCCTGCGCCAGCGCACTGGGCCTCGGCGACGGAGTGCGCATCAACCCGTCCGGCGGGGCGCTATGCGGCAACCCGATGTTCGCGGCCGGGCTGGCCCGGATCGGCATGGCGGCAGGCGAGATCATCGCTGGCCGCTCGGGCCGGGCACTCGGCCACGCCACCAGCGGCCCGGCCCTGCAACAGAACCTCGTCTGCGTGATGGAGGCAAGGGGGTGGCATCAGCGCCATGAAACAGCAGGCCGCCGTGCTCGGGGTCGGCCAGACCCGGCACCGTTCCCGGCGGGCGGATGTGTCCATCGCCGGGCTGTGCCGGGAAGCGGTGGACCGGGCCGTCGCGGCCGCGGGGCTCACCCTGGCCGACATCGACGCGGTGGTGGTCGGCAAGGCGCCCGACCTGTTCGAGGGCGTGATGATGCCCGAGCTGTACCTGGCCGACGCGCTCGGCGCGGTGGGCAAGCCGCTGCTCCGGGTGCACACGGCCGGGCTCGGTCGGCGGCGCGACCGGGATCGTCGCTACCAGCCTGGTCGAGGCTGGCGTGCACCGCCGGGTACTCGCGGTGGCGTTCGAGAAGCAGTCCGAATCCAACGCCATGTGGGCGCTGTCCATCGCCCCCCCGTTCAGCATGCCGGTGCTGGCCGGCGCGGGCGGCTACTTCGCGCCGCACATCCGCAGCCTACATCCGGCGCAGCGGCGCGCCCGGGCACATCGGCGCGATGGTCGCGGTCAAGGACCGGCGCAACGGCGCCCGCAACCCGTATGCCCACCTGCAGCAGGCGGACATCACGCTGGAGAAGGTGCAGGCCTCGCCGATGCTGTGGGACCCGGTCCGCTACGACGAGACGTGCCCGTCCTCGGACGGCGCCTGCGCCGTGGTCATCGGCGACGCGGCCGTGGCCCGGGACCGCGACGGCCGCGGGTCACCCGGTGGCCTGGATCCGGGCCACCTCGATGCGCACCGAGCCGACCATGTTCTCCGGCAAGGACCACGTCAACCCGCAGGCGGGCGCGGACGCCGCGGCCGCGCTGTGGCGGCAGGCCGGGCATCACCGACCCGGCCCGGGAGATCGACGCGGCCGAGATCTACGTGCCGTTCTCCTGGTTCGAGCCGATGTGGCTGGAGAACCTCGGCTTCGCCGAGCCCGGGCAGGGCTGGCGGCTGACCGAGGCCGGGGAGACCGAGATCGGCGGGAAGCTGCCGGTGAACCCGTCCGGCGGGGTGCTCAGCTCCAACCCGATCGGCGCATCCGGCCTGCTCCGCTTCGCCGAGTCGGCGCTGCAGGTGATGGGCAAGGCCGGCGAGCACCAGGTGGACGGCGCGCGGACCGCGCTCGGCCACGCCTACGGCGGCGGCTCGCAGTACTTCTCCATGTGGGTGGTGGCCAGCACGGCCGGCTGACCCCGGGCAGCGATCCGGTCAGCGGTAGCTGACCGGGAGGCGCTTGATGCCGTTGAGCCAGCCGGACCGGAGCCGCTCTGCCTCTCCTGCCTTGGTGATGGACGGCATTACATCGGCGATCGCGTTGAAGATCAGCTCGATCTCCAGCCGGGCCAGGTTGGCCCCCAGGCAGTAGTGCGTACCCAGGCCACCGAAACCGAGATGCGGGTTGGGGCTGCGCAGGACGTTGAACTCCTCCGGCGCATCGAAGACCGCCTCGTCGAAGTTGGCCGACCGGTAGAACAGGCCGACCCGCTGGCCCGCCTTGATCTGCTGGCCGCCCAGCACCGTGTCGGCCAGCGCGGTGCGCTGGAACACCGTCACCGGGGTGGCCCAGCGGACGATCTCGTCCACCGCGGTGGCCGGCCGCTGGTCCTTGTACAGCGCCCACTGCTCCGGATGGTCCAGGAAGGCCAGCATGCCGTGGGAGATCGCGTTCCGGGTCGTCTCGTTGCCCGCCACGGCCAGCAGGATCATGAAGTAACCGAACTCGTCCGGGGTCAGCGCCTCCCCGTCCATCCGCCTGCACCAGCGTGCTGACGATGTCCTCGCGTGGGCAGGCCCGGCGCTGCTCGGCCAGCTGCAGGCTGTAGCCGACCAGCTCGGCCCCGGCGGTCATGGTCTCCGTCTGGTACTCCGGGTCGTCCGAGCCGACCATCTGATTGGTCCAGTCGAAGATCTTGCGGCGGTCCTGCTGCGGCACCCCGAGCAGCTCGGCGATGGCCTGCAGCGGCAGCTCGCAGGCCACGTCGGTGACGAAGTCACCGGTGCCGTCGGTCACCGCGGCGGCCACGATCCGCCGGGCCCGGTCGGTGAGCGCCTGCCGCAGGCTGCCGATGGCCCGCGGCGTGAAGCCCCGGGAGACGATCCCGCGCAGCTTGGTGTGCCCGGGCGGATCGCGGTTGAGCAGGATGAGCCGGGACAGCTGCAGGGATTCCTCGGTGACCGGCAGCGCATAGCGGATGAGCGCGGTCTTCGCCTCGCTCGAATAGATGTCGCTGTGATGGGACACGTGCAGCACGTCCGCGTGCCGGGTGACCACCCAGTACCCGTCGTCGTCGAACCCGCCGGTGCCCCGGGGCTGCTGGCTCCACCAGACCGGGGCGGCCCGGCGCAGCTCGGCCAGTTCCTGGACCGGGAGCCGCTGCAGGCACAGATCGGGATCGGTGAAGTCGAATCCGGGCGGGATGTTCGGCGTGGGCATCAACAGCACATTACGCGTAGGCGACCGGCAGCCGCTTGATGCCGTTCAGCCAGCCGGACCGGAGCCGCTCCGGCTCACCGGCCTTGCTGATGTCCGGCATGCCGTCGGCGATCGCGTTGAAGATCAGCTCGATCTCCAGCTTGGCCAGGTTCACGCCGATGCAGTAGTGCGTGCCGGTGCCGCCGAAGCCGAGGTGCGGGTTGGGGCTGCGCAGGATGTCGAACTCGCTCCGGCGCATCGAAGACGTCCTCGTCGAAGTTGGCCGACCGGTAGAACAGGCCGACCCGCTGTCCCGCCTTGATCGGCTGGCCGCCCAGCACCGTGTCGGCCAGCGCGGTGCGCTGGAACACCGTCACCGGGGTAGCCCAGCGGACGATCTCGTCCCCCGCCGTCTCCGGCCGCTGGTCCTTGTACAGCTCCCACTGCTCCGGATGGTCCAGGAAGGCCAGCATCCCGTGGGATATCGCGTTCCGGGTCGTCTCGTTGCCCGCCACCGAGAGCAGGATCATGAAGAAGCCGAACTCGTCGGGCGACAGCTGACCGCCGTCCACCTCCGCGTGCACCAGCTTGGTGACGATGTCGTCCCGCGGGCAGCCGCGGCGCTCCTCGGCCATGGCCATGCTGTAGCCGACCAGTTCGGCCGCGGCCGCCTGCGGGTCCCCGTCGAACTCCGGGTCGTCGTAGCCGACCATCTCGTTCGACCAGTTGAAGACCTTGCGCCGGTCCTCCTGCGGGATGCCGAGCAGCTCGGCGATGGCCTGCAGCGGCAGCTCGCAGGCCACGTCGGTGACGAAGTCACCCGAACCGTCGGTACGGGCGTTATGCACGATCGCCTCGGCCCGGGCGGTCAGCGCCTCGCGGAGGTTGCGGATCGCGCGCGGCGTGAAGCCGCGGGACACGATGCCGCGCAGCTTGGTGTGCTGCGGCGGGTCGATATTGAGCAGGATGAGCTGCTGCATGGCCAGCGCCTCGTCGGTGACCGGCTGGCCGTGCCGGATGATCGCGGTGTTGCGCTGGCTGGAGTAGACGTCGCTGGTCCGGGACACCTCGAGCACGTCCGCGTGCCTGGTGACCACCCAGTAGCCCTCGTCGTCGAAGCCGGACGCGCCGCGCGGCTGGGCGTTCCACCAGACCGGGGCGGTGCGGCGCAGCTCGGCCAGCTCGTCCGCTGGGCACCCGGTGCACGTACAGGTCAGGGTCAGTGAAGTCGAAACCTGGCGGGATGCTGGGCTCGGCCATTGCTGCCTCCGCTATAACGTGTTCTAGTTGGATTCAACCACGCAGCCCTGGAGACGTGAACAGCCGCAGGCACCCGGTTAGGAACACGTTCTACCAGTGATCAAGCTTCCGGGAGGAACGCCGTGGGTAATCCGGTGATCGTAGCTGCGGCGCGCACCCCGATCGGCAAGCGGGGCGGGGTGCTGGCCGGGCTGCACCCGGCCGAACTGCTCGGCGCGGCGCAGGCCGGCCTGCTGGACCGGGCGGGCCTGGCGCCGGCCGACGTCGAGCAGGTGGCCGGCGGGTGCGTGACGCAGGCCGGCGAGCAGTCCAGCAACGTGACCCGGACCGCCTGGCTGCACGCCGGGCTGCCGTACCAGACCGGCTGCCTGACCCTGGACGCCCAGTGCGGCTCGGCCCAGCAGGCGGTGCATGTGGTGGCCGGCCTGATCGCGGCGGGCGCCATCACGGCCGGGCTGGCCTGCGGGGTGGAGGCGATGAGCCGGGTGCCGCTGGGCGCCAACCGGGGCACCGACGTGGGCACGCCCCGGCCCGCGTCCTGGGACATCGACCTGCCGAACCAGTTCGTCGCCGCGGAGCGGATCGCTGGGCGGCGCGGGCTGACCCGTGCGGACCTGGACGAGTTCGGGCTGCGCTCGCAGACGCTGGCCGCAGCGCGCCTGGGCCCAGGGCTGGTTCGACCGGGAGATCCTGCCGGTCAAGGCGCCGGTGCTGGACGGCGCGGGCAAGCCGACCGGGGAGACCCAGGTGGTGGACCGGGATCAGGGCCTCCGGGAGACCAGCGCGGCGGGCGCTGGCCCGGCTGCGCCCGGTGCTGGACGGCGGCCTGCACACCGCGGGCACCTCGTCGCAGATCTCCGACGGCGCCGCCGCGGTGCTGCTGCTGGACGAGAGCCGGGCCCGCGAACTGGGCCTGCGGCCACGGGCCCGCATCCTGGCCCAGTGCCTGATCGGCGCGGAGCCGTACTACCACCTGGACGGGCCGGTGGCGGCCACCGAGCGGGTGCTGGCCAGCGCCGGGATGACGGTCGGCGACATCGACCTGTTCGAGGTCAACGAGGCGTTCGCCTCGATCGTGCTGTCCTGGCAGCAGGTGCACCGGCCCGACCCGGAGCGGGTGAACGTCAACGGCGGCGCGATCGCGCTCGGCCACCCGGTCGGCAGCACCGGCGCCCGGCTCATCACCAGCGCACTGCACGAACTCGAGCGACGTAACGCCAGTACCGCGCTGGTCACCATGTGCGCGGGCGGGGCCATGTCCACCGCGACGATCATCGAGCGGGTCTGACCAGACTGCGGTTACCGTAGGACGGTGCCAGGTACCCCGATCCAGCGTCGAAGTCAACGGGAGCGCCGCGACCGCCGGGCAGTTGCAGGACTTCGTGCTCGGGCCGTACGGGCACTTCACCGCCATGCAGGTCCGGCCGGCGCGGACCCGCGGCCTGGAGCTGCACCTGGCCCGGCTGGACGCCGCCACCCGGGAACTGTTCGGCCGCGGCCTGGACGGCGACCAGGTCCGGGCGCACATCCGGCACGCGCTCGGCGACACCCGGCGACGCGTCGGTGCGGGTCATCGTCTACTGGCCGGAGCCCGACCCGGCCCCGGCCATCATGGTCACCGTCCGGCCGCCCGCGCACCTGGCCGCGGACCCGCAGCGGCTGATGCCGGTCCCCTACCAGCGCCCGGTCGCCGCACATCAAGCACATCGGGGACGTGGGCCAGGCTTACTACGGCCGGGCCGCGAAGCGCGCGGGCTTCGACGACGCGCTGCTCACCGGGCCGGACGGCATCATCGCCGAGGGCGCGATCACGAATATCGCATTCTCCGACGGCAGCATGCTCGACCTGGCCAGACGCGCCCTGCCTGGCCGGCATCACCTGGCAGCTGGTGGAACCTCGGCTGGCCGACGCTGGCCTGCCTACCCGGCGCGCGCCGGTCCGGCTCGCTGACCTGCCATCGCTGCACGCGGCGATCGTCACGAACTCGCACGGCGTCGCGCCGGTCGGCCGGATCGGCCAGGTGGAGCTGCCCGGCTCGGCCGCGTTGTCGAAATCGGTCGGCGAGATCTACGAGTCCGTGCCCTGGGACCCGATCTGAGCCGCCGCCGCGGCCCGCGCCCAGCCGTCCCTAGACTGACCGGGTGCTGTCACTTCTCCGACCCCCAGGTACGTACATTCCTCACCGAGGGCACCCGGACCGGAAAGCTCAGCTTCACGTCGGCCAGCGGGCAGCCGCTGGTCATCCCGGTCTGGTTCATCCTGGAGGGCGACGATCGTGGTGTTCAACACCGGCAAGGACACGGCCAAGGGCAAGGCGCTGGCCCGCGACCCGCGCACCGCGATCTGCGTGGACCTTGAGCAGCCGCCGTACGCCTTCATCCAGGTGCAGGGCGTGGCCGAGCTGTCCGAAGACCTGACCGAGCTGGTCCGCACCGCGACCGCGATCGCGGCCCGGTACATAGGACCGGAGCGGGCCGAGGAGTTCGGCCAGCGCAACGGGGTGCCGGGCGAACTGGTGGTCCGGATCCGCCCGCACAAGGTGCTCGGCGTCTTCGACATGATCGGCTGAGCCGCGCTTCCGCTCAGCGCGGTGACTTTGGCCCCACCGGCGGGGCACAACTCACCGCCTGATAGTCTGGTCGCCAGCCGGGGTCGGTGAGCGGGTCTGGGCCCGCTGCCCGGCGGCGCGGCGGGACCGGCTTCTGCCGGTCGATCTCCCGGCAGATCGGGAACACGATGGCCTCGAACGCGGTCGCGCTGTACCTGTGCCGCAGGTCCCGCAGGACGCCCTTACCGCTGGCCTCGCCGAGCAGCTCGCTCAGCGTCTGGTAAGGCACCTGCTGCCCGCTGGCCAGGGCAGCGTAGGCGGACTGCGCGGCCCCGGCCAGGGCCGGATGTGCGTCCGATTCGGCCAGCAGCATCAGCGTCGCGTCCTTGAGGTCCATGCCCGGAAAGTGTAGAGCCGGGAACCGCCCGGCCGTCCGTGGTAGACAGGCAGTTATGGCACCGATTTCCGTTTCCGCGGAGCGGACGGTAGGCGCTCCCGCGCCCGAGGTCTACGGCTACATCGCGGACCATCGCGAGCATCACCCGAACTTCCTGCCGCCCGCGTTCTCCGATTTCCAGGTCGAGTCGGGCGGCGTCGGCGCGGGCACGATCGCCCGGTTCAAGCTCACCGCGGGCGGGCGCACCCGCCAGTTCCGGATCCAGGTCGCGGAGCCCGAGCCCGGCCGGGTGCTCACCGAATCCGACACCGGGTCCACCTCCGTGACCACCTGGACGGTGACCCCGGAGGGCAGCGCCTGCCAGGTGCGGATCGCCACCACGTGGCAGGGGGCCGGCGGGGTCGGCGGGGTATTCGAGCGGCTGTTCGCGCCACGGGCGCGGCATGGCCGCCTGGGACCGGTCGGTGAGCACCGTCGCGGTGAAGCGGGCGGTGGACCGCTTCGCCGCCGAACTGCGGCCAGTACCCGAGGCCGCGCCGCCATCGAGGCGGGGGTGGCCGCGGGCCGCGCACCGTCCGGCCAGCCGAGCACGACGGGCAGCCCGCCACCCTGGCGGTGCGCTGGCAATCCGCGTCGGTGGCGGCCCAGCTGCTGGGCATCCCGCGAGTCAGCGCCCGCGACGCCAGGACTGTCGAGGTCAGCGGGCAGCTGCCAGATCTGTACCGGCTGCTCGGAGTTTCATGCGAGTCGCCACCGCACTGACCAACCAGCCCCCGTACTGCTGACTCGTGAGGGGATTGCCCATGCCGGAGGACCAGGTGCCCGCGGGGATCGACCCGGCGGTCCCGACCGCGGCGCGGATCTATGACTACCTGCTCGGCGGGCAGGACAACTTCGCCGCCGACCGGGCCGCAGCCCGCCGGTGGCCGAGCTGTCCCCCGAGATCGCCCAGGTGGCCCGGGCCAACCGCGCGTTCCTGGGCCGCACGGTACGGTTCCTGGCGGCCGAGGCGGGCATCCGGCAGTTCCTCGACCTCGGCGCCGGGCTGCCGACCAACGGCAACGTGCACCAGGTCGCCCAGGCCATCGCGCCGGGCACCAGGGTCGTCTACGTGGACAACGACCCGTCGGTGCTGGCTCACTCGAAGGCGCTGACCGCCGGGGCCAGCACCGCCGTCATCCAGTCGGACCTGCGTGATCCGGCCACCATCCTGGCCCACCCGGACACGCGCCGGCTGGTCGACTTAACCCAGCCGCTGGCCATCTTGTTCGTCGCCGTGCTGCATTTCGTCCCGGACCCGGACGCCCAGCAGGCGGTGGCCGCGTTCAGCAGCGCGGCCGCGCCGGGCAGCTATCTCGTGCTGTCGCACGGGTGCAGCGACCCCGACCCGGTGGCGGCGGCCGCGGGAGCAGCCCGGTACCCGGCCGGGGCCTACACCGCGGTGCCCCGGCCGCGCACCGGCATCCTCGCCTTCTTCGCCGGGCTCGACCTGGTGGACCCGGGCCTGGTCCCGGTGCACCAATGGCGGCCCAGCCCGGATGACCCGGCCGACCCGGGCAAGGTCTGGCTGCTCGGCGGCGTGGCCCGGAAGCAGGCGCCGCGATGACCGGTGAGCCGGGCGGCCCGGTCGAGCCGGTGCCGGGCGTGGACACCAAGCGGGCGAACGTCGCCCGGGTGTACGACTACTGGCTGGGCGGCCGGCATAACTTCCTGGCCGACCAGGACGTGGCCCGGGCCATCGCGGCGGTGTCGCCGAACGCCCCGCTGATCGGCCGGGCCAACCGGGCCTTCCTGGGCCGGGCGGTCCGGTACCTGGCCGCGCAGGGCGTCCGCCAGTTCCTGGACATCGGGTCGGGTATCCCCACCCAGCAGAACACCCATGAGGTGGCCCAGCGGGCCAGCCCCGGCGCCCGGGTGGTGTACGCGGACATCGACTCGGTGGCCATCGCGCACAGCAAGGCCATCCTGGCGGGCCAGGACGACGCCGCGGTCATCGAGGCGGACCTGCGCGACCCGGCGGCCATCCTGGGCCATCCGGAGACCCAGCGGCTGATCGACTTCAGCCAGGCCGGCCTGCTGCTGGTCGCCATCCTGCATTTCATCTCCGACGAAGAGGACCCGTGGCAGATCGTGCGCACGCTGCGGGACACGCTGGCCCCGGGCAGCTACCTCGTGCTGTCGCACGGCACCGACGACGGCACGCCCGAGGTGGCCAGGGCGGTGCGCAGCGTGTACAACCGTGGCGTCGCCACCCAGTTGCACGTCCGGTCCCGGGCCGCGATCCTGCGCTACTTCGACGGCTTCGATCTGCTGGATCCCGGGCTGGTGTTCATCCCGCAGTGGCGGCCGGACTCGCCGGCCGAGGTACCGGATGATCCGCACCGGTACGGCAACCTGGTCGGCGTCGGCCAGAAGCCGCCAGACCCGGTAAACCGTCAGGAGGAAGCTGGAATGACCGGAGAATCGTTAGACCATGCCACCGACCAGGAGCCGCCGGCCTTCGACACCAACGTGGCGCACGTGGCCCGGGTATACAACTACTGGCTGGGCGGGACGGCCAATTACCCGGCCGACCGCGAGGCCGCCGAGCAGGCCATGGCGGCCTATCCGGACCTGCCGCTGTCGGTCCGGGCCAACCGGGCCTTCCTGGCCCGGACGGTGCGCTGGCTGACCCGGGACGCGGGCATCCGCCAGTTCCTCGACATCGGCACCGGCATCCCGGCCCCGGACAACACGCACGAGGCCGCCCAGGCCATCGCGCCGGAGACCCGGGTGGTGTACGCCGACCACGACCCGCTCGTGCTGGACTATGCCCGGTCGCTGCTGACCAGTTCACCGGAGGGCGCGACCGACTACCTGCAGGCCGACCTGCGTGACCCGGCCGCGATCCTCACCGCGGCCGCCCGGACGCTGGACTTCAGCCAGCCGGTCGGCATCGTGCTGATGGCGGTGCTGCAGTTCATCCGGGACGACGAAGGGGTGCACGGCATCGTCACCGAACTGCTCGACGCGGTACCGGGCGGTAGCTACCTGGTGCTGTCCCACCCGGCCAACGACATCGACGCGGACAAGATGATCGAGATGGCCAAGCGGCTCAACCGGCTCATGTCACAGCGGGTCGACCTGCGCAACCACGCCGAGGTGGACCGATTCTTCGACGGCCTGGAACTGGTCCACCCTGGGGTGGTCCGGATCCCCGAGTGGCGGCCCGACGCACCGGCGGACACCGCCACCCCGGCCACCATGTGGGGTGGTGTCGCGCGCAAGCCTTAACAGCCGTTGGTCACGCCGGATCCGCGCTCGACGGCGAGCATGACCTCGTGGTGAACGTGGCCAGCGCCCGGTCCGGCTCCCAGTGCGCGCGGATCGAGGTGATCAGCCCGGCGCCGTCCACGGTGTAGATGACCACGCAGTCCACCGTCATGCGGTGGCCGGCGCCGAGCGTCATGGTCAGGCTGAGGATGTTGGCACAGCACGGCCCGTTGGCAAAGGAATCGCTGACCCGGAAGTCGTACCGGCGCACCGAGCTGACCTGGCTCGTCCCAGAACTTCGCGATCCCGTCGGCCCCGCGGTGCCCCTGCCCTTCCGGGTCGATCATCGACGGGCCGACGGGATCTTCGATCAGCGCGTCCGGCGCGAACAGGCTCAGCCAGTCGGCCCGGCGCCCGGCGGCGACCGCGGCCATGGACCGCTGCCCGGCCCGGCGAGCGGGGTGCTCGCCGTCCGGGGCGGCCCAGCTGACCGTCCCGGCCGCCGCGGGCTCCGGCCCGGGCTCAGCCATCAGTAGCGGATCAGGCCGCGGATGTTGCGGCCGTTGCGCATGTCCTCATAACCCTGGTTGACATCCTCCAGGGCGTACTCCCGGGTGATCAGCTCGTCGAGCTTGAGCAGGCCCTGGTTGTACAGCTCCAGCATCCGCGGGATGTCGTGCTGGGCGTTGGACGAACCGTAGAGCGAGCCGCGGATCTGCTTCTCCATCATGGTGAGCAGGAACAGGTTGCCGCTCATCTGCATGTCGGCCGGGTGGCCGACCGCGGTGACGACGACCTTCCCGCGCTTGGCCACCATGTCCAGCGCGGGGCCGATGTAGTCGCCCTCGGCGGTGTCGGTGGTGATGATGAACGCATCGGCCATCTGGCCGCGGGTCAGCAGCCCGACGATCGGGCCCGCTTCCGCGACGTTCTCCGCGGTGTGCGTGGCGCCGAGTTCCTTCGCCTTCTCGCGCTTGAACTCCACCGGGTCGATCGCGATGATGTTCCGCGCACCGGCGATCCGGGCGCCCTGCACGGCGTTGATGCCGATGCCGCCGATGCCCATGACCACGACCGTGTCACCCGCCTTGACCTCGGCGGTGCGCACCGCGCTGCCGTAGCCGGTCGGCACGCCGCAGCCGACCAGCGCGGCCTTGTCCAGCGCCGTGCCGTCGTCCACCTTCACCACGGACTGGGCGGGCACGACCGTGTACTCGGAGAACGTGCCGAGCAGGCACATCTGGCCGACACCCTGACCGCGGGCGTGGAACCGGTAGGTGCCGTCCAGTTGCGGCCCGTTGATCAGGAACGCGCCGAGATCGCACAGGTTCTGCATGCCCCGGGCGCAGTATGAGCAGCGGCCGCACGCGGGCAGGAAGCTCAGCACGACCGAGTCCCCTTCGGCGACGTGCTTGACCTCCGCCCCGGCCTGGACGACCTGGCCAGCCCCTTCATGACCGCCGACCACCGGGAACGGCATCGGGATGTCCCCAGTGACCAGGTGCTCATCGGAGTGGCACAGGCCGCTCGCGGTGAGCTTGACCAGGACCTCGTTCTCCTTGGGCGGGTCGAGTTCCACTTCTTCGATCTGCCACTTCTCGTGCAGACCCCACAGCACCGCAGCCTTGCTCTTCATGCCGTAAAAGCTACTAGAACGTGTTCTCGTTTTCCAGATCGCCGGGTCAGCGATGCTGGCCGCCGAGGGTCAGGGGTGCTGGCTGCTGACCGAGATCACCTCGCCGGTCAGGTAGGACGCGTAATCACTGGCCAGGAACGCGATCACGGTGGCCACCTCCCAGGGCTGCGCGGCCCGGCCGAACGCTTCCCGGCTGGCCAGCTCGGCCAGCAGTTCCTCGCTGGTCACCCTGGCCAGGAACGGGTGGCTGGCCAGGCTGGGCGCGACCGCGTTGACCCGGATGCCGTACTGGGCCACGTCCAGCGCCGCGCACCGGGTCAGCGCCATCACACCGGCTTTAGCCGCCGCGTAATGCGCCTGCCCGGGCTGGGCCCGCCAGCCGAGCACGGAACTGTTGTTCACCACCGAACCGCCGTGGCCCTGCGCCACCAGCTGGCGCAGCGCGGCCCGGGTGCCGCGGAACGTGCCGGTCAGCGTGACGTCCAGCACCCGGGACCAGTCTTCGTCGGTCATCTCCAGCACCGAGGCGGTACCACCCAGCCCGGCATTGTTGATGAACACGTCGATCCGGCCGAACCGCCGTACCGCCGCGGCCACCAGCTCGTCCGGGCCGTCAGCGGCGGTGACATCGCACGGGTGCGACCAGACCCGGTCGCCGTGCGCCTGGCTGAGTTCGGCGCAGCTGCCGGCCAGCCGCCGCTCGTGCTGGTCGCTGAGCGCCACCTGGGCGCCCTCGTCCAGGCAGCGCCGGGCCACCGCCGAGCCGATGCCGGTACCCGCGGCCGCGGTGATCACGACGACCTTGCCGGCCAGCAGGTCCCGCCCGGGCGGCGGGACGGGGCAGGCCGGCCCCGGCGGCGCGCTCACCCGCGGGCCTGCCGGGGCAGGCCGAGCGCCTGCTCGGCGATGATGTTGCGCTGGATCTCGGTGGACCCGCCGTAGATGGTGTCGGCCCGGCTGAACAGGAACAGCCGCTGCCAGTCGTCCAGGTCGTACGGCGCGCCGCGGGCCAGCAGGGATGGCGCGCCGAGCACGTCCATGGCCAGCTCGCCCAGCTCCTGGTGCCAGCGGGACCAGAGCAGCTTGAGCACAGACGCCGCGGCAGCGGAATCCGCGGCGGGCGCACGCCAGCGTGCGCACCGCGTGCGCGCGCATCACCTCCAGGCCGATCCAGGCCCGGGCCAGCTTGTCCCGGAGCAGCGGATCGCGGCGGGCCGGCCCGCCCGGGCCAGCTCCAGCAGCCGGTCCAGCTCGCGGCGGAAGCCGACCTGCTGGCCGAGCGTGGCCACGCCGCGCTCGATGGCCAGTGTGGCCTTGGCCACCCGCCAGCCGTCACCGACCGCACCGACCACGTTGCCGCGATCGGTCCGCGCCCGGTCGAAGAACACCTCGTTGAACTCGGACGTCCCGGTGAGCTGCCGGATCGGGCGGACCGTGACCCCGGGCTGGCGCATCGGCACGAGCAGGTAGGACAGCCCGGCGCTGCGCCGCGAGCCAGGCTCGGTACGGGCCAGCACGAAGCACCAGTCGGCGTCGGCGGCCAGCGAGGTCCACACCTTCTGCCCGGTGATCACCCACTGCTCCCCGTCCAAAGCGGCACGGGTCGTCACCGAAGCCAGGTCGGAGCCCGCGCCGGGCTCCGAGTAGCCCTGGCACCACAGCTCAGTCACCGCACGGATCGGCGGCAGGAACCGCTGCTGCTGCTCCGGCGTGCCGAACATGATCAGGGTCGGCCCGAGCAGTTCCTCCCCCAGGTAGCCGACCCGGGCCGGGGCCCCGGCCCGGGCGTACTCCTCGTGGAAGATCACCTGCTGGGCCAGCGTGGCGCCGTGCCCGCCGTGCCCGGCCGGCCAGCCCAGGCAGGTCCAGCCCGCCGCGGCCAGGTGCCGGTTCCAGGCCACCCGCTCGGCGTGCGCCTCGTGCTCCCGGCCCGGGCCGCCCGCGCCGCGCAGCCCGGCGAACCGGCCGGCCAGGTTGTCCGCCAGCCACCCCGCCACGGTGCGCCGGAACTCCTCGTCCGCGGAGTTGACCTGCACCGGCGGCTCCCTTGGCCCAGGCGGTTGGCCATCGGCTGTGCCCACGGTAGGCTCAGCCTACCAAGCACTTGCTTGCTGGAGGAGCGTGCGGTGGAGCTGACCATCCCGGCGGCGCTGGCCCGGGCGGCCCGGGACTTCGGACGGGCCCGCGCTGGCCGAACCGGGCGGCCCGCGGCTCAGCTGGCTCGACGTGCACGAGCAGGCCACCGAGGTCAGCCGGGCGCTGATCGGCGCCGGGATCGGTCCCGGCGACCGGGTCGCCGTGTGGTCGCCGAACACCCACCACTGGGTGCTGGCCGCGCTCGGCGCGCTCGCCGCGGGTGCCACGCTGGTCCCGGTCAGCACCCGGTTCACCGGCCACGAGGCGCTCGACGTGATCAGCCGCAGCCGGGCCCGGGTGCTGTTCGTAGCGGGCTGCTTCCTCGGCACCGACCGGCTCGCCGAGTTGCGGGCCGCGGTCCGCGAAACCCTCAGCATGCCTAACGCCAGTACCGGGCCAGTGCTGGACCGGCTGGAACTCGTGGTGCGGGTGCCGGTGGAACCCGCCGTCCAGGGCGGGCCGGGCGGCCGGCCTCGGCGCGCAGCGACGATCGGGGGCCGGGGGCTCCGGGGGTAGTCCCGGGGAGCAGAGCGGGGGTCGTCCCCCCGGACCAGCAGGCCGCCGTGCGGGCTGAGGCGATGGACTGGGCTGGGTTCCTGCAGCGGGCTGCCGAGGTTCCGGTGACGGGCGCGGTCGCACGGGCCGCGGCCGTGCGCCCAGAGGACATCAGCGACATCCTGTTCACCTCGGGTACCACCGGGCAGAGCAAGGGCGCGATGAGCGGCCACCGCCAGGCGCTCGGCGTGGCGGCGGCCTGGGCCGACTGCGGCGGGCTGAGCAGCGCGGACCGCTACCTGGTGATCAACCCGTTCTTCCACAGCTTCGGCTACAAGGCGGGCATCCTGGCCTGCCTGCTCACCGGGGCGGCCATCGTGCCGCAGCCGGTGTTCGACGCCGCGGAAGGCCATGCGGCTGATCGAGGCGGAGCGGATCACCGTGCTGCCCGGCGCGCCCACCTCTATACCAGCGATCCTCGACCACCCGGACCGGGACCGCCGCGACCTGTCCAGCCTGCGGCTCGCGGTGACCGGCGCGGCCATCGTGCCGGTCGCGCTGGTCGAGCGGATGCGCCGGGAGCTGAGCTTCGGCACCGTGCTCACCGCCTACGGGCTGACCGAGGCGGTGGTGGCCACCATGTGCCGCCCGGGGGACGACCCGGAGACGGTGGCCCGCACCTCGGGCCGGGCCACGGCCGGCTTCGAGATGCGGGTGGCCGGGCCGGACGGGCAGCGGCGGCCGGCGCCGGGCGAGCCGGGCGAGATCCTGCTCCGCGGGCCGAACCTGATGGCTCGGTTACCTGGATGACCCGGCCGCGACCCGAGGCCGCCATCGACTCCGGCGGCTGGCTGCACACCGGCGACATCGGCCGTCTCGACGAGGCCGGCTACCTCACCATCACCGACCGGCTCAAGGACATGTACATCTGCGGCGGGTTCAACGTGTACCCGGCCGAGGTGGAGCAGGCGCTGGCCCGGCTGGACGGCGGTGGCCGAGTCGGCGGTGATCGGGGTGCCCGACCCGCGGCTGGGCGAGGTGGGCAAGGCGTTCGTGGTCACCCGGCCCGGCTACGTGCTCGACGAGTACCAGGTGCTGGCGTTCTGCCGGCAGCGGCTGGCCAACTACAAGGTGCCCAGGCAGGTCGAGTTCCGCTCGGCCTGCCGCGGAACGCCGTCGGGCAAGACGCTCAAGCGGTTGCTCAGGAAGGAAGCCGGATGACCGAACCTGACGCCGGATGCCAGCGGAGAGACCGCGAGCCGGTCGGCCTACCAGCGGCGGGCCGCGGCCGTCATCACCCTGAACCGGCCGCGCTACCGGAACGCGCAGAACTCCGCGATGACCTATGCGCTGGACGCGGCGTTCAGCCGGGCGGTGAACGACGACGAAGTCACAGTCATCGTGCTGGCCGGCGCGGGCGACCACTTCAGCGCCGGGCACGACATCGGCACCCCGGGCCGGGACGTGGACCAGTCGCTTCGACCGGCGCGCGGTGCTCTGGTGGGATCACGTCGGCAAGGCCGGCGCGGACGCCAGGTACGCCCGGGAGATGGAGGTCTACCTGGGCATGTGCCGCCGCTGGCGGGAGATGCCCAAGCCGACCATCGCGATGGTGCAGGGCGCGTGCATCGCCGGCGGGCTGATGCTGGCCTGGTGCTGTGACCTGATCATCGCGGCCGACGACGGTTTCTTCGCCGACCCGGTGGTCCGGATGGGCATCCCCGGCGTGGAGTACTTCGCGCACCCGTGGCTGCTCGGCCCGCGGTTCGCCAAGGAGGTGCTGTTCACCGGGGAGCGGTTCGGCGCGGACCGCGCGTATCAGGTCGGCATGGTGAACCGGGTGGTGCCGCGCGCCGATCTGGCCCCGGTCACCTTCGCGCTGGCCGGGCAGATCGCCACCATGCCGGCGTTTGGCCTGATGCTGGCCAAGCGGGCGGTGAACCAGTGCGAGGACCAGATGGGCATGCGGGCGGGCATGGACAGCGTGTTCGGCCTGCACCATCTGGCGCACGCGCACAACGCGGAGACGGCGGGCGACTCGCTGGCCGGCCAGGACGCCCGGAGCATGAAGCAGGCCGGCGCGAATGACCAGGCGGGCTTCCGGGCCGAGGTGCGGGACTGGCTGCGGGCGCACGTGCCCGCCACGCCGCTGCCGTCGGTGGACACCGCCGAGGGGTTCGACCGGCACCGGGATGGGAGCGGGAGCTGGCCGACGCCCGGCTGGCCGTCGTGTCCTGGCCCGCCGAGTACGGCGGCCGGGATCTGTCCGCTGCTGGACTGGCTGGTGTTCGAGGAGGAGTACCACGCGGCGGGCGGCCCGGTCCGGGTCGGCCAGAACGGCCTGTTCCTGCTCGCGCCGACGCTGTTCGCGCACGGCACGGCCGAGCAGCGGGACCGGCTTGCTGCCCCGGATGGCCCGGGCCGACGACGTCTGGGCGCAGGCCTGGTCCGAGCCGGAGGCGGGCAGCGACCTGGCCGCGATCCGGGCCCGCGCGGACGCGGGTCGGCCGGACGGGGCTGGCGGCTGTCCGGCAGCAAGACGTGGAGCACCCGGGCGGCGTTCGCCGACCGCGCGTTCGGCCTGTTCCGCAGTGAACCCGGTTCGCAGCGGCATCGCGGGCCTGACCTACCTGATGTTCGACCTGCGCGCGGACGGGGTGACGGTACGGCCGATCCGCCAGCTCGGCGGCGAGCACCGGGTTCGCCGAGATCTTCCTCGACGACGTGTTCGTGCCGGACGCCGACGTGATCGGCGCGCCGGGTGAGGGCTGGCGGATCGCGATGAGCACGGCCAGCCATGAGCGCGGCCTGTCGCTGCGCAGCCCGGGCCGGTTCTGCGCCGCGGCCGACCGGCTGATCGGGCTGTGGCAGCGGGCCGCGGACCCGGCCGATACCGCGCTGCGCGACCGGGTCGCCGATGCCTGGATCGGCGCCCGGGCCTACCAGCTGCACACCCTCGGCGTGGCCCGGCGGCTGGCCGCGGGCGGCCGCGCTGGGCGCCGAGTCGAGCCTGGGCAAGGTGTTCTGGTCCGAACTCGACGTGGCGCTGCACGAGACCGCGCTGGACCTGCTCGGCCCCGAGGCGGAACTGCGTGACCTGCCCGGCGAGGACGGCCGCTGGCTGGACGGCTACCTGTTCGCCCTGGCCGGGACGATCTACGCGGGCACCAACGAGATCCAGCGCACGGTGATCGCCGAGCGGCTGCTCGGCCTGCCGCGGTGAGCGAGCCGGCCGTGCGCGCGACGAAATCGGGCTGGGCCGGTCGGCCGAGCAGGAGCAGTTCGGCGCGGCCCTGCACGAGCTGCTCTGCGCGGCGCGACGTGCCGGGCGCGGCGCGGGCCTGGGCGGCCGGGGACCACGCGCCCGGGCCGCGCGGTCTGGCGGCAGCTGGCCGGGCTCGGCGTCACCGGGCTGGCTGTGCCGGAACGCTGCGGCGGGCTCGGGGCCAGCCCGCTCGACCTGGTCGTCGCGTGCCAGGAACTGGGGCATCATCCGCTGCCCGGGCCGGTGGCCGAGTCCCTGGCGGCCGTTCCGCAGCTGCTGGCCGGGCTGGCCGCTGGCGGCCGCCGGGGCTGGCGGACCGGTGCGCGGGCTGGCTGGCCGGGCTGGCGGCCGGCGAGCTGCTCGGCACGCTGGCCACGCCGCCCCTGCTGCCGTACGCGCCGGACGCCGACGCCGCCGGCCTGGTGCTGCTGGCCGACGGCCGGCTCGGTCTGGCTGGCCGGCCCGGGCACCCGGCACCGGTCGGTGGACGGCACCCGCTGGCTGGCCGAGCGTGCACGGCACCGAGCTGCTGGCCGCCGGACGCGGCGGCCGGGGCGGTGCACCGGGCGGTCCAGCTCGGCACGCTGGCCAGCGCGGCCCAGCTGCTCGGCGCGGGCCGCGCGCTGCTGGAGACCAGCGTGCGGCATGCGCACAGCGGGCCCAGTTCGGCCGCCCGATCGGCAGCTTCCAGGCGGTCAAGCATCAGCTGGCCGACGTGGCCATCGGGCTGGAGTTCGCCCAGCCGCTGCTGGACGCGGCCGCCGTCGCGGTCGCGGCCGGCTGCGGCGCCAGCAGCGGAGCCCGCCGGGACGTGTCCGCGGCCAAGGTCGCCTGCGCCGACGCCGCGTACCGGGCGGCCCGCACCGCGCTGCAGGTGCACGGGGCGATCGGCTACACCGAGGAACACGACCTCAGCCTGTGGCTGGCCAAGGTGCGCGCGCTGGTGCCCGCCTGGGGCAGCCAGGCCGAGCACCGGGCCGTGGTGCTGGCCGCGGTGACCGGCGATGGCGGCGCGGAGCGAAGCGGGGGGGCCGGGGGTCGTCCGCCGGAGCCAGCAGCGGCGGCGGTGCCGGGTGATGGAGCCGACCGCGGGGATCGACCAGAACGGGGAGCAGCGCGCGCTGCGCGACGCGGTGCGCAGCCTGCTGGCCCGGCACCCGGAACAGCCGACGACCAGGGACCGGGCTACGACCCGGCGCTGTGGCGGCGGTTGTGCCAGGAGATCGGCGTGGCCGGGCTGGCCGTGCCCGAGCGCTACGGCGGCGCCGGGGCCGGGCCGGTGGAGACGCACATCGTGGCCGAGGAACTCGGCCGCGACCTGACCGCGACGCCGCTGCTCGGCTCGGCCGTGCTGGCCGGGCAGCTGCTGCTGGCCACCGGCGACGAGGCCGCCTGCCAGCGGCTGCTGCCCGGGCTGGCCGACGGCTCGGTGCTGGCCGCGGTGGCCTGGGCCGGCCCGGCCGGGCACTGGGACCCGGCCGATGCCGCCTGCACCGCGGCGGCGGCGGACGGGCGGCTGGCGGCTGCACGGCGAGGCGCATTACGTGCTGCACGGCGACTCGGCCGGCGTGCTGCTGGTCGCCGCCCGGACCCCGGACGGCATCGGGCTGTTCGAGGTGGACCCGGACCAGGACGGTGTCGTCCGGACGGCCGCGGATCGGGATGGACCTGAGCCAGGCGGGTGGCCGGCGTTGGGCTGAGCTAGGGCCCGGGGGGCAGCGGATCGGGACGGGTGCTGCGCCGGCCGGCGCTGGCCCGCGCCCGGGATCTGGCCTGCATCGCGCTGAGCGCGGAGCAGGTGGGCGCGGCGCGGCAGGCGCTGCGGCGGACCGTCGGGCTACACGCTGACCCGGGTGCAGTTCGGCCGGGCCATCGGCAGCTTCCAGGCCTTGCAGCACCGGATGGCCGACCTGCACGTGCTGGTCGAGTCGGCCCGGTCGGTGTCCTACGCGGCCGCGGCGGCCGCCGCGGCGGGCGACGCCGGCCTCGGGCTGCGGGCCGCGGCGGCGCACGCCTACTGCGCGGAGGCGCTGACCGCCGCCGCGGCCGAGATGATCCAGCTGCACGGCGCGATCGGCGTCACCTGGGAACACGACGCGCACCGCTACCTCAAGCGGGCGCACAGCAGCGGCCCAGCTGTTCGGGCCGCCCGCCGAGCACGTGGCCCGGATCGCGGCCGCGCTGCTGGATTGACGGATCAGCTGGTGGCCCAGCGGATGCCGTGGATGACCGCGTGCCCGGCCGGGCGGACCAGCGCGGCCTCGGTCAGCGGCAGCCGGGGCAGGTACAGCGGGCGCCGCGCCCAGCCGGGCAGCAGCGAGGTGGCCGCCCCGGCGAGCAGCCCGTACGGCCCCCGGGCGATGACCGGTAGCGGCGGGTTGAGCAGCAGGAACCGGGCGGCGGCCCGGGACTGCGCGGTGCCGCGCAGCTCCGGCCGGTACTGGCTGATCCGGCCGGCCAGTTCGGCCTCGGTGCGCGGCGGGTCGGGCACGCCCAGTTCGGCCGCGATCCGGGCCATGTCGGCCACGTAGCCGTCCCGGCCGGCCTGGTCGAGTGGCTGCGCCCCGAACCGGCTGTGCGCGCGCAGGAAGCTGTCCGCCTCGGCGATGTGCACCCAGGTCAGCAAGTGCGGGTCGGACGCCGCGTAGGGCCGGCCGTCCGGCGCGGTGCCGGTCACCCGGCGGTGGATGGCCCTGACCCGCTTGATGGTTTCCTGCGCGTCGCCGGCCCGGCCGAACGTGGTGACGGCCAGGAAGTAGCTGGTCCGCTGCAACCGGCCCCAGGGATCACCCTGGTAGCCGGAATGCGCGGCCACCGCGGCCATGGCCAGCGGGTGCAGGGACTGCAGCAGCAACGCGCGGATGCCGCCGATGAACATGGCCGAGTCGCCGTGCACCCGCCGGATCGGCCGGTCCTCGGTGAACCACCGCTCGCCGCCCGGCTGGTGAATCACCGTCCGGCGGCCGGCCCTTCGGACCCGGCCACCCGCTGGAAGATCGATGCCCCGATCCGGCGCCGCACCGAGTCCGTCGCGTCTTGCACCCTCATCAGCCCAGTATCACCGCCCTGGCCCCGCACCCCGGTCACCGCCCTGACCTCTGGCCCCCGGTCGCGGCCTTGTGCTGGCGGGGTTGCCGCACGGAGGCGCCGGAGGTGCAGGTGCAGGTGCAGGTGCAGTGCAGTGCAGGTGGCACCTTCTCACTTTGTGAGATTAAATTTGTGATACGCAGCTCTACCGCGGGCTGGTTTTCCTATATGTTGTCATGGTGCGACAGCGTGTGACCAATCGGAACCGGGGGCCGGATCGGATGAGGTCAGCCCGGGAAGGGGATGTCACATGCCGCGGTTCAGCGCACGCGAGATCGGCCACATCGAGACCAGCTACACCAGCGCGCTAGGACGGCTGTCCTGGACCTGGGTAGTACGCGCGGACGGCACGGTCACGTACCGGCTGAGCCAGGTGGACGGCCGGCCGGAGCGCAACGACTGGCAACTGGTGTGCCGGTTAACCGCCACCGAACGCCGGTCCATCGGCACCGACACCGTCCGGGCCAATGACCTGCTGATCAGGATCGCCCGGGAGCGCGGCCACTACCCGGTCAGACCCGCACGCTAGACGGCGCACCGCAGCCAGCCCGGAGCCGGGGGAGGGTGTGGCGGCCACAGCCAATAGTGGCGTTGGCACGGGTGTCAGTACGCCGGCGGATACTGCCAGGCATGGCGAGATTCGAGGACCAGGACCTGACTGATGCCGAATTCCGGGAGTGCGACTTGACCCGCACCCGTCTGATCGGGGTGGTGATGCAGGACGCCGTCATCGACGGGCTGGTCAGCAACCTGGTGGTTAACGGTGTAGAGGTGACGTCGTACGTCGAGGCCGAACTTGACCGGCGGCATCCTGTGCGGCTGCTGATCCGATCGGCCGATCCGGCGGATCTGCAGGAAGCCTTCCGGCAGCTGCGGGCCGACTGGGCGGCGACGCTCGGGCGGCTCCGAGGGATGCCCAAGGGTTCGGAGCACCAGCGGGTCGGCGGCGAGTGGTCGGCAGTGGAGACTCTGCGCCATCTGGTGTTCGTGCACGACTCGTGGTTCCGTCGCTGCTGCCTGGGATCGACCAAGCCGTTCACCGCGATCGGGCTGGCGTCCGAGTTCGTCCCTGACCAGGAGGAGCAGGGCCTGGATCGAGCGGCGACCCCGAGCCTCGACGAGGTGCTGGCCGTGCGCGGCGCGCAGGGCGCCGAGCTGGAGCGTTGGCTGTCGACCGTGACGGCCCGATGAGCTGTCGGCGCCCGCGCCAGTGCCGGCGGGCCGGGGCTGGCCGCCGTACGCCAGGGGGAAGTCGGTGCTTGAGTGCGTGCATGTGGTGCTGGACGAGGAGTGGGCGCACCACGGCTTCTGCGTGCGCGACCTCGATCTGCTCGGGTGACCCTCGCCAAGTGCTGTGTCGAAATAGGAACCCTCAGGCGAACGTTAGGCACCAGGGAGTACTCGCGTAGGCGGCACCCCGCTGTACGGCTGGCTCAAAGAGCGAAGCTTCGTCAACCCTGACAACCCGCCCCTGCGGCCCTGAACCGGCGCGCGGTTATCCAGCGAGCCTCGCGTCGCTGACGGCCCGGTCATAGCTCAGCGCACGATCGGCCGACTGCATGTGGGGCTCCCTGTCCATGCAGCGCCGCCCTCGGGATGAACGTCCGCTCATGCCGCATGTAGTGGGTGCCGGTGCCTGTGCGCCGGCGGCGGCTCAGGGCTTGAGCAAGATCTTGCCGATGTTCTGTCGTTGCAGGATCCGGCGGTGTGCTGCCGCTGCTTCGGTGAAGGAGTATGACGCGTCGATGCGCGGTTTTGATCCTGCCCTGATCCCACAGGGCGAGAACCGCCTGGAGTTCTTCGCGAAGGAGGGTGATCTGCTCCCACAGGTGGCCGATGTTGACACCGCTGACTGTCCGGTTGCTGTTCATCAGCTGCAGTGGCGTCAGCAGCGGGATGCCCAGTATCTGAGAGGCCAGTCGGGCGGGGCGGCGCCGCTGCCCGCTGGCCAGGTTGGCGAACCCGAACGCGACCAGGCGGCCGCACGGGCGCAGCAATTTCAGCCCTTTACGCCAGTCATTGCCGCCCAGTGGGTCCAGCACAGGAACATCCGCATCGCGATCGCAGCCGGGCTCTTCGGGGTGCTGCCGCGTTCTGCTGCCGGAATGACTGGGTGGTGTGACGTGTTTGACCAGCTGAACCCCCCATTGCTTGCTGGGGCCAGCAGTCCGCCCGGCCGCGGAGGGTTCAGCACACCTTAAGCGCCACGGCCAGGGAGAGAACACTGATGCGCCGCACTACGGCCACGCGGGCCGCCACGCCGCCCGAGATCCACAAGCCGGATGAGCAGTGGCGGCAGGAACTGACGCGCCAGCAGTATGACGTGCTGCGCCGGGGCCACACCGAGCCCGCCTTCACCGGCAAATACGTCCACGCCAAGGACAACGGCTCCTACTGCTGCGCCGGCTGCGGGAATGAGCTGTTCCGCTCGGACGCCAAGTTCGAATCCCGCACGGGCTGGCCGAGCTTCTCCCAGCCGGCCGTCGCAGCAGCGGTCGAACTGCGGCCGGGCAAGGGCTGGTTCCTGCGCCGCACCGAGGTGACCTGCCGCCGCTGCGGCGGTCATCTGGGCCATGTCTTCCGTGACGGGCCCGCTCCCACCCGCAGGCGCTATTGCATCAACTCCTGTGCCCTGGCCTTCCAGCCGCTGCCGCCTAGCCGCGATCGGGGCCACGGCCAGCCAGGCAGCTAATGCCTGCGGCGCTGGACTTCGCCGGGCAGAATGCCATGGTGGTTGACGTACTGGCTGGGGGCGCAGACGCTGGCTGGTGTGACGGGGACTGCTGATCATGTGCTCCGCAACCGGGCGGCATGGGACCGGCTGGCTGCGGACTACGCCGGCCCGGGCCTGGACAACTGGGCGGCCAGCGGACCGGCCTGGGGGATCTGGCAGGTCCCCGAGGCCCAGCTTGACGTCTTGCCACCGCGCCTGGACGGTGCCGATGCCCTTGAGCTGGGCTGCGGCACCGGCTATGTCTCCGCGTGGCTGGCGCGCCGCGGCGCACGGCCGGTCGGCGTGGACAATTCCGCCGCTCAGCTGGCCACGGCCGCGGCGCTGCAAGACCGGTTCAGGCTGCGTTTCCCGCTGATCCAGGCCAGCGCCGAGCAAGCCCCGTTCACCGACGCCACCTTCGATCTGGTGATCTCCGAATATGGCGCCAGCATCTGGTGCGACCCATATGCCTGGATTCCCGAAGCGGCCCGGGTACTGCGCCCGGGCGGTGAACTGATATTCCTGGTCAACGCGGTCCAGATCGTCCTTACCTGGCCCGAGCAAGACGACCAGCCCGCCACCGAAACCCTGCAGCGCCCCTACTTCGGCATGCACCGCTTCCAATGGCAGGGCAGCGATGCGGTCGAGTTCCACCTCAGCCACGGCGACATGATCCGGCTGCTGCGTCAGTGCGGGCTCGAAATCGCCGATCTCATCGAGATCCAGCCCCCGCCCGGCTCAACCACCAGGCACCCGATCGCCACCTTGGACTGGGCCCGGCAATGGCCCTGTGAAGAAGTATGGAAAGCCCGCAAACCATCCTGACCCGATGACTACGAACGCACGACGATGACTCACATGGCAATGGTGTACCGCCGCCCGGTAGGCGTTATGCGGCAGAGCGTCAAGCCACAGCTGGCCAGCTGGGATCGGGCTGGGCATCCCAGCCAGGTGAAACTGGCTCGCTTCCTGGCCCACGTGGATGCCATAGCCGGGCCGGTGCTGGCGACTGTGAGCGGCCGGGTCGCTGCCGAGCTGATCGTCGGTTTCAGCGATGGCGTCTGCCTGATTGACGGCGGCCATGACCTGGACAACTACCTGTTCCCGGTCGCTCAGCGGCTGGGCCCGGAGCGGGTGGCGGCCATCTTCGGCCGCAAGATCCACGGGCCGTCGTCGCTAGCGGTGGGCCCAGCCCAGCCAGACACGGCCGGGGCCACCCCGCAGTTCTCGACCCGGATGGCTGGGTCCTATGAGCGCAGGCAGTGGAAACAAGAACTGCACGATCGCCTTGCGGTGCGGGCGGCCACCATCGATCCGGGCCCAGTCGGGCTGAAAATCGCACTGACGACCGGGCCGGGCCGCAACTGGGCCAACCTCTGGAAGCCGCTCATCGATGCCTTCGGCCCCGTGCTAGGCGAAGATCCTACCCAGCCGTTCCACCCGCACGATGACCGCATCGTAAGCCTCGGGCTGCATCACACCATCGACACCGGCATCGCCCACGACGTGATCATCCGCGCCTGGTGGACCAGCCTGTAGCTAACCCCGCCGCCGGTGGCCGCGAAATCCCGCGCCGGCGAAGGCGCCGGCAACTGCCGACCATGGCCGTTTCCAGAACCACTGAGACACCTCGATGTTGGCCTTGCGCTGCGCACGTTGGCCATCCAGGTCTGGCCCTGGCGCTGGAGTTCGGTGATGCTCTGGCTATGCAGAGCACCAGAGCACATGCAGTGCATGGGGGTTACACGTGGACACAGGGTCCCTTGTCTCAGCTATCGCGGCCATCGCAGCAGCACTCTTTGCTGGAGTGAACCTGTGGATCTCAGGCCGCCGTGAACACGGTCAGTGGGCACGGCAAGCCCTTGTGGAATCTCTTGTCGAATTCATGAATGGCGAGTTTTGATGTCACTCCGTGCGTGCAACTCAAGGCCGCCATCTGAGTAAACAGGAGGCCCGGCAGGAGGAAACTCCAAGAACTCGAAGCGAAAGACTGAGGATGCGCTATCATGAGGTGCAGATGCCAATCGTGACCCGTCTCAGATTGCTGTGCCCGCCGGGCGTCGCGGATGCCGCTCTCGGTCTTCACGCCCAAGACCACGTGCGCATAGTCCTCGTTTTTGAAGAGAATCGGTTTCATCCAGACGCGCTTTCGGAGGTGTGGGAGACTGCACGGAGAGATCTCCGAGCAGCACGGGTGTCCATGATTAATGAGGCAAGGGCTGCGCTACGCCTGCCGCGCAATGCGCGGTTCCCCACGTTTGACGAGGATCCGGAAGTACAGGCGCTACGGTCTCTTAATGCGCAAGGATCATCCCGCCAGCCGACGTAGGAAGGTCTCCCGCCAGCCGACATAGGAGGTCTAAGTTGCGATCAGGAATCAGCTGGCACACGGACGGAGGGTCCAGGACCGGATCGTCGAGGTCGTCTGGACGATCCCATTTTCTCGCTCTAGTCGTGACTGCCGTCGGGATCTCATTAGCCGTAGTTCATGTGGTGTGGCCAAGTCTCAAGATCGATTCCGTTACTGTTCTGTTGCTTGCGATTGCCGCGCTGCTTTCTCCTGCACGAAGGTCTTCACCCGGATGTCCATGAGCCAAGCTTGTCCTGCCATACGTGCGCGACCAACCGGGAATCGCGGGCGGCACAATCAGGTATCCACACATGCCGCCGCCAATATGGGCAGTGACCACCCGGCCGGAGGGCAGTTGGCTGCGCCGCCAGCGTTGGGTGCACAGTGGGCAGTATGGAGATTCGTCACCCGTGAGGGCAGCCCCTTGGTCCATCCCGAAGCCTACGTCGCGCCGATCTGCGGTGTCTCAGCGGCCAGGTCCGGGTCGGGCCGGGCAGTTGCGTGCTGCACGGTGCGGTGCTCAGCGCCGATGGCGGCCCCGTGGAGATCGGCGCCAACTGCGTGATCATGGAGCACGCTGTGCTGCGCGGAACGCCCCGGCATCCGCTTCTCACCATTGCAGATCACGCGCTGGCCGGCCCGCACTGCTACCTGACCGGCTGCACGGTCGGCGACGAGGTCTTCATCGCGACCAGTGCCATGGTCTTCAACGGTGCGCAGATGGGCCGCGCCAGCAGTGTCGCGCTCGGCGGCGCCGTCCATATCGGCTGCGTGGTGCCGCCACAGACCCGGATCCCGATCGGCTGGGTAGCCGTCGGTGATCCCGCCCGGCTTTACCCGCCGGGTGAGGCCGGGAACATCCGGGCCGGGCTGGAAGAAGCGGGCGGTTTCCTGCCGTTCGTCTTCGGCGCCGACAGGGCGGCCGACCGCGGCGAGCAGATGCGCTCAGCCATGCGCCGGTACGCCGGTTTCCTGTCCCGCTCCCATTACGGCGATGAGCCGGGCCCGTAACGCCAGGCTGAACGACTGTCTGGTCAGGGCGGCGTGCGCCGGAATGACGGCATTGAGGATGTCCCGCCGACATAGGGACCGCATCCGGCCCGGCAGGAACGATTCGCGGCCGCACCAGGGCAACCTAACCCGGCAAGCTCACCAGAGCCGAAGGCGGCAAGGCACTCAGGACCTCTGCGTGAGCAGATATCCCTGCGGGGAACCTTCCTGCCCCTCGGCGGGACGCCCGCCCCAGAACACCGTGGCCAAGCCGGCCTCGGTCAACCGGCGTTCCATCTCGTCCGGGGACAGCCAGTAGACGTCGAATTCGACGCCCAGGCCGGTGCTGTGGCCCGCGCGCCGGACCTGCGCTGTCACCGGCTTTGAACGCGGTCACCAGGTAGCCCCCGGGCTTGAGGACCCGGGCCAGTTCGCTGAACGCGGCTGGCCTATCGGCGGGCGCGAGGAACATGAGGGAATACCAGCACACCACGCCGGCGACTGACGCGTCCGTGAAGGGCAGTTCACGCAGATCGGCCACGTCGAAGCCGAAGCCGGGATGGTCGCGCCGGGCCACCCGGATCATCTCGGGTGACAGGTCGATCCCATGCGGGGACAGGCCCCGGGCGGCCAGGTAGGGCTCGAGCCGTCCCGGTCCCGCAGCCGACGTCCACGACGGTTGCGCCGAGGTCCGCGGCAAGGGTCAGGTCGCAGAACAGGCCGAGCACCGCCCGTTCGGCTGGCATCCGGTCCAGAGCGTCAGCCAGGCGATCGGCGTAAAACCCGGCCAGCACGTCGTGCGCAGCCCTCAGCTCTTCGGTCTTGGCATCCACGAAGGGACCATAGCTCGCCTGGCCGTCGGCCCGGTCCCTTATCCCGCGGAGTCTGCCGCGACGGCAGTCCTGGCGTGGCGGCACCCCGGCCATGTTCGACACGGGCGGAGCGGGACGGGAAGATGCCAGACATGCACTCCCTCGCTTTGGCGCATCACACCGGCCCGCGCCTGGCGGAAATCGGGTTCCTGCTCATCCTGTTCGCCGGAATCTGGCTTGCCGCGGCGCAAATCCCGAAGTTCAGGTTGGCCACCGCCCGAACGATCGTCGCGGGGATCGCGCTTGCGCTCGCGGGCCTGCTTCTCATCATCGCCACGCACTGGGGTCACTTTGGCTAGTCGTCGGCCGGTCAGTAACTAAGACCCCACCAGCCCGACGCCGCAGGCTCCTGTCAGCCGCGATGAAAGCGCAACTCACCGCTGATCACTTGATCACGGTGCCCGGGGCGGGCAAATCGCTGGCGTGAACACTGCTTCATGAACTATTGTTCATGAAGCAGTGTTCACGAGAGGGGGTGCGATGACAGAGGTTGAGGTGCGCGGGCTGACCAAGGAGTTCGGCCGGACCAGCGCGGTGCGGGACATGACGTTTACCGCCCCAGCCGGGAAGGTCACCGCCTTCCTCGGGCCGAACGGGTCGGGCAAGACCACCACGCTGCGCATGGTGCTCGGCCTGGTCCGGCCGACCGCCGGGCAGGCGCTGATCGGGGACGTGCGCTACCAGCGGCTGGCGCACCCGCGGCGCCAGGTCGGGCGCGCTGCTGGAGGCGACCAGCTTCCACCCGGGCCGCCGGGCCCGTGATCACCTGCGGGTGCTGGCCGCGGCCGAAGGCATGCCCGGCCGCCGGGTGGACGAGGTGCTGGGCCAGGTCGGCCTGGCCGAGCACGCCGGGCGCCGGGTCCGCGAGTTCTCCCTGGGCATGCGCCAGCGGCTGGGCATCGCCGCGGCGCTGCTCGGCGACCCGGCGGTGCTGCTGCTCGACGAGCCCGCCAACGGCCTCGACCCGGCCGGCCACGCCTGGCTGCGTGGCCTGCTCCGCGGCCTGGCGGCCGAGGGCCGCACCGTGCTGGTGGCCAGCCACCTGCTCGGCGAGGTCGCCCAGACGGCCGATCACGTGCTGATCGTCAGCGCCGGGCAACTGCGTTTCGCCGGGCCGCTGCGCGAGATCGGCGACGGGCAACCAGGCACTGGAGTCGGCATTCCTGAACCTGACCGAGGAGGCGAGCTATGCCAGCCACGATGCGCAGTGAGTTCCGCAAGCTGAGCACGGTGCGCGCACCATGGCTGCTGCTCGCCGCCGGGACCCTGGTCGTGCTGGCCGGCGTCACCGGGCTGGTCCAGTCGGGCGGGAACGTGCACGACCCGGCGACCCAGAACACCGCGCTGGCGCATGTCGGGCTGGCCGCCGTGTTCACCCTCATGTTCGGCATCCTGGCCGTGGCGGGCGAGTACCGGCACGGCACGATCACCGACACGTTCCTCAGCTTCCCGGGCGGCGCGCGGTGATCGCGGCCAAGCTCGCGGTGTACGGGCTGATCGGCGGCCTGGCCGGGGTGGTGTCGTCGCTGGTCGCGGTGCTGGCCACCGCGGCGTGGTGGGCGGCGAAGGGCGGCAGCTTCCAGCTGTCCAGCGCCGGGACCTGGCGGACGCTCGGCGGGGGCGTGGCCGTCAGCATCGCGTTCGCGCTGATCGGCGTCGGCGTGGGCGCGCTGATCCGGAACCTGGTCGCGGCGGTGGCCGCCGCACTGGCCTGGATCGCGCTGGTCGAGGGCATCGCCGGGCAGTTGCTCGGCTCCGGGCTGGCCCGCTGGCTGCCGTTTTACGCCAGCGAGTCACTGGACCGGGCCACGCTGACCGCGTCGGCGGCCCGGCTGCTGCCGCAGTGGGGCGGCGGGCTGGTGCTGCTCGGCTACGCCGCTGCCTTCGCGGTGGCCGCGGTGCTCACTACACTCAACCGCGATGTCACCTAGGAAACCTGCCGTGCTCCGCGACCGCGACGGGGAGAACCTCCGCGAACACCTGATCGCCACCGCCGCGCGGCTGATCGACCAGCGCGGCAGCGCCGGGCTGGCCGTGCGGGACATCGCCCGGGAAGCCCAGGTGGCCGACGGCGCGCTGTACAACTACTTCGAGGACAAGGAGGACCTGCTGGCGCAGGCCCTGCTGGCGCACGTCGGCACGGTGATGTCCGAGGCGCCGCGGCTGCTGCCCGAGCCGGGCACCGGCACCGTGGCGGAGAACCTGGCCGGGTTCATCGACCGCGGCCTGGCCGTGCTCATCCGGGTGGTGCCCGCGTTCGCCGGGCTGCTGGCCCAGCCCAAGGTGCTCAGCCGGTTCCATGCCATGGTCGGCGGGGGCGCCGCGTTCGGTACCCCGGACGCGGGGACGGATGCGGCCGGGCCGGACCCAGCCGGCGGACTCCGGGCCGCGGACCGGGCCAGCCGACCCGGGCCGGCCGGGCTGCCCGACCTGCTCACCAGGTACCTGCTCGGCGAGCAACGGCTGGGCCGGATCGACCCGGAGGCCGACGTCGAAGCGGTCAGCACGCTGATCGTCGGCGCGATTCACGGCCAGGTGCTGCCCCGGGTGGTGTTCGCCACGCCGGGCGAACCGGTCACCATTCCCGCCGGGCTGGGCGCGCAACTGGCCGGTGCGGCCATGCGCGGCCTGGCGCCCCGGCCGGTGCCAGGCACCGGCGATGCTGAGCGGCGCACCCAGCTGAATCAGGCCAGGCCGGCGATCAGCTCGCCGAACTCGGCATCTCGGTCATCCCACCGGGAGAACTCCTGGTAGGTCCAGGTGTGCTGAAGGCAGACCGCGGAGTAGTCGCGCAGCCCGGTCTCGTCGCCGTGCCCAGCCCGCCACCCGGTCTTCCGGCGCGCCCGCTCGCGCGGCGGCGCGTCCGCTCGTGGCGGCCCGCGCTCGTGATCAACTGATTGCTGTCGTCAGAGCAGCAGCAACCGGTTGATCACGAACGTTCCGTCCCGGGCCGGCCCCGCGGGCCTAGCCGGGCCGGCGGCTCTTCGGCCGGCCGCGGTCAGATGCCGCAGGCCTGCGCCACCGCGGCGGCGGCTTCCTCGCGGGTGCCATAGGCGGGGATGCCGGCCCGTTCGAAGTCGGTGACGTAGATGTCGGCCGCCTGGGCCGGGCTGCCCGCCGCGTTGAGGGTGGGGATGTACTGGGCCCAGATCTGGTTGAACGTCAAGATCGCGTTCAGCTGGGCCTGCAGGTCGGCGGTGGGGTTGCCGGTAACGTAGCCGCCGGGCAGCGGGGTCCAGCCGATCAGGCCGCCGCCACCGTCACCGACTGACTCGGGGTTGCCGCCGGACTCGGCGTAGATGTTGCCCGCGATGCCGGCCGCGGCGTTGCCGGAGTAGCCGTGCCCGGTGAGGAAGGTGACGATCGCGCCGTAGTTCAGCGGCTTCAGCGTGCCGCCCGAACCGGTGCACGACACCCCATGCCCGCTGCTCGAGGTCACCACGGCCTGCTGCCCGGCCGGGACGGCGAACTGCCCGCGCCCGCGGTCGGCCGGGCGCTGGGTGGTCCTGGCATGCCGGGGCCGGTAGCTGCCGGTCAGCGCAGCGGCTGGCGGGACCAGTGGGCACCCGCAGCACCTCGCCGGTGTAGATCAGGTTCGGGTCGCTGACCGTGCCGCGGTTGACCCGGTACAGGTACGGCCAGTCGCGCCGCGTGCCCGTAGAACCGCTGCGCGATACCGGACAGCGTGTCCCCGGTGCGGACCGTGTAGGACCGCGCGCCGCCGCGCCGCCAGCCCAGCCCGCGCCGCCAGCCCAGCCCGCGCCGCCAGCCCATCCGGCGCCGTCAGCCGAGCCCGCGCCGTGGCCGAGGTCCGGGCCTGGCTGGCCGCCGTGGCCTGGGTGGCCGCACCGGCCGGGGCCGCGGCCGCCACGGCGGATGCCGCGCCGCCCGCGGCGAGCGCGCCGGCCACGGCCACCGCCGGGGCCGCCGCGCCGGCCCGCTGCGCCGCCTGCTGGAGCTGCGAGGGCGCCGCGTGCCGCCCGGTCTTCCGGATCTTCCTGTGCGCTTGCGTGCTGCCGTCACCGACCTGCCTAACCACGATTCGGCGCCCAGCTACGCGGCGCGCTGCGCCTCTCGCCGGGCTGGACAAATTCTCAGCCGGCATCATGGCAGCATATTCATCGCAATAAGGCTTAAATCAGACAAACAGCCTCACAGCATCACAGACAGCTCATCCGGCTCAGCTATGCTCGGCCAGCGATCGGCTGGCCCGGGCCAGCGTCTCGCGCAGGTTCGGCTCGGCTGCTGAGCGCCTCGGCGTCGGCCACCGACAGCCAGCGCAGCGGCGCGTCCGGGCCTTCCGGCACGACCGCGTCCGGCGTCCGGGTGGCCAGCAGGAACCGCACGTCCGCGTGCTGGTGCGCGGGCTCGCCCTTGCCCGCCGGGACATCGACCACCGCGACGTGCCTGATCCGTGCGTCCGGCCACGGCTCCAGGTCGGTCAGGCCGGTCTCCTCCTCGGCTTCGCGCAGCGCGATGGCGAGCGGGTCGCGTCTCGCCCGGATCGCCGTGCCCGCCCACCTGCAGCCAGGCCTGCTGCCGGCGATGCCAGCGGAGCAGCACCCGGCCGCTCTCCGGGTGCACGATCAGCGCGGACGCGGTGAGGTGCAGCGGCAGCGTGCGCAGCCACGGGTTAGCCACGGACTCGGTCAGAGCCCGGGTCCGCGCCACGTCAGCGATCTCGGTTTCACCTTCCGGCTGGTAATCATCGAGCATGCCGAGCAGCGTACTGTCCCGGCCCGCTGCAGCCGCGCAAGCAGAGAATGGGAGACGCTGACCGCCCGCCTGAGTCACATCCAGTCGTTGTGCCGGGGCCAGGCCAGCAGGGTGTCCACCAGTTCCGGCGGGTCGTCGGCGGCGCGGGCCGGGGTGCTGGCGAACCGGCCGCGGTAGAACAGCAGCGGCTGGCCGGCCACGCAGTCCCCCAGCTCAGCCACCCGGCCGAGCACGACGCAATGGTCCCCGGCCTCGTGCACCACCTCGACCGTGCAGCCCGCCCAGGTGAGCACGCCGTCCAGCACCGGCGCACCGGACGAGCAGGGCGACCAGCGCAGCCCGGCGAACTTGTCCACCCCGCTGGTGCCGAACACCCGGGCCAGCTCACGCTGCCCGCCGGCCAGCACGTTGGCGCAGAAATGCCCGGCCCGCTCGATCCGCGGCCAGGTGGCCGACGTGCGGGCCGGGCAGAACAGCACCAGCGGCGGGTCCAGCGACAGCGCGGCGAACGACTGGCAGGCGAAGCCGGCCGGCCCGGCCTCATCGGCGGTGGTGATCACCGTCACGCCGGTGCAGAAGTGCCCGAGCACCTGCCGGAACCGGGCCGGGTCGGGGTCGTGGGCCACCGGCGTCACGCCAGGCCAGACCGTCATGCGCCCGGGGCCCCGAAGCTGTGCCCCCACAAGCTGATCGCGGTGGTCTCCCGGCTGACCCAGGTGCGGTCGTCAACCACCAGGCCATCGTGCCGTACTCGACGTCGAACCCGCCCGGCGTGCGCACGTAGAACGACACCATCAGGTCGTTGGCGTGCCGCCCCAGCGTGGCCGACGGCGGGGCGCCGCGCCGGGCGCACCGGTCCATGGCCCGGCCCACGTCGTCCAGCGTGGCCACCTCGACCATCACGTGCACGATCCCGGACGGGGCGGCGAACGGGGCCAGCGCGAGCGAGTGGTGCCGCGGGTTGCAGCCCAGGAAGCGCATCCACAGCGGCGGCCCGCCGGCCGGGCGGCCGAACAGCTCCGGCGCCATCCGCATCGAGTCGCGCAGCCGGAAGCCGAGCACGCCGGTGTAGAAGCGCAGCGCGGGCTCCTCCTCCGGCGCGGGCAGCACCACGTGGCCCAGCCCCATCGGCCCGGTGACGAACCGGTTCCCGTACGGGCTGACCGCGGGCCGCGCCTCGAGCGCCGCGCCGCTGAACGCCTCCAGCGGGTTGCCCGCCGGGTCCTCGAAGCGGAGCAGCGCGCCGACCCGGCGCTCGGCCAGCTCGGCCGGGGTGCCCGCCTTGACCGCGACGCCGGCCGCGTCCAGCGCCCGGCCCAGCTCGCGCAGCGCGCCCTCGTCGGCCACCTCCCAGCCCGCGGCGAGCAGCCGGTCCTGCTCGCCCGGCACGATCACCAGCCGGGCCGGGAATTCATCCATCCGCAGGTACAGCGCCCCCGCTTCCGGCCCGCGGCCCTCCACCATGCCGAGCATTTTTATCCCGAACGCTCGCCACGCCTCGATGTCGCTCGCCTCGATGCGCAGATAGCCGAGGGACAGGATCGGCGTCATGGCGTATCCCCTTCCAGGAAGCTGATCGCCAGCCGGTTGAACTCGTCGAACTTCTCCAGCTGGGCCCAGTGCCCGCAGCCGCCGAACACGTGCAGCTGGGCCCGGCGGATCACCTTCAGCGCGACCAGCGCGCCGTCCAGCGGGTTGATCCGGTCCTCCCGGCCCCAGATCGAGCAGGACGTGGTTGCGCAGCCGGTGCGCTTCGCGCCAGAGCAGGCCGTCCTCGGCGGTGGCCGGGTCGAAGAACGAGGCGCCCAGCGCGGCCAGCGCGGCCAGCGCGGCGGGCTCGCTGGCCGCGGCGAACCGCTCGTCGATCAGCTCGTCGGTGACCAGCCGCTGGTCGTGCACCATGATGCGGAGGAAGGCGGCCATCTTCTCCCGGGTCGGCCCGGGCGCCGCGGCGAACCGGGACAGCCGCTTGATGCCCTCGGTCGGGTCGGGCGAGAACACGTTCAGGCTCAGCCCGCCCGGGGCCATCAGCACCAGCCGGCCCGCGCGGTCCGGGTAGTTCAGCGCGAACCGGACCGCGGTGCCGCCGCCGAGCGAGTTGCCCAGCAGGTGCACCCGGTCGATGCCGAGCGTCTTGAGCAGGCCGGCCAGCGCGTCGGCGGCGAACGTGAAGTAGTTGCCGGTCACCGGCGGCCGGTCGGACTGGCCGAAGCCGGGCTGGTCGACCAGCAGGGTGCGGAACCGGTCGGCGAACACCGGCAGGTTGCGGCCGAAGTTGCTCCACCCGGACGCGCCCGGCCCGCCGCCGTGCAGCAGCACGACCGGGAGGCGGTCGCCAGGCCCGCCGTCCGGGCCCGCTCGGCCGCCCGGGGCCCCGTGATAGTGCAGCCGCATCCCGGCCGCGTCGGCGAACCGGCTGGTCTCGGCGGGCATCGGTCATCCGGCCGCCGCCCTCAGACCATGCCGTCGGGCTGGATGCGCAGCCCGAACTCGCCGCGGCCGTACATGGACAGCGCGCGTTCCGGGTCGTTGATCGCGTGCACCCGGCCGGCGTGCGCGTCCCGCCAGAACCGCTGGATCGGCGTGCCCACCTTGAGCGCCCGGCCGCCGGAGTTCTCGAACAGCAGGTCCACCGCGCTGATCGCCCGGCCGGTGCCGAGCACCTGGTCCCGGCGGACCCGCAGCCGCAGCGGCAGCGGGATCTTCTCCCCGGCCCGGGCGCAGGCCATCAGCTCGGCCATGTTCCGCTCCAGGGCCAGCCACGCGGCGTCCAGTTCGGCCGCCGCCTCGGCCACCCGGACCTGGGAGTGCGGGTCCTCGGCCGCCTTCTGGCCGACGTAGGACGCGCGCACCCGGTCCTGCTGGTAGGCCACGTGCGCGGCGTAGGCGCCCAGGCCCATGCCGATGATCGGCGTGGTGATCGAGTAGGAGAACAGCGAGCCGTAGGGCAGCCGGTACAGCGGCGCCGGGTTGACCGACTGGCCGGGGCAGACGCACTTGAACACGTCGGTGAAGCTGAGCGAGCGGTGGTCCGGCACGAACACGTCGTCCACCACGATGTCGTTGCTGCCGGTGCCGCGCAGCCCGACCGTGTCCCACACGTCGTCGATGGTGTAGTCGCTGGCGGGCAGCAGGAACGTGCGGAAGTCGGCCGGGTTGCCGTCGCTGTCCGGCACGATGCCGCCGAGCAGCACCCAGCTGGCGTGGTCGCAGCCGGAGGAGAAGCTCCACCGGCCGGTCAGCCGGTGCCCGCCGTCGGTGGCCTGCGGCCGCCCGGTCGGCGCGTAGGACGACGAGATCCGGGTGTTCGGGTCGTCCGCCCACACGTCCTGCTGGGCCTGATCCGGGAACAGCGCGAGCTGCCAGGGGTGCACGCCGAGCACCGAGGCGACCCAGCCGGTCGAGCCGCAGGCGCTGGCGATCATCCGGACCGCGGTCAGGAACGTGACCGGGTCGGCCTCGTAGCCGCCGAACCGGGACGGCTGGAGCAGCTTGAAGAACCCGGTCTCGGCCAGCGCCTTGATGGACTCGGCCGGGCACGACCCGGTTGTCCTCGGCCTCCTGCGCCCGGTCCCGCAGCACCGGCAGCAGGTCAGCGACCCCGGCGACCACCGCCTGCCCGACGTTATCCCTCACCCGGACCATCCTCCGATCGCCGCTGCCACCCGCTGGCCAGCGCACCAGACGCCGAACGACTGCCGCCCGATGGCCGTCGCCAGCAGACTCGGCACGACTGCCGCCCACCGCCATCGCCACCAGACTAGAACATGTTCTAGTCTATTAGTAAGGCAGCGAGCGTGGAGGAGTGCTGATGAACGACGGGGACGGCATCCGGACCATCGTTCCGGGCACACCGCCAGCCCGGTTCGCCCGCGGCTGGCACTGCCTGGGGCTGGCCGGCAGTTTCCGGTCCGGCGGCCCGCACGCGGTACTGGCGTTCGGCACAAAATTGGTGGTGTTCGCCGACTCGGCTGGTGCGCTGCACGTGCTGGATGCGTACTGCCGGCACATGGGCGGTGACCTCAGCCGCGGCGAGATCAACGGCGACGTGGTGGTGTGCCCGTTCCACGGCTGGAACTGGGGCGCGGACGGCCGGTGCGCGCGGATCCCGTACGCGCGGCGGGTGCCGCCCGCGGCGCGCACCCGGTCGTGGACCACGCTGGAGCGCAACGGGCACCTGTTCGTGTGGCATGACCCGGAAGGGAACGCGCCGCCGGCGGATGTCACGATCCCGGTCATCGAGGGGGCCGGCTCGGCCGAGTGGAGCACCTGGACCTGGGACACGATCCTGGTCGAGGGGGCGAACTGCCGCGAGGTCATCGACAACGTGGTGGACATGGCGCACTTCTTCTACATCCACTTCGCGTTCCCGGTCTACTTCAAGAACGTGTTCGAGGGGCATATCGCCACCCAGTACCTGCGCACCCGGTCGCGGCCGGACATCGCGGACGGGTCCAATTACGCCTCGGGGACCGACACCACGCTGCGCTCCGAGGCGTCCTACTACGGGCCGTCCTACATGATCAACTACCTGGAGCACGACTACCACGGGATGACCATGGAGAGCGTGCTGATCAACTGCCACTACCCGGTCACCCCGAACTCGTTCCTGCTGCAGTGGGGCGTGATCGTGAAGCGGCCGCCGGGTCTGTCCGACGAGCACGCCGGCAAGGTGGGGGCCAAGTTCGCCAAGTTCATCGGGCTGGGCTTCCAGCAGGACGTGGACGTCTGGCTGCACAAGAGCCGGGTGGACAACCCGCTGCTGTGCGCCGAGGACGGCCCGGTGTACCAGTTGCGCCGCTGGTATGAGCAGTTCTACGTGAACGTCGGCGACGTGCAGCCGGACATGACCGCGCGGTACGAGTTCGAGGTGGACACGACCCGCGCGGTCGCCGCGTGGGAAGCCGAGGTGGCGCAGAACCTGTCCGCCGGACAGCCCGCCGAGGCCAGCTGACCATGCCGCCCGAGCCGCCGCACGCAGCCGGGCCGCCGCCGGGCGTGGCCGGGCGGCCGGTGGATGAGCGGCGGCCGGCGACCCGCGAGGTCAGCTGCGCACGCTGCGGCGCGGTCGTGCTGGCGGCCAAGTTCAGCCCGCAGCAGACCAGCGTTCAGTGGACCCCGGCCGCGATGCGGGCCTGCGCGGAGTTCGCCGCCCGGGTGGCCGCGGGCGAGCAGACCGCGCTCATCGACAGCTGCGCCAGCCTGCGGGACAGCATCGACGCGGCGGTGCTGGACGGCCGCCTGCCCGTGGTCTCGCCGGTACCCGAGGCTGTTACCCGGTGACGCCGCCCCGGGAGTTCCACCGGCTGCGGGTCGCGGAGGTGATCACGGAGGCGGGCGGCGCCTGCTCCGTCGTGCTGGACGTGCCGCCGGAGCTGGCCGGCGCGTTCGGCTACCGGCCCGGGCAGTTCCTCACCGTGCGGGTGCCCAGCGACCGGGACGGCTCGGTGGCCCGGTGTTACTCGCTGTCCAGTTCCCCGCACACCGGCGACCGGCCGACGATCACCGTCAAGCGGACCGACGGCGGGTACGCGTCGAACTGGATCGCGGACAACCTGGCCGCCGGGAGCATGCTGGACACGCTGCCGCCGGCCGGGACGTTCTGCCCGGAAACCCTGGACGGTGACTTCCTGCTGTTCGCGGCGGGCAGCGGGATCACCCCGGTGATCTCCATCCTCAAGTCCGTGCTGGTCCTGGGCCGCGGCCGGGTCGTGCTGAGCTACGCCAACCGGGACGAGCGTTCGGTCATCTTCGGCGCCGAGCTGCGCCGGCTGGCCGCCGCAGCCGGTGACCGGCTGGCCGTGGCGTACTGGCTGGACTCGGTGCAGGGCCCGCCCACTCCTGCCGGGCTGGCCGCGCTGGCCCGGCCGTACGCCGGCGTACCAGGCGTTCATCTGCGGCCCGGACCCGTACCTGGCCGTGGTCCGGGACGCGCTCAGCCAGCTCGGCGTGCCGCCGCGGCGGGTGCACACCGAGCGGTTCCTGTCGCTCGCGGAGAACCCGTTCGAGGAGACCGAGCCGGCCGACGGCGGGCTGGCCGCGACGCTGGAAGTCACCCTGGACGGGGAGCAGCGGGTGCTGCCCTGGCCGCCGGGCAGCCGGATGCTGGACGTGCTGATCGAGCACGGGCTGGACGCGCCGTACTCCTGCCGCCAGGGCATCTGCGGTGCCTGCGCCTGCCAGCTGACCGGCGGAAAGGTGGACATGGCGCACAACGAGGTGCTGGAAGCGGAAGACATCGCCGACGGCTACATCCTCGCCTGCCAGGCTGTGCCGCTGACCGAGTCGGTGAGCATCACGTACTGAGCCAGCGGACACCACCCACAGACCACCAGGGGCCGGGGGCGGCGGGGCACCCGGCCCCTGGTCCTTTCTCTCGCCTCACCCCGCTCACCCGCAACTCCGCCACCAGCCCCCATGATCGTTTTCTCGTGATCATGACTTAAGTGCGACTCTTTTAGCACCTAAGCCGTGATCACGAACTCAGGCAGCGGGAAGGGCGCCGGACTGGATTCCCCTCTCGGCCAAAACTGGAACGTGTTCTAGTATTGAGGTCCGGAGGTGCCATGGACGAGGCCGAGTTCGACGTGGTCGTGGTGGGCAGCGGCGCGGCTGGCATGACGGCCGCACTGACCGCCGCGCACCACGGGCTGAGCGTGCTGGTGGTGGAGAAGACCGACCGGTTCGGCGGCTCCACCGCCCGGTCCGGCGGTGGCATCTGGGCCCCGGGGAACTCGGTGCTGAACCGGGCCGGGGTAACCGACTCGGCCGAGCAGGCTCGGGTCTACCTGGCCCATGTGGCGGGTGACGGGGCCGACGCGGCCCGGCAGCAGGCGCTGCTCACGCACGGCCCGGCCATGCTGGACCTGGTCCGGGCGCTCACGCCGGTGGACTTCGCCTGGGTACCCGGTTACGCGGACTACTACCCGGAAGCGCCCGGCGGCCTGGCCCAGGGGCGCAGCGTGGAACCCATCCCGCTGAACGGCCGGGTGCTCGGCGCGGACCTGGCGCGGCTCAACCCGCCCTACGTGCCCGCACCGGGCGGGGTGACCATCACCCAGGCGGAATACCGCTGGCTCAGCCTGGGCCCGCGGCATCCCCGGGCCATGCTCGCGTCGGTCAAGGTGGCCAGCCTGCTGGCCCGGTACCGGGTGCTGCGCCAGCGCATGCTGACCCTGGGCCAGGCACTGGCGGCCGGCCTGCGGGCCGGCCTGCGCGATCTGGCCGTGCCAGTCTGGCTGGACACCCCGATGACCGGCCTGCACACCGAGGACGGCCGGGTCACCGGGGTTGAGGTGACCCGGGATGGCCAGGCCATGCTGATCAGGGCGCGGCGCGGTGTGCTGCTGGCCGCGGGCGGCTTCGAGCGGAACGGGCCAATGCGGGCGCGCTACCAGCAGCCGCCGATCGGCACCGACTGGACCACCGGCGCGGCCGGCAACACCGGCGACGCGATCGTCGCCGGTGCGGCCGCCGGGGCCGCGCTCGACCTGATGGACGACGCCTGGTGGGGCCCGGCCATCCCGCTGTCCCGCGGGCCCTACTTCTGCCTGGCCGAACGCAGCCTGCCGGGCTGCATCCTGGTCAACGGGGCGGGCCAGCGGTTCGTGAACGAGTCCGCGCCGTACGTGGACGCGGTGCACGCGATGTACGCCGGGCACACGCCCGACGTGCCGCACATCCCGAGCTGGCTGATCACCGACCAGCGGTACCGGGACCGCTACGTGTTCGCCGGGCTGCCGCCGGGCCGCCCGCTGCCCCGCCGGTGGTACGCGGCGGGCGCGGTGTTCCGCGCGCCGGACCTGCCCGGGCTGGCCGGCCAGCTCGGTATCGACGGCGAGGCACTGGCCAAGACGGTGGCCACGTTCAACGAGTTCGCCGCGGCCGGCCGGGACGCGGACTTCGGCCGGGGCGACTCCGCCTACGACCGTTATTACAGCGACCCGCGGCAGCGGCCCAACCCATGCCTGGCCGCGCTCCGCCAGCCACCGTTCTACGCCATCAAGATCGTCCCCGGCGACCTGGGCACCAAGGGCGGGCTGCGCACCGACGAGCGAGCCCGGGTGCTGCGGGCCGACGGCTCCGCGATCCCCGGGCTGTACGCGGCCGGGAACACCAGCGCGGCCGTGATGGGGCACAGCTACGCCGGTGCGGGGGCGACGATCGGCCCGGCCATGACGTTCGGCTACCTGGCGGCACTGGACCTGGCGGCGGCGAGTTAGCGGGCGCTGGCGTTGGGCAATAGGAGTTTGGCCAGGCTGAGGTGGACGGTGCGGCACATGTCAACCTCCGTGAGCGGAATTGACTGCTTTGCACATCTGCCCGGTTCGCGCGGCTGATCAATTCCCAGGTTGCCGGACCACCCGGCACTAGACGCGTAGCCTCTTAAGTAGTTGCAGTCGAGCCGCCGGAGTTGTGCACCATCGGCGTCCGGACGGCGTCTAGTAGTGGGGGCCTGAGAGGAGGCGTCCATGAGGACATGTGCGACGCCCAGCCACTCCGGGCAGTCAGCTTCCGGTGAGCCGGCTCGGGCCGGGTGGGGACAGTGAGTGGCGGGCTGGCCGATGAGGTCTGGCTGGGGTTTATCGCGGCGCTGACGCTGCTGCTTGGCGCGTCGGTTTTAGTGGTCATCCGGCAGCCGCCCTGGATCCCGCCGCCGCCGGCCGAGGAGGCCGGCGGCCAGCCGGCCGGGCCGCAGCCGGTGGACCGGTGGCCCGCGTACCCGGCGCCGTCCTACGGGCGGCATTCGGCCGGGCCACCGCCGGGCAGAACGCCCGGCCCGCCGCTGGGCAGACCGTCAGGCCCGCCGCTGGGCTCGCCGCCCGCCGCCGGGCAGGTGCAGGCCCGCTGCAGGCCGCGGGCGCAGGGGCAGGGGCCGACGCCGCGGCCGATCCGGCAGCCGGACCAGTCCGGCCTGCCGCAGCCGGTGCCCGACAGCCCGGCTGAGCCGGGGAGCCCGGCTGAGCCAGACGGTCTGGCCCGGCCGAACGGCGGGCAGCCGCAGGTCACCGGCGGACCGCCGTGGGGCCCGGCGCCGCGGCCGCCGGGCGCGTTACCGTAACCTGCGGCCTGGTCAGAGACGCCCGGCGGTGCCGTGCGCGAGGATCACCCGGACGGTATCCAGCGGGGTCTGCTGGCTGGTGTCCAGCCACCGGCCGGTTCCGGCCAGCTCGCGGTCCAGCAGCGGCCCGAGATCGCCGAAGAACCCGGCGACGTGCTTGCCTGATCGCTGCGCGTCCCGCTCCGCTCACCCCCGGCGGCGGCGCCAGCACGATGAGGTGCAGCGGGTACGGGGCCAGCGCGTGCTGGCAGGCGACGATCTCGCGGCGCATGGCCAGCGCGCCCTCCAGCACGCAGACGTACCCGGCCGCCAGGTAGTTGCGGGCCATGGCGCCGCCGTCGGCCGCGGCCAGCTCCGCCTGCTCGGCGGCCTCCGCGCTGGGCCCGCCCGGTTCCGCCAGGCCGGACACGGTGAGTGTGGAACACCAGGTCGATGTCGATGTGCGCGGCCCGGTCGAAGTGCAGCGCGAGCAGCCGGGCGACGGTCGACTTGCCCGCGCCCGGTACGCCGGTGAGCAGGTAGGCCCGGGTGTGCTCCCGGGCAGGCAGTGTGCGCGGCGCGGCGGCCAGCGTCTCAGCGCGCAGCCCTCGTTCCCGCTCGGCCACCATCGCGGGGACCTCGGCGCCGCATCCGCACGGGCAGTCCACTGGGCCACGGTACGCGCGGGCAGGGCACACTGGAGCGTGTGGCCTAACGTGTCCCGCCCAGGCGTCCGGCGGCCCGGGCCGTCACTGCGGGTCAAGCTGGTCGCCGTGACGCTGTGCCTGCTGGCCGCCGGGGCCGCGGTCATCGTCGCGGTGGGCGCCAGCGCGCTGCGCGGCCAGCTGACCAGCCAGGCCGGTGCGCAGCTCCGGGCCTACGTGAACCAGCTCACCAGCCACCCGTTCCAGGTGCTGGACACAGCCCGGGGGACACCCGTGACGACAGCCCCGTTCGATGCGACCGGCGCCCGGGCGCCGGGCACGGCCAGTCTGTCCGGGCGCCCGGCGCGGCCCGTGCGGCCGCTGCGGCCAGCGCGCCGGGCACGGCGGTCACCGCGCGGCGACCGGGGCGTTCAGCATCGAACTGCGCGGTCCGAGCGGGCAACTGCTGCTCAGCGTGGGCCCGGAACCAGGCCGGGACAGGCCCTCCCGGCACCCTTCGCCCCGATCCCGGCGCAGACCGGCGAGCTGCGCACGGTCCAGGCCACGGGCGGTGGCGAGTACCTGGTGATCGCCGAGCCGGTGCACCTCCAGGCGCGGCGCCTGGTGTTCGGTTACGGCGCCGATGATTTCGCGGTCACCGCCGGGCCCCGGGCCGGGCAGGCCGGCACGCTGGTCGTCGGGCTGCAGCTGGCCGGTATCGGCCAGACGGTCCAGCGGCTCACCCTGCTGGCCGTGGCGGTGAGCGCGACGGCGATCCTGATCGCCGGCGGTCTGGCCTGGGCCGCGATCCGGTTCAGCCTCCGGCCGGTGACCCGGGCGGCGCAGACCGCCGACGCGGTCGCCGCCGCCTAAGGGCGGCGACGGCACGGGCGCGGATGGACTGGCGCAGCGGGTGCCGGAGCGGCCGGATGGCGGCCTGGCCAGGTCGCTGAACGCCATGCTGAGCCAGCTCGGCGCGCGGTGCACGGCGAGCGCGGACGCGGCGGCGGCGGCCCGCGCAGCCACCGACCGGATGGCCGGACCCCTCGGTCGGTGGCCTCAGCTGCGCCGGCCGGTCAGCCTGCTGCATGGCCAGGCCGAGCACTGGGCGCACCGGGACGATCGGGGCGCGCAGCGGCGGCCCGGACCGCGCGCTGACCAGATCGCCCCACCGGCGCGCGCCGAGGCACTGCTGGCCGACCTGGACGAGGCGGACGAGGCACTTTTCACGGATCCGGTGCGCGAGGACCCGGGCAAAATCGGGCAGTGACCCGCACCGGATCGCGTGAAAAGTCGCCGGATGATCACTGTTACGGCAGGCGTGGCGGTGGGGTCAGTCGGGGCCGAGGATCAGGCCGCTGGTGGGGACGCCGGTGCCCGCTGTGACCAGCACCGGGCCGTCGCCGGGGACCTGGTTGACCGATGTGCCGCGGACCTGGCGGACCGCCTCGGCGATGCCGTTCATGCCGTGGATGTAGGCCTCGCCGAGCTGGCCGCCGTGCGGGTTGAGCGGCAGCCGGCCGCCCAGCTCGATCGCGCCGCCGGCGATGAAGTGCCGGGCCTCGCCGCGCGGGCAGAAGCCGAGTTCTTCCAGCTGGAGCAGCACGTACGGGGTGAAGTGGTCATACAGCACGGCGGTCCGCACGTCCGCCGGGCCGAGACCGGACTGCTGCCAGAGCTGCCGGGCCACCACGCCCATCTCGGGCAGGCCCAGCTCGTCGCGGTAGTAGCTGGTCATCACGAACTGGTCCGGGCCGCTGCCTTGCGCGGCGGCCGGATCACGGCCGGCCGCTGCCGGAGGTCGCGGGCCCGGTCCAGGCTGGTCACCACGACCGCGACCGCGCCGTCGCTCTCCTGGCAGCAGTCCAGCAGCCGCAGCGGCTCGGCGATCCACCGGGACGCCTGATGCTCGGCCAGGGTGATCGGCCGCTGGTAGAACCAGGCGTCCGGGTTGACCGCGGCGTGCCGCCGGTCGGCCACCGTGACCCGGCCGAAGTCCTCGCTGGTGGCCCCGTACTCGTGCATGTACCGCCGGGCGATCATCGCCACCGTGGCGGCCGGGGTGCCCAGCCCCATCGGGTAGTGCCAGCCGTTGTCCACCCCGGAGGAGGTCAGCGCCGCGACCGCGGCCCGGGACACCTGGCCGAACCGGTGGCCGGACCGCTCGTTCAGCGCCCGGTAGCAGACCACCACCTCGGCCAGCCCGGCCGCGACGGCCAGCGCCGCCTGCTGCACGGTGGCGCAGGCGGCTCCCCCGCCGTACCCGATCTGGCTGAAGAAGCGCAGTTCGGGCAGGCCCAGCTCGCGGGCCAGCGCGATCTCGGCGGTGTTGTCCATGCTGAAGGTGACCAGCCCGTCCACGGCGTCCGCCGGCAGCCCGGCGTCGGCCAGCGCGGCCTCGGCCGCCTCGACGGCCAGCTTCAGCTCGCTGCGGCCGGAGTCCTTGCTGAACTCGGTGGCCCCGATCCCGGCGATGGCCGCCGTGCCGCTGATCATGACGGGCTCCCCGGGATCAGCACCTGAACGGTGCCGGTCACGTGATCACCGAGGCTGCACCGCCCGGTCACCCGGACCAGGTACTCGTGCCGCCTGGTCCCGCCGGCCAGCTCGGTGCCGTCGGCGCCGCGGCCCGACTTCTTCCGCCCTGCCCGGTGAAGGTTAGCGTGTCGCCCGCGTAACACGGCGCGCCGAGCCGGATGGCCACCTTGCGCACCACGGCCTGCGGGCCCGCCCAGTCGGTCACGAACCGCTGCACCAGGCCGGTCGTGGTCAGGATGTTCACGAAGATGTCCTGGCTGCCGCGCTGCACGGCGCGGTCCCGGTCGTGGTGCACGTCCTGGAAGTCGCGGGTGGCGATGGCGCTGGCGATGACGAACGTCGGGCTGGCCTCGATGACCAGTTCCGGCAGGGTCAGCGCGGTCATCTCGGGTCCTCCCGCCAGGCGGGCAGGGTCAGGTCGTCATCCACCCGGACGAACTCGACCCGGACCGGCAGGCCGATCCGCACCTGATCCGGCGAGACGCCGAGCAGTTCGCCGACCATCCGGACCCCTTCGGTCAGGGTGACCAGGGCGACCACGAACGGCAGCCGCTTGCCGGGCACCGGCGGGTGGTGGTGCACCACGTAGCTGTAGATCTCCCCGGTGCCCGCCGCGACCAGATATCCGGGCTTGGCCGCGCCGCAGCCCGGGCAGCGCGGGCCGGGCGGATGGCGCAGCCGGCCGCACCCCTCGCAGCGCTGGATGCGCAGTTCGCCGTCCGCCGTGCCGGCCCAGAAGAACGCGGTGTCCGGCGACACCACCGGCCGCAGCACCGCGGCGGCGGCCGACACCGGCTCGGCCGCCCCGGCCGCGGACGGGCGGCCGCCCCGCGGGCGGCCGGTACTTGAGCACCCGGAACATCATCGAGGCCACCGGCTCATCCGCCACGTACCAGGTACTCCTGGTGGTGACGAACCAGCCCTCGCCCAGTGCGGTCCGCTTCGGGCCGGTCACGTCCTCCAGCACCGTCCGGACGCTGACCTGCTCGCCGTGCCGCAGGTAGCGGTGGTATTCCTGCTCACAGTTGGTGGCCACCATCGAGGTGTACCCGGCCTCGTCGAGCACCTGGACATCCGGTGCAGCGGGTCGTCGGTGCGTTCCGGCACGGCCGGATGCAGCCCGCCCATCGTCCAGACCTGGGCCATCGCGGGCGGGGCGACCAGCCCGCCGTGCACCGACGCGGCGGCCACCGCCGCATCGGTGTAAACCGGGTTGGCGTCGCCGATAGCCTCGACCCAGTTGTTGATCATCGGCTGGTTCACCGGGTCGCGGCCCAGCCGGGGACGGCTCGGCCCAGCCGCCACGATCTGGGCCGCCGCCTCCGGATCGCTTCGTCCGCGCTCAACGGGGCGCCACCTCCTCACCGGGCGGGTGCCCCCCTTCACCGCGGCACCCTCGGGCAGCCCGAGCCGGCCGTGGCGATCAGCTCGCGCTGGATCTCGTTGACGCCGCCGCCGAACGTCAGCACGGTGTTCCGCTTGGCCTGCACGTCGAGCCATGGGCCAGCTCGGCGGTGTCCGGGTCGGCTGGGTCGCCGTGCCGCCCGAGCACCTCCTCCAGCCGCTGGCCCAGGTCCTGCACCTGGACCGACGAGTACACCTTCGTGGCCGACGCGTCAGCGACCTTCACCTGCTCCGCCACCGCCACCTGCCAGTTCAGCAGCTCGTTGATCCGCAGCCTGGCGTAGCTCGGCCAGCGCCCGGCGCACGTCCGGCTGGCTGAGCAGCGGCCGCCCGTCCGGCCCGGCCCGGTCCGCGGCCCAGTCGTGCACCCGCTCGTGCAGCGCACCGAGCCGGCCGGCCGGCCCGAGCATCACCCGCTCGTGGTTGAGCTGGGTGGTGACCAGCCGCCCGCCCGGGTTCTCCGCGCCGACCCGCATGCCGACCGGCACCCGCACGTCGCAGTAGTAGGTCGCGTTGACGTGGTGCGCGCCGTCGTAGGTGATGATCGGCGTCCAGCTGAACCCGGGATCGGCGGTGTCCACGATGAGGATCGAGATGCCTTTGTGCTTGGGCGCGTCCGGATCGGTGCGGCAGGCCAGCCAGATGTAGTCGGCGTCGTGCGCGCCGGTCGTGAAGATCTTCTGCCCGTTGACCAGGTACTCCTCGCCGGCCCTGTCCGCCCGGGTGCGCAGCGACGCCAGGTCGGTGCCCGCCCCGGGTTCGGTGTAGCCGATCGCGAAATGCACCTCGCCGGCCAGGATCCTGGGCAGGAAGATGGCCTTCTGCTCGGAGTGCCGTACGCCTGCAAGGTTGGGCCCACGGTCTGCAGGGTGACCGCAGGCAGCGGCACGTCGGCCCGGGCCGCCTCGCTGACGAAAATCTGCTGCTCCACCTGGCCCAGCCCGCGCCCGCCGTACTCCGCCGGCCAGCCGACGCCGAGCCACCCGTCCCGGCCCATCCGCCGGACCACCTCGCGGTACGCCTCGCCGTGCCGCTCGGTCAGCATTGCCGCCCGCTCCGCCGCGGACATCAGCCCGGCGAAATACTCCGCGGAGTTCTTTACCCAACGCCCGCTGCTGGCGTGAGATCTATGAACATCACGGTCCTCATCGCAGCTCGGGCGGCCAGCACATCGAGCCGGTAGTCGGCGCCGCCGGTGAACCTGACCAGATCGTTGACCATGGCCGAATACCTGGGCAGCGGGTAGCTGACGTCCATGCCGATCCCGCCGTGCAGCTGGTGGCAGGTGCGCAGCGCCGACGGCCCGTGCTCGGCCAGCCAGTACCCGGCCACGTCGAGGTCGTGGCCGGCGTCCAGCCCGGTATCCAGCCGCCAGCAGGCCGACAGCGCGGCCAGGTGCAGCGTCCGGGCGGTAATGGAGATGTCGGCGGTCTGCCCGGCCACCGCCTGGAATGTCGCGAGCGGCCGGCCGAACTGCTCCCGGGTGGCGACGTACGCGGTGGTCAGGTCGAGCGCGCCGGCGAGCAGCGCCGTCGGCCAGGCGGCCGCGCCGGCCGCGCGAGCTGGCTCAGATCGGCGACGTCGCGCCCGTCAGCTGAGGTTCAGCACATGGCCGACCGGCGCCCCGTCCAGCCGCACCGTGTACTCGGGCGCGCCGGCCGAACTCGGCGTCCGCAGCACGCTCACCCCCGGCGCCGCGGGGTCGACCAGCACGACCCCGGCGCCGCCCGCGGTGAAGCGGCCGGCACCGGATCCAGCGCGCCTCCCCGCCGTACGGCACGCCGATCTTGGTTCCGGAGACGGTGCCTGGCGAGCTCCCGGCGCCGTGTCTCCCGGCACGGCGCCCGTGGCGGGTGGCCGGGGCCCCGGCATCGGCTCGGTGGCTCGCGGACCCCCGCGGTCAGCAGCGTCTCGCCGCCGCCACCCCGGCCAGCACGGCCTGCGCAGGTCACGGCCGCCCCACCGGGCGACGGGAGCGCCCCGAGCATGATCGTGGCCAGCGCCGGGACCGGGCTCGCCCGGCGGCCCAGCTCGGTCAGCAGGACCGCCGCCTCGAGCACCGAGAGACCGTCGCCGCCCATCCAGCCCGGCAGCGCCAGCGCCAGCAGCCCGGCCTTGGCCAGCGCCTGCCAGAGGCTCTCCCACGCCGCGGGCACTTTCCCGGCTGCCAGCCGCGGTCCGAGCACCTCGGCGGCGGCCGCCAGCACCCCTGCTGGGCCTCTGAGCTCGAAGTCCATCAGCGCGCCTCTTCCCTGGGCAGGCCGAGCACCCGCTCGGCCACCAGCGACAGCAGGATCTGGCTTGTGCCGCCCGCGATGCTCAGGCACCTGGTCAGCAGGAACTCCTGCACCGCGCCGGCCGCGGCACCGTCGGTCGCCGCGCCGTCCGGGCCGCCCAGCGTCACCGCGGCCTCGGCCACCGCCTGGCGATGCGCCACCCCGATCAGCTTGCGCACCGCCGCCTGCTGACCGGCCTGCGCGCCGCCCAGCTCAGCCAGGGTGGCCCGGAGGTCCAGCACCGACAGCGCCAGGTTCTCGGCCACCCGCCGCCGACCTGCTCGACCACGCCGGGTCAGCATCCCCGCCCGCCGCGGTCCAGTCAGCCCCTCCGCGGCCTCCCCGAAGGCCGGCCCCGGGCCCATGGCGATCCGCTCGGCCGCCAGCGTCCTGCGCGCGATCCGCCAGCCCTCGCCCGGCTCGCCGACGACGCAGTCCCCGGGCACCAAGACGTCGTCCAGGAACACCTCGTTGAACATCGCCCGGCCGGTGATCTCGCGCAGTGGCCGGATCTCGATCCCCGGGCTGGTCATGGAGACCAGGAAGTAGGTGAGCCCGGGTGCTTGGGCGCGGAGGGGTCCGTCCGCGCCAGGCAGATCGCCCAGTCCGCCTCGTGGGCCAGTGAGGTCCAGACTTTCTGCCCGGTCAGCCGCCAGCCCTCTCCCCTCTCCTCGTCACCGCCCTCTCCCACCGCGCTACCTGCTCGGCCCGGGTGCGCAGGTCGGAGTCGCCGGCCTTCGGCTCGCTGAACAGCTGGCACCAGACGATCTCGCCGCGCAGCGTGGGCCAGACGAACCGGTCCAGCTGGGCCGGTGTGCCGTGCTGCAGGATGGCGTACCCGGCCCAGCCGCCGATGCCCAGGTCGGGCCGGGTCAGCCCGGCCCGGTTCAGCTCCTCGTCGATGACGATCTGCGTCGCCGCGGCGCCGACTGGCCGTAGGGGGCGGGCCACTGCGGGGCGACGTAGCCCGCGTCGGCCAGCGCGCTCCTGCGCTGTTCGGCGGGCAGCGCGGCGACCGCCACGGCCACCTCGCGGACCACCCTCCCCCCCTATCACTCCCGGCCGTGGCGCCGGGCCGGGTCCTTGCCGGCCTCACGCCGAGCCGGCGGCGGCCCCCGGCCAGGCCGGCCAGCCCCCGGCGCCGCCAGGCGGCCGAGCCGCCGAGCAGCTGGCGCAGGGCCAGCCCCCGGCGCAGGTACAGGTGGGCATCGTGCTCCCAGGTGAACCCGATCCCGCCGAGCACCTGGATGCAGTCCTTGGCGTTATCGACCGCGGCGTCCAGGGCCACCGCGGCGGCGGCGGCCGCGGCCAGCGGGTGCTCGTCGGGTGCCTCGTCCGCGGTCCGCGCCGCGTCCCAGGCCACCGCGGTAGCCCGGTCGGCCCGGCAGAGCATCCCGGCGCACAGGTGCTTGACCGCCTGGAATGAGCCGATCGCCCGGCCAAACTGGTGCCGGGTCCGGGCGTACTGGGCGGCGGTGTCGCAGCACCAGTTGGCCACCCCGGCCGCCTCCACCGCGGCCAGCGTCACGGCCAGGTCGCGCACCTGGGAGGTGACCAGCCCGGAGACGATCTGCGCCGGATCGCGGCCGCATCGTCCAGCCGGACCCCCGCCCAGGGCACGGGAGAAGTCCACCGGCGGCCGGGGCAGCACGGTCAGCCCTGGATGTCCGGCCGGGACCAGGAACCAGCGGCACGTCCCCGCTGGTCCGCCGCGCGGCCGGTGCGTCCGGCATGGTCGCGCCGAGCAGCAGGTGCGTCGTGCTGCCCGCGCCGAGGACCGGGCCGGTCCGCCGGTCACCCGCAGTGTGCCGTCGGCCTGCCGGGCAGCGCGCAGCGTCCCGGCCGACAGCGCCGCCGCGACGGTGGCCTGCCCGGCCGCCAGCCCGGCCAGCAGTGCCGCCCGGGGGGGCGCCGGGGAAACGGGCCGAGATACGCGGTCTGGGCCGGGTCGGCGGCCAGCAGCAGGCCAGCCAGCAGGGTGGGCATGACCGGGCCGGGCAGCAGCGCGGCGGTGACCTGCTCCAGCGCGGCCGCCAGGTCGGCCACGGTACCGTCCGCACCGCCCACCCTGGCGGGCAGCGCGATCGAGAAGACGCCCAGCTCAGTCAGCCCGGCCCAGCAGCCGGCCGCGTCGGCTACATATGTAGGAGTAGCGCCGGGCGACGGTGCGCCGCCGTCCGGGCCGCCGCGCGCCGCGGCGGCCCGCGATCCGGGCTCCAGCTGCCGGACGAGCGCGATCGGGTCAACGCTCTTGGCCCAGTCGCGCACCGCGGCCTGCAGGGCCCGCTGCTCCTCCGTGATGGCGATCGGCACCGGCCCTCCTCTTCGCCTCAGCCCCCAAAATTAGAACACGTTATACCTCACTGGGGCCAGCCCGCCGACCTGCCCCACCCAGCTGTGATTGGTAGGCTGGACTGTAGAACGAACCGTGCAACCAGCCCGGCCTTGCCCGATGTGCCGGTGGCTGATGCCGGGAATGGCTCCGAGTCATGGGACAGGACGAGAGGCCTCGATGGCTTTGCCGAGAACACGTAGCACTATTGCGCCGAATACCCCGGCGGATGCGGAACTGGGCTCAGCCGCCCAGCGCGACCGGCGCAAGCGGATCCTCGATGCCACTCTGGCCCTGGCGTCCAAGGGCGGTACGAGGCGGTACAGATGCGGACCGTGGCGCAGCGGGCCGACGTGGCGCTGGGCACGCTGTACCGGTACTTCCCGTCCAAGATCCACCTGCTGGTGTCCGGCCTGGCCCGGGAGTTCGAGCGCACCCAGGAGAAGCTGAACCGGGCGCCATCCCGGGTGACACGCCGTACGACCGGATGCTCTACGTGCTGAGCCGGATGACCCGGGCCATGCAGCGCGAGCCGATGCTGACCGAGGCGATGACCCGGGCCTTCATGTTCGCCGACCCGAGCGCGGCGGCCGAGGTCAACACCGTGGCCCGGCTGATGGAGCAGACCCTGACCCGGGCCATCCACGAGGGCGAGCCGTCCGAGGACGACCGGGCCATCGCCCGGGTGATCGGCGACGTCTGGCTGTCCAACCTGGTCGCCTGGGTGACCCGGCGCGCCTCCGCCAACGACGTCAGCAACCACCTGGAACTGGCCGCCCGCCTGCTGCTTCGCTGACTCGCCTTCCTGTCATGATCACCCCACGTGATCATGACTTGGGTAGGGATAGCGGCCAGCACTGCTGGCGGATGCCGGGCTAGCCCATCAGCGTGTCCAGGAACGGGTTGCTGAACACCGAGTGGGGGTCGTAGCTGGTCAGGATGGAGACCGCGGTGGACCAGCCGTCGGTGCTGGCCTGGCCGGCGCTGACCGCGGCCGGGACGGTGCTGCCCAGGATCGAACCGCTGGTCCACGGCGCGGCCGGGGTACACGCCCAGGCCTTGGACCATTCCGGGCGGACGGTCGCGTAGCTGCCCGTGTAGTGGCCCCAGATCCACGTTTCCATGTCCGTGTAGAACTGCGCGAAGCCCGGCGTCACCGGCAGCGTGCCCATGTCCAGCCAGACCGCGACGTCCCACTCGGGGTGGTCCGGCCGGGGCCGGACCGAGGACAGGATCGGCGACTGCGCGCCGCTCACCACCGACTCAGCCGGCCGGTCCAGCCCGGTCACCCGGATCTCGACCGGGCCGTTCATCGGGTACTGGCCCAGCCCCTGGTAGTGGCTGAGCCGGCTGGTGTACTGCGTGTAGAAGTCGCTGACCACCTGCTGGATGCTGGCCCGGGAGGTGAGCACGGCGAAGCCCGCCTCGACGATCCGGACCGTGCTCGGCTTGACGTAGCGCAGCACGTTTTGCGACTGGCCCCAGATGTCCCACACGCCGTCGAACACCAGGCCGGTGTCCACCAGGGACATCGCGATGCCCTCGAAGGCCGGGGTGCCCGCGGTGTCACCCGCCGCCACCTCACCGAAGAACGTGTTCTCCGCGCTGGTCACGCTGTTCGTGAACGCGTAGTTGTACGGGCTGGTCACCTGCACCGACAGCAGGGGCTTGCTGGGCGCCAGCGACCACACCTTGATCCACGGCGTGCCGGTGAACGGGAACCAGATGGCCTCGATCCGTCCCGCGCCGTCCACGTAGCTGGCGAAGGAACTGGACCCGGCGCTGGCCGGCGGGGCGAACAGGTCGGCCGCGGGCACGTCGAACCCAGCTCTGGCAGCGCAGCGTCTGGTTGGCCGCGACCTGCAGGGTGACGCTGGTGATGAACGCGCGGCCCAGGTGGGCCAGGAAGGCCCGGATGTCCGGGTCGGCGCGCTGGAACGTCTTCAGCACGTACTGTCCCTGTGCCGCGCTCCACACCACGGCGGTGAGCGACACGACCAGGTTGGACAGCGAGCCGTAGCTCTGCCCGGGCAGCGGTGTCTCGCCGGTACCGGGGATCGCGCTGCCGTGCGCGTTGATGGCCAGCACACCGCCCAGCGTGATGTCGCCGGGTGCGGGCATCGCGGATAACCCGTAGCCCGCGGCGGCCAGCGCGGTGGTCAGCGTGTCCATGGTGATACCGGCCTGGGCGGTGACCGTGGCGGGCGGCCCGGCCGAGATGCTGGCCGAGGTGAGGTGCTGGGTGGTGTCCAGCAGCACGTAGCCCGCCCCGGTGCTGCCCGCGGGCAGCACGATCGGCGACCAGTTGTGGCTCATGCCCTTGGCGCGGAGCCGGTACCCGGTGGCCTGGGCCCAGTTGGCCAGCGTGACCACATCGCCGGGCGAGGCCGGGGCGCAGGTCCAGACGTTGTCGATGACGATCATGCCGGCCCAGTTCTGGTAGGCCTGCTGGTACAGCGGGATCGACGATGGGAAGTTCGGCGGTGCCGCGCTAGTGGCCTGGGCGCTGGCCGGGCTGACGCGGAACGCGGGGATCCAGGCCAGCGCGCCAGCCGCGGCGGCGCCGGCCAGGAACGTACGCCGGGACGGCCCGGCGCTGCGGTGGGGAGGCTTCATCGTCTCTCCTCGCTCCGGCAAGCGATGCTATACCAAGCATGCGCTTGTTTGGTATGGTCCCCCTCAACATAGACAGCGACCGTTGACTGGACAAGGCCGCAATGTGTTTACTTTGACGGTGCCGGGAAAGCCGGGGAGCCGGGATGACGGGAAAGGCGGAGAGCCGTCGTGAGCGACTTCCCTGGATTCCGGGCCGACCTGGCCCGTTCCGTGCGCCTGCTGCGCGCATTCCGCACCGAGCAGGCCGACTCTTCCGGCTACTACACCGTGCTGGCTCAGGACACCATCCACCAGCTCAGCCAATACACATACCTGAGCGGCCAGGTAGTGGCAGACGTCGGTGGTGGCCCCGGCTTCTTCGTCCGGGAATTGCGGGCGGCCGGGGCGCGGGCCTTCTGCGTGGACACCGACCTGGGCGAACTCGCCGCCCAGGGCCGGCCGGAGCCGGGCAGTACCATGGGCAGCGCGTTGCACCTGCCACTCGGCACCGGCCTGGTGGACGTGTGCTTCTCGTCCAATGTGCTGGAGCACGTCCCCGACTGGCCGGCCATGCTGACCGAGATGGTGCGGGTGACCAGGCCCGGCGGAATTGTCTTTGCCGCCTTTACGAACTGGCTCTCACCCTGGGGTGGGCACGAAACCTCACCTTGGCATTATCTCGGCGGCGAATGGGCGGCCACGCGTTATACCCGGCAACATGGCAGTCGCCTAAGAACCGGTTTGGCGAAAGCCTTTACCCGGTTTCGGTGGCGGACGTCCTGCGCTGGGTTAAGTCCGCGGAAAGCGCCGTCCTGGTCGATGCTGTGCCGCGCTACCTCCCTGACTGGTCCCGGCCGATGCTGCGCATTCCCGGGCTGCGCGAGTTCCTGACCTGGAATCTCCTGGTGGTCCTGCAGCGGGTGGGGACCGGGACCCGGGCGGCTAGCGGCCACCCAGGGCAGGCTCCGGCACGCTCTCACCCGAGTCCTGCGCCTGGTCATCGCGCCGCCGCAGGACCAGCACGATCCCGGTGACCAGCACGATCAAGCCGACTATGCCGAACACCAGCGGCAGGACGACCTTGAGCAGCCCGATCTTGCTGCGCGCCGAGTTGTCCATGTTGACCACGGCCTGAATGCTCTGCGGGGTGAACTTCAGCGTGCCGTCCAGGAGGACCAGGCGCTGCACCCCGGTGGAGTCCTCCAGGGTGATCTTCTGTACCTGCGTGGTATTCAGCTGCGCCCCGGTCACCGGGTCCACCCAGAACGTGTTGGTCCCGGTGTAGTACTCGGGCAGCGTCACCTCGCCGGTGCCCTTCATGCCGACCAGCGACGCGGGCACCGCCTCGCTGCCCGCCCGGGTCGGCGGCACCTGCTCCACGTAACGGTTGACGCTGATCCCGTCGATCGTGGACGTGCCCGCGAACCGGGTCGGCCGCGGCTTGTTCAGCACCGGGTCGAACACCTGATACGTCTGCTGCTGGGTGCCGAACGGCCAGAGGAAGCCGACCAGCCCGGACTGGCGGATCGAGGAGTTGCCGTTAACGTTGGCCGCGCAGCAGTTGACCAGCTGCGCGGTGCGGCGGTCGAACGCGAAGCGGCGGGTGGTGTACTCGAATGGCAGCTTGTTGGTGGTGTCGTAGAGGTAGGTGAACTCGTTCCACACCGCGGTGGACGAGTTCCCGGCCGACGCGTCGCCCTTGACCGTGCTGGTCGTGAGCAGCGTGGCCCCGGATACCTCGCGGACCAGCGGGGCGCTGAAATAGCTGACCCCGGTGCCCCGGAGCTGCGTCTTGAGGTACTCGTTGAGCGGATACTTGATCACCTGCCCGCCGACGTAGCCGACCAGCACCAAGGCAGCCACGATGAGAAATGCGCCCAGGCCGGCCAGACTGATCCCGATGATGCGGCGCATCCATCCTCCAGCGAACGGCCGGCACCATTCCTGGCGCTGGCAACGACAGTGTTGCTGCAGTCCGATACCGTTGGGTAACTGTAACACGTTCTATTTGAGGTGAGCAGACCTTGATTATCCCGCAAGCGGACCAGCGGCCGGCCCCAGTTGGCCGACGTCCTCTGCCGCGGCATCAGGACGCGCTGGACGGGCTGCGCGCGGTGGCCGCCGCCGCCGTCCTGCTCACTCACGTCGGCGGGCTGACCGGCTACGTGGTCACCGGCACCCCCGCCTCCTGGGTCATCAGCCGGGGGGATGTCGGCGTCCCGGTCTTCTTCGCGCTGTCCGGGCTGCTGCTCTACCGGCCCTGGGCCACCGCCGTGCTCACCGGGCAGCCGGCCAGCCAGGTACTGCCCTACCTGCGCCGCCGCGCGCTGCGCATCCTGCCCGCTTACTGGGCCGTGGTGCTCATCGCGCTGCCGGTGCTCAACCCGAACGCGGCCCGGCACGCCTGGTCCTGGGTCCAGTACCTGCTGCTGGCGCAGAACTACGACCCGCATCCGTGGTGGACCGGCACCGGGGCCACCGGGCTGTCCCAGATGTGGAGCCTGGTCGTCGAGGTGTCCTTCTACCTGGTGCTGCCGCTGCTGGCCGCCGCGCTGGCCGGGCTGGCCCTGTCCCGCAGGCGCATCACCGCACCCGGCCAGCCAGACCGACATAGCCAGGCGCGCCCGGCGGATGCTGACTGGCCTGGCCATCCTGGCCGTTTCCTCGTTCGGCTGGACCGTGCTGGCCTACTACCCGCGGCCGGAGCTGTGGTTCGCCGGGACGCTGCCGCCGCTGCTGATCTGGTTCGCGGCCGGGATGGCCATCGCGGTCGGCTCGGCCTGGGCCGCGGCCGAGCCGGAGGCCGGCGGCCCGGCCAGCCGGTTCTGCCGGGCGGTGGCCGACTCGGCCGGCATGTGCTGGCTGATCGCCGGGTGTGCGTTCGCCATCGCGTGCACCCCGCTCACCGGTCCCGAGTTCGGCGGCGTGCCGAGCCTGTGGACCGCCGAGTTCAAGACCGCGCTCTACACCGTCATCGCGCTGGCGGTGGTGGCGCCGCTCGCGTTCCAGCCCTGGCGGGCGCAGCCGACGGTGGCCAGCCGGGTACTGGCCAGCCGCCCGTTCCGGTTCCTGGGCAAGATCTCCTACGGCATCTTCCTGTGGCAGTTCCTGGCCGCCTACGCTGTTCTTCGCCGCTGCTGCACCTGAAGACGGCCTTCCATGGCGGGTCCTACTCCCCGCTGGCCGCGGTCGGTGTGCTGCTCGGCGTCACCGTGGTCACCATCGCGTTCTCGGTGGCCAGCTACTACCTGCTGGAACGGCCCGCGCAGCGGCTCAGGGGTCGGGCAGGACCAAGGCGGTAATCAGCCGGGCCACGATGACCAGGCAGATGACCTCCGGCACGGTGTTCCACAGGCTGGTCACCACGGCCCCGGTGTGCGCCGTCTGGCGCAGGTTCTCGCCGACCGCGCCGCACCCCGCCGCGGCCAGCAGCGCCGCGGTGACCAGCCACGGACGGCACAACCCGGCCCACCACCGGCTGGCATGCCGGTAGCTGGCCGCCGCCATGAATACCCCGGTGCAGCCGAGCAGGATGACGATGCCCGGATACCCGCCCAGCCAGAACCCGGCCAGCCCGACCAGGCACCCGGCGGCCAGGATGGCTGCCCACCGCGGACGCCCGTGGGCCAGGCCGCCAGCGCCGCGGCCGACACCCGGCCGGCCCGCGGCACCCGGCCGGGCAACCGGTCCGGCCACCGCCCCGCGTCGCCTCCGCCGCCACCAGGCACCCGGCCAGCACGCCACCACGATGATCAACGCCAATGCCCCGAGGCCGCCGATGATCGAGTCGCGGTAGCTGGCGTTAGGCAAATAAGTAAGCAGTTACCTGGCCGGTGGTGCCCGCGGGCAGCACCCAGCCCTGCTTCCAGCCGTCCAGGCGGACGGCGCGCAGCGCGCCGGCCGTGCAGCGTGGCCTGCCAGCCCGGGTTGTAGTTCTCGTTGACGCACCAGGTACGAGCGGGTCGGCGCGGACACCTGGAGGACCCGCCGGTCCGGGGTCCAGGACACGACCCGGGCCGGGGCGGCCGCGGTGGTGGCCGGGCGGGCCAGCCGCGGGGACGGGGCGGATCAGCGTGACGTCCTGGACGCGAGAACGCGTCCGTGGCTGGCTCGGTCACCTGGTTGCTGCCCGCGGCGAGGTGCACCCGCGAGCAGGCGGTGAACTGCATCGGCCGGCCGGTGAGCAGGTCGGCGAACGTGCCGGAGACCCGGGTCGGCACCGCGCCGCCCGTTGAGCTCGACCAGCGGCCCGAGGCCGCAGGCCAGCCGGAACGGGATGGCCGGCGTGCCCAGCGTCGGCACGGTGGGGATGGTCACCCCGGAGATCTGCAGCGGCGCGCTGCAGCGGGGTGAACCGGATGGTCAGCCGGTTGGTCCGCATCATCGGCGAAGCGCACCACCCCGGACGGGCCGACCGTGCCGCCGCGGACCTGGCCGCGCGAGCCGACCAGCAGCACCTGGAGCAGGCCGGCCGGCGCCGGGCGGGCGCTGGATGGTGATCTGGCTGAGCCGGCGCGGGTGCCACCACTGGATGGTGAGCCTCGGGTGCGCGTCGTCCGCGGCCGCCACCCAGCTGGTGGCCGGGTTGCCGTCGAATGCCGACCAGGGCTGGTCCTCCGGGTCGCCGGTGTAAGTGGAGGACGCGGTGACCGAGATGTGCCCGCGGCCGAACCGTGCGTAATGCTGGATCAGCGCCGGGTTGAGCAGGATGGCCGTGCCGCGCAGCCCGGCCTGGGCCGCGGTGGGCTCGGTGAACTGCGCGTTGAGGCCGTACTGCTCCTCGGTCGAGGTGGTCAGCTGCGGGGAGCACACCCAGCGCAGCGAGGTGAGCATGCAGCCGGACGGCTGCGGCTGCGCCTTGGCCAGCACCACGACCGCCGGGTCGGTGCGGGTGGGCACGTCCGGGGCGACGATGGTCCGGCTGGCGTGCACGCCCGGCACGGAGATCTCCGTGATGCCGACCTGCGCGCCGACCGGTGAGCTCGGCGTGGCGGCCAGCCGGGTCACGGTGATCCGCAGCCAGCTGGACCGGCCCGGCGGCACCCGGAGCGGCTGGGCCTGCCCGGTGACCCGGACCGGGTCGGTGACCTGGCCGGCCGCGGTGCTCACCGTCACCTGGGCGACCGGCGGCCCGAGCCCGGCCTGGTCGGCGAACGCCACCTGGATCGTGCCCGGGTCGACCGGGGCGTCGAAGCGGACCTGGATCCACTGGCCGACCGGCCCGGTCCAGCTGCCCGACTCCCACATGGTCCGCGCGTCCCCGTCCACCGCGGAGTAGGGCATCAGGCCGCTCTCCCACTGGCTGGGGATGGCCCCGATGTCGGACGCCGACGAGGACGCGGTCACGTTGGCGATGCCCTGGTACCGCGCCACGCTCTGGTACCGGGTCCAGCCCGGGTCCAGGTAGTCGTCGGCGGCCTCGAACGTCTCGGCCGGCTGGCCGGCGGTCAGCGTCGGCGAGTACGACGTGCGCAGCTCGCCGAAGTCGCGGACCCGGCGGCGCAGCGAGTCGGTCAGCACCGAGGCGGCGGCGGGCTGGCCCGGGGCTGTCCGCGTTGAGCAGCACCGGGCGCTGGCCGAGCAGGCCCTCGTCGGCCAGGGTGAGCAGGCTTTCCGGCGCCCCGTAGACCCGCAGCGTGCCGCGGCCGGCTGTACCGTGGCCACCGGCTCGGCCCCGGCCACCTGGTAGATCTCCACCGGCGGGTAGGGCGAGTCGAAGTTGCTGACCGCGTCGTCCGGGGTGAAGCTGCCCACCGGCAGCCGGCCGAACTGGGCCACCTTCCGGATCCCCGGCGAGTCGGCCAGCGCCTGGTGGATCCGGGCCGGCCAGGCCCCGTCCAGCACGGACCGGTCCAGGTCGTTGCGGACCACCAGGTACTTGACGCCCATCCGGGCCAGCAGCTGGGTCAGCCCGGCCGAGCCGGCCCCGGCGGCCAGCTGCTGGTCGATCGTGTCCAGCAGCCGCTCGTTGCCCGGTGAGCCGATGATGGACAGGTTCCGCTCGGCCCAGTCCGTGCTGGTCAGCGGCTGCAGCACCTCATCCAGCGGGCTGCCCCACAGGTACTGGCCGAACGGCGCACCGGGGACGACGAGCACCGCCTGGTGCCCGGCCCGCTGGTTGAGCCAGCTGGCCGCGCTGCGCCAGTAGGTCGGGATCTGCTGGAACGAGCCCGGGTTGGCCAGCCCGCTCTGGTAGCCGGGCAGCGCCAGCCCGCCGATGGCCAGCGCGGCGGCCACACCCACGATGCGGCGCAGCCGGGCGGCCGCAGCAGCCACCCGCGCCGGAGCCGGGCAGCCAGGACGGCTGCGCCGCCGCGATCAGGTGGGCCAGGCCGAGCGCGATCGGCAGCCTGATCATCGGGTCGAACTTGCGCAGGTTGCGGAACGCGGACCCGGCCCGTTGATCAGCTGATCGACCGGCGCGGCCAGCGGGCTGCCCAGGCTGCTCAGGTACGCCGGCCGAGATGATGAGCAGCCCGGCCAGCAGCGAGCAGAGCAGGAACCGCCGGGCTGGCAGCCCGCGGCTGACCAGCCCGGCCAGCCCGAGGCCAGCGGCCAGCGCGGTGAGCAGGGTAGGCAGCACCCCGGTGGCGATCCGGTAGCCGAGCAGGTACCAGGGCTGCCCGTTGATGGACAGGTAGGCGACCCAGTTCTCGGTGCCGCGCAGGATGTCGGACAGGCTGGTCACCGACGTGGTGACGGCCGCGCTCTCGGTGTACGGCAGGATCGAGACGCCGTACTTGGACAGCAGCAGCAGCGGCACCGACCACCAGCAGGTGGCCAGCACCACGGCCGGGCACCACCAGGCCAGCAGCCGCCAGCGCGGCGCCGGCCGGGGCAGGGTGAGCAGGTAGATGACCGCGGGCGCCAGTACGGCGACGGTCGCGGCGGCGTTGATGCCGCCGCACAGCCGCGACCGCGACCGCCGACCGGGCGGCGGCCCGGCCGAGCCGCCCGGCGCCGCTGGGCTGATCAGCCGGCCGGGTGGCGCTGACCAGCGGGAGCAGGATCCACGGCAGCATGGCCGCCGGGAGCCATTCCGAGGACAGCTCGCCGAGCAGGGTGAGCGCGGCGGGCGACAGCGCGTAGGCCAGCCCGGCGGCGATCCGGGTCCATGGCGTGCCGATGCCCAGCCGCCCGGCCAGCCGCACCGTGCCCAGGAACGCGGCGACCAGCAGCGCGCCGATCCACAGCCGCTGGATCACCCACGGCGGGAGCGCGGCCAGCTTGCCGAGGACGAAGAACGGGCCCATCGGGAACAGGTAGCCGTTGGCCTGGTCCTGCAACTGGCCGAACTGCTGCGGGTCCCACAGGGACAGCGCCCGGCTCAGGAACCCGGCCGGGTTGATGGCCAGGTCGAGCTTGGTGTCGGCGATGATGTTGCCCGGCGCGGTGAGGAACGGCAGCACCTGAAGCAGCAGGCAGAACGCGGCCAGCCGGATCGCGCCGCGGACCCGCTCGCTGGCCGCGCGGGAATCCAGCGGCTGCAGTGTGTCGCTGGGCGGAAGCGGGGGTGCACCGATCACCGTTTGACGCCGGGCTCCGCGACCGCGCGGCCGAGCAGCCGCTCCAGCGGGGTGGCCGGCCGGAGCAGCGTCCGCGCGGCCCTGGCCGGCCAGGATGTCCAGCACGGGTCCCTCCGCGAGCCGCAGGCCACCGTCCCGGGTGGACACTATCCAGGCGCCGGCCTGGCTCGCCCGCGAGGTCCCGCGTTGCAGGCACGCGCACGAGCAGCGCGGCCATCCGGGCCGTAGCGTGTCCCAGCTCAGCTGGGCGGCCCAGGCCCGGCACGCGGCGGCCACCTCGGCGCGGCGCACCGGATCGGCCAGTTCCTTGACCGCCCGCTGGGTGACGTCCTCGATCCGGTCCCCGTCGCGGACCAGCCAGCCGGTCTCGCCGTCGCGGACCGCGTCGCGCAGCCCGGCCACGTCGAACGCGACGGTAGGCACACCGAGCGCCGCCGCTTCCAGCACGCACAGCCCCCAGCCCTCGCCCAGCGAAGTGTTCAGGTGCAGCCGCGCCGCGGCCACCACGGCCTGCTTGTCCGCCTCGGGCAGGAAGCCGTGCAGCCGGACCTGCCCGGCCAGGCCACGGTCCGCCACGCTGGCCGCCAGCGCCTCGGCGGCGGGCCCCCGGCCGACCACGTCGACGGTCACACCGGTACCGGCCAGCCGCTCCGCGATGGGCAGGACCAGATCGGCGCGCTTGTGCGCGACCAGCCGGCCCACCCACACCAGGGCGGCGGGGCCGCCGCTGCTCCCGCGCCCGTCCGGCTGCGCCGCTGCCGCCGTGACTGGGCCGTCGCCTCCCCCGCCGCCGGCTGGCCGCGGCGGCGGCGCGACCCCGTTCGGGATCAAGTAGATGTCGCCCGCCCAGCGCAGCTGATCCCGCATGGCCGCGACCGTCGACGGCGACACCGCCACGCACGCGTGGCGGCGGTAGGCGGCCCGGGCGCAGCGGCCCCTCCAGCAGCCGGCCGAGCCGCGCCAGCCAGCCCGGAAAATGCACCGACCACTGAACGCTATGTACGTGGTGCATGACGCACAGCACGGGCACGGTGCGCGGGCAGCACCCACGGCGTGAAGAACGGAATGCCGTTCTGGCAGTCCAGCACGGCCGCGAAGGAGGGCCCGTGGTCCAGCAAGCGGTGCGACCAGCAGCCAGCCGAGCACCAGCGGGTAGACGGTGAACCGGCCGCCTAGCCGGATGATCTCGATGCCGTCGCGGCGATCCCGGCGGGCCTGCCCGGCGGCGCGGGCGGTGAGGAAGCTGACCGCGGCGCCCCGGCTGGCCAGGCCGCTGGCCATGGCCCAGGCGTAGCGTTCCGCGCCGCCGGCCTCTGGATGCCAGGGGTCACGCCAGTTGACCACGGCGATGCGCACGCCGGTGAAGTCCGGTTCCAGGCCCGGGCCGCCGGTGACTGCGGTCTCCCCGGTGCGTCCGGCTCCCCGGCCACGGCTCCGGTCACGCCGTGCTGATCCAGCCGGACCGCTGGAGCGCCGGGCAGCACGGCCGGTGTGCCGGGCAGCAAAGCGGGCGCCCCCAGCGGCTGCGGCGCCGCGCCGGGCGCCGGCCCCCCTGGTGGCAGCGGCAGCGGCCACGACACGTCGGCAGCCCGGCTGGGCGCGCCGACGGCCCGGGTGGCCGGATCGGCTGGGCCGGGCACCGGGTCGGGTGGGCCGGGTGGGGGGCTCGCCGGTGGCGACTGGTCGCTGGCGGCCGGCCGCGCCGACCGCAGCCGCAGCCAGATGGCCGCGATGTCGCGGAACGTCTCGGCCGAGTGCCGGGTGACCGAGAACGTCGAGCCGGGCACGTCCCGCCAGTACACCGGGATCTCCGTTAACGTCGCGCCCAGCTGCTGGCATCGGGCCAGCAGCTCGACGTCGAAGGCGAACCCGGCGGTGCGCAGCGACCGCGCGGCCGACCGGGCCAGCGGCCCGGAAAAGAACTTGAAGCCGCACTGGGTGTCGGTGGCGTCCGGCACGATCCGGCGGGCCAGCGCGCGGAACGCGGTCGCCCCGACCCGGCGGACGCCGCTGTGCCGCTCCTCGGCGACCGAGGCGTCCAGCAGCCGCGACCCGATGACCAGCGGGTTGCCCGCGGCCAGCAGCCGGACCGCGACGTCCAGGGCGGCCAGGTCGGTGGCCATGTCGGCGTCGCAGAACCCGACGAACGGGGCGCTGGTGGCCAGCAGGCCAGCCCGGACCGCGAGCCCCTTGCCCGCGCGATGACAGCGCAGCAGCCGGATGGGCACCGGGCCGGCCGGCCACTCATGCACCACCGAACAGGTCGGATCGGTGCTCGCGCTGTCCACCACGAGGATGGCCGCGCGCAACGGCAGAGCGGCCGCGGTCCGGCACAGCGCGGCCAGCCCGCCGGGCAGCCTGCGCGACTCGTTGCGAGCCGGAACGATGATCTCGATTGACGCCGGAGGGACATTGCGCACGCCCGCCGGCGGCCTCGTGGCCACCTTCCCGAGCCGGGTCAGCGCGTGCCGTACTGGTAAATGGAGCCGTTACTGGGTGTGCCGTTGGCCACGCCGGCCAGCGCGTTGGTCACCAGTACGGTGGCGCCCACAGCGACCACGACCCCGACCACGATGGCGATGAGCAAGCGGACCACGGCGTTCCTCCTCCGGCAAGGGGACACGGTCGTTGGCTTCGGACACTAGCCAGGGCTTGCGCTACTGCCTAGTAATGTGACTGAAATGTAACAGGTTCTACCTGGGTACGCACCCTTGATCTTGCCCAGCCGGTATTGGGGCGGGTGCCCGGGAAATTGGTTTGTGGCCAAACGGTGTCAGGGCACCCGGAAAACGGCCAGGCCTGGCCTGTCTGACCAGCCGCTGGCAGCCGGCCAGGCGGTGGACTACCGCGGGGCTGGCCGAGCTGGCGTCCACGATCACGAACCGGACCCCGGCGGCGGAGAACGTGCGGGTCAGCGGCCCGGTGCCGGTGATGGCGGCGGCCAGCCGCCGGGCCTGCGCGTCGTCCGGGGCCAGCTGGACGCGGCCGACCTGGCCGCCGTCGTTCCAGAGCACGGTACGGCCGAGCAGCCGCGGCCACGGGTCCAGCACGGTCTCCCGGTGATTCCAGCCCGGTCTCCGGTAGGCCGTCCACGGCAGCACCAGGGCAGCGCCGCGGGCCGGGCTGGCGTTGACCAGCCGGGCCGCGGCCAGCCAGCTGGCCGGGTACCAGACCGGGCGCAGCCGCCCGGCGGCGCCCCAGGCGAGCCCGGGCAGCAGCAGCACCGGCAGCAGCACGGCCGCGATCCCGATCGCAACGCCCAGCGGTCCGGCCGACCGGCTCCTGCCGCGTCGGCATCCCGGGCTGGGCGGGCATCCCGGGCTGGGCGGGCATCCGGCGGGGCGCTGGATCGGCGGGGCCGGGGCCGCATGGCCCAGGCGACGGCCAGGCCGAAGCCGACCGCCTCGGCCAGGGCCAGCGGCGCGACGAACTGCTGGCCGTCGCGCAGCACCGAGAAGCCGGGCCACAGCCCGGTCGCGGCCCGCAGCAGGTCCCGGCCCGGCCCGGTGATCCCGATGCTCGCGATCACCAGGCCGGCCACGGCCGCGACGCCAAGCCCGGGCCAGCGCGGCCGCTGCCCGGCCGACCAGCCGGCCCGTCGGCCAGCGCGCCAGCCAGCGCGCGGCCCGGCCAGCGTGACGAAGCCGGCCAGCGCGGCGAGCGCGGCGGCCAGCCACAGCACCGACCACGCGCCGCCGTAACCGGCCGGCACCGTCTGCGCGTTCCATATCCCGCCCAGCATGAGCAGGCTGCCCAGCGAGCCGAACGGGGTGTCCGCCCGGGCGGCGAACGCGCCGATCCCGGCCGGATCGGCGGAGAGCGGGTGCAGCAGCGATGGGATCAGCCAGGGCAGGCTGGCCAGCAGCAGCAGCCCGGCCGCGGCCAGCGCGGGCCGGGCGCTCCGCTGGCCGAGCAGCACGGCGGGCAGCAGCACGATCGCGGTGATCATGACCGCGGCGAAGCCGCCGACCGCGGCGGGCAGCATGGCCAGCGCGAGCCAGCCGGCCCAGCGCCACGGCAGCGCCGCCCGCCCCGGCACCGGCTGGCGGCCCGCTCCGCCCGGCCACGTCCGCCGTGGGGCGGCCAGGGGTCGCGCAGCGCGGCGCGGAGCACCCAGGGCAGGCCGGCGTAGCCGAGCAGCAGGGCCCACTGCCCGATGATCAGCCGCTCGGCCACGAACGGATTCCACGCGTAGTAGGCGCCAGCGGCCAGCCGGGCCAGCCAGTGCTCGCCGCGCAGCAGGGCGGCGGCGCCCGAGCAGGCCAGCACGAAGATGGCCAGCAGCACCAGCTTCTGCACGAGGTCGGCGGGCAGCACCCGGCTGGCCACGGCCAGCACCGCGTCGCTGGGCACCGCCCGCGGTGGCCCGCCGTTCAGCCCGGCCATGGCCGCGCTGAACGGCTCCCGGGGCACCAGCACCATGTCGTAGCTGAGCAGGAATCCGCGCTGCAGTCCCGGGCCGAGGGCGAGCACCCCCAGGCCCAGACCGACCAGCAGCCCCGGCCAGGCGCCGCCGGACCGGGCCCGGCGCGCCCTGTCCGCCCGTCCAGCCATCGCATCAGGTTACGGCGGCTACCGATCACCCCCGCACGTGCTCACCCCGTGAGCGGCGTGGCCGGGATCGCCGGGCCGGACGGCGCCGGCTGCAGCGAGCCCACGGCCAGCCCGGTCAGGCACCAGCCCGGCGAGGGCGCGGCCAGCCGGACGCCGACCGTAGACCCGCCGCCCAGGACGGGGACGTAGAAAGAGTGGGTTCCCGCCGGGAGCTGTACGCTCGCCGAGCCTCCGCCGTAGCTCACCGCCACCGCGGTGGCCGGGCCGGAGTAGTCAAGCCGCACGAACCAGTTCCACCGGTACAGCGAGCCCTGCACCGGAATGCTGGTGCCGACGGTAGTCACCGCCCAGCAGTGCGGCCCGGCCGTCTTGCCGGGTGTCTTCCCGGACGCCTTCCCGGACTTCTTCCCGGACTTCTTTCCGGACGTCTTCACAGGCATCTTCACTGGCGGCGGCCCGGACACCGGGCCCGCCACCGCGGCGGGCAGCAACTGCCCGTTGGCATTGAAGACCATCAGATTGCCGACGACACCACGCGGCTCAGCGGTCCACGCCAGGTGCTTCGCCGGCTCGCCCCGGGCAATCGCGCCGATGACCCGCGATGTGTAGCCGGATGGCCCGAAGATGAGGGGCGCCATGACCGACGCCGGCGTCGGCCCGTCCACGATCAGCGCGCCGCGCGGCGCACCGGCGACCGCGGCCTGCGCGGTGACGATATAGGAGCGCGCGGCGGCAGCCGTGGCATCATTCTCTGATTCAAACGACTGCAGCGACCAGAATGAGCCAATGAGGCACACGCTCAGCAGGACTGCGACGGCAGGCCGGGCGGCGGGCAGCCGGAACCTGATGGCGCCCTGCTCCTCAGCCAGCGGCAGGAACGCCAGCCCCGCGCACAGCGCGAGCACGGGCACCGCGTCCTCCAGGTACCGCGCCTGGGTGCCCAGCAGGCTGGCCGGTATTTGCCCCATCCGGCCGAGGACAATGGGCAGCATGTCCGCAGCGGCGACCCAGCCGGCCAGGATTGCCCAAGCCCGCCAGGCGCGTACCCGGCGAGTACAGCTCACCACCACCACAATCGCAAAGACCGCCCAAGACAGCTGCTGGAGCGCCGCCGGCGGGTCGGCCACAGCGTAACCGGGCGTTGACCACTGCCACGGGCCGCCCACCGCCCCCGGCAGCAGAACGGTCCCGGTCAACGTCGAGACGAAGCTCACGATGCCCGAGATGGAACCGGGAGCGGCGGGCTTGACGGTCGAGAGTGACAGCTGGACCAGATAGACCGCGGCCCAGGCGGCCAGGACGCTGCCGTAGAGCAGCCACACACGCCAGTACCGGACCGCCGACTTCACCGCCGCTGCCGCCCACGGCCCGGGAACGAAGAACGCTGACGTCAGGGCGAACAGGACCAGCGGGACCACCGCCCCCTTATCCGAGGCTGCCATGCCAAGCAGCAACCACCCGGCCGCAGCAATGGCGTGCCGTGTCCGACCGTCCCGCAGGTAGTGGACGTGCGCCGTCACCGCCATGCAGAACGCCAGCTCAACCGGGAGGATGATGATGGCCCACGACCACCAGGAAATGCCGGCCAGCTGCAGCGGGCTGAACAAGAACACCGCGAACACGGCGAGAATCGCGGGCCGGTTCCCGAACAGCGTCCGCAGCATGCGCAGCATCGCGAGGCTGGTAGCGGTCAAGAGCACCAGGGTGATGACGGCCGCCAGCGGCCAGCTGTACAGCGAGACCCTGGCCAGGGCCCACGAGACCGCCATACCGAACGGCATGAGCTGCCCGGCATCTTCCCACATCAGGTACTTCCAGCCGAAACCGGACTCAAGGCCCCGATATAGGTAACTGAAGTCGTCTTGGCGGAAGTACGAGTGCGTGAGCAGATCCACCACCCACAGCAACTGAATGACTATGAGCAGTGCTGCGCCCAGGCTGACGCCATGGGTGCGCAGTGCCTCGGGCAGGTCCGGCGTCTGCTGGGCTTGCTCGGCCCCGGGGGGTTCCGCCGCACCAGCAGCCCCGGTGTCCTGGGCGGCCTGGTTCCCTTCCCGCAGCGACCGCGCATGGCGCTTCCAGACCAGCATCGCCACCTCTTCCACCCGCCGGCTGAGGGCACACCCCCGCCTGGACACCCGAAAGCGATGCCAGCGTAGCCTGGTTTTGGAACGTGTTACAGCGGCGTCACCGATGACCCGGAACGGTCACGAGTTCACCCGGACAAAGGCGGTCGGGTCCGCCCGGATTGCCGCGTGCAGGATGGCACACGTCTTCGCCCAGACGTCCTCGTCCGATCCGTCCCCGGGAACCCGGCGTGCACGCCGGCCGGCGACGAGCCCGCCTCCACACCGGCCTCAGGTCCGGACTTTGGCGATGACGTCATCGGCGAAACGGCGCAGCTTGCTGATTTTCTCGGCCAGCGGCTCGGTGTCCGGGCCGGTCACATAAGGCCAGCGGAAACCGACGATCACGTCAGTGACGCCCTGCTCGGCCAGCCGGTGCACGCCGTCCACGGTGTAGGCGTCCAGCGATATCACGTGCACCTCGAACGGCTGGTCCGCGGTCCCGGCCTGGCGGCGGAACTCGGCTAGCCGGGCCAGCAGGCCGGGTAGTTCGGCCGGATCGCCGCCGCCGTGCAGCCAGCCGTCTCCGGTCTGCGCCGCCCGGCGCAGCGCGGCGTCGCCGTGCCCGCCGATGAGGAGCGGAATGGGCCGGTCCGGCACCGGCGCCATCTTGACCGGCGGGACGTCGAACACCGCGCCGTGGTACTCGAAGTAACCACCCGCGGCCAGCCCGCGGATGATCGCGATCTCCTCGTCCATCCGCTGGCCGCGGCCCGCCCAGGGCACGCCGAGCACCTCGTAGTCCTCCCGCCACGGGCTGGTGCCCACGCCGAGCAAGAGCCGGCCGCCGGTGAGCACGGCCACCGAGGTGGCCTGCTTGGCCACCAGCACCGGGTTGCGCACCGGCAGTTTCAGCACGAAGGTGACGAAGCGTAGCCGCTGGGTCACCGCACCCAGCGCCGGGATGAGCGAGAACGGCTCCAGGAACGGCTTGTCCTCGAGGAAGTCCCGGGTGCCGTCTGGATTGAACGGATACACGCTGGACGAGTGCCGGGGGTAGCAGATGCTGTCCGGCACCACCATCGAGTCGTAGCCGGCTTCCTCGGCCGCGCGGGCCAGCGGGATGTAGCTGGACGGCTCGGTCATCGACTCGGCATAGGAGAAGCGCACAGAACCTCCCGCGGCAAAAACTAGAACATGTTCTTGCGCAGCGTCAATCGGCCGGGGAAGCTGATGCCATGAATGAAGCTGTGCCCGCGGCGGAAGCCGCGCCGACGAGCGAGGCGATGCTGGCCAACCTGGTCGCGCTGGAAGAGATCCGCCGGCTGAAGCACCGCTACCTGCGCTGCGTGGACCTCAAGCGGTGGGACGACCTGGCCGACACGTTCACCCCGGACGCCACGGCCAACTACGGCACCCCGGCCATGGGCCAGCCGCTGAACCTGTCCGGCCGGGACGCGATCGTCGGCTTCATGCGGGACAACCTGGGGCCAGACATCATCACCGAGCACTTCGCCGCCCAGCCGGAGATCGACGTGGACGGGGACACCGCCACCGGCACCTGGTGCTTCGAGGACACGGTGATCGCCACCGCCTACCGCTTCGTGATCAAGGGCTCGGCCTTCTACGAAGACCGCTATGCCCGCGGCCCGGACGGCCACTGGCGGATCGCGCACACCGGCTACACCCGCACCTACGAGATGACGCTGTCCCTGGACGACCTGCCCAGCCTTAAATTCACCGCCAACCGGTGGGCCGACGCATCAGCGCGGTGAGTTGCCCCACCGGTGGGGCACAACTCACCGCGCTGAGCGATTTCACTCCGCGTGCCGGGCCGCGGCGGCGCGGCTGACGGTTTTCACTCGGCGTGCAAGGCGGACGCGGTGCGCATCCGGGCCGCCCAGCCGGCCGGGAGCAGCGCGCCGAGCACCGCGATGACCATCCCGGCCAGCGCCAGCACGACGAGTTCCCAGCCCCGGTACACGGCCAGGTAGCTGGCGGGCAGGCCGAGGTTGGCCGAGGCGGCCATGGCCGGCAGCACCACCCGGTGCAGCGCTATCCCGGCCGGCACCGCGATCAGGCCGGCCAGCAAGCCGGTGCCAGCCACCCAGCAGACCACCATGGCGATGGTCTGCCGCGGGGTCATCCCGACCGCCTTGAACACGCCCAGGTCGTGCACCCGCTCCCGGGTGTGCAGCACGATCGTGTTGAGCACGCCCAGCCCGGCGACCAGGGCGAGCAGCACGGTGAGCGTGCCGATCAGGCCCAGCATCAGGTTGACCACGACCGAGTTCCCGGACGTTCAGCGACACCCCGTAGGCCGAGCCGAGCCGGTGCCCGAGGGCCCGCGTATAGCTGTCCACCGAGACGCCCGGGCGCAGCCCGATGTCGTACTGGTCCGGCGCGGTCAGCGCCCGGCCCGCCGGAGCCAGCGTCCGGGTGTCGGTGATGACCGACACCCCGCGCCCCTGCGAGTCGAAGTCCTCGCCGACGATCCGCACCCGGATCGGCGTGCTGCCCAGCACGATCGTGACGTCGTCGCCGATCTTCTTCCCGGTCAGGCTGAGGAACCCGGTGGACACCACCGCCTGGCCCGGGCCGGTGTACCAGTGCCCGCTGATCAGTGGGTACCCGGTCCACCCGGCCGGGCCGCTGAACGCGGTCAGCGGGTGCTGCCCGGTCAGCCCGGCCACGCTGATCTGGTTGTCGGTCTCCGCCACGTAGTGCAGCGTGCCCGGCTGGGCGCGCAGCGCCGCCTGCACCGTGCGCTGCTGGGCCGGGGTGAACGTGAACGCGTTCTGCGAGTTGGGGAACAGTTGCACCGGCTCGGCCGTGGCGTGCGACAGCCCGCCCACCACCCGGTTCAGCGAGGTGCTCAGGCCGACCGCGAACGTCACCGCGGCCGCCCCGAGCAGCACGGCGACCAGCGTGATCGCGGTGCGCGCCGGGCGGGCGAACGGCCCGGCCAGCCCGATCGTCACCGGCCGGGGCAGCGGCAGCCGGCCGAACAGCCGGTGCGCGGCGTAGCCGTGCCCCTGCCGGGGCGCCCGGCCGGCCGCGATGGCCTGCACCGCGCTGAGCCGGCCGGCCCGGATCGAGGGCAGCAGGGCGGCCAGCCCGACCAGGACCAGCATGCCCAGCGGCACGGCCACGTCCACCCAGACCGGCACGCCCAGCGTGCCGACCCCGTAGGCGTTGGCCGCCTGGTGCAGCAGCATCAGCGCCAGCAGGTCGCCGAGCACCAGCCCACCCAGCACGCCGACCAGGGCGGACACGGTGACCTGGCCGGTATAGGCCGCGACCACCTGGCCCGGGGGTGAAGCCGATGCTCTTCAGGATGCCGATCCGGCGGTAGCCCGACACCACCGCGCCGCTGACCACGTTGGCCACGATCAGCACCGACATGACCAGGCCGATCACCCCGAAGGCGACCAGGAACGGCACGAACGGCCCGATCCGGGACGTCTCCGACGCCTTGACGCACAGGTAGGACTCGGTGTCCAGCACCGAGCCCGGCGGCAGTGCCCGGCCGACCGCCGCGGTGTCGGCGCGGATGTCGGCGGCGGTGCCGTTGCTGCGGAACCGGTACAGCATCTGCGCGCTGGGCGGCGCGCCCGGTGCGCGCAGCCGGGCCACCTCACTGGGCGTCACCCAGCCCGCCGCGGAGTTGGTGACCGAGGTGGCCATGCCCGACCACGGTCAGCTCCGGCTGGCCCGGGCGCGCTGGTGATCGTGACCTTCTGGCCGAGCGGCATCCCGATCTGCATGTCGCTGGCCGGGTTGCTTTCCAGCACCAGCTGGCCCGGGGCCATCGGCCCAGTGCCCGGACTCCAGCGTGACCTGATCGACCGCCCCGCCCGGCGCGGACCGCCCGGCCAGGGTCAGCGGAGGCAGTTTCGCGGCCGACCCCGGCTGGCCGGGCAACTGCGCGCCACCGTCGCCTCCGCGAACGGCCCGGCGGCCCCTGTCACGCCGGGCAGCCTGCGGGTCGCGGCCAGGTCGGCCGCGGTGGCCCGGGACTGGTCCACGACCACAGCCAGGTGAGCGCCGTGCTGGGCGGCGAACGACTCGTCGAACGGGGCGCTGGAGTCCACCACCAGCGACAGCGCCAGCACCGACGCGGCGGTGGAGATGAGCAGGACCAGGCCGATCACGAACGTCTGCACGCGGCGGCGGGTCACCCCACCGCGCACCGCGCGGGCGACCGGGCCTGCGCTCATCGCCACACCTGCCCCACCGCGGCCCCGCCCTGCGGGCCGCCGCCGACCAGCCGGCTGCCGCTGTCGCGGACCGTCCGGCCGTCCACGATCTGCACGGTCCGGCTGGCGTACCGGGTGGCCAGGTCCGGGTTGTGCGTGACCAGGACCAGGGTCTGCCCGGTCCGGTTCAGCTCGCACAGCAGCTCGCCGATCTCCTCCCCGGTCGCGGTGTCCAGCGCCCCGGTCGGCTCGTCGGCCAGCAGCAGGGCCGGCCGGTTCACCAGCGCCCGGGCGATGGCCACCCGCTGCCGCTCGCCACCGGACAGCCTGCCGGGGTAGGCGTCCCGGTGCTGCGCGATGCCCAGGGTGCCGAGCAGCTCGATGGCCCGGGCCCGGGCCTGTCCCCGGGACAGCCCGGCCAGCTGGGCCGGCAGCAGCACGTTGTCCAGCACGGTCAGGTCGTCGAGCAGGTTGAAGAACTGGAAGATCATGCCGACCTGCTGCCGCCGGAACCGGGCCAGCGCGGTCTCACTCAGCCGGTCGATCCGCTGGCCGGCCACGGTCACCGACCCGGCGGTTGGCCGGTCCAGCCCGGCGATCAGGTTCAGCAAGGTGGACTTGCCACTGCCGGACGGGCCCATCACGGCCACTGCCTCGCCGGCCGCGACCTCCAGGGTGACGCCATCCACGGCGGGCTGGCCATCGTTGTCGTAGCGCTTGGTTACATCGCTGACTTCGATAAGAGCATCCATGGTGCCTTAGCGTCCCGAAGATGAGCGCTAGCTGACATCCGGCTGGCACCCTGCTTCGGGGTGGTGCTAGGTACCCTGCGGATGCGGGGCCCTGCTGGATGGCCGCAGCGCCACCCGTCCCCTACCGTCGAGTGCAGGAACCCCGCCTGGGGGGACGGGGAACGCACCGGAGGATCTGATGGCCGAACGCGGGCCGGTGGCCACTAAGCCGCTGGTCGCACCGCCGCGGCGCGGGCTGCTGCGGCGCGCGGCGGCGCCCATCGTCTCGGCCGACACCTGGCTGGCCGTCATCCACCTGATGACCGGCGCGATCACCGGCGTGGTCGCCCTGGCCATGGTCATCGCATTGACCCTGATCGGGCTGACCACGCGTGTGGTTCTTCCTGGCCGGCCTGCCCGTGCTGGTCACCATGCTCTGGCTGTGCCTGCAGTTCGGCCGCTTCGAGCGAGCCCGGTTCGCCGTGCTGCTCGGCGTGCGGCTGCCCGCCCCGCCGGTCAACCTGAGCTCAGGGGCCAGCCTGTGGCGGCGGCTGTGGCGGCTGGTCGCCGAGCGGGCCACCCGCCGCCAGTTCGGCTACGCGGTGATCCGCTGCCCGCTCGGCTTCGCCGAGGGGTTCGTCGTCACCGCGGTCTGGTCGTTCGTGCTGGCGCTGCTCGGGCTGCCGCTGTTCAGCTGGCTGCTGCTGCACGAGCAGTGGCATGTGTCCGCGCCGGTCCCGCGGCTGGGCGAGATGATCGCTGGCACCGTGCTCGGCGTGTTCCTGCTGCCCGTCCCCGCGCAGCTGACCCGGATGCTGGCCGACCTGGACACCGCGGTGGCCCGTTACCTGATCGGCCCGGGTGGCAGCACCGACCAGACCGAGCGGATCACCGAGCTGGAGCGCAGCCGGGCCCGGGTGGTGGACGCCGCCGAGGCGGAACGCCGCCGGATCGAGCGGGACCTGCACGATGGCGCGCAGCAGCGGCTGGTCTCGCTGGCCATGAACCTGGGCCGGGCCAAGGCCCGGTTCGCCGACGACCCGGAAGCGGCCAGGGACATCATCGACCAGGCGCACACCGAGGCCAAGGAAGCCCTGGCCGAGCTGCGCAACCTGGTCCGCGGCGTGCACCCGCCGGTGCTGGCCGACCGCGGCCTGGACGCCGCCATCTCCGGCCTGGCCGCGCTCAGCCCGGTGCCGGTCACGGTGCACGCCGGCACCGGCCCCCGGCCCGCCGGCATCGGCCGAGGCCATCGCCTACTTCGTGGTCGCCGAGGCGCTGACCAACGTGGCCAAGCACGCCCACGCGTCCCGGGCCGAGGTCTCGGTCACCCGGCACGGGGACGTGCTGCGCGTGCTGATCAGGGACGACGGCGTGGGCGGCGCCAACCCGCAGGGCCAGGGCCTGGCCGGCCTGGCCGACCGGCTGGCCGGGGTGGACGGGCGGCTGTCGGTGCGCAGCCCGGATGGCGGCCCGACCGTGATCGAGGCGGAGCTGCCATGCAGGTCGTGATCGCCGAGGACTCGGTCCTGCTCCGTGAGGGGGTGACCCGGCTGCTGGCCGAGGCCGGGCACGACGTGGTGGCCGCGGCCGGGGAGGCCGAGGAGTTCCTCCGCGCGGTGGGCAAGTTCGAGCCGGACGTGGTGGTGGTCGACGTGCGGATGCCGCCGACGTTCACCGACGAAGGGCTGCGCGCCGCGCTGGTGGTCCGGCAGCGCTGGCCGGAGGTCGGTGTGCTGGTGCTGTCCCAGTACGTGGAGGAGCGGTACGCCAGCGAACTGCTGTCCGACCGGCCAGCACGGCGTCGGCTACCTGCTCAAGGACCGGGTCGCGGACGTGGCCGAGTTCCTCGACGCGCTGGACCGGGTGGCCGCCGGCGGCAGCGTGCTGGACCCCGAGGTGGTGGCCCAGTTGCTGGCCCGCAGCCGGCACCCGCTGGCCGCGCTGACCGCCCGGGAACGTGAGGTGCTCGCGCTGATGGCCGAGGGCCGGTCCAACGCGGCCATCGCGGCCGCGCTGGTGGTCGGCGAGGGCGCGGTGGCCAAGCACATCAACAGCATCTTCGCCAAGCTTCAGCTGCCCCCGGCCGACGGGGACCACCGCCGGGTCCTGCGCCGTGCTGCGCTACCTGGGAGTGGGATGACCATGGCCAGCACATCGCTGCCGATGACCCGGGCCCGCCGGACCACGCTGGTCATCGGCGTCCCGGTGGCTATCGCGCTGATCGCCGCGTGTGTGCCGCTGTGGGCCCGCACCGCGCTGCAGGTGGTGGCCAGCACGGACAGGTCGGCTACTCGGTGGCGTTCAGCGCCCCGGTCCGCGACGGCCAGGTCCGGGTGACCAGCAGCAACGGCGATCTCGTCTTCCGCACCTCGGCCGCCGCCCGGCGCATCTCGGTCCGCGGCCACCTGAGCAGCAGCCTGGCCCGGCCGACGTTCAGCCACCCGTTCACCGCGGCTGGCCTGGCCCTGGACTCGAACTGCCCGGTACCGTTCGGGAACTGCTCGGTCAACTTCACGGTGACCGCCCCGGCCGGGCTGCCGGTCACGCTGAACGACGCGTTTCGGCAACCTGACCGCCAGCCACCTGCCCGGCCCGGTCACCCTGTCGAACAACTCCGGCGACATCACCACCTCCGACCTGTCCGGCCGGATCCAGCTGATCGATCAGTTCGGCGACATCCACGCCAGCGGGCTGACCGGCAGCATGCGGGTGGTCAACAACTCCGGCGACATCGACATCTCCAGCCTGACCGGCCCGATCCAGCTGAACGACCAGTTCGGCAACATCAACGCCAGCCGGCTGGACGGCAGCATCCGGCTGGGCAACAACTCCGGCGACATCAACGTGTCCGGCGCCACCGGGGACACCCGGTTGCAGGACGCCTTCGGCAACATCAACGTGACCGGCCTGGCCGCGGCCAGCGTGGTCGCCGCGGACAACTCGGGCGACATCACGCTGCGGTTCGCCACCGTGCCCCGGCAGGTGAACGTGACCGACTCGTTCGGCAACGTCACGCTGATCCTGCCCGTCGGCAGCACCGCCTACCAGGTGCACACGCACAACTCGTTCGGCAGCACGATCCGTGTCCGTGCCGCGCAGCCCGACCGCCACGCATGTCATCCGGGTGAGCAACAACTCCGGGGACATCACGATCATCACCCAGAGCGGCCCGGCCGCGCCGCAGGGCCCGCGGCCGCCGGGCGCGCCGCGCACCGGCCCGGCATTGACCAATTTCTAGAACACGTTCTAGCCTGTGCGGGTGCTCACCCAGTCGTTCGCTGACGCGCTGCTCGAAGCCGAGACGATCATCACCGGCGCCCCGCACATCAAGACCGAGCAGGATCTCGCCGAAGGCTACGACTACCTGTCCGGCAACATCCGCGCGGCGCTCCAGCTGGCCTGGGCCTACCAGCGCGACTTCCCGTACTTCGTCGCGTCCACCGGCCCGTACACCAAGATGGGCCTGGACAACCCGGACACCCTGTACTTCCACTCCTACCTGCGTGACGACGCGGAGTACGTGGTCACCGGCCGCCGCGGCAGCACCGCCGACCTGAGCTTCCAGGTGCTGAACGGGGATTACTCCCCGGTCGAGGTGCCGGACAGCCTGACCGCGTTCGACGACCGGGAGATCCAGGTGGCCGCGGACGGATCCTTCGAGCTGCGCTTCGGGCCCGCCGCGCCGCGACCCGGGCCCGCGCTACATAACGCTCCCCGCCGGGTCGGCCATGCTGCTGGTGCGCGAGGTGTACAGCGACTGGAGCCTGGAGCGGCGCGGCACCATCCAGATCCGCCGGGCCGACCGGGCCGGCGCCGCGCCGCCCGCGGCCGACACCGAGACGATGGCCAAGCGGTACCGGGTGGCGGGCAAGATCCTGCTCTCCCGGCTGCGCACCTTCCTCGCCTTCCCGGAGTGGTTCTACCTGAACCTGCCGGTCAACACGCTGACCGAGCCGCGGCCCACGCCAGGCGGGCTGGCCACCCAGTTCTCCTCGGTGGGCCACTACGACCTGGCCGACGACCAGGCCATGATCGTCACGGTGCCCGCGGCCGGCCACCGCGTCGCGCCCTACCAGGGCATCCAGCTCGGCAGCATGTGGTACATCTCGCTGGACTACATCAACCACCAGACCAGCCTGACCGCCGACCAGGCCCGGGTGGACCGGGACGGCATGCTCCGGTTCGTCATCAGCGAGCAGGATCCTGGCCTGGTCGAACTGGCTGGAGCGCACCGGGCACAGCCGCGGTTACGTGCAGCTCCGCTGGCAGCGGCTGACCCGGGAGCTCACCGCGGAAGACGGCCCGTCGGTCGAGGTGCTGCCGGTCAGCGAACTGCCGGACCGGCTGCCCTACTACGAGCAGGCCCGCTGCCCGGCCGCGGAGTACGCGGCCCGGATCGCCGCCCGGCAGGCCGCGGTGGCCGAGAGGATGCTCGGCTGATGCTGCTCGCAGGCAAGGTGGTCGTGGTCTGCGGGGTGGGCCCTGGCCTGGGCCGGGCCATCGCGGTGCAGAGCGCCCGGGCCGGCGCGGACGTGGTGCTGGCCGCCCGCACCGCCAGCCGGCTGGACGAGGTGGCCAAGGAGGTGGCCGCGCTGGGGCGGCGCACCCTGGCCGTGCCCACCGACATCACCGACGACGCCGAGGCAGCCGCGCTGGCCGACGCCGCGGTGGCGGAGTTCGGCCAGGTGGACACGCTGGTGCACAACGCGTTCGCGATCCCGCCGCTGATCGGCCTGGCCGAGGTGGATCTGGACGCGATCCGGGCCGCGGTGGACACCAACGTGATCGCCGCGCTGCGGATGGCCCGGCTGTTCACCCCGGCGCTGGCCGCCAGCCAGGGCTCGGTCGTGATGATCAACTCGGCGGTGCTGCGGCACTCCCGGCTGCCCTATGGCGGTTACAAGATCGCCAAGTCGGGGCTGCTGGCGCTGGCCCAGAGCCTGGCCACCGAGCTGGGCCCCCGCGGCATCCGGGTCAACTCGGTGGCGCCCGGCTGGATCTGGGCCGACGTGCTCAAGTGGTACTTCGGTTACCTGGCCGAGCAGCGCGGCGTGACGCGCCGATGAGGTGTACGCGGAGACCGCGGCCACCACCGACCTGCGCCGGCTGCCCGAGCCGGACGAGATCGCCGACGCGGTCGTGTTCCTGGCGTCCGTCGATGGCCCGGGCCATCACCGGCCAGTGCCTGGACGTCAACTGCGGCGAGTTCCACCATTGACCAGGCCGGAGCGGGACAGCGTCGGCACGGTCGCAGATCTGCATGTGTCGGCCAGCCGGATCACCGGGCTGACCGACTTCGGCCCCGACGACTACACCGACGGCCTCGAGGTGCTGCTCGATTCCTACGCCAGGGACGCGGACCTGACCCCGCTGGGCCGGAAGATGAGCCGGGGCATGCTGCGCGGCGCGCTCACCTCCCGGCTGCTCAGCGAGGCCGCGTGGCAGGCGCACCCGGAGTACGCGGACAGTCCGCATCGAGCGGCCCATCTTCGTGACCGGGCTGCCGCGGACCGGGACCACCGCGCTGCACCGGCTGCTCACCGCCGACCCGGCGCACCAGGGCCTGGAGATGTGGCTGATCGAGGTGCCGCAGCCCCGGCCGCCCCGGGACACCTGGGCCGCCGACCCGGTGTTCCAGCACTTGCAGGCCGCGTTCGAGCAGCACCACGTCGCCCATCCCGAGTTCATGGGCGTGCACTACATGGCGGCCGACCAGGTGGAGGAGTGCTGGCAGCTGCTCCGCCAGTCGATGCGCTCGATCTCCTACGAGTGCCTGGCCCACCTGCCCGGCTACTCGGCCTGGCTGCGCGGCCAGGACTGGACCGCGGCCTACCGCCGGCACCGGCGCAACCTGCAGCTGATCGGCCTGAACGACGTGGGCCGCCGCTGGGTGCTGAAGAACCCCAGCCACCTGTTCGCGCTGGACGCGCTGCTGCGCGGTGTACCCGGACGCGCTGGTCATCCAGACGCACCGCGACCCGCGGACCGCCATCGCCTCGGTGTGCAGCCTGGCCGCGCACGCCACCGACGGCTGGTCGGGCACGTTCCGCGGCGCGGTGCTCGGCCAGGACCAGCTCGACCTGTGGGCCCGCGGCCTGGACTGCTTCACCGCGGCCCGGGCCCGCTACGACCCGGCCCAGTTCTACGACGTGCAGTACGAGACGTTCACCGCCGACCCGGTCGGCACCGTGGCCGCGATCTACGCCCATTTCGGCCTGCCGCTCACCGCCGCTGCCGAGCACGCGATGCGCGCCCTGCACACGGCCAGCACGGCGGGCGACGCCCGCCCGGCGCACCACTACACGCTGGCCGACTTCGGCCTCACCCCCAGCCAGGTAGACGAGTCCTTCACCAGCCGGACCGGCCCTACATAGAATTGGCTCGCCTGTCAGCTACGGCCATTCTGCGGCCGATAACACGAATTCCCCGGTTATACCCCGGTTTGACGGCTTAGTCATTGTCATCGATGGCCCCGGCGCAGTCCAGCCGGAAGGGGGAGACATGACTCACTCAGGTTCTGGCGACGACCACGAATCGTCCGCGCCCGGCACGGAGGAATCCCCGGCCGCCATGGAACACGAGGCGCCTCCGGCCACGGAGCACGACGAGCACCCCGTCCCCGACGCAGGTCCTCCTGGACCGCCGTTCTCGCCGGACGAGATGTCACCCCCGGCGCAGGCCGCTCCCCGGACCGGCGTTCTGGCCGGACGAGCCCGCGGCCATGGCACACGAAGCACAGCCGTCAGGGGCGCCACCCCCGGGGCCCAGTTTTCTCGTGACGGAGAGTGCGGCGCAATCGGTCGAGGGACCGGCCGCGGATTTGCGGGAGCCGTGGTTTCGCCGGGTGCTGCGCGGCCGCCGGGGCCGTGGCACGGGAGATGCGTGAGCGGGATAATCCAGGGCGCCCTCGGCGGCGGACGTGCACTGCTCGTGGGCTGGTTCCTGCCCAGCCTCATCAACTTGCTGATCTTCGGATTCGTTGTCGTCCCTGAAGTGAGCAGCTTCCAGGCGCTGGCCCGGTCTGGGGCGGGCGGGCAGGCGGCCCGGTCCGCGCTCTTCGCCCTGGTCGGCACCGCGGTTCTCGGGCTGGCCCTGGCCGCGCTGCAAACCCCGCTCTACCGCATCCTGGAAGGCTATCTGGGCTGGCCGGAGCGTCTGTCCGAAGCGAGCAGGCGACGTCAGCTCGCGCGCAAGCACCTGCTGCGCAACCGCCTGGACGCTGCTTCGCTGGTGCTCCGGGAGCGGGTGGGGACGTTGCCGGCCGCCGCCACCGAGGTCCTTGCGGCGTTCCGCACCCACCCGGTGACCAGGCGTTTCGTCAGTTCGGACGCGCGCAAGGGGCCAGTCTGGCTGAGCCTGCTGGACGAACGGCTGCACCGGTATCCCGCCGCTGACAGCCAGGTCACCGCGACCCGGCTCGGCAATGCCATCCGGCGCTTCGAAGAGTACGGGTTTGACCGGTTCCGGCTCGACTCCCAGGTGCTCTGGCATGAGCTGAACGCGGTGGTACCTGACCCGGTGCGCAAGCAAGCCGAAGACGCGCGCACCAACGTCAACTTCTTCGTCTGCCTGCTGTACGGCCATCTGCTGGTAGCCGTGGCCGCCTGCGTTGACCTTGGTCTGGGAACCCGGCCCGGCCCGCGCTGGTGCTGGGCGCGATCGTGATCCTCCCGCTCCTGGCCATCGCGTGGTACCGGGTCGCCGTGGTGGCGACCGACGATTGGGCCGGCGCGGTGCGTGCCCTGGTAAATCTCGGCAGGCAGCCCCTGGCCACCTCGATCGGGCTCGCGCTGCCCAGGTCGCTCGATGACGAGCGCACCATGTGGACACGGTTCGGCCAGCTGGCCACCGGCCCGTTCCGGCCGGAGATGGCCGCTGGCCTGACCGAGTTCCGCCGCGCCCCTGATCAATAGGCTGGCGTCATGAGCCTGCCATTTCCCGAACCCACGGTTGCGGTGCCGGACCGCGCCGAGGTCTTCCTCGGCTACCTGGACTACTTCCGCGACCGGCTGGTGAGCAAGCTGGCGTCGCTGCCCGACGGCGAACTGCGCCGCAGCCGGCTGCCGTCCGGCTGGACCCCGGCCGAGCTGCTCAGGCACCTCCGGTACGTGGAGCTGCGCTGGCTGGAGTGGGGCTTCGAGGGCCGCGCGGTCGGCGATCCGTGGGGCGACCGGCGCGGCGGCCGGTGGTACGTCGCCCCAGACGAGACCCTGGCCAGCCTGACCGCGGAGCTGCACACGCAGGCCGCGCGCACCCGGGCCATCGTGGAGTCGCATGACCTGGCCGACCGCGGCCAGCCCGGTGAGCGCTGGGACGGCGCCGACCCGGCGACCCTGGAACGCGTCCTTTTCCACCTGCTCCAGGAGTACGCCCGGCACATCGGCCACGTCGACATCGTCACCGAGCTAGCCACCAGCCAAACCGGCGAGTAACCCGGCGTCCAGCACCGCACGGATGTTTCAGCCACGCGGTCCCGACCGCCTGAATGTTTCAGCCACGCGGTACGGGCGGGGCTGCGGGCCAGGTTGCGGGCCCGGCCCGGGCGGGGCTGCGGGCCCGGCTCAGCCGGGCGGGAGGAATAGGGAGCCGAGGGTGGTGAAGTGGACGGCCAGCGGGGCGCCGGCGGCCGCGACGGCGAGCGCAGCGCGACGGGAGCGGTCAGCGGGCCGGTGAGCACCAGCCAGCCAGGTTCGAGGGCCAGGCCATCACCGTCCAGCGCGTTAGCCGCCCAGGCCAGCGCCTCGGCCGGGTGCCCAGCGGCGGCCGCGCCGGTGCCGGAGTCGGTCACCTGGCCGTCCACCTCGACCAGGCACGCCTCCAGGGCCAGGTCGAGCCCGGCCGCGGGCCGGCCGGGCTGACCAGGAACCACCCGGCGGCCGCACCGTCCGCGACCAGGTCCGGGCCGCCGTTCCCCGGCCGCACCGGCCGCGACCAGGTCCGGCCCGCCGTCCCCGGGCACGCCGTCCCCGGGCACGTCTGCGTCGGCCACCTCGACGGCGGCGTGCACCGACGCCACCGCGGCCAGCGCGTCGGCCGGGCTGACCCCGGGCCCGGTGAGCGGGCCGCCGAGCACCATCGCCAGGTGCGGCACCACCTGCGGGCTGGCCAGCTGCCCCGGCACCGGCTGCCCGGACGGCAGCCGCACGCGCGCCGGTCAGCCAGCCCAGCTCGGGCTACCTGTCGCCGCGATGCGCCACGGCACGCGGCGGGTCGACCGGCGCCGCCGAGCCGCACCCCGATCAGCCGCTCGCCCGCGGCCACCTCCGGGCCCGCCGTCATCGTGCGCCCGCCGCGCCCAGCTCGGCCTCCTGCTGGAGCTGCAGGGCGATCTCGATGATCAGGTCTTCCTGGCCGCCGACGTAGCCGGCCTCGCCGACCCGCTGCAGGATCTCGTGCGCGGGCACGCCGTACCGTTCCGCCGGCCTGCTCGGCGTGCAGCAGGAACGACCCGTAGACCCCGGCGTAGCCCTGGACCAGCGCGTTGCGGTCCACCCAGGGCAGCCGGGGCAGGAACGGGCGGACCACCTCCTCGGCCGCGGCCATCGCGCCGGGCACGTCCACCCCGGTGCGGATGCCGAGCCGGTCGAACGTGGCCGCGAGCACCTCGGTCGGCGCGTTGCCCGCCCCCGCGCCGAGCGCGCACAGCGCCCCGTCCACCTGGGTCGCGCCGGCCTGGGCGGCCAGCACCGAGTTGGCGATGCCCAGCGACAGGTTCTGGTGGCCGTGGAAACCGACCTCCGCCTCCGCACCAATTTCTTTGATCAACGCCAGTACCCGCGACTGCGCGTCGGCCAGCACCAGGGCGCCCGCGGAGTCCACCACGTACACGCACTGGGCGCCGGAATCGACCATGATCCGGGCTTGCGCGGCCAGTTCCGCCGGGCCGATGCGGTGCGCCAGCATGAGGAAGCCGACCGCCTCCATGCCCAGTTCCCGGGCTGCGCCGAAGTGCTGCGCGGCCACGTCGGCCTCGGTGCAGTGGGTGGCGATCCGGGCCACGGTGGCGCCCGCGTCGTGCGCCTCGCGCAGGTTGCGCACGGTGCCCACGCCGGGCAGCAGCAGCACCGCGATCCTGGCCCGCTCGGCCTCGTCGACGGCCGCGCGGATCAGCTGGATCTCGTCCACCAGGGAGAACCCGTAGTTGAACGACGAGCCGCCCAGGCCGTCGCCGTGCGTCACCTCGATGACCTCGACCCCGGCACTGTCCAGCGCGTGCACCACGCCGCGGACCTGCTCCTCGGTGAACTGGTGCCGCATCGCGTGCGACCCGTCCCGCAGGGTCGAATCAGTAATTCGTACGTCCCGGTCAGTGTCTTCTTTGCGCCTCCGGGGGGCCTGGACCCGCCTCCTTCCCTCGTCGCGCTCTGCTTCCTTTGCGCCTCCGGGGGGCTTGGACCCGCCGACTTCCCTCGTCGCTTGTCGCTCGTTCCTCGCTCCGCGCTCCTCAGTCCAGTCGGCGGCGCCCCCCTTCGGCGCGGCAGTCCAGTCGGCGGCGCGCGCCTTTGGCGCGGTCATGCGCTTGCTCCCTCGCGCTTGGCGATGGCCAGCAGTTCGCCGACCTGGGCCGCGGCGGCGGTCATGATGTCCAGGTTGCCGGCCCAGCCGGGCAGGTAGTCGCCGTTGCCACGGACCTCCAGGAACACCGCCACCCGGGCCCAGCCGTCCCAGCCCGGCCGCGGGTCGTCGAACTGCGGGTCGGCGCGCAGCACGTAGCCCGGCACGTACCGGGCCACGTCGGCCACCATCGACACCACCGACGCGGTGATCGCGTCGCGGTCCGCGTCGGCCGGGATGGCGCAGAACACGGTGTCCCGCATCACCACCGGCGGCTCGGCCGGGTTCAGGATGATGATCGCCTTGCCGCGTTGCGCGCCGCCGACCTTTTCCACCGCGCTGGCCGTGGTGTCGGTGAACTCGTCGATGTTGGCCCGGGTGCCCGGGCCGGCCGAGCGGGACGCGACCGACGCGACGATCTCCGCATAGCGCACCGGGACCACCCGGGACACCGCGTGCACGATCGGGATAGTGGCCTGCCCGCCGCAGGTGATCATGCTGAGGTTGGCCGCGGCCAGGTGCTCGGCCAGGTTCACCGGCGGGCAGACCAGCGGGCCGATCGCGGCTGGGGTCAGGTCCACCGCCTGGATGCCGGCCGCCGCGTAGCGCGGCGCGTTGGCCAGGTGCGCCCGGGCCGAGGTCGCCTCGAACACCAGGTCCGGCAGTTCCGGCTGGGCCAGCAGCCAGTCCACCCCGCCGGCCGATGCCTCGGCCCCGCTGCGCCGGGCCCGGGCCAGCCCCTCGGAGTCCGGGTCCACCCCGGCCATGTACCGCACGTCCAGGTTCGTGCTGCGGAGCAGCTTGGCCAGCAGGTCCGACCCGATGTTGCCGGAGCCGACTATCGCGGCAATGGCGTTAGGCATGGTTATTCCTCCGCGGTCAGGTGAAGCGGGCGGTCACGCTGCCCAGGCCGGCGAATTGCGGCGGTCACCGTGTCGCCGGCCTGCACCGGGATGGACGCGGTGATGGAGCCGGGCAGCACCACGTGGCCGGCGTCCAGCGCGGCACCCTGCGCCCCGAGCGTGTTGGCCAGCCAGACCAGCGAGCTGAGCGGCGAGCCGAGCACCGCGCCGCCCGCGCCGGTGCCGGCCAGTGCGCCGTTGCGGTACAGGTTGCAGCCGCCGAGCCGGAGGTTGGCGGCGGCCAGCGGGACCGGCGTGCTGCCCAGCACCACGCCGCCGGACGACGCGTTGTCCGCGATCGTGTCCACCAGCCCGATCTGCCAGTCCCGGATCCGCGAGTCGATCAGCTCCAGCGCGGGCAGCACGAAGTCCACCGCGGCCGCCGCCTCGGCCGCGGTAACACCGGGGCCGCGCAGCGGGCGGCTGAGCACGAACGCCATTTCCGGCTCGGCCCGCGGCTGCACGAACTGCGCGGCCGGGATCGGCTGGTGCTCCAGCCAGAACATGTCCTCCAGCAGGTGGCCGAAGTCGGGCTGGCTGACGCCCATCTGGCGCTGCATGGCGGCCGAGGTGAGGCCGACCTTGTGCCCCTTGAGCCGGGCCCCGGCGGCGATCCGGCGGCGGATCTGCACCAGCTGGATGGCTACCGCGTCGGCCACGGTCAGGTCCGGGTACTTCCCGGTCAGCGGCTCGACCGGCGCCCGGGTCCGGTAGGCGGCCAGCAGCAGGTCGGCCACTTCCTCGTGCCCGGCGCTGTCCACGCTCACCACCTCCCTCGGGAGAGTCAACAGTGCGGCCCGGCCGGGCCAGGATGCAAGGCATGTGTTCCGCTGAACGGAACGGGCTCTTTGACCCGGGGGGGCGACCCCCCGGAACCCCCCGATCGCCGCTCCGCGCCGAACGCGGGCTCGGCGAGCACCCGCCTGCGGCGGGCCCCGCCTCGCCCGCGCCTGCCCCGGTAGGGCGTCCCGCCGGACCAGCATCCGTCGTGCGCAGGGCGGCGCTGCTGCTGAACTGCCTGGCCGCGGGTGACTCGCCGGGCATATCGGAGCTGGCCCGCCGGTCCGGGCTGGCCAAGACCACGGTGTTCCGGCTGGTGCACGAGCTGGCCGCGGCCGGGCTGGTCGAGGTGACCTCCGGCGGCGTCCGGCTCGGCATGCGGCTGTTCGAGCTGGGCAGCAGCGTGCCCCGGCAGCGCAGCCTGCGCGAGGCTGCGCTGCCGTACATGCGCGACCTGCACGAGGCGACCAGCGAGACCGTGCACCTGGCCGTGCTGGACGGGGCCGAGGTGGTCTACGTGGCGATCCGGCCCGGGCGGCACGGGCCGCGGCTGCCGTCCCGGGTGGGCGGCCGGATGCCCGCGCACGCGACCGGGGTGGGCAAGGCCATCCTGGCCTTCTCGCCGCCGGAGGTGGCCGCGGCACTGATCGACGCTGGGCTGGAGCGGCGCACGCCGCGGACCATCGCCGACCCGGGTGCGCTGCGCCGCGAGCTGACCCGGATCCGTGGGTCCGGGGTCTCGTTCGACCGGGAGGAGTCCGGGCCGGGCATCGTCTGCGCAGCCAGCCCGGTGTTCGGCGCGGGCGGCACGGTGGTGGCGGCGCTGTCGCTGACCGGGTGGAGCTCACGGCTCGACCTGGCCCGGGTCGCCCCCGCGGTGCGCACCGCCGCGCTGGCGCTGTCCCGCCAGCTCGGCACGGAACCTCCCGCCTGCTAGTCCATGATCGTGGGGGATTGGGGGTCTTATCCATATGGCCTCGATCCCCCACGATCATGGTCAGGGGCTGGCCAGTGAGGCGTAGCTACCGCGGAAGAACAGCAGCGGGTGGGCGCCGTCGCCGCTGGTCTCCACTTCGCGCACCCGGCCGACGACGATCTCATGGTCGCCGCCGTCCAGCCGGTGCTCCAGGGTGCACTCCAGGCTGGCGATCACCCCGTCCAGCCGTGGGCTGCCGGTCGGGCCGCGCCGGTGCCGCACCCCGTCCCAGGCGGCGGCCAGCCCGCGCCGGGCGAAGTTGGCCGACAGGTGCTGCTGCCGGGCGCCGAGCACGTTGACCGCGAACGCCTGGTGCGCCAGCACGGCGGCCAGCGTGGCCGAGGACCGGTCGAAACAGACCAGGATCAGCGGCGGGTCCAGGGACAGCGAGCTGACCGCGTTGGCCGTCGTGCCGACCGGCTGGCCGTCCAGGCCGACCGAGGTGACCACCGTGACGCCGGTGGCGAAGTGGCCGATCGCGTGCCGGAAGTCGGCCGTCGAGACGGCGCGGTCCGGAGCGGGGGCCGTGGGAGCGGAATCGGTGATCGTCATCTCATACCTGCCCGTGGTTGGGTGGCGGGACGTTGTTGAGCAGGAAGTTGCCGACGTGGTGGTACTTCCAGTCGGCCGGGTCGTGGCTGGCGTTGGTGCGGGCGTTCCGCCAGTGCCGGGACAGGTCGTGCCGCTCGTCGGCCGCGCTGGCCCCGCTCAGCGCGAACAGGTCGCTGGCCACCTCCACCGCGACCTCGCTGGCGAACGCCTTGGCCTGGGCCACGGCGACCGAGCCGCGGGCCGCGGCTTCGGCGTCCCGCGGGTTGCGGCCCACCTCCTGCAGGGTGGCCGCGGCCTGGCCGAGCAGCGCCTCGGCGGCGGCCACCCGGGTGGCCAGCACGCCGTACCGGTGGATCGTGTGCGGATCCTGGGCGCCGCGGCGGCCCACCAGCCGCGGGCCGCCTCGAAGAACGGGCGGGCCTTGGTCCGGACGAACTCGCCGGCGTCGCGCAGCGCGCCGCCCGCGATGCCCACCTGAATGGCGGCGTGCACCAGCTGGGCCCGCGCGCCGAGCTGCTGCGGCACCTGGAACACCGGCTGATACGGGATGACCAGGCCCGGTCCACCGACACGCCGTCGAACACGGCGCTGCCGCTGACCGTGGCCCGCTGGCCCATCACGTTCCAGTCGCCGGTCAGCTGGACGCCGGGCGCGGTGCGCTCGACGAACGCCAGCACCAGCTGATCGTCGTCGTCCAGCGCGCTGACCCCGATCCAGCGGGCCGAGATCGCGCCGGTGCAGTAGTACTTGCGCCCGTCCAGGCGCTCCCCTGCCCTCTGCCGCCTGAGGTCCTGGGCATGCTGGCCGCCCCGCTCGGCCAGCCCGTTGCCCAGCCTTGCGCCCGCGAGCACGTCGTGCACAGGCGGCGCTGCTCGCTGCGGTGCCGTGTACTGCGAGCACGTCGTGAACAGATAGTGCGCCTGCGGGACCTGCGCGATGGCCGGGTCCACCGCGGCGATGGTGCGGATCACCTCGGCCAGCCCACGCCGGTGGGTCTGGGCCGCAGTGCCCGGCGGCACGGTGATGCCGAGCAGCCCGCTGGCGTCCAGCGCGGCCAGTTCGGCCACCGGGACCTCGCCAGGCCCGGTCCCGGGCGATCACCCCGGGGCGATCGACTCCGTCGTAGTCCCGGGCGGCGGTGCTCGCCTGCGGGCCCGAGCTGAGCAGCGAGGCTGCGGGTGGCGGCGGTGACGTCATCGCGCTGCCGTGAGGACACGGCCGGCTTCGGTCAGGCGGGCCGCCGGGTCCGGCACCGCGGCCCGGTCGAGGCCGTTCTCGACTTCCAGCTGGCGCACGATGGGCAGCACGTCCCGGCCGAACCGCTCGACTTCCTCGTGGTAGTGCAGGAAGCCGGTGAGGATCAGGTCCACGCCGAGCTTGCGGTACTCGACGATCCGGGTGGCCACCTGCTCCGCGCTGCCGATGAGCTGGGTGCGGAACCCGTCGTTGTACTGGACCAGGTCCTCGAACGAGGAGTCGGCCCACATGCCCTTCTTGTCCCTGGTGGACTGCCCGGCCTGCTTGACCGCGGCGCCAAAGCCCTCGACCGCCTCGACGTGGGCCTTGGCGATGATCTCGCGGAGCTGCTCGCGAGCCTTCCTGTGTCGGTGTCCCGGACGATGACGAACCCGTTCAGGCCGAACCCGCGGGCCGTCGGTGCGGCCTACCGCGGCCGCGTTCTGGCCCAGCTCGGTGAGCTGCTCGCGGACGCCGTCGAAGTCTTTGCCGTTCGAGAAGTACCAGTCGGAGAGCTGGCCGCCGTTGCGCCGCGCAGCGGTGGAGTTGCCGCCCTGGAAGATTTCCGGGTGCGGGCGGCCGGGCCAGGACAAGGGCTTGGGCTTGAGGCTGAAGTCCGGATCCGGTAGAAGTCGCCGGCCAGGTTGGCCCGGTCCTCGGTCCAGATCCGCTTGAGCGCCAGGATGAACTCGGCGGTGCGCCGGTACCGCTCGTCGTGCTCCAGCCACAGCTCGCCCAGCTGGCGGAACTCGTCGGCGAACCAGCCGGAGACGCACGTTCACCGCGACCCGGCCGTTGGACAGGTGATCAGCGGTGGCCACCCACTTGGCCAGCACGCCGGGGTGCCACAGCCCGGGATGCACCGCAGCGATCAGCTTGAGCCGCTCGGTGGCCAGCAGCAGGGCCAGGCTGAAGCTGGTCAACTCGTGCTGGTACTCGGCGCCGTAGCTGGCCGTGTAGCGGACCTGGCTGAGCGCGTAGTCGAAGCCGGCCCGCTCGGCCAGCCGGGCCAGCTTGCGGTTGTACTCGAACGACCAGTCGGTGCGCTGCTCGATGGTGCTGGTGACCAGCCCGCCGCTGACGTTGGGCACCCAGTAGGCGAAACGGAGTGGCTCGACGGTGGGATCGGTGCTCATCGGACTTCCTCCAGGGGTCGGGATGCCAGGTCAGGCGTCATCAGGCCACGCCGGCGCAGGACCGGGATCAGGCCCTCGCCGACCTGATAGGCCTCTTCCAGGTGCGGGTAGCCGGACAGGATGAACTCGTCGATGCCGAGCGCGTAGTACTCGGCGATCCGGTCGGCCACCTCCTGGTGGCTGCCGACCAGCGCGGTGCCGGCTCCGCCGCGGACCAGGCCCACGCCGGCCCACAGGTTGGGCGACACCTCCAGCGCGTCGGTCCGGCCGCCGTGCAGCGCGGCCATCCGGCGCTGGCCTTCGGACTGGGAAGCCCGCTGGATGGCCTGGGCCTGCTCGATCGCGGCCGGGTCGAGCCCGTCGAGCAGCCGCTGCGCCTGGGCCCAGGCCTCGGCCGCGGTGTCCCGGGTGATCACGTGCAGCCGGATGCCGTAGCGCAGTTCCCGGCCGGCCGCCTTGGCCCGCTCGCGGACCATGTCCAGCTTGCCGGCCACCGCGGCAGGCGGCTCACCCCAGGTCAGGTAGACGTCGGCGTAGCTGGCCGCGACGTCCAGCGCCGGCTCGGACGACCCGCCCAGGTAGATGTCCGGCCAGTCGGTGGCGGGCACGATCTGGCCGCCGCGGATGTCGTAGTGCTGGCCGGTGAAATCGACCGGCTGACCGGCCCACAGCTCGCGGACCACGTGCAGGAACTCGCCTGCCCGCTGGTACCGCTCGGCCTTGCCCAGGTGATCGCCGAACCGCTGCTGCTCGATGTCATCGCCACCGGTCACCACGTTGAGCAGCAGGCGGCCACCGGAGATGCGCTGGTAAGTGGCGGCCATGTGCGCGGCCAGCGTGGGCGACATCAGCCCGGGGCGGAACGCGACCAGGAATTTGAACCGCTCGGTGACCTGGGTCAGCTCGGCGGTCATGATCCAGGCGTCCTCGCACCACGAACTGGTCGGGGTGAGCGCGCCGGTGAAGCCGAGCTGCTCCGCGGACCGGGCGATCTGGCCGATGTAGCCGATGGTCGGCACCCGTTCGGCGCCGCCCTCGCGGACCCGGCTGCCCGCCGCGCCGACCGCGTTGCCCAGGCTCAGGTCGGTACGCGAGTCCCCGTTGGTGGGCAGGAACCAGTGCAGAACGACCCCCATGGGCGGCGGCCTCCTATCCTGAATCTTCCTAGATTGTTGATCGTATTAGTCGAGAATTACTGTAACCCACTCCCCGGAGACCTGGCAGCCCCGCGGGTACTCCGCCCTGGCCCGGCCCGGCGGGTGGCGCTCACCCGGTTCGGTGACCGCCGTGCCCTTGGCCGGTGACTTCAGCATGCGACGCGGCCCGGCGGGACGTCCAATACCGATCAGCGAAGGCATGATAACTATTGCCTATTAAAACGATCGGAAAGATTGATAGGATGATTCCCGCAAACAGGAGGAAACGCTGTGCGGATCGAACAGCTGGAGTACCTCGCCGCGATCGCCCGGCTGGGCTCGTTCCGCCGGGCCGCCGAGGAGTTGCACATCTCCCAGCCGGCGCTGAGCGGCTCGGTGCGCAGCCTGGAACGCGAACTGGGTGTCAACGTGCTGGAGCGGGGCCGGCACGGGGCCCGGATGAGCGATCCCGGCCGCGACCTGTTCCCGTACATCCTGACCGTGCTGGACGCGGTGGACCGGCTGCGCACCGCCGCAGACGAGCAGCACCGCAGCGTCCGGGTGGTCCGGGTGGGCACGGTGAACGCGGCCACCGTGCCGCTGCTCACCCCGACCATCCGGGAGTTCCGGCAGAGTCATCCGGCCACTCAGGTCGAGGTGATCGGCGCGCAGCAGGCCGAGATCCACCGCGGCGTCCTGGAGGGCAACTTCGACCTCGGGCTGGTCAACTACCTCGACGGTGACGACCGGCCGCCCGATCTGGAGACCACGCTGCTGCTCACCGGCCATCCGGTGGTGTGCATGCCACCGGGCAGCCCACTGGCCGACCGGGACGCCATCCGGATCAGTGACCTGCTGGCCGAGCCGCTGATCGTGATGCGGTCCGGTTATGTGATGCACCGCTACGTGCACCGCCTGCTGCGCGGGCAGGCCCCGGCGTTCTCCTACTCCACCGACGGTGCCGAGATGGGCAAGCTGATGGTGGCCGAGGGCCTCGGGCTGACCGTGCTGCCCGACTTCAGCGTGATCGGCGACCCGCTGGAGCAGCGCAAGGTCATCACCTGGCGGCCGCTGGCGGATGACGACACCGAGGTGCACCTGGTCATCCAGCGGGCCCGCTCTGCGTCACCGCCCCGGGCCGCGCGCGACCTGCACGACATCTTCGTGGCCCGGGCCCGGGACTATGTGGCCGCCGGGCCGCGCCGGGAACTCAGGTCGCCGACCGGGTCCGACGGGTAGCGTACTCCCGCGCGATCTCCGGCCGGGTGCCGATCGCGCTCGGTCCCTGGCCGCGGACGGAGAGAGCCGCCGCGATCGACGCCAGCCCGATGGCCTCCGGCACCGGGCGGCCGAGGAACACCTCGACGGCCAGCGCGGCAGCAAAGCAATCACCGGCCCCGGTCGCGTCCACTACCGGGCTGGCCGGCTCGGCAGCGAACTCGGACCAGCCGTCCGTGGTCAGCACCTCACAGCCGCGGCGGCCGCGGGTCACCACGGACAGCCCGCCATGGCCGGCCACCCCGGCCAGCAACTGGCCCAGGTAGGGCGCTTCCAGTTCAGACACGACCACGATGTCCACCAGGGGCAGCACGGCCGGGGCGAAACTGCGCGGCACCAGCCCGACCCGCCCGTCCGCGCCGTCCCAGCGCCGGATCAGGCCCTGCGGGGTCAGGCAGACCAGCCGGGTCAGGCAGGCTACCGAGAGCTGATCGACCGCGACTTCCTGCGCCACCGGCGCGATATGCAGAATATCGCTGTCCGGTAGCTGCTCCGTGTCGATTTCCCCAGCCCAAGCGGTGAGCCATTGTTCCCGCGCATCATCTTCTGACACATTACGGAAAGTCGTCGTCTCATCCGAGGGCTGCAGGCGCAGGTCCGCTTCGTTAGCGTAGGGCCGCCAGTACGGCAGCACGGCGGCCTCGTTTCCCCTTCCCACCGCCACCGCACGGAGCCCCAGCCGGGCCGCCTGCAAAGCCGAGTAGACTGCCGTTCCGCCCAGCACGAGAGAACCCTCGTGCTGGACGTCGAGGGTGGGGTTACCCAAAGCGAGGTAGTCTAGCACCGCGATCCGCTCATAGCGCAGAGCTGGGAGATTGGCCAGTGGTACCCGTGCATGGTACATCAGCACATAGCGGGCAACAACGCAAAGGCAGCCTTACCGCGCTGCCCGCTGAATTGCTTCCTGGCGCCACCGGCCAGTCCGGTGCCGCTGGCCCGGCCGGACTGCTGATCGGGGTGGACGGCGGTGCCACGAAAACGATCGCGGCCACGTTTAATCCCGTTACTGGCCAGGCCAGCGTGGCCGAGACCGGGCCGAGCAACCCGGAGGCCATTGGCCTGGACGCCGCGGCAAGGTCGATCAACACAGCAATTATGACCTCGCTCGGCGCCCATCTGGACTATCTGCAGGATAGCCAGCGGCAGGCTCCCGAAACGGCGATATCCGCCGCCGTCCTCGGCATCGCCGGGATTAATACCCACGAGGAAGGGCAGCGCCTTTTGGCCCGGGTGCCGAGCCTGGCCAGCAAGATCGCCATGGCGGTGAACGACGTCGTCGCCGCGTGGGCCTCGGGGCTGCTGGCATCGCCCGGAATTGCCGCCATTTCCGGAACCGGCAGCAATACGTTCGGGGTTAATTCCCGCGGCCAGGCCTGGCGGTGCGGCGGCTGGGGGCACATTCTGGGTGACGAGGGCTCCGGCTACCTGATCGCGCTGCACGGAATCCAGCACGCCGCGGCCTGGCGGGACGGCCGGGGCGAGTGGACCAGCATGATTCCCCGGCTGCTTGATTTCTTTGGACTGAGCACTATTGAAGACATCATGCCGACGGTGTACCGCCCTTTTGACAAGGCCCGCATCGCCGCTTTTGCCGAGCAGGTGGCTGAGGCCGCGGCGGACGGCGACGAACCGGCCATCCGCATATTCCGGCAGGCGGCCGCGGACCTCGCCCGGCAGATCGAGGTCATCCATACCACCCTCCAGTTCGACGGGCCTGCTGACGTGACCCTGATCGGCAGCACCTTCCGCGCCGGGGAGGTCTTCCTCGGGCCACTCCGGGAGCGGTTGCGGCCGGTGCTCGGGGACCGGGACTTCTCCGCGCCGCGGCTGCCCCCGGCGGGCGGCTCGCTCTGGCTGGCTTCCCGGGCCGCCGGGGTCGAAACACGGCTGCACGCCGACGATGTCGCGGCTGCCCTGGCCACGGCGCTGCACAATCCGCTGCGGGCCGGCGCGGTGGCCTAGCGCTTCCTGGCCACCCCGCCGTACATGTTGACCTCGGCGGCCAGCGGCCGCGGCGCGGCGGAGTCCGGCCGCCACTCGGGGACCAGCACCACGCCTGGATCGACCATGTCCAGGCCGGTGAAGGCCAGCGCGGCGAACTCATCCGGGCTGCGCAGCGCGCCACGCAGGCCGCCGTCCTGGTACGCCCGGCCCGCACCCGCCAGGCCGTCCTCGTTGTGCACGTCGGTGACGTGCGACGCGGCCAGGTAGCTCCCGGCGGGCAGCGCCTCCATCAGGGTCTGCACGATCCGCCGGGGCTGGTCCTCGTCGGGCACGAAATGCAGCAGCGCGACCAGCATCAGCGCGACCGGCTGGGTTAGATCGAGGGTGCGCCCGAGGGCCGGGTGACGCAGGATCTGCTCCGGCAGGCGCAGGTCCGCGTCGAGGTAGGCGCACTGGCCATCGGGATGGCTGGCCAGCAGCGCCCGGGCGTGGGCCAGCACGATCGGGTCGTTGTCCACGTAGACCACCCGGCATTCCGGCGCGATGTCCTGCGCGACCTCGTGCACGTTGCTGGCGCTGGGCAGGCCGGAGCCGATATCCAGGAACTGCCGCACCCCGGCTTCGGCGGCCAGGTAGCGCACCGCCCGGTTGAGGAACGCCCGGTTCTCCCGGGCGGCGGTGCGCACCGTGGGCCAGGTCTGCAGCACCTGGCCCGCGGTCTCCCGGTCAGCCGCGAAGTTGTCCTTCCCGTCCAGGAAGTAGTCGTAGATCCGGGCGGGATGTGGCCTGGTCACATCGATTCCCGGCGGCGCCACGGCCGTCTCGTCGTCCCGGGTGGACCGCGGCCCGGAACCGTCAGCCACGGCCATTCCTGTCCCGCCAGCCAGATCGGCCGCCATTACGCGTCATTCGCACAGCGTACTCAGCCGGTCAGAGCCCGGTGAGATATCGCGCAGGCCAGGACGTCCGGGACACATGGCGGCCAGGCCCGGTCAGCTGGCCCGCGCTACCGTCGCGGACACCATGTCCAGGCCCAGGTCGAGCACGGGAGCGGAGTGGGTGAGCGCGCCGACCGAGAGGTAGTGCACGCCGGTGGCCGCCACCGCGCTGGCCTGGCCGAGATGCAGGCCGCCGCTGGCCTCCAGCCGGGCCGCCGGGTAGCCGCGTGCCACTGCCACCGCGGCGCGCAGCTCGGCCAGGCTCATGTTGTCCAGCAGGATGAGCTGGGCCCCCGCGTCCAATGCCTCCTCGACCTGGGCCAGGCTGTCACACTCGACTTCGAGCGGCAGGTCAGGCGCGGCGGCCCGGACCGCCCGGATGGCCGCGGTGATGCCGCCGGCCGCGGCCACGTGGTTGTCTTTCACCAGCGCGGCGTCACCCAGGCCCATCCGGTGGTTCACTCCCCCGCCGCAGCGCACCGCGTACTTTTCCAGCTGCCGCAGGCCGGGGGTGGTCTTCCGGGTGTCGCGCAGCACCGCCCCGGTGCCCGCCAGTTCGTCCACCCAGGCCCGGGTCACGGTGGCGATCCCGGACAGGTGAGTCAGGAAGTTGAGCAGGGTCCGCTCCGCGCCCAGCATCTCGCGCAGCGGTCCGTGGATGCGGAGCACGGCGGTCCCGGGACCGACCCGGTCCCCGTCGGCGCGTAGCGGCTGCACCGCACCCGGGGCGAACCCGGCCGCGTCCAGCACGGCCATGGCGACCGGCAGGCCGGCCAGCACCCCGGGCTGCCGGGCCACCACCTCGGCCACCGCCTGCCTGCCCGGCGGGGCGGTCGCCGCCGAGGTGGCATCCGGCCCGTACCGGAGGTCCTCGTCCAGCGCGCCGCGCACCACCCGCTCGGTATCCGCCGGGTCCAGCCCGGCCGCCCGCAGCGCCTCGGTTACTGCCGTGTCGAATGTCATGCGCTCCTCCTCGTAGTGGGATCGGCTAGGTCGAGCTGGCTGTCCCGGGCCCGCAGCACGGTGTGCCGGCCGGGCCGGTACTGACCGCCGGGATGCCCTGCCAGCGGTGGCAGCCGCGGCTCTCCGCCCGGCCCAGCGCGGCCGTCACCAGCAGCGTGGCCGCGGTGTGCAGGCTGGTCGCTTCGAGCACGGCCAGGTCCAGGCCGCGGCCGGCCGGCCGAGCCTGGTCCAGCAGCCGCAGCACAGATTCCAGGCCAGCGCGGTCGCGCAGCACGCCGGCCTGCCGGGACATGGCCACCGCCAGCGGCGCCCGCGCGGCCGGGCTCATGCCCGGCCCGGCCGCCGGGAGCCGCAGGCCAGCCGTCGCCCGCGCTCGGGCCAGCCCACCCAGGCTCCGCCTGGGCAGCGTCGCGCCGAGCAGGTCCCCTGCCCGGCGGCCGGCGATCAGCGACTCGGTCAGCGAGTTGGAGGCGAGCCGGTTCGCGCCGTGTACCCCGGTCGAGGCGGCCTCGCCCACCGCGTACAGCCCACCGACGCTGGTCCGCCCGTCCAGGTCGGCCAGGATCCCACCGCACGCGTAGTGCGCGCCCGGCGCGACCGGGATGGGCTCGGCGGCCGGATCGATGCCGCGCGCCCGGCAGGCAGCGGTCACCGTGGGGAAGTCCCGTTCCAGCGCCGCCTGGCCCAGCATGGTGGCATCCAGCCACAGGTGATCGGCTGGCCCGTCCTGCTCGGCCATCCGCTGCTGCATGACGGCCGACACCACGTCCCGCGGGGCCAGGTCGCCCAGCGGGTGCTGGCCGGCCATCACCGGCTGCCCGGCCGCGTCGACCAGCACCGCCCCGGCGCCGCGCAGCGCCTCGGTGATCAGCGGGCATTCACCGCTGGCCGCCTGCTGCCACAGCACCGTAGGGTGGAACTGGACAAACTCGACGTCGCGCAGTTCGGCCCCGGCCCGGGCGGCTAGCGCGAGCCCGTCCCCGGTCAGCCCGGCCGGGTTGGTGGTGGTGCCGAACACCTGGCCGAAGCCGCCGGTGGCCAGGATCACCGCCGGGGCGTACAGCACGCCCAGGCGCAGCTCTCCGCCGGCCCCGACCAGGCCGGCCAGCAGTCCGCCGACCTGGCCATCCGGGCTGGTCAGCACGTCCACGGCAGCGCACCGGGTGAGCATGTCCACCGGGCTGCGCAGCAGGCAGCCACGCAGCACCCGGTGCACCTCGGCCCCGACCGCGTCGCCGCCCGCGTGCACGATCCGGTTCCGGCTGTGCCCGCCCTCCCGGTGCAGCGCGCCGCGGTCCAGCCGGGCGCCCCGTACGGCCAGCCGGCCGATCTCCCCTGGCGCCTCGGTGACCAGGGTGGCCACCGCACCGGGATCGCACAGTCCCGCACCGGCTTGCTCGGTGTCCTGCTGGTGCAGAGCCACGCTGTCGCCCGGGCCGAGCGCGGCGGCCAGGCCGCCCTGGGCCAGCGGGGTGGCGCCCGCGCCGACGTCCTCCTTGCTGACCAGCAGCACCCGCAGGCCATGTCCGGCGGCGGCCAGCGCGGCGCTCATCCCGGCGGCACCTGAGCCGACGACCACCACGTCGGCGTCCCGCTCCCAGTACCCGCGCCCAGCGGCCCAGCTCCCGGCCACCTGGGCGTTCCGGCCCAGCGAGCCCATCCGGCGTGGGCAGGTGCCGGAGCCGCGGCCCGCTCATTCCGCAGCCGCCGACGGGGCGCCGACCGCGATCATGGCCTGCACCGCCTGCCGGGCCCGGGCCGCCACGTCCGCCGGGACCTCGACCTCGGTCACCCCGTCGCGCAGGCAGCGCAGCAGCGTGGCCGGGGTGGTCATCTTCATGTACCGGCACACCGCACCCGGGTTGACCGGTTCCCAGCGCACCGCCGGGTTGGCCTGGCGCAACTGGTGCAGCATGCCGGTCTCGGTGGCGACCAGCACGGCCGGCGCGGTGGTGCTGCGCGCCGCGGCCAGCATGCCGCCGGTGGATAGCACCCTGGTCCGGGCGCCCGGCAGGTCGCCCGCGCCGGCCTGCCACAGCGCGCCGGTCGAGCAGCCGCACTCGGGGTGGATGAACAGCTCGGCGTCGGACCGCTCGGCCACCTTGCGCCGCAGGTCATCCGGGCTGATACCGGCGTGCACGTGGCACTCGCCCAGCCAGACATGCATGTTGTCGCGGCCGGTGACCCGGCGCACATGGGCACCGAGGAACTGGTCGGGCAGGAACAGCACCTCGCGGCCGGCGGGCAGGGCGGCCACGATCTGCGCCGCGTTGGCCGACGTGCAGCACACGTCGGACTCGGCCTTGACCGCGGCGCTGGTGTTGACGTAGGCGACCACCGCGGCGCCCGGGTGCTCTGCCTTCCAGGCCCGCACCTGCTCGGCGGTGATGTTGTCGGCCAGTGAGCAGCCGGCCCGCGGGTCGGGGATGAGCACGGTCCGCTCCGGAGCGAGGATCTTGGCTGTCTCGGCCATGAAGTACACCCCGGCGAACACGATCACCCGGGCCGGGCTGGCCGCGGCGATCCGGGACAGCGCGAGCGAGTCGCCGACGTGGTCGGCCACGTCCTGGATCTCCGGGCGCTGGTAGTTGTGCGCCAGGATCACCGCGTCACGCTGGGCCGCGAGCCGCCCTACCTCATCCGCCCACGCCACGCCGGCCTCCTGGTCGGCGACTGCCTGGCTGGCCATCCGCTGCTCCTGTCTCCCGTTCGGCTGGTTTTCAACTCTCAGTTTTCAACTCTCAGTCGAAAACCTATTTTCAGCACAGTATCATGCGGTCGTGCCAGCACAGCAAGGGCCAGCCAACGGGCAGCCGGACGACCGGTTCCGCCACGAGGTGCTCGCGGTGGTCCTCCAGGTGCGCCGGGGCACCCTGCATGTGCTGCTCTGGCAGCGCGGCGCGGCGCCGTTCGAGGGACGCTGGGCGCTGCCCGGCGGCCCGCTCGGCCCGGATGAACGGCTGGGCGCCTCGGCCAGCCGGCACCTGGCCAGCAAGGTGGACCTGACCGACATCGCCCACCTGGAACAGTTGGAGACGCGCAGCGACCCGGCCCGGGACCCGCGGGGCCGGGTGCTGGCCACCGCCTACCTGGCCGTGGTGTCAGCCGACGTCGAGCCGCAGGTCCCGGCGGACACGGCCTGGCATCCGGTGGCCGACCTGCCGCCGACCGCGTTCGACCACGGCTCGATCGTCGAATCGGCCCGGGACCGGCTGCGGGCCAAACTGTCCTACACCAACATCGGTTTCGCGCTGGCCCCGGACACGTTCACGATCGCGCAACTGCGGGACATCTACGCCGCCTCGCTCGGCCACCCGGTGTCCGCGACCAACCTGCAGCGCATCCTGACCCGGCGCGGGGTGATCGAGCCGACCACGGCCGCCGCCCAGCCGACATCGCTGGGCGGCCGGCCCGCCACGCTGTACCGGTTCGCCACCCAGACGCTGGTCGTGACCAACCCGTTCGCCGCGTTCCGCCCGCCCGCCACCCCGCGCCGCGTCACCGCCCCCGCCTCCGGCGCCGGCGCCGGTGCCGGTGCCGGTGCCCGGTAAGCGACGGCACTTTGCATGCGCACCGTACGGACATACCGGGCAAGTCGCCCGCCGCGGCGTCCGTTTCGCGGGCAAAGTCGCTCTCGCCATGATCAATGTGACTAGTGGTGCCCGTGATGCCGGGCGGGCCTGACCAGCGGGGTCGGCTGCGCGGATGAGAGGGTCGCGGCGCGGACGAGCCGGAGTGCGGCGCGGGTGAGACGGCCGCGGCGCGGGTGGATGTGACCGGCGGCGGCGCGGGTGAATGTGACCGGCGGCGGCGCGGGTGAATGTGACCGGCGGCGGCGCGGGTGGGGCGGAAGTCAGTCGAAGAACTCGGTCTGGTCCACGGTGGCGGCCACCTCGGGAGGGAGCAGGCTGAGCCAGCGCTGGGCGACCGGCTCGCGCAGCGCGGGCGGAACGTCACCGACCACGCGCAGCCGGGAGATGCCGCCGTCCGGGTAGATGTCCAGCCGGACCTCCCGCACCGGCGCGGCCGGACGGATCCGGAACCGGTGCTCGGTGTCCGGCAGCAGCCGGGTCCGCGGCAGCAGCTCAGCCCCGCTCTCCGCGTCGGACAGCCGGGCCGCGCCAGGCGCGTTGCCGACGAACCGGGTGGTGTCGATGATCACATGGTGCAGCCGCCCAGGCGCGGCCAGCCGGACCACCAGCCAGTCGTTGCCGTCGTCGCGGCGCCGCTGCGTCTCCCAGCCGTCCGACATGACCCGGGCCCGCCCCGGGGCGAGCGCGTTGCCCGGTGCGGCGTAGAACATGTTGCTGCACGCGCTCACCTGCCCGCCGGCCAGCGTGGCGGCCAGGTCCACCCGGCCACCGAGGCGGCGCGGATCGGGCACGACCTCACCGAAGGCGCGCAGCCGCGCCACGCCTCCATCCGGCTGGATCCTGAGCCGGACGTGCGTCACGATCCGGTCCGGCGCGGTGACTGGCACCAGGTTGGCCTGATTCCCGCCCAGCCCGGCCACCCCGGTGAGGGTCACCCAGCTCGCCGCCAGCACTTCGTCCAGCGCCGGGTAGCCGAGCAGCGTGCCGCCGTCCACCACGGCGCCGGGCGGGTAGTTGCCGCGGAAGTGCGTGGTGTCGATGTTCACCCCGCGCAGCACGGCGGGCGCGGCCAGCCGGACGATGGCGAAGTCCTCGCCCGGTTCCCGGCGCCGCCGGGTCTCCCAGCCGTCGTACAGCTTGCCCCGGATGCCGAAGGCCGCCGGGTCGTGGCCGGCTGGCCCGGGCTCGATCAGGTTGTGCACATCGGCGAAGAACTCGTCGTTGGCGAACTGCACCGAGCCGCCCAGCACCCGGCTGGCCACATCCGGCAGCCCGCCGAACGGGGCCCGCACCGCCTCCTGGTCAGGCATCGGCGGCCCCCGTCCTGACCAGCTGCCCAGCGCGTTGGCCGGGTGCGATCCGCGCCCCGGCCAGCCATGTCTCACGGACCACCCCGCGTAGCTGCTGGCCCAGGTAGGGGGTGACCGGATGGCGCTGGCGGAGGATATCCGGCTGGACGACGAAGCTCTCGTCCGGCGCGAACACGCAGAAGTCGGCCCGCTGGCCGGGTGCGATCGACCCCCGGCCGGTCAGCCCGGTGAGCCGGGCCGGGGCGGCGGTCATCCAGCCCGCCACCTGGTCCAGGCCGATGCCACGGCGGGCCGCTTCAGTCCACACCACCGGCAGGCCGAGCTGGACCGAGGCGATGCCGCCCCAGGCGGCACCGAAATCGCCGCGCTGCCCGTCTTCCGGGCCGAGCCGCTTGGCGGCCACCGGTGCACGGCGAGTGGTCGGAGACGACGCAGTCGATCGTGCCGTCCAGCAGCCCGGCCCACAGCTGGGCCCGGTTGGCCTCGCCGCGGATCGGTGGGCAGCACTTGAACTGAGTGCCGCCGTCCGGCACGTCCTCGGCCCGCAACGCCAGGTAGTGCGGGCAGGTCTCCGCACTGACCGGCAGCCCGTCGGCCTTGGCCGCGCGGATCACCGGCAGCGCCGCCGCGGCCGACACGTGCACGATGTGCGTCCGGCAGCCGGTCCGCCGGGTCCCGGCCAGCAGCGCCCGGATCGCGCGCACCTCCGCGTCCGGCGGCCGGGAGGCCAGGAAGCCGGCGTACCGGCGGCCGTGCGCGGGCGGCGCCGCGGCGATCACCGCCGGGTCCTCGGCGTGCGCGATCAGCAGGCCACCGAAGCTGGCGATCTCGGTCATCGCCGCGGCCAGCCGCGGCGGGTCCAGCGGCGGGAACTCGTCCACCCCGGACGGCAGCAGGAAGCACTTGAAACCGGCCACCCCGGCCTCGTGCAGCGGCCGCAGGTCGGCCACGTTCCCGGGCACCGCGCCACCCCAGAACGCCACGTCCACCGCGAGCTGGCCGGCCGCCGCGGCTTGTTTCTCCTTCAGCGCGGCCACGGTCACCGTGGGCGGGTCGCTGTTCAGCGGCATGTCCACGATCGTGGTCACCCCGCCCGCCGCGGCCGCCGCGGTCGCGGTGGCGAACCCCTCCCACTCGGTGCGGCCCGGCTCGTTCACGTGCACGTGGCTGTCCACCAGGCCGGGCAGCAGCACATCACTGTCCGGGAGGGTGACCGTGCCACCCGGCGCCGCGGAGTAGTCAGCCAGCCCGGCCACCAGCCCGTCCCGGATGAGCACGGTGGCCGGGCGCTCGCCGCCGGGTGTGATCACCCGGCGCGCCCGGACCGCCGCCACGTCGCCTGCCCTGCCGGTGCTTTTCATCAGTGCGGTGAGTTATGCCCCACCGGCGGGGCAAAGATAACCGCGCTAATGGATTGGAGGGCTGCGGCTGGGGGTGGGGCGGCCGGGGTGGGGCGGCCGGGGCGCGCCCGATGCTGGCCGGGGCGCGCCCGATGCTGGCGGGAGTGCGCCTGGCTGGCGGGGGCCGGGCCCGGCGATCTAGGGTCGGCAGGGTGACCGATCCTGAGCTGGTATCCGTGGCCGAGCTGGATCGGGCCACCGTGGCCAGCGCGACGGCCCGGCTGCGGCCGTGCTGCGCCAGTACCCGCTGGGTCAGCCAGCTGGTGGCGGGCCGCCCGTACCGCACGCTGGACGCGCTCGTCGCCGCGTCGGACGCCGCGATCGCCGCGCTGGGCTGGCCGGATATCGAGGAGGCGCTGGCCGCGCACCCACGGATCGGCGACCGGCCCACCGGGCCGGACCGGGAAGCCGCCTGGTCACGGCAGGAACAGGCCGGGACCAGCACGGCCGGGCCGGGCGCCCAGGCCGCGCTGCGCTCGGCCAACGCCGGGTACGAGGACCGGTTCGGGCACGTGTTCCTGATCTGCGCGACCGGCCTGCGGGCCAGCGACATGCTGATCGCGCTGCACGAGCGGCTGGGCAACGACCCGGCCGCCGAGCGCGAGGTCGTCCGGGGCGAACTCGGCAAGATCGCCGCGCTCAGGCTGGCCAGGGCGTTCAGCCCACCGTGATCGAGCCAAAGGGGCGCGCCGCCGACTGGACCGAGCCAAAGGGGCACGCCGCCGACTGGACCGCGCCAAAGGGGCGCGCCGCCGACTGGACTGAGGAGCGAGGGAGCGAGGAACGAGCGACCGAGCGACGAGGGAAGTCGGCGGGTCCAAGCGCCCCGGAGGCTCAAGGAGAGCAGAGTGAGCATCTCGACCCATGTGCTGAACGCCACTACCGGGCAGCCCGCCGTCGGCCTGGAACTGACGCTGAGCCAGCAGGACGGCCGGGAGTGGCGGGAACTCAGCCGCCGGTCCACCGACGCCGACGGCCGGGTCCGCGACCTGGCGCCCGACGTCGCGCCGGGCGTGTACCGGATCGTGTTCCAGACCGGCGCCTATCTAGCGCAGACGTTCTACCCGGAAGTCATCGTGGTGTTCCAGGTCACTGACCCGGCCGCGCACCACCACGTGCCGCTGTTGCTCAGCCCGTACGCCTACTCGACCTACCGCGGATCGTGACACGGTGAAACACACGGCCGGGCGGGTGCTGTGGCCGCGATCGGGAAGGAGCGTTAAGTAATGGAGGGCGCGGAATCGGTCGCGATCGAGGGCTGCTACGTCGCGACGGTGGATGCGGCGGGCAGCGAGTACCCGGCCGGCCACCTGGTCGCCCGGGATGGCCGGATCGCGGCGGTGGGGCCAGGGCCGGTGCCGCCGGAGTTCGCCGCCGGGGTCAGCCGGATCGACGGGTCCGGGCTGCTGGTCACGCCCGGCCTGGTCAACACGCACACCCACCTGTACCAGTGGCTGACCCGGGGCTACGCCACCGAGGAGACGCTGTTCGGCTGGCTCGACGCGCTGTACCCGGTCTGGGCGCGGCTCACCCCGGAACTGGTGCACGACTCGGCCGCGGCCAACCTGGCCTGGCTGGCCCTGACCGGCTGCACCACCAGCACGGACCATCTGTACGTATTCCCGGCCGGGGCGGACTCGGCGGACCTGCTGGAAGCCGAGATCCTGGCCGCCCGCGAGATCGGCGTGCGGTTCCACCCGACCCGGGGGTCGATGGACCTGGGCCAGTCCGCGGGCGGGCTGCCGCCCGACGACGTGGTCGAGTCGCACGACGCCGTGCTGGCCGCGAGCGAGGCGGCGATCGACCGCTGGCATGACCCGTCGTCCGGCGCGATGACCCGGATCGCGATCGCGCCGTGCTCGCCGTTCTCGGCCACCGCGGAACTCATGCGGGACAGCGCCGAACTGGCCCGGGCCCGCGGCGTCCGGCTGCACACCCACCTGGCCGAGACCGCCGACGAGGAAGCGTTCTGCCTCGAACAGTTCGGCCGCACGCCGGCCCAGTACGTCGAGGAACTGGGCTGGCTCGGCCCGGACGTGTGGCTGGCGCACTGCGTTCACCTGTCCGACGACGCGGTGGCCCGGATCGGGGCCACCGGCACCGGGGTGGCGCACTGCCCGAGTTCCAACGGCCGGCTGGGCGCGGGCATCGCCCCGGTGCGCAAGCTGCTCGACGCGGGCACCGCGGTCGGCCTGGGCGTGGACGGCAGCGCGTCGAACGAGTCCGGCCGGATGGTCGGCGAGCTGCACCAGGCCCTGCTGGCCGCGCGGTACGCGGGCGGCCCGCAGGCGCTGACCGCGCGGGACTGCCTGCGGCTGGCCACCATGGGCGGGGCGCGCTGCCTGGGCCGGGACGACGAGCTGGGCTCGCTCGAGCCGGGGAAGCTGGCCGACCTCGCGGTGTGGCGGCTGGACGGGCTGCCCGGCGCCGGGATCGCGGACCCGGTGTGCACGCTGGTGTTCGGCGCGCCCACGCTGGAGCACCTGTTCGTCGGCGGCCGCCAGGTGGTGACCGCCGGGCAGCTGAGCACGGCCGACGCGGGCGCGCTTGGCCGAAGCCTCGGCCAAGGCGAGCGCGGTCATCGCCGGGCGTCCCGGCCCCGGGGGCAGCCGGGCCGCAAACCCCAACCATCCGGCCTAACGCCAGTACCCGGAGGCAGCCTCATGGTCCAGCTCGGAGCTAACCGGTACGGGAAAGCCGAGGTCCGGGTGATGCGGGTGGCCCGTGGCGCGGCCGCCGGCGGCGGCGACCTGATCCGGGACTGGAACGTGTCCACCAGCCTGTCCGGAGACCTGGCCGCCACCCACCTGACCGGGGACAACTCGGGCGTGCTGACCACCGACACGCAGAAGAACACGGTGTACGCGGTGGCCAGCCGGCTGGGCCCGGCAGAGCCCGAGGTGCTCGGCCTGGAACTGGCCGCGCATTTCGTGCGCAGCCAGCCGCAGATCAGCCGGGCCCGGGTGACGGTCGAGGAGTACGGCTGGGACCGGATCGGCGCGCACTCGTTCGCCCGCAGCGGGGCGCTGACCCGCGTCACCCGGGTGGTGCACGACAGCGCTCTCGGCAGCACGGTGGTGTCCGGCATCGAGCACCTGATCGTGCTGAACACGACGGATTCGGAGTTCTGGGGCTTCCCGCGGGACGAGTACACCACGCTGGCCGAGACCACCGACCGCATCCTGGCCACCGAGGTCAGCGCCTGGTGGCGGTACCGCGGCCCGGACACCGACTGGGCCGCCGCGTTCGCGGCCGCACGGCAGGCGCTGCTGGACGCGTTCAGCGGGACGTACAGCTACTCGCTGCAGCAGACCTTGTTCGCGCATGGGGTCGCGGGTCATCGCCGAGGTGCCGGCCGTCTGCGAAGTCCGGCTCGCGCTGCCCAACAAGCACCACTACCTGGTCGATCTGGCGCCGTTCGGGCTGGCCAACGACCGGGAGGTGTACTACCCCGGGGACCGCCCGTACGGCCTGATCGAAGGCACCGTCGTGGCCGACGACGCCCCCGGCCCTGGCCTGGCCTGGGACTGACCCTTCCTGGCGTACCCCATACCTGTTGCTGAGCCCATTCCCGGGCGGGCGGCGCCGCCGCGGAGCAGATAGCGCTGCACCGACGGGGCGACGGCCGCCACTACGTCATCAGCCGGGAGCGAGGCCAGCGGCTCGAAGCGCAGGATGTACCGGCACAGGGCCACGCCGAGCAGTTGCGCCGCGATGAGCGTGCCGCGCTCCGCCGCCTGCTCATCGCCCACGGCGGCGATCGGCTCAGTGATCAGCTGGCTGAGTACGGCCTGAAGTTGCCCAGCGACGATCTCGCTGGTGACGGCGGTCCGCAACAGGGCGATCAGCTCGTCGTCGCGGATGGGGTCCTCCCACCGGCTGATGAAATAGCGGACCAGCAGCTCGCCCCGGCGGCTGGCGGGCACCGAGCGCAGGTCGGGGACCTGCAGGTCCATGGTGACGGCCGCGGTGAACAACCCCGCCTTGGACCGGAAGTAGCGCATGACCATCGAGGCGTCCACGCCGGCCTGGGCGGCGACCGCGCGGATGGTGGTCCGTTCGTAGCCTCGGGCGGCGAACATCGCCCGGGCAGCACCGAGGATGGCCCGGCGGGTGCCCTCGGATCGCGGCCCCCCGGTCCCGAGCGCCGGGCCGGGCTGGCTGGCGGCTGATATCGCGGCACGGCTGGTATCCATCAAGCGTCCTAGCTTATGCTTCGCCAACGTATGTTGGCCAACATTTGTTGACAATGACTGGAACTGTGCCTAGTGCTCGTGCCAACACCCGTTGGCATTTCCAGGGAGGACGCAGGTGGCGGCGAGGCGCCCAGATCAAGCCCGCAGGTCTCCGGCCCGGTACCGGGCGCTCGCGGGCTTCATCGTGGCCAGCGCCGCCTTCGCCGCGATCTTCGTCGCGCTGACCCTCAGCGCCTTTCATGACGCCGGCACCGCATGACCTTCCGGTCGGCGTGGTGGGCCCCGCCGCGGTAACCGGCCACGTCGAGCACGCCGTGGACAGCTCGGTCCCGGGGGCTTTCCGCTGGCGTAGCTACCCCAGCACGGCCAGCGCCCGGACCGGGATCATGCAGCGTGAGGTGGACGGGGCGCTGGTCGCTTCCGGCGGCAACCTGCGACTGCTTGTCGCGCAGGCCGGGGGCACCGCCCCGGCACAGGCCCTCGCCCGGATCTTCGGAGTCGTGGCCGCCCGGTCCGGACGTCACCTGCTGGTGGCCGACGTCGTGCCCCCCTGGCCAGTGACACCCAGGCGCTATCGTCCTGGTTCGTCGTCCTCAGCGTGCTGATCCCGAGCCTGGCCGCGGGCTCGGCGTCGGCACTGGCCTTCCGCCGCGCCCGGCCCGCCTGGGCCGTCGGCGCGCCGGTGGCCGCCGCCGTGGTCATCGGGGTGGTCTCCGCGGCCATCGCGGATGGCATCGCCGGCCTGGGCAGCTACGCCGCGATCGCCGGCATCGTCGCCCTGTTCTCGCTGGCCGTCGCGGCCCCCACGGCCGTACTGGCCCGGATCTGGCCGCCGCTGGTCGCCGTGGCCCTGCTGGCGTTCATCGTGTTCGGGATCCCGGTCAGCGGCGGACCGGCCAACCTGGCCAGCTTCATACCGGGGTTCCTGCGCGCCCTCGGTCCTGTTCTGCCGCTAGGGGTAGCGGCCAGCGCCGTCCGCAACGTCGTCTACTTCGGCGGACATGCCACCGCCCAGTACGTCTGGGTGCTGGCCGCCTGGGCCCTGGCCGGCCTCACCGGCCTGATCCTGGTCACCGCGCTCCGCCGCCCCGCCCCGGCACTGACCGAGCCCGTCGCCGTACCACCACTCGTCCCGGCCGAAGCGGGGGCCGCCCGGCCGGACCGCGCTCCTGTCCCGGGCGGCCCAGATCCCGGTGCCGCCCAGCCCATCACCCTGGTCGTCGGCTTCGATGACTCCGAGCCCGCACGGCGGGCACTCATCTGGGGCGCGGACCTGCTCAGGGCCCGGTCCGGCACGCTGCACGTCATCTATGCCGACCACACGCTGATCGACAGCGACCTGTCCGGGTTCGCCCACACCGAGATGGAAGAAGCCCGTGACACGAAGGCCGCCGGCGTGGCTGAGGCGGCCGCGCAGATCGCCGCCGCGGCAGGCGTGCCGTACACGTTCGAGCGCCGCCAGGAGTCACCCGCCGACGCGATCCTGGCCGCGGCCAGCATCCAGGACGCCGCCGAGCCGGCCAGCACGCCCGTCATCGTGACCGGCCGCTCCCATCACGCCGCGCACCAGATCATCGGCTCGGTACCAGTCCGGCTGCTGCACCAGTCGCCCTACCCAGTGCTCACCATCGCGTGACCGACCCCGGCGGCCAGCCCGAAAAACCGGTGCGGCCGGCTGGGCAGCAGCTGGGATCATGCGCGGTGTGACGGACGAGGATCTCTGGTATGACCTGCCGGTGCTGGCCGGTGAGCTGATCCGGCTGGAGCCGCTGGCCATGGAGCACGCGGCCGGTTACCTGGCCGCCGCGGGCCCCCGGGAAGCGGCGGCCGAGGTGTTCCGCTGGCTGAGCCCGCCGGGCGGTGCGCTCGCCCAGCCGGTGACGGTGGCCGACGCCGCCGGGCAGATCGCCGCCGCGCTGGCCGCCCGGGACCGCCGGGCCCGGCTGCCCTACGCCCAGATCGACGCGGTCACCGGGGAGTTCGCCGGGACGACCTCGTTCTACGAGGTGAACCCGGTGCTGCGCACCCTGAGCATCGGGCACACCTGGCTCGGCCAGCGCTGGTGGCGCACCGGGCACAACACCGAGTCGAAGCTGCTCATGCTGAGCTACGCGTTCGAGACGCTGCGCGCGGTGCGGGTGGTCTGGCACACCGACATCCGCAACACCCGGTCGCAGGTGGCCATCGAGCGGCTGGGCGCGGTGCGCGAGGGGGTGCTGCGCAAGCACCGGATCCGCTGGGACGGCAGCTGGCGGGACACCGTGCAGTACGCGATGGTGGACGACGACTGGCCCGCCGCCAAGACCGCCCTGGCCGCCCGGCTGGCCGCCGGACCAGGCCGTTTGGGCTGATCCATTCGGCTCGGAAGGTCGGGGATGACGGCTCTATGGCCTGTCAGACCCAGCTGAGACGCTAACACCATGACTGCCAGCGACCCATTCACCCGCCGCACCGGGCGGGACCCCGTCCCCGGCTCCGAGCGGGCCACCGGTGTGCTCGATTGGCCAGCCATGCGCCGGGCCAACCAGTCCTGCTGCTGCATCGCCCGGCCCTCGGTGGTCATCGTGCTGCAGCCGACCCACGACCGGCCGCACCCGACCGAGCTGCTGATGTGCAGCCACCACTTCGAGCGTTCCCGGCTCACGCTGCTGGCCAGCCGCGCGCTGGCGTTCAGCCTGGACGGGGAGCACCTGCCCATCACGGCCCCGGCGTTCAGCCGAGGTCACGGCGGCGGCCCTCACCTGACGGCCCCGCCGCTCGACGACCTTGTTACCATGGTACTTTCGTACCATGGTCAGTGAGTCTCACCTGGACGCGGCACAGCACCCGTGGCGGATCCGCTGCTCCGGGACGGTCCGGCTACCGCCCGGCATCACGGCACCACTCGCCCTGTTCACCCCGGAGGGCGAGCGGGCCTGGGCCACGGGCTGGGATCCCAGCTACCCGGCCCGACCGGCCGAGGACGACAGCGAGCCCGGCACGGTGTTCCAGACCAGACACGGCCCGCACGCCGGGACCTGGATCGTGGCCAGCCGGGAACCAGGCCGGTCCATCCGGTACACAAGAGTCATCGCGGATCAGGACGCCGGGACCGTCACCGTCACCCTGGACAGCGCCGACCAGCCGGCGGAACCCAGCTGACGGTCAGCTACGACCTGACCGCCCTGTCCGAGCCGGGCGCCGCCCAGCTGGCCCGGTTCGCGGCCGGCTACCCGCAGTTCCTGGCGCACTGGGAGCAGGAGATCGCGCCGGCCGCCCGCGCCCGCGCCGAAGGGCGCGCGCCGCCGACTGGACTGAGGAGCGAGGAGCGAGGAACGAGCGACCGGGCGACGAGGGAAGTCGGCGGGTCAAGCGCCCCGGAGGCGCAAAGCAAACTCAGCTGTTCAGGAAGGCGAGCACGGCCAGCACCCGCCGGTTGTCGTCCTCCGACGGGGACAGGTTCAGCTTGGTGAAGATGCTGGTGGTGTGCTTGCTGACGGCCTTCTCGGTGACGAACAGCCGCTGCGCGATGGCCGCGTTGGACCGGCCCTCGGCCATCAGCGCCAGCACCTCCCGCTCCCGGCCGGACAGCCGGGTGATCGGCCCGTCGAACGACCGGCGGCCGAGCAGCTTGGACACCACCTCGGGGTCCATCACCGTGCCCCCCGCGGCCACGGTGCGGATCGCGTCCACGAACTGGTCGTCGTTGAACACCCGGTCCTTGAGCAGGTAGCCCACCCCGCCCGCCTGGTCGGCCAGCATCTCCCGGGCATAGAGCTGCTCCACGTACTGGGACAGCAGCAGAACCGGCAGTCCGGGCACCTGCCGCCGGGCGGCCAGCGCCGCCTGCAGCCCGTCGTCGGCGAACGAGGGCGGCAGCCGGACGTTGACCACGGCCACGTCCGGCCGCTCGGCCAGCAGGGCGGAGAGCAGCCCTGGCGCGGTGTCCACCGCAGCGGCTATCTCGAAGTCATGCGCGGCGAGCAGCCGGGTCAGCCCGTCCCTCAGCAGGAACAGGTCTTCGGCGACAACAACGCGCACGGCACCTCCATGACAATCATGGTCGGTCCGCCCGGCGGGCTGCTCACGGCCAGGATGCCGTCGAAGGTACCAAGCCGCCGCTCGATACCCTGCAACCCGGTTCCGTTCGCCGGGTCCGCGCCGCCCATGCCGTCGTCGGACACCTCGATGCGCAGCAGCCCGTCGGCGTGCTGGATACGCAGCTGCACCTGCCGCGCGCCGGAGTGCTTGACCGCGTTGGCCAGCACCTCGGCGACCGCGAAGTAGCAGGCCGACTCGACCGCCGCGGTGAGCCGCCCAGGCAGGTCGATGTCCAGCACGACCGGCAGCGGGGTGTCCAGGGCCAGCGCGCGCACCGCGTGGCCGAGGCCGCGGTCGGCCAGCACCGGCGGGCAGATGCCGCGGATCAGGTCGCGCAGGTCGTTCAGCGCCCGGACCGAGGTCTCCCGGGCCTCGGCCACCAGGGCCAGCGCGGCCTCCGGGCTGGCCGGCAGCATCCGCTCCACCGCCCGCAGGTTCATGCCCAGGGCGACCAGCCGGGCCTGCGCCCCGTCGTGCAGGTCGCGCTCGATCCGGCGCAGTTCGGAGGCGGCGTTGTGCAGCGCGTGATCACGGGTCTCGGTCAGCCGCTGCACCCGGCCTTCCAGCTCCAGGTTGGGCTCCGGGGCCGACCAGCATCCGGCCGTGCCGGACGACCGTGCGCGGGAACAGCCAGGCGGCCATGGCCAGGAACGCGCTGGCCTCCGCGCCGGCCAGCACCGCGAGCTGCCTGCTGCTGACCACGACGAAGCCGTAGACCTGCGGCTGCAGGGCCAGGTGGACCATTGGCGCCGACTCCCAGCGGGCGGTGAGCACGAAGCCGTAGATGGCGAACACCGTCAGCAGCACCGGGACCAGGTCAGCGGCGATCCGCGGCCAGCGGAGCGTGATCACGGCGGCCGCGGCGATCATGCCGAGCGTTACCGGGTTCGCGCCGAAGATGGACAGGCCGAGGGCCGCGGCGGGAACCAGGAGAATGCCCCAGCGAATCTCCTGCATCCGCCGCCGCAGGTACGGCAGCAGCCCCGGGGTGCGCGCCCGGAACTCGGCGAACGTGCGCGGGGCCAGCCACAGGCCGAGCGCGATGAGCAGCAGCGCGACCGGCACCAGCCGCCCCGCCCACGGCGAACCGCTGACCCGGGGGCCGATGAAGCGCTGCCCGCTCGGCTGACCGTCCAGACCGCCCGTTCGGGCCGGCTCCCTTGCATGAACGGAACCGAACCGGGCCGGGTGGCAGGACCGGCGCCCGCAGGATCCGCCTGACCACGGCCCGCTTGCCGTTCGGCGGCCGCTTGATCGCCTTGACGTTGATCGTGACCTGCTTACTTCGCGCGGACGCGTTGCCCTTCAGCTGGGCCGAGTCTGGCCGCGGCCGGGCGGCGGGCGGCAGCTTGCCGTCCAGCCAGGCGGGCCGACCGTGCCCCGCGGCCACCCGCATCGGACCCGAACCGGCCCATGCCCGCCGGGACGGCGACCACCTGCAGGCCAGCCGGGGTCTTTATCACCCAGCCGGCTCTGGCCGAGCCCATCGCGTTCACCTGGAACACCTGGGCCACCGAGGCCACCCAGTTCCCCGACGGGCCGGCCACGGTCGCCGCCAGGACCAGCCCGGCGATGCCCACCGCCACCATGACCACCGGCAGCAGGGCCGCCGCCACCACCGGCCACCAGAACGCGACGGCCAGCGCCAGCAGGAACGCCAGCACCGTCCAGGCGTGCAGGCCGAACAGCACGAGCGCGACCGCGGTGACCGGGATGAGCAGCAGCCCCAGGCCGAATCGGCGGAGCATCTGGGAGAACGTCCGGTAAAAGAGCTTAAGCAGCAGCCACATGTCCCCATCGTGGCCCCAGGCAGGGTCGTGGCGCCATGGGCTGGCGTCTAGTTCCCAGGTGGGCCTGGGCCTACCCCGGCTGCCCGCGGCGCCGCGCCACCTGGGTGATCATCACACCAGTGACCAGGACAAACACCCCGTAGACCCCCAGGGGGCGGCCGCCGCCGGGCCGAACGCGGTGGCCGCGATCCCGGCCGCCACGGCGAAGTCGCGCATCGCCACCGGGAGCAGCACGGCTACCCCGCGGCGGCCGGCAGGCGCACCGACAGCACGCCGCCGAGCACCGCCGACCCAGCCAGGAATACGGCCAGCGCGGCGATGACCCGCAGGTAGCCGGCGTCCAGCCGGATCTGGCTGGCCACCTGCCAGAGCAGCACCAGCAGCGCCAGCACCGTGCCGGTCCGGACCGCGGCGTCCGCCCGCGCGCCCGGCGCCCAGGCCGCGCGCAGCCCGACGCCAACCGCCAGCGGCAGCGCCACCACGACCAGCAGGGTGCCGAGCAGCCCGGCGGCCGGCACCGAGCCGCGGCGCCGGCCAGGGCCAGCACCGGGCCTGCGGCCAGCACGGTGACCAGGGTGGACGCGGCCAGGATGACCGCGCACACGGCCGCCTCGCCGCCGGCGATCACGCACAGCGCCACCGTGGCCACCTCGGCCGGCGCGACGCCGACTGTCTGCATGCCCGAGCGCAGCACCGGGTCACCGATCAGCTGGCTGGCCGCCCAGGCCAGCACGGGCAGCACCACGGTGCTGACGGCCAGCGCCAGGGCGACGCGCCGCCACGCGGTGCGCACCGCGGCCAGGTCGGCCAGCCGCAGCGTCAGGCCGGTCGCGAAGACCAGCACGGCCAGCGCGGCGTCGATGCCGTCCCGGGCCGAGGCGGCCCGGCCGGGCGCGGGCAGCGCCACCGCGGCGGCCGCTACCGCGATCACGAACAGCGGCAGGAACCGCTCGGCCAGGCCGGCGACGGCGGCCAGCCCGCACCCCGGCCCTGGCGGCCCAGCCACCTCCGCATTCCCCTTCACTGCGCCGATTGAGCCAGCTCCAGCAGGGCATGCAGGTCCCGGGCCGCCTCCAGGGCGGACGCACCGGCCAGCAGGACGACCACCGCGGCGGCGGCCAGCAGCACGGCGTGGGCCCGCGGCGGCGGGCCGAGCAGCGCGGCGACCCGCCGCGGCACCGGGCCGGCCCAGGCGACCGAGATCCGCCCGCGACCAGGACGAATCATGCCGAACGCTGCTGCCGGGAAACTGTGCCCACCCCGGCCGGCGGTCCGCGGGCCGGCCGGAACCGCGGCCGCCAGCAAGGCGACCCGGCCGATGGTGACGGCCACCAGCCGCCGGTCGCCGGTCGCCCGGGCCGCGCTCTCGTCGGCCCACCGCTCCACGGTGTAGTCCACCGCCCGGGCCAGCGGGAGCAGCAGCGGGTTGGCCGCGGCGGCCAGCCGCGCCACGGTGCCGAACAGGTGATGCCGCGCGGCCAGGTGCGCCTGTTCGTGGGCCAGCAGGGCCGCCCGGCCGTCGTCGTCCAGTTCGCTGAGCAGGCGCCCGGAGATCACGATCCGGCCCGGCCAGCCGGGCAGCGCGTACGCCTCGATGGCCGGCCCGGGCACGACCACGACGGAGCCGTCAGCAGGCAGCCGGCCCGCCCGCCGGAACGACTCGGCCAGCGCGCGGGCCCGGCGCCGGAACGCGACCGCCACCGCGACGGCCACCCCGGTCAGCGCGACGGCGGCCAGCAGCCCGGCCCACGCGCTGACCGGGTCGCCGGTGCGCAGCATGTACGGCGAGTAGTGCCCGAGCGCGGCCAGCAGCGGCGCCCGGGCCGCGGCTGAGGCGGCCAGCAGGGCCAGCGCCGCGGTGCTGCACCCGGCCAGTGCGGCGGTGGCCACGGTGAGCAGCCAGGTGGCCGCCCGCGGTTCCAGCCGGGCCGCCACCGGCCGGGCGGCCACCGCGGCCAGCGCCGGGATCAGCAGCGGCAGGTAGAACAGCAGCGTCATGACGTGTCCCGGTCCGGGTCCAGGCCCGGGTCCGGGCGGCCGGCCGAGTCCGCGCCGAGCAGCTGGCGCAGCAGCCGGGCATCCCGGCCGGACAGGCTGGACACGAACCTGGTCAGCACCGCGTCGTGGTCCCGGCCGACCTGCAGTGCCTGGTTCATCCGGCTGGCCGCCAGGCTGGCCTCGTCCACCACGGTGTAGGTGAACGCGCGGCCGTCCCGCTGCCGGCTGAGCAGGCCCTTGGCGTGCAGCCGGGACAGGATGGTCACCACAGTGCTGTAGGACAGAGCGCTGTAGGACAGTTCGCCGGCGGCCAGCCGCTGCCGGACCTGGCCCGGGCTCAGTGGCGCGCCGGCCGCCCGGAGCAGCCCCAGGATCTCGGCCTCCAGCGCGCCGGCTGGGCGCCGGGACGCTGCCGCGGCATCGTCTGGCATCCGCGATGTCTCCTGTCCGCAAAATAAAATCTACAAGCATTGTAGAAGTTCTACACGTCCTGTAGAACAGGCGTATCCGAGTATGACACGCGACCGGAAGGGCGCAGATGACCCACCTGACCTACCTGGAGGCCGCGGTAGTCGGCCTGATCCAGGGGGTGTCCGAGCTCTTCCCGGTGTCCAGCCTGGGGCACAACGTGCTGATCCCGGCCCTGATCGGCGGCAGCTGGGCCCGCGACCTGAACGTGGCCCAGCCAGAGTCCCCGTATCTGGCCTTCATCGTCGGGCTGCACGTGGCCACCGCGCTGGCCCTGCTGATCTACTTCTGGCGGGACTGGGTCCGGATCATCGGCGGGTTCTTCAGCTCGATCCGGCACCGCCAGGTGCGCACCCGGGACCAGAAGCTGGCCTGGATGATCATCCTGGCCACCATCCCGGTCGGGCTGGTCGGCCTGGTCGCCGAGCACGCGTTCCGGGTCATCTTCGGCAAGCCCATCTACGCCGCGGTGTTCCTCATGGTCAACGGCGTGATCTTGTACTGCGGGGAGAAGTTCCGGCCGCGGGCCTCGGTGCGGGCGGATGCGGTGGTCACCCGGGAATGGGAGCTGGCCCAGGCCCGCCCGGCGCTGGCCAGGCCAGCCCCCGCCTGGCCAGCAATGCGGACGCGGCCCGGCACGCGGGCGGCCACCAGGCGGAACGCCAGCAGGAGATGGCGCTGGCTGTGCAGGCGGACCAGCGGCTGTCCCGGCTCGGCTACGCGCAGGCGGTGATCATCGGCTCGGCGCAGATCCTGGCCCTGCTGGCCGGGATCAGCCGGAGCGGGGTGACCATGGTCACCGGCATGGCCCGCGGGCTGTCCCGCGAGGACGCGGCCAGATTCGCCTTCCTGCTGGCCACCCCGGTCATCCTGGCCGCCGGGGTGCTCAAGATCCCCGACCTGATGGGCCCGCTGGGCAACGGCATCCGCGGCCAGATCCTGCTCGGCAGCGTGCTGTCCGGTATCGGGGCCTACGTCTCGGTGCGCTTCCTGATGCGTTACTTCCAGACCCGGACGCTGTACCCGTTCGCCATCTACTGCTTCGTCTTCGGCCTGCTCAGCGTCATCTACCTGGGCATCATCAAGTAGCCACGCGGGAAAGCGCCGAAGCCACGGGCTGGCTGTCACACTGTGGCCGTGGGCCTGCAGGCACAGCTGTGGCGCGGGATCGCGGCGTTCCGGTTCGCGTCGCTCGCTTATGCTGCCGTGCTGCTGGTGGTGGACCGGGCGGACTACGAGCGGCCGGTGCTGGCCTGGGCCGTGCTGGCCGGGATGACCGGCTGGACGGTGGCCACCAGCTACGCCTACGCCGTGCCCGCCCGGCGTACCCGGGCGCTGCTGACCGCCGATGTGGCGGTGACCGCGGCCGCGCTGCTGTCCACGCTGGCCGTGCAGCGGCCGGGTGAGGGCTCGGTCATGCCGGTCACCGCGACCTGGGCCGCCGGGCCGGTGCTGGCCTGGGCGGTGGCCTACGGCCGCCGGGCCGGGATGGCCGCCGCGATCGTGCTCGGCCTGTGCGACATCACAAGGCACCGGCCCATCTCCAGCGCGTACCACGCGTCCGCGCTGAACGGGCCGATCCTGCTGCTGCTGGCCGGCTGGGTGGTGGGCTACGTGTCCCGGCTCGCGGTCCAGGCCGAGCAGGCGGTGCAGCAGGCCGCCCAGGTGGAGGCGGCCAGCCGGGAACGGGAGCGGATCGCCCGCGGCATCCACGACTCGGTTCTCCAGGTGCTCGCGCTGGTGCACCGCCGGGGCATCGAGGCGGGCGGCGAGGCAGCCGAGATCGGCCGCCTGGCGGGTGAGCAGGAGACCGCGCTGCGCACGCTGATCGCGGCGGGCAGCGCCGCCCCGCTGCCCCCGGGCGAAGTGGACCTGCGTACGCTGCTCAGCCAGCAGAGCTCCGGGCAGGTCTCGGTGGTCACGCCGGCCGGGCCGGTCCGGCTGGGCAGCGCGGCCGCGCAGGAGACCGCGCTCGCGGTCCGGGCCGCGCTGGACAACGTCCGGCAGCACGGCGGCCCCGCGGCGAAAGCCTGGGTGCTGGTCGAGGACGAGGGGCACCAGGTCACGGTGACGATCCGGGACGACGGCCCGGGCATCCCGGCGGGCCGGCTGGCCGCCGCGGCGGCGGACGGGCGGCTCGGGGTCAGCCAGGCGATCCGCGGCCGGATCCGCGATCTGGGCGGCTCGGCCGACGTCTCGTCCGTCCCGGGTACCGGGACCGAGGTGCGGCTGCGCGTGCCGCGCGCTCCCGGGCCACGCCCGGAGCGCGGCGAGCACACCCCGCCCGCGCTGGACATTCCCAGCCCGCACCCGATGACCTAAGGAGCCGGTGTGGCTGACGGCGTGGCTAAACCGGGCGTCCGCGTCATGATCGTGGATGACCACCCGATGTGGCGGGACGCGGTGGCCCGCGATCTCGCCGAGGCCGGTTTCGAGGTGACCGCGACGGCGAGCGACGCGGCCCAGGCGCTGCGGGTGGCCGGCGCGGCCCGGCCCGACGTGGTGGTGCTCGACCTGGGGCTGCCGGACGCCCCGGGGGTCGAGGTGACCCGCGGTCTGCTGCGGGCCCACCCGCGAAGCCCGGGTGCTCATCCTGTCGGCCAGCGGGGAGCAGCAGGACGTGCTGGACGCGGTCAAGGCCGGCGCGGCCGGGTACCTGCTCAAGTCCGCGGCCCGGGCCGAGTTCCTCGACGCGGTGCGCCGCACGGCCGCGGGTGACGCGGTATTCACCCCCGGCCTGGCCGGGCTGGTCCTCGGCGAGTTCCGCCGGCTGGCGGCCGGGCAGCAGCCGGACGGCCCAGCCGAGCCGCAGCTCACCGAGCGGGAGGCGGAGATCCTCCGGATGGTGGCGACCGGCCTGTCCTACAAGCAGATCGCCGAGCGGCTCGTGCTGTCCCACCGCACCGTGCAGAACCATGTGCAGAACACGCTGACCAAGCTGCACCTGCACAACCGGGTGGAACTGGTCCGGTACGCCATCGAGCACGGCCTGGACACTGGCCCCCTGAACACGGGCCCCCTGAACACGGGCACCCCGGAGGCCTAGACCGGGCTGATCAGCACGTCGTCCAGGCGGCGGCGGTTGGATACCGGCGCCGGGCGGCGCGGGTGGCCGATGCGGAACACCGCCACCGGGACCGGCAGCCCGGTCACCGCGGCGACCTCGGGGGCGGTCTCCGGCCGGTCCACCGCGATCGAGATCGGGTGGCAGGCGAAGCCGGCCGCGGTAATCGTCACCCAGCAGCGGAGCAGGCCGGCGGCCCGCGTCGACCACGGTGGCCGGGTCCAGGTCGGCCGCGCCGAGCACTGCCACCGCCTGGGCCCGGGCCAGCAGCCGGATGTCGCGGCCGGCGAAGGCCAGCGCCACCGGCGCGGGCAGCCGCCCGGCCCGGATGGCCAGCCGCAGCGCCGCCCACTCGAACCGGGTCAGCGGCAGGCCGGCCGGGGTCATCCCGGCCGGGGCGGCCGGGTCCGCACTGGTCCACCGGCCCAGGTCGGCCACGAAGCGCGGGTCCTTCCAGGACAGCGCGGCGGCCCGGGCCGGGCCATGGCCCGGGGCGGCGCCAGCACGCAGCCCAGCTCGGTGAGCTGCGCGCGGAGCGTGCCCGGCAGCGGGGTCCGGTCGTAGGCCTGCCGGTTGGTCCGCCGCTCCGCGGCAGGCCCGGCCAGCGGATCAGCTGCCGCGCCCGGGGCCCGCTCCCCGAACCGCAGCGAGCCGACCAGCAGGTCACTGCCCTGGCGCTCGAACGACGCCTTAACCGACATATGTAGGTGATGCCGCTGGGCGGCCAGCGCGGCGGTTTCCAGGAACGCCCCGATGGCCAGGTAGGCGTCCCGGTCGTCCGGGTCATACGGCAGGTAGTCGAGGTGGTTGTAATGCAGCTGGTAGCCGCCGTCCGGGCGGACGGCGAGCCGCCAGGGCTGGGCGTTATGTGCGGAAGGTGCGCGCAGTGCCTCGGTCAGCACCTGGCGGTGCGACGCCGGGATGGCGGGCCGGGGGCAGGTCATCGCACATACCTCCGCTTGATCTGGCCGGCGCTGGCCGCGAACGGGCCACCGCCCGTTCGCGGCCAGCGCCGGCCAGCGGGTCGAGCCGGAAGTCACGGCAGATGGCCAGCATCCGGCCGAAGGGCAGCGTGCCGCCCGCGTCGTGCACGTTGTAGCGGATCCGCGGGGACAGCGTGGCCGCCCGGCTGACCGTGATGACCAGCTCGTCGCCGGCCGTCTCGACGTAGTAGTCGGCCGGGTCGTACTGGAAGATCATCGGCAGCCGGCAGGCCCGGCCGAACAGCGCCGCGGCCAGCTCCGGGTCGGCCGCCGCCTGCTGCCGCAGCCACACGGTCAGCGGCAGCTCGGCCGCGATGCCGATATCCAGGTCGCTGGCGCCGTACGCGGAGTAGACGGCGCGGAAGCTGCGCTCCAGCCGGGCCCGCAGCGCCTCGGACATGCCCTCGCCGCCGACGAAGCCGTACATCCGGTAGCCGGACACGTCACCGGCCTGCTCCAGCAGCGCGCGCAGGAACGGCGGGTACCCGGTGATGAGGTACGTGTAGCCCGGGCCGAGCAGGTCGAGGACGGACAGCACCTTGTCCGGCTCCGGCCCGGTCAACTTGAGCAGCCCCAGCCGGCCGAGGGCGCGGGACACGTTGGTGCCGGTCGCCCAGGCGCCCATCGAGAACGCGTTGATGGTCACGACCGGCCGGCCATCGGCCGGCTCGCCGGCCAGCAGGTGCCGGACCAGGATGGCCAGTTTCCGGCGCACCTGGTCCAGTTCCGCCGCGGACCTGATCCAGGTGTACGGCCGGCCGCTGAGAGCCGGAGGATTCGTCCAGCTCCGCGCCGCTGACCGGGAGCATCCCGTAGCGGCACCGCGCGGCCAGCGGGTACGCGTCGATGTAGCACTTCTTGTCCGTCACCGGCAGCGCGCGCAGCCAGTCCGCGGCGGCCGCCCGGGGCGGCACCGGGCCGACGAAGTCGGCGTAGGCGGGGACGGTGGCCAGCGCGCGGCGGGCGGCCGCCGCGGCGGCCTCGGCGGACAGCCCGGTGGCCAGCCGCCCGGCGCGGCCTGCGAGGCGGAACGCGGGAAGGCTGCGGGTGGCGGCCGAGCCGGCCACCCGGGCACAGGTGAGGTAGACCATGCCGCCATCGTCGGCCGGCACCGGGCCGCCGGGCCTGAGCCCGGGTACTCAACCCGGCCCGCCCCGGATACTCAGCCGGTCTGGGCTGAGCAGCCTGGGTGGTGGCCTTCGGTGCTGACCGCGCCGCACTCGGGGCAGACCAGGTGGGCGTAGCAGGCCGGGTCGCCGGCCTCGGCCTGCGGCCCGGGCTGGCGGAGCAGGCCGGCCAGCACGGCGGCCTCGCTGTGTGTGGCGTCCCGGGTCGCGGTGAGCAGGGTGACCGGCCCGGCCGCGGCCAGCGTGGCCAGGTGCGCCAGGGCGGCCCGGGGGGCGCCGGTTTCCAGTTCGGCCGTGTAGCGGCGGCAGAACTCCGCGAACTTGGCCGGATCGTGCGCGTACCACTTGCGCAGTTCGGTGGACGGCGCGACATCCTTGGCCCACTCGTCCAGGTGAGCCGCTTCCTTGCGCAGCCCACGTGGCCAGAGCCGGTCCACCAGCACGCGCGTGCCGTCCTGCGGCTCCGGCGCCTCGTACACCCGGCGGACCTTGACGTCTGGCGGCATCTCGGCTGACCCTCCCTCCGCCCGCTGATCAGGGCTTCAGCGGTTGGACCCACTACCCGTATGATGGGCACAGGCCGAGAGGCGCTGCAACGGGGTCGGACCCGCCACGCTCGGCCGGAACCACACTGGCAAGGGCGCCTCCTGTTATCAGGAGGTGACCGGATTCATGTCAGCAACGGCTCAGGCCCTGCGTGAGCTGCTCGACCAGCGCATCGCCGTGCTCGACGGGGCCTGGGGGACCATGCTCCAGTCGGTCGGCCTGGGCCCGGACGACTACCGGAACGGCAGGCTGCGGGATCACCCGCGGGATGTGACCGGCGACCCGGACCTGCTCAACCTGACCCGGCCCGACCTGGTGCGCGACGTGCACCGCCAGTACCTGGCCGCGGGCGCGGACATCACCACCACCAACACGTTCACCGCGACCAGCATCGGCCAGGCCGACTATGCCCTGCAGCCGCTGGTGCGCGAGATGAACCTGCGTGGCGCCGAACTGGCCCGGCAGGCCGCGGACGAGGCCGGCGGGCGGTTCGTGGCCGGGTCCGTCGGCCCGCTCAACGTCACCTTGTCGCTGTCCCCCGAGGTGGACAACCCGGCGCACCGCGCGGTGAGCTACGACGAGGTGTACACCGCCTACGCGGAGCAGATCCAGGCGCTGGCCGAGGGTGGTGTGGACCTGCTGCTGATCGAGACGATCTTCGACACGCTGAACGCCAAGGCGGCCATCGCGGCGGCCCGGGACGTGGCCGGGCAGCTGCCGCTGTGGATCTCGGTGACGATCGTCGACCTGAGCGGGCGCACCCTGTCCGGCCAGACGGTGGAGGCGTTCTGGCGCTCGGTCGAGCACGCCGAGCCGCTGCTGGCCGGGGTGAACTGCTCGCTGGGTGCGGCGGAGATGCGCCCGCACATCGCCGAGCTGGCCCGGCTGGCCGGCACGTACACGGCCTGCCACCCCAACGCTGGCCTGCCGGACGCGTTCGGCGGCTACGGCCAGGCACCGGAGGAGACCGCGCGGTTGCTGTCCGGGTTCGCCGAGCAGGGCATGGTGAACGTGGTCGGCGGCTGCTGCGGGACCACCCCCGAGCACACCGCGCGGATCGCGGCGGCCGTGGCCGACCTGCCGCCCCGGCCGGTCCCCGGCGCGGCGGCGCGCACCCGGTTCAGCGGGCTGGAGCCGTTCGAGATCGGCCCGGACACCGGCTTCGTGATGATCGGGGAACGCACCAACGTGACCGGCTCGCGCCGGTTCCGCCGCCTGATCGAGTCCGGCGACTACCAGGCCGCGGCGGCCGTGGCGGTGGAGCAGGTGCGCGGCGGGGCCAACCTGCTCGACGTCAACATGGACGCCGACCTGCTGGACAGCGAGCAGGCGATGACCACATTCCTGAACCTGATCGCGACCGAGCCGGAGGTCGCCCGCATCCCGGTGATGATCGACAGCTCGCGGTGGAGCGTGCTGCAGGCGGGGCTGCGCTGTGTGCAGGGCAAGGGCGTGGTCAACTCGATCAGCCTCAAGGAGGGCGAGGGCCCGTTCCTGGACCAGGCCCGGCTGATCAGGCAGCACGGGGCCGGTGTGGTGGTGATGGCCTTCGACGAGCAGGGGCAGGCGGACTCCACCGAGCGTAAGGTGGCCATCTGCGGCCGGGCCTACGACCTGCTCACCCAGCGGGCCGGGTTCGCCGCCGAGGACATCATCTTCGACCCGGCCGTGCTGGCCGTGGCGACCGGCATCGCCGAGCACAACGGCTACGCCAAGGCGTTCATCGACGCGCTGCCGCTGATAAAGCAGCGCTGCCCTGGATCCCGGACCAGCGGCGGCATCTCCAACCTGTCGTTCGCGTTCCGCGGCAACGACGTGGTCCGGGAAGCTATGCACTCGGCGTTCCTGCTGCACGCGGTGCGGGCTGGCCTGGACATGGGCATCGTCAACGCCGGCCAGCTCGCGGTGTACCAGGACATCCCCCCCGACCTGCTGGAACTCGTCGAGGACGTGCTGTTCGACCGGCGCCCGGACGCCACCGACCGGCTGGTCACGTTCGCCGAGAAGGTGCGCGGGCCGGGGGCCAGCCGCATCGTGGACCTGTCCTGGCGCGAGGCGCCGGTGCGCGAGCGGCTCGGGCATGCGCTGGTGCACGGCATCACCGACTTCATTGAGTCCGACACCGAGGAGGCGCGGCAGGCCGCGGCCCGGCCCCTGGACGTGATCGAGGGCCCGCTGATGGACGGCATGAAGATCGTCGGGGACCTGTTCGGCTCGGGGAAAATGTTCCTGCCCCAGGTGGTCAAGAGCGCCCGGGTGATGAAGCGGGCGGTCGGCTACCTGGAGCCGTTCATGGAAGCGGAGAAGGAGCAGGCGCAGCGGGACGGGAAGGCCAGCCCTGGCCGCGGCCAGGGCAAGATCGTGCTGGCCACGGTCAAAGGCGACGTGCACGACATCGGCAAGAACATCGTCGGCGTCGTCCTCGGCTGCAACAACTACGAGGTCATCGACCTCGGCGTGATGGTCCCGGCCGACGTCATCCTGGACACCGCGCTGGCCGAGGGGGCCGACATCGTCGGGCTGTCCGGGCTGATCACCCCGTCGCTGGACGAAATGGTCAGCGTGGCCACCGAGATGCAGCGCCGCGAGCTGAGCATGCCACTGCTGATCGGCGGGGCCACCACCTCACGCCAGCACACCGCGGTCCGGGTGGCCCCGGCTTACCAGGCCTCCACGGTGCACGTGCTCGACGCGTCCCGGGTCGCCGGAGTGGTATCCAACCTGCTGGACGATGACCGGGCCCGGGTGCTGGTGGCGGCCAACCACGCCGAGCAGGAACGGCTCCGCGAACAGCACGAGCAGACCCGGCGCGTGCCGCTGCTGCCGCTGAGCCGGGCCCGGGCCAACTACGAGCAGGTCAGCTTCGCTGACCTGCCGGTACCCACGTTCACCGGGGTGCGCAGCGTGATGCCGGACCTGGCCGCGCTGCGCGAGATGATCGACTGGCAGTTCTTCTTCCTGGCCTGGGAGCTCAAGGGCAAGTACCCAGCGATCCTGGACCAGCCCGCCGCGCGTGAGCTGTTCGACGATGCGAATACGCTGCTGGACAAGATCATCGCCGAGGGCCAGCTGCAGGCCAGCGGCGGCTACGGCTGCTGGCCCGCGCACGCCGAAGGCGACGACCTGCTGATCGAGCCGCCCGGGCTAGCCAGCATCCGGCTGCCGATGCTGCGCCAGCAGACCACCAAGCCGGACGGCCGGCCCAACCGCTGCCTGGCCGACTACGTGGCCCCCGCCGGGGATCACCTGGGCGGGTTCGCGGTGGCCATCCACGGCGCCGCGGAGCTGGCCGCCCAGTTCGAGGCGCAGCGCGACGACTACCAGTCGATCATGGTCAAGGCGCTGGCCGACCGGCTGGCCGAGGCGTTCGCCGAGCACACCCACCTGCGGGCCCGGCGGGACTGGTTCGAGCCGGACGCCGACCCGGCCCTCGAGGACCTGCACGCGGAACGCTTCCGCGGCATCCGGCCCGCGCTTGGCTATCCGGCGAGCCCGGATCACAGCGTCAAGCAGGAGCTGTTCAGCCTGCTCGGCGCCGGGCGGTTCGGCATGTCGCTGACTGACTCGTACGCGATGAGCCCGGCGGCCAGCGTCAGCGGGCTCATTTTCGCCCACCCCGCGTCGCGCTACTTCACGGTGGGCCGGATCGGCCGGGACCAGGCCGCCGACTACGCGGCCCGGCGCGGTCTCCCACTGGCCGAGGTGGAGCGCTGGCTGCGCCCCAACCTCGGCTACGAGCCGGAGTAATGCCGTAATGCAGTGATGCAGTACCTACGCGGCTAGGGTAACCAGAATTGACTCTTGAGTAGCTTTTCTGAAAAGACCCGGATTCCCGGGCGGCGGCCAGATCACCGGCCGGGCGGCCATGCGAGGCCACCCGGCCAGGCTGAACCGCCGTGCAGCCGGCCCGGACACGGGTGATACTCGGGTGCATGCTGGAGTACGAGCGGCCGGGGGCCAGCGGCATGAGCGAGCCAGATCCCGAAGTGCCGCTGCGCAAGCTGCCCGCGGCGGAACGCAGCGCGATCCGGATCGGCCGCATCCTGGATGCGGCCGGGCTGCTGGTGGCCGAACGCGGTTACGAGAAGATGACCACCTCGCAGGTGGCCCTGCGGGCCGGGGTGTCGCCCGGCGTGCTGTACCAGTTCTTCGCGGACAAGCGGGAGATCATGCAGGCGCTGGCCGCCCGCAACCTGAACCGCTACCTGGCCCGGGTGGAAGGCGCCCTCCGGTCCGGCCGGTTCGACGACTGGCCGGCCACCGCGGACGCGGCGGTGGACCTGTTCGTCGCCATGTGCCGGGAGGACCCCGGCTTCCGGGTGGTCCGCTTCGGTGACGTGGCCGACGTGCACCTGCTCGGCGCCACCGGGGACAACGACTCGCACCTGGCTGGGCGGATGGCCGCGCTGCTCGGCGCCGAGCACGGTGACCGTCCGGGCCTGCCCACCGAGCGCTCCCTGCTTATCGCCATCAAGATCGCGGATGCGCTGGTCAAGTTCGCCTTCTCGGTGCACCCGGACGGCGATGACGAGATCATCCAGCGTGCCAAGCAGCTGATCCGGATACACCTGGAACTGGCGGACAGCGGCGAAGCCGGGACGGAATGACGCCGCGGATCGGCGTCCGGGAACGGCGGGCCCGGCTAGCCCGGCGGCACCGGCTGGCCGCGGGCAGCCAGCCAGCCGCCGGGCCAGCCGGGCCTGGCCGAGGTGGCCAGGTCGCTGGTCGCGGTGCACGGCACCGACCCGTCCTCGGTCTACCTGGGCATCCTGGCCCGGCTGGCCGGCGGGGACATCGACTGCGTGCAGCGCGCCCTGTACCAGGACCGGACGCTGATCCGGCTGCTCGGCATGCGCCGGACGGTGTTCGCGGCCACGCTGGATAATGCGGCGCTCATCCAGGCCGCCTGCTCCCGGGCGGTCGCCGCCCGGGAGCGCCGCAAGCTGCTCGGCTGGCTGGCCGGGTCGGGTGTGCCGGGCGACGTGCACGGCTGGCTGGCCGACATCGAGCAGGCGGCGCTCGGCGCGCTGACCGCCCGTGGCGAGGCGACCGCCGCGGAACTGGCCGACGACGACCCGCGGCTGCGCACCCAGATCGTGCTGGCCCGGGGGAAGAACTATGAAGGCCGGCAGAACGTGTCCAGCCGGGTGCTGTTCCTGCTCGCCGCGCAGGGTCAGGTGGTGCGGGGCCGGCCACGCGGCTCGTGGACCTCGCACCAGTACCGCTGGTCGCCGATGGAGCTGTGGTGCCCCGGCGGGCTGGCCGACTGGCCGGCCGAGGCGGCCGAGGTGGAGCTGGCCCGGCGCTGGCTGCACGCCTACGGCCCGGCTACCGCCGACGACCTGCGCTGGTGGGCGGGCTGGGGCAAGACCCAGCTGAGCCGGGTGCTCACCGGGCTGAAGCCGGCCGAGGTGGACCTGGACGGGGTACCCGGCATCGCACTGGCCGGCGACCTGGCGCCGGCCGGCGAGGTGGCGCCGTGGGCCGCGCTGCTGCCCGGGCTGGACTCCACCCCGATGGGCTGGCAGCAGCGGGACTGGTTCCTCGGCCCGCACGGCTCGCGGCTGTTCGACCAGATGGGCAACGTCGGCCCGACCATCTGGTGGGACGGCCGGATCGTGGGCGGCTGGGCCCAGCAGCGCAGTGGCGAGATCGTCTGCCGGTTCCTGGAAGACGCCGGGTCCGCGGCGGCCGCCGCGGTCGAAGCCGAGGCCCAGCGGCTGGCCGGCGTGCTGGGCGAGGTCCGGTTGTCGGCCCGGACCCGCGGCCGGACCTGGCTGGAGCAGGAACTGGCCGGCTGAGGCCCGCCCGGCATTGACATATTCCCATATCGGTATACGATCGGGTGATGGCCAGGGCAGCGACCACTACGGACGCGTTCAACGCGGTCGCTGAGCCACGGCGGCGGCAGATCCTGGATGCCCTGGCCGGGGGTGAGCGGCCGGTGAACGACCTGGTCGCGCTGCTCGGGCTGGCCCAGCCGCTGGTCTCCAAGCACCTGCGGGTACTGCGCGAAGTCGGCCTGGTCGAGGTGCGCGACGAAGGGCGGCAGCGGCTGTACCGGCTCAATGCCCAGCCGCTGAAGCCGATCCACGACTGGGTGCAGACCTACCAGGACCTGTGGACCGAGCGGTTCAGCCGGCTGGACGCGGTGCTGACGGAACTCAAGGAGAGGGAGGACGACGATGGCAGCAGCGACACGTAACGCGGTGGTGACACTCCCGGCGAGCACCCAGATCATGATCAGCCGGCAGTTCGACGCGCCGCGGCACCTGGTCTTCCGGGCCTGGACCACACCGGCACTCATCCGCCGCTGGTGGGCCGGCGACCGGGGCAAGGTCACCAGCGCCGAGGTAGACCTGCGGCCGGGCGGCACGTGGCGGTACGTGATGACGGCGAACGGCGGGTTCGAGGTCGCGTTCCATGGCGAGTACCGGGAGATCGTCCCGGACGAGCGCATCGTCTGCACCGAGGTCTTCGAGGGCATGCCTGAGGCCGCGGCGGTGAGCACGGCCACGTTCACCGAGCGGGACGGGCAGACCACGCTCACCATCCTGGTCCAGCACACCAGCCAGGAGCACCGCGACATGCACCTCAACTCGGGCATGGAAGAGGGGATGAACGAGTCCCTCGACCACCTGGAGCAGGTCGCGGCGTCGCTGCGATGACGACCGGCAAGGCTGATCCCGCGGGGCGGCCCGGGTGGGCTGCCCCGCGGGATCAAGGACGAGCATGGGTTAGCGCAGAGCTCAGTGGCAGAGCCCGCGCGGGATGGACGTCCCGCAGTGGTTGTGCCGGAACCGGTTACCCACCCCGGTGCCGTCCCAGATCAGGTCGGCCGGGCGGTTGCGGACCACGAAGTTGAACACGATGGTGTCGTGGCTCGGGTTCGCCCCCTTGGTGAGCTTGCGCGCGCTGGCCACCACGATGCCGCCCGAGTTGATCTGGTGGCCGTGGTTGCCGCGCACGGTGTTGTGGCTGACCAGCGTGTGCGTCGCGCCGAGCAGCAGGATGCCGCCGCCCGCCAGGTTGACCGGCGTGTCGCCGTGCTTCCGGCAGAACTTGTTGTTCCGGATAGCGGCGTTATGCGTGATGACCGCATTTCCCGCACCGCCGGGCTGCCCATCGTCCAGCACCATGATGCCCTGGCAGTTCTTAGTGACCAGGTTGTGCGAGACGGACACGTGCCGGGCATGCCGGATAAAGATCCCGAACTGGTTGCCCTCCGCGATGTCGTTGCGCACCACGGTGTCGGCGAGCGGCGAGTCCCCCACATAGAAGCCGGCCTCATCGTTGCCCACGGCAATATCGTTGGCGAACACGGTATGCGTGGAAACGAATCGCGAGATGCCGTAATCGCCGTCGTTGAACGCGGAGACCCCGGTGACGGTCAGGCCGTTGGTGCCGTAGCCGAAGACGCCGTTGGCCGGGAAGCCGGCCACGTAGATGCCGGTCACCCGGACGCCACGGACCCGGCTGAGCACGGCGCCCGTGGCCGGGTTGACCTTCTTGGCCAGGATGCACACCCCGGTGAGACCGAAAGCCTTGGTGCAGAGCGTGTGCGGCTTGTGCCGCGGCGGCCGGAGCACCGTGCCGTGCAGCGAGTTGCCCGCGCCGCGCAGGGTGATCCGGTCTTTACGGATCTGCACCGCCTGGTGGTAGACGCCCTTCTTGAGCACGATCGTGGTGCCCGGGTGCGCCCGGTTAACCGCCCGCTGGATGGACTGGTTAGGCCCCACGACGATGATCGACCTAGCCGCTCCGGCATGGGTCGCAGCCACCGACGCGGACGCGACAGCGGCCGAAAGCACGGACATGGTAATGACTGTTGTGGTGGCGCACGCACCTATGATGAATTTGCGCATCAAAAGCCCCCTAGCGCGAAATTCACGCTGGTCCCCCCTGGACCGACGCATCACCGGGACATTATCGGAGCCCATCTCTCCTGGCAAGACTGTGCCACACGGAAAATGGAAGAGCGTAGCCCAGAAAAAGGTGACATTCTGGCTGAGCGGTGGCGATCTGGTCAGCGGGACGGCAGCCGGACAATAGCGACGAAGAACTCGTCGATGGACTTGATCACGTGCACTTCCCGGCCGTCACGACAGGACTGGCGACACCGAGGCCCGCTGAGCACAGGCCGCCGCGGCGGCCCGGTCCGGGCAGCCTGCGGTGCCGCCCGCCGCCTGGGTGGACAGCGCCCCGGCCGCGCAGCCGAGCGCGGCCGCCTCGGGCAGAGCCAGCCCGTCGAGCAGGCCAGCGATCAGCCCGGCGTTACAGCAGTCCCCCGCACCGGTACTGTCGACCGGGACCACCGGCGGCACGCTGACCTGCCACTGCCTGCCGCCGGCCGCACACAGCACGCCGTGCGCACCGCGCTTGACGACCAGCCCGAGCCCGGTACAGGCCAGCGCCCGCACCGCCCCGGCCAGGTCCGGTGTGCCGCCCAGCGCCGTCGCCTCGGCTTCGTTGGGCAGCAGCAGGTCGGCCTGGCCGATGACGGCGGACAGCCGCTCGTCGAGCCAGCGCCCGGACGGGTCCCAGTTGGTGTCCAGCGAGGTGCGGGCGCCGCCCGCCCGGGCCGCGGCCAGCAGCCCGGGCAGGCCGGGCCCGAGCGAGCCGGCCAGCAGGAAGTACGAGCTGACGTGCACGTGCCGGGCCTGCTCCAGCAACCCGGCCGGGACATCCGCTGGCGTCAGCGAGGCGACCGCGCCGAGCGCGGTGAGGATGGCCCGGTCGCTGCCCCGGGACAGCGCCACCGTCATCCCGGTCGGCGCGTCGTCGCGCACCGCTACCGCACTGACGTTGACGCCCTCCCGGCCCAGCTGGTCCAGCATGAACTGGCCGGCCGGGTCGGCGCCGACCGCGGCGACCAGCGTCACCCGGACGCCCAGCCGGGCCGCGGCCACCGCGGTGATGGCCGCCGACCCGCCGATGACCAGGGAGATGCTCGGCACCAGCTTCTCCTGCTGGCCGAACGCGGGCGTCACGTCGTCGCCCAGGACCAGCACGTCCGGATTACAGTCGCCGATCACGACCAGGTCAGGCGGTGACAACGTTGACCCCGGCGTCCTTGAGCAGGACCTTGTCCTCGTCGGCCAGGCCGGTGTCGGTGACCAGCACGTCGATCTCGGCCGCGGCGCAGATCCGGGCGAACGCCCGGCGGCCCACCTTGGAGCTGTCCGCCACGATGACGACCTTGCTGGCCTGCCGGGCCATCAGCCGGTTGATGCTCGCCTCCCCCTCGTGGTGCGCGGTCGCCCCGGCCGCCGCGTCGATCGCGTCCACCCCGAGAATGGCCAGGTCCAGGGTGACCTGCTCGAGCACGCCGGTGGCCAGCGGCCCGGTCAGCTCGTAGGACTGCGGCCGGGCCACCCCGCCGGTCGTGACGATCTTGATGTGCTGGCGCACCGCGAGTTCGGTGGCGATGTTCAGCGCGTTGGTGACCACGGTGATGACCGGCGGCGGGCCCGCGGTCAGGTCGGACCGGGTGGCCAGCGCCCGGGCCACCTCGGTGGTGGTGGTGCCGCCGTTCAGCCCGGCCACCTCGCCCGGCCGGACCAGTCCGGCGGCCACCGCCGCGATGCGCTGCTTCTCCGACGGGTGCCGTTCCGTCTTGTACCGCAGCGGCAGGTCGTAGGTGACCCCCTGGGCCACCGCGCCGCCGCGGATCCGGGTCAGCATCTGCTGGCGGGCCAGCTCGTCGAAGTCACGGCGCACCGTGGCCGCGGACACGCCCGAGCGCCGCCGCGGCGTCCTCCACCTGCAGCTGGCCCGCCGTGGCCAGCAGTTCCAGCAGCTCATTCCACCGGCGATAACGGCTCACCGGTTCCTGCCGTCCGCGGATGCACGCCGAGCAGCCGGGCCACCTCGCGGCGACCGCGCCCGCGCCCCGCCGAACCGTACCGCCTCGGTCGACCAATGCCGAATCATTAGCCAGGCAATGGCGCACCGCCGCGGTGTAGGCCTTGTTCAGCTGGGTCGCGATGTTGATCTTCGTCATCCCGGCCGCGATCGCCGCGGCCAGGTCGTCGTCCGGCACGCCGGACGAGCCGTGCAGCACCAGCGGCACGCTGACCGCGGCCCGGATCTCGCCCGATCAGCCCGATATCCAGCACCGCATCGCGGGTCAGCATGGCGTGCGAGCTGCCCACCGCGACGGCCAGCGCGTCCACTCCGGTCGCCGCGACATACCGCGCCGCCTCGTCCGGCCGGGTGCGGGCGGCGGCGCGTGCACGCCGTCCTTGCCGCCGATCTCGCCAGTTCCGCCTCGACCCATATGCCCTGCTCGTGGCACCACCGGGCCAGCTCGGCGGTGGCCCGCACGTTGGCCGCGTAGTCCAGCCGCGACGCGTCGAACATGACCGAGCCGAAGCCCAGCCGCGGCCGCCTCCCGGACCAGGTCCGCGCTGGTCGCGTGGTCCAGGTGCACCGCCACCGGCACCGCGGCCGCGGCGGGCGATGGCCAGGCAGGCGCGCGGCGATCGGCGCCGAGCGCGCCGTGGTAGGCGGCACAGTTCTCGCTGATCTGCAGCACCACCGGGGCCCGGCCGCCTCGGCGCCGGCCACGATCGCCTCGGCGTGCTCGATGCCGATCACGTTGAACGCGCCGACGCCGCGGCCCGCCGCGCGGGCCGGCCCGACGATGTCCGCCATCGCGGTGAGCGGCATCAGCCCGCCCACCTGAGCACGGCGTCCCGGTGCACCGTGACCGCGGGCAGCAGCCTGGTAGTCCGCCGCGGCGAACTCGCCGGCCACCGGCGCGGCGGCCGACGCCGTGCCCAGCGCGACCGCGTGCCGCAGCAGCTCGTCCCAGGGCCGGCCGCGGACCAGCCCGTGGGCCAGTGCCGGCGGCCACCGCGTCGCCCGCGCCGGTCGGGTTCCCGGCCACCGGGCCCGGCGGCACCGCCCGCCAGGTGCCGTCCGCGGTGACCGCGAGCAGCCCGTCGGCGCCCAGCGAGACCACCACCGCCTGGGCGCCCGCCGCGCGCAGCTCGCCGGCCGCGGCCGCCACCGCCGGCCGGTCGGCGCCGTGCCGGCGCAGCGGCTGGCCGGCCATCGCGGCCAGCTCAGCCAGGTTGGGCTTGACGATCGCCGGGCCGGCCGCCGCGCCGTGCACGCAGCGCCGCCCCGTGGGCGTCCAGCACCACGGGCACCCCGGCCGCGGCGGCCGGCCGATCAGCGTGGGCATAGGAATCCTGGCCGGCAGCCCCGGCGGCAGGCTGCCGGACAGCACCACCGCCGCGCACCCGGCCAGGGCCTTCTTATACCGAACGCCGAAATCCGCGTACTCGCCGCGCTCGACTGCCGGTCCCGGCTCGTTGAACAAGGCGGTGCCGCCCGCTCTCCTGTCCACCACGGTGAACGTGCGCCGGGTCTCGCCGCTGATCCGGGTCAAGCTCGGCGGGCACGCCCAGCCCGGCCAGCGCCGCCGCCACCCCGGCCCCGGTGAGCCCGCCGGCCAGCCCCAGCACCAGCACGTCCGCGCCGAGCGCGTGCAGCGTGCGGGCCACGTTCAGCCCCTTGCCCCCGGGGCGGGCGTGAACCGCACTGGGCCGGTTCACGCCCGCCCAGTCCGCCGCCGTCGACGTGGTGGGTGATGTCCAGCGCCGGGTTGAGGCAGACGACCCGCGATCATGGCTATGGCCGGCTCAGCGGTCGGCCAGGATGACCGACCGGGCCAGGTTGCGCGGCCGGTCCGGGTCCAGCCCGCGGTCCCGGGCCAGGGCCACCGCGACCCGCTGCACCCGGACCAGCTCGGCCAGCGGGTCCTCGCCAGTGAACCAGGCGGTGCCGCCAGCCGCGGCGACCTCGTCGCGCCAGCCCGTCGGGCGCGATCCCGAAGGCCCACACCACGCTGCCCTCGCCGGTCACCGCGACCGGGCCGTGCCGGTACTCCATGGCCGGATAGGCCTCGGTCCACATTCCGGCCGCCTCGCGCAGCTTCAGCGCGGCCTCGTTGGCCAGGCCGTAGGTCCAGCCGGTGCCGAGGAACGTGAACTGCCGGGCCGCCAGCAGCTCAGCGGGCAGCGGCTCGGCCAGTACCCGCTCCGCCGCGTCGGCGGCCGGGCCCACGTCCTTGCCCAGGTGCGCGCGGAGCAGGACCAGCTCGGTGGTGGCGAACCGGGTCTGCACCACCGACTCCTCGTCCGCGAACCCCAGGTCGATGACGGCGTCGGCGGCCTGCGCCACCGGGGTGCCGGCCACCGCGGTGATCGCGACCGTGGGCACCCGGCCGCGCAGCCGGGACAGCAGCTGCAGGATCTCCGTGGTGGTGCCCGACCGGGACAGCACCAGGACCCGGTCGTAGTCGCGGCCCAGCGGGCATCTCGGAGGCGGCGAACGCGTCGGTCTCGCCGTGCCCGGCGGCCTCCCGCGCCGCCGCGTAGGACTGCGCCATGAACCACGAGGTCCCGCAGCCCGCGACGGCGACCCGTTCGCCGCGGGCCGGCAGGGTGCCCGCCAGGTCGGCGGCCAGCCGGGCGGCCCGCCGCCAGCAGGCCGGCTGCGAGGCCACCTCCTCCTCAGTGTTGCTTAGAGCCTCCGGCGCCCCGCCCACCTCCCCATCCCCCTTCACTGGCACCTCCTTCCCTCGTCGCTCGTTCCTCGCTCCTCAGTCCAGTCGGCGCCGCGCGCCTTTGGCTCGCTCATCGTGCTCCCATTCCTCTCAGGTTCCGGCCAGCCCGGTGGCGGCCACGGACCGGATGAAGTACCGCTGCGCCACGAAGAAGATCACCAGCATCGGGGCCAGGCTCATCACGTTGGCCGCCATCAGCAGGGTCCATTCGGTCGAGTGCGCGCCCTGGAACGTGGCCAGGCCGAGCGGCAGCGTCATCTGGTCCGTGGACGTGATCGCGATGAGCGGCCACAGGAAGTTGTTCCACGAGTCGAGGAAAGTGAGCGCGGCCAGCGTGGCCAGCGCCGGGGTGGCCAGCGGCAGCACGATCTTCCACAGCACGGTGAGCCGGCTCGCGCCGTCCACCCGGGCCGACTCCTCGTACTCCAGCGGGAGCGTGCGGAAGAACTGGCGCAGGAAGAAAATGCCGAAGGCGGTGGCCGCGTTGGGCAGGATGAGCGCGCCGATGTGGTCGATGCCGACCGCGGCCAGCACGTGCACACCGAGCCACTTGGTGATGATGAACTGCGGGATCATGGTGACCTGGAACGGCACCATCAGCGTGGCCATGATCACCACGAACAGCACGCCCCGGCCCAGGAAGCGGAACCGGGCGAACGCGTAGCCGGCCAGCGAGCACAGCACCAGGTTGGCGAGCACGGTGATCACCGCGACCACCGCGCTGTTCAGGAAGAACCGGCCGAACGGCGCGCTGTTCAGCGCGTTGGGGTAGTTGGCAAAGTGCAGCGTGTGCGGGATCAGGATGGGCGGGAAGTGCAGTGCCTCGGCCGGGGTCTCCACCGACGTGATGATCAGCCAGGCGAACGGGAAGATCAGCACCAGGGTGGCCGGGATCAGCACCAGGTGCCATGGGCTGAACGGCAGCCGCCCCTTACGGCGTCGCCGCGCCGCGGGGGTTTCGATGCGCTGTGCGGGCGCCTGGATCGCGGTCATGACCGGTAGTGGGTGAATCGCCGGCCGACCCGGAACTGGATCGCGGTGACCACCAGGATGATGAGGAACAGGAAGTAGGCGATGGCTGAGGCATAGCCGAAGTTGAAGTTCTGGAACGCCTGCTCGTAGAGGTAGTAGACGAGCACCGTAGTGGCGTTGAGTGGGCCGCCTGAGGTGCTGAGGTAGACCTCGTCGAAGAGTTGCATCGCGTTGATGGTGAGCCAGACGGCCAGGAACAGCGATGCCGGGCTGAGCAGCGGCAGGGTCACCCGGCGGAACGTGCGCCATGGGCCGGCCCCGTCGATCGCGGCCGCCTCGGTCAGCATCTGCGGCACGCCTTGCAGCGCGGCCAGGTAGATGACCACGGCGAAGCCGGTCCAGCCCCAGATCGTCATGATCACGATCACGTAGAGCGCCTGGGACGGGGAGTTGAGCCAGGGCTGCGCGGGCACGCCGATCAGGCTGAGGAAGTAGTTGACCACCCCGTAGGACGGGTCGAACAGCCAGATGAAGACGATCGCCTCGCTGATCGTGGAGATGGCCATGGTCGCGTAGGCGGCGGTCCGGTAGAGCGAGATGAAGCGGATCTTCCGGTTCATCGCCACGGCCAGGAACAGGCCGACGATCATCGTCCCGGGCACGAACAGCGCGGTGTACACCAGGGTGTGCTCGATGGCCTGGCCGACGATCGGGTCGTGGATCATCTGCCGGTAGTTCTTCAGCCCGACGAACGGCGTGCTCGACGTGAGCAGGTTGGACTTCTGGAAGGACATCACCGCCGACCAGACGATCGGCACCGCGCCGAACAGCAGGATGACGGCCACCCCCGGGGTGACGAACGCCCACCCAGCGAACTGCTCGGACGCCGTCACCCGGCGTCCGGCGGCGCCGGCCCGGCGCGGCCCGCCGGCCCGGGCAGGCCGCCTGGACCCGCCCCGGCGGAGCTGTGTGAGCCCGGGGGGACGACCCCCCGGAACCCCCCGGGATCGCTGGCTCGGCGGGACCACGCCTGCGGCGGGCCCCCCCTCCCCAGCCAATGAGCCCGTCACGCGGTCAGCCCGCGGCCAGGATCTGGTTGACCTGCTGGGCGGCGGAACTCAGCGCGGCCTGCGGCTGGCTCTTGCCGAGCAGCACCGACACGACCATGTTGCCGAGCACCTGCGAGATCTTGGGGTACGTCGGGATCTGCGGCCGGGCCTGCTTGACGTTGGCCAGGTTGGCCACGAACGCGCTGACGCTGGGCAGCGAGCTGTCCATCTGCTGGCCGAACCCCGCCGCGTTACCCACCGACGCCCGGGTCGGCAGGTCACCGGTGTGCAGCGACCAGTACTTGACCTGGGCGGGCGCGGTCAGCCAGAGCAGGAACTTCTCCGCCGCCGATACCTTCGACGCGCCGTTGTTGAAGATCACCCAGTTGTCCGGGCCGGAGATGGTCTGGTGACCGCCGCTGGTGCCCGGGTAGGCCGGCATGATCTGCACGCCATAGTGCACGTTCGGGAACGCGGACAGGTCCCACGGCCCGGTGACCAGCATGCCGATCTTCCCCGAGTTGAACAGGTTGGCGTACGCGGAGTCGGTCGGGTCCAGGTACATGGACTTGTCGCTGACCGCCATCGTGCGCAGCGTGTTCAGCGAGGCCAGCCCGGCGGCCGAGTCGAACGCCGCCTTCTTGTTGTCCGCGGTGAGCAGGTGCCCGCCAGCCTCCCAGAGCAGCGCCTCCCAGTGCCACACCGTGTCCTCGGTGCCCGGGGTCACATACGCGGTGCCGAACTGCTTGCTGGCCGGGTCGGTGAGCTTCTTGGCGTCCGCCACGAACTGGTCCCAGGTCCAGTTGGGGCTGGGCAGCGGCAGGTGGGCCTGGGCGAACAGCGTCTTGTTGTACACCACGGCCAGGTTGTCCACCAGCGCCGGAATGCCGATCACCTTGCCGTTGACGGTGGCCACGTCCCGCTCGCCGACCCAGAAGTCGTTCCAGTTCACGCCGGGCTGCTGCACCACCTTGGTCAGGTTGACCACCTGCGGGATCTGGGCCACGTTGGGCGCCCACGACCCGTACAGGTAGGCGATGTCCGGCGGGCTGCCGCCGCGCACCGCGGTCAGCACCTTCTGCAGCGTGTCGTCGTTGTTCACGTACAGGGAGTTGACCTTCTGGCCGGGATGGGCCTGCTCGTACACGGAGACCAGGTGCGTGAAGGTCTTGGCCTCGGCCCCAGTCCAGCCCTCCCAGATCTGGATGGTGGTGCCGCCGCTGCTGGACCCGCCGTTGCTGTCCGTGCCGCAGCCGGCCAGCACCAGGACGGCCGCGACGGGCACGGAGAGCAGACCTGCCAGGGTGACCCGCCAGCGCCGGGCTGACCGCTGCTTCGCCATAACGCATCCCGCCCATTGGTGCTCGAAGCTGCATTGTTTGAGTCAGCATTGTGCAGCCAGACTGGTACAGATGCAAGATCTTGCGCGAAAACTGGGCAAATGAAACACTCTCATGCTGTGATCAAGGTGACGTTCGTCGGGGCCGGCAGCATCGAGTTCACCCGCAACGTGGTGACCGACCTGTGCGGATACCCGGAGCTGCGCGGCCGCCTGGAGCTCGCGCTGTATGACATCAGCGCGGACCGGCTAGCCTACGCCGAGCGGCTGGCCCGCCAGCTCGTCGCCCAGGCCGGGGCGGGCGCACGGGTGACCGCGACCGCCGACCGGCGCGCCGCACTGGCCGGCGCCGACTATGTGATCAACGAGGTGCAGGTCGGCGGCTACCCGGCCACCCGGGCCGACTTCGACATCCCGGCCCGCTACGGGGTGCGCCAGACCATCGGGGACACGCTCGGCATCGGCGGCATCTTCCGCGGCCTGCGCACCATCCCGGTGGTGCTCGCGCTGGGCCAGGACATGCACCAGGTGTGCCCCGACGCCTACCTGCTCAGCTACAGCAACCCGATGGCCATGCTGCCCTGGGCGGTGTACGCGGGCACCCCGTTCAACCGGGTGTTCGGGCTGTGCCACTCGGTGCGGGACACGCAGGCCTTCCTGACCGGGCTGGTCGGTGCGGACCCGGACCGGGTCAGCTTCCTCACCGCGGGTTTCAACCACCAGGCGTTCGTGCTCCGCTTCGAGCAGGACGGCCAGTCGCTGTACCCGAAGCTGACCGAGGTCATCGAGGCCACCCCGGAGCTGCACCGCCGGGTCCGGGTGGAGATCTTCCGCCGGTTCGGCTACTTCCCGACCGAGTCCAGCGAGCATTCCGCCGAGTATGTGCCGTGGTTCATGCGGCACGACTCGCAGATCGAGCGGTTCCGCATCTTCGTCGGTGACTACCTGGAGCGATCCGAGGAGAACCTGCGCGAACTGGACGCGGTGCAGGCCGACCTGGACGCCGGCACGCCGCTCGACCTGACCCCAGCCCACGAGCTGGCCTCACTGTTCATCCACTCGGTGGAGACCGGGCAGGAGCGGGAACTGCACGTGAACATCCGCAACGGCGGGCTGATCTCCACCCTGCCCGACGACTGCTGCGTGGAGGTGCCCGCGGTCGTCGGGGCGGGTGGCGCCAAGCCGGTGCCGGTCGGCGCGCTGCCGCCACAGCTCACCGCCCTGAACCGGACATTCCTCAACGTGGTCGAGCTCACCGTGCGGGCGGCCCTGGAGGAGTCCCGCGAGCACGTCTACCAGGCCGCGCTGCTCGACCCGAACACGGCGGCCACGCTGACCACCGCCCAGACGGTGGCCATGTGCGACGAGCTGCTGGCTGCCCACCGCGACCTGCTGCCCGCCGCCTTCACGAGCTGAGGCCCCCATGCGCGCCGTTTCGCTCCCCCGGTCCGGCTGGCTCGCCGGATCAGCCATGATCGCGATCACCGCGGCGCTGCTGCCGCTGGGCCCCGGGTCGCAGGCCCGGGCCACCACCATCGCCCGTTCCGTGGCCGCCAGCGGGCAGATTCCGCCGCCGGTGCACCGGGGGACGCTGCGGATCACGGGACGGCCGCGGGACGGCGGGGTGGTCAGCGCGGCCGGGCTGCGCTGGTCCCCGGGCCGGCTGCCGCGCGGGGTGAAGCTGCTCAGCTTCGCGGTCGCCTACACCTGGCAGACCTGCCGCGATAATGGCACGCACTGCGTGACCGCGTCGGACTCCACCGTGACCCCGTTCGCGGCCCGGCAGTACCGCCCCGGTCAGCCCGACACCGGCCGGCGGCTGCGGGTCACCGAGACCGCGGCCGAAGTGGTGGAGACCCAGCCCGCCACGTTCACCTTCCGCGTCATCCGCCGTTCGGTGAGCCACCTGGCCAGCGCGCCGGTCCGCGCCTACCCGCGGCATCAGCCGCCGACGGCCGGGTTCATCAACGGCACCCCGGAGCACCGCACTGGGTCCAACGCGGAGTACTTCCAGGTAGGCGTTCCGCACTACAACGCGGCCGATGGGCGGCCGGCGCTGAGCTACCGGGTGGACGGTGGCCCGTGGCGTGCGCTGCCCAGCCGCCGGGTGTTCTACACCGGGCTGCTCCGGCCCGGCCCGCAGCAGGTGGCGGTGCGCACCGCTAACCGCGCGGGCGCCAGCCTGATCCGGTTCCGCTGGCTGGTGGTACCGCTGCCCGCGCCGCTGGCCTGCCAGGGCAACTGCTGGTACCCGCCGCACCTGGCCGCCAACCACCATCCGATGCGCTGGGACTGGCAGATCGGCCGGGTCACCCCGCTGCAGCGGACCGGTAAGCACGCGGTGGACATCTACGACATCGACGGGTTCCTCACCACCCGGGCCGAGGTGCACGCGATCGAGACCCGCTGGCAGGCAGCCACGCTGCCGCACCCGCGCACCGTCTGCTACCTGGACCTGGCCTGGGAGGACTACCGGCCGGACGGCAGCCCGTCGCCGTGGGGCGGGTACTTCCCGGCCGCCACCCTGGGCAACGTGTACTTCGGGTACCCGGAGGAGCGCTGGGTGGACTTCCGCCAACTGCGGGCGCTGCAGCCGATGCTGCGCGAGCGGATCGCGATGTGTGCCCGGAAGGGCTTCAACGCGGTGGAACTGGACGACATCGACAGCTTCGACCCGCCGTCCACCACCGGGTTCCAGCTCACCCCGGGGGACGCGCAGAACTACCTGGCCTACGCGTTCAACGAGGTGCATCGGTACGGGATGACCGCGCTGTGGAAGAACTCGCCGTACCTGTCCTGGTGGGGCCGCCGCTACACGGACGGCGCGGTAGTCGAGGAGTGCTACGTCTACAAGATGTGCACCGCCGCGCAGTTGCGCGGCAGCAGCCAGTACGGGATCACCTGCACCGCTCTGCACGGCGTGACCCCGTGCGGCTGGGACGACTTCAGCACCGACCGGACGGCCCGCCAGCCGACCGGCAAGTGGGTGGGCGAGGCCGAGTACTCGGCCGACCACTACGTGTGCAATCCCGGCCAGACCAGTGCAGCCGGACGGCGGTCCTTCGCCGCCTTCTGCGCGGCCGTCTACCAGCCGTCATACGGCTTCGCCGCGGTCAAATTCGATGTCGATCTCGACGGGAAGATGTTCTTCCCGTGCCCGCACGGGTCCTGAGCGCGGAGCTGCTGAGGCCGGCCAGCCCGGGGGGACTGGCCGGCCTCGTCGGCTGCCCCCTCGTCAGCCGACGCGGACCTCCACCTCGGGCGAGGCGATGCCGTTCGCCACTACCCGGAGGTCATACCGCCCGTGCGGCAGGCTGTTCGGCACGGTGAACCGGGTGTGCACGTGCCGCCGCCGGGTGGCCACGGCCATCGTGCTGTGCCCGTGCGTCCGGCAGTAGTGCACGTGCCCGTCCTCGCTGACCAGCCGGACCATCGGGTAGTTGGTCGCCATCGTGGCGTCGTCGCCGTACGCCACCGCCTGGGTCATCCCGTTGAACCGCTCGCCGTGGATCTCGTAGCTGTGCCCGGGCTCCAGGTCAGCGCGGGTGCTCGGTGATGTGCGGCCGCCACTCGTCGTCCGGCTCGCCCACCGGGGTGTAGATCTCCATGGCCGGGCTGCCCGCGCTGAACAGCACCTGGCCGGTGGGCAGCAGCATCATCCGCCCGGTGAACACGTCGCCGCCCGCGTTGCCGGGTGCCGGGCGCCGGGTCGAGCAGCTTGCCGTCGAACTCGAAGAACTGCCCGTTCGACCGCGAAGCCGCCGTTGTTCGGCGCGGTGCCCGCGACGCACAGCACATGGCCGTTGGGCAGCACGCAGCCCGGCGCGTCGTTGGCCTTGAGCGGCGGCCGGGTGAGCTGTCCGGGAAGTCGGGGCCGTCGACCCAGTAGCCGGGCGTGGCCGGATCGTGGTCCGGGTGGTAGACGGCGGTGTGGCCGTTGCCGCCGATCTGGAACGCGGTGCCGTCCGGCCGCAGCAGGCAGGGGCCGATCTCGATGGAGAAGTTGCTCTCCACCAGGGACTGCGGCGTCTGCCCGGCGCTGACCCAGGTGCCGGCGTTGATCAGGTACTTCTCGGCGTTCGGCGGGCTCGGAGTTCTCCGCGGCCAGCACCGTGCCGTCCGGCAGCAGCGTGAAGCCTTCCTCCGAGCTGGAGTCGGCCTTGTTCCCGGTGGGCGTCCAGGTATCGGTCTTCGGGTTGTAGATGGCGGTCCGGATGTCGTCGATCGAGCCGAGCAGCACGTGCCCGTCCGGCAGCACGCAGCACGGCGCGTCGCCGATGTGCGTCCAGCCCGGCGTGGCGATCAAGTGCCAGGTGTTCGCGACCGGGTCGTACATCTCGGCCCGGTTCCAGTCATCCTGGATGCCGTTGTGGTATTCGCCGCCCGCCACGAACACCCGGCCGTCGGCCAGCACGGCCGAGGCGTAGTACAGCCGCGAGTCGGTCATCGGGGCCAGCGGCGACCAGGTGCCGTTGGCGTAGTCGCCCCACTCGTCCGGGGTCAGCCGCCACCAGTCGGTGGTCCCCGAGTCCTGGCACATCACGGTGCCGTCGGTGAGCAGGAGCATGGTGCTCGCGTTGAACGCAGGCTGGTTGGCAATGGGCTGCCAAGTACCGGGCATATCCGGTCCCCCTCGTGGTTTGCTGCCGTTACCCGGTCAGAGGCCACCTCGGCGGGGCTGATACATCGCGCTCTTCCGGTCCGGCCAGGCGGCCGGGGATGATGGCCAGATGACGACCACACCGGCTCCGGATGAGCTACTCGGCCGGGCCGGGTTGCCCACCGCCGAGGCGGCGGCCTGGGCCGCGGCGGTGCCGGACCCGCACGGGCCGCTCGACGCCGCAGCCACGGCGCTCAGCCAGTTCCTGGTCGCCGGGCAGGCGCTCAGCAGCCGGCTGCCGGACCGGGCGCACCGCTCGGCCAGCCAGCAGGCCGCCCACGACGGGCTCGCGACGGCCATGGACGGCGCCCGGGACAGCTTCCTGCGGGTGCACGCGGATGCCCTGTATGAGGTGCTGACCGGCGGCTGCACCCGGTCACTGCGGCTGGCCGGACTGCTCGCCGCCGCCGCGGCACGGGTGCCTGGCCTGGTGCCCGGCGCCGCGGACCTGGCCGCTGAGCGGGCCCGGCCGCTAGCCGAGAAGGAGGGCATCGAGTTCGCTCAGGGCCTGCTGGTGGGGCACGTGCTGGCCCGGCCACGGGCCGGGCGGCACCTGATCGGCGCGATGCTGCGCCCGCTGCCCGAAGCCATCGACCGGCTCGGCGAGCTGCGTTCGGCCGGCACGGTGGATCTCGGCCCGGTCAAGGTCACCCGGCGCGGCCGGGCCGGAGTGCTGGAACTGTCCAACCCGCGGCACCTCAACGCGGAGGACGACGTCACGCTGGGCCCGACCGAGTGCGCGGTGGACCTCATCCTGCTCGACCCGGACATCGACGTCGGCGTCTTCCGGGGCGGCGCGGTCGATCATCCCCGGTACCCGGGAGTGCGTGTCTTCGGCTCCGGCCTCAACCTGACCCACCTCTACCGCGGGCAGCTCAGCTTCCTCTTCTACCTGGTGCGCGACCTCGGCTACGTGCACAAGATCTACCGCGGGATCGTCCCGCCCGGCGCGGACGCCGAACTGGTCGGACTGGCCGGAGGGGTGACGGGGCGGCCGGACACCAATCCCGAGGGCACCATGGAAAAGCTGTGGATCGCCGCGGTGCAGCGGTTCGCGGTGGGTGGCGCGTGCCAGTTGCTGCACGTCGTGGACCACGTGATCGCGACCCGCGGGTCACGGCTGTTCCTGCCCGCCCGGAACGAGGGGATCATCCCCGGGGCGTCCAACCTCCGGCTGCCCCGCTTCGTCGGTGACCGGGCGGCCCGGCAGGCCATCCTGTCCGGCCGGCAGTGGGTCGCGGGCGAGCCGGACGCGGCGCTGCTGTGTGACGAGGTGGTGGAGCCCATCGCCATCGACCGGGCGGTGGACACAAGGATCGACGCGCTCACCAACTCCGGGCTGGTCAACGCGGCCGCCAACCGGTGCACGCTGCGGGCCGGCCAGGAGCCGCTGGATCTGTTCCGTGCGTACATGGCCGCGTTCTCGGTGGAGCAGGCCCGCTGCCATCTGAGCCCGGCTCTGGTGCGCAACCTCGAGGTGCACTGGAACGCACGGGAGCGTACCGGCTGACCCGCCGCTCCGGGACCGTCCCGGCCCGGCGGGCCGGAATGCTGCTCGACGGGCTGAACCTGCCTGACCTTGACTCCGGTGACCCGTCGGCCGGGGCGCTGTTCACCAGCCTGCTGCCTGCGGTTCAGCGGAACATCGGTGCGCACAATCCCGCATGACCGGGACGGTACGGACCGGCTGATTTAAGTAACACAGTACTTACTGCATTACTTAAATCAGCAATCCAGCCCGGTCCGTGTCTACCGAAAGGCCGCAGACGCTGCGATAATGCCTGGATGACGGGGCTTAGTCTCGCCCTGGCTAATTTGAAGCCGGGCACGGGGAAGACTACCTCGGCGGTCTGGCTGGCACACGTTTTTGCGCAAGCGGGCAACAGCGTGCTCCTGGTGGACGCCGATCCATCAGGAAGCGCACTCGAATGGTCGGATCTGGCGGCCATGTACCCGCGTCTCTCGCTGTCCCAGGCGGCGTTCCCGTTCCGGATCGTCGCGCTGCCGTCCCGCGAACTGCACCGGCGCGTGCCGGAGATCGCCCGGGCCGACGACGTGGTGATCATAGACACGCCGCAACTGGAGGACCACGCCAGCATCGCCCGGTCGGCGATGCGGTACGCGGACGAGATCCTGATTCCGTGCGGACCGACGCCGATCGAGATCAACCGCACCACGCCCGTCCGCGAGGAGATCACCGACGTGGGCACGGTCCGGGACAAGCCAGCCCGCTCGGCCATCCTGCTGAACCGCTGCATCACCCGGGCCAACTCCACCACCGACGCCCGGGAGGTGCTGGAAGGCCTCGGCTACGACGTGCTGGGCACCTCAGTGCCCCGGCTCGAGGTCTACGCACAGAGCTTCGGCGTGCCGATCAGGCACCACGGCCTCGATATCTGGCGGCAGGTGGCCCAGGACCTGGTCGAACGGTGCCTGCCCCGGAGCACGGTGCGCTCCTTAGCGCACCGCAACCGGCCCGCTACGGTACCCCCGGGCCTGCCGCCAGCTCGCGCCGCTGGGTTGCCTGCTGGCCGCTGTAGTCGCTGAGCCGCACTGGCGTTAGGCAAAGTGCTACATCCAGCCGCCGTCGGCGGGCAGCGTGCAGCCGTTCAGGTAGGCGGCGTCGGGCGAGACGAGGAAGGCGATCGCGGCGGCGATCTCTTCCGGCTCGGCCAGCCGCCCGAGCGAGGCATGCAGGCTGATCTGGGTCCGCGGCGACATGTCGTACCCGCGCAGCAGCGGGTGGGTGTAGTGCGGGGCGTTCTCGGTGGCCATGTCGGTGGCCGTGCCGCCGGGCGCGATGGCGTTGATGGCGATGTTGCGGGCGGCCAGTTCCGGGGCCAGGTTGCGGGCCAGCGCCACCACGGCCGCCTTGCTCGCCGCGTACAGGCTGTGCTCATAGACGGCGATGCCGTTGCTGACCGAGGACATCAGCACGATCCGCCCGCCGCCGGTCATCAGCGGCACCGCGGCCTGCACCGCGTAGAGCTGGCCGGCCACGTTGGTGTCCAGTATCCGCCGGACGTCGTCCCCGGTGATGCCAGCCAGCGGCCCGAAGTACTCCACCCCGGCGTTGCTGACCAGCACGTCGAGCCCGCCCATCCGGTCCGCGGCCTGGCTGGCCACCTCGTGCGCCGCGGCCCGGTCGCGCACGTCGGAGCGGAACGCGAACGCGGTATGGCCGGCCGCGGTGAGCTCGGCCACCAGCGCGTCGGCCAGCCCGGCGTGGTTGAGGTAGGTGATGGTGACGGCCGCGCCCTCGGCGGTCAGCCGGCGGGCCACCGCGGCTCCGATGCCCCGGCTGCCGCCGGTGATCAGCGCCCGGGTGCCAGTGAAACGGTCCATAACGGCCATTCTTCACCCTAGGACCCGGCCATTTCCGGCCAGCCAGCGAGATCGGCTGGGTCCGTTACTTGCCGGGACGGGTCACGGCAGGCCATCCTGGTCGAGCCGACCGCGACGAACACCGGGCAGAACATCGAGCGATCCCGCGACGTGCTGTCCGGGACCAGGCCGGCTTCACCGGCCGCCTGCTGCCTGCCTAGCCAGGACGGCGATCAGCATCCGGGCGGACCGGCTCGACGCCGGCCGCGTGACGGCGGGCCAGGGCCCGGTACACCTCGGGATTGTGGTCCACCCACAGCTTGGCGCTGCCGCTGACATCCCCGGCGACCCGGGCCGGAATCCCGACCGCGAGCATGCCGTCCGGCACGGCCAGCCCGGGGGGCACGGTGGCGCCCGCCGCGACCAGGGCCCGGCGGCCGATTCGCGCCCCGTCGAGCACGGTGGCCCCGTTGCCGATCAGCGCCTCGGCCCCGATGACGGCACCGTGCACCACGCAGAGGTGGCCGATCGTGGCCCCCGGGCCGACCTCCGTCACCGGGTCGGCGCCACCGTGCAGCACCGAGCCGTCCTGCACGTTGGCGCCACGCCGGACGATGATCGGGCCGAAATCGGCCCGGAGCACGGCGCCGTACCAGACGGAGGCCTCGTCCTCGATCGTCACGTCGCCGACGATGGTGGCGGTGGGCGCGATCCAGGCGGCGGGACTGATCGTGGGCTGGCGGCCTTCGAAGGAGAAGAGTTGCACCCGCCCATGATGCCCGCTCACTTGATCAGCGGGTCCCGGGGCAAGCCGAGGATCCGCTCGGCGATCTGGTTCCGCTTGATCTCGGACGTGCCGCCCGCGATCGACATGGCCCGGTGCATCAGCACCAGGGTGGCGGCCAGCCCGCCCGGACCGTCCAGGAACGCCGCGTCCGGCCCGGCCAGTTCGGCCATGATCGCGGCCGTCTCATGGCCGATCTCGGACAGCAGCAGCTTGGTGATGTTGCCCTCCGGCCCGGGGGCACCGCCGGCCACCGCCCGGTACGCGCTGCGCTGGTTCAGCACGCCCATCGCGTGCGTGCGGGCGATCTGCCGGCCGACCCGGCCAGCCCCGCCGGCCAGCCGATCTGGGTGCGCGTCGAAGGGGGCGATGAACGCGCCGACCGGCATGGTCATGCCGCCGTCGCCGCCGCCGATGCTGACGCTCTCGTTGCCCAGCGTCGCGCGGGCCACCGTCCAGCCACCGTCCACCGGGCCGACCACGTCCGTGTCCGGCACGAACACGTCGTCGAAGAACACCTCGTTGAAGTCGGAGTCGCCGCTCGGCATCTTCAGCGGCCGCACGGTGACGCCGGGCGCGTGCATGTCGATCACCATCATCGTGATGCCCTCGTGCTTGGGCGCGTCCGGGTTGGTCCGCACCGTGGCCAGGCCGAAGTCGGCCACGTGCGCGCTGCTGGTCCAGACCTTCTGGCCGTTGATCCGCCAGCCCGCTTCCCGGCCCACCTCCCCGGCCCTCTGCACTGCCCCTTCCCCATCCCCTTTCACCCGGGTCGCCCTGGTCCGGATGCCAGCCGCGTCGGACCCGGCGCCCGGCTCGCTGAACAGCTGGCACCAGGTCACGTCCTGGTTCAGCGCGGGGCGGACCCAGCGCGCCACCTGGTCCGGGCTGGCGTGCTGGATCAGGGTCAGGATGATCCAGCCGGTGATGCCGAGGCCGGGCCGGTTGATCCCGGCCGCGCCGAACTCCTGCTCGATCACCAGCTGCTCGAGGGCGGCCGCGTCCCGGCCCCATGGCTTCGGCCAGTGCGGCATCGCGTAGCCGGATTCGATCAGAGCCTGCTTCCGCGCGTCGCCGGACAGCCCGCGCAGCCGGGCGACGTCCGGCCCGATGGCGGCCCGGATCGGTTCCGCCTCGGGCGGCAGGTCGATCGCGGCCGCCCGGCGCACGCCGCGGCGGACCAGGTCGGTGACGTCGATCGCGGCCTGCTCGGCGTCCAGCACGGCGGCGATGGCCGCGGCCCGGCGCAGGTACAGGTGGGCGTCGTGCTCCCAGGTGAAGCCGATCCCGCCGTGCACCTGGATGTTGAGGCTGGCGTCACCGACCGCGGCAGCCACGGCCAGCGTGGCCGCGATGGCCGCGGTGTAGCTGAACTGGTCACCTCCGCCGACCCCGGCCCGGCCCGCGTCCCAGGTCGCGGCGCTGGCCAGTTCGGCGGCGACCAGCATGTTCGCGCAGTGGTGCTTGACCGCCTGGAAGGTCGCGATCGGGCGGCCGAACTGCTGGCGGACCTTCGCGTACCCGGCCGCCTGCTCGGTCGTCTCGGCGGCCAGGCCGGCCGCCTCGGCGGCCAGCACCGCCCGGGCCACGTCGGTCAGCAGTCCGCGCGCACCGGGCAGCACGGTGGCCGGCGCCGCGTCGAGCGTGACCCGGGCCGCGCGCCGGCTCTGGTCCAGGTTGACCGGCACCTCGGCCCGGACCCCACCGGCCGCCTTGTCGATCACCAGGACGTCGTCACCCGCCGGGACCAGCAGGACGTCGGCCAGATGGCCGCTGATGACCACGCCGGCCTGCCCGGTGGCGGTCCCGTCGGCGTAGGCCACCTCGCCGCCCAGCGCGGCCGCGCCGATCACGGTGCCGTCCGCCAGCCCGGGCAGCAGCCGCTTCCGCAGCTCGTCCGGCCCGGCCGCGGCCAGCACGGCACTGGTGATCACGGTCGGCACGAACGGCCCGGGTGCCAGGTGGCGGCCCATCTGCTCGGCGACGACCAGCGTTTCCGGCAGGCCGAAGCCGGAGCCGCCGCGTTCTTCCGGGATGTGCAGCCCGAGCAGGCCGAGAGCGGCCAGCTCGGCCCAGAAGTCAGGCAGCCCATCTACCTCGGCATCGAGTAGGCTCCGGGCCTTCGCACGGGACTGCTGGTCGGTCAGGAAGCCGGCGACGGTCTGGGCGAGAGCGCGGTGTTCTTCAGAGATGGCGATCGACATGGCTAGATTTTCCCCATTTACCTCGTGCCAGATACCGCCGGGTTGCGTCATGATCCAGCCATGAGCGATCAGACGGTCGGCCAGCCGGATGTGCAGTCGCGCTGCCCTGGCCGAACCGACCCAGCACGTACGGTACCGCTGGATCGGCGGTCTGACCCTGGCCAGCCTGGGCATGTGGATGGCGAACCAGACGCCGCTGCAGGTCATGCTGGCGCTGCAGCTGCAGGACATCACACCCCGGCACAAGATCGTCGCCCTTGGCGTGGTGACCGGGGTCGGGGCCATCTCCTCCGCCCTGGCCACCCCGGTGGTCGGCGCGCTGTCCGACCGCACCGCGCAGGGCCGGCGGCTGGGCCGGTTCAGCGGCCGCCGGCACCGGTGGACGCTGGCCATGGTCGTGCTGGCCGCGGCCTGCCTGGCGCTGCTCGCCGCGCAGGGCACCGTGCTCGGCGTGGCCCTGCTCTGGTTCCTGTTCAGCGCGTTCCAGAACGGCGAGTACGCCACGCTGAGCGCGGCCATCCCGGACCACGTGCCGGTGCGGCAGCGGGCCACGGTGGCCGGCTGGATAGGCATGCCGATCGCGCTCGGCCTGGTCCTGGGCACCATCCTCGTGGTAGACGTGCTCGGCCAGGACCTGGTCAGCGGCTACGTCACGCTGGCCGTGCTGATGGTGCTGCTGGCCCTGCCGTTCGTGCTGTTCACCCCGGACCACCCGCTCGCGCCGGAGCACCGGGAGCCGTTCTCCTGGCGGCGGGTGGCCGCCGCGTACTGGCTCAGCCCGCGTGCAGTACCCCGACTTCGGCTGGGCCTGGCTGACCCGCTTCCTGGCCAGCCTGGCCATCGCCATGGGCACCCTGTACCTGCTGTACTTCCTGCGCGACGCGGTGCACTACGCCCGGCTGTTCCCCGGCCAGACCGCCGCGGACGGCCTGCTCATCCTGATCCTGATCTACACCGTGTGCGTGGTCCTCGCCTCGATCATCGGCGGGATCATCTCCGACCGGCGGGGCCGCCGCAAGATGATGGTCACCGTGTCCGGCCTGCTGATGGCGGTGGCCGCGCTGCTGCTGACGTTCTGGGAGACCTGGCCGCGCGCGCATGGCCGCGGCGTTCCTGTACGGCCTGGGCTACGGCGCCTACATCGCGGTCGACCAGGCGCTGATCACGCAGGTGCTGCCCGACGGCCCGGCGACCGGGCCAAGGACCTCGGCATCATCAACATCGCCATCGTCTGCCCGGGCGCCATCGGCGCGCTCATCGCGGCCCCGCTGGTCTCGCTGGCCGGCTACCCGGCGCTGTTCGGGGCGACCGCGGTGGTGGCCATCGCCGCCTCGATCGGGGTCTGGCGGATCAAGAGCGTCCGCTGAGCCCGGCGGGATGCTGGCGGCGGATCCAGCACACCAGCCCGGCCAGCCCGCCCCCGATACCCCCGGCCGCCTGCCTGGCCAATGGCGGGGCGCTGGCCGGGCACTCCGGCGGTGCCCTAGGATCCGGGAATGGAGGTATTGGCGCCTCCAGGCCATTTCTGTTTCGCGGAGCGGAGCCCGTCCCGTGACCCTCACTTCTGGCGCCCCGCTCAATATCCTCGATCCATATCTGTACGCCGGAGACCCGCGGCCGGCCTATACCTGGCTGCGCGACGAGGCACCGGTGTACTGGGACCCGGCCAACCGGATCTGGGTGATTTCCCGGTACCGGGACGTGCTGGCCATCGAGCGGGACGCCGCACGGTACAGCTCGGCCCGGGGCAGCCGCCCGCTCATCGAGATGAGCGCCTCGATGATCAACCGGGACGACCCCCGGCACCAGCAGCAGCGCAAGCTGCTGTCCGGCCGGTTCTCGCCCCGTGCGGTGCGCAGCCACGAGCCGCGGGTGCGGGCCATCGCGGCCGGGCTGATCGCCGCGGCGGTGGCCAGCGGGACCGCGGAGGTGGTCCGCGAAATCGCCGCCCCGCTGCCCGCGATGGTCATTGCTGAACTGCTCGGATTCGACCGGGCCCAGTGGCCGAAGTGCATGGAATGGTCGGAGCGGACGATGGGCGCGGCTGGTTTCCGCGATGACGATCCGCGCCAGCCCACCGGGTCACCCGCGGCCATCACCGAATTCGCCACCGCCTTTTACCAGCTGATCGAGGCCCGCCGGGAGGAGCCGCGCGACGACCTGGTGTCGGCCTGGGTACACGGGGCGATAGACGGCGAAGCCCTGGATATCCCGGAGATCATCCAGGAGGGCCTGCTGCTGCTCGACGGCGGCGCGGAGACGACGCGCTCGGTCATCGGGCAGACGGTGTGGAACCTGGCCCGCTTCCCGGATCAGCGCCAGATCCTGCTGGCCGACCCGTCGCTCATCGGGGCGACCGCGGTGGAGGAGTTCATCCGCTACGCCACGCCGATCCTCAACATGCGCCGCACGGTGACCGTGGATCATCAGCTGCATGGCCAGCAACTGCGGGACGGCGACCAGGTGCTGCTGATGTACGGGGCGGCCAACCGCGACGACCGGGAGTTCGCCGAGCCGGACCGCTTCGATGTGACCCGGCAGCCCAACCACCACGTGGCGTTCGGCTTCGGCACCCACTTCTGCCTGGGCGCGAACCTGGCCCGGCTCGAGCTGCGGGTGCTGTTCGAGGAGCTGCTCCGCGCGGCGCCCCGCTTCCGGCTGGTGCCCGGCCGCGAGCCCGAGTTCGCGCCCGGCTACTTCACCCGCACCCTGCGCGAGCTGTGGGTGGAGTTCAGCCCCGCCCGCTGACCGCGGTCACCCGGACCCCCCGGGTGCTGACCGCGGGTGCCGGAGCCTTGCGCGTGGCTGATACGCGTGTCAGGATGACTGACCTTAAATGGCTATTCAGACGGCCTCGGGTGCATCCGGCCGGGTTGGGTCAGGGTCGCTCCGGAGACGGAGGTGCGCACATGCCGTTCCGCAGCCGCCGCGTCCCTGGCTTCGGCCTCGGCGCGGCCCTCGCCGCCGTCGCGCTGGTCGCCGCCGCCTGTGGCGCCAGCCAGGGCGGCGGGGTGACCCAGGGTGGCGTGTTCCGGCTGGGCAGCGCGTCGAGCATCGACTCGCTCAACCCGTTCGTGGCGTTCCAGCAGGACGCCTACTCGACGTTCGAGGTCATCTACCCGTACCTGGTGCAGTACAACAGCAGCCTGCAGTTCGTGCCGGATTTCGCGCGCAGCTGGCAGGAGAGCAACGGCGGGCGCACCTGGACCTTCCACACCCAGCCGGGCGCCAAATGGTCCGACGGGAAGCCGCTGACCGCCGCCGACGCGGCCTGGACGTACAGCACCATCCTCAAGTTCCAGAACGGCCCCACCGCGAACACCGCCGGTGACGTGGCCCATATGCAGAGCGCGACGGCGCCGAACGCCACCACCGTGGTGCTGACCTACAAGCAGCCGGTGGCGAACGTGCTGTCCCAGCTGCAGCAGGTGCCGATCCTGCCGGAACACGTCTGGGCCAAGTACGCCACCGGCAACGGCAAGGCGCTGACCACGTTCACCAACCCGGCCCCGATCGTCTCCGGCGGCCCGTTCACCCTGGTCAAGTACACGCCCAAGCAGATCGTGCTGTTCAAGCGCAACCCGTCCTTCTACGGCCCCAAACCGCACATCGACGGTCTCGGCCTGCAGTTCTTCGCCACCTACGACGCCGAGGTCACCGCGCTGAAGAGCGGGCAGCTGGACGGGATCGAGGTGGTGCCGCCGACGTCGGTGGCCGACCTGAAGAAGGCCGGGTTCGTGGTCCGGGAGAGCCCAGGCGACTACTTCGACGACCTCATCATCAACTCCAACCCGCAGCAGGACACGAGCCACAAGGAACTGCTCAACCCGCTGCTCCGGCAGGCCTTCGACGACGCGATCGACCGGCCGGCGATCGTGCAGACCTCGCTGCTCGGGTACGGCCAGCCGGGATCCTCGATCATCCCGCCGGCCACCGGTCACTGGAATAACGCGGCGCTCAAGCCCGCCACGTTCAGCCTGGCCAAGGCGGCGCAGTTGCTGAACCAGGCGGGCTACAAGATGGGGCCCAACGGTGTCCGGATGGCGGACGGCCACCCGATGTCCTACACGGTGATCATGCCGGCCGACACCACCGGCGGCTACGGTGACCGGTCGTTCCAGATCATCCAGAACGACTTCCAGAAGATCGGTGTCCAGCTGAACCCGAAGAACCTGGACAACTCGGCCGCCTACTCCGCGATCACCGCCGATCACTACCGCAGCTTCGAGCTGTCCATGTGGGACTGGCAGCCGCTGATCGACCCCGACTTCGAGCTGTCCGTGCTGACCTGCGCCGCGTGGAACGTGTGGAACGACACCGGCTACTGCAGCAAGTCCTACGACCAGCTCTACCAGGCGCAGGGCGCCGCGATGAATCCGGCCCAGCGGCAGAAGCTGATCTACCAGATGCAGCAGATGGCTTACACCGCACGGCCGTACCTGGTGCTCGATTACGCAGACCTGATCGAGGCGCACAGCACGCACTGGACCGACCTGCCACTGGTCGGCGGGACCTCGTGGACGGAGTTGTCCAAGATCCCGTTCGAGAGCGTGCACCAGGCAGGCTGACCACGGTGCGCAGCGCGGACTATGTGCTCAAGCGAGGGTTCTTCGCGCTCGTCACCATCTTTGTGGCGATCACGATCAACTTCTTCCTGTTCCGGGTGCTGCCGGGCAGCGCGGTCACCGACCTGTCCCGGGTGCCGCACGCCAGCCCGCAACTCCAGCACGCGCTGACCGTTGAGTTCGGGCTGGACAAGCCCAAGTGGCAGCAGTACTTCATCTACCTGGGCCAGCTGGCGCACGGCAACATGGGCATCTCGTTCGCCTACCAGCAGCCGGTCAGCAACCTGCTGATCGCGGACCTGAAGAACACCATCCCGATGGTCACGGTGGGCACGCTCGCGGCCATCATCGTCGGCGTGTGCACCGGCGTGCTGTCGGCCTGGCGCCGCGGCTCACCGCCGGATCACGTGAGCACCAACGCGGCCATCTTCGCGTATGCGTTTCCCACCCAGTGGCTCGGCCTGATGCTGCTCATCCTGTTCGCCGGCATCCTGCCGGCCGGCGGGATGAGCAACCCGTTCGTGTTCGGCACCGAGCCGTTCTGGACGCACCTCGGCGACATCGCGGTGCACATGATCCTGCCCGCGGCCACCCTCATGCTGACCGCGTACGGCAGCTACACGCTGGTCATCCGGTCGGCGCTGCTGGAGACGCTCGGCGAGGACTACGTGCTCACGGCCCGGGCCAAGGGACTGCCGCCGCGGCACATCCTGTGGCGGCACGCGGTTCGCAACGCGCTGCTGCCCATGGTCACGCTCATCGCGCTCGATCTCGGCCTCATCGTCGGTGGCGCGCTGCTCATCGAAGTGATCTTCAGCTGGCCCGGCATCGGGCTGGCCATGTACACCGCGATCGGGCAGCGCGACTATCCCGATGCTGCAGGGCGGGTTCCTGATCCTGACCGTGTCGGTGATCCTGCTGAACTTCGCCGCCGACCTGCTGTACTTCCGCCTGGACCCGAGGATCACCGCAGTGACTCTGCCGCTGCAGGATCCACAGCTGGCCACCGAGACCGCGGGGCTGCCGTCGCGGCGCGCCGGGTTCGTCCGCACCGTGCTGCGGGAACGCAAGGCCGCGGTCGTCGGCCTGGCCATCATCGTCTTCTTCATCGTGCTGTCCATCGTCGCGCCGTACATCTCGCCGTACAGCATCACCGCAGCAGAGCTGCGCCGTGTACGCGGCGCCATCCGCGCAGCACTGGCTCGGCTGTGATGACGGCGGCATCGACATGCTCAGCGAGATCATGCAGGGCGGCCGGATCTCCCTGATCGTCGGCTTCGCCGCGACCCTGGTCGCGATGATCATCGGCGGCGGGGTCGGGCTCGCTGTCCGGCTACTTCAGCGGCTGGCTGGACGTCGGTCTGATGCGGGTCACCGACTACCTCATCGTCATCCCCGACCTGGTGTTCATGATCGTGATCGCGGACGTGTGGGGGGCCAGCCTGTTCCACGTGATCATGGTGATCGGGATCCTGGAGTGGACCACCACCGCGCGGATCATCCGGGCGCAGGTGATGAGCCTGCGGGAACGGGTGTACGTCAAACGCACCCGCGCGCTCGGCGCCGGGCACCTGCGCATCATCTGGAAACACATTCTGCCCCAGGTCGGCCCGCTGCTGATGGCCAACACGGTGCTGACCATCGCGATCGCGATCTACCTGGAGACCGCGCTGGCCTTCCTCGGCCTGGAGGACCCCGACCGTCACCACCTGGGGGACGATCCTGGAGCACGCGTTCGAGCGGACCGCGATCAGCTCCGGCGCCTGGTGGGCCATCGTGCCGGACGGCATCGTCATCGCCGTGCTGATCGCCGGCTGCTTCCTGTTCGGCCAGGCGATCGAGGACGCGCTCAACCCGCGGCTGCGGGTAGCCCACCTGTCGGTGCGCCGGTGGCGGCTGCGCCCACTGGTCGGAAGGGGGCCGGACGCGATTTGACCGCCTGCTCGAAGTGCGCGACCTGCACGTCTGGTTCGACCTGCCACGGCGGCCGCGCGTGCACGCGCGTGCCGGGCGTGAGCTTCGCGCTGGACGCGGGTGAGCGGTTCGGCCTGGTCGGCGAGTCCGGCTGCGGCAAGACGACCACCGTGCTCGCGCTGATGGGCCTGCTGCCGCCGACCGCCACGCTGGCCGGCGAGGTCCTGCTGAACGGCGCAGCATCCTGGCCGGCGGCGAGGAGTCGGTGCGGGCGCACCGCTGGACCGACATCGCGATGGTCTTCCAGGGCGCGATGAACGCGCTCAACCCGGTCAAGAAGATCGGCTGGCAGATCGCCGAGCCGATGGCCTTCCACGGCGTGGCCCGCGGCGCGGCCGCCCGGCAGCGGGCCTGCGAGCTGCTGGAGCTGGTCGGCATCCCGGCGGCCGCGGCCGAGCGGTACCCGCACGAGTTCTCCGGCGGCATGCGGCAGCGGGCCGCGATCGCGATGGCGCTGGCCTGCCAGCCGAAGATCCTGCTGGCCGACGAGCCGACCACGGCGCTCGACGTCATGGTGCAGGCCCAGATCCTGGACCTGCTGACCCGGCTGGCCAGCGAGCTCGGTCTCGCCGCTGGTGCTGGTCACCCATGACCTGCCGGTGGTCGCGCAGGTCTGCGACCGGGCCGCGGTGATGTACGCGGGGGAGATCGTCGAGCTGGGCCCGATGGACGCGCTGTACCACGCGCCGCAGCACCCCTACACCCGGATGCTGTTCGCCGCCACGCCCGACCTGTACGGCGAGGGGCAGGTGGCCTCGATCCCCGGTACCCCGCCGCGGCTGGACCGGGACATCATCGGCTGCCCGTTCCGGCCCGCTGCGACTCGGCCTTCGCGCCGTGCGACGGCTGAGCACCCGGAGCTGCGCCACGGTCGCAGCCGGACCACGCAGGCCGCCTGTCACCTCACCCGCCAGCTGGCCGGCGAAGGCAGCGCGGCATGACCGGCGCCGAGGCCGCTGCTCGAAGTGCACGACCTGATCACGTACTACCCGCGTGCGGCCCAGCCTGACCGAGCGGATGGCCGGCAGCGCGCGGCTGGGGTGCACGCGGTCGACGGGGTCAGCTTCACCCTCGGCCCGGGCGAGATGCTGGCCCTGGTCGGCGAGTCGGGCTGCGGCAAGACCAGCACGGCGCAGACCATCCTGCGGCATGGTGAACGCCCACGTCGGGCACGATCCGGCTGAACGGCACGGACATCACCACGCTGTCCCAGCGGCAGCTGCGGCCGCTGCGGCGCCAGATCCAGATGATCTACCAGGATCCGTACGAGTCGCTCGACCCGCGGTTCCGGGTCGAGGCCGACCATCGAGGAGCCGATGCTGGTGCACGGCATCGGCGGCAGCCGGGCCGAGCGGCGGCAGCTCGTCATCGACGCGCTGGACCGGGCCGGGCTGCCCCCGGCCGAGCTGTACCTGGACCGCTACCCGCATGAGCTGTCGGGCGGGCAGCGGCAGCGGGTGACGATCGCGGCCGCGCTGGTGCTCAGCCCGGACCTGCTGCTGGCCGACGAGCCGGTGTCGATGCTGGACGTGTCGGTGCGGGCCGGCGTGCTGTCGCTGCTCGACGGGCTGCGCCGGGACGGCGACATGGGCATCCTCATGATCACCCATGACCTGTCCACGGCCGCGCACTTCGCCGACCGGATCGCGGTGATGTACCTGGGCCGGATCGTCGAGCAGGGCCCGGCGCGCGAGGTCGTCCGCAACCCGCAGCACCCGTACACCAAGGCACTGCTGTCCGTGGTGCCCAAGCCGGACCCGCGGCAGCGCAGCACCCCGCAGATCCTGCAGGGTGAGACGCCGGACCCGGTCGACGTGCCCACCGGCTGCCGGTTCCACCCCCGCTGCCCCATCGCGGTAGCGCGGTGCTCGGCCGAGGACCCCCCGCTGCGCCAGCCGGCCGGGGCGACGGCCGCCAGTCACCAGGCCGCCTGCCTCCTCGCCTAGCAGACCCACCCACCCAGCCGCCCAGCCACCCGCTCCATGATCGTTTAGGTGATTGGGGGCGCGAATTCCATGATCGCGGTGAGTTTTGGGTCGCCGGTGACCACAAATCCACCGCGATCATGGAATAGCTCCGGCAACGCGATCATGGGATAGCGCTGTAACGCGGTCATGGAATGGTGTCGGCGGCGCCTTCCAGGGCGGCTACCGCCAACGTGCCGAGGGTGGGCAGGTGGTAGCCGCCTTCCTGGATGAAGACGGTGGGGGCCAGGGCGGCGGTGCGGCGGCCGGCCTCGCGGTAGCCGGCCTCGGTGACCCGCAGCGGGCTTTCCGGGTCGTCAGCCGCCGCGTCCAGCCCCAGCGACACCACCACCGCGTCGGGCCGCAGCGTGGCAGCCTCGGCGCAGAGCACGCCGAGGGCAGCCAGCCAGCCGTCGTCACCGGTGCCGGGGGCCAGCGGCAGGTTCCGGTTGAACCCCGCGCCGCCGCCCCGGCCGCGCTCGTCCGGGTAGCCGGCGTAGTGCGGGAACCAGCCTGCCCCCGGGTCCACGTGCAGCGAGCCGTACCAGACGTCAGGCCGGTCATAGAAGATCATCTGGGTGCCGTTGCCGTGATGCGCGTCGATGTCCAGTACGGCCACCCGCGCCGCCCCGGCCGCCCGCAGCGCCTCGGCGGCGACCGCGGCATTGTTCAGGTAGCAGGACCCGCCGTACGCGCCGCGGGTCGCGTGGTGCCCGGGCGGCCGGCACAGCGCGTAGGCCAGCCGCTCCCCCGAACTGACCAGGTCGGCCGCGGTCAGCGCGGCATCCACCGCACCACGGATGGCGGCCCAGCTACCCGGCCCGACCAGCGTCATCGTGTCGTAGCAGAACAACCCGGCCCGGGCGTGCGCGGCCGGCGGCACGCGGAGCGGCAGCCCGGCCAGCAGCCCGGGGGTCGGGAACAGGTAGGGCACCACCCGGTCCCGGCCGTAGTCGGCGGGCAGCCCGGCCCGCTCCCAGTCGGCCCAGATCCCGGCCAGGTGGCCGACCAGCTGGGGATCGTGCACGGCGCGCAGGATCGTGTCGTCGTGCGGGCGGGCCGCCAGCACCCGGGCACCCGCCTGCTCCAGCGCGGCCCGCAGCCGCAGCGCCCGGTCCGGCACCTCGGTGCCTGGATCGCGCACGCCGAGCCACACCTCGCCGGCTGGCTCGTGCCGCACGCACTCCGCACTCCAGACGACCGGGACCGGCATGCTCAACCCGCTCCCTCCCGCGCCAGCTGGGCCGGCGCTACCATCACGGGATGCCGCGCGTCACCGATCTTGGCATCACCGTTGGCCTGCTGCCACCCGGCCCGACCGGATCGGTGCTCGACGTGCCCGGGGTGGGCCTGGGTCACGCCACCGTGTGGCGGGACGAGCCGCCGCCGCCGGCCGGGGCGTCGCCCGGACCGGGGTCACCGTGCTGGATCCCGGCGGTGACCTGTTCACCGCGCCGGTGCCGGCCGGCGCGGCGGTGCTCAACGGGGCCGGCGAATGCACCGGCCTGGAGCGCGCTCGACGACTACTTCGCCGCGGTGACCGAGGCCACCGAGGAAGCCGTGCTGAACAGCATGCTCGAGTCGGTCACGGTGACCGGCCGGGACGGCAACACCTCCTGCCAGCTGCCGGCCAGCGAGGTCCGCCAGCTGGCCGGGCAGATGAGGCAGGGACTGGCGTTATGCAGGAAGACTGGTCGTTGCCGCCTACCGCGCCGGCCAGGCCGGCCGCGGCGGATCCGTACGGGTGGATGCGGGACGCGCAGCTGCCCGCCATGCGCGGCTATCTTGCTGCCGAACGCTCCTACTACGAGCAGCAGGTAGCGCCGCTGCGCGGTTTGCGGGACGAGCTGCGCCAGGAGATGACCGGCCGGGTGGCCGCGGCCGAGGAGTCGGCGCGCTGGCGGCAGGGCAGCTTCTGGTACTGCACCGCGGCGGTCCCGGGCCAGGAGTTCGAGCAGTTCTGCCGGGCAGCCGCGCCGGACGATCCGGTGCAGGTCCTGCTGGACGAGAACGCCCTGCTCAGCGATCCGGCGTGTGGCGGTGGGTACGTGGCGCTCGGCGTCCGGGAGGTCAGCCCGGACGGGCGGCGGCTGGCCTACTCGGTGGACTTCGCCGGCGACGAGGTCTACCAGCTGCGGATCCGGGACCTGGCCTCCGGCCAGGACCTGCCGGACCGGATCGAGCGGACCTACTACGGGCTGGCCTGGGCGGCCGATGCGCAGTCCCTGCTCTACGTGGTGACCGACAGTGAGTACCGGCCGCACGAGGTCTGGCGGCATCGGCTCGGCACCAGCCCGGACCGGGACGTGCTGGTGTTCCGCGAGGAGGACCAGCGGTTCGAGGTCACCGTCCGGGCCACCCGCAGCGGCGAGTACCTGCTCATCGAGACCGAGTCCCGGGACACCACGGAGACGCTGTTCGTGCCGGCCGCGGACCCGGCCGCGCCGCCTGCCGTGCTGCAGCCCCGGCGGCGCGGCATCGAATACCGCGCCGACCACGCCCGGGGCCCGGACGGCGGTGACTTCTACCTGGTCAGCAACGACGCCGCGGCGGAGTTCCGGCTGGTCCGCGCGCCGGTGCGGGCCCCCGGCGCGGGGTCCTGGACGGAGGTCATCGCGGGTGCGGCGGACACCCGGCTGGTGTCCTGCGACGTGTTCGGGCGCTACCTGGTGGTGGCGCAGCGGCACGCCGCGGCGGCCCAGTTGCGCGTGCTGGACCGGGACACCGGCGCGGAGCGGCTCGATCGAGCCCCCGGGCCCGGAGTTCGCGCTGGAGCTGGCGGTCAACCGGGAGTACGCGGCGGCCACGGTGACGGTGCGGACCGAGTCGCTCATCGACCCGCCGGCCTGGCACGACGTTGACCTGGCCAGCGGGGCGTGGCAGCTGCGCAAGCGGCAGGACGTGCCGGGCTACGACCCGGCCTGGTACCAGACCCGGCGGCTGGCCGCGGCCGCCCCCGACGGCACCATGATCCCGGTGACCATCGCCTACCGCCGCGGGCTGCGCCCGGACCGGACCGCGCCGTGCCTGCTGTACGGCTACGGGGCCTACGAGGCGTGCTCATGGCCGGAGTTCAGCCTGCTCACGCCCAGCCTGCTGGACCGTGGCTTCGTATCTGCGGTGGCCCACGTGCGCGGCGGCGGGGAAGGCGGCCGGCGCTGGTGGCTGGACGGCCGGCTGACCCGGAAGCGCAACACGTTCACCGACTTCATCGCGGCCGCGGACATGCTGGCCGATGCGGGGTGGGCGGCGGCCGACCGGATCGTGTCCCGCGGGCTGTCGGCCGGCGGCCTGCTGCAGGGCGCGGTGTACGCGATGGCGCCCGGGCGGTGGCGGGCGGTGGTGGCCGAGGTGCCGTTCGTGGACTGTGTCAGCACCATGCTCGACCCGTCCATCCCGCTCACCATCACCGAGTGGGATGAGTGGGGCGATCCCCGCGACCCGGCGGTGCTGGCCTACCTGCGCTCGTACAGCCCGTACGACAACGTGCCGCCGGGCCCGCGGCCTGACCTGCTGGTCACCGGGAGCCTGCACGACCCGCGGGTGCTGATCCACGAGCCAGCCAAATGGGTGGCCAAGCTCCGGGCCACCGCGGACGGCGCGCCTGGGCAGCTGCTGTTCCGGGCTGAGCTGGGCACGGCCGGGCACACCGGGCCGACCGGGCGCTACGACCGGCTGGGCTACGAGGCGGAGATCGGCGCGTTCATCGTGGCCGCGGCGGGCTAAGCCTTGCGGCCGACCCCGCCCAGCCACCATTGACCGGCCGCGTCCAGCTTCTCGTCCAGCGCCCCGCCGCGCCATTGGGTGACCGGGGTCAGGCCCGGCTCGACCAGGTTGAAACCGTCGAACATGCCGAGGATCTCGGCCCGGCTGCGGTAGGACACCGGGGCGTTCGACTTGGCGAAGATGGCTTCCTTCTGGGCGACCAGTTCCGCCGGGTGACCCTCCCTCGTCAGGTGAGACAGGATCAGGTAGCTGCCCGGCGACATGCGCTCGCCGACCGCGCGCACGATGCCCGCCGGATCGGCTTCGTCCGGGATGCCGTGCAGCACGGCGACGAACAGCACCGCGACCGGCTGCGCGAAGTCGATCAGCCGGGTCATGTCCGGGTTGCCCAGGATGCTGCCCGGATCGCGGATGTCCGCCTCGACCACGGTGACCGAGTCAGAGCCGGTCAGCAACGCCCGGCCGTGCGCCGCTACCACCGGGTCGTTATCGACATAGACGACGTGTGCGTCCGGGTTGATCTCGCCGACCACTTCGTGCACGTGGCCCTGGCTGGGCAGGCCGGTACCCAGGTCGAGGAACTGCCGGACGCCCTGATCCGCGGCGAACCGGACCGCGCGGCCGAGGAACCGCCGGTTGGCCCGGGGCACATCCCGGTTCTCCGGGGCGAAGCTGAACAGCTGCTGCACCGCCTCCCGGTCGGCGGCGAAATTGTCCTTACCACCCAGGGCGTAGTCGTACATGCGGGCCATGTTGGGGATCCGGGTATCGGTGCCAGCTGGTCCCGATTCCTGCTCGGCCACTGCCGCTCCTGGTCATTTATCTGGACGTACCGGACACGCATTGCCGCCCAACATACGCCAGATTGGCCAGCCACGCGCACCGGCCTGCTAGCTCGCCGGGCTGGGCTGATCGAGCACGTGCTGGCTGGCCAGCGGGCCAGGTGCCTCAATGTGGCCGCTGCCGCCCGGGTTCTGGCCGCTGCACGCGGCAAGCAGCGCCAGGGCGGCGAGCAGGAGCGCCGCCGGGAGCAGGTAGCGCCAGCCATGGTTCCGGCGTCCGCCGCGCTGATCCGGGTGGCTGCCCGGTGATCCCTGATGCATCTGGCTCTCCCCCCGAGCGGTTCAGATCCGGGCCGTGCGCGGCCACGAGGCGGGGATGCTCAGCAGGTAGCGGCCGAGTTTCCAGCCAGCCCGCCGGCCCGGCCGGGAGTCACGGGACAGCGCGTGCAGTTGCGCCGCCTGACGCCGCTGCCTGGCCTGGGCGATCATCTCCTGCTGCCGGTACCGGGCGAGTTCACTGGTGATGTGCGGATGGCTGAACATGACCGTCTCCTTGGCTGACCCCGGGCGGGAAATGGTCCCGCCGCCTGAGCACAGACTGTCCGGTACGGCAGGCACCCAGGCAGGGGCCGAACTACCCCTTAGCACATTGCACTCAGGTGACTACTAGTTGTCAGTAGGCCGTCGCCTACCGGCACGATTGCCCTGGTCAATACGCTCAGTTTGCTGACCCGTGGGTAATACTTGGGCATGGGCCGACGTCCATGGTGGGCAGTGCTGTGTGCGGCAGGTGCGGTTGCCCTGCTGTGGCTCGGCTGGGTGAACCCGCTGACCGATGCCACCGAGGCGACCTGGGTACTGACCGTCCTGTCCCTGGTCGTGGCGGGCTGGGTGGCCATGGGCCGGCCGTCGCAGCGCAGCAACGGGATCCTGATGCTGGTCATCGCCGTGACGGTGTCGGCCACGTCGCTGCAGTACGTCGCCGGGGGACCGTGGGCTTTCATCGGCACGATCCTGTATCCGTTCAGCGGAGTGCTGCTCGGCTGGCTGGTGCTCCGCTGGCCACACCGCCGCCTGCAGACCCGGCCGCAGCTCTGGCTGATCCGTACCGCGTTCGTCCTCATCCCACTGCTCGCCACGCTGGCCAACGTGACCTGGGAGCCACGCTGGAGCGGCTACAAGGGCCCCATCTGGTGGCCGACGCTGGTGCACGACGAACAGCTCGGGATCTGGATTTACGACGGCACGCAGATCTTCGAGGGCGTCCTGCTGGCCGCGTTCGTGGTGCTGATGGTGGTCCGGATTCTGCAGGCCACCCGCCCCGAGCGACGTGAGCTGATCCCGGTCGCGATCGCGTCCACCGCGTTCGCGGTATTCGCTGCCGCGCAGGCGATAGCCCCGGTGACCGGCGCGGATGTCGCTGCCCTGGCCACCTGGTCGTCGAACCTGGCCACGCTGGCCATCCCGGTCTCGTTCCTGCTGGGGATCGGCATCCGCCGCGTGCAGCGGGCGCTGGCCGTCGAGGCGCTGATGGAGCCGCAGCGCCTTACCTCGGCCGATGCGGTCAGCCACGCGCTGGGCCGGGCGCTCGGCGACCGGCACCTGACGCTGACCACCTGGTCGGCAGAACGCGGCCAGTACCTGATGGCCGACGGCACGGCCGCTGCCGCAGATCCTGATGGCAGGCATACCGTCTACGTGGCCAGTCCGGTAGATGGATCCGCGCTGGCCCGGCTGGCCGTCGATGCCAAGCTGGCCGGGCGGACGGATTTCGTCGAAGCGGTGCTGCGGGCGGCCGGCGTGGCGCTGGACAACGCCCGGCTGCAGGCCGAACTGCGCGCCGGGCAACGCGAGGCCAGGCAGTCCCTGCAGCGGCTGGATCAGGCCGAGGCGACGCACCGGCGGATGACCCGGCTGCTCCCCGGCGGGCTCGCGGAGCGGATCAGCACTGACCCGGACGCTTTCACCAGCACCGAACTGCTCACCGTGACCGTCTTGATGTCTGACATCCGCGGTTACACAGCGATCGCCGAGGTGGCCGAGCCCACCCGGCTCGCGGCCCAGCTCAACGACCATCGGCAGGCCATGAACGACGCCATCCTGGCGCATGGCGGCACCGTGATGCAGTACGTGGGCGACGCCGTGATGGCCGTTTTCGGTGCTCCCGAAGCGCTCGATGACCACGAGGCACGGGCGGTGGCGGCCGCCGCCCAGATGCACGTCAGCCAGGATGCGCTGAACACGCACTGGACCGGCCAGGGACTGCCACCGTTCGGCCTCGGTATCGGGCTGAGCACCGGCCAGGTCGCCGCGGCCATGCTCGGCAGCCCGGACCGGGTCGAGTACACCGTGGTAGGCGACACCGTCAATCTGGCCGCCCGGCTATGCGACGCGGCCCGCCCGGCCGGGAGCACCGTCGCGAGCGCGGCCACCATGCGGCGTAGTGAAACCACGGACGGCTATGAGCTGCTGCCTGCCTTGCACGTCAAGGGCAGAGCCTCGACCGTCGCCGCGTACCGGCGGTCTACACCAGCCCGTTCTGCAACGCCAGCCTGGTGAGGTCGGCCCGCCGCCGGCAGCTGGTCTTGTCCCGGATCCGGTCCAGATGTGAGCGGACGGTGCTGATGCTGATGAACAGCTGCTGTGCGATCTGCGCGTCCGTCCGTCCCTGGGCGACCAGCGTGACCAGCTCGCGCTCCCGGGGGCTGAGCTCGCCGAAGTCCGGCGGCGGGCCGGACGCCAGCGCGGCCGGCGGGCCAGGCTCGGCCAGCAAGAGAAGGAACTCGGCCGCGGTGTCCAGGGTCATCATCGCGCCGCGCTCGTCCGCCCCGGCCAGCCGCTGCGCGCCGAGCGCCTGCCCGGCGCGGCGCAGCAGTTCCTCGCGCCGGGCAACGTTGCGGGCCGTTTCGACCAGCTCGCTGTCGCGCATGATCGACAGGTAGGCGGTCCATACGGTGACCGCCGCCGCCCAGCGCCCGGATACCGCGCACAGCTCACCGCCCAGGGCCAGGCACATCCGCTGGCGTCTGCGGTCCTGGATCCGCGCGGCGGCCCGCAGCGCCTCGCCGAGGCTGGCCCAGGCGTCAGCCAGCTCACCTGACCGGCTGTGCAGCCGGGCCCGCAGCAGCAAGCCGAAGGCGGCGGCGGACAGATCCCCCGCCGCCTGGGCCAGGGCTATCGCGGCTGAGCAGCTATCCCGCGCGGCGGCGAGGTTACCGGCTTCGATGAGGGCCACGCTCAGCCGGAGGCTGCACTCACGGGCGAGCTCGCCCGGGATGCGGGCCGGGTCGATCCGGCGGGCCTGGCGGGCGCACTGCACGGCCGCGTCGAAATCACCGGCGAAGTAGGCGGCCTGCGACATGGTGACCAGGGCTAGCGCCTGGCTGGCCGGGTCGCCGATGTCACCCGCCATAGCCAGCGCACGGCGGGCGTCCTGGGTTCCTTCCTGGCCCCGGCCCAGGACGAGGATGAGCACGTCCGCCCGCCCGCACAGCGCCAGCGCGAGTTCCGCTGACGGTCCCGCCTCGGCCAGGCCGCCGGCCGCCGCGGTGAAGTGGCGCAATCCCGCGGTCAGATCGCCGATGGAAACCGCCGCCTGGCCGAGGTGATACTGCGCGCTACCCCAGGTCCGGCCGCCCGGTTCGGCGGCCACGGCAGCGCCGCTCAGCGACGCGTATCCTTCCGCGCCGCGGCCGCGCACGATCCACCATGGGGTGAGGGCCATCGCCAGCCGCAGCGCCGTGGCCTTGTCGTGCTGCACGGCCCAGCCGAGAACCTGCCGCAGCGTGGCGTCCTCGGCATCCAGCCACCGGCCGCCCGCCAGCTCCCCCGGGCTGATGGCCCGCTGGGCCGCGGCCTGCTCCGCTATCGCCACCGCCTGCTGGGCCAGCGCCACCCGGGTCTCCTGGACCTCTCCGGCCGCGCTGAGCTGGTCCCGCCCGAACGCCCGCAAGGTCTCCAGCATCACGTACCGGGTCCGGCCATCCGGGCCGGTGCGCGGCGGGGTGAGCAGCGAACAGTTGACCAGGTGCAGCAGCGCCGGCTCGGTACCCGGGCCGGCCACCGCGGCCGCGGCCGCCAGGGTGAACGGGCCGGGGAACGCCGCGACCCGGCGGAACGTCCGCTGCTCTCGCTCATCCAGCAGCTGGTAGCTCCATTCCACCGTCGCGGCCAGCGACCGGTGCCGCGGCGCTGCGCTCCGGTCGGTGCTGGTCAGCAGCGGGAACCGGTCCTCGAGCCGGTCCAGCAGCTGAGCTAGGCCCAATGCCTCCACCCGGGCGGCGGCCAGCTCGATCGCCAGCGGCATCCCGTCCAGCCGGGCGACCAGCCGCCCGGCCAGCGGCACCGAATCGCCGTCCAGGCTGAAGTTGGGGTCGGCCCGGTGAGCCCGGTCAGCGAACAGCGCCACGGCCGGCCCGGCGGCGTCGGGCGGCTCACCCGGGGCCGCTACCGGCAGCGGCGCCAGCCGGAACCGGGCCTCCCCGGCCATGCCGATCGGCTCCCGGCTGGTGGCCAGCACCCGCACGTCATCGGCGGCCGGCAGCAGCGTCCCGCACAGTTCCGTCACGGCGGCGAGCACATGCTCACAGTTATCCAGCACCAGCAGCGCCTGCTGCCGGGCCAGGCTGGCCAGCAGCGACTCGGTGATGGAGCAGCCCGGAGCCTGCCGCACGCCGAGCGCGGCCGCCACCGCCGGGATGGCCAGCACCGGGTCCCGCACCGTGGCCAGCTCCACCAGCCACACTCCGTCCGCGAACCGGGCCGCCACCCGCCGGGCCACCTCGCCGGCCAGCCTGGTCTTGCCCACTCCGCCCGGCCCGGTCACCGTCACCAGCCGGTACTCGCCCACCAGGTCCGCGAGCCTTTCCAGCTCGGCCGCCCGGCCGACCAGGCTGGTCAGCGGGGCCACGAACCCGTGCAGGCTGGCCTGCCCGGCAACCGCGGCATTTCCCCCCACACCCCAAACCATAACCCGGCACAGCGCCCTCACCTGGGGATACTGACCGGCCTCCGGGCCGGTAGACAGTCCTGCGCCGGCTACCGCCGGCCAGACAGTTCCGCGTGCCCACGAGGATCTTGCAATCGGTTTCGAAACCCCTACCATTGTGCACAGGCTCCCCGGGCGCGCCTGAGACATGCATTTCCCGTACAGCACAGCGAGCTCCGGCTCCTGTGGCAGATGGTGCTGTTGCGTACTTCGAAGCCATTGATGCTAGTAGGGTCAGGCGCTTTCGCCTGCTCATTTGCTGCCCCGCAGCGGTATTCGTGACCTGGGCTCGTCGGCCAACCAGGTCCAGGTTCAGGCAAGCGGTCATCGAGAAGGAGCACGAAATGACCACACATGACGAGTCGGCTGTCGCCTCGGGCCCGGCAGCCACGCAGGTCAGCGAGCCCGCTGCAGTCGCGTGGGCCCCCGGGCCGGGCCACGCTTACCCGGCCACCGCGCCTGGGGTTCCGTTATCAGCGTTCGCCTTCGCGTTCGCCGTCGGGTTCCTCGGCTTGGTGCAGACCGGGATCCTGTCCAGCGCCGCGAATGACATCTTCATCGCCACCTGCTTCGGGATTGGCGCCGTCGGGCTGCTCATCGGCGGGCTCTGGGAGTTTCGCAGCGGCGAGCTGTTCGGTGGCACGTTCGGCGTGGGCTACGCGGGATTCCTGTTCTCCACCGCGCTGATACTGAAGTTCTTCGCTGGCCCAATCATCGCCGCCGCGGGTCCGGTCGCCTTCGACCACGCCTTCGCCGCGTGGCTGATTCTGTGGGCGCTGTTCACCGCGGTGTTCGCGATTGGCGCGTCCAGCATCAGCCTGGCCGCCTTCGCGCCATTCTCGCTGGCGTTCGTGGTGCTGGTGGTATCGGCCATCGCCAACCTCGGCGGCACGGCCAGCTGGACCGCCGACGTCACGAAGATCAGCGGCTGGGTGGCACTCCTTGATGGTTTCGCGGCGGGCTACCTGGCCGCCGCTATCGTGCTCAACGTGACCCTGGGCCGGGAACTGCTGCCGATGTGGCCGGCCAAGTCCCGCCCGAAGGCCTAGACACCGCGGCAGCCCCGCCCAGTGCACCGCACCGAGGGTGACGGCCAGCTGGGCGGGGCTGCCGCCGAACGAGACCCGCACGTCTGGGCGACCGGGATGCGCTAGAGCACGCGATCGCGCCCAGCCAGGTAGCCGTACAGCCGACTCTGACGTTGACGTCAAGGTGCGATAGTCTTCCCGGTGCCCAAATGCCGGGAGCGGCCAGGGCTCAGCGAGATCAGCCGAGGAGGCTTGATGCCGGTGGCAGGACGAGCGCAGACGGCGGCGGCCCGGCCCGCGGACGGCCGGGGGGTGCACTACAAGTGGATCGCGCTGTCGAATACCACGCTCGGCATCTTGATGGTCACCATCAACCAGTCCATCCTGCTGATCTCGCTGCCCGCGCTGTTCCGCGGCATCAAGCTGAACCCGCTGGTGCCGTCGAACACGTCCTACTTCCTCTGGGTGTTCATGGGTTTCCTGCTGGTCACCGCGGTGCTGGTGGTCAGCCTGGGCCGGGTCGGCGACATCTACGGCCGGGTCAGGATGTACAACCTGGGCTTCGCCGTGTTCACCCTGTTCTCGATCCTGCTCTCGGTCACCTGGCTGACCGGCCCGGCCGGGGCGATCTGGATCATCGTCATGCGGGTGTTCCAGGGCGTCGGTGGTGCGTTCCTGTTCGCCAACTCCACCGCCATCCTGACCGATGCGTTCCCGGAGAACGAGCGCGGCAAGGCGATGGGCATCAACGGCATCGCCGCGGTGAGTGGCTCATTCCTCGGCCTGCTGCTCGGTGGTGTGCTGGCCCCGGTGCAATGGCGGCTGGTGTTCCTGGTGTCGGTGCCGTTCGGCATGTTCGGCACGGCCTGGGCCTACCTGAAGCTCCGCGACAACGGTATCCGCATCCCGGCCCGGATCGACTGGCTGGGCAACGCCCTGTTCGCTACCGGCCTGGTCGCGCTGCTGACCGGCATCGTGTACTCGCTGCTGCCCTACGGCGGGCACCCGACCGGCTGGACCAACCCCTGGGTGCTGACCGGCATCTTCGGCGGGATCGCGATCCTGGTGCTGTTCGGCTGGGTGGAGACCAAGGTGGCCGCGCCGATGTTCCGGCTCGGGCTGTTCCGGATCCGGGCCTTCACCGCGGGCAACATCGCCGGGCTGCTCGGTGCGCTGGGTCGCGGCGGTATCCAGTTCATGCTGATCATCTGGCTGCAGGGCATCTGGCTGCCGCAGCACGGCAAGAGCTTCAGCGAGACGCCGCTGTGGGCCGGTATCTCGATGGTGCCGCTGACCATCGGCTTCCTGATCGTCGGCCCGCTGGCCGGGGTACTGTCCGACCGCTATGGCGCGCGGCTGTTCGCCACGGCCGGCCTGATCGTCTCGGGGGCCAGCTTCCTGCTGCTGGAACTGCTGCCGATCAACTTCAGCTACGTCTGGTTCGCGGTGCTGATCTTCTTGTTCGCGGTGGGCATGGGCCTGTTCTTCTCCCCGAACCAGGCCGCGGTCATGAACAGCCTGCCGCCCGAGCAGCGCGGCGCGGGCGCGGGCATGCTGAACACGTTCCAGAACTCGGCCACCGTTCTGTCCATGGGCCTGTTCTTCACCATCGTCACGCTGGGGCTGGCCCACAACCTGCCGTCGCACCTGTACCGCGGGCTGGTCAAGGCGGGCGTGCCCGCGCCCGCCGCGCACCTGGTCGCCAGCGAGCCGCCGATCGGCAGCCTGTTCTCGGCGTTCCTCGGCTATAACCCGATCAAGCAGCTGCTCGGGCCGACCGGGGCACTGCAGCACCTGAGCCCAAGCCAGGCCGCCTACGTCACCGGCCGGTCCTTCTTTCCCAAGCTGATCGAGCAGCCGTTCGCCAGCGGCCTGCACCTGGCGTTCACCTTCGCGGCCATCGCGACGGCCATCGCGATCGTGGCCTCCGCGGTCCGCGGCCGGCGCTACCTGCACGGGACCGAGTCAGTCGGCGACGAACTGGCCGACGGCGCAGCCGAGATCGGCGGGCTGGCCGGCCTGGAGCCGGTCGCGTCCGCCGATGTGGATGTCCCGGCCAATGGGCGGCTGGCCACGGCGGCCGAGCAGGCGCCAGGCGGCGGGGCCAGCCGCCCGGGCGGGCAGGAGCGAGCCGATGCCCGCGACGGCTGACCGGGAGCTGCTTGGCATCGGGGCCGCGGCCGCCCGGGCAGGCGTGTCCGAGCGCGCCCTGCGCTACTACCAGCAGATCGGCTTGCTCGTCCCGGCCGGTACCACGCGCGGCGGGCTGCGCCGCTACTCCGAGGACGACCTGGCCCGGGTGGCCCGCATCCGGGAACTGCAGACCCTGCTGGGTCTCAACCTCGACGAGATCGCCGTCGTGCTGCGCAACGAGGACCGGATCGCCCAGATCCGGCTCAGCTACCACGACGAGCGGACCAGTGCGGACGAGCGCCGCCAGCTGACCCGGGAATGTCTCGCCCTGGCCGAAGACCTGCGCGCCACGGTGCAGGCCAAGCGGGACGCCCTGGATGGATTCCTCGCCGACCTGGACACCCGGATCGGCAAGGCCCGGGCCCTGCTGGCCAACGACCCGGCCTAGGACTCCGCGAGGGTGTCACGTCCTGCCGCCGTATCCCGTCTGAGTGGGCGACCGCTCGACGAAGGGAGAACCGGTGGGCAACGAACTGGCGGCGGTCAAGAGCGCCAAGACAATTCTTCTGGTCACCTACAAGCGGGACGGCACACCAGTCGCCACGCCGGTGAGCATTGCCTTCGACGGCGACCGCGCGTTCTTCCGCTCCTTCCACAAAGCATGGAAGACCAAGCGGCTGCGCAACAACCCGCGGATCGAGCTCTCGCCCGCGACCCTGCGTGGCAAGCCGACCGGGCCACCGGTACACGCCCGGGCGGTCCTGCTGCCAAGCGAGCAAGCCGGCATCGCCGCCAGCGCGCTGGCGCGGCGGCACCGGGTGCTGCAAGGAATGCTCGTCCCGCTGGCTCACCGCCTCATGGGCTATCAGACCATGCATTACGAAATAACGCCCGGCCCCCGGCAGGCCGACGGCGGCGGGGACCCGGCGTGATGCTCATCCGCTACCCGAACCCGTGCTCGTGCCGGGCACGTACGCTTCCGCCATGCGGATCATCGAAGGCGCCGGGGCGTGGCGGTCGCCCAGCACGACGGCGAACGACTGGGTAGAGCACCTCAGGGTGGCGGACCTGTCGGTGGGAACGTACTGCATCCCGGCTGGCGGGCTGGACGACCAGGGCCCGCACACCGAGGACGAGATCTATGTTGTCACCGCCGGGCGGGCCACGATCGTGACGCCGGCCGCTTCAGCCGGGGTCGGTCCCGGGTCGGTGATCTTCGTGCCGGCGGGTGAGGAACACCGGTTCGCTGAGGTGACCGAGGACTTGGCGCTGCTCGTTGTGTTCGCCCCGGCCTACGACTCGCGCTCGGCGCTGGACGCGGGCATCAGTTAGGACGGTGCGGCATCAGTTAGGACGGTGAGTCTGCCTGCCGGCACAGGTAGGCATACCCGGCGTTGAGCTGGGATTCTGGCCAGACTTCCGCTTTCTTCAGGGCGATCTCGGCCGGATCGGACCACACTTGGATCTGGCCGGCGGCCAGCGCCTGCAACTGGACCTGGCACGCCCGGGCCAGCAGGATCGCGCGCATCACCGCGGTGGCGGCGTCTGGCCCCACCGTCACCAGGCCGTGCCGGGGGATCAGGCAGCCGACCCCGGCACCGATTGTCGTGGCCAGCGCCTGGCCCAGCTCAGCGGAGTTGATCAGGCTGCCGGTCACGGTGAACCGCGCGATCTGCGGCTCGGCGAACTCGACCCCATCGTGTGAGATGGCCAGCAGTGGCTGGTCCAGCGCGGCGAAGGCGAGCGCGGCCGGGGCATGCGTGTGCACGACGCTGCCGACGTCGGGCCTGGCGTTCATCACCTCGGTATGGATCGGGTACTCGATGTGCCGCGGCCCGTTGCCCGCCAGCACCTCACCCGCCGGCGTGACCAGCGCGATCCTGGCCGGGGTCACTTCGCAGAAAGACCATCCGGCCGCCTTCATCCAGACGCCGCGGCCGTCTGGATCGCGGACCGATGCGTGACCCCACACCATGTCCGACTGGCCGCTGGCACCGAGAGCCCGGTTGGCCCGGGCGGCGGCGGCGATCAAACGCTCCTGGGTAGCCATGTCTCTCCGCGTCGATTCCCGGCGGCCTGGAGTCTGGGCTCAGCCAACCGCCGGCCTGATGCGCGGGCCGAGCACCCGGCGCAGCCGGGTGGCGGTTTCGGTCACCGCGCTGACCGTGTTACCGAACTCAGCGGAACTCGCTGTGCGCCGGACGGGCCCGGCAGGCTGGCCCGGAGCGGGCCAGGACCTGGCCGGGCGGGGCGACTGAACGGCCCCGCCCGGCAGGCCGGCCGGGGCGTCGGGGGCACTTGCCGCCGCGCTGGCGGTGGGGAAGGCGATCAGGTGGCGGTCCAGCCCGGTGCTCCGCAATATCCGGCTGACCTCTGGTGGGACGGCAGCCAGACGCAGGAATCCGCCGAGCAGCCTGGCCCGGCGGCCGGTGCCGACCAGCACGGCGAGCCCGCTGGCGTCGCAGAAGGTCACCCCGGACAGGTCGATGACCAGCCGGCCGGAAGCGGGCCGGAGCAAGGCCAGGAGTTGCTCGCGCAACCGGGGGACACTGGCAATGTCGAGTTCACCGGCCAGTTCGGCGATGGTGACGCGGTCTTCGGTCCGGGCAGAAACGTGCAGGCCGGGCCGGGCCGCGGCAGCGGAGTGCATGGCTGGGTCTCCGATCAGATTAGGTGGGCCGGGCGGCCCGGGGACTGCCCGGTCCCGGGTGCGCCCGCGGCCCAGCCTGGGCGGGACCGGCGGCCTCCCGTTCTGCTGGCTGGCCCGGACCCGGGGCGGTGAGCAGGGCGAGAAACTCCCCGACGGTCCGCTCCCGGCTGGTGGGCTCGGGAAGCGGTTGGTGCGCCTCGATCTGGTAGTGGTTGCGGCGGCCATCCTTGCGCTTGCTGATGTACCCGGCCGCGGTGAGGTCCGTGACGATGCCGTAGGCGCTTCGCTCGGTAATGCCCAGCCGGGCGGCGATGTCGCGCAGCCGCATGCCAGGGTCGTGCGCGAGAAGCAACAGCACACGACCGTGATTGCTCAGGAAACCCCAGCTGCCCACGCCTGTCACACTAGCACGTTTTATGGAAATTCATTACTAGTATTATAGTGCGAACGTTGGCATAGCCGCCCAGACCTGGGCGGACGGGCGCAGGGCCGGGGTACGCCGCGCGACCGCACCACGGCATGCGGTACGGTCTTGGTACACGGCACATCGTGAGGCGGCGTCATCAGGACGCGCCGGTCGTACCTCGCTCGCTGAGCGAGCTGGTTTCCACGGATCTCATGTGGTGGCCTCCGAAAATGCGGCCACCCAGATCCGAAAGAGATTCTTTGTGACAGTCGTACCCACCGAAGATCCGTATGCCCGCCGGCGCCGCCGCGGCCGGACGAGGCCTGGATCTTCCGCCCGGGTCGCCGCGCGGATGAGCCTGGCGCAGTCCACCGGGGCACCGGAAGACCGGGCACCGGAAAGCCCGGCGCCGGCGGCCGGTCCGGCCCCCGCCCTGGCCGAAGTGGCCACGCTGCACGCGAGCTTCGCCGAACTCGGCGTTCCCGGACAGTTGGTCGAACGCGCTGGCCACAGCAGGCATCACGGTGCCGTTCCCGATCCAGGCGGCCGCGCTGCCGGATGCACTGGCCGGGCAGGACATCCTGGGCCGTGGCCGGACCGGCTCCGGCAAGACGCTCGGGTTCTGCATCCCGCTGGCCGCCGGGCTGGCCGATGGGTTCACCAGCGCGGGCCGCCCGCGTGGCCTGGTCCTGGTGCCCACCAGGGAACTGGCCAGCCAGGTCCAGGCGGTACTCACGCCGCTGGCCCAGGCGATGGACCTGACGGTGGCCACCATCTTCGGCGGTACCGGGCAGAATGCGCAGGTAACCGCCCTGCGCAACCGGGTGGACATCGTCGTGGCCTGCCCCGGCCGGCTGGCCGACCTCATCGAGCAGGGGCACTGCCACCTGGGCGATGTGGAGATTAGCGTGCTGGACGAGGCGGACCACATGGCTGATCTCGGCTTCCTGCCGGTGGTGCGGCGGCTGATGGAGGCCACCCCGCCGGACAGCCAGCGGATGCTGTTCTCCGCCACCCTGGACAACGCGGTGGATGTGCTGGTACGCCGGTTCCTCAGCGACCCGGCCGTGCACTCGGTGGACTCGGCCGCCGCCGCTCCCAGCGCGATGGTCCACCACCTGCTCACCGTCACGCCGGGGGACCGGGTTGGTGTGGTCGCCGCGCTGGCCGGCGGCAGCCACCGGTCGCTGGTGTTCACCCGGACCAAGCACGGCGCGCAGAAGCTCACCCGTCAACTGGCCGGGGCGGGCATATCCGTAGCCGAGTTGCACGGCAACCTGGGCCAGGGGGCCCGGGAGCGGAACCTGGCGTCGTTCGCCTCCGGGACGACCCGGGTCCTGGTGGCCACGGATATCGCCGCCCGCGGCATCCACGTGGACGGCATCGGCCTGGTCATCCACGCGGACCCGCCCGCCGAGCACAAGGCCTACCTGCACCGGTCCGGCCGGACCGCACGGGCCGGCGCCGACGGTGTGGTCATCACCCTGCAGAGCCCGGCCCAGGCGGCCGACGTGCGCGGGCTGATGCGCCGGGCCGGGGTGAGCCCGCTGGCCGCGAGCGTCAGCCCCGGCTCCGCGCTGCTGCGTTCCATCGCCGGCCCGCTCGCCGCCCGGGTCGCGCCGGCCGCAGCCGGCCGCCGCTGCGGCGACGTTGACTGCCAGCCCGGCCACCGGCCGCGGCGCGGTGGCCCTGTCCGCCGGCTACCGGGGGCGCCGCAGGCGATAGCGATCAACGGCCCGCGGCGCTCCCCTGGCCCGGATGCCAGGTAAGGACGCCAGGCGCGGGGAATACACCGGCCACGAGATGGCGTTAGGCAGGAAGTTGTTGTCAACGTTTGCGATCGTGAAGGCGCCCGCATTTCGGCAATGGGCGCCTAGCCGTCTGGCTGTGGAATTCCTCTTCCAGTGGCGGGCAACCAGCAGCTGATCCGTGCGAAGGGCACGGATCCGTGCTCGTCTTAGAAGGAGACAAGCAGATGGCACAGGGAACTGTGAAGTGGTTCAACCCCGATAAGGGCTTCGGTTTCATTGCACCTGACGACGGCACCGCCGACGTCTTCGTGCACCACTCGGCGATCGACATGGGCGGCTACCGCACCCTGGAAGAGAACCAGAAGGTGGAATACACCACCCGCCAGGGCCCGAAGGGCCCGCAGGCGGATCAGGTGCACGCAATCTGACCGGATGCACATGGCGGGCCCGCGTGGGAATGCGCGGGCCCGCCGCATCTTCGCCCGGCCGCACCGCCGCCCGGCCGGGGCGCCACCGGCCTCCTGGCGGCCGACCACAGGCCGCGCACCGCTTACCGCAGGAGGATGAGGTTGACCGCTGACGCGGCACATCCAGTAGCCGAACGCCCTTTCCTGGCTGATCAGGACGCGCCGCCCGCTGGTCCGGGCAGCGACTATGCCCAGCTTTCCCGCAGCGTGCGGGCGGCCGGGCTGCTGCGCCGGCGCCCCGGGTATTACAGCGTCAAGATTGCCGTCAACCTGCTCCTGCTGGCCGCTGGGTGGACCGCGTTCTTCCTGCTCGGGCGGTCCTGGTGGCAGTTGCTGGTGGCGGTCTTCCTGGCGGTGATGTTCACCCAGACCGGGTTCATCGGGCATGACGCTGGGCACCGCCAGATCTCCGGATCAAGGCGCACCGACGACCTGATCGGCCGCATCCACGGGAACCTGCTGATCGGGCTCAGCTACGGGTGGTGGACAGGCAAGCACAACCGGCACCACGCCCACCCCAACCAGGTCGGCCGCGATCCGGACATCGGCGGCCGGGCCATCGCCTTCACCCCGGACCAGGCCCGGGCCCGGCACGGGATCGGCGGCCTGCTGGCCGGCTACCAGGCGTGGCTGTTCTTCCCGATGCTGCTGCTGGAGGGCTTCCACCTGCATGCCGCCGGGATCCGGACCATGCTGCGCCACCGCGGCAGCAGGAGGGTCAAGCTGGTGGACGGCGCACTGCTGGCCACGCACATCATTGGCTACCTGGCCGCCGTGTTCCTGGTGCTGGGCCCGGTACAGGCGGTGGCCTTCGTGCTCGTCCAGCAGGGCCTGTTCGGGGTCTACCTGGGCTGCTCGTTCGCGCCGAACCACAAGGGCATGCCGGTGCTGCGCGAGGATGAGAAGTCCGACTTCCTGCGCCGCCAGGTCATCACCTCCCGCAACGTCCGCGGCGGATGGCTCACCGACTTCGCCCTCGGCGGCCTCAACTACCAGATCGAGCATCACCTGTTCCCCTCCATGCCGCGGCCCAGCCTGCGGCATGCCCAGGAACCGGTGCGCGCGTTCTGCGAGCAGCACGGCATCGCTTACCACGAGACTGGCTTTTTCGACTCCTACGCACAGGTCCTGCGGCACCTGCACACCGTCGGCGGGGCACTGCGGCCCGAACTCGAGTACTCGCCAGCCCGGCGGCGCACCGCCCTCGCGGGCTGGATTCCGCCGCCAGCGCACGGTGGGTCCGGCGCTGTGCCGGTGTGCCACTGTGGATGTGCTATGACAAGTGGGCTGGGAGGTGAGGCGCATGTCTGTGCCTGAGGTATGGGTGGCCAAGGATGACGGCAGCGAGCTGGTCCGGGCCGAGGCCATTCTGGCCGTCGGCCGTGACTACACCGGCACGGTCACGATCCGCCTGTGCGGCAGCGAGGCATCAGCCGTGACGCTCGTGACGGTCGTGTCGCATGAGGGCAAACATACGCCCGATGACTTTCACCGCCAGCTGGTCCGGGCCGTGGCCCAGCTGGCCGACGCGGCCCAGGCCGCTGTGGTCCGCCCGGTATGGGATGAGCAGGGCTGGAGCTGGGCCACCGAGCCGCTGTAAGGACACGACGAGCCGCGGCAAGGACACGACGAGCCGCGGCAAGGACACGACGAGCCGCACGGCCCCGGAGGTTGTGTCACCATTTCTAGAAAAAATTTGCTAGTTTTAAATTGCGAACGTAAGCTGTGCACAGACACCGCTGTGCACAGACACCGTGGATCAGTTGCCGACGGCGGCCAGGCGTCGCCCGGGGGCCAGCGGTGGCCTCCGATGGCGGTGGTCCCGCCTCCGCAGCGAAGCGAAAAAGGGTGAATGGCCAGAGCGCGTTGGTCCGGAACCGGGCAGCCAGTCCGGCCGTTCTGCACGGGCGCAACGGTGTGTCATGATGAAAAGCAGGCCGTGGGCATTCCGAACGCTGGCTGTCACGCTGGCGCCGTCGGCGGCCGCGTATACCCGGCACGCACACGCGGTGCCCGGGGGTTGGGACGGCCGATGTGTTCGGCTTCAGAATCATCCGTCAGTATGAGCAAGGCATCGTATTCCGCTGGGGCCAGGCCCTGCCCGGCGTGCGCAAGCCGGGCCTGATCTGGATCAACCCGTTCACGTGCCGGCTCACCAAGGTCAACATGCAGATCGCGGTGGCGAGCGTGCCCGCGCAGGAGACCATCACCCGCGACAACGTCACCCTGAAGGTGGACGCGGTCGTGTACTACCGGGTGGTCAACCCGCTCAAGGCGATCATCAACGTGCAGAACTACCACTTCGCCGTCTCCCAGGTCGCCCAGACCTCGCTGCGGGCGGTCACCGGGCGCAGCAACATGGACCAGCTCCTGTCCGAGCGGGAACAGGTCAACGCCGAGCTCAAAGATGTGATCGACGCACCGACCGAGGGACCCTGGGGGATCCGGGTGGAACGCGTCGAGGTCAAGGACATCTCGCTGCCCGAATCGATGAAGCGCTCGATGTCGCGGCAGGCAGAAGCCGAACGTGAACGGCGTGCCCGGATCATCGCCGCCGACGGCGAATACCAGGCCTCCAAGAAGCTGGCCCAGGCCGCCAGCGTCATGGCGGCCGACCCCGCCGCCCTGCAACTGCGGTTGCTGCAGACCGTCGTCGAGGTCGCCGCCGAGAAGAACAGCACCCTCGTCATGCCCTTCCCGGTAGAACTGCTGCGCTTCTTCGACCGCGCATCTCTCACCGCCGGCGCGTCGTCCCTGGCGTCCACCGGGGCTGAGGATCCGGCGGCCCTGCCACGGGATACGGCGGCGCTGCCGCTGGATGCCGCGGCGCCCCCGCCCCCGGCCGCGCTGCCGGGCACCGTGCCGGCCAACCCGCCAGCCAAGGTCGCGGCCACACCACCGAACGGCGCCTCGACCGCGGATGCCGTTGGCTGACGCTCGCGTCGGTAGTCCAGGGCCAGCCATCTGGCCTCCGGCCAGATGGCTGGCCCTGCCACGTGAGGCAGCGCTCACCAGCCGCCGGGCCAGGGTACTGTCGAAACAAGCATCTACCCCCGGGCCAGCGGCGTCCTCGCACACGAGCGCTGGGCAGGCATCGCTGCCCCGGACCCCGGTAGCACATCAGCCAGACGGTCACGATGTGCTTCTTAGGAGTTCCGGGTGACATCGCTCGAAGCAGGGCCCGCCTGGTCCGGCCAGCTGCTCCCGCCGGGTTCCGCAGCGTCGGCACCGCGCGGCAGCGAGTACGCCGAGTTGTCCCGGCAGATCAGGCGGGCGGGGCTGCTGGAGCGGCGGCCGCGGAGCTACGCCTCGAAGATCACGCTCACCGTGGTGCTGCTGGCCGCCGGATGGGCTGCCTTCGTTGTGCTAGGTGACTCATGGTGGCAGCTGGCGGTGGCCGTGTTCCTGGCGGTCATGTTCACCCAGGTCGGCTTCCTGGGCCACGACGCCGGGCACCAGCAGATCTTCCGCTCCCGGCGAGGCAACTACGTCCTCGGCGTCCTGCTCGGCAACCTGGGCATCGGGCTGAGCTACGGCTGGTGGGTCAGTAAGCACAGCCGCCACCACGCCCACCCCAACCAGGAAGGCGCGGACCCCGACATCGCGATCGGCGTGCTGGCCTTCAGCGAACCCCAGGCGCGGGCCAGCCAGGGCGTGTCCCGGCTGATGTTCCGTTTCCAGGCGTACCTGTTCTTCCCACTGCTGCTCCTGGAAGGGGTCAGCCTGCACGCGGCGAGCATCCGCGCGCTGATCAGCCGGGCCCCCCGGCACCGGGCCTGGGAAGCCTGGTTGCTCGGCGTCCACGTGGCCGGCTACCTCACCGTGGTGTTCCTCGTGCTCCCACCGGTTAAGGCAGTGGCGTTCATCCTGGTGCAGCAGGGCCTGCTCGGCCTGTACCTCGGCGCGTCATTCGCCCCCAACCACAAGGGCATGCCCGTCCTGGACGCCACCGACCGCAGTGGCTTCCTGCGCCGGCAGGTGCTCACCTCCCGTAACGTCCGCGGCGGCTGGCTGACCGACCTTGCCCTGGGCGGCCTGAACTACCAGATCGAGCACCACCTTTTCCCCTCTATGCCCAGGCCCAACCTGCGCCACTCCCAGGCCATAATCAGGGCATTCTGCCAGCAGCGGGACCTCCCCTACTGCCAGACCAGCCTGGCTGGCTCCTACGCACAAGCCCTGCGCCACCTGCACAGTGTCGGCAAGTCAGCCCGCCGCACCGCGGTCCCGCCAGTGACCGGCGAGCCGGCATCGCCTGCCGGGCGTGCCGCCGCGCCGTGACCGGCCAGGAAGCTCCAGCTCGCCACGTTCAAGGTACAGGCAACAGTTTTCTAGAAAAATTTGCCTGTTTTCTGGCGCACGTATAGCCTGAAGACAGGCACCCAGGGACGAACCGGCCGTCAGTAGCGCCGACGCCAGCGGGACAGCTTGCGCTGACCCGGTCCCCGGTGCCGGAAGGAAGAAACCATGCCAGCACCAGACGGTACCACCAGCAGCAGGCCAGCGCCCCCGTCGGCACGGCCAGTGCCCCGCGGGCAATCCGCGGCGGCGAGCCGGAGCCCTCGCGGCTCAGCTTCGACCCCGCACTCAGCCGCCACGGAGCCGTTGACGGAGGATGGTGGCCGCAGTCGCGGAACGCAACCGCCGAGCTGCCCGGCCTCATCACGGCACTGGACTCCCGCCCCGGAGTGCACGTGCGGCGGCTGTCCGTGCACGTTGCCGAGTGGGATGACATCCCCCGCCGGCTGCCCGGCGCGGGCAACCACGTCATCCGGGTCGAACTGGTTCACCACCATTCCCCGGCACACGATCAGCGTGACAGCGGACGGCCACGACATTATCAACCTGCTGGTCATTCCCCCAGGGACCGCGGCGGTGTCCGCCCAGGCCGCCCTGGACACGGCCAGGACCAGCCCAGGCAGCCCGGATGACATTCTCGCCGCAGCCCAGCAGACGCCCGGGTAACGGCCCGTTACCTGACAGCCGCTCTTCCGGAGAGGGACGCCACCAGCCACTTTGTGTGATTGGATCAAGTGTCGGAGCCAGGACCCTGCTCCGCTGGATGCCGGTGTGCAAGGTCACTATCTCGGCGGAAGCGGCAGTCATGAAGGTTCTCGGCAGTACTCCTGCGGGCACGCTCGCCAGAACCAGCGGCTTGACCGGGCCCGTCCCAGGTGGAAAGCCCCCGGCCGCCTGAGCCCGCCCCCGGGACGCCGGGCGCCTGGCCAGAGGAATGCTTCAAGCGTGTCGCGCGGCTGGCCGCACTGGCCCTGGGCACGCCACTGGCATCCGTCACGCTTGCCGACGAGCGTTTCTCCGCCGGGAAGGCCCCGCGGGGCACCGAGGGAGACGGCCAGCCAGCGTGTGCGCCGGCGAGCAGGTACTGCTGCGAGTATGTGATCGAGTCCGGGGTCAGGCTGGTCTTCGGTGGTACTCGGCTGGACCTGCGGGCGGGCGATGGCTGCCCGCTGGGCCCGGCGGCGTAGCCGCGTGGGCCGGGTTCCCGGTGCGTCGGCCCGGACGGCCGGGTGGCAGGTGCGCTCTGTGTGGCTGACCGGAGGCCGCGCCACTGGACTGCCAGGGACGTCGAGACTCCTGGAGACCCTGGCCGATATCGCCGCAGGCGAAGTCGCGCTGCAGGTCGCGTTGCGGCATGGCGCCGAACGTGCCGCGCTGGCGCAGACCCTGCAGGAGAGCCTGCTGCCGCCGCGGCTGCCGGTGATACCGGGCCTGCAAGTCGCGGCCGGTATACGGCCGGAGGGACAGGGGCTGAGGTTCTCGGGGACTTCTACGACGTGTTCCCCTCGGTGCGTGGGAGCTGGGGAGTGGTGGTCGGCGACGTGTGCGGCAAGGGCGTCCCGGCGGCCAAGAGCACCGCGCTGGCCCGCTACACGCTCCGGGCGGAGGCACACCGGCAGACCCGGCCGCGCCTCATCCTGGCGGCCCTGAACCAGGGCCCTGCTGGACTGGCTGACCGATGACCCGCGGTTCCTGACCGCGATTTATGCCACCGTCCGGCCGACTGCCGCCGGCGCCTCGGTGCGTATCAGTTCCGGCGGGCACCCGCTGGCGCTGGTGCGCCGCGGCGACGGGCGGGTGCAGCCGGCCGGGCAGCCGGGAACCCTGCTCGGGGTCCTGCCCCATCCCGAACTGCATGACTGCCGCGTGCTGCTGCGGGCTGGGGACAGCCTGATCCTGTTCACCGACGGCGTCACCGAGTCCCGCCAGCCATGCCAGCCGCGGCCTCTACGGCGACGACCGCCTCCGTGATCTCATCGCCGGCCTAGCACGGCATGCCCGCGGCGGGGATCGCCGACGCTATCCAGCAAGCCGCGCTGAGCCTTCAGCGGCGGCCAAGCCAGCGACGACACCGTCACGCTGGTGCTGACCGTTCCCCCGGTGCGAAGCGGGCAGGCCGCCGCGGCGCAGCGGACGCCTGGCATCCGGCGCGGTCACCAAGCAGGCCTTCTAGCGCGCCTCCCAGCAGCACGATGACGCACACGGCACATGCATGTTCACCCCGTGGACGCCGCCTGGCCAACTGCAGGACGGCCCCGGCCCCGGCCGCGATCGGAGCGGTTCGCGTTCCGGCAGCGCGGGGTGCATGCTGGTGGCGGGCCTCGGGCGGCGTGAGGCAGGTGACCCGGTGATGGCTTGCGCGAGGTCGGCGGCCATGGCTGTCCTCGGGCGTGGTCAGGGCGGTGCGGCGGTCCCGTCTGTACCCTGGGTTTGTGGCTGAGCCGGATGGGTGGGCGGCGCTGCTCGCTGAGGCGGCAGCGGAACGCGCCGCGCAGCCGGGGCGAATCTGCCAGCTGTGCGTGCGGATGCTGGGGGTCACCGGTGCTGGCATCTCGATGGTGACGGCAGCGGGCAACCGCGGGGTGGTCTGCGCGACTGATGAGGTGTCCGCGCGGATCGAGGACCTGCAGTTCACCCTGGGTGAGGGCGCGTGCGTCGATGCGGTGCAGGGTGGCACCCCGGTCATCGTCAGCGACCTGGACGAGCCCGGTGACATCGTCGTTGGGCGCTGGCAGGCTTTCCTGGAGGGCGCCGGCCGCGGCCGGGGTCCGGGCCGTATTCGCGTTTCCGTTGCGCGTCGGTGCCATCACTGTCGGTGCCCTCGACTTGTACCGGGACCGGCCCGGGGATCTCACGTCCGGCCAGCTTGCCGCGGCGCTGATGGCGGCGGATGCCGCCGCGCTCGCGCTGCTGTACCTGAGCACCGGCCGCCAGGACTCCTTCGCTGACGACGCCGGCGGCCGGGCGGCGTACCAGATGCAGGTGCACCAGGCGACCGGCATGGTGAAGGTCCAGGCCTGTGTCACGATCGAGGAGGCATTCCTGATGCTGCGCGCCCGCGCGTTCGCAGCCAGCCGGCCGGTCGCGGACGTCGCCCAAGATGTAGTGGAACGGCACTTGCGCTTTCCGGAGGAGGACTGATGACCAGCACCGATCCTACAGGCGGCCAACCCGCCCGGTCCGTGAGCAGGCGCTCGCGGAGACCTTCGTGATGCTTGCGGACACCCTGGTCGAGGACTACGACATCGTCAACCTGCTCGACCGGCTCGCCGCCGCCTGCGTCAGCCTGCTCGGCGTCGCCGCGACCGGGCTGCTGCTGGATGACCAGAAGGGCAACCTCGCCGTCGTCGCGTCCTCCAGCGAGGAGACCCGGCTGCTGGAGATCTTCCAGCTGCAGAACAACCAGGGGCCATGCCTGGACTGTGTCCGTACCGGCACCGCCGTCACCAGCGCCGACCTCGCCGCCGACCACGCGCGGTGGCCGCTGTTCGTCCCAGCAGCGGTAGCCGCCGGATTCCGGTCCGTCGCGGCGCTGCCGCTGCGGCTGCGCGACCAGACGATCGGCGGGCTGAACCTGTTCCACGATGGCGCTGACCCGGTGCCCGCGGCCGACCAGCGCCTGGCGCAAGCGCTGGCGGACGTCGCCACCATCGGCATCCTGCAGCAGCGCTCCACCCACCGCAGCGCCAGGCTGGCCGAGCAGCTCCAGCTCGCGCTGAACAGCCGGGTCATCATCGAGCAGGCCAAGGGCGTCCTCGCCGAACGCAACGCCACCGACATGGACGGAGCGTTCGACGCGCTACGGCACTACGCCCGCAAACACAACATCAAGCTCACCGACCTCGCCCTCGCTGTCATCCGCGGCGACACCGACCCCAGCACCCTCGCCGTCGTCCCGCCCTCCGCCTGACACGCGCCAGGGCCGGGTACCGCCACGACCGATTGCCCTCCGCGGCGGGTCCGTGCGACGCTGGCAGCAATTAGCGAGCCTGGATCGGTCCAGACCATGCGCTCCCTCGCCGCTAGCATCCAGCACTGAAGGCGGCGGGACCCATGACCAACCTTGACGTGATCTCGGCCGTGCCGGGTGTGACGTCGTCTCTGACCGGCATCTCTTCCTGGGCGCGCGGCAGTGGTCTGGAGATCGTGCTGCTCGTGACCGGGACGATCCTGCTGACGCGTGTCGCGTCCTGGGCAGGCGCGAGGATCACGGACCGGATCGACGCCAAGGCGCAGGAGACGGATACGCTGGTCCGCTCGGAGGCGTCAAAGCACCGGCACGCGCTGGCCCAGGTGATCACCTGGGCCACCCTGGTGGTCATCTACTGCGCGGCCGGGGTGCTCATCGCGGCGCGCCTGGGCATCCCCGTGACGAGCCTGGTCGCCCCGGCTGCCGTGGTGGCCGTGGCGCTGGGGTTCGGTGCGCAGCGCATCGTCCAGGACATCCTGGCCGGCTTCTTCATCATCACTGAACGCCAGTACGGCTTCGGGGACCTCATCAGCCTTACGGTGCCAGGCCTGCCCAGCGCCGCGATCGGGACCGTCGAGGACGTCACGCTGCGGGTGACCACAGTGCGGACCGCCGACGGCGAGGTGGTCATCACCCCCAACGGCCAGATCACCCAGGTGACCAATCTCTCACGCGACTGGGCGCGTGCCGTGGTGGACGTGCCGGTGCCCGCCGCCGTGGACGTCAACCGGGTCAGCGACCTGCTGCGGCTGATCGGGAATGCGGCGTACCAGGAGCCGGGCGTGCGCCGGCTGCTGCTGGACCCCCCGGCCGTCATGGGCGTGCAGAACATCGACCTGGACCAATTCCAGGTCCGCCTGGTCGCCAGGACGTTGCCCGGCAAGCAGTTCGAGGTCGGGCGGATCCTGCGGGCCCGGATCACAGCCGGGTTCCGGCGCGAGGGCATCCACCTTCCGGCCGGCCTGGAGACGGCCGAGCCGGCCGGAACCGCCTGATGCGGCGGGTGCGGACCTCGACCTGGATCCTGACCGCCGTCTTCCTGATCACCCTGGTGACCTACCTGCTGGTCAGGCCGCCACCGGCCGCAACCAGCGGTGTTACCCCGGCGACGACATCGTCCCCAGCCCCGCCCGCGCCGGCCACGTCACCGCCAGCGGCCACACCGAGGCCAACCGCGCAGACCAGGCCGACGATCACACCGAAACCAACCGCCGAGGGCAGGCCACGGAGTTCGGGGTCCCCTGCCGGGACGCGCCCGACCCCTGCTCCGGCGAAATCGTCCTCCTCCGCGGTCACGCCAGCTCCCTCAGCCACCGGCTCGGCATCCCGCTAAGATGAACCGGCTCTGCCGACCTTGGCAGCATGCAGCCCAGGCCGGGTGACGTCTAGGTCAGGCTGCCGGGATGCGTACGGCGATCTCGCCGCCAAGCCGGAACCCAGCAGACAGGCCGAGGCTGTCACCGCTCCAGAAACGGCCCGCGTCATACCAGTTCGCATGATGCCTGCCGGAGAGCAAGCCCATGGCCTGGTACGTGGTGGCCAGCACCTCCGCGCAGTAGGCGCTCTCCACCCCGGCATCGCGCGGCCGGTTCCGGATAGCGGGCACACGGCCCGCCAGCCACCGTGACGCCAGCCGGGCGGTGGAAGGGAACGGCGTGCCATCCAGCCGGGCCACCGTGCGCAGCACAGCGTCCTCCATCTCACGGGTCACCCGGCCATCGAGCTGGCGCAGCCAGACCCGCTGGCCATACCGGAGAACCCAGGTCATGACCGCCTCGCGCAGGTCATGCAGCTGCACCCCACGCTGGCGCCGTCCCGACCACAGGTCTGGAAGGGACCGGCCCAGCTCGGCATGCCACATCAGCGCCGGCAGGTCATCAATGACAACGGACATGCCGACGTGGTTGACCGGGCTGTTGGTCGCCACCTGAATCGCCCGGTCGGCCACCGTACGCCCGCGAAACAGCCACACGTCACCTGTGCGCGTCACATCCAGGGCCTCATCAAGGGCGATGCTCATTACGGTCACGCTCTCACCTAAGCACGGTCTAACCTGAGTAGGTGCGCTGGTGGAAAGTGCTGGGGCTGGCGGCCTTCGCGGGCGTCGCCGCCACCGGGGTAGTGATCGCCCGCGCCGAACGTCGCCGCCGCAGCTACACCCCGCAGCAGATCCGGGAACGGCTGCACGCCCGGCTCGCCGAAACACCGCAGACCCGCCAGCCGCCAGGCAACCCCGGCCCATGACAAGCTCCCTGGCGGCTTGGCATTCCTCCGGGCGCGGTGGATGCGGACAGCCGGGCGAGCCGTCCTGGAAAGACAGGATGCGCGGGTTCTGGATGACACCGTCGCGGGTTTCGATGGCCCGCCGGATCGTCTCGTTCGCGTCCCCGCCTGGTCCTCGTGCAGCCCAGGCCCTTCTCGTCGCCCCAGGTTCCACCACAGAACACAAGATCACTGCCTGGTCGGGGCGCATGGGAAGGCCCTCCCCAAGCGCCGCGCGAGCCCGCGGGTGTGCTCCAGCATGACCGCGCACGGGCTACCGGGAAAGGGCGTCCTCGACGGCGTCGACCTCAGCATCGGCAAGGGCGAGACCTTCGCCCTGCCCGGCCCGGATGGGCAGGTCGCGGCGGCACCGGCGGCTGGTCTACGGTGTCTTGCAAGGTCTCGTCTTCCCGGTTTGGCGGGGGGATTGAGATCTAGGCCCCACCGGGCGCTCTCACGTCTCGGTGGGGCCGCTGTCGCAACGGGATGGGACAGGTCCGGCGTCCCGGCTACCGGGGGACGAAACACCCGCGTAAGCTGCTTTTGGAGCAGGATCTAATACCGCCCTGCATCGGGCCGATGCAGGTGCAGGTGCGCCCGTCGCTCCGGACCCTGGCGGCACGGCCCAGCCTGGCCATGCAAGGACAAGGAGCCGCCACCATGTACCGGATACCAGGCGTTGTTTCCGCAGCGACCACAACACCGGCACCGGCTGAGCCTCGGGTTCAGCCAACCCGAGGTCCCCCGCCGGGCAGCCGGCAAGCTCCCGAAGACGGCACCGCCACCGGCCGAGCCGAAGCCATCGTGGACCTGGTCGAAGACCACGAGCGGATCGCCCTGGGCCTGAACGACGCCGTCGTCCGCCGGCTGTTCACCGCCGGCCTGGACCTCCAGGCAGCGCTGGGGATCTTGGGCGATCACCCGGCGAGCGACAAGATCTGCCACGCCGTGGACGAGGTGGACCAGGCCATCCGGGATACCCGGGACGCTGTCTTCGATCACCTGGTGGGTGGGCGGCCACCCGGCAGCACCTCCACGAGCACAATCTGAACCCCATCCATGCGGACGGCGATCAGGCCGCTGGCAGTCCCGGCGCCGCACATCGGCCATGTAATCGTGACCATCGGCTACGGCGAACGGCAGCTCCGGCGGATCCTGGCCGCGTACGCACGGCAGTTACCACGAGTATCGCCCCCACAAGTCGCGAACAACGACCTCCGCGGCACACCGCAGGCCCGGCATCGGGAACACCTGGACCGGGCCTGACCTGGGGTTTGTGTAGCAGTTGTTGGGTTCGAACCGACGTAGGCATAGGCACACCGCGCCATCCACCGCCGCCCGGCGGGTGGTCTGGCCGGCGAGTAGCCGCCCGGCCACCCGCCGGAACATCAAGGCCTGGTCCTCCGAATGGCCCGGGGGGAACCCGGATGGGGATACCGCAGGATCCACGGGAACTGGCCGACCTGGAAATGCGAGTCCCGGCGCCGGCCGTATAGCTGATCCTCGAGACCAACGGCACCGGCCTCGCGCCGCGACGGACCGGATCGGCCTGGCCGCAGTTCCCGCGCTCCAGGCCCGCCGATCCTGGCATGCGACTTCTTCAGCGCCAACCTGCCCGGCGGCACCCCAGGCTCATACCCTGGCAGTGATCGAGCACCGGCACGACGCATCCGCATCCCTGGCGTCACGCTGCACCCCACCGGGCAATGGACCGGCCAGCAGGCCGCAACTTGATCACGGATCTCGGCGGCAGGCAGCGTGGATGAAGTTCATGACCGGCGACCGGGAATCGGACCTCACCATCGCGTCCGGCGCGATCCTCGCCGACGGCGGCGGGATCTGGACCGTGCTCTGCGCTGTGCGGACACCCCACATGAACGCGATCGCCGGAAGCGGGATAGCGGGATAGCGGGATATGGCACGGGGGGCAAGTTAACTCAAAGTTGACCCCAATTTGGGAAACAAATTTTGCTCCGTGTGACTTAAGCGACGCGAAGCGGCCGGTGGGATCATACCGGGATTGCGGAATTTGCCAGCTCTGGCTACGTTGAAATCTAAGTCCAGGAAAATACCGCTGAGCCGGCCCGAGATCTCGTAGAGCCCGGAGCCCGACCTGGAGATGGGCAACTATCACCAGCCGTCGCCAAGAAAGGAAGATCAACAACGGCCATTCAGATGGCGGACCTGAGCGATGACTATCCCGTCGTCGTCCGGTTCAGCCGCATTGATCAGAGCGCCATTTCGAGAGCCGCTGCCAGCTGTCGAACTTTCCCGGGCATTGGGGCTGGTAGATGAATTGCGCGCCGAGAACACCTCAGGAGATGGCGCTCCATCGAGGGGCGGGATGAGGGGTCATGAGCGAATCGCCTAATTCCATGCCTGCTGTAAGTGCGTCGGCACGAGGGGGCGCGTGGCAGCCGGCTTACTGCGAGCAGGCCCGCTCCTACGATCGGAGGACGGGCGTATTCCAGGGCTACCGCAGGGCAGTCGTCGAGGCGCTCCCGGTCCGCCGTGGCCAGGTGGTGCTCGACGTGGGATGCGGGACAGGGCTGTGCCACGGCCCGCTCCAGGAGAAAGTCGGCCCACAGGGCAGTGTCGTCGGCATTGAGGAATCATCGGAGATGGTGGCGGTGGCACGCGAACGCATCGATCAGGAAGGCTGGCGTAACGTCACGGTCGTGCAGTCACCGGCCGAGGATGCGCAGATCGCGCCGATCGCAGACGCCGCCCTGTTCTGCGCCGTCCACGACATCCTGCAATCCCCGGACGCGCTGCGGAACGTCCTGAGCAAACTGCGCCCTGGCGCCGGGGTGGCCGCTGGCGGCGGCAAGTGGGCCAAACCGTGGATGGTGGCCGTGAACCTGCCGGTGACCATGCTCCACGCTCCCTATGTGCGGAGCTTCGAGGGGTTCGGGCGGCCCTGGCATCATCTCGAGCAACTGCTCGAGGACGTGCACGTTCGCGAGCTCGCGCTCGGCAGCGGCTACATCCTGACCGGCCACGCGCCGTCGCGGACCCGGTCAGCAGCTCTTGGCCGCTAACGCCGGACCGGGCGGGTTCAAGGTGCTTGGCGGACGCGGGTTGCGTCAGGCTGGTGTGCGCGCGGTGTGCTGCTGCCGGCTGGCTGTGCCGACCAGCAGGCCTCGAGCAATGCGCGGGCGAACAACTGCGGTGCGTTGATGCATGCCCCGTGATCGCCGTCCACGTGGTGGACCGATGCGCCCGGGATCGCCCGGGCCAGCTTGAGCTGGCGGCTTGGCGGCACGACGTAATCGCGGGTCGTGATGACCACTGCGGTGGGCACGTCGACCTGGCTGATCCAGCTGTCCGACGTGAACTCGCACACGGCGTGCATGGCCGAGACGGTGGTCGCCAGATTGGTCCGGCTCAACTGGGCGCGGGCCCACCTGGCTGTCGCCGGGTCGTCAACCCGGCCCAGCAGCGCCATGCCCATGAAGTCGGCGCCCATCAGATGCATCATCGGGTTCCATCGCAGCGCGGCGGCCACCGCCGGTGCCGCAAGAGCCGCCATCTGCCCAGCCGGTGACCCGCGGGCGTTGCCCGCCGTGGAACACAGCACCAGACCTGACAACAGCGACCCATGCCGCCGGTACAGCAGCTGGGCAACCATGCCGCCCATGGAATAGCCCACAGCGGCAAACCGGCGGATACCAAGGACACGCGCCAGCGCAGCGACATCGTCAGCACAATCCTCCAGCCGGAACTGGGAACGCAGGCGGATCCCGTCACCATGGCCACGCAGGTCAGCAGCGACGACCCTGAAGTACCGTCCGAGCGGCGCGAAGACCTTCCCCCAGTTCAGCTCGGCCGTACCCGCCACCCCATGGATAAGCACCAGGGTTCCCGCGCCGGGCGGGCCCGCGCAATCCCATACCCGCGTCATCCCGCGGCCGGGCAACTCCACCAGCCTAGTAAGCGGCCGCGCAGCCTCTGCAAGCATCCGACGTGTCTCCCTTTCGCTACGCCCGGGGTTCAGCCCAAGCTGGTGCAGACCAGGAGCCGCTTGGCGCACGGACGGCCCGAGTCAGGTTCGCGGGATTGCGGGAGGCGACCTGGCCCGGCCACCGCGACGCGTGCGACGGCATCGGCCACCACCACCGGCAAGACTCGAAGCCCGGCACGTCGGGCAGCAGCGCTCCCGGCCGACCTGGTCGGCGATCGCGGTCGGCCGCAGCATGTCCGGGGGCACCGCGCAGATCCCTAGTCAACTGACGTGTCGATGCAGTCCTGATGCCAAGGCAGGGGCGGACGTTGGTGAACCACCACGGCCACGCCACAAGATCAACAAACGGAAGGCGCCTCTCCAGGGCTTCTATCCCCGGATGCGCCGCGTGCCACCTGACGCAAGATCGCGGCGGTATGGTCGCTGGAACATTTCGATGCCGGCCTTGCCGGCCCACCGCCACGCGGGGCCTATCGGTGCCGTTCCATGACCCGACGACACCCGCCTCTCGGCGATCCAGCCGACTAGCCCGCTTCGCGGCGACGCTCGCCCGTTCAGGGACGCTCATGAAGCTCTTCCTCAGTAACTCAACTACGTCACCAAGGTCTGGAGCGACGTCCCCAGGCCACCCGACCGCACCCGTGCCCAGGCGATCAAAAAAGCTGTTTCCCAAGCATACGCCCGCCGAATCACCCGGGCAACGGCAGCGCCGTTGTCCCGCGCAAGCACACCAACATGATCGGTGTCTCCCGTCGCGTTTCAGTTCTGCCATCCCGGATGCCGTCACGACCATCACGGGCGTCGCAGCGACTAGCCTGGACTTGCTCCCGCCGCTGATGAGCACATCCAGACTCTGCGCCGGCCCGGCCTCCAGTCAGCGGCCGACGAACTGCTCGACCGACTCCGCGCTCGATAACTGCTTGGCGGGTATCCCGATTGCTGTTTGACTCCTTTGGCGCTGACCGAGCAAGTACTGAGGTCGAGGTAGCTAAGGCAGGACCCGCTGAGGCGGGTAGCCAGCCTAGGGGCGAACCGGACATGACCGGCGTTGACGTGCTCGGGCAGGGTGGGGTGACCAGCAGCCCGGGCGGGGCCAGCCGTCGGCTTCCCTAGCTGACCTTGGCGGCCGGGGCTGGTAGGCGGGGAAAGCTCACCATCCGCGCACCGGCGTCGCAGCGCTCCCGCCCCGCGAGGTAAGCGCCGAGATCTTCAACATGGACCTGGATCCCCGCCCCGTAACCGGCGAGGTAGGCCACGGGCATGCCCTGCTCCTCCCAGACCACAGTGGTCTGGCCACCGTCGGCGGTCAGCGTGACCTCGATGGACTGGTCCTCAGACTGGTCCGGTTCCCTGGTCAGCACCAGCAGCCGCCGCGGGGCCTCGCAGGCTTCCACCCGCCCTGTGCCTTCCCATCCGCTGGCAAAAACCCGCGCGCGATACTCGCCGCCCAGTCGCAGGTCTCCCTCAGCCTCGCCCCACCAGCTGGCCAGACGCGAGGGATCGGTGAGCGCTGACCATACGGTTTCGATACCAGCATCAACGCGGTCCTGCACGCGCACGATGCCCTTGCCATCCGCGGTTCCCAGGGTGCCCGGCGGCCGGGCGCCCGTGCTTGCGTCACCAGTCATCTCGTATCCCTTCGTGAATTCCGATCTTTTGATCAGCGAGCGTCCACTGCGGTCGCGGGACGATCTCGGCCGCCGGGTGTCCCTCCCGCACAGCGCTCCAGGCGGCTACTGCACAATCTCCAAGCTGGGCAACCCGGTTGTGACCTAACCCTCATCAAGCTAGTGCGCGGCCGACCCGACCCAGTTGATTTGACTCGGTCAGGCTCGGTGACCGGCCTCGATCTACCGGGCTTGCCGAAGGGATGGCATCAGGCCGGTAGCGCGGCCCGAGTGGGCGATGCTCCCCCAGACGCTGATCAGGATCGGCACGGTGTTGGAGCCTAGTACGGCAGCAGTGGGCCACTTACCGTGCTGCTCTGGTCCATCGTTCTCGCCGGGCCTGGGCGGTCAGGAACTGCCTCCAGGTTGGGCCGACGCGGCGGGGCGCGGGATCGATCCCGGCCTCATCCCGGGTCTGCCACACCGTGGCGGCCGCGTGATCCAGTAATCGAGCCTCACAGGCTCGCAGTGAACGTTCCACGCGAC
>CAVWSA010000001.1:0-19291 GCA_963757545.1 uncultured Actinomycetes bacterium | reverse complement strand
CGCTGATGGCAGTGAGTCTTGTCGGGGCCGGCCCCACTCGTAGACTGAACGTTCAGTCAGCTACCAGCGGCGCCAGGTTGATGTGACGGCGCCAGGTCTAGCCGAGCAGGACCGTGCCGAGCCCCACAGCCAGGGCCTTCCGCAATCTCCAGGACATCATCGCCGAGCAGGAGAAGATCTTCGTCGAGCGGCAGCCGAGTCCGCCCGGATGGCCGGCCGGCCGGCCACACCCTGGCTGGCGGGGTCACCTCGAGCTGGCAGATCACCGTCCGCAGCCGGTCTGGCTCAGCCACGGCAAGGGTTCCAAGATCTACGACGTGGACGGCAACGAGTACGTCGACCTGCACGGCGGGTACGGGGCGGCGCTGGCGGGCACGCCCACCCGGCCATCGTGGAGGCGGTGCGCGGCCAGGTCGGCCTGGGCACGCACTTCGCCCAGCCGACCCGGAGCGCGGTGGCCGTGGGTGAGGAACTGTCCCGCCGGTTCGGCCTGCCGCTGTGGCGCTTCGCCAACTCGGGCACCGAGGCGACCATGGACGCGGTGCACCTGATGCGCGCCATCACCGGCCGCGACCTGATCATCAAGATAGAGGGCTGCTACCACGGCCATCACGACTCGGTCCAGGTCTCGGTGGCCCCCGAGGCCGAGGAGGTCGGCCCGGCCGACCAGCCGGCCCAGGTACCGGCCAGCACCGGCATCCCCGAGGCCATCACCCAGCTGACCCTGGTCGCGACGTTCAACGATCTGGACAGCGTCAAGCGCCTGCTCGATCAGCACCCGGGCCAGGTTGCCGGGATGATCATCGAGCCAGTGATGATGAACGCGGGCATCATCGAGCCGGAGCCGGGCTACCTGCAGGGCCTGAAAGACCTGCTGCACTCCCGCGGCGCGCTGCTCACGTTCGACGAGGTCAAGACCGGCCTCACCGCCGGGCCAGGCGGCGCCACCCGGCTGACCGGGGTCACCCCGGACATCATCTGCCTGGCCAAGGCCATCGGCGGGGGCGTCGCCATCGCGGCCATCGGCGGCTCGGCCGAGGTGATGGAGCATGTGGCCAACAACGACTACGAGATGGTCGGCACGTTCAACGGCAACCCGCTGGCCATCGCCGCCTGCCGGGCCATGCTCACCGAGGTGGCCACCCCCGAGGCGTACCAGCGCATCGACCTGCTGCGCGAGCAGGCGGTGACCGGCATCGAGCGGGAGATCGCGCGCACCGGCCTGCAGGCGCACGTGGTCGCGGTCGGGGCCAAGGGCTGCGTGGTGTTCTCCGCCGACCCGGTCCGCAACTACCGGGGCTTCCTGGGCATCGACGACCGGTACAGCCATGCGCACTGGCTCTTCCAGCACAACGGCGGGGTCTTCCTGCCGCCCTGGGGCAAGATCGAGCAGTGGCTGATCTCGGTCCAGCACGACGAGTCAGACATCGACCTGCTGGTGGCGAACTTCGCCGCGTTCGCCCACCGCGGTCGACCAGCTGAGCGGCAGGTTTCGGTCGTGTTTCGCCTGCTAACAGACCCTTTTACCGAAGAGGGCTTGCGCCTAAGCTGGCGCAGTAGTACCTGTTATTGACGGACCGTTCAGTCAGGATTCACTGCCACCAGGTTCACTCCCGAGCCAGAGGAACCCGCCAGAGGGCCCGGAACAGGAAGAGGCGACCTGGTGCATCCGCGAGAAGGCTGGCCGAAGGATGGGTCCCGCCCGCCCTTGTTCTCCCGTCCGGTCTCCCGGCGGAGCTTCCTGGCCCGGACCGGCGGCGCTGGCCTGGCCGCACTGGGCGGCGGCGCGCTGCTCGACGCGTGCGCGCCGGCCCTGGCTGGCCGGGTCACCAGCCCGCTGCCCCGGCCCAACAACCCGGTGACCTGGCCGGTCTTCGCGGACAACAAGCCGATCGCCAGCGGCCTCAAGCCGGAGACCGGCGCGACCCTGCAGGTCTACAACTGGGTCGCCTACGTCAACCAGGCCTGCCTGAACCACTTCGCCAAGAAGTACAACTGCAAGGTGCAGCTGACCACGTTCAACACGATGAACGAGGCGCTGTCCAAGCTGCGCGCCGGGCTGCAATTCGACGTGGTCATGGGCGTCACGGTGGACGTGCTGGGCCAGCTCGTCGAGTCCAAGCTGATCCAGCCGCTGAACCACAGCTACCTCCCGAACATCAGCCAGGCCTGGCCGGACTTCACCCAGCCGTTCTACGACCGGGGCTGGCAGTACACCACGCCGTACACCATCTACACCACCGGCATGGCGTGGCGGAAAGACCTGGTGCACGAGAACCCGTACGCGATGCGCAACCCGTGGGCGATGCCCTGGCAGGGCAAGTACAAGGGCAAGGTCGCGATCCTGGACGACTACCGGGAGAGCATCAGCCTCGGGCTGATGAAGAACGGGATCTTCAACCTGAACACCACCGACCGCGGCCAGATCGCGCTGTCCCGGCAGTCGCTCCAGGATCTGACCAAGCTGGTCAACGTACGGATCGACAACAACGACTACACCGAGGTGCCGACCGGCGAGGTCTGGATCCACCACGCCTGGTCCGGGGACATGGCCTCCGCGCAGTACTACATGCCGAAGGGAGTCCCGGTGGAGACGGTCGGCTACTGGTTCCCGCCGGACGGCCGCGGCCCAGTGGCCAACGACACACTGACGATCCAGCACGGGGCGAACAATCCGGTGCTGGCCCACCTGTTCCTCAACTACCTGCTGGACCTGCCGAACGTGCTGGAGAACATCAGCTTCAACGGCTACATGCAGCCGCTGACGGCAGTCACCCCGCAGCGGCTGGTCAAGGAACAACTGCTGCCCAAGAGCCTGATCTCCACCGCGGTGCTGCCGTCCTACTTCCGGCGGGGAGTCAGCGAACTGCAGCTGCCAGTGGACGCGGACGCGGACTGGCAGCAGTCCTGGCTCGTCGTGAGCAACGGGATCTAGGGGGCGGCGGCGATGACAGCGACCAGCCACCAGGCTCGCGCGCCACGGACGCCAGACCAGCCGGGCGCGGCGCGGCGGGACGACCCCCAGCACAGCAAGCTGTTCTACGTGCTGCTGGCACTGCCCGGCATGATCTGGCTCGTCCTGCTGTTCATCGTGCCGTTCTACGCCGTGCTGGCCATCGCCATGGGCCAGCTGGACCGGCTGTTCGAGTCGCCGATCGCGGTGTGGAACCCGATCGGCTGGAGCTCCTCCAACGTCATCAACGTCTGGCATGACCTGGTCGGCAGCACGTCGTTCGCCGGGCCCGATCGTGTGGCGGACGATCCTGTACGTCGCGGTGGCGTCGCTGCTCTCGCTGCTGATCGCCTACCCGACGGCCTACTTCGTGGCCCGCTTCGCCGGCCGCCGCAAGGCGCTGTTCCTGATCCTGCTGATCGCGCCGTTCTGGATCAGCTACATGATGCGCATGCTGGCCTGGATCGACCTGCTGCAAACCAACGGCTACGTGAACAAGGCGCTGACCTCGATCGGCCTCATCTCCACCCGGTCAACTGGCTCGGCGGATACTCCTTCACCGTGATCCTCGGCCTGGTCTACGGCTACATCCCGTACCTGATCCTGGTGCTCTACGCCGGGCTGGACCGGATCGACCCGGCGCTCATCGAGGCCGGCCGCGACCTGGGGCTGAACCGGGTGCGCACGTTCCCGCACGTCACGCTGCCGCTGTCCCGGCAGACCATCCTCACCGGCATGCTGATCACCGTGCTGCCGATGATCGGCGACTACTTCACCAACCAGCTGATGTCCGGCGCGGCCAGCACGTCGATGATCGGCAACCTGATCCAGGGCCAGCTCGGCACGCCCGGCCTGGAAGGGCAGGGCGCGGTGCTGTCCCTGCTCCTGCTGCTGGTGCTGCTGGTGCCGATGATCTACTACGTGGTGGCCACCAACCGGACCACGCGGGAGGCGGCATGACCGCGACCAGCGCCCCCGCGCAGACCACCGAGCCCGGGAAGCCGCGGCCCGCAGCGGGCTGCCAGGCGGATGCCCGCGCCGCAACCCGTGGGGCCACCCCTGGTTCCTGGAGGGCTTCACCTGGCTGTACCTGATCTGGTCGCTGGTGCCGATCGGCATCGCGGTGCTGTTCTCGTTCAACAACGGGAAGTCGCAGAGCGCCTGGCAGGGCTTCTCCTGGCGGTGGTACTTCAGCGACCCGGTCAACTCGGTGCTGCACAACCCGCAGCTGCACGCGGCCGTGATCCAGACCGTCCGGCTGTCCGTGCTCACCACGCTGATCGCGGTCCCGCTCGGCGTCGCGTTCGCGCTGGGCATCAACCGCTGGCGCGGCGTCACCTCGTCCAGCTTCAACTTCCTGATGATCCTGTCCTTTGTGATCCCCGAGCTGATCTTCGGCGTGGCCATGTTCTTCGCGTTCACCGTGCTGTTCACCTCAGTGCACCTGGGCACCCTGGCCGAGGTGCTGGGCCTGGTCACCTGGAACGTGAGCTGGCCGGCCATCATCGTCCAGGCCCGGCTGGTCGCCCTGGGCCGGCAGTATGAGGAGGCCGGCCGCCGACCTGGGCGCCAATCAGTTCCAGACGATGTGGCGGGTGATGGTCCCGCTGCTCGGCCCGGCCATCTTCGCCAGCGCGGTGCTGGTCTTCTCCAGCGTCATCGACGACTTCGTGATCGTGGACCTGCTGTCCTCCAACGCCAGCAACACGCCGATGTCGGTGATCATCTACTCCAACCAGCACGGCGGCAACGGCGGCCCGGCGCTGAACGCGCTCGGCACGATCATGCTGGTCATGTCGCTGATCATCGCGGTCATCGGCTATCTGGGCTACCGCTGGATGACCCGCGGCGAGCGGGGCAGCCGGGTGGAGGCGCTGACCACGATCGCCGGCACCGAGTGATCGTCAGCACCGACTGGTCGTCAGCACCGGCTGATCGCGGCACTGACTGATCGCGGCACTGACTGATCGCGGCACTGACTGATCGCGGCACTGACTGATCGCGGCACTGACTGATCGTCAGCCAGACTGACGATCAGCCGGGCAGCCGGGCAGGCGGTCAGGGGATCCGGGCCACCCCGCAGTACCCCCACCGGGAGCTGTCGCTGTCCGCCAGCCTGGGGTCCTCACAGCCCCACAGGCCCAGGTGCGCGACCTCGGCCGCGGCCCCCTGGTAGGGCGGCACCAGATCCAGGCCGTCGAAGAAGCGGGTGATAGCGCCCCGGGACCGCGGGTGGAACTGGACCGGGGCGTCCGCGTACACCTCCTGCCAGCGCTGCACCGCGATCGGCGGCACCCCGTCCGAGGTGGCGTGGGACAGCGCCACGAAGCTGCCCGGCGCGAGCTGGTCGGTGTAGGCGCGGAGCAGCCGCCACGGGTCGGACCCGTCCGCCACGAAGTGCATGACCGCGGTCAGCACCAGGCGGCCGGGCGAAGTCGATCAGCGCGCCCAGCCGCGGATCAGTGATTAACGGCGCCGGGTCGCGCAGGTCGGCCTGGATGAACGTGGCGTCCGGGTCACCCTGCAGCACGGTGGCCTGCTGCGCCACCATCGGGTCCAGGTCCACGTAGACCACCCGGGTGTCCGGCCGGACCTCGCGGACCACCTCGTGCGTGTTACCCACGGTGAACAGGCCGCAGCCGATGTCCAGGAACTGGCCGATGCCCTGGTCCGCGATCCAGCGGGCGGCCCGCTGATGGAAGCCGCGGTTCGCCCAGGCGATCTCGGTGATCTCCGGCACCACGTCGATCACCTTGGCCGCCGCCTCCCGGTCAACCGGGAAGTTGTGGCAGCCGCCGAGCATGAAGTCGTAGATGCGGGCCGCGCTCGGGCGGCTCGTGTCGACGTCAGGCAGCACTGGGGGGACCTCGGTCATCGTTCCTCCAGACACCCCCGCCCGGCACCTCAGGTGCCCGCCCGAAAGGCGGTAAACCGGCCCAAAACTCATTCAAAGCTGTTTCGCAGGTACATCGCAGATCCTACCCTGGCCGGTCCGCCCGCTGTCCTGCTCCCCGCCGGAGTCACCCTCGCCCCGGCGCTCTCATAATGAGTCAGCCCGCCGCCTGCACCGGCGAGCTGGTCACCCGCAGTTCGTCCTCCTCGGCCGCGCCCTGCGCGCTGCCGCGCAGCACCCGGAGCGCATCCGGGGCCAGGTACACCTGCACCGGGGTGCCCTGGGCCAGGTGCTGCGGATGGTCGCCGTCGTTCTGCACCAGCGCCTGCAACTGGGCGCCCGGCGCCAGCCGGAGCAGCACCTGGGTGGCCGCCCCCAGGAAGACCAGCCGCTCCACCATGCCCGGGATCCGGTTCGGCCCGGCCGAGCTGTGCTCCTCGATGCGCACCCGCTCCGGGCGGATCACCGCGTGCGCGGTGCCCAGCGCGGCCACGTCGGACCGGTCCACGTCCAGCGCGGACTCGCCGACCCGGACCGAGCAGCGGGTACCCGGGCCCTGCTCCACCACGTCCACTTCCATCAGGTTGGACACACCGAGGAAGTCGGCCACGTAGGTGTCCGCGGGCTCCTCGTACACCTGCCGCGGGGTACCGATCTGGACGATCTTGCCTTCGTGCATCACCGCCAGCCGGTCCGACATGGTCAGTGCTTCCTCCTGGTCGTGCGTGACGTAGAGGAAGGTGATGCCGACCCGCTCCTGCAGCGCCTTGAGCTCCACCTTGAGCGAGCGGCGCAGCTTGGCGTCCAGCGCGCCAAGCGGCTCGTCGAGCAGCAGCACAGCGGGCCCGAGGACCAGCGCCCGGGCCAGCGCCACCCGCTGCTGCTGGCCGCCGGACAGCGCACCTGGCCGCCGCTTCGCGTAGGACCGCAGTTCGACCAGGTCCAGCGCCTCGTACACCTTGGTGTTGACCTCACGCTTGGGCAGCTTCTGGTAGCGCAGCCCGAACGCCACGTTGTCGAACACGGACATGAACGGGAACAGCGCATAGCTCTGGAACACGGTGTTCACGTTGCGCTTGTGCGGCGGCACCCCGGACATGTCGGTCCCGTCGAGCATGATCTTGCCCGCGGTGGGCTGCTCGAAGCCGGCGATCAGCCGCAGCGTGGTCGTTTTGCCGCAGCCGGACGGCCCGAGCAGGGAGAAGAACTCGCCGCTGTCCACGGTGAGATCGATGTCGTCCACCGCGACTTCGGTGAACCGCTTGGTCAGCGAGATCAGCTGGATATGTCCACCGGCCACCGGGGCCTCCTTAGCGCTTATCAGCCGGGCGGCCGCCCGGTCCACTCGAAACCAAGCTGGCCCGCCGCGAACCGCATACCCACGTCGAACCCGCGGTTGGCGCTGACCGCCGGGTCCTTCAGCGCGATCTGGATGGCCAGCCCATCCAGCAGCGCAGACAGGGCCACCGCGAAGTCGTCCGCGTCCACCGGGCCGAACTCACCGGCTTCCTGGCCGGCCACGACCAGCTCGATGATCGTCTCACGCCAGCGCTCGTCGAACTTCTGCCGGACGCTGGCCACCTCGGGCAGCCGGACCGACTGCGCCCACAGGTCCAGCCAGAGCAGCCACGAACTGGTGGGCTCGCCTTCCACTTCCACCAGGAAGTTCATGGCGATCAGTTCCTCGAGCCGCCCGGCGGCGCTGGGGATGGCCGCCATCCGCCGGGTGCCCGCCTCGTACCAGGTGTCCTCGGCGTACCGGAGCGCCTCGGTGAGCAACTGGTCCTTGGTCTTGAAGTAATAGATGACCAGGGCCGGGCTGGTCCCGGCGCGCGCCGCGACGTCCGCGATCCTGGTCTCCGGGAAGCCCCGCTCCTCGATCACCTCGATCGCGGCGCGCAGCATCTGCCCGCGGCGCTGGTCGGCGGTGTCGGCTACAGCGCCAGCACGTTCAGTCATCCGAACATCCTCGCCCACTCTGCGCACCGAGGTCCCTGACTCCGGTGCGTTCATCCGCCGCCTGCACGAGACCGATTGGGCGCCAGCCTCTTGTGGCAACCGTATCAGGTTTCTAGACTGAACATTCAGTCAACGTCGCGGGAAACTTCCCGCGAACGTCTTAGCACACCTGCATGGAGGACGGACAGATGGCCGCAACACAGGCCGGAACCTACGATGCGATCGTCGTCGGCGGGGGACACAACGGGCTGGTCGCGGCCGCCTACCTGGCTCGCTCCGGGGCGCGCACGCTGGTCCTGGAAGGCCGCGGCAAGACCGGCGGCGCGGCGACCACCGAAGCCCCCTGGCCGGACGCCCCCGAGTTCAAGGTCACCCGGCTGTCCTACGTGATGAGCCTGCTCCCGCCGACCATCATCAACGACCTGGACCTGGCCCGGCACGGCTACAAGATCTACCCGATGGGCCCGTACTACCAGGCGTTCCCGGAGGGCGGCTCGATCAAGCTGTACGCGGACGACGCGAAGCGCAACCACGAGGAGGTGTCCAGGTGGTCCAAGAAGGACGCGGACGCCATGCCCCGCTGGGACGCCTGGCTGGCCGGCCTGGCTGACGTGCTCGGCCCGCTGCTGCTCACCGTGCCGCCGAACCTGGGCTCACGCAAGCCGCGTGACCTGACCGAGACGCTGCGGCTGGCCTGGCGGCACCGCGGCCTGGACGTGCGCACGATCGCCGACGTGACCCGGCTGATGACGATGAGCATCGCCGACCTGCTCGACGACTGGTTCGAGTCCCCGCAGGTGAAGGGCGCGCTGGCGGTCAACGGGGTGATCGGCACCTGGGCCGGCCCGTTCGAGCCGGGCACCGCCTACGTGATGGCGCACCACTCGATCGGCGACGTGGGCGACGGCCACCTGGGCAACTGGGGCTTCCAGGAGGGCGGCATGGGCGCGGTGTCCAGCGCGATCGAGTCGGCCGCCCGGGAGCACGGCGCCGAGGTCCGGCTGAACGCCAGGGTGGCCAGGGTCATCGTCGAGAACGGCCGGGCCCGCGGCGTGGTGCTGGACAACGGCGACGAACTGCGGGCCAGCGTGATCGTGTCCACCGTGCACCCGCGGATCGCGTTCCTGGACCAGATCGGGCGGGAGCACCTGCCGCCGGACTTCGCCGCCGACATCGAGCACTGGAAGACCCGCAGCGGCGTGGTGAAGATCAACCTGGCCCTGTCCGAGCTGCCCGACTTCACCGCCGACCCCGGCGCCAACCTGCAGGAGCACCACACCGGCTCGGTCGAGATGGCGCCGACCATGGAGTACATCGAGCGGGCCTTCCAGGATGCCCGGGAGGGGCGGCCCGCGGCCCGGCCGTTCAGCGACGGGGTGATCCCCACCGCGTTCGACAAGACGCTGAGCCCCGAGGGCACGCACATCATGTCGCTGTTCACCCAGTGGGTGCCGCAGGACTGGAGCGAGCAGCCGCACACCGCGGAACTCGAGGCCTACACCGACCGCATGATCGACTGCTACAACGAGCTGGCCCCCAACTTCAAGGCGTCCATCCTGCACCGGGACATCGTCGGCCCGTATGAAATGGAGCAGGAGTACGGCCTGGTCGGCGGGAACATCTTCCACGGCGAGCTGTCCCTGGAGCAGCTGTTCCACATGCGCCCGGCGCCCGGCTACGCCGACTACCGCACCCCGCTGCGCGGCCTGTACTACGGCAGCTCGGCCACGCACGCGGGCGGCGGGGTGTGCGGCATCCCCGGCTGGCAGGCAGCCCGGGCGGCGATCGCCGACCAGAAGGCGGCCAAGCGGTCCGGCAGCGTGCGCCGGCTCACCCGGCGGTCATGACCACCCCCATCCAGCCCAACGCCAGTACCGGCGAACTGCCGTCCCGCACTCCCCCGCCCCCGGTCCGCTCCAACGGCGCAGCGACCGGGGGCCGGGGCCGGCTAGCCGCTCCCAGCCGTCCGGGGTGATCCACCGGGGCGACTCTTCACGCGGATGGTGCGCCAGGAACCGGGATGAAACTGACATCGGCCGCACGAAGGACGTGAAAAGTGGCCGTGCACTCCGCTGAGACCGGGCTGCCGGGCCGTGGCCCGCAGCCCGGGACCGGCCCGGACGGCCGCACCGCGGTCGGCGCGATGCTGGCGGCGCGGAGTGTGGCGCTGGTCGGGGCCAGCCCGCGGGACGGCAGCCTGGGCCAGCGCATGATCACCGAGATGGCGCGGAGCAGCCCCGCACCGCGGACCTACCTGGTCAACCCGCGGCACCCCGAGATCGCCGGAACCCGGTGCTACCCGTCCCTGGCCGACCTGCCAGAACCGGTCAACCTGGTGCTGCTGGCCGTGTCCGACACGGCCCTGGAAGAGCAGCTCACGCTGGCCGCGCGGCGCGGCGACCGGTCCGCGGTCATCTTCGGCAGCGCGCACGAGCCGCCCGGCCCGCGCCGGGCCGGGCAGCCCAGCCTGCGCGACCGGCTGGCCGCCACCGCCACGGCCGCGGGCATGGCGGTGTGCGGGGCGGGCTGCATGGGCTTCGTCAACGTGACCGGCGGGCTGCGCGCGGTCGGCTACGTGGAACCCGACCCGCTGCCCGCCGGGCCGGTCGCGCTGGTCACCCACTCCGGCTCGGTGTTCTCCGCCATGCTGCGCACCCGGCGCAGGCTCGGCTACACGGTGGCCGTGTCCTCCGGGCAGGAACTCGTCACCAGCGCCGCCGAGTACGCCGAATGGGCGTTGGGGCAGCCGGAGACGCAGGTGCTGGCGCTGGTGCTGGAAGCGGTCCGGGACGCCAGCCGGCTACGGCGGTGCTCGCCTCGGCCGCGGCGCGGGACATTCCGGTGCTGCTGCTCACCGCAGGCCGCTCGGCCCGTGGCCGGGCCATGGTGTCCGCCCATTCCGGCGCGCTGGCCGCCGCGGACGGCGGCTGGGAGGCGCTGGCCCGCGGCTACGGCGTGCACCGGGTCGGCGACCTGGCCGAGCTGGCCGACACGCTGGAGCTGTTCGCGACCGGCCGCCGGGGTGAGCCGGGTACGGGGGCCGCGGGCCGCGGCATCGCCACCGTGCATGACTCCGGGCTGGAACGCGCGTACGTCGCCGATGTGGCCGACGAGCTCGGCGTGCCGTTCGCGGCGATCAGCGAGCCGACCACGGCGCGGCTGGCCGGGCTGCTCGACCCGGGGCTGGAGCCGGTCAACCCGCTGGACATCTGGGGCACCGGGGCCCGGGCCGGGGAACAGCTGTCCGGGGCGCTGGCCGCGCTGGCCGACGACCCGGCGGTGGCCGCGGTGGCGCTGGCCGTCGACCTGGTGCACGAGTACGACGGCGACCAATCCTACCCGCTCGCGGTGACCGCGGCCGCACGGCACACCAGCAAGCCGGTCGTGGTGCTGAGCAACCTGCCCGGCGCCATCGACCTGGAGGTCGCGGCGCGGTTGCGGGCGGGTGGCATCCCGGTGCTGGAAGGCACCCGGACCGGGCTGCTCGCGCTGGGCCATCTGCTCAACCACGGGCTGCTCAACCACGGGCTGCTCAACCACGGGCTGCTCAACCACGGGCTGCTCAACCACGGGCTGCTCAACCACGGCGCCGCGGCGCCCCCGGCCCCGGCCTTCGAGCCGCCGCCCATCGACCCGGACCGGCGGGCCCGCTGGACCGCGGTGCTGGCGGCGGGCCAGGCGGGCGGGGCCGCGCTGGCCGATCTGCTGCGCGACTACGGGATCGCGGTGGCCCGCACCCGCGCGGCCAGCAGCGAAACGGAGGCGATCGCCGCCGCGGCGGAGATCGGCTACCCGGTGGTGCTCAAGACCGGCGAGCCCGGGATCGCGCACAAGTCGGACGTGGGCGGCGTGCTGCTCGGGCTGCGGGGCCCGGAAGAACTGGCCGCGGCCTATCAGGACCTGGCTGAGCGGCTCGGCCGCCGGGTGCTCGTCGGCCAGACCATCCCGGCCGGCCCGGAGCTGTCCCTGGGCCTGGCCCGGGACCACGAGCTGGGCCCGCTGCTGGTGGTGGGCGCGGGCGGGGTGCTGGTGGAACTGCTCGCCGACCGGGCCGTCGCGCTGCCGCCGATCGGCCCGGAGCAGGCCCGGGGGCTGGTCGGCCAGCTCCGGGCTGGCCGCCCTGCTGGCCGGGGCGCGCGGCCAGCCCGCGGCCGACCTGGACGCGGTGACGGCCGCCATCACCGGCCTGTCCCAGCTCGCGGTCGAGCTGGGCGACGTGCTGGAAGCACTGGACATCAACCCGCTGATCTGCGGGCCGCACGGCGCGGTGGCCGTGGATGCCCTGGCCATCCCGCGCCAGGGCAGCCACCGGGGAGCGAACGACCCGCCGAGGTGACCGACGCAGCTAATATGTGCCAGCGGCGCGCAGGTGCCCGGCGGGCTGAGGCGGAGGCGTCGATGAGTCGTTGGATCGCACGGGGCACGGCGTTACTCGGCGGCTGCCTGCTGCTCGCGGCCGGCTGCGAAACGGCCCGGCCCACGCCCAGCGGCCGGCCCACTGCGGTCCGCAGCGCGGGCAAGACCGTGCTCGCCGGTGGCCGGGGGGCGACTGGCCTGCGCTGGCAGCTCGTGGCCTTCGAGCAGGACCACCAGCTCGGCCTGGACCTGGACAGCCCGTCCGGGTACGACTACTCCGGTCAGATCAGCTTCGCGGCCAGCCGCGATTACAGTTACTACTGGGGCGAAGGGCTCGGCCCCGGGAACTCCACCTTCTACTACGGGCCGGTGCCCAGCTCGGCCGTCATGGTCCGGCTGACCGCCCCCGGGCACCGGGCCATCCTGGTCCGGACGGCGCCGCTGCCAGCCGGGTACGGCCTGCCCGCCGGACGGTTCTTCGTCATCCAGCCGCCCGGCGCCGTCTCGGTGAGCTGGGCGGTCACCCCACTCGACGCAGCCGGTCACAGGGTCGCCTTCAGCGACTTCTGAGCGGCCGCCCGGCAGTACCCGGGCTGGACCGGATGGACGGGCCCCGCTGGTGCTGCACGGTGACGCGCACGGCGGGGAACCTGCTGGCTGGCCCGCATCCTGCGCTAAGGCCGCGGACCGCCGCTGCGGAGGCGGCCACCGCGGGCCGCGGCGGTCAGCGCCGCAGCCCGGCGGCGCAGCTGGTCAGCGCGCCGGTCGGCGAGGACCTGGTGCACGACATTGCGGCCCGGGATCCCGGTCACCCCGCCACCACCATGAGTCGCCGAGCCAGCCTGGTACAGGCCAGCCACCGGCGTGCGCAGGTCGGCATAGCCGGCCGCGGGACGGGCGTGGAACAGCTGGCCCAGGCTGAGCTCGCCGTGGAAGATGTTCCCGCCGATCAGGCCGTACTCCTGCTGCATCTGGTGCGGCCCGATCACCTGCCGGTGCAGCACGGAGCTGGTGAAGCCGGGTGCGACCCGCTCCATCCGGGCCAGCACCCGGTCGGCGTAGGCGGCCAGTTCCGCCTCGTCCGGGGCGGCCGCGTAGCCCGACGGCACCCACTGGGTGAACATCGACATGACATGGTGCCCGGGCGGGGCGAGCGAGTCGTCGAACACACTCGGGATACAGATGTCGGCGAACGGCCGCGCCGACGGCTGGCCGCTGACCGCCTGCTGGAACGCGGTCTCGATGTCGTCCAGGCTCTCCGCCAGCACGATCGTGCCCCCGTGGATCTGCCGGTCCGGCTCCGGGTGGCTGGCGAACACCGGCAGCCGGTCCACGGCCAAGTTGATCTTCACCGTGCCGCTGCGGGTCTGCCAGCGCCGGATCTCAGCGACAAAGCCCGGCGGCAACACGGCCGGGTCGAGCAGCCGGAGGAAAGAGATCTGCGGGTGCGCAGTGGTGATGACCGTGCCCGCGTCGATCTCCTCGCCACTGGCCAGGGTGACCCCGGCCACCGACGGCGCGGGCCCGCGGCCCGGCCGGGTGCGGATCTGCGCCACCTCGGCCCCGGTGCGCAGTTCGGCGCCGAATGAGCGGGCCGCCGCGGCCAGTGCGCCGGTCACCCCGCCCATCCCGCCGCGCGGGAAGCCCCAGGCGCCAGCCTGGCCGCCGGTGTCGCCGATGTGATGGTGCAGCATCACGTAGGCGGTGCCCGCCGACCGCGGGCCGGCCCAGGTGCCGATCACCCCGGACACCGAGAGCAGGCCGAGCATCGCGTCGCTCTCGAAATACTCCTCGATCAGGTCGGCGATGCTGGCCGCCATCAGCCGGGTGACATCCACCATGCGGCGCTCGTCCAGGCCGCGCAGGTGGCGCAGCAGCAGCGCCTGCCGCCACAGGTCGGCGGCGGCGGGAGCCGAGCCGGGGCGGGATCTCGTCCAGCATCGGGGCCAGCACGCGGGCGAGTTCCGCCAGGTGGGCCTCGTACCGTGGGTAAGCGTCCGCGTCCTGGCTGGAGAACTTGGCGATCTCCGCGTGCCGCTCCGCCGGGTCGCTGGGCAGCCGCAGGTAACGGCCGTCCTCGCGGGGCGCGAAGTACGGGCCCTGTGGGTAGACGTGGTAGCCGTGCCTGGTCAGCTCCAGGTCTTTGACCAGGGCCGGGGGCAGCAGCGAGACCACGTAGGACAGCGAGGTCACCGTGTAGTCCGGGCCGAACGGGTGCTCGCTCACCGCCGCGCCGCCGAGCACCGGCCGCCGCTCGCAGACCAGCACGTCCAGCCCGCTGCGGGCCAGGTACGCCGCGGCCACCAGCCCGTTGTGCCCGCCGCCGACCACCACCACGTCCCGGCTCTGCCCCATCAGCGTGCTCCTCCCGTGGTCTCCCGATCCGTCCCGGCAGCGGCCCTGGTCCGCTGCCTCGCCTGCGCGGTCTCAGTCACGCCGTAGCTCGCTGGCCGCGGTCGCCGCAGCCCCGGCCGCCGCGGCCAGGAACCCGCAGACCGCGGCCCGGTGCTCGGCGGGCACGCCGCGGGCCAGGGCCCGGATCCTGGCGTGGTATTCGGCCAGGGCGGGCGGGGTGCGCGCGGCCGCCGCCTCCGACAATTCGACCAGAACGTACCGGCGGTCGGTGGGATGGGGCCGGCGCCGGACCCAGCCGGCCCGTTCCAGCCGGTCCACCAGCATCGTGACCGCGCCCGAGGTGAGCGAGAGCCGCTCGCCGAGCTGGCGCTGGGTCAGCGGCCCATCGGCCTCCAGGTGCTCGAGCGTATCCAGGTCCGCCGGGCTGATCCCGCCCTGGCTGGCCAGCCCGGCCCGCAGCCGGTCCCGCTCCAGGCCGAACCGCTGCAGCGCGGCTGCCATCACATCCGGTTCCACGGGCATCATTTGACCCCAGTATAGCGAGGCGTTAAACTGCTTAGTGAGTGAGCAGCTTAGTCAGTAAGCTAAAAGAGATGATCACCATGAGCGGAACACGCTCAGCCAGCTCCACCGCTGGCCCGCCCGCCGCCACTGAGCACCGCAACCCAGCCCGCGCCGGGTACGGCCTGCTCACCGCCGTGTCAATGACGGTCGGCCGCGGCCCGGCCGCGCGCACGGTCGCCGACCTGGCCGGCCTGTCCCCGCAGGACCGGGTCGTCAACATCGGCTGCGGCCCCGGCGCCGCCGCGCGGACCGCAGCCCGCCGGTGCGCCAGCGTGACCGGGGTCGACCCGGCGCCGGAAATGCTGCGCCTTGGCCGGTGGATCACCAGGCGGCGCCGCCTGGCCAACATCACGTTCACCGAGGGGCGCGCCGAGGCGCTGCCGCTGCCCGACGCGAGCGCCACCGTCGCGTGGGCTCTCAGCTCGGTGCACCACTGGCCGGACCGGGCGGCTGGGCTGGCCGAAGCGGCCCGGGTGCTCGCCCCCGGAGGGCGGATCCTGCTGGCCGAGCGGCTGGTCAGGCCGGGCGCCCGGGGCCTTGGCGGGCACGGCCTCAGCCAGGAAGCGGCCAGCCAGCTCGCCGTCGGCCTGGACGCCGCGGGCTTTACCAGCGTGTCCCGCGAACTCCACCGGGCAGGCCACCGGACCCTGGTCATCATCCGCGGCACCCTGCCCGCCACACCCTGCCGGCCACACCCTGCCGGCCACACCCTGCCCGCCGCACCCGGGGTCTCCTGACGTGAGCGGCCGATCAGCACGGTACGCCGCCGGGCCGCGCCAAGATCAGCTACCCGGTACTGGCGTTCAGGAAAAGGACGTAGAGCTTGCGGATCGTCTCGTGGATCTGCCAGCTGCCCGCCCAGCCGCGGGGGAAGACAGCACTGTCCCCCGGGCCGATGTCCTGCGGCTCGCCGCCGTCCGGGGTGACCGTCATCCGGCCGGACGCGATGTGGATGGCCTCGTTGGTCTCCAGCTTCCAGTAGGACGGGCCTGGGGTGCATTCCCAGACACCTACCTCCAGGTCGCCGTCGGCCCAGGTGGTGACGCCGGACGTGTGCATCGGCTCACCCGTCGCCTCGGCGAGCGGGCCCCAGTCCTCCAGTTCGCCGTGCAGCGCGGCGGCGGACAGGAACGGGGTCACCGGCATGGTTTCGGTCATGGTGCGGTTCGGTCCTCTCGATGGCGGGCCAGAGCTCTTGGATCCAGTGCTCCAGTGCTCTCGGATCACGGGATGGTCAGCTGGCCCGGGGCCAGGTCGGGGTAGGCCTGCTCCGGGAAGGGCAGCGCGATCGGGTCGGCGATCAGCTTGCTGCGGCCCTGCTCGTCGAACCGGTCCAGGCCCAGGCCGACCGTGTCCACCACGTCGGTGAAACCGGTGCGCACCAGGTCGGCCGCGGCCCGGGCGACGCCGGGGCCCGACATCATGCCGTGCCCGCAGGCCGAGGCCACGGTCACCCCGGGCACGGGGCGCCGTCCGGGCCAAGCGCCGGGCCGATGATCGGCAGGTGGTCCGGGGTGTACTCGATGGTGGCCGCCCACACCCGGCGCAGCCCCAGCCCGGTGGTCACCGGCACCAGCTGGCGCAGCCGGGCCCGCATCCGGGCCAGGTACGTCTCATCCACCGCATGCGCCCAGCCGGGCCGCTCCCCGGGGTTGCTCATCCCGAACAGCAGGCCGCCTTCCTCGGGCCGCCAGTACAGCCCGGCGGCCAGGTCGAAGACCATCGGCACCCGGGACGGGTGCAGGTCCGGGTGCGGCTCGGTCACCGCGACCTGGTGCCGGGCGCCGCCGACCGGGATGCGCAGCCCGGCCAGCCGGCCGACCTCGGCCAGCTTGGGCCCGCCGGTCAGCACCACCGAGCCGGCCGGGATCGGCCCCGCGCTGGTCTGCACGCCGGTGACCCGGCCGGCCGCGCGGATCAGCCCGTGGAACCGGACCCGCTCGCGCACGTCCACCCCGCTGGTGGCCAGGGCCACCGCGTAGGCGGTCACGTTCCGGGTGGGGATGAGGTAGCCGTCGGCCGCGTAGAACGTGCCGCCCAGCGTCTGGCCCGGGGCCAGCGTCGGGTTACGCTCGTCCACCTCGTCCGGGCTCAGCCACTCCACATCGAGGCCCAGCGAGTTCTGCATGGCCATCCGCTGCTGGGCCACCGGGACCTCGGACTCGGTGAAGCAGGGCAGCAGGTATCCCTGGGCGACAAACCCGGAGTCGATGCCGATCTCGTCCCGCTGGCGCTGGTAGAAGCGCTGCGTCCAGTGCGCCAGCCGGACCGCTTCGGGGGTGCCGCCCTGGGCCCGCACCACGCCGGCCGCCCGGCTGCTGGCACCCTGGCCGAGCATGCCCTTCTCGATCAGGGTGACCCGGAGGCCGTCCCGGCGCAGGAAGTAGGCGCACCAGGCGCCCACCGTCCCGCCGCCCACGACGACGACGTCCGCGGCGGGTCGGCTGGCCAGTGGAGGGCATTGGCACGAGCCCGATTCTTGCCTAAACTGAACAGTCAGTCAAGGTTGGGTGGGGCCGCGGCGCGGGTGCGCCCTGGCCAGGCGGATCGGAGTGGCGGCGTGTACGGGTTGTCGGACGAGGACCTGGCCATCCAGGAGCGGGCGCGTCGTTTGCGGACGAGCTGATCCCGTTCGAGGTCACGGCCGAGATGGACGGCGGCGAACTGCCGCCCGACGTGACCGCCGGGCACGCCAAGCGGGCCCGCGAACTCGGCCTGTACGCCACCAACATGCCCGCCGGACTCGGTGGCGGCGGGTGCAGCATGCTCCAGGTGGCCCTGGTCCAGGAGCAGATGGGCCGGGTGACGAACGCGCTCGGCTGGGTGGCCGCCACGCCGCCGTCCTGGCTGCCGCCCATCGCGACCCCGTACCAGATCGAGCAGTTCGTCCGGCCGGCCATCGCCGGGCAGCGCGAGGAGTGCTACGCGATCACCGAGGAAGGGGCCGGCTCGATGTCGGCCGCCTGACGGCGACCGCCCGCCGGGTGCGGGGGGAGAGGGAGGGGAGGCGGGCGGGGGTGGGGACGACTACCTGCTGAACGGCGTCAAGTGGCACGTGACGTCGTACAACACGGCGGACTTCGCGTTCTTCCAGGGCGTGCTGGCCGACGGGCCGCATGCCGGGGAGCACGCCATGTTCCTGGTCGACCTGCCCAGCCCGGGAGTGACCGTGCTGCGCAACCCGGCCTACGCACACACGATCAGCCACCACCACCCGATCGTCGAGTTCGCCGACGTCCGGGTGCCGGCCGCCACCTGATCGGTGCCGAGGGCGACGGGATGACGTTCGCCTACGAGTGGTTCCGCTTCGAGCGGCTGATGGTGGCCGCCCGCTGCCTGGGCGCGGCCGAGCGGCTGACCAGCGAGATGACCACGTTTGCCGCCGAGCGGCAGGTCCGGCCGCCGATCAGCGAGTTCGGCACGGTGGCCGCGATGCTGGCCGACAGCCTGACCGAGCTGTTCGCGGCCCGGTCCCTGGTCTACGAGACCGCGCGCGGCATCGACCGGGGCAACGACGTCAAGATCGCCCACGCGCAGTGCTCGATGGCCAAGCTGTACGCCTCGGAGATGGCCGGCCGGGTGGCCGACCGGGCCGTGCAGGTCTTCGGCGGCCGCGGCTACATGCGGGAGAACGTGGCCGAGCGCTTCTACCGGGAACTGCGCGTCGAGCGGATCTGGGAAGGCACCAGCGAGGTGCAGCGGGCCATCATCGCCGCGCAGATGGCCAAGCGCGGCCCGGCCGCCCTGGCCTGACTCGGCGGGCGGGCCGCCGGTTACCGGTGGCCCGCCCGCCGAGTCGCTCAGGCCCCCGGCGTGTGGTACGCGAGCGCTGGCACCCAGCGGATGTTCGGCATGGCGGTAATGCCGCCCGCGCCCAGCGCGGCGCCCAGCCGTGCCTCCATGAACGCCGCCTGATCCGCCTGGGACGCCCACACCTCCGTGACGACGAACGAGCCGTCATCCGCAACGCCGGCCGCGTGCGCCAGCATCCCGGGCGGCCAGTTCCCCTGGCCCGTCTCCGGGTCGATGCCGAGCTCGCTGTTGACCGCCCGGTACTCCTTCTCACCCACGCCAGTGAATTCCAGGATAGTACGTCAGCCATCGGATCCCCCCTTGCCTGTCGGCAGCGATCTTCAGCGCCGCCCATGAACGATCGTGCCAGGCGGGCGGGCAGAGCAAGCGGCTCCGTTATCTCGCAGAGTTGACTGTAC